>JAXMDK010000006.1:0-157300 GCA_046348855.1 Paracoccaceae bacterium | reverse complement strand
ATGGGTGCCACCGTCGCGCTGGGGAATGTTGTTGGTGAAGGGCAGCACCGATTCATGGTAGCTGTCGTTCCACCACATCGCCACTTCCACGCCGATGCCGCTGCGTTCGCCGGTCATGTAGATCGGTTCGGCCATCACCGCCTGCTTCGATCGGTCGAGGTACTTGACGAACTCGCGCACCCCGCCCTCGTAGAAGAGTTCGGTCCGCAGAAGTTCCGGGTGGCGTTCGTCCTCCAGGATGATCCTGACCCCGGAATTCAGGAACGCCAGCTCGCGCAGGCGCGTCTCGAGCGTCTTGAACTGATAGTCGAGATCCGAGAACGTGCCGTCCGGCCGGTTGATCTTGGCCGAGGCCAGGAACCGCACTTCGGTTCCCCGCATCCCCGGCGCCGGGCCAACCTCATGGACATGAACGGTGCATTCGCCGTCCTCGAACCGCGCGCGATATTCCTTGTCGTTGCGCCAGACAGTCAGCTCCAGCCACTCCGACAGCGCGTTCACGACCGAAACGCCGACGCCATGCAGGCCGCCCGACACCTTGTAGGCGTTGCCACCCTCATCGGTGTTGTTGAATTTCCCGCCGGCGTGCAGCTGGGTCATGATCACTTCGGCCGCCGAGACGCCTTCCTCGGCGTGGATGTCCACCGGAATGCCGCGGCCGTTGTCGCGCACCGAAACGCTGTCGTCGGCATGGATCTTGACCGTCACCGCGGTGGCGTGGCCGGCCAATGCCTCGTCGATGCCGTTGTCCACGACCTCGTAGACCATGTGGTGCAGGCCCGACCCGTCGTCCGTGTCGCCGATATACATGCCGGGACGCTTGCGGACAGCCTCCAACCCCTTGAGAACCTTGATGGAATCCGCGCCGTATTCGCTGGGCTTCTGCGCCGTCTCGGTCATGCCTGTCCGCCTGTGCTTTAACTGCCCATCTTATAGTGGCTCGCACCGGCAATGTCACGCGCCAGCCCCAAGATTTAGCGGTCAGATCAGGGCGATCAGCACCCCGACCGCAATCAGCAGGCACCCCGCGCCGACGTTGATCCGGTAAAGCGCCTGCGGCGACGACAAAAGCCGCCGCGCCTGGCCGAAGGCATAGGCCGTGCACAGGTTGCCGATCAGCGGAATGGTGATCGACAGCATCAGGATCGCCGAGACATCGACGCCGGTTACCCGCCGCAGATCGAAGAAGCCGGGCAGGACACCCATGTAGAACAGGATCGCCTTGGGGTTGCCGATCACCGCGGCGACGCCGGCCGAAAAGGCCGGCCAGACGCCCGGCCGCGTCAGCCGCCCGTCCGCCCCCATGATCGGATCGTGCGCCTGACGCACCAGAAGCGTCCCCATCGCCAGGAAGGTGATCGCCGCCACCCAGTGTAGCACCGTCATCAGCTGCGCGAACTGCCCGACGATCCAGGTCAGGCCGAAGATCGCCACCATCGGCCACAGGAAATCGCCGATCGTCACCCCGAAGGCCAGCGGCCAGGCCGACCGGAACCCGCCGCTCAGCGCACGGGCGGTGATGGCGATGAACACCGGCCCCGGCGTGATCCACAGGATCACCAGCGCGCCGGCATAAAGCCACAGGCTTTCGGCGGAAATGCTCATTTCGACTCCGGCAAGGTCAGGCTTCCGTCGGGCGACAGCGGCCAGAAGGGATTCATCGCCAGTTCCCATACATGCCCGTCCGGGTCGGCGAAATAGCCCGAATAGCCGCCCCAGAACACCTTGCGCGGCGGCTTCAGCGCGGTGGCCCCGGCCGCCAGCGCCCGGGCAAAGGCCGCATCCACCTCGGCCTCGGTCGCGAAATTCTGCGCGAGCGTCATCGCGCCGGTGCCCAGCGGTGCATCGGGCCGGCCCTGATCCTCGGCCAGGTCGCCCAGACCGAACAGGGCCAGCACCGCACCGTTCATCTGGAAGAACACCACTCCCTCCGGCGCCAGCGCCGGCCGCCAGCCCCAGGCTTCGTAGAAGGCCCGCGCCCGGCCCAGATCGGCCACGCCCAGGGTCACCAGCGTCACGCGCTGCGGGGTCATCCGGTCGTCCTTTCCCTGGCCTCGGACAGGCCGTCCACTTCGGTCACGTCGAACATCTGCGCCCGCCGTCCCAGCGCTGCAAAGAGCTCGGCCCCGGTGCCGGTCATGAACGCCTGCGCGCCCAGGCCGCACAGTTCGTCATAAAGCATTTCCGCCCGGCCCGCGTCCAGATGCGCCGCCACCTCGTCCAGAAGCAGCACCGGCGCGGCTCCCAGTTCGGCCTTCAGCGCCCGGGCGTTGGCCAGGATCAGCGAGATCAGCAGCGCCTTCTGCTCGCCGGTCGAACATTGCGCGGCCGGCACATCCTTGGCCGCGAAGACCGCCAGCAGGTCCGCCCGGTGCGGCCCGGTCAGGGTGCGCCCCGCCGCCTGATCGCGCGCCCGACCCTGCGCCAGCGCCGAGGCCAGCGCCGCCGCCCCGGACTCGGCATCGGGCATGCTGCCGTCGGGATCGGCCAGCCGCAGATCGGCTGCCGGAAAGCCGGTCTCGGCCCCCTCCTGCGCCGCTGCGATCCGCTCAAGCGCCAAGTGCCGGTTGACCACGATCTCGGCTCCGGCCTCGGCCATCTGCCCCTCCAGCGCCGCGTACCAGCCGCCGTCGCGCACCGCGTCGCGCAACAGCCGGTTGCGCTCGCGCATCGCCTTTTCATAGGCCAGCACCGCCTCGGCATGGCCGGGAACGAAGGACAGGACCATTCGGTCGAGAAACCGCCGCCGCCCGTCCGCCCCCTCGATCCACAGCCGGTCCATCGCCGGCACCAGCCACAGGATGCGCGCCACCCGGCCCAGCGCCGCCTGCGTCGTTGCCTTGCCGTCGATCAGGACAGACCGCGGCCCCGTCCCTTCGGCGGCAAGTTCGATCTCGTGCCCGCCAACCCGCGCCGCCACTTTCCAGCCGATCGCCTCGGGCCGCCGCGCCAGCTCGTCCGCCCCCGCCCGCCGCAGGCCCCGCCCCGGCGACAGAAGCGAGATGGCCTCGAGAATGTTGGTCTTTCCCGCCCCGTTCGCCCCGGTCAGCACCACCGGCCGGCCGTCAAAATCCAGCCGCGTCCGCAGATGCGACCGGAAATGCGACAGACGCAGTTCTGAAACGGTGAAGTCGGACAAACCCTGTGCCTTTCACTTTGGCACAAATATCCCGGGGGGTGCGGGGGGCGGCGCCCCCGCCGTCACACCCGCATCGGCATCACAACATAGACCGCCGAAGCGTCGTTGCCTTCGCGCATCAGGGTCGGATCGCCCGAGGAATTGAACAGGAAAACCGCATTCTCCCGGTCAACCTGGCTGGCGATCTCCAGCAGGTACTTGGCGTTGAAGCCGATCTCCAGCCGCTCGTCGCCATAGGCCACCGCCAGCTCTTCCTCGGCGGCGCCGCTGTCGGGCGCATTGACCGACAGGACCAGCCGGTCCTCGTCCAGCTGCATCTTGACCGCGCGCGACCGTTCCGACGACACCGTCGCCACCCGGTCGACGGCCTTGGCGAACTCGGCGGCGTCGACCTCCAGCCGGCGGTTGTTGCCGGTCGGGATCACCCGCGAATAGTCGGGGAAGGTGCCGTCGATGACCTTCGAGGTCAGCGTGATCGCCGGCGTGGCGAACCGCACCTTGGTCTCAGACACCGACACGGCGATCTTGGCATCGTCGTCGTCGAGAAGCTTCCTGAGTTCGTTCACCGTCTTGCGCGGCACAATCACGCCGGGCATGCCCTGCGCGCCCTCGGGCAGCGGCGCGTCGATCCGCGCCAGCCGGTGCCCGTCGGTCGCCACGCAGCGCAACACCGGCCCGTCCTCGCCCGTCGCCACATGCATGTAGACGCCGTTCAGGTAATAGCGGGTTTCCTCGGTCGAAATGGCGAATTTCGACTTGTCGAACAGCCGCCGCAGCACACCGGCAGGGGCCGAGAAGTTTGCCGCATATTCCGACGAGGCCATCACCGGGAAATCCTCGCGCGGCAGCGTCGCCAGCGAAAAGGTCGACCGCCCCGCCTGCACCGTCAGCCGCCCGGCGGCGCTGTCGTCGGTCAGTTGCACCAGTGCCCCGTCCGGCAGCTTGCGGACGATCTCGTGCAGCATCACCGCCGAAACCGTGGTCGCGCCCGCCCGTTCGACCATCGCCGGGGCCTTGTCGATCACCTCGATGTCCAGGTCGGTCGCCCTGAGCGAAACGGTCGCGCCTTCGGCCTCAATCAGCACGTTGGCAAGGATCGGAATGGTGTTGCGCCGCTCCACGACCGATTGCGCCTGCGCCACCGCCTTGAGAAGCGTCGCGCGTTCGATGCTGATCTTCATGTCCGTCCCCTGTCGTTCCGGGTATGGCCCGGGAAGGGCAACCTAGCAAGATTCCCCCAGGGCTCAAGGATTTTTCGGTGGTTTCCGCCGCATCTGGCCCCAGGTCGGGCCCGCCGTCCGCAGGCCGGCTGTCAGCTTTCCAGCAGCCGGCGCAGAAGCTCGACATCCTCGGCCAGCTGGTGGTCGTTGCCGCGCATTTCGTCGATCACCCGCACCCCGTGCATGATCGTCGTGTGGTCGCGCCCGCCGAACCGCCGGCCGATCTCGGGCAGGCTGCGGGTGGTCAGCTGCTTGGCCAGGTACATGGCGATCTGGCGGGGCCGGGCAATGGTGCGGGTGCGCTTCGGGCCGATCATGTCGCTGAGGCGGATGTTGAAATGTTCGCTGACCTTGCGCTGGATTTCCTCGATGGTGATCTTGCGATCCGAGGCGCGCAGGATGTCGGCCAGGCAGTCCTGCGCCAATTCCAGCGTGATTTCCCGCCCGACCAGCGAAGCGAAGGCGAAAAGCCGCGTCAGCGCCCCTTCCAGCACCCGCACGTTGGTGGTGATGCGGTGGGCCAGGAACTCCAGCACGCCCGACGCGAGCTTCAGGCCCGGATACTGGTGCGCATAGGCTTCGGCCTTCTGTTGCAGGATGCCGATGCGCAGTTCGTAGTCGGTGGGGTGCAGGTCGACCACCAGCCCGCATTGCAGGCGGCTCTTGATCCGCTCCTCCAGGTCCTTGATCTCGCCGGGGGCGCGGTCGGCGGAAATCACGATGCGCTTGTTCTGGTCGATCAGCGCGTTGAACGTGTGGAAGAATTCGTCCTGCGTCGAATCCTTGCCGGCGATGAACTGGACATCGTCGACCATCAGCACGTCGACCGAACGGAACAGTTCCTTGAAATCCATGATCTGCTTGTCACGCAGCGCCTGGATGAAGCGGTACATGAACTGCTCGGCCGACAGGTAAAGGACGCGCAACTCGGGTTGGCGGGCAATCATCTCGTGCGCGATGGCATGCATCAGGTGGGTCTTGCCCAGACCGACGCCGCCATAAAGGAACAGCGGGTTAAACGTCACCGGGCCGCCTTCGGCCACTCGCCGCGCGGCGGCATGGGCCAGTTCGTTCGGCTTGCCCACGACGAAGGAGTCGAAGGTGAAGCGCGGATCGAGCGCCGCACCCGGCAGGTCGGCCTCGTCGCTGCGCGCGGGCGAGGGAACCGGTCCGGGCTTGCGCGGCTGGCCGGCGACCTTGGCGATCGGCACCGGGCGAACCCTCGGCACCACGAATTCGACGCGATCGACCTCGGCCCCGGCCTTCACCAGATGCTGGCGGATCTGTTCGGAATAGTTGCGCGTCACCCAGTCGCGCATGAAATTCGTGGGTACATCGAACCGGGCGATGCCCGCATCCAGGCTGACCAGGTTCAAGGGTTCGATCCAGGACGAGAAGGCGTTCTTGCCCACCGTCTTTCGCAATTCCGCCTGCGCCTGCCCCCAGGTGTCGTTCGTCATTTTATTCTTGCCCACAACTGTCTCTGTCCCAACCCGCGCGGCCACCAGCGGACGCACGTGCGAATCCCCGTTCTCGCGGTGCCGGAGCACCGGGTTGGGTGGGACACACGACATGGGCTGTCGCCGCGCAATCACGGCCACATCCCGGTGTCGTTCGCGGGCCAAGCGGCAGCCAAGCCAGCAGAGCAAGCATCTGTCGGTCAAGCAGCCAGACCGCCAGGCGGAACGCCGCGAGGCGCAACCCCCGCATCATCCCCGCTACTTCTGTCCCCCCAGGACGAAGTGAATCGCAACGTGACGCTAGCAAGCCACCGGAAAGGGCCGCAACTGATCTTCGCGCTTGACTCATCTATTGCCAGAACGAATCCCGAAGCCCGTGCAGACGGGTAACAGATCGGCAACAGTGGTCGAAAATTTGCCGGACCGGAACGCAAAAAGGGACGCGATCCGAAGATGCGTCCCGTCATGCTGGTTCAGCTTGGGCCGGTCAGGCGGTGGCGAGTGCCTTCACGCGGGCGGCCAGGCGCGAGATTTTCCGCGCGACCGTGTTCTTGTGCAGCACACCCTTGGTAATGCCGCGCGCCATTTCCGGCTGGGCATTGCGCAGGGCAGCGGCAGCGACGTCCTGGTTGCCGGAAGCGATCGCTTCCTCGACCTTGCGCAGGAAGGTGCGGATCCGCGAACGGCGCGCCTTGTTCACGTCTTGGCGGCGCTCTGCCTGGCGTGCGCGCTTCTTGGACTGGGGCGTATTGGCCATGTTTCCGATTCCGATTTCGGTTCGAGTAAATCTGAAGCCGCGCTTCTAGGGCCGACTCGCCGATAAGTCAACAAGCCTTCCCCGCTATTTTTCCCTGAAGATTCGCCTTTTCGCCGACAGATCAAAGCTGCGCGACCCGACCGCCCGCCGCCTCGGCATCCTCGGGGTCGTGCGTGACCAGCAGCGCGGGAATCGCCGCCTCGCGCACATGGTCGAAGACAAAGCGGCGCATCTCGGCGCGCAGCCGCTGGTCCAGCCGCGAAAAGGGCTCGTCCAGCAACAGCGCGTCAGGCCGTGCCAGCAGCGTGCGCATCAGCGCCGCACGGGTGCGCTGGCCGCCCGACAGGCCCGCCGGATCACGGTCGTAATAGCCGGCCAGTTCCGCCTGGCACAATGCGGCCTCGACCGCCGCGCGCCGCGCCGCCGCACCGCGCACCGCCGCGTCCAGCCCGAAGGCCAGGTTGTCGCCGACCGACAGGTGCGGAAACAGCCCGGCATCCTGCAACAACAGCCCCACCCGCCGCCGCTCGGGCGGCAGGCCGCCCAGATCGCGGCCGTCCAGCACCACGCGCCCGCTGGCCTGCCAGCCCGGCCCCAGCAGGCCGGCGACAAGATCCAGAAGCGTCGACTTGCCGCTGCCGGACGGCCCCATCAACGTCACGATGCGGCCAGCCTCGACCGTCAGGCTCAGGGGCGCGAACAGCGCCGCCGGCTGGCCGTCGCGGCGGATCGTCACATCCTGAAGCATCAGGGCGCTCATGGTGTCACGCTTTCCCGGCCGATACGGCGCGGCCGATGCGCGACGGCGAAGGCCAGCCCGTAGGCCACCAGCGGCAGGGCGGTCTGCAACAGCCCGTAAAGCCCGGCGATCCGGCGGTCCGCTCCCGACGACAGCGCCACCGCCTCGGTGGTCAACGTCGCGACCCGCCCCTCGCCCAGAAACAGCGTCGGCAGATATTGCGCAACCGAAACCGAAAACCCGATCGCCGCCGCCGCCAGGACCGGCCCGAGCAGACAGGGCAGCCGCACCGCGAACAGCCGCCGCCACGGGCCGGCCCCCAGCAGGGCCGCCATCTGCAGAAGCCGCCGGTCGAACGACCGCCAAGGTTCGGACAGGGCGATCATCACATAGGGAAAGACATAAAGGAGGTGCCCCCAGATCAGCGCGGCATAGCCGCCCGCCAGGCCGGCGCCCAGCGCCAGCGTCTGCAATCCGTAAAGGAAAGCGACCTGCGGCACCAGCAGCGGCAGGTAGATCAGCGCCTCGGCCCAGTTGGCCCGCCCCAGCCCGCCGCGATCCTCGGCCTCAAGCCACAAAACCGCCAGCGCCAGCGCCAGCACCGTGGATGCCAGCCCCAGCATGAGGCTCGCTGCCAGCGGTCCGCGCCAAACCATCCCCGCCTCGCGCCAGGCCATCAGCGACCAGCCGGACGGCAGCGCCTGCGGAAAGCGCCATTGCCAGGCGAAGGACCACAGGACCAGCGACAAAAGCGAGAGCGCCGCCAGCACCATGACGATGACACCGATCCCCCCCAGAAGATCGCGCCCGACCGCCGCCCCGCGCCCCCGCCGGCCACGCCGCAGCCACAGACAGGCCAGCCGCGCGACCAGCCGTTCGCCCATCATCCAGCCCGCGACTGCCGCCGCAGCGACCAGCCCCATCGCCAGCGCCCCTGCCGCGCCGGGCAAGAGCTGGTCAAGATCGGGCGCCAGCAGCCAGCGCGTCACCGCCATCGCCAGGGTCGGCGGGTTCGATGGGCCGAGGATCATCGCCATGTCGACGACCGACAGCGAAAAGACCAGGACCGCGCAGACCGGCAGGCGGATCAGCCGGTAGATCTGCGGCGCCAGCACCCAGAGCCACACCTGCGCCGGCCCATAACCCAGGGCCCGCGCCGCCGCCGACTGCGCGCCTTCGCCCACCTGCGCCCGGGCCGCCAGGATCACCAGCAACAGGAACGGCGTTTCCTTGGCCGCCAGCCCCAGGATCAGCGCCAGCCCCGCCGGATCGTGGACCAGCGGCAGGTCGGGTGGCACCGTCCAGCCGGTTGCCCAGGGGCTGGCCAGCCGCGCGATCCAGCCCGAAGGCGCCAGCACGAAGGCCAGGCCGATCGCCAGCGCGGCGTGCGGCGCGGCCAGGAACGGCACGCTCAGCCGCGCCAAACGCGCACCACCACCCACCAAGTCGGACAGGGCCGCCAGCGCAAAGGCCAGGACCAGCGACAGCCCGGTCGCGCCCACCCCGGTCAGGATGCTCAGCATCAGCGACCGCCAGACGCCCGGCAACTCGCCAAGCTGCCGCCAGGGCGCAACCGAATAGCCCGCCTGCCCCAAGGCCGGCAAATGCCCGAAGGCCGCGCCCGCCGTGACCGCCAGCCCCGCCAGGATTGGCAGCACGAAGCCGCCCAGCATCACCGCCATGACCGCGACCCGCAGCCCCCGCCCGTCCGGCCGCGCCTTCATTTGGTGTAGCGGCGGGCCCATTCGGCGACCAGCCGCACCATCCAGCTTGGATGCGGCTCGGCCAGCACCGGGCCCAGGTCGGCCGCCTTCGGCAGCGCCGCCGAACCGGGCAGGGCATCAAAAACCGCCCTCTGGCTCTGGTCTAGCCGCGCCGGGTCCAGCACCGAATAGCTGCCCAACACCCGGATATCCTGCGCCCGGGCCTGCGTCGCCGGGTCCAGCAGGAAGTTCGCCACCACCATCGCCCCTTCCTTGTGGGCGGCATTGAAGGGAATGGCCACGAAACTGACGTTGCCGATGCTGCCCGCCTGCGGCGCATAGCTGCGCACCGTATCGGGCAACAGCCCCTTTTCGACCGCAGCGGCCGCAGCGGCCGGATCGAAGGCCATGGTGAAATCGACATCGCCGTCGCTCAGCATCTGCTGCTGGACGCTTTCGTTCTCGGGGAATGCCGTGCCCCCCCGCCACAAGTTGGGCCGCAGCCGGTCATACCAGGCCCACAGGGGCGCCGTGGCCTCGGCAAAGGCCGCGTCGGTCGCCGGCTGCTGCAACACCGCCGGGTCGGGCGCCAGTTCGATCAGGGCCTGCTTCAGGAACGTCGCCCCCATGAAGTTCGCCACCGCCGGATGGGTGAACCGGCCGGGATGCGCCCTGGCCCAGTCGGCCAGCGCCGTCATCGTGCGCGGTGGATCGTCGACGCGCGCACTGTCATAGGTCATCACGAACCGCGCCAGCCGCCAGGGCGCTTCATAGCCCCCGGTCGGGATGGTGAAGTCGGTTGTCGCCGGCGCACCGGGCGCAAGGTCAAGATAGCGGACGTTGGGCAGGTCGGCGACGAACGGCCCGTAAAGCAACTGCTGCTCCTTCATCGACTGGAAATTCGCGCCGTTGATCCAGATCAGGTCGACCGACCCGCCCGTGGCCTTGCCCGCCGCCTTTTCGGCCAGCACCCGCGTCACCGCCTCGGCGGTGTCGGCCAGCTTCACCTGCTGCACATGGACGCCATAGGCCGCCGACAACTGCTGGTCGGCCCAGACAATAAAGCCGTTGGTCCGTTCGTCCCCGCCCCAGGCGTTGAAATAGACCGTCTGCCCGCGCGCGGCGGCCACAGTGTCCTGCCAGGTCCCGGCCCGGACAGGCAGCCCCGACAGGGCCAGAAGCGACGCCAACAGCAGCCTTTTCATGGTCTCTCCCGCTCCGGCGCCCCGGCCGAAAAGGCCGTCCAGCCGCTATGCAGCCGCATCGCCGTGGTGACAAGACACAGGCCCGCGAAACCCCAGGCCAGCACCGCGAACCACTGCGGCCACAGGCACATGGCGGCAAAGACCGCGATGGTTTCGGCCCCTTCGGTCAGCCCGCCGAGGTAATAGATGCCCTTGGCTGGATAGTCCGCAGCCGTCATCCCCCGCCGCGCCGCCACCGATGCGAAGGCAAGAAAGCTCGTGCCCGTGCCGATGAAGGCCGCCAGAAGCGCCGCCGCCGCCAGGGCATTGGCCGGCGGGTCGGACAGGGCGAACCCCAGCGGCACCAGCGCGTAGAAGACGAAATCTGCGGTAATATCCAGGAATGCGCCCCGGTCCGTCGGACCCTGCACCCGCGCCAGCGCCCCGTCGAGCCCATCGAGCACCCGGTTCGCGGCGATCAGGACCAGCCCGGCCCCGTGCCAGCCCAAGGCCAGCGCCACGAAACTCAGGATCGCCAAGCCCAGCCCGGCCAGCGTGACCTGATCAGCCCGCAGGCCGCCCGCCGTCAAGGCCCGCGCCGGAACCGCCAGCAGGGCGCGCATCGGCGGCTGAAGGAAACGGTCGATCATCCCCGCTCTCCCCGCCGAAAGCGGTGCACCCGCTCCATCAGCGCCAGAAGCCGCGCGCCGACATGCGCACGCCGCCAGTTGCCGGCCACCAGCCGGTTGGCCTCGGCCATCGTCGGATAGCTGTGGACCGTCGCCAGGATTTTGCCCAGCCCCAGCCCGTTGCGCATCGCCAGCACGAACTCGGCCAGAAGCTCGCCGGCATGATCGCCCGCGATCGCGACGCCCAGGATGCGGTCCTTGCCGGGGACGGTCAGCACCTTGACGAAACCCACCGCCGCCCCTTCGGCAATCGCCCGGTCCAGATCGGCCAGATCGAGGCGCGTGACCTCATGGCCGATGCCGCGCGCCCGCGCCTCGACCTCGGTCAGCCCGACGCAGGCGATCTCGGGATCGAGAAAGGTAACGCGGGGCAGGAACCGATAGTCGGGGCGAAAGCGCCAGGCAAAGCCGAAGAGCGCGTTGACCGCGGCGAACCACGCCTGATGGGCCGCAGCATGGGTCAGCTGCCAGGGGCCGGCCGCGTCGCCCGCCACGAAGATGTTGGGGTAGATCGTTTCGAGATAGTCGTTGGTTTCGATCACCCTGCCGGTTCCGATGCCCAGCTCCTCCAGCCCGAAACCGGCCGTGCGCGCCTGCCGACCCACCGCCACGATCAGTTCGTCGAACGCCACGCGCAGCCGGCCCTCCGCACCGTCCGTCTCGATCCATCGGCCATCTGCGTCCCTGCCGCAGGCCACGGCGGTGCGCCCCGCCAACACCCTGACCCCCTCGGCCTCCAGCGCCGCCCGCGCAAAGGCAGATACATCCTCGTCCTCGCGCCCCAGCACCCTCGGCCCCGCCTCGATCAAGATGACCGCCGACCCCAGCCGCGCGAAGGCCTGCGCCAGTTCCACCCCAACCGGCCCGGCCCCCAGGATTGCCAGCCGCGCCGGCGGCTCCTCGCGCGCGGCGAAAGCGTCCCATAGCGTCTCGGTGGTCAGGAAGCCCACATCGGCCAGCCCCGGCACCGGCGGCACCACCGGCAGAGCGCCGGTCGCCAGCACGATCGACCGGGCGGTCAGGCGGCGCACCTGCCCGTCGGCCTGCGTCAACTCGACCGTCCAAGGATCGCACAGCCGCGCATGCCCCGTGACCACATCGACCCCCAGCGCCCGGTAGCGTTCGGCCGAGATCGTGCGGAGCAATGGCGGCAATCACCGCGTTCACCCGGGCGAAGATCCGGCGAAACGAGAGATGTCGGGGGCGCAGGCCTCCAGCCCGAAATCGCCGGCATGCGGCGCATCTGCCGCGCCAGCCGCGCCGCGCGGATCAGCGCCTTCGACGGCACGCAGCGCGTAGTTCAGGCAGTCCCCGCCCATCCGCGCCTCCTCGACCAGCGTGACGCTGGCCCGCGTTGCCGCCGCGACATAGGCCGTGACCAGCCCCGCCGCCCCGCCGCCGATGACGACCAGGTTGCGGTCGAACCGGCGCGGCCGCTGCCAGCGCCGGTAAAGCCGCCGCCGCCGGGCCCAGCCGATCAGGGCACGTCCCGCCCAGGGCAACACTGCCAGCGCGGCCAGCGACAGGACCACCGGCCCCGACAGGATGCCCGCCGGACTGCCGATCTCGGCCAGCCGGGTACCCGCGTTGACGTAAGCGGCCGAGCCCGCCAGCATCCCCGCTTGGCTGACCAGGTAGAACTGCACCGCTGGCATCGCCGTCAGCCCCATCAGCACATTGACCAGGAAGAACGGAATGGCCGGGATCAGACGCAGCGAAAACAGGTAAAGGCGTCCGTCGCGGGCAATCCCCCGGTCGATGGCTGCCAGCCGGTCGCCAAAACGCCGCTGCAACGGCGCCCGGAACAGCCAGCGCGCCGCCAGAAAGGCCAGCGTCGCCCCGGCGGGCGCGGCAAAGGCCACCAGCGCCAGCCCCCTCCAGAAGCCGAAGAGCGCCCCTGCCGCCAGGGTCATCCAGACCGCCACCGGCAGCGACAGGGCGGTCGCAGCCACATAAAGTCCAAAGCCCACCAGCCAGGCCATCAGCGGATGGGCGTCGCAATAGCCTGCCAGGGCCGCCACCCACCGCCGCACGTCGTCGGCGCCCGCCGGATGCCGGCCAAGCAGCCCCAGCCCCAGGCCGACGACCGCAGCCAGCGCCAGGACCAGCATGGATTTCTTGGTCACTCCGCCTGGCTCCCTTCCGGCCATCGGGTCCGCGGGCCGGCCCCGACCCTTTATGAAAGAGCGCGGAGCCCGCCGCCAAGTGCCCTCGGCGCGCCTGTCCAAGACGTGAAGGGCTGAAACAAACCGCCGCCGGCGCGGCGCGTGCAGCAATCGTCGGCGGCCAACATGCGCCGGAAAAGGGCGACGGCCAGGGTCGATGACAGCCTCCACGCGTCAAAGCACCCTGCTCTTGATCTGCATCCCTGCGCGACGGAGGGCCGCGCCCGACCCGGGGTGGGCACCATCGCGCCGACCCTTGGGATGGGTCGGATGGAAGGTCAGACCTGCGATAGCCAAATTGCAGACCGATCTGCCCTCTCCTCCCGTCGCCCGCGCACCGATACCTGCGGCGGCGGCAGAAAGATCGATGGTCCGACACCCGCGATCCTGGACACAGCTACACCCCGACCTCTGCGTTCTGCCCACCCCAAGGCGCCTGGCAGCCTCGTCAGGTTCCGCCGGCCGCATGACGGCCAACCGCCTACACCGCCGGCGAGCCGCCCGACCATGCCCGACTTCGCGACCACCGGACGGCAAGACCCATCACCCCTGCCCCTTGCGCCCAGCCCGCGCCAGGCCCGCCGCCAGTTCGTCCAGAACCGAGGCCCGCCCGAACGACCGGGCGGCCTTGTCGCGCAATTCGTCCCGTTCGGCCTCGAGCCGTCCGATCTCGGTCGCCAGCCGGTCGAGCGTCTGCTGCATGAACCGCACATGGCCCTCCAACCGGACCAGCCCGACCGGATCGCCCCTGTCCGACGCCGCCAGGGTCTCGCGCCTGAGACCGGCCTCGATATCCATCCGCATCTGCCCTACCCGCGCCAGCCGCGCGGCCGCCCCGGCCAGCCGGGCCAGGTCGGCGTCGCGCTTCATCACCGCAATATCCGCCAGTTGCCGGGCCTCATGCCTGTCCATCAGCCAAGGCCCCGTTCCTTCGCCCGGCGCCGCATCCGTTCGGCATAGCGGATCGCCGCGGCGACGGCGGCGAAATGCTCGGGCCGGATTTCATGGCCGATCTCGACCGCCGCATGCAGCGACCGCGCCGTGGGCGGGTCGGAATGGATCGGCACGCCCGCCGCCTGCGCCCGTTCGCGGATGCGCGCCGCAACCGCGTCGGTGCCCTTGGCGAGACACACCGGCGCCCGGCCGCTGGCCCGCGTCCATTTCAGCGCCACCGCATAGTGCGTCGGGTTGACCACCACCACATCAGCCTTGGCGACATCGGCCAGCATCCGGTTCATCGCGATCGCCTGCGCCCGTTGGCGGCGCTGGCCCTTCATGTCCGGGTCCCCTTCGGACTGGCGGAATTCGTCGACCAGTTCCTGCCGGGTCATGCGGTTGCGCCGCAGATGGTCGAGCCGCTGCCACAGATAGTCGCCGGCCCCGAAGACGGCGGCGATCAGCGTAGCAAAGACCAGAAACGCCACCAACATCTGCAAGGTCAGCGCGCCCGCCTGCGCGGCGGTCAGTTCCGCCGACACCAGCGCCTCACCCAGGCGGCGCGTCAGGAACCATCCGGTCAGACCGGCGGTCAAACAAAGCTTGGCCAGGCTCTTGGCGAACTCGACCAACCCGCCCCGACCGAAGCGGCGGGCGGCATTGGCCAGGGGGTTGATGCGCGACAGGCGGGGCGCGAGCTTTTCGCCCGAAAACACCAGCCCTCGCTGGCCCAGCAGGCCGGCAAACGCGCCCAACGCCGGCAGCAGGAACAGCGGCACCACCGGCAGCACCATGTGCGCCAGCCAGGCGGCCACCCCCCAGGCACCGGCGGCCGGATCGCCCAGCCGCACCAGCCCGCCCACTTGCCCCAGATAGCTTTGCGCCGTTCCCGAGAAAGCCGCCACCGCCCCCGGTCCGGCCGCCAGCACCGCCAGCGTGAACCCGCCCAGCGCCGCCGCCCCCGTCAGGTCGCCCGACCGCGCCACATCGCCCCGCGCACGCGCATCGTCGAGCTTCTTCTGGGTGGGCTCGTGGTCCCGGCCCTCGTCCTCGTCGCTCATCGGACCACCGCGAACGGGTCGGCCAGCAGCCGCTCATAACCCGATTGCCAGCCCGCCAGCATCAAGGGCGCGGCAACAGCGAGCAGGATCAGCACCCCAGCCGCCAGCGCCGGCGCCCCGATCATGGCCACCATCAACCCCGGCATCGCCCGGTTGATGAAGCCCAGCGCCACATTGTAGAGAAGCGCCGCGATCACGAAGGGCGCGGCCAGGCTGAACGACAGGCCAAAGGCGTGCGAGACCTGCGCGAGGCTCCAGCTTTCGATCAGCGCCGCGCCGGGAAGCGTCCCGGCGGGAATCGCCCGGTAGGACAGGATCAGGGCCGCAGCGATCCGCACATGAAGACCGCCCAGAAAGGCCAGTCCAAGGCCCGCCATCACCAGAAGATGCCCGATGGCCGGCATCGGCTCGCCCGCGGTGCCGAACATCTGGGCCAGCGAGCCGGACTGCGCGGCGATCCCCCCGGCCATCTCGATGGCCATCAGGAACAGCCGCAGCACGAAGCCCAGCGCCAGCCCGTTCAGCATTTCGGCGAACAGCAACCCGACCGAGCCGGCCAGCGTCGCCGGACCCGCCGGCAAGCCGCCCGCCACCGCCGGGGCAACCGCGGCACTCAGCGCCATCGCCGCCACCAGCCGGATGCGCGCGGGCACCATTCGCTCGCCGAACCCGGGCAACAGCGCCGCCGCTGCGCCGACCCGCAGGAAGACCAGCCCATAAGTCCGCAGGACCGCGAAGGCCAGATCCATCAGCGGCTGCACCTGCCCGGCGATCTGGTTCATGCCATCACCAGGCCGACGATGGCCGGCCTGGCCTCGGTGCCGACCTCGTCGTAGGACAGGACCGGCGCCGCAATCCCCTTGGCGGCCAGCGCCGTGCGCAGGAACCGCCGTCGCCGGGACGAGGTGACAACCGCCGGAAACACCCCCTTTTCGGCGGATCTTGCCACCTTTTCGGCGACGTTTCCGGTAAGCCGATTGAACTTTTCCGGCGGCAGCGCCACGTCGGCCAACCCACGCTCGCCCTCGACCTGATAGGTGCGGAAGGTCTCCTCCCACTCGGGGGCCAGTTGCAGCAGCGGCACCGACCCGTCGGCACGGCGCAGTTCGGCGACCAGCTGGAAGCCCAGCCTGCGGCGCACATGTTCGCAGACCAGTTCCGGGCTGGCCAGCGCGCGCCCCTCGGCGATGGCCTCCAGGATCAGCGGCAGGTTACGGATCGACACGCGCTCCTCGAGCAGCAGCCGCAGCACCGACAGCAGCAGATCGACCGGCACCTTGTCGGGGATCAACTCATCGAAGAGCTTGCGATTGGCCTCGGCGCGCGCCGGATCGGACAGGTTGATGCTTTCGGCCAGAAGCCGGCGCAGCGATTTCAGGCTGAGCAGCCGGGCGAAATTGCGCTTCACCACCTCGAGCAGGTGCGTGGCCAGCACCTCGGTCGGGCCGACGACGGTGGCGCCGGCCAGGATCGCCTCGTCCTGCCGGTCGCGCGGAATCCAGCGGGCCGGGGCACCGTAGACCGGCTCCTGCACATCGCCGCCCGCCGGAATCCGCGCATCGTCGCCGCCCAGAAGCGCCAGGACCTGATCGGGATGCAGCAGGTCGGCCGCCTGCTCGACCCCCTGGATGCGGATCCGGTAGCGGCCCGGCTCCAGGCCCGGATCGTCGGTGAGGCGGATTTCGGGCAGGATCAGCCCGTAGTGGGTGACGACATGGGCGCGCATGCTGGCGATGCGGGCGTCGAGCCCGGTGGCCGGATCGAGAACCATGCCCACCAGGCTGGTGCTGAACTCGACATGGATATCGTCGATGTCGAGCATGTCGCCCATCGACCGCTGCCGCGCCGGTTCCGCGCGTTCGGCCGGCCCCATTGCCGGCGCAGCTTCGCGCAGGATGGTCCGCCGCCGCACATAGGCGGTGCCGCCCAGAAGCCCCGCGCCCAGCATGAAGGGCACGAACGGCAGGCCCGGCACCAGCGCGAACAGCGCCATCAGCACCGCCACCGTCGCCAGCGCCGGCGGATGCTGGCCAAGCTGGCGCAGGATATCCTTGTCGGCCGCGCCCTTGGTGCCCCCCCGCGACAGAAGCAGCGCCGAGGCGATCGAGATGATGACCGCCGGGATCTGGCTGACCAGCCCGTCACCGACCGTCAGGATCGAATAGGTCTCCAGCGCCCGGGCGATGGGCATGCCATGCACGCCGATGCCGATCGCCAGCCCGACGACAAGGTTCAGCAGGGTGATGAGCAGCCCCGCCACGGCGTCGCCCTTCACGAACTTCGACGCGCCGTCGAGCGAACCGAAGAACGTGGTTTCCGCCTGTTCGCGCTCGCGCCGCGCCTTGGCCTCGGCATGGTCGATGGCGCCGGCGTTCATGTCGGCATCAATCGCCAGCTGGCGGCCCGGCATGCCGTCCAGCGCGAACCGCGCGCCGACCTCGGCCATGCGGCCCGCGCCCTTGGTGATGACGATGAAGTTGACGATCAGCAGCACGCCGAACACCACCAGCCCGATCAGCACCGAGCCCGACATGATGAACATGGCGAAACCCTCGATCACCTTTCCGGCCGCGGCCGTCCCGGTATGGCCTTGGCCGATGATGAGTTTCGTCGACGACACATTCAGCGCCAGCCGCAGCATCAGCGACGCCAGAAGGATGGTCGGGAAGGCGGAAAAATCCAGCGGCCGCTCGATGAAAAGCGTGATGGTGAAGATCAGGATGGCGATCGCGAACGAGGCCGCGAGGCCCGCATCGAGGATCCACGATGGCATCGGCAGGATCATCATGGCGATGATCGCCATCATCGCCAGCGCCAGAAGCACGGTCGGATGGAAGAGGCTGACCGCGCGCTTCGTCACGATCCGTCCTCCGCACCGGTCGGCACCGCGCCGCCAAAAAGCGCGGCCCCCGCGCCATTGCCGATCGGAACCAGCGAGCCAAGCCCCGCGCCAGCCCCCGACTGAAGCAGCGGAAAGCTGTTGGGGCGCGGCGCGGCAAGGCCCGCGCCTCCGGTGGTTTGGTCAAGTCCGGCCAGCTGCAGGTCGGTGATCTCCGGCAGCCCCGCGCCGTTGCGGGTCAGGAAATCGCCGCGCAGGCGCGCAAACCGGGCCGCGTAATCGGCGGCGAACTGGGGGTTGCGCGAATGATAGGCGCCCGCTGCCGCCTCCCACGATCCCTGTTCGGCATAGAGCAACCGCAGGAAGCGCGCGGCATAAAGCGCATTGGCCAGCGGATCGAACATCTGACCGATCGAGGCGAAGTTCTGCCCATGCCAGCGGTAGTTGATCTGGAAGCAACCGATGTCGAAACTGCGGGCGCCGCCGTCGAATTCCCGCTGGGCATAGGCCAGCGCCTCCTCGGCGGTCCCGAACCAGTGACCTGCGCCTTCCATGTTCACCGTCCAGGGCCAGGGGCGAAAGGCCTTGCCCTGCCGGCGGCCGGATTCGCCCAGCGATATGGCCGCAAGGACCGAGATCGGCACCCCTTCGCGCTGCGACGCGATTTCCGCGGCCCGTTCGCACAGCGCCGCGGGTTCGGCCGCTTGCTGGGCAGCGCGCACCCGGCCACCGGCCAGGTCGGCCACGGCCAGCAGAAGGGCGGCGAGGATCCGACGAAATCTCGTTTGTGGTGTCATTCTGACCCTGTCGCGCCCCTTGCGCGTTCGTCTTCAGGCTAGAATCGGCAGGTTGAAAAACCGTAAGCGCCGGATGGCCGGGTTCAGGGGCCGGCTGGCCGGGTCTGTGGCGGTGCCGGAGAATCCAGCAAATCCGTCAGAATCTGGCGCACCCCGGCGCTCTGGTCCAGAAGCGCCCGGCTGCCGGCCAGCGTGGTGCCGGCCTCCGACGCGGGACCAGCGGCGGCGGTCAGGCCCAGGCCAGCTGCCGCCTGCCGGAACCGATCGGACCGGGCGGCGCCCTCCCAGTCTCCCGCAGCCCAGGCGGCATCGGCCGCCGCCGTTAAGTCACCCTGCGCCGCATAGATTGCCGCCGCCTCGCCATGCCTGCCGGCCATCGACAAGGCCGCGGCCCGCAATGCCCCTGCCTCAGGCCCTTCGAGCCCCTGCAGGTCGCCCAAAGCCTCGTCGGGCCGCATTTGCCCCAACGCCGCGCCGGCCAGCACCATCCGGCCGTCTGTCTTTCCGGCTGCGACCGGACTGACCAGCCCGCGCGCCTCATCGGCAAACCCCAGCGACACCAGCCGCCGGGCGACTGCCAGCCGCACCGGCGCCTCCGCACCGGCCTCGGCAAGCATCCTGGTGCCGGCGAAGAAATCCTGCAGGAACGTCGCGTCGTCGGCCTTGCCGGCCAGAAGGCCGAACAGCCCCTCGGCCGTCTCGCGCCGGTCGGCATCGGGCTTCTCGGTCTGCCAACGGCCGTAGCTCGCGAAGGCTTCGTCGAATTTTCCACCCGCCGCCAGCGCCAGGATAGCCGCCGAGGTGAACCGCGGCCCGTCCGCGCCGTCGCGCCGCTCGAAGGCCAGCGCCGAAACCGCCTCGACCAGCCCGGGCGGTGGGGCCGCGCCCTGTTTCAGGCGGGCCTCCACCGCCAGAAGCACCGCCTCAGCCGACAGGGGATCATTGCCCGCGGTGAGGCTGTCCAACGGGCTCTCCGCCGCCGACGGCTTGCCATTGCGCAGTGCCCGTTCGGCGTCGAGCATGCCGACCAGCCGGTCGCCGGGCTGCGACTCGCGCGCCACCGCATTGCGCACCCGGCGCGCGGCATCGGTCGCCCCGATCTCGGTCAGGCGGCTGGCCAGTCGCCGCGCGAGAATATGGCGCAAGCCCGCCGGCAGCCCGGAAAAGCCGCGCGCCACCGCGCCGGTGTCGGCAAGCCGGACGTCATTTCCCGACGGAGCCGCCAGGAACGACCAGAGCGCCACCTGCGTGTCGCAGTCGCGCATTCCGTGCAGCGGGCTGTCTTGAGCGACCACGCCGTCATCGAGCACCAGACCGATGTCAGACAAGAGGCGCGCATCGACCAGATCGGCAGAGAAAGCCGCCAGAACCTGGCGCGCCTCGGCCCCCATCCCCAGGAACAGGTAGAGCTTCGCAAGCCGTTCGACCGCCCGCGCATCCGGCCGGTCGAATTCGCCGACTAGTCCGGCCCGCACACTGGCCAGTTGCGCCGGAACCGGGTCCGCGCTGCCCCATTCCGCCAGCGCCACCTCGCTGTCGGGGACACAAGACCCACCGGACGCGGTCAGGTGTCGGGCGGCCGGATCCTCGCGCGAATCGCGGTCAAGACTGGTTTCGGCATGAAAGGCGATGGCGCCAGCCCCGGGCGGTGGATCGCGGTCGTCGTCGGGACCACCCATCGCGGGCGCGGCGTCCGCCGGTTCCGGCGGCGGGGCGTCGGGTCGCGCGGGCGGTGGCGTAACCGGCGCCGGCGGCTCCACCAGGCCTTGCGACGCCGCGCGCCCCAATTGCAGAAGCAACGCATCCTCAGTCGCCCGGATGGCTGGACCGGAAATGTCCGGCGGCAGGACCGGCGGCGGCGCGACCATCACCGGCAATTGCGTTCCCGGAACGGGCAACTGCGGCGCGGCGGCGGGCCTTTCTGCATCCTTGACCGCGGCCGGGGCCGAGGTGACCGGCGCCGACCCGGGGCCGAGCACCACCGTGGACGCAGATCCGTGCCAGTCCGGCGCCGGGTTGGCCGCCGGGGCCGCCAGCGGCAGGAACGTCAATGTCGCAGCCGCGGCGCGCGGGGCCTCGGTACCAGCCACCGGGCTTGAAGCAGGGGTCGGCCCCGCATCTGGTGGAGCAAGTTCGACCTCGAACGGCGAGTCCCGGGCCGGGGCACCGTCGCCGATGTCGACGACGATGCGTCCGCCCGACATGGCGAAGGCCGTCGCGTGACAGTCGCAGCCAAGCGCAATAGCCAGCCGTCCCGGCCCATCTGCGGTAACGTCGGCGATCCGGCGCCGGTCGATCCGGGCGAACAGGCCGCCAAGGTCGAAGGCCACCTCCGCCCCCCCAACCTGCAACGCATAGCCCTGCGCGGTGCGGCCAAGTTTCCAGTCCGACCGACCCTCGCCTTGCAGCACCAGCCGGGTGAAGACCAGATGATCCCCCGCCTGAACCGTGACCCGTCCGGCAACCGCCGCCGCTGGAAGGGCCACCGACCAGAGCAGGACCAGCAACCACAGCACCCGCCTCATCAGGCAGCCTCCGACTTGACTGCGCGCAAGGCTTCCTCCAGCGCCGAGAAGCTGGGCCGGATATGGTGGGGCGTGTTCTGGCGGCCGACCTCGATGCAGATATTCGGCGGGTGGCGGTGCAGGTTGGCCACCAGGACCTCGCGGATCAGCTTGTGGAAATGGGCATCCTCCTCGACCACCGACTTGACCTTGCAGGCGAAGGGGCCGACCAGACCGTAGGCCATGAACACGCCCATGAACGTGCCCACCAGCGCCGAGCCGATCATGCCGCCGAGTATTTCCGGCGGCTGGTCGATCGAGCCCATGGTCTTGATGACGCCAAGGACTGCCGCGACGATCCCGAGCGCCGGCATCCCGTCGGCGATCGACTGCAACGCGTGGCTGGAATGCAGGGCATGATGCAGATTGGCGTCGAGCTGCTTTTCCAGCACCTCCTCGACCTGGTGGGGATCGTCGTAGTTCATCGAGGCCGCCCGCAGTGTGTCGCAGATCAGCTCGGTGGCTTCGTGGTCATGGGCAATCTTGGGATATTTTCCGAAGATCGACGACGCGCCAGGGTTTTCGATATGCTCCTCGACCGCGACCGGGTTCGACTTGGCCAGCCGGATCAGCTCGAACAGCAGGCACAGAAGATCGCGGTAGTCCTGCGGCTTCCATTTCGCCCCCTTGAAGACCTTGCCGATATCCTTGAGCGTCTGCTTGACCGCGCCGAAATCGTTGGCCAGCACGAAGGCCCCGGCCGCGGCGCCGCCGATCATGATCATTTCCCACGGCGCCGCCTCCAGCACGATCTCCAGCTTGCCGCCGTGCAGGACATAACCGCCGAACACCATGACGAAGATGATGGCGATGCCGACGATTCCGATCATGGCGCTTTCCCGAACCGCTGCGTTGCGACCGATCCTCGGCCGGCGGGGTTAAGAATCCCTCTCTCCCCGCCACCGCTGGCCATCAGTTCTTCGGCCCCGCGGCGTTGCGGCCGGCCAGCCGGACGCTGATCGCATAGGCCTTGGCCGGATCGAGACCCGCCATTACCGCCGCCGCCGCCTCGGGCCGCATCCGCGCCAGGAAACCGGCGGCGAAATCGCCATCCATTTCCGAGAAAAGCCGCGCCGCATCCTTGGGTTTCATCGTCTCGTAGACCGACACCAGCCGCGCCACGTCCTTGTCGGCGGCCTGGTCGGCCACCGCCACCGTCGCCGCGAGCTTCTTCTCGGCGCTTTCGAGTTCGGCAAGCTTCCCGTCGATCTCGGTTCGCGCCAGATCGAGCGTCCGTTGCCGGACCGCCGCCTTCTCCTCGGCCTCGGCCAGACGCTGCTCGCGCTCCTTCAGCGATTTCAGCATGGCCATGGCGCCGGCGTCCGGCGTGCAGGCGGCCGTCGCCGGGGTGACCTCGGGCGTGGTGGCGGGCGCGGCCGTTTCCGCCGCCGCCAGCCCGACGCCATTGCCGATCCTGAACACCCCCGACAGGCCCAGAAACAGGGCCAGCAGGCAAAGGCCGGTCTGCCGCCGCCGTGGAGGCCGCACCCGGCCCGTCCTTGCCTTGGCGCCCTTTCCGAACGGCCGCCCCCGCATCACGCCGCCTCCTCGGCAACACCGTCTCGTTGCGGCGCGTGCCCGGCCGTCCGCGGTTCGTCACTGGGCCGACGGCGCCCCCGATGGACCACCCGCACCCGTCCACCACCCGCCGGCCCAGCTTCGTCTGGCAGGTCGTGGAGCGAGGCGAGCAACAATTCCAGCCGCTGGGCCGACAGCTCGGCCCGCCCGTTCAGCGCCTCGAGCGTCTGCGAGGACAGCGCCGCCGCCTGGCGGGCCGCTTCGAGCACCCGGGTCATGTCGTCGACCTGCGCCGACAGCACCGCGATGGCGCCGCCCATGCCGCTTTCCAGCGTGGTGAAGGCGCTGAGCCGCCGCGACAGGACATAGCAGAACAGCCCCGCCCCCAGCGCGCCGGCCCCCATCAGCACATTGATGATCGCTTCCATCGGCGCCTCCTAGTTGATCACGAATTCGGTGATGAGCAGATCACGGACCCGATCACCGCCCGTCACCAGCTGGATGCGGCGCAGCATCTGGGCGCGCAGCCTAACCAGCGCCGTCTGGTCCGCCAGTTCGCGCGTCTCGACCGCCCGCAGATAGCTGTTCAGCACATCGAGAATGCGCGGCAAGAGCAGCGTCACGTCGGCTTCATACTCTTTGGCGACCTCCATCTGCGCGGTGAAATGCAGGAACCGCCCGCCCGCTTCGGGGCCGAGCGAGACCACCAGCGGCGTGATCGGCACGAAGGCAATCTCGGGCAGCACCGCCACCTCGCCCTGGGTTTCCGCCTCGGCGGCCTCGGGCTTGGCGCCCAGCAACAACCCGGCGTAGACCGCATAGAACCCGCCGCCCGCCAGCGCCAGCATCAGCACCAGCCCGAGCAGGAGCGGCAGTTTCGACTTTTTCGGCGCGGTTTCGGGGCGGGGGGCAGATGGGTCAGACATGGCTGTTCCGCTGTTGTTCCGCCCCGGTCTTAGCCCAAGCCGGCTAACCGATTGTTAAGCGCGATGGCGCAAGCATGGGCCAGGCCGGGCAGTAGCCCGCGAACGGGAGAACCCTTAGGTGCAGCAGTTGTTATCGGTCTGGCAGGCCCTTGACCCGCGCAAGCGGATCGTCGTGGCGGTGGCCACGCTCGCCATGTTCGCGGCCGTCTATGGCCTGACCACCGTCGCCACCCGGCCCTCGATGGCGCTGCTTTACGCCGGAATCGACAGCAACCGCGCGGGCGAGGTGCTGGCCGCGCTCGACCAGCAGGGCGCCAGATACGAAGTCAGGGGCCAGGCGATCTATGTCGAATCCGATCTGCGCGACCGGCTGCGCATGGATCTTGCCGCCCAGGGGCTCCCCGCCAATTCCGGCGAGGGGTACGAACTGCTTGATTCGCTGTCGGGCTTCGGCACCACCGCCCAGATGTTCGATGCCGCCTACTGGCGCGCGAAAGAGGGCGAACTGGCCCGCACCATCGCCAGCCTGCCCAATGTCCGCAGCGTGCGCGTCCACATCTCAAATGTCGAGCCGCGCGGTTTTCAGGAAGCCACCGCGCCCAAGGCCTCGGTCGCGGTGGTCGGCCGTGGCGGGGCGCTCTCGGCCGACCAGGCCCGGGCGCTGCGCTATCTGGTGGCGGCGGCCGTCGCCGGCATGAAGCCCGAGGATGTGGCGGTGAGCGACGGCGAGGGCCGCCTGATCCGCGCCGACGACGATCCGGCCGCCAGGGCGGGCGACGATCGGGCCGCGGCCCTGCGCGACAATGTCACCCGCCTGCTCGAGGCGCGGGTCGGTCCGGGCAAGGCGGTCGTCGAAGTGTCGGTCGATACGGTAACCGACAGCGAATCGATTTCCGAACGCCAGATCGACCCGCAGGGAAAGGTGGCGGTCTCGTCCGAAAACCAGGAAAAGACCTCCTCCTCCAGCGACCAGGGCTCCGGCGCGGTCGGCGTCGCCTCGAACCTGCCGGCGGGCGCGGCTCAGGGCGGCGGCAAGACCTCGCAAAGCAGCGACAACCAGACCACCGAACGGGTGAACTACGAGCTCAGCGAAACCAAGCGCGAAGTGGTCAAGGCGCCGGGTTCGGTCCGCCGCCTGACCGTCGCGGTGCTGGTCGACGGCATCTCGGCGGCCGATTCCGCCGGCCAGGTCCAGTGGAAACCGCGCCCCGACGACGAACTGGCCACATTGCGCGACCTGGTGGCGGCGGCCGTGGGCTTCGACGAAAAGCGCGGCGATGTCATCACCGTCAAGTCGCTTGCCTTCGAGCAACCTACGGCACTTGGCACCGACTCCGGCCATTCGCTGCTCCCGCCCTTCGCCATCGACGTCATGACGCTGGTGCAGCTTGGCGTGCTGGCGATCGTGACGCTGGTTCTCGGCCTCTTCGTCCTGCGCCCGATCCTTTCCGGGCGCGGGTCGCGGGCCGTGGCGCTGCCGGCGCCGGCCCCAACGCTGGCCACCTCCGGCCCCGCCCTGACCGGCGAGATCGACGACGGCGAGTTTGACGCGGGCAACCTTCCGGTGGCCGGTGCCGGCCGCCTGCCCGCCACGCCCGACGCCCAGGCCGAGGTTGCCGACCCGGTGGCGCGGCTGAGGCGGCTCATCACCGAACGGCGCGATGAAACGGTCGAGATCCTGCGGAACTGGATGGACGAAACCGAAACGGAAAACAGCTGATGGCGCGACTCCTGCAACTTGAAACCTTCGACATGCCGGCCACCGCGGCCGGCCCGGCCGAGACCGAGGAACAGCGGCTGGCCGCCTACGAACAGGGCTACCGGGCCGGCTGGGACGATGCCGTCGCCGCGCAGGGCGACGAAATCGGCCGCCTGCGCGGCGATCTGGGGCGCAACCTGGCGGACATGGCGCTAAGCTACCGCGACGCCCGCCGCCATGTGCTGGCGACCATCGAACCGCTGCTGGAGGAGATGGTCGCCAGGGTCCTGCCCGCCGCGGCACGCCACAGCCTGGGCGCCATCATCCTTGACGAACTGCGCCCGGCCGCCGGCCAACTGGCGACCGAGCCGGTCGCGGTGCGCACCGCTCCGGCCAACCGCGACCTGGTCGAACGACTTCTTGCCGAAACCATGCCCGGCACGGCCGACCTGCCGCTGACCGTCATCGCCGACGATACGCTCGACGAAGGCCAGGCGCTGATCAAGACCGGCACCCGCGAAACCAGCATCGACCTGGGGCGCACGATCGCCGCGATCGACACCGCCGTCCGCGCCTTTTTCCACAGCCAGCAGGAAACGGATTGACCCATGACCGCCCCGGACATGCCCGACACAAGCCCCTTCGGCCAGGTGCCGATCACCATCACCATCTCGGTCGGCCGCGCCCGCCCGGCGGTCCGCGATCTCTTGCGGCTCCGGCGCGAGGCGATCCTCCCGCTCGACAGCCGGGTCGACGATCCGGTCGAGCTTTACGTCGGCGACCGGCTGATCGGGCGCGGCGAACTGACCGAACTGGACGGCGACAGGGCCGGCCAACTGGCGGTGCGGCTGACCGAGGTGGCAGATCTGAAGGACGGGCTCTGAATGGCAGCCGTTTCGCCCACCCGCCGCCCGTCGCGCGTCCTGTCACCGCTGCCGGTCGCCCTGCTGCTGTCGCTCGCGATCACGCTCGCCGGCTCCGCGGCGCTGGCACAGGACACCGGCCTCCTCGATGCCGCCCGCCCGCTGGTCGGCAGCCAGACGCTGACCGGCCAGTCGCTGGCGCTGATCGCGGTGGTCACGCTGCTCAGCCTCGCGCCGGGGCTGGCGGTCATGGTCACCTGCTTTCCCTTCATCGTCACCGTGCTGGCCATCTTGCGGCAGGCCATCGGGCTGCAGCAGTCGCCGCCGAACATCCTCATCGTGTCGCTGTCGCTGTTTCTCACCTGGTTCATCATGGAACCGGTCTTCACCGACGCCTGGACCCACGCCGGCCAGCCGCTGCTCGACGGCACCCTCGACCCGCAGGCGGCGCTGGCCCGCGCCTCGGTGCCGTTCCGCGCCTTCATGGCCGGGCGCACCGATCCGCGCACGCTGCATGCGCTGGCGGTCCTGCGCCCGGAAACCGCGGCCATTACCGCCGGAGCCGATGCGCCCTTTTCGCTGCTGGTCCCGTCATTCATGCTGTCCGAGATCGCCCGCGCCTTCGAGATCGGCTTCCTGCTCTATCTGCCCTTCCTTATCATCGACCTGGTGGTTTCGGCGATCCTGATGTCGATGGGCATGATGATGGTACCGCCGGCCATCGTGTCGCTGCCGTTCAAGTTGGCCTTCTTCGTGGTGGCGGATGGCTGGTCGCTGGTGTCGAGCGCGCTGGTGCGCAGCTATTTCTGAACCCGGCGGCGGGCGCCACCCTCCGCCACCGCTGGACTTGGCCCCCGCCCTCGCCTATCTCTGCCCGGCCATGGCCGAAAAATCCGATCCGAATTCCAAGATCATCGCCGAGAACCGGCGCGCGCGCTTCGACTATTTCATCGAAAGCGACCTGGAATGCGGCATCGTCCTGACCGGCTCCGAAGTGAAGTCGCTGCGCACCGGCCAGTCGAACATCGCCGAAAGCTACGCCTCGGTCGAAGAGGGCGAGCTGTGGCTCATCAACAGCTACATCGCCAGCTACAAGCAGGCCGGCGTCTTCGGCCACGAGGAGCGGCGCAAGCGCAAGCTTCTGGTGTCGCGGCGCGAACGAGCGCGGCTGTGGCAGGCGGTCGGGCGCGAAGGCATGACCCTGGTGCCGCTGGTCATGTATTTCAACGAACGCGGCCGGGTGAAGCTGAAGATCGGCATCGCCAAGGGCAAGAAGGTCGCCGACAAGCGCGAGACCGAGGCAAAGCGCGACTGGAACCGCCAGAAGCAGCGTCTGCTGAAGCAGGGCTGAGGCCGCGGCCGCCGAAACAATTGCGCGGCGAATCACTTCGTGAGACAGTTCCTCATCCGGTGTGTGTGGGCCGGACCGCCGGATGCTTTAACCAAGGCCCGACAGGAAGGAACGAGTAAATGGAACAGCTCATCATTGCCCTGTTGTCCGGGGCGGCCGGCGGCAACATTGTCGGCAACGTCCTGAAGAACCTCAATCTCGGCCCGCTCGGCAATTCGATCGCCGGCATCATCGGCGGCGGGCTCGGCAACCAGATCATCGCAGCACTGGGCGGCAGCGCGGCAGCCGGCGGCGCCGCGGCGGCCGGCGGCCTCGACATCGGCTCGATCATTTCCTCGGTCGCCTCGGGCGGCGTCGGCGGCGGCGTACTGATGGCAATCGTCGGCATCATCCGCAGCGCGATGGCCAAGTAGCGGCGGGGACAAGGCCGGGGCGGCGCGGCTGCTTCGTGCCGCCCCGCGCGCAACTGGCGCTTGCCAGCGCCGGGCAGGCGGCGATAATCCGGGGCCAGCCGCAAGAAGAGGCCGCGATGTCCGACGATCCCAAGACCCTGGTTTCCACCGCCTGGCTGGAAGCCCACCTGAAAGACCCCGACCTGCGCATCCTCGACGCGTCGTGGTATCTGCCTGATGCCGGGCGCGACGCGAAGGCCGAATATGACGCGGCCCATATTCCCGGCGCCCGCTTCTTCGACATCGACGCGATCTCCGACCAGCGTTCAGGCCTGCCGCACATGGCGCCGCCGTCCGAAATGTTCATCAGCCGGATGCGGGCGATGGGCGTGGGCGACGGCCACCAGGTAGTGGTCTACGACGGTGCCGGCCTGTTCTCGGCGGCGCGCGTCTGGTGGACCTTCCGGCTGATGGGCAAGACCGATGTGGCCGTGCTGGACGGCGGCTTCCCGAAATGGCGGGCCGAGGGCCGCCCGATCGAGGATATGCCCCCCATCGTCCGCGACCGCCACATCACCGTGCAGCGCCAGGCGCATCTGGTGCGCGACGTGACCCAGGTGGCCGCCGCCGCCAAGCTGGGCGATCATGCGATCATCGACGCCCGCTCGCCCGGCCGGTTCAAGGGCGAGGAACCCGAACCGCGCCCCGGCCTGCGCCCGGGCCATATCCCGACCGCGGTCAACGTGCCCTACAAGTCGGTGCTGAACGCCGATGGCACCATGAAGTCCCCCGCTGACCTGGCTCGCGTCTTCACCGAAGCCGGGGTCGACCTGAAAAAACCGGCGATCACCACCTGCGGCTCGGGCGTCACCGCCGCGATCCTCAGCCTGGCGCTGGAACGGACCGGCAAGCACGACCATTCGCTCTATGACGGCTCGTGGGCCGAATGGGGCATGTATGGCGACCTGAAGGTCGCCCGCGGCTGAAAGGAAGAAAGATGCTGAACGCGCTGAAACCGCAGCCGGCGGACAAGATTCTGCAACTGATCGGCCAGTTCCGCGCCGACCCGCGCAAGGACAAGATCGACCTTGGCGTCGGCGTCTACAAGGACGCGACCGGCCTGACGCCTATCATGCGCGCGGTCAAGGCCGCCGAGCACCGGCTGTGGGAAAGCCAGACGACCAAGACCTATACCGGCCTGGCCGGCGAACCCGACTACAACGCCGCGATGGCGGCGCTGATCCTCGGGCCGGCGCTGGCGGCGGACCGGCTCGCCTCGGTCGCCACGCCGGGCGGCACCGGCGCCATCCGCCAGGCGTTCGAGCTGATCCGCATGGCCGCGCCCGGCGCCACCGTCTGGGTATCGGACCCGACCTGGCCGAACCACACATCGATCCTGACCTATCTCGGCATGAACTGGCGACCCTACCGCTATTTCGACGGCGAAACGCGCGGCGTCGATTTCGCCGGCATGATGGCCGACCTCGCCGGGGTCAGGCCGGGCGACGTGGTCCTGCTGCACGGCTGCTGCCACAACCCGACCGGCGCCAACCTGACCCTGCCGGAATGGGCCGAGATCGCGGCGCTGCTGGAACGGACCGGCGCGGTGCCGCTGATCGACCTTGCCTATCAGGGCTTCGGCGACGGGCTCGAGGCCGACGCCGCCGGCACCCGCCTGATCGCCGCCCGCCTGCCCGAAGTGCTGATCGCCGCCTCGTGCAGCAAGAACTTCGGCATCTACCGCGAACGCACCGGGGTGCTGATCGCGCTTTCCGCGCCGGCGCTCAGGGACGTAACCCAGGCCAACCTCGCCTTCCTGAACCGTCAGAACTATTCCTTCCCGCCCGATCACGGCGCGCGCATCGTCACCACCATCCTGACCGACGAGGGGCTGAGGGCCGACTGGCAGGCCGAGCTCGAGGAGATCCGCAAGGGGATGCTGGCGCTGCGCGACCAGCTGGCGCGCGACCTGCGCAATCAGTCCGGGTCGGATCGGTTCGGCTTCATCGCCCAGCATCGCGGCATGTTCTCGCGCCTTGGCGCCACGCCCGAACAGGTCGAACGGCTGCGCGCCGAACATGGCATCTACATGGTCGGCGATTCGCGGCTGAACATCGCCGGGCTGAACCAGACCACCGTGCCGATCCTGGCCCGCGCCATCCTCGCCGTCGGCATATGAAAAGGCGGGGCACCGGCCCCGCCTTTCCAGTCGCGCAGGCATGGGTTCAGCCGTGATACGCCGCCTCGCCGTGCGAAATCAGGTCCAGCCCCTGGCGTTCGCTGTCGGCATCGACGCGCAGGCCGAAGACCATGTCGACCAGCTTGTAGAGGACGAAGGATACCACCCCCGACCAGATCAGCGTCAGCGCCACCGCCTCGATCTGGATCCAGGTCTGCGCGGCGATCGAATAGTCGCCGCCCTTGACCCCGCCCAGGCTCGCCGCCGAAAAGATGCCGGTGCCGATCGCGCCCAGGATGCCACCGACGCAGTGAACGCCGAACACGTCCAGGCTGTCGTCATAGCCGAAGCGGTTCTTCACCACGGTCACGAAGAAATAGCAGACCACCGCCGCGCCGGCGGCAAGCACCATGCCGCCCACCGGACCGACCGTGCCGCAGGCCGGCGTGATCGCCACCAGCCCCGCCACCATCCCCGAGGCTGCACCCAGCATCGACGCCTTGCCGCGCTGGAGCGTCTCGACCGCCGACCAGGCCAGCGCCGCCGCCGCCGTGGCGACGAAAGTGTTGAACATCGCCAGCGCCGCGCCGCCGTTGGCCTCGAGGTTCGATCCGGCGTTGAAGCCGAACCAGCCCACCCACAGCATCGAGGCGCCGATCATCGTCATCACCATCGAATGCGGCGCCATGTTCTCGCGGCCGAAGCCGACCCGCTTGCCGATCACCAGGCAACCGACGAAGGCGGCGATCCCGGCGTTGATATGCACGACCGTGCCCCCGGCAAAGTCGATGGCGCCCATCTGGAACAAGAGCCCGTTCGCATCCCAGACCATGTGGGCGATCGGGAAATAGGCGAACGTCACCCACAGGCCCATGAACAGCAGGACCGACTTGAACTTCACCCGTTCCGCCCAGGCCCCGATGATCAGCGCCGGCGTGATCGCCGCGAAGGTCATCTGAAAGGCGATGAACACATATTCCGGCAGCACGAACCCGGCCGAGAAGGTGGCCGCCGTGGTGTCCGGCGTGACGCCCTTCAGGAACACCTTGCCAAGCCCGCCCCAGAACGGGCTGGTGCCGCCGCCGAAGGTGACCGAATAGCCGTAGAGCACCCAGATCACCATGACCAGGCAGGCGATCATCGTCGTCTGCATCAGCACCGACAGCATGTTCTTCGACCGGACCAAACCGCCGTAAAACAGCGCCAGCCCTGGTATGGTCATAAACAGGACCAGCGCCGACGAGGTCATCATCCAGGCCACGTCGCCCTTGTCGACGACCGGCGCATCCTGCGCCAGCGTCGGAGAAGCGGCCACAAGCGCCGCCAATGCCCAGAGGGCGGGTTTCATCTTCATCGCGTTTGCCTTTCCCCTTGCCTTACAGCGCATCGTCGCCGGTCTCGCCGGTCCTGACGCGCAGCGCCTGTTGCAGATCCAGAACGAAAATCTTGCCGTCGCCGATCTTGTCGGTGCGCGCCGTGCGCGCGATCGTTTCGACCACCTCATCGGCCAGCCCGTCCGCCACCGCGATCTCGAGCTTGGCCTTCGGCACGAAATTCACCGCATATTCGGCGCCACGGTAGATTTCCGTGTGCCCGGACTGGGCGCCGAAGCCCTTAATCTCCGACACCATCATGCCCCGCACGCCGATGGCGACCAGCGCCTCGCGCACCTCGTCCAGCTTGTAGGGTTTGATTGCCGCTATGATCAGTTTCACCCCGGTTCTCCTGTGATCCCTGCGCATTGCCTGCACCGCTTCAATGGGATCGCTGCAACGCAGCAACGCAAGGTTTTGTCCGGCCCGGGGCGCAGCGCCTCGGCCAAATCCTGCTTTTTCGGCGCTATCCGGGAAAATCGCCTGTTTTTTCACCGTCAGGAAAACGTGACGGGCCGCCCCGGCATCTCCACAATGCCGACGGAACCGGCTATGGTCGCGGCAAAAGCACAAGAACAATACCGGAAGAGCAGCAGATGGCCGGCAGAAAGCCCCCGCTTGTCGCCGACAGGCGTTATGCCGCAGAGCGGCCCCAGAGGCCGGCGCGCGCCTCCACCCCCAAGGCGCCGAAACCCCGCCGCCCGCGCAAGGGCGGCGGTCGCGGCGGCGGCCGGGGCGGCAACATCATCGTGCGCTTCTTCGCCGCGATCTTCGGCATGATCTGGCGGCTGGTCTGGGGCATCGGCCTGCGCCTGGCACTGTTCGCCGCCTTCATCCTGTTCGCGATCTGCGCCTATTACTATTCGCAGCTTCCCCCCCTCGAGAAGCTGATCGACGCCCGCGCCCGCGGGTCGGTCACGCTTCTCGATCGCGACAGCAAGGTCTTCGCCTGGCGCGGTGAAACCTTTGGCGGCCAGATCACCGCCGACAGCGTGTCGCCCAACCTGCTGCACGCCATCATCGCCACCGAAGACAAGCACTACTACAGCCACTTCGCCGTCAGCCCGCGCGGCATCCTCAGCGCCATCACCATCAACATGCGCGAAGGCCGTGGACCGTTCCAGGGCAACGGCGGCTCGACCATCACCCAGCAGCTCGCCAAGCTTCTGTGCCTGGGCGTGCCCTACGATCCGAAGGTGTGGAAGTCGGAAGCGGACTACGAGGACGACTGCCGCGCCGGCGGGCTGAAGCGCAAGCTGAAGGAGATCCCCTACGCCATCGCGCTCGAGGCCAAGTATGGCAAGAAGGACGTGCTGACGCTCTACCTCAACCGCGCCTACCTGGGCGCCGGCGCCCGCGGGTTCGAGGCCGCAAGCCAGCGCTATTTCGGCAAGTCCGCCGCCAACGTCTCGCCGGCCGAGGCGGCGATGCTGGCCGGGCTTCTCAAGGCACCGTCCTCCTATGCGCCGACGAACAACCTCCAGCGCGCCCGCGACCGGGCTGGGGTGGTTCTGGGGCTGATGCACGAACAGGGCTATCTGACCGACGCCGAATACCAGGATGCGGTCGACCATCCCGCCCAGCTGTCCAAGGCCGCCGAGGCCCGCGCCGGCGGCTATTTCGCCGATTGGGTGATGGACAGCGGCCCGGATTTCCTGACCAAGGACACGACCGAGGACGTGGTGATCCACACCACCCTCGATCAGAAGTTGCAGAAACAGGCTGAAGATGCGGTCGCCAGCGTCTTTTCCAACAAGCTCAAGGACGGGTCGAAGACCGAGGCCGCGGTCATCGTCATGTCGGCCGACGGCGCGGTGCGCGCCATGGTTGGCGGGCGCGAATCGGCGGTTTCGGGCGCCTTCAACCGCGCCACCCAGGCCCGCCGCCAGACCGGCTCGACCTTCAAGCCCTTCGTCTATGCGGCGGCGCTTGACCTCGGCGATACCGAAAATTCGCTGGTCGACGATTCACCTGTCTGCCTGTTCGTCAAGGGTTCGGGCGACTGGTGCCCCAAGAACTACGAACCCGACTTCCACGGGATCATCAGCTATACCGACGCGCTGGCCCATTCGGTCAACACCGCCACGGTGCGCGTGTCGCAGCGGGCGGGCCTGGACGCGGTGCGCCAGGTCGCCAACCAGTTCGGCTTCGCCTCCGACCTCGCCGCCGGCCCGGCGGTGGCGCTCGGCGTGTCGGAATCGACGCTTCTGGAAATGACCGGCGCCTACGCCGGCATCCTCAACGGCGGCTCATCGGTCAAGCCCTACGGCCTGGTCGACCTGCGCATCAAGGGCGACGACACGCCGCTGATGGGCCAGGAAGGCGGCATGGGCGAGCGAGTCATTTCCGAACAGGCCGACCGCCAGCTGGTCTACATGATGACCCAGGTCATCGAACGCGGTACCGGCCGGCGGGCGCGGCTCGACGGCTGGCAGGCCGCCGGCAAGACCGGCACCACCCAGTCGGCCAGGGACGCCTGGTTCATCGGCTTCACCGCCGACTATGTGGTGGGCGTCTGGATGGGCTACGACGACAACTCGCCCCTGACCGGCGTGACCGGCGGCGGGCTGCCCGCCGAAATCTGGCACGAGGTGATGACCCGCATCCACGATGGCGTCCAGCCGCTGCCGCTGCCGATGATCCGCCCCGAGGAACTGCCGCCGTCCGAGACGCCGCAGGCTGTTCCGACCGCGCCGTCCTATCCGGGCCAGGTGTTCCAGGCCGACGGCACCGGCCAGCCGCCGGCCGAACCGAAACCGCGCGGCGGCCAGACGCTGGGTGAGATCTTGCTGGGAATTCTGGGCGGCAACTGAACGGCCGCCGCCCGTCTCGGGGTCCGACGCCTCAGGCTTTCAGGCTGGCGATCATCTTGTCGATGTTGCCGCCGTTCTTGTCCAGCAGCGCGCCGATCTCGGTGCGCTCGGACGCCAGCATGTTCACGCCTTCGATGATGATGTTGAAGAACCGGTCCTGGCCCGACTTGTCGAACACCTGCCAGCGAACCTCGAACGGGTTCTGCCCCTGCAGCTTGGCCTGCGACACCACCTCGTAGAAGCTTTTCAGCGGATGGGCGTCGGTCACCACGATCTTGCCGCCGATGAATTCACGGAAGCGTTTGCCGTATTTCACCGCCAGATAGTGCCGGAACGCCGCCTTGAACGCCTGCTTCTGGGCGGCGGTGGCCTGGCGCCCGGCCGGACCCATCGCCGACATGCCGATATAGTCGACGTCGGCATAACGATCGAAGATCGATTCGAACTTGCCGAACATGGCGGTTTCGCTGGCGCCCGAATTGATGACGGTGTTGATCTCGCCGATCAGCTTGTCGATCAGCGCGCGCGCCTCGTCGACGGTCAGCGCCTGAGCGGCGCGCGGCAGCAGGGTCAGAGACAGGGCGCCGGCGCCAAGCGCGCCGAAACTGCGGCGGGTCAGGTTATTGCGCATAGGGATCCTCGCTCGGGTCTGTGGTCTCGTCGGCGATGCCAAGGTCGAAATGGCGCTTTTGCAAGTAAAGAAGCCGCGATTGCGCATAGCTGTCGGCACTGTCGTAAAGGATCGACTCGATCGTGCCGGCAAACCGCTGGCGGTTCCCGACCTTGGCCGTCAGCCGGCCGAGGTTGATATAGGCACCCTCACGGCGCCCCGCCACACTGTTGACCGGGTCGGTCGCGAAATCGACGATGGTGCCGGCAAGATCCCGCTCGGTCGACGGGCCAAGAAGCGGCGCCTCCAGATAGGCGCCTTCAGGCACCCCCCAGGTGTAGAGCGTGCCGCCGAAGTCGGCCTGCTTGGCATTGACGCCCAGCGCCGAGGCCGGATCGAACAGCCCGCCGATCCCCACGGTCGAATTGACGGCAAAGCGCAGGGTGTCCTGCGCCGCTGGCCCCGGCTTCAACTGCAGAAGGTTGTTCACGATTGCGCTCGGCATCCCCAGGTTCGAGGCAAAGTTGGAAAAGCCGATCGTCACCGGAGTCGGGATCTTCGGGATCACGCCCTTGACATGGCCATCGCCGAACAAGGCCCGGTCGACCGCCAGGTTGAACCCGTGAACCGCCCGGTTCTGCTGTTCGTAAGGGTCATTGAAGGCCTGGCCCGGCACGGGCTTGGTGCAGCCTGCGCCCAGCGCGGCAACCATCAGCGCCAGGATCGGCAGGGCGGAACTGCGCGGGGCAGACGGGGGGAAAGGAATCCTAAACATGTCGCTCGTAGGTTGGTGCTGCCAGGTCAACGGACGGTCCCGATAGCCTTATGGTCCGCTCGCCCCGGTTTCAAGGGACCCTCTTACCGCATTCCCGGGTCCAAGAACACATCCGCTGCCGAAGGGGTGCAGAATGACCGATCGCTCGCCGCCGCCAGACCGGATCGGCGACATCCTGCGGCCCTGCCGCGCCGCCCTTGCGGCCTGCGCACTGTTTTCCGCCTTCGTCAACCTGCTGATGCTGACCGGCCCGCTGTTCATGCTGCAGGTCTATGACCGCGTGCTGCCGGCGCGGTCGCCCGAAACGCTGACGGCGCTGTTCCTGCTGGTGCTGTTCCTTTTCGCGCTGCTAGCACTGGCCGACGTCGCGCGCACCCGCATCCTCGCCCGCTGCGCCGACCATCTCCAGCGCCAGCTCGATCTGCAGGTCTTTCCCGCCCTGCTTGGCGCCCCGTCCGGCGGGGCGCCCCCCGCCCCGCCCGCGCTCCTGCGCGACATCGACGCCCTGCACCGGGCCCTGTCGGCGCCGGTGACGCTGGCAGCGATGGATCTGCCCGGCTGCCGGTCTTTCTCGGCGCGCTCTGCCTCCTGCATCCGCTGTTCGGCCTGCTGGCGCTTGCCGGCGGGGCGGGGCTGGCGGCGATAAGCCTGGGCGGCGCACCGGCGCATCCGCGCCCTGACGCGGACCGCAGCCGCGGCTTCGCGCGCCGCCGACGCGACCGCCGCGCAGTTCCTTGCCCAGCCCGAGGCGACCGCGGCCTCCGCGCTCGGGCCCGCCGCCGCCCGCCGCTGGCAGGCACACCGCTTGGCCGCTGCCGCGCTCTGAGGCGCGCCTGACCGATACCGCCGGCCTCGCCTCCTCGATCAGCCGCGCCGCGCGGCTCCTCCTGCAATCGGCCATGCTCGGGCTCGCCGCCTGGCTGTTCCTGCAAGGCCAGGTCTCGGCAGGCGCGATGTCCGCGGCCTCGATCCTCATGGGTCGCACGCTGGCGCCGGTCGAAACCCTGATCGCCGGCTGGGCGCTTGCCGAACGGGCGCTGGCCGCCCGCGCACGCCTGTCGGCCTTCCTGCGCAGCAACAACCCGGTGCCGACGCCCACAGCCCTGCCTGCCCCCGCGCCGCGGCTCAGCGCGACCGGCCTGACCGTCACCGCACCGGGCGGTGGCAAACCGCTTTTGCGCGACATATCCCTGTCGGTCGGACCCGGCCAGATCCTCGGGATCGTCGGCCCCTCCGGGCGGGCAAGTCCGCGCTGGTCCGCGCGCTGGCCGGGCTCTGGCCCCGGCGCGGGGCGAGGTTCGCCTCGACGGCGCGCATCTGGGCCAGTATGCGCCCGCCGCCCGCGCCGCCGCCATCGGCTACCTGCCGCAGCGCCCCGGCCTGTTCAACGGGACCATCGCCGAAAACATCGCCCGGCTGGACCCCGCGCCCAATGCCGCCGCCGTGGTCGCCGCCGCCCGCGCCGCCGGTGCCCATGACCTGATCGTCGGCCTGCCTAATGGCTATGACACCCGCCTCGCGCCCGACGGTGCCGGGCTTTCTGGCGGCCAGATCCAGCGAATCGCCCTGGCCCGCGCGCTGTTTGGTGCACCGCCGCTCCTTATCCTCGACGAACCTGACAGTGCGCTCGACGCCGAGGGTGCCAATGCGCTAGGCCAGCTCTTGCGCCGCCACCGCGCCGCCGGCGGGGCCGCAATCATCGCCACCCACCGGCTGTCGCTGATCCGCGACTGCGACCTGATCGTCGCACTCGACGGCGGCGCGATCCGCGCCACCGGCCCGCGCGACGCGATGCTGGGCGGGCTGAGTCCGCCGGCCCGGCCCACCCCGCTTGCCGCCGTGGGCGGGCGGCGGGCCTCGGCATGACCGGCGACCTTCGCGCCCGGTTGCGCCCGCCGCTTCTGGCCGGAGCGCTGGCCCTGATTCTCTTCGCCGCGGGCTTTCTCGGCTGGGCGGCGCTGGTGCCGATCAGCGGCGCGGTCATTGCCGCCGGTCAGGTCGAGGTCGAACAGAACCGCCAGGTCGTTCAGCATCCCGATGGTGGGCGCATCGCCGCCATCCTCGTCGCCGAGGGCGACAGGGTCGCGGCCGGCCAGATCCTGCTGCGCCTCGACACCACCGACGACCGGGCCGCGCTCACCCTCGCCGAAGGCCAGTTGGCCCGCCTCTTGGCTGAGGCCGCCCGACTCCGCGCCGAACGTGATGGCGCCTCCGCACCCGTCTTTCCGCCGGACCTGGCAACACTCGTCGCCCGACAGCCGGCGCTCACCGACCTCGTGGCGCAAGAACAGGCGCTGTTTCAGGCTCGCCGCGCCGCCCGCACGGCCGAACGCTCGGCACTCACCCTACGGGGACGCGACGCCCGGGCCGAAATCGCCGCCCTAGGCGCGCAGGCCGCCGCGCTCGACCGCCAGCGCCGGCTTCTGACCGAGGATCTCGACCGCCAGGCTGCTCTCCTCGCGCAGGGCCTGGCCGAGGGTGGCCGCGTCTCGGCAATCAAGGCCGATCTTGCCCACATTGACGGACTCGCTGCCGGCGTCGACGCCAGCCGCGCTCAGGCTCAGGGCCGCATCGACGAGGCTGACCTGCAAGCTCTCAACCTCGACCGCGTGGCCCGCGACCAGGCGCTGGCCCGCCTCGCCGACATTGACCCCGCGCTCGCCGATCTTGCCGACCGCACTGCGCGGTTGCGCCACCGCATCGCCGCCGCCGACCTGCGCGCACCGCTCGACGGCACCGTTCTCGGGCTTCGGTTCACCTCGGTTTCCGCCGTCGTCCTCCCGGCCGAACCGATACTCGACATCCTGCCCGCCGGCCGACCGCTGGTGGTCGAGGTACGCATCGCCCCCGCCGACATCGACCAGGTGGCAATCGGCCAGACCGCCAGCCTGCGCATCGCCACCTTCGACAGCCGCACCACGCCCGACATCACCGGCCGCGTCACTCGCCTGTCACCGGACACGATGGCCGACGGCACCAGCGGCCCGGCCTTCTACCGGGCCGAGATCGAGCTTCCTGCCGCCGAAGCCCGGCGCGCCGGTCCCGAACCGCTGGTGCCCGGCATGCCGGTCGAGGTGTTTCTCGAAACCGGCCACCGCACCGCGCTCGCCATCCTGACCGAACCGCTCACCCGCTACTTCCGCCAGGCCTTCCGCGCCGGATGAACGACCCGGCCATTTTGCCCGGCCGCCGCCGATTTGGGTTTCCCCTGCCGGCGTTGGTCGCTAGGTTCAGTCGCAAAAATCCGGGCATCGCACAGGAGCACCCCATGAGCGGAAAGATCGAACGTCGGCTTCAGGATCTGGGCGTCAGCCTGCCCGACGCCCCGGCCCCGGCGGCCAACTACGTCCCCTTCGTGCAGGTGGGCGATCTCGTCTTCGTCTCGGGCCAGATCAGCCAGGGGCCGGACGAGCTCATCAAGGGCCGCCTCGGCGCCGATATGGATGTTGCTGCCGGCGCCGCCGCCGCCCGCCGCTGCGCGATCAACCTTCTCGCCCAGGCCCGCGCCGCCTGCGGCGGCGATCTCGACCGCGTGGTCCGGGTGGTCAAGCTGACCGGCTTCGTCAACTCGACCGCCGATTTCACCGACCAGCCCAAGGTCATCAACGGCTGCTCCGACTTCCTCGTCGAGGTGCTGGGCGACGCCGGGCGCCATTCCCGCTCGGCGGTTTCGGCCCCGGCCCTGCCGCTGGGCGTCGCGGTCGAGATCGAAGCGATCTTCCAGGTGCGCTGATGGCCGACCGCGCCGCCCTGCCGCCCGCCTTCCTCGCCCTGCCGATCGCCCACCGGGCGCTGCATGATCGGGCGGCGGGCCGGCCGGAAAACTCGCGCGCCGCGGTACGGGCCGCCATCGCCGCCGGCTATGCGATCGAGATCGACATCCAACCCTCTGCCGATGGGGTGCCGATGGTCTTTCACGATTACGACCTGCGCCGCCTGACCGGCCAGCCCGGCCGCATCCGCGGCCGGACCGCTACCGAACTCGGCGCGCTGACGCTGCTCGGCGCGGACGAGGGCATCCCGACGCTGGCCGAAATCCTGTCCCTCGTCGCCGGGCGGGTGCCGCTCCTGATCGAGATCAAGGACCAGGACGGCGCCATGGGCCCGGCGGTGGGCGATCTGGAACGGGCGGTCGCCGCCGACCTGCAGGGCTACCGGGGGCCGGTCGCGCTGATGTCCTTCAACCCCCATTCGGTCGCCGCTTTGGCCGCCGCCGCGCCGCACCTGCCGCGCGGCCTGACCACCAGCGCCTTCCGCCCAGCCGACTGGCCGCTTTTGCCCGCCGCGGTGCGCGACCGGCTGCGCGACATCCCCGACTTGCACGCCACCGGCTCCTGCTTCATCTCGCACGAGGCCTCCGACCTCGGCCGCCCGCTGGTCGCCGCGCTCAAGGCCGACGGCATCCACATCCTCTGCTGGACGATCCGTTCGCCCGAGGCCGAGGCCGAGGCCCGTCGCATCGCCGAGAATGTGACCTTCGAACATTATCCGGCAGCCCACGCCGCCTGATCCGCCATGCGCGCCCCCGCGACCGAGATCACCCGCATCGCCAGCCTCGCCGAGATCGGGGCTGCCGAGTGGGACGCCTGCGCCTGCCCCGAAGCCGCCACCGGCCGGCCCGTCGATCCGTTCAGCACCCACCGCTTCCTGTCGGCGCTGGAACGGTCGGGGTCGGTCGGGCCGGGCAGCGGCTGGACGCCCTGCCATCTGGTTGCCCGCCGGGACGGCCGGATCGCCGGAGTCCTGCCGCTCTACCTGAAAAGCCACAGCCAGGGCGAATATATCTTCGACCACCATTGGGCCGATGCCTGGGAACACGCGGGCGGGCGCTACTACCCCAAGCTTCAGTCGGCGGTGCCTTTCACCCCCGTCACCGGCCGCCGGCTGCTGACCGCGCCGGGCGACGACGGCCAGACCGCCGAGGCGTTGATCGCCGCCGCCCTGCAGATCGCCGAGCGGACCCGGCTCTCCTCCTTCCACATCACCTTCTGCACCGCCGCCGAAAGCCGCATGGGCGCCGGCCTCGGGCTATTGCCGCGCCTCTCGCAGCAGTTCCACTGGCTGAACCAGTCCTATACCGGCTTCGACGACTTCCTCGGCGCGCTGTCCTCGCGCAAGCGCAAGGCGATCCGCAAGGAACGCGCCACCGCGCAATCCTTCGGCGGCACGATCCACCGCCTGACTGGCAACGCCATCGAACCGCGCCATTGGGACGCCTTCTGGGACTTCTACCAGGACACCGGCAGCCGCAAATGGGGCCATCCCTATCTGACCCGCGCCTTCTTCGACGAACTGCACGCCACCATGCGCGACGACATCCTCCTGATCCTCGCCGAGCGCGGCGGCCGCCCGGTCGCGGGGGCGCTGAACTTCCTCGGCCGCGACACGCTTTACGGCCGCTACTGGGGCGCGATCGAGGATCATCCCTGCCTGCATTTCGAATGCTGCTACTATCAGGCCATCGATCATGCGATCGACGCCGGCCTGTCGCGGGTCGAGGCCGGCGCCCAGGGCGAACACAAGCTGGCACGCGGCTACCTGCCCGCCGAAACCCATTCGCTGCACTGGATCGCCGACCCCGGCCTGCGCGCCGCCATCGCCCGCTACCTGCAATCCGAGCGCGCCGCCGTCGGCGAGGAAATCGGTGCGCTGGCCGACCTCGGCCCTTTCCGCAAGTCCGGCGATTAGGCTTTTCCTTGCCCAAATACTCCCGCCGGAGGCATTGAAGTTTTCCGCCTCCGGCGGGAGTATTTGACCAAAGGAAAAACCAAGGGAAGGAGGCCCGCCGTGACTGCCCCGACCGCCCCGCTTGGCCCCGACGAGCGCGCCCGCGACCTGCCCGCCCTGGGCAGTACCGGCTGGCGCGCCGTGCCGGACCGCGACGCCCTGCGCAAGATTTGGAAATTCAAAAGCTTCTCCGAAGCCTGGGGCTTCATGTCGCGCGCCGCCCTGGCGGCGGAAAAGCTGAACCACCATCCCGAATGGTCGAACGTCTACAATGTCGTCGACGTGACGCTGACCACTCACGAGGCCGGCGGCCTGTCGGCGCTGGACATCACGCTGGCCCAGCGGCTCGACCGGCTGGCCGGGCCGGCCGAGGTGCAGACCGACCATTCCGAACCCGTCGCCTGCCTGTGCGAACTGCACGCCCGGCAGAAGGGGGCCGCGAAGGCCCCCTGACGCGGCGCGGTAAACCGGCCTACAGCGTGGCCAGCAGCGCCTCACCCTGCGAGATGTTGCATTCGCCGGGCTTGTCGACATTCAGCCGGGTGATCGTGCCATCCTCGACCAGCGCCGCATAGCGGTTCGACCGCCCGATCAGGCCCAGATGCGGCGCGGTGAAATCCAGCCCCAGCCCGCGGGTCATCGACCCGTCGGCATCGCCAAGATGGGTGATCCCCGCCTTGGTCGCACCGGTCGCCTCGCCCCAGGCCTTCAGCGTGAAGGGATCGTTCACCGAAATGCAGATGATCTCGTCGACGCCCCTGGCGCGGAATGCGTCGGCGGTGCGGATGAAGCTCGGGACATGCGCGGTCGTGCAGGGCCCGGTAAAAGCGCCGGGCAGGGCGAAGACCACTACCTTGCGGCCCTTCAGCCGGTCGCCCAGCCGCACCGTCACCGGCCCGTCCGCGCCCATCGTCACCAGTTGAGCCTCGGGCATCCGCCCGCCTACCGAAAGTGCCATCGCCTTGTCCTCCCGCGTTGCCTTGACCACCCCAGACGATATAGGGTCCGCCCCGCGAAGGGCCAGAGGGGAAGTCGATGTCGGGTATCGTGATCGTGGGCGCCGGCCAGGCTGGTGCATCGTTGGCCGCCAAGCTGCGGGCGCTCGGCTATCAGGGCGCAGTGACGCTGGTCGGCGAGGAGCCCGCGCCCCCCTACCAGCGCCCGCCCCTGTCCAAGGCCTACCTGCTGGGCGACATGGAGCTGGAGCGGCTTTACCTGCGCGCGCCGTCCTTCTGGGCCGACCAGCACGTCACCCTGCGGCTGGGTGCGCCGGTCACCGCCATCGACCCGGCGGCCCGCACCGTGACCGTCGGCGGCGAGACGCTTACCTATGACCAGCTGGCGCTGACCACCGGCGCCCGGCCACGCGCGCTGCCCGCCGCCATCGGCGGCGCGCTCGCCAATGTCTTCACCGTCCGCACCCTCGCCGATGTCGATGCGATGGAGCCGGTCCTGCGTCGCGGCGGCCGCGCGCTGGTGGTCGGCGGCGGCTACATCGGGCTTGAGGCCGCGGCGGTCGCGGCCAAGCTCGGGCTTCAGGTCACGGTGATCGAGGCCGCTCCCCGCATCCTCCAGCGCGTCGCCGCGCCTGAAACCTCGGCCTACTTCCGCAAGCTGCACCAGGATCACGGCGTGACGGTGATCGAAGGCACCGGCCTCGACCGGCTGCTGGGCGAGGACCGCGTCACCGGCGCCCGCCTCGCCGACGGGCGCGAGATCGCCGCCGACGTCGCCATCGTCGGCATCGGCATCCTGCCCGACACCGCGCTGGCGCGGCGGCGGGCCTCGCCATCGACAACGGCATCCGCACCGATGAACTGGGCCGCACCTCCGACCCCCACATCTGGGCGGCGGGCGACTGCGCCTCGTTCCCACACAACGGGGGCCGCATCCGACTGGAAAGCGTCGGCAACGCCATCGACCAGGCCGAATGCGTGGCCGCGAACATGCTGGGCGCCGCCCAGCCTATGCCGCCAAACCGTGGTTCTGGTCGGACCAGTATGACGCCAAGCTGCAGATTGCCGGCCTGAACACCGGCTACGACCACATCGCCACCCGCGCCGGCGACGACGGGGCGGTGTCGTTCTGGTACTACCGGGGCGACCGGCTGATCGCCATCGACGCCATGAACGACAGCCGCGCCTACATGATCGGCAAGCGGCTGATCGAGGCCGGCAAGTCCCCCGCGCCCGCCGTGGTCGCCGACCCGGCCACCGATCTCAAGGCGCTTCTGAAACCATGAGGATCATCGGCGGCGCGCGGCGCGGGTTGAGGCTGGCCGATGTCGGCGCCGGCGATGCCGCCGCCCATCTGCGCCCAACCTCGGATCGCGTGCGCGAGGCGATTTTCAACCTGCTCCTGAACGGCGGCTACGGCAATCCGGTCACGGGCGCGCGGGTGCTCGACCTTTTCGCCGGCACCGGGGCGCTGGGTCTTGAAGCCCTGTCGCGCGGCGCGGCACAGGCGACCTTCGTCGATGACGGACCCGTTGCCCGCGCACTTCTGGCCCGCAATATCGCCCTGATGCGCGCCGCCGACCGCACCGAAGTTCTCGCCCGCGACGCCACCCGGCCCGGCGCCCATCGCGGCCTGCCTTTCGGCCTGGTCTTCCTCGACCCGCCCTACGGCAAATCCCTGGGCGAGGCGGCGCTCGTCGCTTGCCTGGCCGGCGGTTGGCTGGCGCCCGGCGCCATCATCGTCTGGGAAGAAAAGGCTCCGCCGGTCCCGCCGCCCGCGCTCCTGCAACTCGACCAGCGCACCTACGGCGGCACCGTGGTCACGCTTCTGCGCCACGCGACCTAATCCCCGGGGCTTTTCCTTGCCGAAATACTCCGGGGGGCTTCGTGGGGCAGCGCCCCCCCGCCCTTCCGTCTCAGATCCGCTCGATGGCCAGCGCGATCCCCTGGCCGCCGCCGATGCACATGGTGATCAGCGCCCGCCGCCCGCCGGTCCGTTCCAGTTCGTAAAGCGCCTTTACCGTGAGGATCGCGCCGGTCGCACCCACCGGATGGCCCAGCGCGATGGCGCCGCCGTTGGGATTGACCCGCGCCGAATCGAGGCCAAGCGCGCGGCTGACCGCGATCGCCTGCGCGGCGAAGGCCTCGTTCGATTCGATCACGTCGAAATCGCCGGCGGCCAGCCCGGTCCGGTCCAGAAGCGCCCGCACCGCCGGCACCGGCCCGATCCCCATGACCTCGGGCCGGACCCCGGCGACGGCATGGCCGACGATGCGGGCCCGGGGCCGCAGGCCCGCCCGTTCCGCCGCCTCCGCCCGCGCCAGGACCAGCGCCGCCGCGCCGTCATTGATACCGCTGGCGTTGCCGGCCGTCACCGTCCCGTCCTTGCGGAAGGCGGGCTTCAGCCCGGCCAGCGCCTCAAGGCTCGTGGCCTTGGGATGTTCGTCGCGATCGAAATGCACCACACCCTTGCGGGTGGTCAGCTCGACCGGCACGATCTGCCCGGCAAACCGGCCCTCGGCAATCGCCCGCGCCGCCCGCGCCTGGCTTTCCAGCGCGAAGGCATCCTGATCCTCGCGGCTCACCGCCTGCTCGGCGGCGACATTTTCGGCAGTAATCCCCATATGGCCGGTCCCGAACGGGCAGGTCAGGGCGCCGGTCATCATGTCGATGGCTTTCGTATCGCCCATCTTCTGGCCAAAGCGCGCCGTCGGCAGGATATGGGGCGACCGGCTCATGCATTCCGCCCCGCCGGCCAGCGCGAACTCGGCCTCGCCCAGCGCCAGCGCCTGGGTCGCGCTGACGATTGCCTGCACCCCCGACCCGCACAGCCGGTTGACGTTCATCGCCGGCACCCGGTCCGGCACCCCGGCCTGCATCGCGGCCACCCGGCTCAGGTACATGTCGCGCGGCTCGGTGTTGATGACATGGCCAAAGACCACCGTCCCGATCTGTCCGGGCGCCACACCCGACCGCTCCAGCGCCGCCTTCGCCACCACCGTGCCAAGATCGACCGGCGCCACCCCCGCCAGCGATCCGCCGAAACTGCCGATCGCCGTGCGCGCGCCCCCCAGAATCACGATGTCGGTCATGTCGCCCTCCTTGCCGCCCTCGCCGCCAGCCTAGCGCGACCGGCCCGGCTCTCGCCAGACCGGCGACGCCTTCCGATCACGAAGTGACGCAGCGGCGCTTGACCATTCCGCGCCTTGGGCGCCCACTTCGCCAAGCAATACAAGGGAATCGCCATGACCCGACCCGACCAGCCCGACGAAAACCGCAGCTATGCCTCCTCCCCCTGCTCGCTGCACGAACTGAGCGAGGCCGAAGGCGGCCTGCCCGGCGCCACCGATCCGGTCCAGGCCCGCGACGTGGCCCGCTGGCGGCGGGCCGAGCGGACCCGGCTGCTGGACGAGCGCGCCGCCCTGTCGGTCGCCGCCCGCCAGCAGGCCGCCGCCGACATCGCCCTCCACCTCGACCGCTGCCTGCCCGATCTTGCCGGTCGCATCGTATCGGGCTGGTGGCCGATCAAGGCCGAACTGGACCTGCGGCCGTGGCTGGCCGGCCTCGCCGCGCGCGGCGCCCAGGCCGCCCTGCCGCTGGTCGTCGAAAAGGGCCAGCCGCTGCGCTTTCGCCTGTGGCATCCCGGCGTAAAGATGGAGCGCGGCTTCTGGAACATCCCGGTCCCGGCCGAAGGCGACTGGGTGGCGCCCGATATCGCGCTGGCGCCGCTCGTCGGCCACGATCCCGCCTGCTATCGGCTGGGCTACGGCGGCGGCTACTTCGACCGCACCCTTGCCGCGCTGGGGTCTGCCTGCCGCCCTATCGGCATCGGCCTTGCCGCCAGCATCCTGCCCACCATCTTCCCCCAGCCCCACGACATCCCGATGAGCCTCGTCGTCACGGAAGAGGGCATCCGCGAACCGGGCTGAGGGTGCCGGACCTCAGGGCCGCGGCGGAACGATGCGCACCCGGCCTCCGGCGGTCAGCTGGAACACTTCGCGCCCTTCGGTGACGATGGCGCTCATCGGCTTGCCGTAGCCCGCGCCGGTGTCGATGTTCACCCGGTTGCCGTAGTGCGTGACCCCGGCCACTGGCGTATGGCCGTGGATGACCAGCGCCCCGTGGTCGCGGAAATCCTCGTGGAACTCCTTGCGGATCCACAGCAGGTCGTCCTCGGTCTGGTCGCGCAGGTCGACGCCGGGGCGGATGCCGGCATGGACGAACAGGCACTCGCCGCGCAGAAGGTAAAGCGGCAGCCCCTCCAGGAACGCCACATGCGCGGCCGGCACCTTGCCCTCGGCCTCGGCGTGCAAATCGTGCAGGGTGCGGCTGTCGGCGCCGTCGATCCCGTAGGAGGCCAGCGTGGTGTCGCCCCCCAGCCGTTCATGCAGCCACCACAGGTCGGGGCGCAGCCGCGGGTCGTGATAGTCGGGGTCGGCCATGAAGCCGCGGAACATCCGGTCATGGTTGCCCTTCAGCACCACCCAGTTCTCGCCCGCGGCGATTCCCGCCATCAAGAGGTCGATCACCCCCCGGCTGTCCGGCCCGCGGTCGACCAGGTCGCCGACATGGATCACCGGCGCATCGTCATCGCCGCACAGGGCGCGGTCGGCGGCGATCAGCCGGTGCAGCGCCCCCAGCTTGTCGGGGTGGCCGTGGATGTCGCCGATCGCGTAGCTGCGCATGTCAACCTCAGGAATCAGTCGGGGGCCGTCAGCCGGCCCCCGTCCGCGCCTATAGCCGATCGCTCAGGCGACGTCGAACACCAAAGGCCGCACCGACCGGAACTTTCCGGTGCCGATCAGCCTTTGCCGGATCGGCTCGGGCAGGGCCTCGTCCAGGTAGAGAAGGGCGATCGCGTCCTTGGCCACCCCCGACCGGCCCAAGGTGAAGTTGGCGATGTTCACGCCCGACTCGCCCAGCGTCTGGCCCAGGGTGCCGATAATCCCCGGCACGTCGTCGTTGGTGGTGTAGAGCATGTGTTCGCCGATCTCGGCGTCGATATTGATGCCCTTGATCTGGATGAAGCGCGGCTTGCCGTCGCTGAACACCGTCCCGGCGATCGACCGTTCGCGCCGGTCGGTCACCACCGTCAGCTTCATGTAGCCGTCGAAGACGCCGCCCTTTTCCTGACGCGTGGTGGCGATCTGGACGCCGCGTTCGCGCGCCACCACCGGCGCCGACACCAGGTTCACGTCGGGGTTCGTCACCTTCATGATCCCGGCGATGGCCGCGCAGTTCAGGGCCGCCAGGTTCATGTGGCTGACCGAACCGTCGTAAAGCACGTTGATCGCCTTGATCGGCTCGTCGGTCAGCTGCCCGGCGAAGGCGCCCAAGTGGCTGGCCAGCTTGATCCACGGCCCCATCACCGCCGCCTCCTCGGCGGTGACCGACGGCATGTTCAGCGCATTCTGCACTGCGCCGGTCAGCAGGTAGTCGGCCATCTGCTCGGCCACCTGCAGGGCGACATTCTCCTGCGCCTCGGTGGTCGAGGCGCCGAGATGCGGGGTGCAGACGACGTTCGGCAGATGAAACAGCGGGCTCGCCGTCGCCGGCTCCACCTCGAACACGTCGAAGGCGGCGCCCGCGACATGCCCGGACTTCAGCGCCTCGGCCAGCGCCGCCTCGTCCACCAGCCCGCCGCGGGCGCAGTTGATGATGCGCACGCCCTTCTTGGTCTTGGCCAGCGACTCGCGCGACAGGATGTTGCGGGTCTTGTCGGTCAGCGGCACATGCAGGGTGATGAAGTCGGCCCGGTGCAGCAGCTCGTCCAGTTCGACCTTGGTCACGCCCATCGCCTTGGCCCGTTCCTCCGACAGGAACGGATCATAGGCGATCACCTTCATGTGCAGCCCCAGCGCCCGGTCGCAGACGATGCCGCCAATGTTGCCGGCGCCGATCACCCCAAGCGTCTTGTTGAACAGCTCCACCCCCATGAAGCGGTTCTTTTCCCACTTGCCCTCATGGGTCGAAACGCTGGCCTCGGGCAGTTGCCGGGCCACCGCGAACATCATGGCGATGGCATGCTCGGCGGTGGTGACCGAATTGCCGAAGGGCGTGTTCATCACGATCACCCCGCGCTTCGATGCCGCCGGGATGTCGACGTTGTCGACGCCGATCCCGGCGCGGCCGATCACCTTCAGCCGGCTGGCCGCGGCCAGAAGCTTGTCGGAGACCTTGGTGGCCGAGCGGATCGCCAGGCCGTCATACTGGCCGATCACCTCCAGAAGCTTGTCCTTGTCCTTGCCCAGATCGGGCAGATAATCGACCTCGACCCCGCGGTCGCGGAAGATCTGGACGGCGGTTTCCGAAAGCTTGTCGGATACGAGAACTTTAGGCATGTCCTTGTCCTTTCACGGCAGCGCGGCCCGTTTCGGCGACCGCTGCCTCTTCATCCTGGTGAAAATATCCCGGGGGTGCGGGGGCAGCGCCCCCGCGCCTCGCTGTCAGCCTTGCGCGGCGATCTCTGCGGCGAAGGCCCATTCGATCCAGGGCATCAGCGCCGCGACATCGGCGGTCTCGACCGTCGCCCCGCACCATATCCGCAGGCCGGGCGGCGCGTCGCGGTAGGCGCCGGCGTCCAGCGCCACGCCCTCGGCCTCAAGCCGCTTGGCGACCGCCTTGGCAAAGGCCGCGCCATCCCTGATCCGCGCATCGGTGAACTTCAGGCAGACCGAGGTCGTCGATCCCGTCGCCGGGTCCTCGGCCAGGTCGGCGATCCAGCCCTTGCCGGCCAGAAACGCCCGCACTGCACCAGCATTGGCCTCGCATCGACCGACCAGCGCCGGCAGCCCGCCGATCGCCTTCGCCCATTTCAGCGTCACCAGGTAGTCCTCGACCGCCAGCATCGAGGGCGTGTTGATCGTCTCGCCCTCGAAGATCCCCTCGATCAGCTTGCCGCCCTTGGTCATGCGGAAGATCTTCGGCATCGGCCAGGCCGGCGTGTGGCTTTCCAGCCGCTCGACGGCACGCGGACCCAGCACCAGCATCCCGTGCGCGCCCTCGCCGCCCAGCACCTTCTGCCAGCTGAAGGTCACGACATCCAGCTTGTCCCACGGCAGGTTCATGGCAAAGGCGGCGCTGGTCGCGTCGCAGATCGTCAGCCCCTTGCGGTCCGCCGGAATGGCGCGGCCGTCCGGCACTCGCACGCCGCTGGTGGTGCCGTTCCAGGTAAAGACCACGTCCCTATTAAAGTCGACGGTGGCGAAATCGACGATCCGGCCATAGTCGGCCTTCTTCACCGCCGCATCCAGCTTCAGCTGCTTGACCACGTCGGTCGCCCAGCCTTCGCCGAAGGATTCCCAGGCCAGGACCTCGACCCCGCGCGGCCCAAGAAGCGACCAGAGCGCCATTTCCACCGCCCCGGTGTCCGAGGCCGGAACGATCCCGATCCGGTAGTCCTGCGGCACGCCCAGCACTTCGCGGGTCAGTTGAATCGCCTCTTTCAGCTTGGCCTTGCCCACCGCCGCCCGGTGCGACCGCCCCAAGGGCGCGTCGGCCAGCATGTCCAGCGAAAATCCGGGGATCTTGGCGCAGGGGCCCGAGGAAAAGTGCGCATTCGCCGGGCGCACGGCCGGTTTCGTCATATCTGTCATTCTATCCTTCCAGATATATGCCCTTCGGTGGGGAAGGGTGTCCCGCCGCCACGCATAGGCGGGTCGGGCCGGCGCCGCAAGTCGAATCCGGTCCGAAAACGCCGCTCCTGCGCGAAAAAACGACGAAATTCACCGCCGCCGGTCACTATCGGAAACCTGCGCGCCACGGGCACCGGCCGCGACAGGCTGGCCGGTTCGTGGTAATCTCCGGCAGCAACAGGAGACGCGCCATGACACTCAAGCTGATCGGCTCCGGCTTTGGCCGGACCGGAACGATGTCGACCAAGCTCGCGCTCGAAAAACTCGGGTTCGGCCCCACCCACCACATGATCGAGGTCATCGAGAACCCGGCCCAGCAGCCGCTGTGGGAGGACGTCGCCAACGGGGCCCCCGTCGACTGGGCGCACATCTTCGCCGGCTACAACAGCCAGGTCGACTTCCCCGGCGCGGCGGTGTGGGAACGGCTGATCGCCGCCTTCCCCGCCGCCAGGGTGATCCACACCGAACGCCCCGAAGAGGAATGGTGGGCCAGCTTCTCGACCACCATCGGCAAGTTCTTCGCCAGCCGCACGCAACTGCCGTTGCCGCCGCCGATCGCCGCACTGTTCGCGACCATGGACCGGATCCTGGTCGGCGGCGTGTTCGGCGGGCTCGACAAGGCGACGGCAGTCGCCGCTTACCGGAGCAACAACGAAAAGGTCCGCGCCACCGTTCCGGCCGAACGTCTTCTGGTGTTTTCGCCCGTCGACGGATGGGGCCCCCTGTGCCGGTTCCTCGGCGCCACCGTCCCGGACGAACCCTTCCCGCGCAGCAACGCCCGTGATGAGTTCTGGGCCCATTTCGGCGGCGAGCCAGCCGACCGCCCCGCCTGACTGCGCACCGGTCGTCCGGGCATCGGCGGATTTGGCTCTGGCCACGCGCCCCGCTTCTGTCTAGAGCGTCGGCGACAGACCCTGACCGGACGCCATCCCCATGCATGTCGCCACGCTTCTTGCCAGCCCCGCCCGCGCCAACCTCGACCGGGCGGCCGTCGAATCGCTCCGCGATGCCTGGGGCGGTGGCGCGGCGCTGTGGCTGAACCCCGGCATCGCCGCCGAATTCTCGCTGCCCGCCATCCCGGAAAACCGCTGGCAGGTCTGGGAGGGCCTGCAATCGCTCGGCATCGACCTGGTGGTGCAGCCCGCCGCCGGCCGGCGCAAGCGGATGCTGCTCGCCGACATGGATTCGACCATGATCGGCCAGGAATGCATCGACGAACTGGGCGCGAAGGCCGGGTTCGGCCCGCGCATCGCCGCCATCACCGCCCGGGCGATGAACGGCGAGCTGAACTTCGAAGAGGCGCTGCTGGAGCGGGTCGGGCTGATGAAGGGTCTGCCCGTCTCGACCATCGCCGAGGTTCTGGCCGAACGCATTACCTACACGCCGGGCGGGCGGACGCTGATCGCCACGATGAAGGCCAATGGCGGCCATGCCGCGCTGGTCTCGGGCGGCTTCACCGCCTTTAGCGGCCCTGTGGCGGCGCATCTGGGCTTCGACGAACACCGCGCCAACGTGCTGCTGGCCGCCGACGGCCTTCTGACCGGCGACGTCGCCCGCCCGATCCTCGGGCGCGAGGCCAAGATCGCCGCCCTTCACGACATCGCCGCCCGTCTTGGCCTGACCCCCGCCGAGGTGATCGCGGTGGGCGACGGCGCCAACGATCTTGGCATGCTCGGCCTGGCCGGGGCCGGGGTGGCGCTGCACGCCAAGCCGTCGGTCGCCGCCCAATGCGACATCCGCATCAACCACGGCGACCTGACCGCGCTGCTTTACATCCAGGGCTATGCCGCCGCCGACTTCGCCTGACTTTACTTTCCCGCCCGCCACGGAAATGGTGCGCCCATGTTCGACCTTGCCGGAACCGCCGCCCTTTTCCTGATCCTCGCCGCCTTCCTGGCGGGGGTGGTCGACAGCATCGCCGGCGGCGGCGGGCTCATCACCGTGCCGGCGCTGCTGCTGGCCGGGCTGCCGCCGGTGCAGGCTCTGGCCACCAACAAGGTGCAGGGCGCCTTCGGCGCCGGAACCGCCGCCCTGGCCTATGCCCGCCGCGGCCATGTCGCGCTTTCCACCCAGGCCCTCCCCGCCGCGCTGTCCTTTGCCGCCGCCTTCGTCGGATCGTGCCTGGTGCCCTACATCCCCACCGGCGCGATGAAACTTCTGCTGCCGGTCATCCTGGTTGGCATCGCGCTGTTTTTCGCGCTGAAGCCCGGCCTGACCGACGCCGACCGCCACCAGCGGCTCGGCCCCGCCGCCTTCACCGCCGGTTTCGTTCCTGCCATAGCCCTTTACGATGGGTTGGTCGGCCCGGGCACCGGGTCGTTCTTCATGATCGGCTTCGTGCTTCTGGCCGGGTTCGGCATCCTCAAGGCCACCGCCCACACCAAGCTCTTGAACTTCGCCTCGAACCTTGGCTCGATCCTCGCCTACACGCTAGCCGGCGCGCCCTTGTGGAAACTCGGCCTGGCGATGGGCGCGGCCCAGGCGCTTGGCGCCCAGGTGGGCGCACGGTTGGCCATGCGTGTCGGCGCGCGGCTCATCAAGCCGCTCCTCGTCGTCACCTCGTCGGCGATGGCGGCGCGGCTGATCTGGCAGATGCTCTGACCTAGCCGAATACCGGCGCCCGCCGCTTCAGCAGAAGCCCGCCGCCAGCCGCAATTCGCCGGTCACCAGCCCGCGCCAGTTGGCCTGCGGCCCGCTCAGCAACTGGCCGACCACCGGATCCTCCTTGGCCAGGACCCCCAGCCGCACCAGCAGCGCGGTGATCGCCGCCTCCGAGGCGCGGGTGCCGCCATCAACGATCTTCAGCGCGATCCCCAGCTTGCGTTCCGGGATGATGGCGGTGAACACCGCCTCGGCCCCGGTCTTGACCGCAACCCGCCCGCCCATCGCCCGCATCAGCCGGGTGCAGGCCCGCCCCTCGCCCGCCACCAGTTCGGGATAGGCCATCATCGCCCGCGCCAGCCTGTGGGCGGCGCGTTCCCGCACCGGACCCTGTTCGCGCGCGCCGGCAAAGAACGCCATCGACCGCGCCAGCCCATGCACCGACAGCGCATGATTCGGCGCCGAACAGCCGTCGATCCCAAAGCCCGGACTGGTTTCGCCGGCGACCTCCTCGGTTGCCGCTTTCACCGCCCGCTGCACCGGATGGTCAGGCTCGACATATTCCGCCCCGCCGCCCAGATGGCGGTTCAGCGTCAGGAACCCGGCATGCTTGCCCGAACAATTGTTGTGCAGCTGGCAGGGCGAGCCGCCGGTCTTGATCAGCCCGTCGCGCGCCGGCAGGTCCGAGGGCCAGTGCGTGCCGCAGCGCAGGTCGGGCTCGCCCATTCCCAGATCCTTCAGCCAGGCGGAGACCCGGCTGGTATGGATCTCGGCGCCCTGGTGGCTGGCGCAGGCCAGCGCCAGTTGCGCCTCGCCAAGCCCCGCCGCATCCGCCGCCCCGCTTTCGATCAGCGGCAGCGCCTGGATCATCTTGCAGGAGGATCGCGGAAAGATCACCGCGCCGGGGTCGCCCCAGGCCTCGAAGATCTCGCCGCCCGGCCCGCAGATGACCGCATGCCCCGCGTGCCAGCTTTCCAGCCGCCCGCCCCGCCACAGTTCGACCATTGGTGCCGCCGCCATCGCCAACTCCCTTGCGCAAAAATCCGCCGCAGCGCCGCGCCGCCGGGGCTTTCCCCCTCCGCGCGACTTGCGTATGGTTCCTTACAAATTCACTACGCGCCCCGCCATGCAAAACTGACCGCCCGGACGGCAGAGAGGCGGGCGGAAAGACAGGCTGGAGGCCGCAGGACAATGACATCACCCCAAACCGGTCTGGCGGCCGTCGCCGCCACCTTGTTGCTGGCCCTGCCAGCGCTGGCCGAAACCTCGACCAACCGGGTCGCCACCAACACGGCTTGGAGCACCTTTGTCGACGGCACGCCCAAGCAGTGCTGGTCAGTGTCGGCCCCAACCGAAACCGTCAACACCAAGGGCGGCAAGGCCGTCGCCGTCAGCCGGGGCGACATCCGGCTGTTCATCACCTACCGCACCGGCAGCAAGGGCGAGATTTCCTTTGCCGGCGGCTATCCCTTCGCGCCCGGCTCGACTGTCAGCCTCGATGTCGGCGGGACCGCCTTCGACCTTTACCCCGATACCACCACGAAGGACTGGGCCTGGTCCGGCTCGCCCGAAGATGACGTCAAGATCATCGCCGCGCTGAAGGCCGGCTCGTCGGCCACCGTCACCGCCCATTCCGCCAAGGGCACGCAAACCAAGGACACCTTCTCGCTCGCCGGTTTCTCGGCGGCGGTGGACGAAGCCGCCAAGCAGTGCGCCAAATGACCGGGGCCAGCCCGGCCGAAGCCCGCCTTCAGGACGCCGCCGACATTGCCGCCGCCGCGGCAAAGGCTGCGCTGCGCTTCTTCCGGGGCCGGCTCGGGATCGAGTTCAAGGCCGACGAAAGCCCCGTCACCCAGGCCGACCGCGGGGTCGAGGCCGAGGTCCGCCGCCTGATCGCCGACCGTTTCCCCGGCCACGGGCTCTATGGCGAGGAACACGGGATCGAGGGCGGCGACGCCCGTGCGCTCTGGGTCATCGACCCGATCGACGGCACCCGCAGCTTCATCTCGGGCCATCCGCTGTTCGGGTTCCTGCTGTCGCACCTTGTCGACGGCCGGACCCGGCTGGCGGCGGTCGGGATGCCGGCCTTGGGCGAAATCTATACGGCCGAACGCGGGAAGGGGGCCTTTTACGGTGCCGAGCGGCTGAAGACCTCGGGCCGCAGCGACCTGAAGTCCGCCACCATCTACGTCAACGAAGGCGAAAAGATCTGGCGCGCCCACCCGCAGACCTTCGCCCGGATCATGTCCGCCGGCACCACGCGGCGTTTTTCCTACGATTGCTATCCCTATGCGCTTCTGGCGATGGGCCATGTCGATCTGGTCATCGACTTCGACCTGCAGCCCTACGACTACCTCGCCGTGTCGCTGCTGGTCGAGGAAGCCGGCGGGGTGATGACCGACTGGCGGGGCGGCCGCCTGTCGATGGGCGAAAATGTCGCCACCGTCGCCGCCGCCTCGCCTGAACTTCACCGCGCGGCGCTGGCGCTGCTCGCGGACCGACCGCCGCGCCAGCCATGCACCGGCCGCATGGCCGATCCCTGCATTTCATGGGTTTGAATTTTGCTGCACCGCAGCATACTTTTGCCTTGGGGAGGGCAAAAGGAGTAGTCGCATGAAACTTCGCCACCTCATCCGCCTGTTCGTGCCGCTGAGCCGCCGCGAACTGGAACTGGCCTACCTCAACCAGTCGGTCAGCCGCTACGATCTTGAACGCCGCGAAAAGGACATCCAGGCCGGCCTGTTCGCCGGCTACTGACCGGGGGCCGCACCGCCAACCCGGCCCGGCAAGATTGGCCGATTGAAGCCTGTACGCTTTCGGCGTATTAGGACCACATGATCCGCTTTTTCGACATGGACGACCGCGCGCGCCTGCCTTGGCGCTTTTACGGTGCCACCGTCTCGATCCTTGCGCGCGCCTGACCGGCCGCCGCGCCCGTCAGTCCATTCGCCATCACCTGTGAAAGAGAAAGCCATGCCCGGCCCGAAAACGCTCTATGACAAGATCTGGGATGCCCATGTCGCGCACGAAGATGCCGACGGCACCTGCCTGCTGTACATCGACCGCCACCTCGTCCACGAAGTGACCAGCCCCCAGGCGTTCGAGGGCCTGCGCATGGCCGGCCGCAAGGTCCATGCCCCCGACAAGACCATCGCGGTGCCCGACCATAACGTGCCAACGACCGAAGGCCGCGACAAGCACATCGACAACGAGGAATCCCGCATCCAGGTCGAGGCGCTGGACAAGAACGCCAAGGATTTCGGCATCAACTACTACCCGGTATCCGACATCCGCCAGGGCATCGTCCATATCGTCGGCCCCGAACAGGGCTGGACCCTGCCGGGCATGACCGTCGTCTGTGGCGACAGCCACACCGCCACCCACGGCGCTTTCGGCGCACTGGCCCACGGCATCGGCACCTCCGAGGTCGAGCATGTGCTGGCGACGCAGACGCTGATCCAGAAGAAATCGAAGAACATGAAGGTCGAGATCACCGGCAAGCTCCGCCCGGGTGTCACGGCCAAGGACATCACCCTGTCGGTCATCGGCGCCACCGGCACTGCCGGCGGCACCGGCTATGTCATCGAATACTGCGGCGAGGCGATCCGCGACCTGTCGATGGAAGGCCGTATGACCGTCTGCAACATGGCGATCGAGGGCGGCGCGCGGGCCGGCCTGATCGCCCCCGACCAGAAGACCTTCGACTATGTGAAGGGCCGCCCCCACGCGCCGAAGGGCGCGCAGTGGGAAGCCGCGATGACCTGGTGGAAGACGCTCTTCACCGACGAGGGCGCCCATTTCGACAAGGTGGTGGTGCTGAAGGGCGAAGACATCGCCCCGGTCGTCACCTGGGGCACCTCGCCCGAGGATGTGCTGCCGATCACCGGCACCGTGCCGGCCCCCGAAAGCTTCACTGGCGGCAAGGTCGAGGCGGCCAAACGCTCGCTCGACTACATGGGCCTGACGCCGGGCATGAAGCTTGAGGACATCAAGATCGACACGGTCTTCATCGGTTCCTGCACCAACGGCCGGATCGAGGATCTGCGCGCCGCCGCCGCGATCCTGAAGGGCAAGAAGATCAAGCCCGGCCTGCGGGCGATGGTCGTCCCCGGCTCGGGCCTCGTCCGCGCCCAGGCCGAAGAGGAAGGCCTGGCCCAGATCTTCATCGACGCCGGCTTCGAATGGCGGCTCGCCGGCTGTTCGATGTGCCTGGCGATGAACCCCGACCAGCTCAGCCCCGGCGAACGCTGCGCCGCCACCTCGAACCGCAACTTCGAAGGCCGGCAGGGCCGTGGCGGGCGCACCCACCTGATGAGCCCGGCGATGGCTGCCGCCGCCGCGGTGACCGGGCATCTGACCGATGTGCGCGAACTGATGGCGGAAACAGTCTGAGGAGGCAGAGCCATGTCCCGTTCGACGATCCTGATCCTGCTGGGCGTGCTGCTGGTGGTCAGCGGCTTTCTCGCCCTGGTCAACCCCTTCGCGGCTTCGCTGGCGGTGACGTCGCTGGTCGGCGCGATTCTGGTCGTCTCGGGCGCGGTGCAGTTGTGGCTGGCGCTGTTCGGCCACGACCTGCCCCACCGGCTCTGGACGGGGCTGCTGGCCGTGATCGCACTGGTGGCGGGCGTCGACCTCATGGCCAACCCGCTGGCGGGGATGATCTCTCTGACCGTCCTGGTTGGCGCGCTGTTCCTGATCACCGGGCTCGTGCGGCTGTGGATCGCCTTCGCTCTGCGCGAGGCGCCGCATTTCTGGCCGATCCTGATTTCGGCCGTCGCCTCGGTGCTGATCGGCGGCATGGTCCTTTCGAACGTCCTTGCCGCCGCAACTTCCCTTCTGGGCCTGCTTCTGGGCTTCCAGCTGATCGCCGATGGCGTGGCGCTGGTCGCGCTGGGGCTGTCGGCCCGCAACCTCTGACCTGACGAGAGCCAAAGATGGACAAATTCACCACCCTGACCGGCATCGCGGCCCCCATGCCGCTGGTCAACATCGACACCGACATGATCATCCCCAAGCAGTTCCTGAAAACGATCAAGCGTTCGGGCCTGGGCAAGAACCTGTTCGACGAAATGCGCTTTACCCAGGACGGCAAGGAAATCCCCGAGTTCGTCCTGAACCAGCCCGCCTATCGCAAGGCGGAAATCCTGGTGGCCGGCGACAATTTCGGCTGCGGCTCGTCGCGCGAACACGCGCCCTGGGCGCTTCTGGACTTCGGCATCCGTTCGGTCATCTCGACCTCGTTCGCCGACATCTTCTTCAACAACTGCTTCAAGAACGGCATCCTGCCGATCGTCCTGCCGCAAGAGGCCGTCGATCACCTGATGGACGACGCGAAGAAGGGCGCCAACGCCCGCATCACCGTCGATCTGGAAAGCCAGACCGTCACCGCCGCGGACGGCACCAGTTATGCCTTCGATGTGGACCCGTTCAAGAAGCACTGCCTGCTGAACGGGCTGGACGATATCGGCCTGACGCTCGAAAAGTCTGCCGCAATTGACAGCTTTGAAAAAGCCGCCGCGCAGGCTCGTCCTTGGGTCTGACCAGAACCCCACCACCAGATATGGGGCCGCCCTCCGGGGCGGCCTTTTTCTTGCCACAATCTCGCCGCACTCGCGCTTTGCAATTGATGCAAAGCCGCACCAGTTCGACCATCAAATGGCCGGATTCATTCCGTTAACCTTAACCTCAGGTTGCCAGGGGGAATGAACATGGGCAAAACTGTGGCAAGAATAAGGCACGCTGCCACAATTCGGGCCGCTGTCTTGGATCAGGTGTGCGGCCATGTATCGCATCCGATCTTTTTGAGGGCGTAGGCAGTGGTATCGCAGATCACAGGCGCACTGGTGCGCGCGGTTCTGGTGATGATCCTCATCGCCATTCCGTCGCTCATGGTGCCCGGCGTCAGCAGCGACACCACCCAGATCGTTGCCCTCGTCGCCATCTTCGCCGCCGGCTTGACCTTCTTCGAATATGCCTCGACCTACCCCGGCCTGGTCGAATTCCGCGACGCCCCGCCGTTCAACCGCCTGCGCTACCTGTCGCTGCTTGTCACTGTCGTGCTTCTGTCGACCATTGTGCGCGACCAGACCCAGCCGACCACGCTCGCCTCGTTCATCGGCGCGCTTGGCAACAAGCTCGGCCAGTCGATCGACGTGCCCTACAGCCCGGTCCGGCTGGTGGTGCTGATGCTGCCCAAGGACATGAGCGTCGACCACATCATCCTGGTGCGCACCGCCGCCGGCATCGCCTACCTGATCTCGCTCCTTACGCTTGTGGTCTTCGTCCTTGCCATGCGCTTCATCGGCTGGCCGAACCGCATGGGCACCTTCAACGTCTGGATCAACCTGCCGACCTTCGACCCGACCACCGGCGGGGACGTCGTCGAACGCCTGACCCGCGATTCGCGCTTCAACATCGCGCTCGGCTTCCTTCTGCCCTTCATCATCCCGGTGGTGGTCAAGCTCGCCTCGCTCTCGCTTGCCCCGGTCACGCTCGAAAGCCCGCACACGCTGATCTGGACGATGAGCGCCTGGGCCTTCCTCCCGGCCAGCCTGTTCATGCGCGGCATCGCCATGGGCCGCATCGCCGGCATGATCGCCGACAAGCGCAAGAGCCTGAACCAGGGCTCCGAACACGCGCTGCAACCGGCCTGAGCGCCTCCGGCGCTTGACCCCGCCTGCCCCATTGGCTACGCCCTCCCGCGACCCTTCGTCTCAAGGAGAGCATCTTGGCCAATCCCTCCATCCTCATCCTCGCCGGCGACGGCATCGGCCCCGAAGTCATGGCCGAGGTGAAAAAGATCATCGCCTGGTTCGCGGCCAAGCGCGCCATCGCCTTCGATGTGTCCGAGGATCTGGTCGGCGGCTGCGCCTACGACAAATATGGCACGCCGCTGCATGACGACACGATGGCCAAGGCCCAGGCCGTCGACGCCGTGCTGCTTGGCGCGGTCGGCGGCCCGAAATACGACAAGCTCGATTTCAGCGTGAAGCCCGAGCGCGGCCTTCTGCGTCTGCGCAAGGAAATGGACCTCTACGCCAACCTCCGCCCCGCCCAGTGCTTCGACGCGCTGGCCGACTTCTCCTCGCTGAAACGTGACGTCGTCGCCGGCCTCGACATCGTCATCGTCCGCGAACTGACCTCGGGGGTCTATTTCGGCGAACCGCGCGGCATCTTCAAGGAAGGCAACGAACGGGTCGGCATCAACACCCAGCGTTACACCGAATCCGAAATCGCCCGCGTCGCCCGCTCGGCCTTTGAACTCGCCCGGCGGCGGTCGAACAAGGTCTGTTCGATGGAAAAGGCCAACGTGATGGAATCGGGCATCCTGTGGCGCGAGGTGGTCCAGGAAGTCCACGACAAGGATTATCCCGACGTCGAACTTTCGCACATGTATGCCGACGCCGGCGCCATGCAGCTCTGCCGCTGGCCCAAGCAGTTCGACGTGATCGTCACCGACAACCTGTTCGGCGACCTCCTGTCGGACGCCGCGGCGATGCTGACCGGCTCGCTCGGGATGCTGCCCTCGGCCTCGCTCGGCGCGCCTATGGCCAATGGCCGGCCCAAGGCGCTTTACGAACCCGTCCACGGCTCGGCCCCCGACATCGCCGGCCAGGGCAAGGCCAACCCGATCGCCTCGGTCCTGTCGTTCGCCATGGCGCTGCGCTATTCCTTCGATCTCGGCGACGAAGCCACGCGGGTCGAGAAGGCCGTCGAAAAGGTGCTGGCCGACGGGGTGCGCACCGCCGATCTGATGGGCCCCGAGGGCGGCAAGCCGGTGTCGACCGGCCAGATGGGCGATGCGATCATCGCCGCGCTCGACGCCAGCCTCTGACGGCATCGCGGCCGGGGCGCCAACGCCCCCGCCTTTTCCCATACCGAAATACTCCGGGAGGTGCGGGAGGCTGGCCCCCCGCGGCGACCGGCGACAGGGTTCAGCGCACCCGCGCCACCACATAGTCGGCCAGTTCGGCCAGCATGTCGCGCAGGTCATGCGCCGGCAGCGCCGCCAGAGCCGCCTTGGCCCGCGCCGCCCAGTCCAGCGCCGTGGCTCGCGTCGAGTCCAGCGCTCCGTGGCGGGCCAGAAGCCGCATCGCTTCCTCAAGGTCGCCCTCGCGCTGGTCACCGGCTTCGATCACCCGGCTCCAGAAGGCCCGCTCGCCCGCATCGGCACGCGCCACCGCCCGGATCACCGGCAGGGTCAGCTTGCGTTCGCGGAAATCGTCGCCGGTGTTCTTGCCGATCACCGCGCTCGACCCGCCATAATCCAGCAGGTCGTCGACGATCTGGAACGCCACGCCCAGCGCATCGCCATAGGTGTGCAGGGCCGCGACCTGCGCTTCGGGCGCACCGGCGATCACGCCACCCACCTCGGTCGCCGCCGAAAACAGCGCCGCCGTCTTGCCGCGCACCACCTGCAGATAGATGCGTTCGTCGGTCGCCAGATCCTGCGCCGCGGTCAGCTGCAGCACCTCGCCCTCGGCGATCGTCGCCGAGGCATTGGCAAGGATGTCCAGCACCCGCAGCGACCCGGTCTCGACCATCAGCTGGAACGACCGCGAAAAGAGATAATCCCCGACCAGCACCGACGACTTGTTGTCCCACAAAAGGTTCGCGGTCGGCCGGCCGCGCCGCTGGCGGCTTTCGTCGACCACGTCGTCATGCAGCAGCGTCGCGGTGTGGATGAACTCGACCGTTGCGGCCAGATGCACATGGTAGGGCCCGTCGTAGCCGCACAGCCGCGCCGCCGCCAGCGTCAGCATCGGTCTGAGCCGCTTGCCTCCGGCCTCGACCAGATGCGCGGTCACCTCGGGAATGCGCGGCGCATGTTCCGATGCCATCCGGTCGCGGATCAGCCCATTCACCCGTTCCATGTCGCCAGCCAGGTAGTCGCTCAGCCGGTCATGGGGTTTTTGTGTTGCTTCGTCCAAACTCATCGGTATCCGGCCCCGAAATCCTTCGTTCCTGCCGTGACTTTTTCGCAAAGGGCCCTAAGTCTTGGCATATGAAAGAGCTTTTGCGCACAACAGACCCGACGGAAATGGCCTTTGCAACTGCCCTTTTGACGCAGGAGGGTATAGCCGCCTTTGAACTCGACGTCCACATGAGCATCCTCGAAGGCGGGCTGGGGATCCTGCCGCGCCGCCTGATGGTTGCCGACCGCGATCATTTCCTCGCCTCGGCCATCCTGCGCGACCACGGACTCGGGCCGGACCGGCATGGCTGACCCCGGCATGACCGACCCCGGCCTGACCTGCGACGGCTTCCTCGGCGGGCGCCTTTCCATCCTGCAACCCCGCACCGGCTACCGCGCCGCGACCGATCCGGTCCTGCTGGCCGCCGCCGTTCCCGCCCGCGCCGGTCAAAACGTGCTGGAGCTCGGCTGCGGGGTCGGCGTCGCCAGCCTCTGCCTTCTGACCCGCTTGCCCGGCCTGTCCGCCACCGGCATCGAGCGCCAGCCCGACTATGCCGACCTTGCCCGCCGCAACGCCGCCGCCGCCGGCCTGCCGCTGACCGTCGGGACTGCCGACCTCGGCGACCTGCCCGCCAGCCTGCGCCGTGTGTCCTTCGACCATGTGCTGGCGAACCCGCCCTACTTTCGCGCCGGCGACGGCACCGGCGCCCGCGACCCCGGCCGCGAAGGCGCCCTGCGCGAGGAAACCCCGCTTTCCGTCTGGACCGACGCGGCACTGCGCCGGCTCGCCCCTGGCGGCTGGCTGACGATGATCCACCTGGCCGAACGCCTGGGCGACCTGCTGGCCGCGCTCGACGCCCGCGCCGGTTCGGTGGCGGTCCTGCCGATCGCCCCCCGCCTCGGCCGCCCCGCCACCCGCGTGATCCTGCGGGCCCGCAAGGGCGGGCGCGCGCCCCTGCGGCTCTTGGCGCCGCTGGTCCTGCACGACGGCGCCGCCCATCTGCGCGATGGCGACGACTATTCCGCCGCGGCCCGCGCCGTCCTGCGCTACGGCCAGCCCCTGCCCGGTTTCGACTGACCATGCGCTGCCTTCCGCCCGCCGCGCCCACCCTTCAACCATGACGCGCAACTTCGCGTGACTCGACTCGGCGAATGTGCTGGGATCGGAATACGGGTTCACAGCAGAGGAGTGATGCCGATGTCGATGAGTTCTCACTTGATGGAGCTTCAGAAGAAGCACCAGCACCTGTCCGAAGCCGTCGAGGCCGCCCAGCGCAGTCCGTCCACCGATGACCTCATCATCGCCGATCTGAAAAAGCAGAAGCTCAAGCTCAAGGAAGAAATCACGCGGCTGACCCGCGTCTGACCTATTTCCCGCGGGTGCGGGCGCCGGCCCAGGCGGCCAGCGCCGCGCCCGCGGTGACCAGAACCGCCGCGCCCAGGATGGTCGGCGACGGTTCGGCAAAGCCAGCCGCCACCAGCGCCAGTGTCGACAGGATCGGGGCCGCATAGGACAGCGTCCCCAGCAGTTGGATGTCGCCGCGCTTCACCCCCACATCCCAGACATAGAAGGCCAGCCCCACCGGACCCAGGCCCAGCGCCAGCACGCTGCCCCAGCCGGCCGCGCCCACTGGCCACAGGGTCGGTTCCAGCGCCAGATGGCACAGCGCCGACAGGGCCGCCGTTCCCAGGCAAAAGACCGTGACCGAGGCGGTCGGCACCGCCCCCAGCCGCCGCGACAGGATCGAATAGCCCGCCCAGGTCAGCGCCGCCAGCCCCGCGAGCGCAAATCCGGTCATCGCCCCGCTGCCCACCGGCCCCACCCGGCCAAGAACCAGCAGCGCCGTGCCGCAAAAGGATAAGGCGGCGCCGGCGATATGGCCGAGGGCCAGCCGCTCGCCCGGCATCAGCCCGGACAAGAGGACGATCAGCAACGGCCACAGATAGCAGATCAGCCCGGCCTCGGCGGCCGGCGCCAGCCGCAGCGCCGAGAAATACAGGAAATGATAGCCGAACAGGCCCAGCGTACCGAACACATAGACCCGCCAGCCGACCCGGCGCAGCTGGCCGAACCCGCCGGTCGCCGCCACCCAGCCCAGCCCGACCAGCCCGCCCAAGCTGAAGGTCAGCGCGTTCAGCATCAGCGGCGGCACCGGCGCCGACCCGACCGTGAACAGCGCCAGCAGCGACCACAGAAGGATCGCCCCGCATCCGATCGCCGTCGCCCGTGCCCGCGTCATGCCCGCCCCTCCGCCCGGCACTCCTCATGGCCGAGCGGAAAGGGGACAGCAAGCGCGCGAACCCCGCGCGCCGCAAATCTTTTCGAACTGATGTTCAATATCCGCCGCGCGATCCTGCGCGCCGCTGGCCCTAGACGAAGAACTGCCCGCCGTTCGCAGAAATCGTCGATCCGGTGATGAAGCCGGCATCGTCCGAGGCCAGGAAGGTCACGATCCGCGCGATCTCTTCCGGTTCACCCAGCCGCCCGACCGGAATCTGCGGGATGATTCGCTCGGCCAGCACCTTTTCGTCGATCGCCCGCACCATTTCCGTGCCGATATAGCCGGGGCAGATGGCATTGACGGTGATCCCCGCCCGCGCCCCTTCCTGCGCCAGGGCCTTGGTAAAGCCCAGGTCGCCCGACTTGGCCGCCGAATAGTTTGCCTGCCCGGCCTGGCCCTTCTGGCCGTTGATCGAGGAAATGCTGATCACCCGCCCGAACTTGCGGTCGCGCATCCCCGTCCACAGGGGATGGGTCATGTTGAAGAGACCCGTCAGGTTGGTGTCGATCACTTCCTTCCATTGCTGCGGGGTCATCTTGTGGAACATCGCATCGCGGGTGATCCCGGCATTGTTGACCAGCACATCGACCGGCCCCAGATCGGCCTCGACCTTGCGGATCCCTTCGGCGCAGGCGTCATAGTCGGCCACCGACCATTTGTAGGTCGCGATGCCGGTTTCCTTGGTGAAGGCCGCCGCCGCCTCGTCGTTGCCGGCATAGTTGGCAGCCACCTTGTAGCCGGCCGCCTTCAGCGCCTTTGAAATCGCCGCCCCGATCCCGCGTGATCCGCCGGTGACCAATGCAACCCTCGCCATGATTCTTCCTCCAAATGCAGTGCCGTGAAATACTGTTACCCATACGAAATTAAAGGCGCAACATTATTGCGCCTTTAATTTCGCTCTTGCAGAAATATGTCGCCGCGCGGCGGCGGTCAGCCGCGTTCCAGGCACATGGCGACGCCCATGCCGCCGCCGATGCACAGTGTCGCCAGGCCTTTCTTGGCGCCCGACCGGCCCATCTCGAACAGCAGGGTGTTCAGGATGCGCGCGCCCGAGGCACCAATCGGATGGCCGATGGCGATCGCACCACCGTTCACGTTGACCCGCGCCGGATCCCAGCCCATGTCCTTGTTGACCGCGCAGGCCTGGGCGGCAAAAGCCTCGTTCGCTTCGACCCGGTCGAGGTCGGCGGCTTTCCAGCCGGCCTTTTCCAGAGCCTTGCGGCTCGCGTGGATCGGCCCGACGCCCATGATCGCCGGGTCGAGCCCCGCCGTCGCGTAGGAGGCGATGCGGGCCAGCACCTTCAGCCCGCGCTTGGCGGCCTCGGCCTCGCTCATCACCAGAACCGCCGCCGCGCCGTCGTTGATGCCGCTGGCGTTGCCGGCGGTGACCGAGCCATCTTTGGCGAAGGCCGGACGCAGCTTGGCCAGCGCATCCATCGTCGCGCCGTGGCGGATGTATTCGTCCTGGTCGACCACCACGTCGCCCTTGCGCGACTTGACGGTAAAGGCAACGATCTCGTCCTTGAACTTGCCGGCCTTCTGCGCCGCCTCGGCCTTGTTCTGGCTGGCCAGCGCGAATTCGTCCTGCATCTCGCGGCTGATCTGCCATTTCTGCGCGACATTCTCGGCGGTCTGGCCCATGTGATAGCCGTTGAAGGCGTCCCACAGCCCGTCGCGGATCATCGAATCGATGAAGCTCAGGTCGCCCATCTTCTGGCCGGCCCGCAGGTGCGCCACATGCGGCGACAGGCTCATGCTTTCCTGCCCGCCGGCGGCGACGATCCGGGCGTCGCCCAGTTGCACATGCTGCGCCGCCAGCGCCACCGACCGCAGGCCCGAACCGCAGACCTGGTTGATCGACCAGGCAGCGCTTTCCTGCGGCAGACCGGCGCGGATATGGGCCTGGCGGGCCGGATTCTGGCCCTGCCCGGCGGTCAGCACCTGCCCGAGGATGGTTTCATCGACCTCGGCCTTGTCGATCCCGGCGCGGGCGACCACCGCCTCCAGCACCGCGGCACCCAGTTCATGGGCGGGCGTGGCGGCGAACGCGCCGTTGAAACTGCCGACGGCGGTGCGACCCGCGGAAACGATAACGACGTTGGTCATGCTGCGATCCCCTGCGTGCTGATGTGTCGCGCCCGCCCCTCGGCGGCCCGCGACACGCAATTGCCGCTATGCAGCATCACCAACCGCGACCGCAGGTCAAGCCTTTCGCGCCGGTCCCGCCAAATTAGCCCCCCCGACGCACCGGGTCGATCGGTCGATGCCCCCCCGCCAAGGGTGCGCCCGTGGAACATGGCCGGTCCAGCGCCGCCGTCAGGCGCGCCGCGCCTCCTGGGGCACCTTCCACGGCGGCGTCACCGTCGGCGCGCCGAAGAAATAGCCCTGCATGCAGTCCATGCCCATTTCCGCCAGCACCTGCGCGTCACGCATGCTTTCCACCGATTCCGCCACCGCCACCATGTCGAATTCGCGCGCAATCGCCAGAAGCGCGCGGGTCATGCACTGGTTGTCGGGGCTGTCGGCGATGCCGCGGATGAACTGGCCGTCGATCTTGATGAAATCGAAGAGGAACGCCTTGAGATAGCGGAACGAGGTCATTCCCGCCCCGAAATCGTCCAGCGCGAAGCAGATCCCCTGTTTTTGCAGGTCGCGCATGAACACCGCGACGATGTCGGGCATGACCATCGCCGATTCCTCGGAAATCTCCAGAATCAGCCGTTCCGCTGCCGTGGAACAATTCTTCAGCCCGCGCCGCAGGGTGCGCATCCAGGCCGGATAGGCGACCGAGCGCGCCGACATGTTGACCGCCAGCCGCAGCGACAGGTCGCGCGACAAGGCCTCCAGCCCCATGTCGAGCGACAGGCAGTCGATCACCCGGCCCATTTCCTGATGTTCGACCGCGCCCATGAAGTCACGCGCCGGAATGATCCGGCCAGTTTCGTCCAGCACCCGGATGAAGCCTTCGTAGAAAGCCGGCCGCTTGCCGCCGCCGGCCTGCATCACCGGCTGGAAGGCCAGCATCACGTCCTTGCGCTGCAAGGCCCGCCCGACCATCTCCATCGTGTCGCGGTCGCGTTGCGACAGCGCCTGGTCCAGCGGATTGCTGTCCTGGGGTTCGATCGGGTCGCGCAGCGGTCTCCGCAGCCGGGCCATGTGATCCTCCACTCGGTCCGCGACAGGATCGGCCGAACCGGCTAAGAAGCGGTAAACAGCCACGGAAAGGCCCAAGTCGAATGGAACGCTGCGCCTGGTGCGGGTCGGACCCGACCTATGTCGCCTACCACGATCAGGAATGGGGCGTGCCCGAACGCGATTCCCGCGCACTGTGGGAAAAGCTGATCCTCGACGGCTTTCAGGCCGGGCTCAGCTGGATCACCATCCTGCGGAAGCGCGACGCCTTCCGCGCCGCCTTCCAGGGCTTCGACCCCGCCCGGATCGCCGGCTGGGGCGAAGCCGACGTCGCCCGCCTGCTGGCCGACCCCGGCATCGTCCGGTCGCGCAGCAAGATCGAGGCGGCGATCGGCAATGCCCGCGCCTGGCTGGCGATCGAGGAGCGCGGGGGCTTCGACCAGTTCCTCTGGCGCCATGTCGACGGAAAGCCCCTGCAGAACCATTTCCGCACTATGGCCGAGGTTCCCGCCCAGACGCTGCTGTCCGAACGGATATCGAAGGATCTGAAGCAGGCCGGCTTCCGCTTTACCGGCCCGACGATCACCTACGCCTTCATGCAGGCGGTCGGCATGGTCAACAACCACATCGTTACCTGCCACCGCCACCGCGATCTGGCAGGCTGACGGGGACCTCGCCCCCCCGCTTTCTGTCTGAAATATCCCGGGAGCGCGAGGGATGAGGCCCGCCCAAGAACCCTGCCAGTGGCAGGGTTCAGGGCCGAATGCCCGGCCCCTGGCCGGGCCGGGTGAGCCCTCGCACCCTCCTGTCGGTCCTATTCCTTCAGCGTGCCGGCGGCACGGGCCGCGCAGGTGGCCAGGTAGTCCATCAGCCCCGGCGACAGGCAGTCATAGGGCGGCAGGCCGATCTCGCTCAGCTGCGCGCGGATGCCCTTCATCTTCTTCGGCGGCACGCCCGATTCGATCACCGACGACACGAAGGCGGCGAATGTCGGCGGCGCCCAGCCCTTGTCCTTGCTGAGTTCGGGATGCAAGAAGGTCAGCCCCTGGAACGGATGGCCCTCGCGCTCGACCGGGCCGTGCATGTGCACGCCGCACTCCTTGCAGGCGTGGCGCTGGATCAGCGCCTTCTTGTCGACGACCTTAAGCTTGTGGCCATTGGCCGTGACCGTCACCTTGTCCGACGGCGCCACTGCGACGACCGAGAAGATCGCCCCCTTGGGCTTCCAGCACTTGGTGCAGCCGCAGGCGTGGTTGTGCGCGATCTGCGTATCGACCCTGACCGTGACCGGGTCCTTCTTGCAATGACAGCTGAGCGTTCCCCCCGCAAACGTGCGCGAGCCCTTGGCAATTCCCTTGTCGACAGACGGATGAATCTTCACGGCCATTCCTTGTCCTCCCAGACTGAACCCGTGACGCCATTCGCGGCAAGTCCGGCCCGCCTGTCAACGGCTGTCGCGCAAGAATCTGACGCCGCGTCAGCTTTTCCGTCCGGCGGCCCGCGTCAGGGGGTCGCGCCCGCCACCGCCTTGACCAGCGCCAGCGCCTCGGGGCTGTCCCAGGCGGCGTCGCCCATCAGCCGGCCGACCTCGTTGCCCTGCGCATCGACCAGCACCGACACCGGCAGCGCCAGCACCCCCATCTGGCGGGCGAAGACCTGGTCGGGGTCGCGCAGCAAGGGCAGCCGGGTGATCTTTTCGTCGGCGAACAGCTTCTCCATCGCCGGCACCGGGTTCGGGCCGGTGGCGATCGTCACCACCGCGAACCTGTCGCCCCCCGCCGCCGCCTGAAGCCGGTCGAGCGTGCCCAGTTCCTTGCGGCAGGGCGCGCACCAGGTCGCCCAGAAGTTCACCAGAAGCGCCTTGCCCTTGTAGTCGGCCAGGCTGTGCGGCGCATCCGCCTGGTCGACCAGCGCCGCCTCGGGCAGGGCCACGGGCGCCGTCGCCGGCACCATCTTTTCCATGTCGCCGGTCAGCAGCGGCCCAAGATCGGCCGGCCCCGCCAGGCTCGGGTTTGCACCAAGCGCAAGGCCCGTATAAAGGACGAACGACACGATTTTCCGCATGCAACCCCCCGAGCGCCGGACATGACCGACCAGAAAGACCCCAAGACCGCCAACCAGATGTGGGGCGGACGCTTCGCCGCCGGCCCCGACGCGATCATGCAGGCGATCAACGCCTCGATCGGCTTCGACCAGCGGCTCTACGCCCAGGACATCCGCGGCAGCCGCGCCCATGCGGCGATGCTCGCCGCCACCGGCATCCTTACCCATAAGGACGCCGAGGCGATCGGGGAAGGGCTTCTCACGGTCTTGTCAGAGATCGAAGGCGGAAAATTCGTCTTCCAGACCGCGCTCGAGGACATCCACATGAATGTCGAGGCGCGGCTGAAGGAAATCATCGGCGAGCCGGCCGGGCGGCTGCATACCGCGCGGTCCCGCAACGACCAGGTGGCGACCGATTTCCGCCTCTGGGTGCGCGACCAGGCGGATGCCGCCATCGACGGGCTGACCGCGCTGCAAAAGGCGCTGCTCGCCCAGGCCGAGGCCGGGGCCGACTGGGTGATGCCCGGATTCACCCACCTGCAGACCGCCCAGCCGGTCACCTGGGGCCACCACATGCTGGCCTATGTGGAAATGCTGGCCCGCGACGCCGGCCGGTTCCGCGATGCCCGCGCCCGGATGAACGAAAGCCCGCTCGGCGCCGCCGCCCTGGCCGGCACCGGCTTTGCCATCGACCGCCACATGACGGCGAAGGCCCTGGGCTTCGACCGACCGATGGCCAATTCGCTCGATGCGGTCAGCGACCGCGATTTCGCGCTGGAATTCCTGGCCGCCGCCGCCATCTGCGCCACCCACCTGTCGCGCTTTGCCGAAGAGCTGGTGATCTGGTCCAGCGCCCAGTTCCGCTTCGTCACCCTGTCGGACCGCTTCTCCACCGGCTCGTCGATCATGCCGCAGAAGAAGAACCCCGACGCCGCCGAACTGATCCGCGCCAAGATCGGCCGTATCCTTGGCGCGACGGTGGCGCTGTTCACGGTGATGAAGGGGCTGCCGCTCGCCTATTCCAAGGACATGCAGGAAGACAAGGAACAGGTCTTCGACGCCGCCGACACGCTGATGCTGGCGCTGGCGGCGATGGAAGGGATGGTGCGCGACATGACCGCGAACCGCGCCAATCTGGAAAAGGCGGCGGCGAGCGGCTTTTCGACCGCCACCGATCTTGCCGACTGGCTGGTGCGCGAAGCCGGCCTGCCGTTCCGCGATGCCCACCACGCCACCGGCGCGCTGGTGGCGATGGCCGAACGGAAGGGCTGCGACCTGCCCGACCTGTCGCTGGCCGAAATGCAGTCGGTCAACCCCGCCATCACCCAGGAGATCTACTCGGTCCTAGGCGTGCACAATTCCGTCGCCTCGCGGCAAAGCTACGGTGGCACCGCCCCCGATCAGGTCCGCACCCAGGTCGCGCGCTGGAAGGCCGAACTGAAATGACCCCGGCGCGCGCGCTTTTGCCGGTCCTGGCGCTTCTTGCGCTTTCGGCCTGTTCTTGGCCGCGCGCCAATGCCAATGTCCATGTCACGCCGAACGGGGTCAGGGTGGTGCCGTCGCTCCACACCACGTTCGCCGGTGTCGGAGTGAACGTAAGCCCATGACCAGACCCGTCCTTTGCGCGCTTGCCCTTCTGTCGCTTCTGGCGTCCTGCGGCGCCGATGGCGCACCGAAACCGCCGGCGCCGGAAAAACCGGCCGTGTCGATCAGCGGGCAGGCCCGCATCGGCGTTACCGCCCAGATGTAGGCCCGCCCGCCGTCCGGCCCGACGCCCGCGTCAGGCGGTCCTGACCAGCCGCAAGAGCACCAGCAGGATTACCGCGCCGATCGTCGAATGGATGATCGAGCCTAGGACGCCCGATCCGATGGAAATGCCCACCACCGGCAACAACCAGCTGGCCAGGAAGGCGCCGACGATGCCGACGACGATATTGCCGATCAGCCCGAAGCCGTAGCCCTTGACGATCTGCCCGGCCAGCCAGCCGGCGATGGCGCCGATCAGCAGCGTGACAATCAGTGCGCTCAATCCCATTGATCGTTCCTCCGCATTGCCGCCCACCTTGCGCGGGCAAGCCAAGTGTAGGGCAGGATTGGAAAAAAAGGAATCACCGATCAAGGCCGCCCGCCACCGGCCGGAAACAGCCGGCTTGGCCCCTCATGGCCCCTGTCCGGCGCCATCCGGCTAAGCCACTGATTTCCAACGCTCTGCGCCGCGGCCGCATTTGCACCCCGCGCGCCATCTGCTATAGCTGCCCGCAGGCGCGACAGGCGGGGCAGGGGCATGGATCATTTTCTCTACCGGCAGGGGATTCTCCATGCCGAGGACGTGGCCATCCCCGACATCGCCGCCGCCGTCGGCACCCCCTTCTACGTCTATTCGACCGCCACGCTCGAACGCCATTACCGGCTGTTCACCGAGGCGCTGACGCCCCTGCCGAACCTCGTCTGCTTCGCGGTGAAATCGAACGGCAACGTCGCGGTTCTCAAGACCCTTGCCCGCCTCGGCGCCGGGATGGACGTCGTGTCGCTGGGCGAATATCTGCGCGCCAGGGCGGCGGGTGTTCCGGGTGAAAAAATCGTCTTTTCCGGCGTCGGCAAGACCCGCGCCGAAATGCGCGCCACCCTGGAAGGCGGCATCCGCCAGTTCAACGTCGAAAGCGAGCCCGAGCTGCGGGCGCTGTCGCAAGTCGCCGTATCGCTGGGCAGGACCGCGCCGATCACCATTCGCGTCAACCCCGACGTCGACGCGCGCACCCATGCCAAGATCGCCACCGGCAAAAGCGAGAACAAGTTCGGCATCCCCATCGCCCGCGCCCGCGAGGTCTATGCCGAAGCGGCCCGTCTGCCGGGGATCGACGTGATCGGCATCGACGTTCACATCGGCAGCCAGCTGACCGAACTGGAACCGTTCGAGCAGGCCTATCGCAAGGTCGCCGACCTGTCGCGCACCCTGCGCGCCGACGGCCACGACATCCGCCGGCTGGACCTTGGCGGCGGGCTGGGCATTCCCTACACCCGCTCGAACGAGGCTCCGCCCCTGCCCACCGACTATGGCGCGCTGATCAAGCGCACCGTCGGCGATCTGGGCTGCGAGATCGAGATCGAGCCCGGCCGGCTGATTTCCGGCAATGCCGGTATTCTGGTCGCCTCGGTCGTCTACCTGAAAAAGGGCGAAGGCCGCGACTTCCTGATCCTCGACGCCGCGATGAACGACCTCGTGCGCCCCTCGATGTATGATGCGCACCACGACATCATCCCGGTGGTCGAGCCCGCCCCCGGCCAGGAACCCCAGCCCTATGACGTGGTCGGGCCGGTCTGCGAAACCGGCGACACCTTCGCCCGCGCCCGGCCCCTGCCGCCGTTGGCCGATGGTGATCTGGTCGCCTTCCGTTCGGCCGGGGCATATGGCGCGGCGATGGCGTCGGAATACAACGCCCGCCCCCTGGTGCCGGAAGTGCTCGTTCATGGGCAGGAGTTCGCCGTGATCCGCGCCCGTCCGACCTATGATGAAATGATGAAACGCGATACCATTCCGCCGTGGCTCTGAACGCCCGCAGGGCGGCGGGGCCGAGGACCATCGCATGAAGCCAGACCTTCCCTTGCCCGAAGACCTGCGCCGGACGCTGTCGGCGCGGCTGGCCCTGACCCGGGCGGGCATGGTGGCCGAACGCATCACCCGCGCCTTCTGGCCGGTGTGGACCATCCTCTTCGCCAGCCTCGCCGCGCTGGCCTTCGGCTTTCAGGACTGGGCGCCGGTCGAACTGTTCTGGATCGCGCTTCTGGCCGCGCCGACCGGGCTGGTTGCGGCGCTGGTGCGCGGCCTGCGCCGTTTCCGCTGGCCAACCCGCGACGAGGCCACGGCCCGCATCGACGAAAGCCTGCCAGGCAGGCCGCTGGCGGCGCTGGCCGACAGTCAGGCGCTCGGCCGGTCTGACCCGCAATCCACCGCGCTGTGGCAGGCGCACCTGGCGCGGATGCGCGACCGCGCCGCCACCGCCCGGCCGGTGGCCCCCGACCTGCGCATCGCCAGCCGCGACCGCTTTGCCCTGCGCTATGCGGCGCTGACCGCCTTCCTGCTGGCGCTGCTGTTCGGCTCGCTGGCCCGGGTTTCCGAGGTGACCTTGCCCGGCCACAGCCGCGCCCCCGCCGCCGTCGCCACCTGGGAAGGCTGGGCCGAACCCCCGGCCTATACCGGCAAGCCCGGCCTCTACCTGACCACCCTGCCCCAAGGCCCCCTGACCCTGCCCGTTGACACCCGCATCACCCTGCGCCTTTACGGGCCCGAAGGCGCGGTCACGGTCGCGCAGTCCCTGTCCGCCGAAACCACGACCGACCGGCCGGCCCCGGCCACCGCCGCCCGCCAGGAACTTGTCGTCACCCATTCGGGCCAGCTGGCGATAACCGGCGCGAACGACCGGACCTGGGCCATCACCGTCCTGTCCGACCAGCCGCCGCGCATCTCACTGGCCGGCCCGATGGCGCGCAAGGCCGACGGCGCCATGCAGCAGCCGTTCCGCGCCACCGACGACTACGGGATCGCCGGCGGCAAGGTGACGTTCACGCTGGATCTTCCCTCGGTCGGCCGCCGCTTTGGCCTGGCCACCGAACCCGACCCGCAGCCGGCTCTGACCTTCGACCTGCCGAAACCCGCCAAGGGCAGCCAGAGTGATGGCCTGGCAATGCTGGCCGAGGATGCGTCGCAGCATGTCTGGGCCAACCTGCCGGTCCGCATGGTGCTGAGCGTGACCGACGCCAAGGGCCAGACCGCCCAGACCGAGGCGCGCACCGTGATCCTGCCCGGCCGGCGCTTCTTCGACCCGCTGGCCGCCGCGATCATCGAGCTTCGGCGCGATCTTCTGTGGTCAGGCGCCAACGGCAGCCGCAGCCTGCAACTGCTGCGCGCCGTCAGCTACCACCCCGACGGCACCTTCAGCGATGCCCGCGCCTTCCTGATGCTGAAGGCCGCGATCCGCCAGCTGGACGCCGCCACCGCCGGCGGCGCGATAGCCGACTCGGCCGCGCGCCAGGAGATTGCCGCCGCCCTGTGGTCGGTGGCCGTCCGCATCGAGGACGGCGGCACCGAAGATGCCCGCGCCCGCATGAAACGCGCGCAGGAACGGCTGTCGCAGGCGATCAGGAACGGCGCCGACCCCGAGGAAATCCGCCGGCTGATGGATGATCTGCGCCAGGCCACCCGCGACTATATCCGCAAGCTCGCCCAGTCCGGCAAGCAGGACCCGGCCGACCGCTTCGCCCGCAACCAGCAGACCAAGAACCTGTCGGCCAGCCAGCTTCAGGACATGATGGACGAGATCCAGCGGCTGATGGAGGAAGGCAAGTTCGACGAGGCGCAGCGGCGGCTCGACCAGCTGAGCCAGTTGATGGACAACCTCAAGGTCACGCAGGGCAACCAGGGCGACCCGATGCAGGGGCTGGACGGTCAGGCGATGCAGGATTTGCGCGACACGCTGAAGGGTCAGCAGGGTCTTTCTGACGACACGTTCCGCCAGCAACAGCAGCAGTTCGGCCAGGGAAGCTCGCTCGGCCAGCCCGGCAACAGCCAGATGTCCGGCGACCTTCCGGCGCAACCCGACACCAGCCGGGGTGGCAGCGGCCAGGGCCAGCGCAGCGGGCCGGGCGACGGCACCGGCCAGGACGGGCAGGCGCTGGCCGACCGGCAAAAGGCCCTGCGCGACCAGCTGGATCAGGAACGCAAGGCCCTGCCCAACCTGCCGGGCGCCGATGGCGATGCCGCCCGCAACGCGCTGGACGAAGCCGGCCGCGCCATGGACCAGGCCGAAAAGGCGCTGCTCGACGGCGATCTTCCGGGCGCCATCGACCGCCAGGCGCAGGCGATCGAACAGTTGCGCAAGGGCGTGCGCGGGATGAACGACGCCCTGGCCCGCACCGAACAGGAAACGCCGACCGACCAGGGCCAGGCCGCCATCGACCCGCAGAACAGCACGCCGCGCGACCCGCTGGGCCGGTCCGAGGGCAACGGCATTTCGGGCGACGGGCATGACATGATCAACGGCCCGGACGTCTATCGCCGCGCCCGCGACCTTCTGGACGAAATCCGCCGGCGCGCCGCCGAGCAGGACCGGCCTGCCGCCGAACGCGACTATCTGGGCAGGCTGGCCAGCCCCGACTGAGGCGCAGCGGGCCGCCGGTTCAGGGCGTGGTGTTGGCTGACCGCAGCGAATCCGTCGTCGACTTCATCCGCCCGTCCAGCCACAGCCGGAAGGAATCGATGGCGTGCGCATAGCCCGTCACGGCCGGTGCCAGCGACGGAACCCGCGTCGCCAGGGAATCGGCCAGCACGTAGGGCAGCAGCGCCAGGATCATCACCGACAGGGCGCTGAGGAACCCGCGGCGAAAGCCGCTGCGCCGCTGGCGCAGGGTTTCCGGCACATTCCGCGCCGCCGGGTCGCCGCTGCGCTCGGACGTCGCGCGCAGGGTCGAATTGATTTCCTCGATGTCCGGCAGCAGTTCGCGCCGCGACCCACGCGCCACCAGCGGATCGCCGTGCACGCCCTCGCCCGGGTCGACTGCGGCGGGCGCCACTTCGGTCACGACCGGGGCGGGGGCCGCCGCAGCTAGGCCGAACTCGCCCTGCGCCTCAAGCGAACTGCCCTCGGATTGGCGCGCCTTGGCCTCGCGGTCGGCTTCCTCGCGCAGGACGTTCAGCACCGCGTCGTCCAGCGTGCGCTGCTTCGGCGCGGCCTTCGCTGCGGGCGCCACCTCTGGCGCAGCCTCGGGTGGCTCCGGCGTCTCGGCCGCAGAAAGGTCATCTAGGTACGGCACGTCGTCGAAGCCGTCGTCGGCCCTGGCGGCCGTCTCGTCCGCGGCGACCAGCGCCGCCGCCGAAAGCTGGAACCAGGTATGGCCGCAGCTGGAACATTGGACATCCCGGCCGTCTTCGGGAATCACCGCGGCGTCGACTTCATACTGGGCATCGCAGTGTGGGCATGTGAGCCGCATGAATTTACCTGCTACTCGAATTTCGCGGATCAGGAATAGCCATTCTGGCCTTTGCCTGCCGCCTGTTGTAGCAAGCCCAAGGCCACCGTCCAAGCCTTTGTGCGGTCGGCCAGGTCAAGAAACGGGGCGGCGGCACCCTGCACCCCGGCGGGAGAGCCCAAGGTGATCGAATTCCATGATGTTTCGTTGGGTTACGCCGGCAAGGATCTCTTGTCGGGCGTGACGCTGAAACTGATGCCGGGATCGTTCCATTTCCTGACCGGGCCATCGGGCGCCGGCAAAACCTCGCTCATCAAGCTGTGCTACGGCGAACTTGCGGCGACCGCCGGCCGGGTCGAGCTGTTCGGCAAGGATCTGGCCCGCATGGCCCGCGACGACATCGCCAACCTCAGGCGGCGCATCGGCATCGTGCATCAGGATTGCCAGTTTCTCGACCATCTGCCGCTGGCCGAAAACGTCGCCCTGCCGCTGCAGGTGGCGGGCCGCGAGGCCGACGACCAGTCGCTGAAGGAACTGCTGGGCTGGGTCGGGCTCGGCGCGCGCGCGGCGGCGCTGCCGCCGTCGCTGTCGGGCGGCGAACGTCAGCGCGCCGCGCTGGCCCGCGCGGTGATCGGCGCGCCTGACATCATCCTGGCCGACGAACCCACCGGCAACATCGACTGGGACATGTCGCTGCGGCTGATGCGGCTGCTGACCGAACTGAACCGGATGGGCAAGACCGTGCTGATGGCCACCCACGACCTGAACCTGATCCGCGCCGCCAAGGCCCAGGTTTCGACGCGGGTGCTGCGCATCCAGGGCGGCACGGTGCAACTGGCGGGGGCCGATCTGTGATGTCTGTGGGCCGGATCAAGACGATTCTTGCAGCGCTGTCGGGCGGGCCGCGCGCCGATCGGGTGGTGCCGCCCTCGGGCCATACCGCCACCCTGACCACGCTGACGGCGGCGGCGATGGCTTTCCTCGCGGTCTTTGCCCTGGCCCTGTCGCTGGCCACCGGCCGGCTGGCCGACCGTTGGGCCGGCGGGCTGGCGGCCACGGCGACGGTGCGGATCGCCGCGCCCGCCGAACAGATGGCTGCCCAGACCCAGAAGGTGCTGGATGTCCTTTCGACCACCCCCGGCGTGACCTCGGCCCGCGCGCTCGGCGGAGACGAGATCAAGGCCCTGCTCGAACCCTGGCTGGGTCCCGACCTGCCGGTCGACACGCTGCCCCTGCCGCAACTGGTGGAACTGACCGAGGCCCCGGGCGGCATCGATTCCCAGGGGCTGGAGATGCGGCTGAAGGCCGAGGCGCCGGGGGCGATCCTTGACGACCACATGCGCTGGCGCCAGCCGCTGATCGCCTCGGCCGAGCGCATTCGCCTTCTCGGCCTTCTGTCGCTGCTGCTGATCGGCGGGGCCAGCGCCGCGATGATCACGCTCGCCACCCAGGCATCGCTGGCCGCCAACGGCCAGGTGGTGCGCACCCTGCGCCTGATCGGCGCCCGCGACAGCTACATCGCCCGCGCCTTCGTCCGCCGCTTCACCCTGCGGGCGCTGGTCGGCGCGCTGGTCGGTTGCCTTGCCGGGATGGTCGCGGTGGCCCTGCTGCCGCCGGCCGCCGACGAAGGCGGCTTCCTGACCGGGCTTGGCTTTGCCGGGCTTGAATGGGCCTGGCCGCTGGCGATCCCGCCGATCGCGGCGCTCGTCGCGCTGCTATCGACCCGCGCCGCCGCCTTCCGTTCGCTGAGGTCCGTCCGATGAGAACCCTTGTCCAGTATGTCCTGTCGCTGATCTTCATCGTACAGATGTATCTGGCAATGGCGGTCCTGGCGCTGTGCTGGACCCCCTTGGTCCTGTTCCGCCGCGAGGCTGCGTTCGGCGCAGTCCATTCCTACACCCGCTGGGTCCGCTGGTCGGCGGCGGCGCTGGTCGGCCTGAAAAGCGAAATCCGCGGCGAAGTTCCCCAGGACGAGGTCCTGATCGCCGCCAAGCACCAGAGCTTCTTCGACATTATCCTGATCGTGTCGGTCCTGCCGCGCCCGAAGTTCATCATGAAGAAGGAACTCCTCTGGGCGCCGATCGTCGGCTGGTATGCGCGCAAGATCGGTTGCGTTCCGGTCGACCGTGGCAAGCGCAGCCAGGCGATGCGGCAGATGGTGGCCGACGTGAAGGCCGGCAAGGAACTGCCCGGCCAGCTCATCATCTACCCGCAGGGCACGCGGGTCGCCGCCGGCGCGCAGAAGCCCTACAAGGTCGGGGTGGGGGTGCTCTATTCCGAACTCGGGCAGGATTGCGTGCCCGCCGCCACCAACGTCGGCGTGTTCTGGCCGCGCCACGGGCTCTTGCGCAAGCCGGGGCTGGCGGTCGTCGAGTTTCTGCCCCGCATCGCCGCCGGGGCCTCGGTCGGCGATTTCATGGCCCGGGTCGAGCCGATGGTCGAGGATGCCTCGGACCGGCTGATGCGCGAAGCCGGTTTCACGACGCCACCGAAGCGCGGCGCTTAGTGATGGCCACAGACCCCGCCTTTGCCGATTTCGTTCTGGAACAGGCCGGTGGGGCGGGTGCAGTCTCGACCCGCAAGATGTTTGGCGAATATGCGCTTTACTGCGATGGCAAGGTGGTGGCGCTGATCTGCGACGACCAGCTGTTCCTGAAACCCGTTCCCGCGGCGGTGGCGTCGGTCGACAGCCCCGTCTACGGCCCGCCCTACCCCGGCGCGAAACCGCACCTGCTGTTGTCGGGCGAGTTGGACGACCCCGACCTGCTGGCGCGGCTGATCCGCGCCGTGGCCGACACCTTGCCCGCGCCCAGGCCGAAGAAACCCAAGGCGCGCAAGGACGCCTGAGCGCCCTCAGGCCGCCAGACCTTTCGCGCCCATGTCCAGGAACTTGGTCCGCCGGTCGGTGATGATGTCGGCCGGTTTCATCCGGGCAAATTCGCGCAGGCTGGTTTCCAGCGCCTTGCCGACCGCACGGATGGTTTCGTCGCGGTCGCGCTGCGCGCCGCCCAGCGGTTCCTTGACGATCTGGTCGATCACGCCCAGCTTCAGCAGGTCCTGCGCCGTCAACCGCAGCGCGGCGGCGGCCTCGCGCATCTTTTCGGCATCCTTCCACAGGATCGAGGCGCAGCCTTCCGGCGAGATCACCGAATAGATCGAATGTTCCAGCATCAGCACCCGGTTGGCGGTGGCAAAGGCCACGGCCCCGCCCGAACCGCCCTCGCCGATGACCACCGACACCAGCGGCACCGCGATCTCCAGGCACTTCTGCGTCGACCGGGCGATGGCCTCGGCCTGCCCGCGTTCTTCGGCGCCCTTGCCGGGATAGGCTCCGGGCGTGTCGATCAGGGTGATCACCGGCAGGCCGAACCGGTCGGCCATGTCCATCAGCCGGATCGCCTTGCGATAGCCCTCGGGTCGCGCCATGCCGAAGTTGCGCTCGATCCGGCTTTTGGTGTCGTTGCCCTTTTCATGGCCGATCACCACCACCGGCTGGTCGTTGAACCGCGCCAGACCGCCCATCACCGCATGATCGTCGGCAAAGTTACGGTCGCCGGCCAGAGGAGTGAACTCGGTGAACAGCGCCCCGATGTAATCCACGCAATGCGGCCGGTCGGGATGCCGCGCCACCTGACATTTCCGCCAGGGGTCGAGATTCTTGTAGAGATCCTTCAGCAGGTCCGCCGCCTTGCGGTCCAGCGCGGCCGCCTCTTTCTCGACGTTCATCCCTTCGCTCTTGCGGGCCATCGCCCGAAGCTCTTCGGCCTTGCCTTCGATCTCGGCCAAGGGCTTTTCGAACTCGAGGTAATTCATCTTCCGCTCCCGGTTGGGTCGAGGTTTATATGAACCGCCAAGTGGCCAATTGCAACTTGGCAAGATTTCGGCGCGCCCGGCCGCCATTGCGCCGGCGACCCTGTGCCGCAGCCCGCATCCCTCTGACGCAAGGCCATTTCTGTGGCAGGATGGAACCAGAGACAGGAGGATTCGATGCCCGCCATCCGCACCAACTTCAGCGGCCAGACCGTGATCACCACCTTCGAGATGACGCCCGGAACGGCTCAGGATCTGATGGACGAATTGCGCGAAGCCTACGACCGCTTCATCCGCCACCAGCCGGGGTTCCTCGGCGCCGGCCTGCACATGAACGACGCCCAGACCCGGATCGCCAACTACAGCCAGTGGCGCCACCGCGAAGATTTCCTGGCGATGCTGCGCACCCCGGAAATGCGCGAACGCAACCGGCGCATCGCCGCGCTCTGTTCGCATTTCGAGCCGGTAATGTACGAAGTCATGGATGTTTCCGAACCGGCCTGACCGGCCATAGGCCAATTCCGGCGCAGGCAGGCCCGGCCCTGCCCGAGGCGCCCTTGCCCCCGGCGGCGGCAGGCGAGAGACTGTCCCGGCTCCGGCCCCGACAGGCCAGACATTTCACTGCGAAGGGATTGAACATGCCAAGGAATGTGAAGGACATGATGGCCGAGGCCAACGCCGCCGTCGAAAAGATCGACGCGGCCCGCGCCCGGCAACTGATGGACAAGGGCGCGCTGGTCGTCGACGTGCGCGACGCGCCCGAGGTGGCGGCCTCGGGCAAGGTCAAGGGCGCCCTGCACATTTCGCGGGGGATGCTGGAATTCCGCGCCGATCCGTCGACGCCCTACCACCACCCCGAACTGCGCGCCGACCGGCCGGTGGTGCTCTACTGTGCCTCGGGCGGGCGGGCGGCTTTGTCAGGGAAACTGCTGCGGGACATGGGCTATACCCAAGTCTTCAACCTTGGCGGCTTCAAGGACTGGACTGAAGCTGGCGGCGATACCGAACCGATGTGATCCCGAACGACGGCGCGCGGCCAATCCGCCGCGCGCTACCGCTGGCCCGCAGTCAGGCCATATGCTCGCGGTGATGACGCAAGGATCCGATGGCCAGAAGGAAGGTCAGGACCCCGACGATCACCACATCCCAGGTGGCAATGGCCGCCGGCCCGTCGGCGCCGGCCCGGAACATCGCGAACCCCAGGACCCAGGGCGACACCACCAGCCACGCGCCAATGACCATGTCGGCCCATTCTTCCCACTCGTGAAACTCGAACAGCGCCATCAGCGCCATCAACACGATCACCAGCCCGAACGCCACCGCATTCCAGAAAGCGGCGTCAAGCCCGGTGAACCCCAACAGCCAAGGCGACATGAACAGCCAGATCCCGAGGATCAGACTGATGCCGTCCTGCCAGTTGTCGGACAGTTTCTTGCTGAACGTTGTCATCGCATAACCCCTCCTCTGAACGGTCAGCTTCGACAGGCGGCCCGTTTTGCGGGGCCGCGGTGGGCCGTGAGACCCAACACTTAGAACGTAGGAAGGAAGGGCAGGAATTCAAGGGCATAGGGGGGGGGGTGAGGCAGGAACGGGTTGACACCCGCGCCCGCGCCTGCTCCGATCCGGCCTCGCCTGCCCCATTTCCCTGCCCGCATTGATCGCCGCATGAAATTCCTCTGGTCCGTCCTTGTCCTGTCCACCCTCGGCCTTGGTGCCGCGCTGACGGTTCCCGGCCTGTCGGACTGGGCCCTGCTCGCCGCCCCCTGCCTGCTGGCCAGCGCCTGGCTGCTGGTGCGCGAACGGCGCGCTGCGCCGGTGCTCGGGCAGGTGGTGGTGGACGGATCGAACGTGATGCACTGGGACAGGGGCCAACCGTCGCTCGACCCGGTGAAGGCGGTGATCGGCAACCTCGCCTCGGCCGGCCGCGACCCCGGCGTGATCTTCGACGCGAACGCCGGCTACAAGCTGGCCGACCGCTATCTAGACGACCGCGCCCTGGCCCGCCTTCTGGGCCTGCCTGAATCCCGCGTACTGGTGGTCCCGAAGGGAACGCCGGCCGACCAATACATCCTGAACGCCGCCCGCGGCCTGGGCGCGAAGGTCGTCAGCAACGACCGCTACCGCGACTGGGCCGCAGCCTTCCCCGAGGTAGACCGCGCCGGCTTCGTGATCCGCGGCGGGTATCGGGAGGGGAGGGTGTGGCTGGCGGAGGGCGGAGAGGGGGCAGGCGCGGAGAGGGTGCGTAGGAGGGCCCGCTTCAGCCCACCCCACGGCTCGCTGCTGTCGCATCGCCGCCGTCAGTCCGGTCGCCGGGGCTCGTTCCGGTCGTTGCAATAGAGCGCGATCTTGTTGCCCTGCGGGTCACGCAGGTAGCCGACATAGAAATGCGGCCCATAGGCGGCGCGAAAGCCGGGCGCGCCTTCATCCCGGCCACCAGCGGCCAGCGCGGCGGCGTGCAGGTCGCGGACCAGGGCCTGCCTCGGCACCCCGAAGGCCACCATCGTGCCGTTGCCGGACGATGCGGCCTGACCGTCAAAGGGCGGTTTGACGTAGAAATCGGGGCCGGCGGGCTGCTGACCGGCCGGTCCGGGAAGCGAGTAGCTCAGCCCCTCGGGGGAGATGTCGAGGATGTAGCCCAGAGCGGGCAGGAATGCCGAGTAAAACCTTTCCGCACGCTCGATGTCGTCGACACCAACCGTGACGTAGCCGATCATCTTCCCTGCTCCCTCGTGTCCCTGATGAGCGGTCTACTGCCGCCCGCGATTCGAACGCTTACCGCCCCGCTGCCGAGCTCGACCGGCGGTGGAGCGGCCGGAGCGCTTTACCGCGTCCTCCACCGCTTCGTCCACCGCCGATTGCCGCGCCAGGGCCCTAGGGTGGGCGAAACCCACCGCTGCGGGGGTGTTTATCCGCGAATGGTGGGTGGCACCCACCCTACGGCCTGCGCGATGAACGGTGTTGCGCTGGTCGCAAGTATTGGCGCAACTTGGGGCAGAATTTGTCGTGGAGGCATTTGAATGGACGTGAATGAGGTTGTGTCACTGGCACGTTGGATGAACGACTATGTCAATCCTGCCATGTCGGCCTACGAGCAGTTGGCAGCCGCTATGGAACAGAATGCCACCAATAGCAGCAAAGTGCCCCTCCGCGACAGCCTCGCCGCGGTCAAGAAGGCGCTTCTTGCAATGCCCGTCGAGCAACTGAGCTATCAGCAAGCTGATTTGCTTGAGGGCATGCAGGTGGAGGAGTTGCTTGGCGATAAAGGTTGGCGCTTCGTTGAGCGGACAGTCAAAGAAGGAAACTATGACCCTGCGACTGCGGCCCAAGACATACGGAAGGCCAAGCAGCGGATAGACAACGCCATAACCACATTGAGTCAAGTTCGGCAGTCTCTGGGCAGCGTCGGTATTCAGGGTGAACCAGAATACGACAGTTCGACAAAGGTCACGGTTCGCATTCGGTTCAAAGACGGCGTTGAAATCGTCAACGTTGCACAACTCAAAAAATGGTCTGCCGAGTGGTATGAAATTTCTCGCGGCTTGGCTATGGCTGCTGGTGAGAGCCCCGAAGACGTTGAGGTCAAAGGGGCGACGACAGGCTCGTTAATTATCATCCTCGGAGCCACCCTTACGATTGCGAAGATTGTTGCGCTGATAATGAAACAAGTCGCGTCAACCGTTAAATCCTCAATGGAGGTCGCACACACCCTGCAAGACTGGAAGATGCGCAAGGTGGCGGATGCTGAGGTGGAGCGGGTTCTAATTGCACGTCGAAAGGGAATTGAGGACGGTGGCGTTCAAGATGCCCTCAACCTTGTAAAAGACTCTATTGGGGCACGAATTGCAGGCGACGTCGAAAATGCCGTGAAGAAGTCCATCGAGAAGATGTTCAATTTCACCGCAAAGGGCGGCGAGGTAGATATGCTGCCCCCACCCGAACCGTCAGATGATGACGAAGTTGATGATGCAGTTGCAGAGGCTATAAATACCATCACTAAAAGCGTGGAGGAGACGAGAAACCTCAAGGCCGCGACGCAACTACTGATCGAGAACAAGAATGACGATGGGGCAGATGATGCTGTGGGCGAAGAGGACGCGCCAGAATGAGGTAGGCTCGCACTGGGCTTGGCCATGTCCGTAAACACACCTACCCCCCCCGCCGCGCCTTCCCGCCCCGCATCCCCGCCCGCCCGGCCGTACTCCGCCCCCGCGCCTTCACCGCCGTCTCCACCGCTTCGTCCACCGCCGACTGCCGCGCCAGCGGGTCGTCGGCGACCGCCAGTTCCACCGCCTCCAGCCGCTTGACCTCATCCCTCAGCCGGGCGGCTTCCTCGAACTCCAGGTTCTCGGCGGCCTTGCGCATCTGCACCCGCAGCGCCTCGAGATGCGCGGCGAGGTTGGCGCCGACCATCGGCTTGTCGACCTTGGCCGTCACCCGCGACATGTCGGTGTCGCCCTGCCAGAGGCCGGCCAGAACATCCTCGACATTCTTCTTCACCGTCTGCGGGGTGATGCCGTGCGCCAGGTTGTAGGCGGTCTGCTTTTCCCGCCGGCGGTTGGTTTCGGCCATCGCCCGTTCCATCGAGCCGGTGATGCGGTCGGCATACATGATGACCCGGCCATCGGCGTTGCGCGCCGCCCGGCCGATGGTCTGGATCAATGAGGTTTCCGAGCGCAGGAACCCTTCCTTGTCGGCGTCCAGTATCGCCACCAGTCCGCATTCGGGGATGTCGAGCCCCTCGCGCAGGAGGTTGATGCCCACCAGCACGTCGAAGGCGCCGAGGCGCAGGTCGCGCAGAATCTCGATCCGTTCAAGCGTGTCGATGTCGGAATGCATGTAGCGCACCCGGATGCCCTGTTCGTGCAGATATTCGGTCAGATCCTCGGCCATGCGCTTGGTCAGCGTGGTGACCAGGGTCCGGTAGCCCGCGGCGGCGACGCGGCGCACCTCGTCCAGAAGGTCGTCGACCTGCATGGACACGGGGCGGATTTCGATTTCGGGGTCGATCAGGCCTGTGGGGCGGATCACCTGTTCGGCGAAGACGCCGCCGGCCTGCTCCATCTCCCACGCCGCCGGGGTGGCGGAGACGAACACCGACTGCGGGCGCATTGCATCCCATTCCTCGAACTTCAGGGGGCGGTTGTCCATGCAGGAGGGCAAGCGGAACCCATGTTCTGCCAGCGTGAACTTGCGCCGGTAGTCGCCCCGGTACATGCCGCCGATCTGCGGCACGCTGACATGGCTTTCGTCGGCGAAGACGATGGCATGGTCGGGGATGAATTCGAAAAGAGTGGGCGGCGGTTCGCCCGGGGCGCGGCCGGTCAGATAGCGCGAATAGTTCTCGATCCCGGCGCAGGAGCCGGTGGCCTCGAGCATCTCGAGGTCGAAGTTGGTGCGCTGTTCCAGCCGCTGCGCCTCCAGGAGCCGCCCCTCCTCCTGGAACTGCTTCAGCCGCTGGGCCAGTTCGACCCGGATGCCCTTGATCGCCTGCTGAAGGGTCGGGCGCGGCGTCACGTAGTGGGAATTCGCATAGATGCGGATCTTGTCGAACGTGTCGGTCTTGGACCCGGTCAGCGGGTCGAATTCAGTGATCCCCTCCAGTTCTTCGCCGAAGAAGGAAAACCGCCAGGCGCGGTCCTCCAGGTGGGCGGGCCACAGGTCGACCGTGTCGCCCTTGACCCGGAAGGCACCGCGCTGAAAGGCGGCGTCGGCGCGGCGGTATTGCTGGGCGACCAGTTCGGACAGGAACTTGCGCTGTTCGTAAAGCTTGCCGACCTCCATGTCCTGGGTCATCGCCGAATAGGTCTCGACCGAGCCGATGCCGTAGATGCAGCTGACCGAGGCGACGATGATCACATCGTCACGTTCCAGAAGCGCGCGGGTGGCCGAATGGCGCATCCGGTCGATCTGTTCGTTGATCTGGCTTTCCTTCTCGATGTAGGTGTCGGTGCGCGGCACATAGGCCTCGGGCTGGTAATAGTCGTAATAGCTGACGAAGTATTCGACGGAATTGTCGGGGAAGAAGCCCTTGAACTCACCGTAAAGCTGGGCGGCCAACGTCTTGTTCGGTGCAAGGATGATCGCCGGGCGCTGGGTTTCCTCGATCACCTTGGCCATGGTGAAGGTCTTGCCGGTGCCGGTCGCGCCCAGAAGCACCTGGTCGCGTTCGCCCGCCATCACGCCGGTCGCCAGTTCGGCAATGGCGGTGGGCTGGTCACCCGCCGCCGTGAATTCGGTCTTCATCACGAACCGCCGCCCGCCTTCCAGCTTGGGGCGGGTCAGCACCTCGGGGCGCGGGCCGGGGGCGTTGGTATTGTTGTGCGGCATGGCGATTCTCCGGCTGGCCACCCAGATTTGATCTGTTTTTGTTCCGGTTCAAGCTGTTTGCATCCCCTTGCGCGCCGGCGCGAGTTTTTCGATAAGGGGACGACCCATTGGAGTAGATCATGCGTGCACGCATCTATCAGCCGGCCCGGACCGCCATGCAGTCGGGCACCGCGAAGACCCACGACTGGCTGCTGGAATTCGCGCCGGCCGAAAGCCGCGCCATCGACCCGCTGATGGGCTGGACCGGATCGGGCGACACGCAAAGTCAGGTGCGGCTGCGGTTCGAGAGCCGCGAGGCCGCCGAGGCTTATGCCCGGGAAAAGGGCATCGCCTACGATGTGACCCTGCCCCATGTGCGCAAGGCCAACATCCGCCCGCGCGGCTATGGTGAGAATTTCGCCACCGATCGCAAGGGCGCCTGGACCCACTGACCCTGATCGTTCCCGCTGGGGCGGTCAGATCCCCTGCCCGCCCGCGCAAGCCGGCGCGGCCTTGATGGCCGCAAGCGCCGCATCGCCGGCCGCGCGGCTGATGGTGCGGCTCCAGCTTGTGGTGAAGATGCGCCCGTCGGCGGCGCGGTTCACGAACTCGGCCAGCAGCTTGCCATCGGCCGACAGGATCAGGACCCGGCCCGAGTTTTCCTCCTCGATCACCAGGTTGCCGGCCTGCGTCACGTCATCCAGGCCCTCGCTGTAGGTGCGCACGCCCAGCGCCGCCATCTGGTCCGCCAAGCGCTCCGAAACCGTGTCGGTGCTGAAATCGTAGACCAGGATCTTGTTGGAACCCAGGACCTCCGGCCCCTTGCCACGGTTCAGCGCATTGTTGTCGAACAGCGCGATGCGGTGGTCGTCCAGAATGTCCACGTCGTGCTGGCCAAGCCACGGCCCCTGCTTGCGCCAGATGATCTGGTCGGTCGATGGCCGGTAAAGCGCCACCGTCGAGGAATGCCGCATGCTGAGGAACAGATCGCCCTTCTTCCAGTAGGGTCCGTCGGCCAGGACCGGCTGGATGTCGTTCAGGTGCAGCGGGTCGTTGTTGTAGACCGCAGTTCCGTAAAGGTCGGCCATCAGCCCGTTGCGTTCGAGAATGTCGATCAGCGACCGGACTTCCAGCAGCTTTCCATCGGTCGAGACGCGGGCAAGGCCGTCTTCGACGAAGTCCGCGCCATATTTCTCTTTCGGCGGCTGGACATGCACCGGCACCCAGATTGTGCCGTCGGCATCCAGTTCGGTCGAATGGTGGTAGATCTGGCTGGCTTCGTGCCACATCGGCTGGCTGCAACGGTCAACCCGGAACAGCGGCGTGTGGTGATCCTTGATGACCAGGCTACCATCGGCCAGCATCAACGGATGGACCGCCTCGAAATTGCGGCGGGTGTGCTTGTCGCTGTAGGCTTCGTTGTCCGGCACGTCGGCAAACAGTTGGGGTGCATCCGGTTGCCAGCGGTGGCGCACGCTGAAATCGGTCAGATCGACCAGTTCGACCGTGGTCACCTGCGCGGTTCCGTCATAGCGCGCCAACAGCAGATAGCCTTCGCCCGGTATCCCCTTGCCGCCATCGGCGATCTGCCAGCCGGACTTGTCACCGAACCGCTTCGTGTCGACCGCCAGCCGGTTGTCGCGCCCGAACAGCAGTTTCTTCAGGTTCAGCGGCGTCTCGGCCAGCGTCATCAGCGCCGCACGGGCCGGTCCGGCCGGCGCGCCGCCGCGTTCGGTCGCCAGAACCAGTGCGGCGAAAATGACGCTGGCGGCAATGCCGATGATCGAAAGCAGCAGGACAATCCAGAGTTCGATCCTGCGGAAGACAAATCGCTGCATATGACACCGGCAAAACTGGGGTTCGTTGAACCTACCAGAAACCTCCACCAACGCGAAAGCCGATTTTCCAACCCCTGCACCAGCCGGACAGACCGGCCCGCGGCCCTTGCCTCGGACACCGCCGCGGGGGTATTGCACGGTGACGGTCCCGTAGCTCAGCTGGATAGAGCAGCTGCCTTCTAAGCAGCGGGTCGGGGGTTCGAGTCCTCCCGGGATCGCCAGTCACCCCGGCTGTTTCGCCGCCAACCGTCCCGGCATATAGTCCGACCATGCCAGCCCTGTGCCGCGACTGCCTGCGCACTTTCGATGTCCCGCCGCCGGGGGGCAAGGCCGCGCGCTGCCCGGCCTGCCGGTCGCCGCGCCTGCTGGCGCATCCCGAACTATTCAGCCTGTCCATCGCCCACATGGATTGCGACGCCTTCTACGCCTCGGTCGAAAAGCGCGACAATCCCGGCCTGCGCAGCCTGCCGGTGATCGTCGGCGGCGGTCATCGGGGCGTGGTGTCGACCTGCTGCTACCTGGCGCGGATCAAGGGCGTGCGCTCGGCAATGCCGATGTTCCAGGCACTGAAGCTTTGCCCCGAAGCCACCGTCGTCAAGCCGCGCATGTCGCACTATGTCGCCGTCTCGCGCCAGATCCGGGCGCTGATGGAGGAGCTGACCCCGCAGATCGAACCCCTGTCGCTGGACGAGGCCTTCCTCGACCTCGGCGGAACCGAACGGCTGCATCACGCGCCGCCGGCGCTGCTGCTGGCCCGGCTGCTCAAGCGGATGGAGGAGGAGATCGGCGTGACCGGATCGGTCGGGCTGGCCCCCAACAAGTTCCTGGCCAAGGTTGCCTCCGACCTGGACAAGCCGCGCGGATTCTCGGTGATCGGCCGGGCGGAAACCGCGGCCTTCCTCAAGGGCAAGCCGGTGCGGCTGATCTGGGGCGTCGGCGCCGCCATGCAGGACACGCTGGACCGGGCGGGCATCCGCACCTTCGACGATCTCCTGCGCTGGGAGCGCGCCGATCTCGACCGCAAGTTCGGCGCGATGGGCGGGCGGCTCTGGCATCTGGCGCGCGGCGAGGATCACCGCCGGGTGAACCCGCACGAGCCGATGAAGTCGATCTCGGCCGAAACGACGTTCTTCGAGGACACCTCCGACCGCGATCTGCTGGACGGCCATCTCTGGCGGCTGGCGGAACGGGTGGCGGACCGGGCCAAGGCCAAGGACCTGGCCGGGCGCACCGTCACGCTGAAGCTGCGGCGGCGCGATTTCAGCCTGCTCAGCCGTTCGCACCGGCTGCGCGACGCCACCCAGATCGCCGACCGCCTTTACCGGGCGGCGGCCGACCTGCTGGCCGGGGTGCCGGAGCCGGGGCCGTTCCGGCTGATCGGCGTCGGTCTCGCGGACATCGTGCCGGCGCGCGAGGCCGATCTGGTCGGCGACCTGCTCGACCCCGAAGCGGTAAAGCGTGCGGGCGCGGAGCGGGCGGCCGATCAGATTCGCGCCAAATTCGGCCGCGATGCGATCATCAAGGGCCGCGCCCTGCGCTGACTATTCGGCGGCCAGCGCCAGATCGGCCGGCCGGCCGATGGCGGCGATCCGGTCCAGCACCTTGGCCAGCCGGGCGCGGAAGGCGTCGAACCCCGGCGCCGGGCGGATCGCCTGTTCGTCCAGATACAGCGCCCGGTCGATCTCGACCTGCACGGCATGCTGGCCGATGCCGGGGCGGCCGTAGGTCTGGGCGATGTAGGCCCCGGCGAACGGCGTGTTGCGCGACACCCGGAACCCTTCGGCGCGGAAGGCCGCATCCACGGCCTCGACGATGCTGCCCGCCGCCGCCGCGCCATAACGGTCGCCCAGCACGATTTCCGGGCGGGTTCCGGCGCGATGGGCGATCGCATCCATCGCCTCATGCGGCATCGAATGCACGTCGACCAGGATCGCCTGCCCGAACATCGTCCGCGATTCGTCCAGCAGCCGGGCCAGGCAATCGTGATAGGGATGCCAGACATTGCGGATGCGGCCACGCGCCTCGGCCAAAGTGATCTTGCCGCTGTAGATCGCCCGACCGCCGGCAACCACGCGCGGAATTACCCCAAGTCCCGACTGGACGCGCGGGTTGTGGGCAAAGCTGCGCACCCCGTCGACGACCGAGGGGTCAAGTTCCTCAGCCGCGCGGTTCAGGTCGAGATAGGCCCTAGGCGCCGTCGCCGCCAGAAGGGGAGCGCCAAGCGCCGGAACCCCGCCCAGCAGATCGTCGACATAGGCATCTTCCGAGGTGCGGATCATCCGTTCGTCCAGGACGCTTGCCGCCAGGAACGCGCCGGTATAGTCCCGCCCGCTGTGCGGCGAGGCGAAGACGACGCTGGTCGTGCGTCTTGCCGGCAGCGAAAGCCTGTAGGCACCTTCGGTCATCTGATCCTGCTCCCGCGTTCGAACATAGCGTCAAAAAACCCTTTGCCAAACCCCTTGCAAGCCCCGGCGACTCCTTTTATAGACCCCGGGACCGACGCGGTTCCGCCCGCGTCCTATTTGTTTTGGACAGGCGGGATTGTCGACGGACGGGCGCGTAGCTCAGCGGTAGAGCACTACGTTGACATCGTAGGGGTCACAAGTTCGATCCTTGTCGCGCCCACCATTCACCGCCCCTCGGGGCAACGGGTTTCAAGGCGCAAGACGCGCCGCGAAGGAGAAGAACGATGAAGGTTGCGAACTCGCTCCGCTCGCTGAAGACGCGTCATCGCGATTGCCAGGTCGTGCGCCGCAAGGGCCGCGTCTATGTGATCAACAAGACGCAGAAGCGTTACAAGGCCCGCCAGGGGTAAGGCGCGCCCGGACGATCTTCCGGTGGAAGATCGTCAGCGCCGAACGCCCGACGCCCAAGCGGCGGGCAGGCAACGCTTCCGGCAGACGGAATTCAGGGCCGCCTCGGGCAACGGGGGCGGTCATTTTCGCGTTAGCGAAAGATTATTGTTTTGGCTGCCCTAAGAATGTGCTTTGACGGCCTTTTCTAACTTCTCGGCGTATTTATAGATATCTGATAGCGCCTCAATCTGTAGTTTCTCCTCGTTTTTCTGAGCGTCAAAAACCCCTACATAGCGCACAGAGTTCCCGTTGAAGTAGAACGACATACAGGCTTGCGGTTGTTGTCATCAACAAAGACGCTGCAGTAGCTCTTTGCATCGCGGATGGTGATGCGATTGAGATCGTCAATCGCGCCGCGTTGCACGAATCATGAACGCTTGTCGCTCGTCGTCAGTTGTCTCGATCTGGATGCTGTCTCAACCTCGGCGCCCCATTCTTCAAAGTATCCGCTGCGGAAGGTCAGGTCGAAATGCGACGTTGAGCTTGTCCTGAATTCTGTGCCGGATAACCTCATCGGCGATGCCTTATCGCTGGCCGGCAACTCAACTCCGATTTGTCAGCATTCCGTCATGGATCTGCCTGCCGATGAATTTGATGAACTCGTCATCGGGCGCGGCTTGCGAATATAGTTTGCCGCAGCGCTCGTGTATTTTAGATTCGAGGCAGCGGCGATGTTGTGTAATTGAAATACCGCCTTCTGGAAACGCGCCAGCTCGAGAACTTGCGCATCGTCATATGATTGAAGATCGAAGGTGAAGAACGGCTTCTTGTCCATCTGTTCGGCTCATCGACATCAGAAAAAGATTTCCCTGCCATTTGTAAGTATGGCCAGACGTGCTTCGGCAACTCCGAAGTATCTGTAGAGCTGACTGAATTGAGCACCACCGAGCGCCAAGGAAATCGGCTTCGCTTCGACAAGCACCGAAACCCGCCCATCAACATGGCGAAGTCGACTTTCTCTCCTTTTTTCAAGCCGACGTCGGCAACATACTCTGGCACTACCTCATCAGTTGAACACATCGAGCAAGTCCTGAATCAGCGGAAGTATCACCGATGTCTTTGTGGCTTCTTCGGTCAGGGCGTGGGCTGATGCGTGTTTTGAACGTTTGGCAAGGTCTCGAATGCGATCCTGAAAATCCATGGCACCCTCGGTTGCGATACCCGCAATAGATGAATTTAGTGCCGCGGCAATAGGTAAGTTACAGGTTTGGCTGTCGCGCCCCGCGCGCGAGGCCTACGCCTCCCATGTGGCGCGGCTGGTCCCAGGCGTGGACTATCCCTCCCTATTCCCAGCCCTTCGCCCGCCGCTGGAACACCTCGCTTTGCGGGTTGACCACGCAGAAGCGGTGGCCGGTCGGCGCCTCCATCACGATCCAGCGCTTGATGCGGGCTACGACCTTGGCGCCCAGCGCCTCCAGCCGCGCCACTTCGGCCTCCTTGTCGTCGGACTCGATGTCCATATGGACGCGCGGCGGGTGATCGACCGCCTGCACCAGAACCTTCATCTCGCCCTGCTGCGAGATTTCGGCATACTTCCCGCCTTCGTCCAGCTCGACCTCGCCGCCCAGCGCCGCGCCCCAGAAGGCCGCCGCCTCCTCGACCCGGTCGGCCGTGCAGTCGATGACGATGCAGCCCAGCCGTGACCGATGTGCCATCTTCCCCTCCGTCGCCTCAGGCCTGCGGCTTGACCAGCGGCACCACCCGCGCCGCCGCCTCGTCCGGGGCCAGTTCCTCGAAATCGAAATTGTCCAGCCGCTTGGCACGCTTTCCCGCCTTGTCGGCGGAAATGCGGATATCCTCGATGTCCTTCGCCGCCTGGCCGAAATGGCGGTCAAGGTTGGCGACCCGGTCACCCAGCCGGTCCACGTCGCCATGCAAGAGCGCCAGTTCCTTGCGGATCGCGCCGGCCTGCGCCCGCATCCGCGCGTCCTTCAGCACCGCGCGCATGGTGTGGAGCGTCGCCATGCAGGTCGTCGGCGACACGATCCAGACTTTCAGGCCAAAGCCTTCGCGCACCAGTTCGGGGAAATTGGCGTGCAGTTCGGCATAGACCGCCTCGGACGGCAGGAACATCAGCGCCCCGTCCGCCGTCTCGCCTTCAAGGATATAGCGGTCGGCGATGGCCTTCAGATGGCTGCGAACCGCGATCCGCAGCATCCGTTGCGCCTCGATCAGTTCGGAATTGTTGCCGGCGCGGCGCAGGGCCTCGTAAGCCTCCAGCGGGAACTTGCTGTCGATGACGATCGGGCCGGGCGGGTTCGGCAGATGGATCAGGCAGTCGGCGCGCCGCCCGTTCGACAGCGTCGCCTGCATGGTGAAACTGTCGGCCGGCAGCGCCTTCTGCACGATGTCGTGCAACTGGATCTCGCCGAAGGCACCGCGCGTCTGCTTGTTCGACAATATGTCCTGCAGGCCGAGGACATTGCCGGACAGTTTCTCGATATTGGCCTGGGCCTTGTCGATGGTTTCCAGCCGCTGCTGCAACTCGCCCAGGCTGCGGGCGGTGCGGGTGGCGCTGCCTTGCAGGCTTTCGCTCATCCGCCCGCTCACCTCGGCCAGCCGCGCCTCCATCAGTTGCAGGAGCTTCGCCTGCGCGGTGGCCGAGGCTTCCGACACCTGCGTCAGACCGCCGGCAAGCTGCTGCTGGCCGTCCGACAGGCTTTGCACCCGCTGGCCGAGGCTGCTCATCTGGTAAAGCAGGGGATCGGTCATCCGCGCCGACCGCGCAGCGATGCGCAGGGTCTGGACCAGGAGCGCGAACAGCACCACAAGGAGCGCCGCGCCAGCCAAGGCCGCAATGACCCGCGGATCATCGAAAGAGAAGGTCTGCCCGCCGATCTGGATCATGTGCGTCCGAACAGCCGTTCGATGTCGGAGAGCTTCAGTTCGACATAGGTGGGCCGGCCGTGGTTGCACTGGCCCGACAGCGGTGTCGCCTCCATCTCGCGCAGCAGCGCGTTCATCTCCTCGGCCCGCATCTGCCGGCCTGAGCGGACCGAGCCGTGACAGGCCATCCGGCTGAGGATCGCGTCGATCCGCACGGCAAGCGCCTGGCTGGCCCCCTGATCGGCCAGTTCGTCGCGGATGTCGCGCAGCAGGGCGGCGGCGTCGACCTGCCCCAGGATGGCGGGTGTCGCCCGCACCGCGACGGCGCCGCCGCCGAACGGCTCCAGCGACAGGCCGAGCCCCTCCAGTTCGGCGGCATGGTCCAACAGCATCGCCGCATCATGGGCGGCGAATTCGACGATCTCGGGAATCAGCAGCGCCTGCGCGGCGATGCCCCGCTCTGCCCGCTGCGCCTTCAGCCGTTCATAGACCAGCCGTTCGTGGGCGGCGTGCTGGTCCACGATGACGATGCCGGTTTCGGTCTGGGCGATGATGTAATTGTCATGGACCTGGGCGCGGGCGGCGCCCAGCGGCCGCGCCTCGGCAGCCGCCTGGGGTTCCGGCGCCGGTTCGAACCGGGCCGAGGCTTCGGCAAAGCCGGGGGCCAGCGGCGCCTGCGCGGCGAACGCGCGCGACAGGGTGGCGGCGGCGGGCCGGTCCATCTGGTAGATGCGCGGCGCGGCGGGTTCCGGCCGGAACGCCCCCAACGTCATCCCCCCGACGGTCGACGAGGCCCGGTGCCCGGCTTCGGCCAACGCATGGCGCAGCGCCGAAACGATCAGCCCGCGCACCAGGCCGGAATTGCGGAACCGCACTTCGGCCTTGGCAGGATGCACGTTCACATCGACCTCGGTCGGGGCCAGCGTCACGAACAGGACTGCCGCCGGGTGGCGGTCGCGCGACAGCACGTCCTGATAGGCGGCCCGCAGCGCCCCGAGCAGCAGCTTGTCGCGCACCGGGCGGCCGTTGACGAACAGGTATTGTTCCACCGCCGCGCCGCGCGAATAGGTCGGCAGCGCTGCATAGCCGGTCAGCCGGATGCCATCGCGCTCGGCCTCGATCCGCAGCGCGTTTTCGGCGAAATCCTTGCCGATCAGGCCGCGCAGGCGCTGGCCCAGCGCGTCAAGCAGGTCACCCTGTTCGGCGTCGGCGCGCAGGATCGCCCGCCCCTCGCCGCCGCCGGTCAGGTCGCGCAGGGTGAAGGCCACGAAGGGTTCCGCCATCGCCAGCCGCCGCACCACGTCGGCGATCGCCTGGGCCTCGGCCCGGTCGGTGCGCAGGAACTTCAGCCGCGCCGGCGTGGCGTGGAACAGGTCGCGCAACTCGACCACCGTGCCGCGCGTCAGGGCCGCCGGCCGGACCGGGCCTTCGCGGCCGCCCGCCACCAGAATCTGCGCCGCCTCGGCCCCCGCCGCGCGACTGGTCAGCGTCAGCCGGCCCACCGCGCCCAGCGAGGGCAGCGCCTCGCCCCGGAACCCAAAGGTGCGGATGTCGAGCAGGTCCGACCCGTCGATCTTGGACGTCGCATGGCGCGACAAGGCCAGGGGCAGGTCGTCGGCGGTCATGCCGCAGCCGTCGTCGGTGACGCGGATCAGGGTCTTGCCGCCGTCGGCAAAGACCACATCCACCCGCCGCGCCCCGGCATCCAGTGCATTCTCGACCAGTTCCTTGACCGCCGAGGCTGGACGCTCCACCACCTCGCCCGCAGCGATCCGGTTCACCGCCGCTTCGTCAAGCTGGCGGATGACCGGGCGCGATTGCGCGTGGATATTGGGGTTTTCGGCGTTCATACCCCAAGCAATAGCATGGGGCACGGGATTCGGCCATAGATTCGACCCGGCGTTCAGGGGTCCGAGGCCAGACCATCGGGATGTCCGACGACGGTAAAGCTCAGCTTGTCGGGGGCCATCAGCTGCCGGGCCACCCGATTCACGTCGGCCAGCGTCACCGCCTCGATCAGGCTGTTGCGGTGCGCAACATAGTCGGACGGAAGGCCAACCATCTGCATGCCCACCAGAATGCCGGCGATCTTGTCGTTGCCGTCGAACCGCAGGGGGTAGGAGCCGGTCATGTAGGTCTTGGCGGCCTTCAGTTCCTTTTCGGTCACGCCTTTTGCGGCAGTGTCGGCCCAGACCTGGCGCACCACCTTGACCGCCTCGGCGGCCTTGGCGTTGGCCGAGGCGAAACTGCCCTGCCAGTAGGCGGCGTGGTCCATCACCACCAGATGGGTCGAGATGCCATAGGTCAGGCCGCGCTTTTCGCGCACCTCGTTCATCAGCCGCGCGGTAAAGCCGTCGCCGCCTACGATCTGGTTCAGAAGCGCCGCGGCGAAATAGTCCTTGTCGGTCAGGGCCACCCCCGGCTGGGCGAAGCTGACCACCGATTGCGGCGTGTCGAAGGGTGCGACATGCACCTTGCCGTCAAAGCTGAGGCCCGCCGCCGCCACCTGCGGCCCCCCGGTCGCCGGCAGCCCGTCAAAGAGCTGGTCCAGCAGCTTGCCGAGATCGACCGGCGTGATGTCGCCGGCGGCCGACACGAACAGCCGGTCGCGCGACATGGCCGCGGCGCGGGCGGCCACCACATCGTCGCGCGTCAGCGCGCCGACGCTGTCGAGCGTGCCCAGATCGGACGACCCATAGGGGTGGTCGCCGAACAGCGCATGCGCGGCCATATCGCCGGCGATCTCGCCCGGATCGGTGGCGTGCGACTGGATGATCGAACGGATCTGGTCCTTCACCCGGTCGATCGACGGCTGGTCGAAGGTGGCGTCGGTCAGCGCCTGGTGCAGCAGGGCGACCGCCTGATCGCGGTTTTCGGTCAGCATCTGCGCCGAAACCGAAACTGCGTCCGCGTCGGCGTCAAAGCCGAACCGGGCCGCCAGACCTTCGCGCGCTTCGGCGAACCCCCGGGAATCGAGCTTGCCCGACCCTTCCTCCAGCAGGCTGGCCATCAGCATGGTCGCCCCGCGCTTTCCGGCGGGGTCGAGCGAGGTGCCGCCGCGGAACCGCACCTCCAGCGCGGTGAAGGGAATGCCGTGTTCCTCGACCAGCCACGCCTTGATGCCGCCGGGCGAGGTGACTTCCTGGATCTTCACTTCGGCTACGGCCGGAAGGGTGAACAGGCAGAGCAATGCCGCCATCAACACGCGAATCATGGCAACACCTCCTGGCTGGCGCTGTTCATCGCCCAGCCGGTCACCGCATGGCGGCGGTCGAGAACCTCCTTGGCGGCGGCCAGCACATCCTGCTCGCTGACCGCCAGCAGCGCATCGGGCCAGGCGGCCACATCCTCGACCGTCAGGCCCGAGGTCAGCGCCGCCCCATATTCCTGCGCCAGATCGCCGACGTCATCCTTCTGGAAGACCAGCCCGGCCTTTATCTGGGTCTTGATCCGGGCGAACTGCGCCGCATCGACGCCCTTGGCGATGAAGTCGGCCAGAACCTTGTCCATCGCCGTTTCGGCCTGGGCCAGGCTGACGCCCGGAACCGGCGCGACATATACGGTGAAGGTCGTCGGGTCCAGCGAGGTGCCGTCGTACGAGGCGCCGGCCGCGACCGCGATCTTCTGGTCGAACGACAGCGCCCGCGACAGAAGCGAGGTCTGCCCGTTTCCGCCCAGAAGTGCCGCCAGCAGGGTCAGCGCCGCCGCCCTGGACTGGTCGCCATGCTTGCGCTGCGGCGCCAGGTAGCTGCGCGTCACCATCGGCTGCGAGACGTTGGGATCGGTAAAGGAAAGGCGCCGTTCGGCCAGTTGCGGCGGCTCTTGCGGGCGCACGCGCGGGCCGATGCCGCTGCTGGGCTTAAGCGGGCCGTAATATTTTTCGGCCAGCCGCTTGACATCGGCCGGGCGGACGTCGCCCGCCACGATCAGGATCGCGTCGTTCGGCGCATAGAAGTGGCGATACCAGTCCAGCGCGTCCTGCCGGGTCAGCCCTTCCATTTCCTGCCGCCAGCCGATCGTCGGCGTCCCGTAGGGCTGGTTCAGATACTGGGCCGCGGCGATCTGTTCGTGAAACAGCGCCTCGGGGTTGCTGTCGATCCGCTGGTTGCGTTCCTCCAGGATCACCTGCCGTTCCGTGGTCACGTCGCTGTCCGACAGGATCAGGTTGCGCATCCGGTCGGCTTCCATCCGCATCACCAGGTCCAGCCGGTCGGCCGCCAGCCGCTGGAAATAGGCCGTCTGGTCGTCCGAGGTGAAGGCATTGTCATAGCCGCCGTTGGCCTCGACGATCTTCGAAAGCTGGCCCCCCGGCACCATCTTGGTACCCTTGAACATCAGATGTTCCAGAAAATGCGCGATCCCCGACTTGCCGCGCTTTTCGTCGGCCGATCCGGCCCGGTACCAGACCATGTGGGTGACGACCGGGGCGCGATGATCCTCGATCACGATGCCCTGCATCCCGTTCTTCAGGGTGAAGGTCGTCACTTGGTCCGCAGCCGCCGCCGAGGCGGCAAGAAGCGACACGAAAAGGGCGGCAAACAGGCGCGGCATTCAAACCTCCGGGGGCCGGACAGCGTGCACTCTACGATCCGCCCCGGCGCCGACAAGCCCGCGGGCGGCCACGGCCGGTCACGATGGCGCTACTTCTTTTTCTGTTCGGATTCGGGCGGGGCGCTGACGTTGCGCACGCCCAGGCGACGCCAATAGGCCAGTTCCTCGTAGGGATCGAGCGCCATCGACCTATAGGCCCGGAAATAGACGGTCGAGCCCATCATGCGTTCCAGGAGCCGGCCATTGTGATGCTGGCGGAAGTTCAGGTCTTCGGCCGCCAGCACGCCGCGAATGTCGGCTGCGGTGCCGAACCGGCCCGCATAGCCCACCAGCGCCGCATTGCCCGCGGCGATCTTGCCGGGCGTCAGCGCCGCCGGATTGCCACCCATCGCCGCAACCGCGTCGGCCTCGGGCGTCGGGTCGGTGATGTTGGTGCCGCCCGGTGTCGGCGCCGGCAGGGCCTTCAGATCGTCCGGCATGGTCAGCGGCTTGGTCGGCAGGATGGCGAATTCGTCCGGGCTGCGCGTTTGCGAGCGCAGGTACATCAGCTTGGGCGCCGTGTCGCCGCGGCCGCAGCCCGACAAAGCCAGCGCCGCGAGAAGCGCGCCACCCACCATGCCTTGCCGTAGATTCATGAACTGCTCCCGCTTCGGTCGGCCTTGTCTTAGCCTATGATTTCCGGCGCGTCACGGGGGTCTTGCCCTGGCCCGAGCAAAACACCAGCCCCAGCGCCCCGAAAAAGATCGCGACGTCCGCCACGTTGAAGGAAAACGGATTGTCGATGCCGGGCACCGACATGTTCAGGAAATCCGCCACCGCGCCATAGAGCAACCGGTCGATGACATTGCCCAGCGCGCCACCGATCAGCAGGCCGGAAAAGGCCTGCACGCCCCGGTTCTTGCGTTCGCGCGCCGCCCAGAACCAGATCCAGACCGAAATCCCCACCGCCAGCGCGATCAGCAGCCAGCGCGCCAGTTCCGCCGAGCTGGACAGAAGCCCGAAATTGATGCCGTCGTTCCAGGCCATGCGGAACTCCAGCCAGGGCGACCAGACCGGATAGACCAGCGCCTGTTCAAGATTCAGGACATGCACCACCAGATACTTGGACAGCTGGTCGGCCAGCAGGGTGGCAAGGGCGGTTCTGAGAAGGATGCGCATGGCGGTTCAGTGCCGGAAATGCCGCATGCCGGTGAAGACCATCGCCAGCCCGCGCGCGTCGGCGGCGGCGATCACGTCGGCGTCGCGCATCGAGCCGCCCGGCTGGATGATCGCGGTCGCCCCGGCTTCGGCGGCGGCGATCAGGCCGTCGGCAAAGGGAAAGAAGGCGTCCGAGGCGACGACGGACCCTTTGGTCAGGGGGGCGTCCAGTCCGAGTGCCCCGGCCATGTCCTGCGATTTGCGCGCGGCGATGCGGGTGGAATCGATGCGGCTCATCTGGCCGGCGCCGACGCCGACCGTCGCGCCGTCCTTCACATAGATGATGGCGTTCGACTTGACATGCTTGGCAACTTTCCAGGCGAACAGCAGGTTGGCCATTTCGCGCTGGTCGGGCGCGCGGCGGGTCACGACCTTCAGGTCTTCGGCCGCCAGCCGGCCATTGTCGCGGTCCTGCACCAGGAACCCGCCCGCGACCTGCTTGAACGCCAGCCCCGGCGCGGCGGCGTCGGCCAGCGCCTCGGTGGTCAGAAGCCGCAGGTTCTTCTTGGCGGCAAAGACGACGCGGGCGTCGTCGTCGGCGCCGGGGGCGATGACGACCTCGGTGAAGATCTGGCAGATTTCCTCGGCGGTGGCCCGGTCGAGCGGCCGGTTCAGCGCCACGATCCCGCCGAAGGCCGAGGTGCGGTCGCAATCATAGGCGCGCCGGTAGGCGTCGAAAAGCGTCTCGCCCTGCGCCACGCCGCACGGGTTGGCATGCTTGATGATCGCGCAGGCCGCGGCCTTGGCCGGATCGAATTCGCTGACCAGTTCATAGGCCGCGTCGGTGTCGTTGATGTTGTTGTAGGACAGTTCCTTGCCCTGCCATTGCTGCGCCGTCGCCACCCCCGGCCGGCCCGACCCGTCGACATAGAAGGCCGCGCGCTGGTGGGGGTTCTCGCCGTAGCGCAGGCTTTGCGCCAATGTCCCGGCCAGCGCCCGCGCCGGCGGCGTCTCGACGCCCACCGCCCCGGCCATCCAGTTCGACACCGCCGCGTCATAGGCCGCCGTGCGCGCGAAGGCCGCCTGCGCCAGCCCCTTGCGGAACGACAGGCGGGTCTTGCCCTCCTGCCCGTCCAGTTCGGCCAGCAGCGCGTCATAGTCCGCCGCACTGGTGACGACCGAGACATAGGCGTGATTCTTCGCCGCCGCGCGGATCATCGCCGGGCCGCCGATGTCGATGTTCTCGACGCAGGTCGCATAGTCGGCGCCGCCCGCCACCGTTTCCTGGAACGGGTAGAGGTTCACCACCAAGAGGTCGATGGGCTGGATGCCGTGCGCGGCCATCGCCGTCGCATGTTCGGGATTGTCGCGCAGGCCCAGAAGCCCGCCGTGCACCACCGGATGCAGGGTCTTGACCCGCCCGTCCATCATTTCCGGGAATCCTGTCACCTCGGCCACGTCCCGCACCGGCAGGCCCGCCTGACGCAGAAGATGCGCCGAACCGCCGGTCGACAGCAGCTCCACCCCGCGGGCATGCAGCGCCCGGGCAAGATCGACCAGCCCGGTCTTGTCATAGACCGACAGCAGCGCGCGGTTCAGGGGGGCAAGGTCGGGGGCGGCGTTGGCGGGCGCGGTGATCACGGGCAATGTCCTCGGCTCAGGCGGACGGGTCGTCCGGTTCGATGTCACGGATGGCGGCGGGCGTATCCTGTGCCTTCGCCAAGGTCCAGCCCAGCTGGCAGGCATGATCCAGAACCTTGGCCGACAGGACGATCTGCCGGGTGGCGCGCGGCTTCAGCCGCCCCGATTCCAGATAGACCGAGGGTTCGAGCTTCAGCTCGCCCACCCCGTCATGGCGAAAGACCCAGATCTCGCCGCTTTTCAGCGCCATCGACACGGCGGTGCCGCCGAGGTCGAGCGTCGCGTCGACGTCCGGGTGCAGGTGAAACCGCAGGTCGAAGGCGATGCCCTGGTGGCGGGTCCGCTCCATCAGCTTGTCGAACCGCTTGCGGTCCAGTCCGGTCATCGCCCCCAGCGTATCCTCGCCGGCCAGGATGCGACCGTCGTGCGACAGGATCAGTTCGCGCAGGTGGGTCATGCCGTGGGTCGGCGCATAGCCGTTGTGGCCGGCCAGCACCCGCAGCCCGTCGAGCGTCTGTTCGCTTTGCGCCCAGACCTGTTCGGGAACCTCGTCCAGTTCGGCGGTGGCGCCGGGTCCGCCGGTCTCGGTCCCCAGTCGCGACGAGGAAAAGCCCTGGATGCACAGGGTCGAATGCGACGGCGTCGCCCGCCCGGCCCGCCGCCATTCGGCCCCGAACCCCATCCCCGATCCGCAGTTCACGATCAGCGGCCGGCGACCCGACGTCAGTTCGAACGCCAGCGTCGAGGCATGGGCGTTGACCGAATGGCGCCCGGTCGGCGGCGCGGCGGCGTCGAGGATGACATTGGTCCGCCCGCCGGCAAGGCGCTGAAAGCCCATCGCCGGGCCGTGGGCGGTGACCGCCCTGCCCCGCGCTTCGGCCAGCGCCTGCTCCAGCACGCCCGCCGCGCCGCGCCCGCCGCCATGAAACCGCGCCAGCCCGCCATCGGAATGGCGCAGCGCCCTCAGCGTCGGGGCGATGCGTTCGATGGCGTCGACGTGGTCGGGCAGGGGCTTGCGCCCCGCGTCCGTCAGGGCCCGCGCCGCCCAGGTCAAAAGCGTGAAGACCCGCAGCAGTTCCTCGGGGTTGCGGGTCAGGATGCCGCCATCCGGCTCGACCTCGCGCGCGCATTCGCGAGCCAGCGCATTGGCCGCTCCGGCGACATGCCGCTCCATCCCGGTCAGCGACAGGCCGGCATAGATCAGCCCGGTCAGCGCCTCGAACCGTGGCAGGCCGGGGGTCGCGGCCTTCCAGCGCCGCGCCAGGAAGATCGTCTGCCGCCCGAGCGAGCGGAAATAGGACCGCGCCTGCACCTTGTCGCGGCCATTCAGCAACAGGATCGCATGGTTGATCCAGCGGATCAGCCGCCGCCCGGTCAGGTCCGGGGTCCAGCCCGGCCCGCCGCCGCGGCCGTAGCGCGCGATCCAGCCGAAGGTCCAATCCTGGGCGCGGGTGCGGGCCGCCAGGTCGTCGACCGCCGCAAGGTCGTCCAGCCAAGAAAACCCGTGCAGCGCATCCTCGAACCGGGCGTCGGGCACGGCGATGTCCCAGATCGGCTTGCCCGGCGCTTCGATCAGGAAGCCGGCGAACAGGAAGTTGCCGGCGGAAAGCTGCTTGCCGCGCGCGTAGGAGCCGATCGAACGCGGTTCGGGCTGGCTGACGAAGCCGGTGGCGGGGCGGGCAAGGGCGGCGACCCGCGCATGCAGGCGGTGCATCGCCGCCACATACCCGCCGGGTCTGTCTACCGCCTGCGCCAAATCCCAGTTCCGCCTTTTCGTAGCCGATTCCGGCCTGCTGCCCGACCTGCACCTTAGTCAGCGACGCACCGCCTGTCACCTTTCGCGGTCGCGGCGGGCCGCGTCAGGTCACCACACGCAGGGTCAGGTTGATCCGTCCCGGCGCCGGCAGCAGCGTCGAGGTGCCGGGGGCGATGCGGTCGATGCCGTGATGCAGAAGCCGCGCCGCGCCCCCCAGGACCAGCACGTCGCCCGACCGCAGCCACAGGCTTTGCGTCGCCCCGCCCCGCACAAGGTTGCCGATGCGAAAGAGCCCGTCGTCGCCCAGGCTGACCGACAGGACCGGCTGGCTGAAATCCGCCTCGTCCCTATCCTGGTGCAGGCCCATCCGCGCTTCGGGGCCATACCAGTTGACCAGGCAGCACTCGGGTTCGCGGCTCGCGCCGCTCAGCGCCCGCCAGATCGCCATGACCGATTCCGGGATCGCCGGCCAGGCGGCTCCCGACGGATGCCGGTCGACATAGCGATAACCCTTCCGGTCCGAGAACCAGCCGAACCGGCCGGCCGCGGTCATCCGCACGCTCATCTGCCGGCCCGACGCCGCCACCGGCGAGAAGAGCGGCGCCGCCGCCACGACCGCGCGCAGGTCGGCGGCCAGAGCCTCTTGCGCGGCCCGGTCCAGCCAGCCGGCATGGTATCTTGCCCCCCGGATTTCCGCCGAAGGCGCCGGCAGGGGAAAATCGTCCGTTTTTGCCAAGTATCTTACCCTATTTTCCGTCGCGTTCGCTGCTTGCGCGCTGTTTTGCCCCTCCCTATATACGGCCAGAAGCCGGTCGGGGATGCCCCCGGCCACAAAGTGGGATTAGGGGGCAGACGCCGCTTCTGGGTCTGCATCCCGCAACATCGCCGAAGGATGAGGTACATAAATGGCTAAAGTCATCGGGATCGACCTGGGGACCACCAACTCCTGCGTCGCCATCATGGACGGATCGCAGCCCAAGGTCATCGAAAATTCGGAAGGCGCGCGCACCACGCCTTCGGTCGTCGGCTACACCGACAACGAACGCCTGGTCGGCCAGGCCGCCAAGCGGCAGGCCGTCACCAACCCGTCGAACACCGTCTACGCGGTCAAGCGGCTGATCGGCCGCCGGGTTACCGACGCCGAGGTGGAAAAGGACCGCAAGCTGGTTCCCTATGCCATCGTCGACGGCGGCAATGGCGACGCCTGGGTCGAAGTGCATGGCGAAAAGCATTCGCCGGCGCAGATCTCGGCCGTCGTGCTGCAGAAGATGAAGGAAACCGCCGAAAGCTATCTGGGCGAAGCGGTCACCCAGGCGGTCATCACGGTTCCCGCCTATTTCAACGACGCCCAGCGCCAGGCCACCAAGGACGCCGGCAAGATCGCCGGCCTTGAAGTGCTGCGCATCATCAACGAACCGACCGCGGCCGCGCTGGCCTACGGCCTGGACAAGAAGGATTCGAAGACCATCGCCGTCTATGACCTTGGCGGCGGCACCTTCGACATCACCATCCTGGAAATCGACGACGGCCTGTTCGAGGTCAAATCCACCAACGGCGACACGTTCCTGGGTGGTGAAGACTTCGACATGCGCATCGTCAACTACCTGGCCGACGAGTTCAAGAAAGAGCATGGCGTCGATCTGACCAAGGACAAGATGGCCCTTCAGCGCCTGAAGGAAGCCGCCGAAAAGGCCAAGATCGAACTGTCGTCCAGCCAGCAGACCGAAATCAACCAGCCGTTCATCTCGATGGACATGAAGTCGGGCACGCCGCTGCACATGGTGGTCAAGCTGACCCGCGCCAAGCTGGAAAGCCTGGTGATGGATCTCATCAAGAAGTCGATGAAACCCTGCGCCGACGCCCTGAAGGACGCCGGACTGTCGAAGGGCGACATCGACGAGGTGGTGCTGGTCGGCGGCATGACGCGCATGCCCAAGGTGATCGAGGAAGTGACGAGCTTCTTCGGCAAGGAACCGCACAAGGGCGTGAACCCCGACGAGGTGGTGGCGCTTGGCGCGGCCATCCAGGCGGGTGTGCTGCAGGGCGACGTCAAGGATGTGGTCCTTCTGGACGTGACGCCGCTGTCCCTGGGCATCGAGACGCTGGGAGGCGTGTTCACCCGGCTGATCGACCGCAACACCACGATCCCGACCAAGAAGTCGCAGATTTTCTCGACCGCCGAGGACAACCAGAACGCTGTGACGATCCGGGTCTTCCAGGGCGAACGCGAAATGGCCGCCGACAACAAGCTTCTGGGCCAGTTCAACCTTGAGGACATCCCCCCGGCGCCGCGCGGCATGCCGCAGATCGAGGTCACCTTCGACATCGACGCCAACGGCATCGTGTCGGTCGGCGCCAAGGACAAGGGCACCGGCAAGGCGCAGAACATCACGATCCAGGCGTCGGGCGGCCTGTCCGACGACGAGATCGAGAAGATGGTCCGCGATGCCGAGGCCAACGCCGAAGGCGACAAGAAGCGCAAGGAACTGGTCGAGGCCCGCAACCAGGCCGAAAGCCTGGTCCATTCGACCCGCAAGTCGCTGGAAGAACATGGCGACAAGGTCGACGGCTCGACCGTCGAGGCGATCGAACTGGCCATCGGCGCGCTTGAGGAAACGCTGAAGTCCGAGGACGCCGGCAAGATCAAGGGCGGCATCCAGAACCTGATGGATGCGTCGATGAAACTCGGCGAGGCGATCTACAAGGCCACCCAGTCCGAAGGGCCGAAGTCCGACGAGGACGACAGCCCGCGCGGCGTCGATGACGACATCGTCGATGCCGACTTCGAGGATCTGGGCGAAGACAAGAAGCGGCGCTGACGCTGGCGGAACCCGAAGGGTCGGCCCGACATTGTCGGGTCGGCCCTGCGTGTTTCCCGAAGGGATGCATGAATGGCAAAACGCGATTTCTACGAGGTTCTGGGTGTCGGGCGCGGCGCCTCGGCTGACGAGATCAAGAAGGCCTACCGCGCCAAGGCCAAGGAACTTCACCCCGACCGCAATCAGGACAATCCCAAGGCAGAAGCCCAGTTCAAGGAAGTGAACGAGGCGTACGACTGCCTGAAGGACGAACAGAAAAAGGCCGCCTACGACAGGTTCGGCCATGCGGCGTTCGACGGCGGCATGGGCGGCGGCCCGCGCGGTCCGCAGGGGCAAGGCGACTTTGCCAGCGCCTTTTCCGACGTGTTCGAGGATCTGTTCGGCGACTTCATGGGCGGCGGCCGCGGCCCCGGCGGACGCAGCCGCGCCGCGCGCGGCTCGGACCTGCGCTACAATCTGCGCGTCAGCCTGGAAGAAGCCTACAAGGGCGTCCAGAAAACCATCAGCGTGCCGACCGCGCTCAGCTGCAGCGCCTGCCACGGCACCGGCGCCGAGGGCGGATCGGAGCCGCAGACCTGCCCGACCTGTTCGGGCATGGGCAAGGTCCGCGCCCAGCAGGGCTTCTTCACCGTCGAACGCACCTGCCCGACCTGCAACGGCGCCGGCCAGATCGTCAAGAACCCCTGCAAGGTCTGCCGCGGCGCCGGGCGCGTCGAAAAGGAACGCACCCTGTCGGTGAACATCCCGCCGGGGGTGGAAACCGGCACCCGCATCCGCCTGGGCGGCGAGGGCGAGGCCGGCCAGCGCGGCGGCCCGGCGGGCGACCTCTACATCTTCATCGAGGTCAAGGAACACGCGATCTTCCAGCGCGAAGGCGTGAACCTTTACTGCCGGATCCCGGTGTCGCTGACCACGGCGGCGCTCGGCGGCGAGGTCGAGGTGCCGACGATCGACGGCGGGCGGTCGCTGGTCAAGGTTCCGGCCGGAGCGCAGAACGGCAAGCAGATGCGGCTGCGCGCCAAGGGGATGCCGGCGCTGCGCGGCGCGGGGCAAGGCGACATGGTGATCGAATTCGCGGTCGAGACGCCGATCAACCTGACCGCGCGGCAGAAGGAGCTTCTACGCGAGTTCGAGGCGCTGGGTGAAAACAACAACCCCGAAGGCTCGTCCTTCTTTTCGAAGGTCCGCAACTTCTGGGACGGGATGACCAAGTGAGCGGGGCCTCCCCGCCCGGCTCTCTGAAAGACCTCGTCATCTCGCAGGCCCTGGCCGAAGGCTTCGCCGCCCCCCGCTTCTGCCGCCCCGACGCGATCCCCGAGGCCGCGGCGCGGCTGGCGGCCTATGTCGCGCAGGGCCGCCACGGCCAGATGGGCTGGATGGCCGAACGGATGCACTGGCGCGGCGATCCTGCCGCGCTCTGGCCCGAGGCCCGCACCGTCATCATGCTGGCCGAACCCTATACGCCCGACATCGACCCGCTGGCGGTGCTGGACCGCAAGGACCGCGCCGCCATCAGCGTCTATGCCCAGGGCAAGGACTATCACGATCTGCTCAAGAAACGGCTGAAACGGCTGGGCCGGTGGCTGATCGCCGCCGCCGGCGGCGAGATCAAGGTGTTCACCGACACCGCCCCGGTGATGGAAAAGCCGCTGGCTCAGGCGGCGGGCCTCGGCTGGCAGGGCAAGCATACCAACCTTCTGTCGCGCGAACTGGGCAGCTGGTTCTTCCTTGGCGCCGTCTTCACGACGCTGGACATCGAGCCCGACCCGCCCGAGGTCAGTCATTGCGGCAGCTGCACCGCCTGCCTCGAGATCTGCCCCACCAGCGCTTTCCCCGCACCCTACCAGCTCGACGCGCGGCGCTGCATTTCCTACCTGACCATCGAACATGCCGGCCCGGTCGAGGAATCGCTGCGCCCCCTCCTCGGCAACCGCATCTACGGCTGCGACGACTGCCTCGCCGTCTGCCCGTGGAACAAGTTCGCCGCCGCCGCCCGCGAAACCGGCTACGCCAGCCGTTTCGCCGAACCGCCGCGGCTGGCAGATCTGGCCCGGCTTGACGATGCCGGCTTCCGCGCGCTCTTTTCCGGCAGTCCGGTCAAGCGCATCGGCCGCAACCGCTTCGTCAGGAACGTCCTCTACGCCATCGGCAATTCCGCCGACCCCGCACTTCTTGCCAGCGTCGCGCCGCTTCTCGGTGATCCCGACCCCGTCGTGGCCGAGGCCGCCCGCTGGGCCGCCGCGCGCCTGTCGCCCGCTGGCTGAACTTTCCACCTCCGGCGGGGATATTTATGCCAAGGTGAAACCGTGCCATGTTCACTTTGGCACAAATATCCTGGGGGTGCGGGGGCAAGGCCCCCGCCGTTCTGGCGTGGGGGAAGCGAATGGCTGACAGACTGAAGGGCAAGACCGCGATCATTTCGGGCGGCGCGACCGGCATGGGGGCCGCCGCCGTCCGCCTGTTCGCCGCCGAGGGCGCGGCGGTCGGGATCATCGACCGCAACGCCGAGGCCAGCCGGGCGCTGGCCGCCGAACTGGCGGCGGCGGGGCACCGGGCGGCGTTCGCCCAGGCCGACGTGTCGCAGAAGGCGGCCGTCGAAGCCGCGGTCGCCGCGGTCAACGCCGCGCTCGGCCCGGTGAACGTGCTGTTCAACCATGCCGGAACCATCGTCATCAAACCCTTCCTCGAAACCGAGGAAGCCGACTGGGACTTCCTCTTCGACGTCAACGTCAAGTCCATGTACCTGATGACGCGCGCGGTGCTGCCGCAGATGCTGGCGCAGGGCGGCGGCTCCATCGTCTGCACCTCGTCGATCTCGGCCGTCTATGCCACGCCGAACGAGGTGCTTTACGACGCCACCAAGGGCGCCTGCCACATGTTCGCCCGCGCCATCGCCGTCGAGTTCCGCGACCGCGGCATCCGCTGCAACGCCGTCTGTCCCGGCTTCATCGAGACCCCGCACGGGCTGCGCGAAGTGAAGGAGCTGAGCACGCTTGGCATCGACGTGTCCGACGCCGCGCTGAAGGCGGCGCAGGGCCGCATGGGCCGGCCCGAGGATGTTGCCCGCGCCGCGCTTTACCTGGCCTCGGACGAGGCCGATTTCGTCAACGGCGCCCAGCTTTTCGTCGACAATTGCTTTTCGGCGGTCTGATCCGGGCGGCTTCATGCCGCTGTTACCCTTCCGCGCAGAATTGGTTGGCATGGCCACCGATTCGCGCGCAAGCTGTGCCGGTGCGATCCATCTGACCGACCTGGGAGGAAAGAATGAGCCGCCACATGATCGACCGGCGCCCCGTCTCTGACGGCGGCCGCACCAAGAATTTCTACCGGATCGAAAAGACCGACGCCGAGGACAGCCCTCATCAGGCCGTGCGCGACCTGCACCAGCGGCCGGCCAGCCGCGAGGGCGCGGGGCGGGTGGAAAACTACCTGCGCATTGAACGCGGCATCACCGCGTGAACGTATGGGTGCGCGGCTGCCCGCGCACCCTTTGGCCGGTCAGGCCCGAACCAGCTTTTCGTAGTCGCTCGCGACCCGCTTGGTCAGGTCGCCCACCGTGAAGTGGTAGTCGCCGATCTGGCCCACCGGCGTGACTTCGGCGGCGGTGCCGGTCAGCCAGCATTGTTCGAACCCTTCCAGTTCCTCGGGCATGATGTGGCGTTCGTGCACCTTGACCTGCATGTCCTTCAGCATGCCGATCACCGTCTGCCGGGTCAGGCCGTTCAGGAAGCAGTCGGCCTTGGGCGTATGCACCTCGCCGTCCTTGACGAAGAAGATGTTGGCGCCGGTCGCCTCGGCCACATAGCCGCGATAGTCGAACATCATCGCATCCGAACAGCCCTTGGCCTCGGCCGCGTGCTTGGACATCGTGCAGATCATGTAGAGGCCGGCGGCCTTCGCCTCGGACGGGATGGTCGCCGGGTCGGGGCGGCGCCATTTGGCGATGTCGAGTTTCGCGCCCTTCATCTTGGCGTCGCCGTAGTAGTTGCCCCATTCCCAGCCGGCGACCGCAAGCCGCACCGGGTTGCGGCGGGCCGAGACGCCCATGTCCTCGCCGACGCCGCGCCAGGCGATGGCGCGCACATAGGCGTTGGTCCAGCCGTTGGCCTTCAGCATCGCCTCCTTCGCGGCGTCGATCTGTTCGGCCGAATAGGGGATTTCCATGTCCAGGAGCTCGGCCGAGCGGCGCAGCCGCAGCGAATGTTCGTGGCCCTTGAAGATCTTGCCGTCATAGCAGCGCTCGCCCTCGAACACCGAGGAGGCGTAATGCAGCGCATGGGTCAGCAGGTGCACCTTCGCGTCCCGCCAGTCCACAAGCTTGCCGTCCATCCAGATTTTGCCGTCACGATCTTCATAGGAACCGGCCATCTTGCCCTCCAGCATCCGATTTTCCGATTGTTGCGCGGCTTAGGTCCGTTTCGGACATAAAGTTGCGCATTTGGTGGCTTTCGCTAGCAATTGATTCTTGGAAAGTCAACATGGCTGACATAATATCCGGTTCGGAACCGCGCGGAAACGATTTTCGGGGGAAAGATGGCCGAACCTGCTGGGATGGCGAAGCCGGGTGGCGAAAACCTGCTGTTCCTGACCGACGAACAGTTGCGGCGCGGCGCCGAGGCGATGTTCTTTGCCTATCGCGCCTTCACCGCCGACCCTGACCGCATCCTTGAAAACTACCAGTATGGCCGCGCCCATCACCGCGCGATCCATTTCATCAACCGCCAGCCGGGGCTGAACGTGAACATGCTTCTGGCGCTGCTGGGCGTGACCAAGCAGTCGCTGAACCGGGTGCTGCGCACGCTGGTCGATGACGGTCTGGTCGAGGCGCGGGTCGGCAAGAAGGACAAGCGCGAACGCCATCTCTACCTGACCGAACGCGGCGCGGCGCTGGAGCGCGAACTGTCGGACGCGCAGCGCAACCGGATGCGCGCGGCCTACCGGCAGGCCGGCCCGTCGGCGGTGGCGGGCTTCCGTCAGGTGCTGGAGGCGATGATGGACCCCGACCTGCGGCGGTTCTACACTGAAATGAGGGACGGCGGGGCATGACGGCGGGCAACGAGGTTCACCTTCTGATCGTCGACGACGACGAGCGTATTCGCGGGCTTTTGCAGAAGTTCCTGATCAAGAACGGCTTTCTGGTCACCACCGCCCGCGATGCCGCCCATGCCCGCCGGCTTCTGGCGGGGCTGGAGTTCGACCTGATCGTGCTGGACGTGATGATGCCGGGCGAGGACGGCATGAGCCTGACGCGCGAGTTGCGTGCCCGGCTGGCAACGCCGATCCTGCTGTTGACCGCCAAGGGCGAAACCTCGGACCGCATCGCCGGGCTGGAGGCCGGGGCCGACGATTACCTGGCCAAGCCGTTCGAGCCGAAGGAACTCTTGCTGCGCATCAACGCCATCCTGCGCCGCACCCCCACGCCGGTCACGGTCAAGCTGCCCAAGGTGCTGAACTTCGGCCCGGTGCGCTATGACGCCGATCGGGGCGAGATGTGGCGCGGCGAGGATCTGGTGCGGCTGACCGCGACCGAGGCGGCGCTGATGCGCATCCTGGCCGCCAAGCCCGGCGAAGCGATCAGCCGCAGCCAGCTGGTCGACGAACTGGGCCGGGGCGGCGAACAGACCCAGGAACGCGCGGTCGACGTGCAGATCACGCGCCTTCGCCGCAAGTTCGAGGCCGATCCCAAGATGCCACGCTACCTGCAGACGGTGCGGGGCGCGGGCTACATGCTGGCGCCGGAATAGGGCCGGACCTTCACCCGAGCGCAGGCGGATGAAGGAGCCTCCGGCAGGGATATTTGGACCAAGATGAAATGACCACGGCTTTCCTGACCCATTCCGCGGGCCTTGCCCACCAGACCCCGTCCGGCCACCCCGAACGGTCGGCGCGGCTCGAGGCGATCTTCGGCGCGCTGCGCGCCGAGGATTTCGCCGGGCTGGATCGGCGGACCGCGCCGCTGGCCGACGAGGCCGAGTTGCTGCGCTGCCACGCGCCCGACCATCTGGCGCGCCTTCGGGCGGCGCGGCCGGAGCAAGGCTGGGCGGCGCTGGATGGCGACACGTTCCTGATGCCCGCCTCGTGGGAGGCCGGGCTGCGCGCGGCCGGCGGGGCGATGGCCGCCGTCGACGCGGTGCTCGACGGATCGGCGCGCAATGCCTTCGTCGCCATGCGCCCGCCCGGCCATCATGCCGAGCGCGGCCGGGCGATGGGTTTCTGCCTGTTCTCGACCGTCGCCATCGCGGCGAAATACGCGCTCGACGGGCGCGGGCTGGCGCGGGTGGCGGTGCTGGACTTCGACGTGCATCACGGCAACGGCACCCAGGACTGCCTGTGGGACGAAGCCCGGGCGATGTTCGTGTCATCCCACCAGATGCCGCTATACCCCGGCACCGGCTACGCACACGAAACCGGCGCCCACGGCCAGGTCGTCAACCTGCCCCTGGTGCCGGGTTCGGGCGGGCGCGAGATGCGGCCGCTCTGGCAGGCGGCGCTGGACAGGGTGCGGGGCTTCGCCCCCGACCTGATCCTAGTCAGCGCCGGCTTCGACGCCCACCGCGCCGACCCGCTGGGCGGCCTGGCCTGGACCGAGGCCGATTTCGCCTGGCTGACCCATGCCATCTGTGACCTCGCGGACGATTGCTGCGGCGGGCGGGTGGTATCGTCGCTCGAGGGTGGTTATGATCTGGACGCACTCGCGGCATCGGTTGCCGCGCATGTCCGGGTACTGATGGAGCGGGGCGCATGAACGAGACCAAGGAAATGACCTTCGAGGCGGCGATGGCCGAACTGGAAGAGGTCGTGCGCAAGCTTGAGACCGGCAATGTCGAGCTGGAAAAGTCGATCGAGCTTTACGAACGCGGCGCGGCGCTGAAGGCGATCTGCGAACAGAAGCTGAAGGCCGCCGAGGAGCGGGTCGAAAAGATCACCCTCAGCGCCTCGGGCGCCCCCACCGGCACCACCCCGGCCGAAGGTCTGTGAGTGTTCGCCGCCCGGCTTGACGCCGTGCAGCGCGCCGTCCAGCGGTTTCTGGATGCCGCCCTTGCCGACCGGGCCGATGTGCCTGCCGTCCATGCCATGCGCTATGCGCTTCAGGGCGGCAAGCGCCTGCGCGCCTTCCTCGCGCTGGAATCGGCGGCGCTGCACGGGCTGGGCGACGCGCTCCCCGCCGCCGCTGCCGTCGAGGCGCTGCATGCCTATTCGCTGGTTCATGACGACCTGCCCTGCATGGACGACGACGATCTGCGCCGCGGCCTGCCCACCGTTCACCTGCGCTGGGACGAGGCGACGGCGGTGCTGGCCGGCGACGCGCTGCAAACACTGGCTTTCGAGTTCTGCTGCGACCCGCGCCTCGGGCCGCGCCGCCTCGATCTGGTGGCGGCCCTGGCCAAGGCGTCGGGGGCCGACGGGATGGTGCTGGGCCAGGCGCTTGACATCGCCGCCGAAACCGCGCCGGCGCCGCTGACGCTGGCCGAGATCACCCGGCTGCAACAGGCCAAGACCGGCGCGCTGATTTCCTTCGCCGCCGAGGCCGGGGCGATCCTCGCCGGCGCCGACCGCACGCCGCTGGCCACCTATGCCCGGGCGCTGGGCCTGGCCTTCCAGATTGCCGACGACATTCTGGATGTCACCGGCGATCCCGCCAAGGCCGGCAAGCGGCTGGGCAAGGACGCGGGCGCCGGCAAGGCCACCTTCGTGTCGCTTCTGGGGCTCGACGCCGCCCGGGCAAGGGCGCATGATCTGGCGGGCGAAGCGCAGGACGCCCTTTCCCCCTACGGTGCCGCGGCCGACGGCTTGAGGGAAGCCGCGCGTTTCGTTATCCAGCGCGAAAGCTGAAAGGTTCCGATGAGCGATCGCCCCCCCACCCCCACCCTCGACCGCGTCAGGGTGCCATCGGACCTGAAGGGTCTGAGCGACGCCGAACTGGCGACGCTGGCCGACGAGTTGCGTGCCGAAACGATCAGCGCCGTGTCGGTCACCGGCGGGCATCTGGGCGCCGGGCTGGGGGTGGTCGAGCTGACCGTCGCGCTGCACGCCGTGTTCGACACGCCGCGCGACAAGCTGATCTGGGATGTCGGCCACCAGTGCTATCCGCACAAGATCCTGACCGGACGGCGCGACCGCATCCGTACGCTGCGCATGAAGGGCGGGCTGTCGGGCTTCACCAAACGGTCGGAAAGCCCCTATGACCCGTTCGGGGCGGCGCATTCCTCGACCTCGATTTCTGCCGCGCTGGGTTTTGCCGTGGCCCGCGACCTCGGCGGCGACCCGGGCGACGCCATCGCGGTGATCGGTGACGGCGCGATGAGCGCCGGCATGGCCTACGAGGCGATGAACAACGCCGGCCACCTGGGCAAGCGGCTGTTCGTCGTCCTGAACGATAATGAAATGTCGATCGCGCCACCGGTCGGGGCCATGTCGGCCTACCTGACCCGGCTTTACACCGAAGGCCCCTTCCAGGAACTGAAAGCCGCCGCCAAGGGTGCGGTCAGCCTCTTGCCCGGCCCGATCCAGGAAGGCGCCCGGCGCGCCAAGGAAATGCTGAAGGGCATGGCGCTTGGCAATACGCTCTTCGAGGAACTGGGCTTTTCCTATGTCGGCCCGATCGACGGCCACGACATGGACATGCTGCTCAGCGTCCTGCGCACGGTCAAGGCGCGGGCCACCGGGCCGATGCTGATCCATGTGCTGACCCGCAAGGGCAAGGGCTATCCGCCGGCCGAACGCGCCGCCGACAAGGGTCACGCGACCGCCAAGTTCGACGTGGTGACCGGCGAACAGAAGAAGGCCCCATCGAACGCGCCCTCCTACACCAAGGTCTTCGCGCAAAGTCTGATCCGCCAGGCCGAGGGCGACGACAAGATCGTGGCGATCACCGCCGCCATGCCGGACGGCACCGGGTTGAACCTCTTCGCCGAACGGTTTCCGCGCCGCTGCTTCGATGTCGGCATCGCCGAACAGCATGCCGTGACCTTTGCCGCCGGCCTCGCCGCCGGGGGGATGAAGCCTTTCTGCGCGCTCTATTCGACCTTCCTGCAGCGCGGCTACGACCAGGTGGTGCATGACGTGGCGATCCAGCGGCTGCCGGTCCGTTTCGCCATCGACCGGGCGGGGCTGGTGGGCGCCGATGGCGCCACCCATGCCGGCGCCTTCGACATCGCCTATCTGGCCAACCTGCCGGATTTCGTGGTGATGGCCGCCGCCGACGAGGCCGAACTGGTGCACATGGTCGCCACCGCCGCCGCGCTCGACGACCGCCCTTCGGCCTTCCGCTTTCCGCGCGGTGAAGGCGTCGGCGTCGACCTGCCCGAACGCGGCCGGCCGCTGGACATCGGCAAGGGCCGGATCATCGCCGAAGGCGGGCGGGTGGCGATCCTGTCGTTCGGCACCCGGCTGGCCGAGGTGCTGAAGGCGCGGGAATCGCTGGCCCTGCGCGGCCTCGCCCCGACCGTCGCCGACGCCCGCTTCGCCAAGCCGCTCGACCGCGCCCTGATCCTGCAACTTGCCCGCCACCACGAGGCGCTCATCACCGTCGAGGAAGGCGCGATCGGCGGCTTCGGCAGCCATGTGGCGCAGTGTCTCGCCGAGGAAGGCATCTTCGACCACGGCCTGAAATTCCGTTCGATGGTCCTGCCCGACACGTTCATCGACCAGGCCAGCCCCGAAGACATGTACCAGGTCGCCGGCATGAACGCCCCGCAGATCGAGGCGAAGGTGCTGGAAACGCTAGGGATCGCCCAGTTCGGCGAACGCCGCGCCTGACCGGCTGATCTGTCCCCCACCAGCTTTTCCTTGTCCAAATACTCCGGGGGAGCGCGAGGGGGCAGCGCCCCCTCGCCTTCTCTCAGGCCGCCGTCTTCGGCAACCGCCAGCCGGGGCGCGGGAAGTGGCAGGTATAGCCGTTCGGAATCCGCTCCAGATAGTCCTGATGCTCGGGCTCAGCCTCCCAGAACGGCCCCGCCGCCTTCACCTCCGTCACCACCTTGCCCGGCCACAGGCCCGAGGCATCGACATCGGCGATGGTGCGCAGCGCCTCCTGGTGCTGGGTCTCGCTCTGGTAGTAGATCCCCGACCGGTAGGAGGGGCCAAGGTCATTGCCTTGCCGGTTCGGCGTGGTCGGGTCGTGGATCTGGAAGAAGAATTCCAGAAGCTGCCGGTAGGACAGTTTCGCCGGATCGAAGATCACCTCGATCCCTTCGGCATGTGTGCCGTGGTGGCGGTAGGTGGCGTTGGCCACGTCGCCCCCGGTATAGCCGACCCGGGTGGCGATGACGCCGGGGATGCGGCGGATCAGATCCTGCATTCCCCAGAAGCAGCCTCCGGCGAGGATTGCGGTTTCGCGTGCCATCATTTGCCCCCCTTGATCTTGCCGACGAAGGCGCCATAACCCTCGGCCTCCAGCCGGTCGAGCGGGATGAAGCGCAGCGATGCCGAATTGATGCAATAGCGCAGTCCGCCCCGGTCGCGCGGACCGTCGGTGAAGACATGGCCCAGGTGGCTGTCGCCGTGGTGTGACCGCACCTCGGTGCGGATCATGCCGTGGCTCACGTCGCGGAACTCCTCGACATGGCCCGCCTCGACCGGGCGGGTAAAGCTCGGCCAGCCGCAATGGCTGTCGAACTTGTCATCGGACGAAAACAGCGGCTCGCCCGATACCACGTCGACGTAAAGCCCCGGTTCCTTGTGGTCCCAGTATTCGCCGGTGAACGGCCGTTCGGTGCCGTCGGTCTGGGTCACGCGGAACTGTTCCGGGGTCAGCCGGGCGATGGCTTCGTCGGTCCTGGCATAGGGTTTGGTTGCGGCGGGCATGGTCACTCCCTTCGTTGCGCGGTCATGCTGCGGCGATATGGGGGCGAAGGAAAGCCCCGCAAGCCAATGCTTCAGCCAATCACGCGGCTTTGTGCCCTTGCGCGGAATTGATTGGACGGATCGCGCCGGCGGGCGCAGCCTTGCCTGATCGGCGGACAATGGGGGGAGACATGAGTCTGGCGTTGGACCTGCCGCGCAAAACGCGCGAGATGCACAATCATCACTTCGATTCGACGGTCTGGAACGGGTTCGATTTCCGCGACGACGACATCGTCATCGCAACCTATGCCAAGTCCGGGACCACCTGGATGCAGCAGATCGTCAGCCAGCTGATCTTCGACGGGGCCGAGGGCCTGCCGGTGGCCGAAATGTCGCCCTGGCTCGACCTGCGCGTCCCGCCGAAAGAGGTCAAGCTGCCGGCGGTTGCCGCCCAGACCCACCGGCGGTTCCTCAAGACCCACCTGCCGGTCGATGCCCTGGTCTTCTCGCCCAGAGCCAAATACATCTACATCGGCCGCGACGGGCGCGACGTCATGTGGTCGATGCACAACCACCACATCACCGCCAACGAAGGCTGGTATGACGCCCTGAACAATACCCCCGGCCGGGTCGGCCCTCCGATCGGCAAGCCGCCGGCCGATCCGGCCGAATATTTCACCACCTGGCTCCGGCAGGACGGCTTTCCGCTCTGGCCCTTCTGGGAGAACGTGCGCGGCTGGTGGGCGATCCGCGACCTGCCGAACGTGCACCTGGTGCATTTCGCCGACCTGAAGCGCGACCTGCCCGGCGAGGTGCGCGGCATCGCGGAATTCCTTGGCATCCGCCCCGATCCGGCCAGATGGCAGGCGATCCTCGACCATTGCTCGTTCGGCTACATGAAGGCCAACGCCACCGCCGCGGTGCCCTTGGGCGGCGCCTTCTGGGACGGCGGCGCGCAGACCTTCATCCACAAGGGCGTCAACGGCCGCTGGACCGCCAGCCTCGACCCCGACGTATCGCGGGAATACGAGGCAAGGGCCCTCGCCGAACTGGGGCCCGACGCCGCCGGCTGGTTGCGCGACGGCGCAGGTTGACCGCCCGGCCGCAACCGGGCACAGGTGACAACGGCCGGGTATTTTCGCCCGAAGGCTTGACTTTACCCGGGGCGCTGGTGTGGTTGGCCCACCCTGCAGGAGCCCGCCTTGACCGCATCCGTCTTTTTCCTGGTCCTCTTTGCGGCGGCGCTGCATGCAAGCTGGAACGCCATCGTCAAGGGCGCGGGCGACAAGTTCGTCGCCGCCGTGTCGATCTGCCTGTCGGCGGCGCTGATCGCGCTGCTGGTGCTGCCGTTCGTCACGGCGCCGGCCCGCGAAAGCTGGCGCTACATCAGCGCCTCGATGGTGCTTCAGACCACCTATTTCTCGCTGGTGGCCGCCGCCTACGGGCGGGCCGACATGAGTCTGCCTATCCGATCATGCGCGGCGGCGCGCCGATGATCGTGGCGCTGGTGTCGGGCCTGCTGTTTGCCGAGGTCCTGCCGCTGACCGGCTGGCTGGGCATTTCGCTGATCTCGGGCGGCATCCTGTCGCTGGCCTTCTTCGGCCGCCACGGGTCGCGGTCGGGGCTGGGCATGGCGCTGCTGAACACCTGCGTGATCGCCAGCTATACGCTGACCGACGCCGCCGGCGTCCGCCTGTCCGGCGCGCCGATCGGCTACACCCTGTGGGTCTGCATCGTGACCGCGCCGCCGGTGCTGGCGCTGGCGTTCTGGCGCAGCGGCCCGGCACTGCTGGGCCAACTGGCGCAGACCTGGCGCGACGGGCTGATCGGCGGCCTTGGCACGATGAGTTCCTATGGCATCGCGCTCTGGGCGATGACGCTGGCCCCGGTGGCGATGGTGGCGGCGCTGCGGGAAACCTCGATCCTGTTCGCGACCGGCATATCGGCGCTGGTGTTGGGCGAAAACGTCGGCCTGCCGCGGATCGCCTCGGTCCTGTTCATCGCGGCGGGGGCGGCCGCCCTACGCCTGGCCTGACGCCAGCAGCGCCGCCAGCCCCTCGCGGTAGCTCGGATAGGCGAGCCGCACCCCCAGCTCCTCGCGGATGCGGCGGTTGCTGACCCGCTTTGACTCCAGGTAGAAGCTGCGCGCCAGTTCGGTCATCTTCGCCTCCTCGAAGCGGACCTCGGGCGGCGGGGGCAGGCCCAGCAGTTGCGCCGCATGGCGCAGCACCGTTTCGGGCGGCGAGGGTTCGTCGTCGCAGACATTGTAGGCCGTCCCCGGCGCCGGGTCGGCAATCGAGGCCGCCAGCGTGGCGGCCAGATCGTCGACATGGATGCGGCTCATGAACTGGCCTTCCTTCACGATCAGCCGCGCCGTCCCGTCGCGGACCTTCTCAAACGGGCCGCGCCCCGGCCCGTAGATGCCCGCCAGCCGGAAGACATGCAGCGGTAGGCCCGGCACCGCGCGCCACTGATCCTCGGCCAGCTTGCGCCAGCGGCCGCGTTCGGTGGTCGGCGCAAGCGGCGTCATTTCGTCGACCCAGCCGCCCTGATGGTCGCCATAGACGCCGGTCGTCGACAGATACCCGACCCAGGCCAAACGGGGGGCGATCTCGGCGATCTCGGCCCGGTGGCAGGCCAGCACCGGATCGCCCTCGGCCCCCGCGCCGATCGAGACCAGAAGGTGCGTGGCCTGCCGCAGCGCCGGCCCGACCGGATCGCCCGGCCAGATCACGGGCTCGATCCCCGCCGCCGCAAGCCGCGCCGCCTTGTCGGCGCTGCGGGTGGTGCCGACGATGCGCCAGCCTTGCGGCAAAAGCCGCCGGGCAAGCGCCTGCGCCGAATAGCCCATGCCGAAAACGAAAAGGGTCTTTTCCATGACCTGGACTATTCCGCGCCCGCCGCCAAAGGGCAAGGCCGCCTGTCCGCGCTAGGGAACCTTCCGCGCCGTCCGGTCGACATGGCCCAGATCGCGGCCCGGATCGACGCGGTCGCGCACCATCTGCTTCAGCGCCTTCACGTCGGGAAAGCCGCCATCGCGCTTGCGTTCCCAGATCAGCGCGCCGTCCAGCCGGATTTCGAAGATCCCGCCGGTGCCGGGGCACAGGGTCACGCCGCCCAGATCCATGCCGAAGGTCTGAAGCAGTTCCTGCGCCATCCAGGCCGACCGCAACAGCCAGTTGCACTGGGTGCAGTAGGCGATGGTGATCTGCGGCAGCCTCGCGGGTTCGGTCATGTATGTGGTCCCTTGTCCTGGCCGGGTTCGCGCGGCGGAACAATCTGTGCGCCCATTTCGGATTGTTCCGGGCCGGTTGGCAATGCCTGCCGCAGCGGTTGATCAGGATCAAATCAGGTTTTGCGCCGGAAACCGGCCGTGTTAGACAGGGTCCATCGCAAGGAAACCGCAGGACCCTCCCGCAGATGCAAGGCCTTCCGTCGATTGGGATCGAGTTGTGGGCGATTCTGCCGACCTTGCTTTTCGGCATTCTCGCCGCCATCCGCTCCGGCTTCGAAAGCAACCGGTTACTGATCGCCGCCCCCGACGGAAAGGTCGCGGTGGAGTTCACCAGCCGGGCCGAAAATGGTAAGTATTATCAACCGGGCTGGAGCCGCTACATTCCGCAAACACGGGGCGACCTCGCCCTTGCAGTCATGAAAGGTGTTACCCGCGATGAATAGGACCATGCTTGCCGCCGCCGCCCTGGCGCTGGCGCTTTATCCGGCCGCGGCACTGGCCTACATCGGCCCGGGGGTCGGCGCAGGGGCCATTGGGGCCATCCTCGGGGTGATCGGCTCGATCTTCTTGGCGATCTTCGCGGTCATCTGGTACCCGATCAAACGCCTCATCAAAGGCAAGAAGAAGCCCGCCCAGGTCGCCAAGGTCAAAGCCGACTGATGTTGTTCTGGGCACTGGTCGTTGGCGCGGCACTTCTGGCCAGCGAGGCTTTCCTGCATCTGCCGATCATGGCGCGGATCGGCTCTGTGGCCGATTACGCGCAAAGGGCCATGCGGGTGCTGCGCTCGCCGCGCATATCCGACCATTGGAAGGAACGGATCCTGCCGGCCTATGCGCTGCGGATCGGCGCGGGGTCGGTCACCTTCTTCCTTCTGCTCTGCGCCGCTCTGCTGCCGGTCGCGATCGCCGGGCTGATCTACCCCGGCGGCCTCTGGGCCTGGAGCGAGGCGCTGATGCGGCCCCTGGTCATCGTGGTGCTGTGCGTCGTTTCGCTGGGCTACATCTGGCTGCGGAGCAAGTCGGCCGGCACTTCCACCGTTTCGGACTATTCGGCCCTCGACCAGACGCTGCACCGGCTGGCGCTGGGGTCGGCGCCGGTCGCGGAAATGACCCACGACATCGAACGCGGGATGTTCCTGAAGTCCGCGCCCGAGGATACCGGCCGCCATGTCTTCGTCACCGGCCTCGCCCGCGCCGGGACCACAATCCTGATGCGCGAAATCCACCGGACCGGCCAGTTCGGATCGCTGACCTACGCCGACATGCCGTTCGTGCTGGCGCCGAACCTGTGGGCGCGCCTGTCGTCAAAAGGGTCGAAGCCCAGCCAGAAGGCCGAGCGCGCCCATGGCGACGGGATCGAGGTCGACACCCAAAGCCCCGAGGCCCTGGACGAGGTCTATTGGCGCATCTTCGACGGCGCTTCCTACATCCGGCCGGACGGGCTTGTGCCCCACGCGCCCGACGACGACCTGGTGTCGGGCTACCGCGACCTGATCCGGCTGGTGCTGCGCAAGACCGGCACCCGGCGCTATGTCTGCAAGAACAACAACAACATCCTGCGCATCGGCACGCTGGCGGCGGCGATGCCGGACGCGCATTTCCTGGTGCCGCTGCGCGATCCGGTCAGCCATGCCGCGAGCCTGCTGAACCAGCACCACCGCTTCCTGAATGCCGACCCGTTCGTGCAGTAGACTACATGACCCGTGGCTTTTGCCACCACGAATTCGGCGCCACCCACCCGGCCGTTCCTGTTCGGCGACCGGCCTTCGGGCGATCCGATGATGCTGGACTACTGGCTGCGACTGTGGATCGCGGCCTACACGTCCCTGCAAGACGCCGAGGCCGGGGCCGCCAACATCTGCTTTGTCCCCTACGAGCCGCTCAGCGCCGATCCGGCGGTCTGGCAGGCGGTCGCGCGGCGGATCGGGGTGGAACCGCGCGCCGCGGCCGAACTGCGCATCGTGTCCGACAAGGAGCCCGGTCCCCATGACCCCGCGCTGGCCGCCGCCGCCCGCGCGCTGCACGCACGCCTGACCCTGCGGGGCAACGCCAAGCTGGGCCTGTCCGAGCCGCGCGAACTTTCGGCCGCGTCACGAAACTGATACCGGCAGATGCGAACGACCCGGCGCAGGCGATGCTTGCGCTGGCGCGGGGCATCTGACAGATTTCGGCATGACAAAAGATACTCCTTCCCTGCCGTCCTGGCCCGATGCAGCGCCCCGCCTGGTGGCGGTCGCCGCCGGCCGCGCCCCCGCCGACCTGGTCATCAAGGGCGGCCAATGGGTCAACGTCCACAGCCGCGAGATCCTGCCTGGCCATGACGTCGCCATCGCCGAAGGCCGCTTCGCCGCGATCGCGCCCGACCTGTCCTATGCGATCGGCCCCGATACGCAGATGATCGACGCCGCCGGCCGCTACATGGTTCCGGGCCTGTGCGACGGCCACATGCATGTCGAATCCGGCATGCTGACCCCCGCCGAATTCGCGCCGCCGCCGTCATCCCCCACGGCACCACCAGCATGTTTGCCGACCCGGCACGAGATCGCCAACGTGCTGGGGATCGACGGCGTGCGGATGATGCACGACGAGGCGCTGATGCAGCCCGTCAACATGTTCATGCAAATGCCGTCCTGCGCGCCTTCGGCGCCGGGGCTGGAAACCACGCCCTACGAGATCGGCCCCGACGAAGTGACCGAGGCGATGCGCTGGCCCGGCATCATCGGCCTTGGCGAGATGATGAACTTTCCCGGCGTGATCGCCGGCAGCCAGCAGATGCTGGCCGAGATCGCCGCCCAGCGGGCCGGCAAGACCGTCGGCGGCCATTACGCCAGCCCCGACCTGGCCGCGCCTTCCTGGCCTATGTCGCCGGCGGGCCGGCCGACGACCACGAGGGCACTACCGAACACGACCCGGTGGCCCGCGTCCGCCAGGGGATGCGGGCGATGATGCGCCACGGCTCGGCCTGGTTCGACGTCGACCGCCAGATCACCGCCGTGACCGAAAAGGGCCTCGATCCGCGCAACTTCATCCTGTGCACCGACGATTGCCACCCCGGCACGCTGGTTCAGGAAGGCCACATGGACCGCGCCTATCGCCGCGCCGTCGAAAAGGGCTGCGATCCGCTGGTCGCGCTTCAGATGGCGACGATCAACACCGCCACCCATTTCGGGCTTGAACGCGAACTCGGCTCGATCACCCCCGGCCGCCGCGCCGACCTGATCCTGACCCCCGACCTGCGGACGCTGCCCTGCGATCTGGTGATCGCGCGCGGCAGGATCGCGGCCGAGGACGGCAAGCTGACGGCCACCTGCCCGCACTACGACTGGCCGGCACGGGTGCGCAACACCGTTCACATGGGGCGCGACAAGGTCGCCGATGATTTCGTGGTCCGCGCGCCCTCTGCCGGGGACAGGGTGAGGGTGAAGGTGATCGGCATCGTCGAGAACCAGGCCCCCACCAAAGCGCTGAGCGCGGTCCTGCCGGTGCGCGACGGCATCGTCGAACCGGACGAGACGCAGGACGTGGCGCAGGTCGCGGTCATCGAACGCCACCTCGCCTCGGGCCGGATGCAGAACGGCTTCGTCTCGGGCTTTCGCTACAAGGGGCGGATGGCGCTGGCCTCGACCGTCGCCCACGACGCCCACCAGATCATCGTGGTCGGCACCGACCGGACGCTGATGGCCGAGGCCGCCAACAGCATCGCCCGCATGGGCGGCGGCTTTTCGTTGTGGAAGGACGGGCGCGAAATCGCCCAGGTTCCGCTGCCGGTCGCCGGGCTGATGTCCGACGCCCCTGCCATCGAAATGGCGGCCAAGGCGCAGGCACTGGTTGCCGCCATGCGCGACTGCGGTTGCGACCTGAACAACGCCTCGATCCAGCATTCCTTCCTGGCGCTGGCCTGCATCCCCGAACTGCGCCTGTCCGACCTTGGCCTGGTCGACGTGCGCACATTCCAACTGACCGGGCTTTTTGAATGAACGACGTGAACTTCCTGTCTCCCCGCGCTCCGGCCGCGGAGGCCTTTCTCGATGCCGAGGCCGCGGTGTCGCGGCTCGAGGCACTTTATGCCCAGGCCACCCGGTTCCTTGCCGATCATTTCGGCAGGACGCTCAAGGGCGAGCGGCCGGCAAATCCGGTCCGCGCCTACTATCCCGAGGTGCGCATCAGTACCACCAGCCACGCCGGCACCGACAGCCGCCTGAGCTTCGGCCACCTGCCGGTGCCCGGCACCTATGTCGCCACCATTACCCGGCCGGACCTCTTCCGCCATTACCTGGTCCAGCAACTGGAACTCCTGATCCGCAACCACGGGGTGCCGGTCCATATCGGCCCCAGCCAGACGCCGATGCCGCTGCATTTCGCCATGTCGGTGAATCCGGCTTTCGCCCTGCCGCATGAAAGCGTGCTCGACTTCCCGCTGCGCGACATTTTCGACGTGCCGGACCTTGGCACCACCAACGACGACATCGTCAACGGCACGGCACGGCCGAACCCCGATGGCTCGGGCCACCTGGCGCCCTTCACCGCACAGCGCGTCGACTATTCTCTGGCCCGGCTTGCCCACTATACCGCGACCGCGCCCGAACACTTCCAGAACCACGTCCTGTTCACCAACTACCAGTTCTACGTCGACGAGTTCGAAGCCTTTGCCCGCCAGGCGCTGGCTGACCCGTCGAACGGCTACACCAGCTTCGTCGGCCCCGGAAACGCCGAAATCACCCGACCCGACAGCGACATGCCCGACACCCCTCGGATGCCGCAGATGCCGACCTATCACCTGAAGCGGCGGGGCGGGCAGGGCATCACGCTGGTCAACATCGGCGTCGGCCCTTCGAACGCCAAGACCGCAACCGACCACATCGCCGTCCTGCGCCCCCATGCCTGGCTGATGGTCGGCCATTGCGCCGGGCTGCGGAATTCGCAGTCGCTGGGCGATTTCGTCCTGGCCCACGCCTATGTCCGCGAAGACCATGTGCTTGACGCCGACCTGCCGGTCTGGGTGCCGATCCCGGCCCTGGCCGAAGTGCAGGTCGCGCTGCAGGAGGCGGTGGCCGAAGTGACCGAGCTGGATGGCTATGAGCTGAAGCGCATCATGCGCACCGGTACCGTCGCCACCATCGACAACCGCAACTGGGAACTGCGCGACAAGTCCGGCCCGGTCCAGCGCCTTTCCCAGTCGCGCGCCATCGCGCTCGACATGGAAAGCGCCACCATCGCCGCGAACGGCTTCCGCTTTCGGGTGCCCTACGGAACGCTTCTGTGCGTGTCCGACAAGCCCCTGCACGGCGAACTGAAGCTGCCGGGCATGGCCAGCGAATTCTACCGCACCCAGGTCAGCCGCCACCTGCTGATCGGCGTCCGGGCGATGGAACGGCTGCGCGAGATGCCCCTGGAACGCATCCACAGCCGCAAACTGCGTAGCTTTGAGGAAACAGCCTTCCTGTGACCTTGGGAAATGGCGCCTGACATGTCGAAATTCGCTTGCCTTGCGCCGTCAAACAATGTGATGCACCACCATTGGCTGTGAAATGCCACGAATGACCCCCAAAAGACGGGGCCAGTGAGGAGACAGACATGTCCAAACCGATGACCAAGACCCAGCTTGTCGCGGCGCTTGCCGATGCGATGGGCTCCGACAAGAAAACCGCTTCGGGCGCGCTGGATGCGATCGCCGATGTCGTGGCCCGCGAAGTGGCCAACGGCGGCGCGGTCACCCTGCCGGGGATCGGCAAAGTCGTGTGCCGCGCCCGGCCCGAACGTCAGGTGCGCAACCCCGCCACCGGCGAAACCGTGACCAAGGCCGCCGACAAGGTCGTGAAGATCTCGATCGCCAAGTCGCTGAAGGACAGCGTCAACGGCTGAAATCCGCGCGACGACCTCGTGCGAGTGTCGGGCTGCCCTTCGGGCGGCCCTTTTCTTTGGCTGAGGGCGCAACTTGGTGCCACGATGATCCGTAACCCCGTTGCCGCTGCGGGAGGACGGGATGGCAGCCAGCGCATTCAGGATCGTCACCACCTGGCGGGTCGAGGCCGGCATTTCCGAAATCGTCGCGATCCTGGCCGAAGGCAATGCCGACCAGATCGGCCGCGCTCACAGGCCCCGGAAGAAGGCCCAGATCTCGTCGGGGCCGGACATATCGCCATTGGTCGCACCGACCAGGAGCCCCGGCAGGTTGCGCCCCGAAGGCCAGCCGTGCCCGCCGCCCTCCACCCGGTCGAGCATCACCGGCGCCCGGCAGGCGCGCCCGGCCGACCGCACCACCGCGCCGGGCCGGCCCAGGTTCGTTTCGCCCCGGCAGCCGTTGCGCCGCTCGAACAGCGCCATCGTCTGGTCGGCTGACAGAACCCGGTCGCGGGCGCGGCCGAAGACCGTCACCCGGCCCCCGTCATAGGGCACGATCGGATCGGCCGTCCCCTCGATCAGCAGGAACCCCAAGGGTCCGCCCGCCGCGCAGTTTTCCGCCTCGGCCGCCGGCAGGGTCATCGACACCGCGGCAACCGCCCGGATCACGCTGCCCGACCGGCAGCCGAGCATGTAGGCCGCCTGCCCACCCCGCGATATTCCGGCCGCGAAGATCCGCCTGCCGTCCACCGCATGTGCATCGGAAACCTGTTCGATCAGCGCCAGCAGGAACCCCAGATCGTCGCGATGCGGTGCCTGCCGGCTGGAAATCTCGCCCACGCCGGTATCCCAGATCCGGCCGATGGCGTCGGGGTATAGCACCAGGAACCCGTCGCGGTCGGCCAGCGCCTCGAACCGGCCGCGCGTCGACCGGCGCACCTCGCGCGCCGAACCGCCGCCGCCATGCAGCACCAGGACCAACGGATGCGGCCCCGGCGACAACCCGTCGGGCACATAGAGAAGATAGCTGCGCGCCACACCGCCGAACGACATCTCTTGTCGTTCGATGCCGGCCCAGGCCGGAAACGCCCCCAGCAGCAGCGCCAGCACGGCAATCATAAAGCGGTTCATCCCTATATCCTCTCTGTCCCTCGTAAGGGCTTCTACGGGCCAGGGCGGCGGTTCCGTCGCGCCTAACGCGCCGGCGGCGGCGCCTGCAGTTCGCCCGCCAGATCGCCCAGCCAGTGGCGGAAGGCCGTCAGCCGCTCGGCGGCCAGGCGCCGCCCGGTCGCGGTCAGCATCGCGCGCGGCAGGGTCAGGTGATTGTCGAGAACCCGGTCGAGCGCATAGGCGCCCACATCGGCAGTGCGAGTCCGCGCGAACGGATCGGCGGGATCGAACAGGTCGCACCCCGCCGCCCCCGCCACCGCGAAGGCCCGCGCGATCCCGACCGCGCCCAACGCGCCCAAAAGCACCGCGTCGCGCAGGATGACCGCCTCGGGCAGCAGCGGCTCGGCGCTGGCCGCAAGGCTCTGCGCCTCGATCGCATGGCGGGCAGCGGCGATTTCGCGCGCCGTGAAGCCCAGCGCCTCCATGACCGGGCCGGCCGCCATCGCCGACAGGGCCGACGACCGTGCGCGGTCGGGATGGGTCTCGGGCAGGACGACCAGATCGTGCAGATAGGACGCGGCCATCAGCACCGGCGAAGGATCGCGCCCTTCGCCCAGCGCGATGACCCGGGCATTCATCCAGACACAATCGGCATGGGCCAGGTCGTGCGCCGCATCGCCGCCGCCTTCGGCCAGCACCTCGGCCAGCGCTGCGCGCAGGGCATTTCTCAGCCCGGAGGACAGGGTCACGGCCCGATCTTGCCGCGCTGCCCGCCGGTCTGGGCCCGGTCGCGCAGGATATGGTCCAGAAGGACGCAGGCCATCATAGCCTCGCCCACCGGCACCGCGCGGATGCCGACGCAGGGATCGTGGCGGCCCTTGGTCACGACGTCGGCGTCGGTCCCGTCCAGCGTCACCGACCGCCGCGGCGTCAGGATCGACGAGGTCGGCTTGACCGCGAACCGGCAGACGACGTCCTGCCCGGTCGAGATGCCGCCGAGGATGCCGCCGGCATGGTTCGACAGATATTCCGGCCCGTCCGACCCCATGCGGATCTCGTCGGCATTCTCGGTTCCGGTCAGCGAAGCCGCTTCCATGCCGGCGCCGATCTCCACCCCCTTGACCGCGTTGATCGACATCATCGCCGCCGCCAGGTCGGCGTCGAGCTTGCCGTAGATCGGCGCGCCCAGCCCGGCGGGCACACCGCGCGCGACCACCTCGACCACCGCGCCCACCGAATTGCCGCTCTTGCGCAGTTCGTCCAGATGGGCGGCCCAGGCCTCGGCGGCGGCCGCGTCCGGGCACCAGAACGGGTTGCGCTCGATCTCGGCCATGTCGAACCGGCCGCGGTCGGCGGCCAGCCGCCCGATCTGCACCATGTAGCCCTGCAGCTCGAGCCCCGGCGCCAGCTGCTTCAGCACCTCGCGCGCCACGCCGCCGGCCGCCACCCGCGCCGCGGTCTCGCGCGCCGACGACCGCCCGCCGCCGCGCGGATCGCGGATCCCGTATTTCTGCCAATAGGTGATGTCGGCATGGCCGGGGCGGAAGCTCCGGGCGATCTCGCCATAATCCTTCGACCGCTGGTCGGTGTTCTCGATCATCAGCTGGATCGGCGTTCCCGTCGTCCGCCCCTCATGGACGCCCGACAGGATTTTCACCTCGTCCGGTTCGCGCCGCTGGGTGGTAAAGCGGTTCTGCCCCGGCTTGCGGCGATCCAGCCAGTGCTGGATCATTGGCTCGGCCAGGGCGACACCCGGCGGGCAGCCGTCGACCGTCGCGCCAAGCGCAGGCCCGTGGCTTTCGCCCCAGGTGGTGACGCGGAACATCTGACCGAAGGTGTTGAAACTCATGCGCGGGCTCCTGTCCTTGAACGGGCATAGCGAAGCCTGCCCCCCCGCTCAAGCGTCTCGCGCCGCCGGGCGATTTTTCCCTTGCGGCGCGGCGCCCCGGCGCTATGGTGCGCCCCACCTCGGGGTGCCCTGTCGCCAGGGCTGAGATGCGCGCCGCGCGGACCCGTTGAACCTGAACCGGTTAAGACCGGCGGAGGGAAGGTAGGACCGACGGCCCGCCCCATCTCCGCCCGCCAGACCATTGGAGGATGAGAGATGAAAAACTCCCTGATGATCGCGGGCTTCCTTGCTGCCATGCCGCTTGCGGCGCTGGCCGAAGGAAAACCCGTGCTGATGATCTACACCTACGACAGCTTTACCGCCGAATGGGGCCCCGGCCCCGCCGTCGAGAAGGCGTTCGAGGCAACCTGCGGCTGCGATCTGCAATATGTGACCTCGGGCGACGCTGCGGCACTTCTGTCGCGGGTGCTGCTGGAAGGCAAGGACACCAAGGCCGACGTGGTCCTCGGCCTTGACACCAACCTGACCCAGCAGGCGCTCGACAGCGGGCTGTTCGCCCCGCATGGCGACATTCCCGCCAAGTTCGACCTGCCGGTCGCCTGGGCCGATCCGGTGTTCGTGCCCTACGACTGGGGTTATTTCGCCTTTGTCTACGACAAGACCAAGGTGAAGACGGTGCCCGCCAACTTCGAGGAACTGGGCAAGTCCGACCTGAAGATCGTGATCGAGGATCCGCGCTCATCCTCGCCCGGCCTCGGGCTGCTGATGTGGGTCAAGGCCGCCTATGGCGACCGCGCGCCGGAAATCTGGCAGGCGCTGGCCGACAATATCGTCACCGTCACCCCCGGCTGGTCCGAAGCCTACGGCCTGTTCCTGAAGGGCGAGGCCGATATGGTCCTGTCCTACACCACCTCGCCCGCCTATCACGTCTTTGCCGAAAAGGACGACACGAAGGCTGCCGCGCCCTTCAGCGAAGGCCATTACCTGCAGGTCGAGGTGGCGGCCAAGACCGCGACGACCAAGCAGGGGGCACTGGCCGACAAGTTCCTCGCCTTCATGACCGGGCCGGAGTTTCAGGGCCTGATCCCGGAAACCAACTGGATGTATCCGGCGGTCATGCCGAAATCCGGGCTTCCGGCGGAATTCGCGCCCCTGGTCCAGCCCGGCAAGGCGCTGCTTCTGTCCGCGTCCGAAGCCGCCGCACTGCGCGGCAAGGCGACAGAGGAATGGCGCAGCGCCCTGTCCAGATAGGCGGCGCCTGGGCGGGGCTGGCGGTGCTGGCCCTGGTCGTGGTGCTGTGCCTTGGCAGCTTCGCCCTGGTCCTGGGCCGGGCGGGCGGCCTTGGCATGCTGACCGCCGCCGACTGGGCGGCGGCGCGGTTCACGGTGCTGCAGGCGGCGCTCTCGACCCTGCTCAGCGTGGCACTGGCGGTGCCGGTTGCCCGCGCGCTGGCCCGGCGCGACTTTCGCGGCAAGCGCTGGCTGACCACGGCGCTTGGCGCGCCCTTCATCCTGCCGGTCATCGTCGCGGTCCTCGGCCTGCTCGCGCTCTTCGGCCGGGCCGGGCTGATCAGCCGCCTGGCGATGCTGGTCGGGCTGCCGCCCATCCATATCTACGGGCTGCAGGGCGTTCTGCTCGCGCATCTGTTCCTGAACCTGCCGCTGGCGGTGCGCATGGTGCTGAACGGCTGGGCGGCGATTCCGGCCGAACGGTTCCGCCTTGCCGCCGCGTTGGACCTTGGCCCGCGCGACGTGGCCCGGCTGATCGAACGGCCGATGCTGCGCGCCACCTTGCCGGGGGCGGCGCTGGCGATCTTTCTGGTCTGCCTTGCCAGCTTCACCGTCGTCCTGGTGATGGGCGGCGGGCCGCGCGCCACCTCGCTGGAGCTTGCCGTCTATCAGGCCTTCCGGCTGGAGTTCGACCTGGCCCATGCCGCCAGCCTTGCCGCGCTTCAAGCCCTGCTCTGCCTTGCCGCCACCCTAGGCGGCCTCGCGCTGGTCGGCCCGGCCGGCTTCGGGGCCGGGCGCGGCCTGACCGCCCACCTGCCGCCGGCCAGCCCCGCGCCGCTGGCCCGGCTGGCCGACGCGGCGCTGCTGGTGCTGCTGGGCGCCTTCGTGGCCCTGCCGGTGGTCATGGCCATCCTGTCCGGCCTGCATGGGCTGACACTTCTCGGCCCGGCGGTCGTCCGGCCACTGGTTCTGTCGCTGGCCGTGGCGCTGGCGGCAACCGCGCTGGCCACCGGCGCGGCACTGGCCATCGGCTTGGCGATCCCGGTGCTGGGCGGCCGGGGCGGGCGGCTGACGGAAATGGCGGTGATGCTGGCGATGGCCACCTCGCCGCTGGTCCTCGGCACCGGCCTCTTCCTCGCGATCCGGCCGCTGGCCGATCCGACCACGCTCGCCCTGCCGATCACCGCGCTGGCCAACGGCCTCATGGCGCTGCCCTTCTGCCTGCGCATCCTGCAACCCGACATTGCCGCCCTGACTGCCGACTACGGGCGGCTAGCCGCCAGCCTCGATCTGCATGGCCTGGCGCGGCTGCGCCATCTGACCCTGCCGCGCCTGCGCCGGCCGCTGGCCTTTGCAGCCGGGCTGGCGGCGGCGCTGTCGGTGGGCGATCTCGGGGTCATCGCGCTGTTTTCCGACCCGGCGCAGGCGACCTTGCCGATGCTTCTCTATCAGCGCATGGGCCAATACCGTATGGACGAAGCCTACGGCATCGCCATCCTGCTGATCGGGCTGAGCCTTGGGCTGTTCTGGGCCTTCGACCGCATGGGGCACGCAGATGCTGACGCTTGACCGGCTGATCCTTGAACAGGGCGATTTCCGCCTGACCGCCGACCTGCAGGTTCCGGCTGGGTCGATCTGCGCCGTCATCGGTCCCTCCGGCGCCGGCAAGTCGACGCTTCTGTCGGCGATCGCCGGCTTCTTCGCGCCATCGGGCGGGCGGGTACTGTGGGCGGGGCAGGATCTGGCGCCGCTGCCGCCCGGCAAGCGACCGCTGTCGATCCTGTTTCAGGACCAGAACCTGTTTCCACACCTGACCGTCCGCCAGAACCTCGGCCTGGGCCTGCGCCCCGACCTGCGCCCCACCCCCGCCGACGAGGCCCGGATCGACGCCGCACTGGAACACACCGGGCTGGCCGGGCTGGGCGGGCGCAAGCCCGGCGCGCTGTCGGGCGGCCAGCAAAGCCGGGTGGCGCTGGCCCGGGCACTGTTGCGCGCCCGGCCGCTTTTGCTGCTGGACGAACCTTTCGCCGCGCTGGGGCCGGCGCTGAGGGCCGAGATGCTGGACCTTGTGGCCAGGATCGCGGCCGAGACCGCCACCACCGTCCTGATGGTCAGCCATGACCCAACGGATGCCCGGCGGATCGCGCCGCTGACCATCCTGGTCGCCGATGGCTGGGCCCTGCCCCCGGCCCCGACCGCCGCGCTGCTCGACAGCCCGCCGCCGTCCCTGGCCGCCTATCTGGGAAAATGAAAACGCGCCCCGCGGGGCGCGTTTCCGTTCAGGTCCGGTTTGCCGGGATCAGGCCTTCAGCTTGCCCTTGTGGGGCGCCCAGATCCGCTTGTTGGTCAGGTAGAGCAGCACCGACATCAGCGCCATCATCCCGGTGATGAGGAAGCCCCACTTCTTGCGCGCCATCATGTGCGGCTCGGCCGCCCACATCAGGAAGGTCGCCACGTCTTCGGACATGTGCTGCACGTCGTTGGGCGAGCCGTCGGCAAAGGTCACCTGGCCGTCGGTCAGGGGCGGCGGCATCTTGATCCAGCCGGTCGAGAAGGCGTTGTTTTCGTAGAAAGTCGCGCCCGCCTCGTCCTTGGTCTGGCCCGAGAAGCCGGTCAGGATCGACACGATGTGCTCCGGCCCGCCGATGCCGTTGAACAGCTGGCTGATCCCCAGCCCATAGGGCCCGTGATAGCCGGCCCGCGCCTTGGCCATCAGGCTGAGGTCGGGGGCGCCGGCGCCGGTGTTGGCCGGGAAGTTGTCGGCCGGGATCGCCGGGCGATCCTCGCCGGTTTCCTTGTCGGTCACCGTGAAGTTCTTGGCATAGGCGCGCACCTGGTCTTCGGGCAGGCGCGGCCCGCCCTCGTCGGCCAGCGCCCGCAAGGGCACATACTTCAGCCCGTGGCAGGCGGCGCAGACCTCGGTATAGACCTGCAGCCCGCGCTGAAGCTGGTGTTCGTCGAAGGTGCCAAACGGGCCTTCGAAGGAAAAGGCCACGTCCTTCGTCACCGGCTCGAACGCTTCGTTGGCCACCGCGGCGCCTGACAGGAGCGTCAGTGCGGAAACGGCGGTGATTGCGATTCTCTTCATCATCTCAATCGGTCCTTTCCGTCACTCGGCCGGATGCGAGTTGGCGCCGTAGTGCGCGTTGAAGTCATCCTCGATGGTCACCGGCGGGGCCGTCGGTTTCTCGATCACCCCCAGAAGCGGCAGGACAACGAGGAAATAGGCGAACCAGTAGGTCGCGGCGATCAGCGAGATCCATCCGGTCAGCACCGTCGGCGTCTGGCCGCCCACCCACATCAGCACCACGAAGTCGACGATCAGCAGGCGGAACCACCATTTGAACATCGGCCGGTACTGGCCCGAGCGGACGCTGGAGGTGTCAAGCCACGGAACCAGCGCCAGCACGGCGATCGCCCCGAACATCGCCAGCACCCCGAAGAACTTGGCGTCGACGATGCCGAAGGTCAGGAAGTGCACCAACTCGACGATCTTCACGTCCGAGGTGAAGGCCCGCAGGATCGCGTAGAAGGGCAGGAAGTACCATTCCGGCACGATGTGCGCCGGCGTCGCCAGCGGGTTCGCCTCGGTATAGTTGTCCGGGTGGCCCAGGTAGTTGGGCATGAAGCCCACGACCGCGAAGAAGATGGTCAGGATGACCGCCAGCGCGAACAGGTCCTTGATGACGAAGTAGGGCCAGAAGGGAAGCGTGTCCTTGTCGGCCTCGGCCTTCGAGTTGCGGCGCACGTCGACCCCGGTGGGGTTGTTGTTGCCGGTCGTGTGGAAGGCCCAGATATGCACCGCCACCAGCGCCGCGATGACGAAGGGCAAGAGGTAGTGCAGCGAGAAGAAGCGGTTCAGCGTGGCATTGTCGACTGCCGGCCCGCCCAGAAGCCAGGTCTGGATCGACGGCCCGATGCCGGGGATGGCGCCGAACAGGCCGGTGATGACCGTGGCGCCCCAGAAGGACATCTGCCCCCAGGGAAGCACGTAGCCCATGAAGGCGGTGGCCATCATCGCCAGATAGATCAGCATGCCGATGATCCAGGTCACTTCGCGCGGCGCCTTGTAGCTGCCGTAGAACAGGCCGCGGAAGATGTGGATGTAGACGGCGAAGAAGAACAGCGACGCGCCGTTGGCATGCACATAGCGCAGCATGTGGCCGCCGTTCACGTCGCGCATGATGTGTTCGACGCTGGCGAAGGCCATGTTGACCTGCGGCGTGTAGTGCATGGCCAGCACCACCCCGGTGAGGATCTGCAGCACCAGGCAGAAGGCAAGCACGATGCCCCAGATCCACCACCAGTTCAGGTTCTTCGGCGTCGGGATCATCAGCGTGTCATAGGCAAGGCTGACGATCGGCAGGCGCTTGTGCAGCCACTGCTCGAACGGCGACTTGGGTTCGTAGTGATCGTGCGGAATACCAGCCATCGTTCCGTCCCCTCAGCCCAGCTTGATCGTGGTGTCGTTGTCGAATTTGGCAACCGGAACCAGCAGGTTGCGCGGCGCCGGTCCTTTGCGGATGCGGCCCGCCGTGTCGTAGTGCGACCCGTGGCAGGGGCAGAACCAGCCGTCGAAGTCACCGGAATTGTTGCCCAGCGGCACACAGCCCAGGTGGGTGCAGACACCCATCATCACCAGCCACTTGCCGTCCTTGTCGAGCGTCCGGTTCTGGTCGCTCGCATCCGAATCGGCAGGCAGATTGTCGTTCTCGGCCTTGGCATCGACGAGATCGGCCAGCTTGACGGCGCGGCCTTCCTCGATCTCCTTGGCGGTCCGGTGGCGGATGAACACCGGCTTGCCCAGCCACTTGACCGTCAGCTGCGTGCCTTCCTGGACCGAACTGATATCGACCATGATCGAGCTCAGCGCCTTGACGTCGGCCGAGGGGTTCATCTGGTCGGCCAGCGACCAGACAGCCGCGCCCGTCATGACCGCGCCGGTCCCGGCGGTTGCGTAATAGAGGAAATCCCTCCGGGTGCCTGCGGGGTCTTCTGCGTGAGACACGGGTAATTCTCCCTTCCTTGGCCGCTTGCACGACCTACGACGTTCGGCCGCGGTTTCCCGAAGCCTTCCGGGCGGTTATTAACGGCCATTTTCCGGGCCGTCCAGCGGACAATCGGGCCGATGCAGGCCACTGTGACCTGCCGGGCGCAGCGATCCCGGCCCGCCTGTCCGGCACGCTCAGCCCTCCGGCGCCGTGGCCACCATGCTGGGGCGGGCGGCAAAGACCTTGTCCCAGGCCGCCAGGCGCGGACGCCCCTGCCGCCAGTCGCGCGCCGCATGGCGAAAATCGAGATAGCCGAGCGCGCAGCCCAGCGCCACCTGCCCCATGTCCACCGGCCCCGCCAGATGGTCGGTCCAGTCCCGTTCGACCGCGTCGAGCGCGCGCGCCACCTTGGACCATTGCGCCTCGATCCAGTCGGGGAAGCGCCGTTCCTCGGGCCGGATCCTGATCTCGTAGGCCATCAGGATCGCCGCATCCAGCATCCCGTCGGCCGTCGCTTCCAGCGTCAGCGTCCGCCACAGCCGCGGCTCGGGCGGGTAAAGCCGCCCGCCAGCCCGCGCGTCGAGATAGCGGCAGATCACCCGGCTGTCGTAAAGAACGGTGCCGTCGTCCAGTTCCAGCGCCGGGATCTTGCCCAGGGGATTGTGCCCAACCGGCAGCGACCCCGGCTGCAACGGCGTCCCGGCGACGGGGACGACGGTCACATCGGCCTCCTGCCCGGTTTCCTTGAGCAAGACCACGACCTTGCGGCCGAACGGCGTGGTGGGCGAATGAAACAGGCGCATGAGCGTGTCCTTCCTTGTCCGGTTCCGCGCCAATCTGTCGCCTGCCGCGACAAATGTCAGCCCCCTGTCAGACGGCTGTCGGAAGGCTGGCGGTCCGTCCAGGGCGGGGGCTGTCTACCCCTGCACCTCCGAGGATACTTCGGCCAGTGTGAAATCAGGCGCAGAGCCGGTCAGCAGCCAGACCGACAATCTTCGCTTCTACGATCCGGCCCTCGGGCTGGTCGGCGGCGAAGGCAACTTCGGTGAATTGCTCGGTGCGCCCCATTCGCGGGCCTTCGGTCAGGATGCGGTGGGTCTTGCCGATCTGGGCCGAAAGATGGCGAGCCAAAGCCGCCTCCCCGGCGGCGCGCAGCCGCGCCGCGCGTTCCTTGATCGTCGGCCCCGCGACTCGCGGCATCCGTGCGGCGGGCGTTCCCTTGCGGGCGCTGTAGGGAAAGACATGCAGGAAGGTCAGCCCGCACTCCTCGACCAGCTTCAGCGAGTTTTCGAACATCGCTTCGGTCTCGGTCGGGAAGCCGGCGATGATGTCGGCGCCATAGACCAGATCGGGGCGCAGCCGGCGCGCCTCTTCGCAAAAGCGGATGGCGTCGTCGCGCAGGTGGCGGCGCTTCATCCGCTTCAGGATCAGGTCGTCGCCGGCCTGAAGCGACAGGTGCAGGTGCGGCATCAGGCGCGGCTCGCTGGCGATGGCCAGCATCAGGTTTTCGTCGGCCTCGATCGAATCGATCGACGAAATCCGCAGGCGCGACAGGTCGGGCACCAGCCGCAGGATGCGCATCACCAGATCGCCCAGGCGCGGCGCCCCCGGCAGGTCCGCCCCCCACGAGGTCAGGTCGACGCCGGTCAGCACCACCTCGAGGAAACCCTTGTCCACCAGCCGCCGGATCTGCTCGACCACCACCCCCGCCGGAACCGAGCGGGAATTGCCGCGCCCGTAGGGAATGATGCAGAAGGTGCAGCGGTGGTCGCAGCCGTTCTGGACCTGCACATAAGCCCGGTGCCGCCCGAACCCGTCGATCAGGTGCCCGGCGGTTTCCTTGACCGACATGATGTCGTCGACGGCGATCTTTTCGGTCTGGCCGATCAGATCGGGGGCGGCGAGCCCTTCCCACGTCGCGGCCTGCATCTTTTCGTGGTTGCCGATCACCCGCGCCACCTCGGGCATGGCGGCAAAGGTTTCCGGTTCGGTCTGCGCCGCGCAGCCGGTGACGATCACCGGCGCGCCCGGATGTTCGCGCGACAGGCGACGGATTTCCTGCTTGGCCTTTCGAACCGCTTCGGCCGTCACCGCGCAGGTGTTGACCACGACCGCGCCGTTCAGGCCCGCGCCCTCGGCCAGTTCCTTCATCGCCTCGGTTTCATAGGCGTTCAGCCGGCACCCGAGCGTCGCAAAGACCGGCGGCGCGCTCATGCATGCTCTTTCAGGAACGCCGTCGACAGATGCCCGGCGAAGACCTCGCTGACCGGCCCGGCCATCCAGACCCCGTCCTCGCGCCAGTCGATATGCAGGGTCCCGCCATCGAGATCGAGCGTCACCTGCCGCCCGGTCATCCCGCGCCGGTGCGCGGCGACCGCCGTGGCGCAGGCCCCCGACCCGCAGGCCAGCGTGATGCCGGTGCCGCGTTCCCAGACCCGCATGCGGATATGGTCGGGCCCGGTCACACTGGCGAACTCGACGTTGGTCGCCTGCGGGTAAAGCGGGTCCTTTTCAAAGCGCGGCCCGTCCTTGGCCGGGTCGGTGGCGCCGGCGTCCGGCACGAAGAAGACGCAATGCGGATTGCCCATCCCCACCGCCACCGGCAGGCCGGGCAGCGGCAGGTGCAGGGGATCGACCGCCCGCGCCAGCGGGATCTGGTCCCAGTCGAGCTGCGGCTGGCCCATGTTGACGGCAACCAGCCCGTCCGCCCGCCGTTCGGCATGCAGAAGCCCACGCGCCGTGCGAAACACCGTCTTTTCGCTGCCCGCGCCCGCCATCACCAGGCTGGCCACGCAGCGGCTGGCATTGCCGCAGGTCTCGGCCCGACTGCCGTCGCGATTCCAGAAATCGAGCGCGAAATCCGCCACCACATCGTCGCGGATCTCGGCCAGCTGGTCGAAGCCCACGCCCCGGTGACGGTCGCCCAGCGCCCGCGCCAAGGCGGCGGTGGCAACCGGCGCCCGCCCCCGTGAATCGATGATCACGAAGTCGTTGCCCGCCCCGTGCATCTTGAGGAATGCGAGGCCGCCATCTGCGTCTGTGTCCTTCATGCCCCGCGATATACGACGCGGCCCGGGTTTTTGCCAGTCCCGCCCGCTTTTGCTCTTGACCGCCCCCGGAACCGTTCCTAAAGAGCGGCCTGCGTGGGCCCGTAGCTCAGTTGGTAGAGCAACTGACTTTTAATCAGTGGGTCACAGGTTCGAATCCTGTCGGGCTCACCAGTTTATCCAGCAAAATGACGGCCCAAGGCGCGGCGCAAGCTGCTGCTGGCGAGCGCCGCCCGGTCATGCCGTCGCCTTGCCCGCCAGACCGGGCGACAGCCGATTCCGCGCGCCACGCCGCCGGCGCCGCCGCCCCGACTACCGCCGCCCTCCGCTCGCGAACCGGTTCGCCTTCACCCCGCGCACGCCCGGCCGGATGGCGAAGAGCCCGCCTTCGTCGGGATGCGCCGCCAGATGGTCGGCGCTCATGGTGAAGCGGGCCGAGGTAACGTAGAGCGTCGCCAGATCAGGGCCGCCGAAGGCGCAGCTGGTCGGCCAGGTGCAGGGCAGTTCGGCCAGGTCGACAACCTTGCCATCCGGCCCGGTCCGGGTCAGGCAGGCACCACCGGCGACGCGGGCCGTCCAGATCCCGCCCTCGGCATCCAGGCAAGACCCGTCGGGCACGCCGCGGCCGAAGCCGGCCTGGAAGACACGGCGGTTTTCCAGCCCGTCTGGCCCGACGTCGTAGCTGAAGAGCGTATCCGCCACCGTGTCGGCCGTCACCAGCCGGTCGGGCGCCGGCCAGACGAAGGTGTTGGTGATCCAGAAGGCATCGTCGCTCAGCCGGGCCAGCCGGCCATCGGGCGTCAGGCGATAGATACGCCCGGTCGGCGCCTTGATCTCTTGCGGGCTGCCGTCGGCGGCGATGTTGTTCTGCATCGTCCCAATCCAGAAGGCGCCGTCCGGGCCGACCACGCCCTCGTTCAGCCGGTTGCCGGGCAGGTCGGACTCCACCTCGCAGATCGGGCGGAACGGCCCGCCCCAATCCCACAGCGCCAGCTGCCGCTCCAGCCCGACAATGGCGCCGCCGTCATCGCGCAGACCGATCGAGGTCACGAGGCCCGGCGTCGGCCAGACTTCGTGCGCACCGCTCGCCGGGTCCAACCGGTGGATGCGGCGGCCGATAATGTCGACCCAGGCCAGCCGCTGGCGCCGGTCATCCCAGACAAGGCTTTCGCCCACGATATCTGTGGCGGCAAAGACCAGTTCTGCGTTTGTCATAGGTGTCTCCGATACTGCTTGACTCAAGGCTACGGCAGACATATCAACTATTCAAGCAAAACCTGTATGACAGCTTATGGTGATTCTGCATGAAGGTTGAAACGGAAGTGAATGGTGGCCTGGTCGGGAATGCGGTTGGCGCGATCACCCGCATCATCCGCGAACAGGATCTGATGCCCGGCGACCGCCTGCCTTCCGAGGCGGCGCTGGCCAAGGAATTGCAGGTCTCGCGGACCGTGGTGCGCGAGGCGTTCCGGTCGCTCGCGGCGATGCGGATCATCGAACTGGCCACCGGCAAGCGCGCCACCGTTTCGCAGATCGACCACGGGGCGATGTCGCTGGTCATCGAACACGGCGTGCATACCGACCAGATCAGCATCCAGCAGATCTACGACGTCCGCCGCACGATGGAGACCCGGATCGTCACGCTCGCAACCCTGCGGCGAAGCGACCAGGAGGCGAAGGAAATCCTGGCCGAGGCGCGCGCCATGCGGGCCAGCATCAACGACCCCGAAAGCCTGATGCGCCACGACCTGGCCTTCCACATGGCCCTGGCGCGGGCCTCGCGCAATCCGGTCTTCGGCCTGATCGTCGGCGCCTTCCAGGGCATCACCTCGCAGACCTGGCCGATCGGCTGGAAAAGCCGCACCACCCCCGAGGCGCGCGAAGCGATGATCGCCAACCATGAAAAGATCGCCGAGGCGGTGGTGGCCGGCGACCCCGAACAGGCCGTCGCCGCCATGGCCCTGCATTTCGACGAAAGCGTCCGGGCGCTCGTTTCGGCCGGCCTGACCTGAGGACAAGATGAAGATCACATCGCTTGAAACGATCCGCATCGCGGAGCGGCCGAACCTCCTGTGGGTCGAGGTCGGCACCGACGAGGGCATCACCGGCCTCGGCGAGACCTTCTTCGGCGCCGCCACCGTCGAGGCGCATGTCCACGAACATATCGCGCCGCGGGTGATCGGCCGCGACCCGCTGGAGATCGACCGGCTGTCGGCCGACCTGGTGGGCTATCTGGGCTTCCGCTCCTCGGGCGCCGAGGTGCGCGGCAATTCCGCCTTCGACATCGCGCTGTGGGACATTTTCGGCAAGGCGACGGGCCAGCCGATTGCCCAGCTTCTGGGGGGATTCACCCGCCCGTCGATCCGCACCTACAACACCTGCGCCGGGACCGACTACATCAAGAAGGCGACCGGCCAGACCACCGCCAACTACGCGATGACCGGCGGCGGCAAGGATTACGACGACCTGAACGGCTTCCTGCACCGCGCCGACGAACTGGCGCAGTCGCTGCTGGAGGACGGGATCACCGCAATGAAGATCTGGCCCTTCGACACCGCTGCCGAGCGCAGCCGGGGCCAATACATCTCGGCCCCCGACCTTGCCGAGGCCCTGAAGCCATTCGAGAAGATCCGCGCCGCGGTCGGCAACCGCATGGACATCATGGTCGAGTTCCATTCGATGTGGCAGCTTCTGCCGGCCATGCAGATCGCCAAGGCGCTCGCCCCCTACGGCACCTTCTGGCACGAAGATCCGATCCGCATGGACAGCCTTGCCAGCCTGCGCCGCTATGTCGAGGTCTCGCCCGCGCCGATCTCCGCCTCGGAAACACTCGGTTCCCGCTGGGCCTTCCGCGACCTGCTGGAAACCGGGGCCGCCGGGGTCGTCATGCTGGACATCAGCTGGTGCGGCGGCCTGTCCGAGGCGCGCAAGATCGCCGCGATGGCCGAGGCCTGGCACCTGCCGGTCGCGCCGCACGACTGCACCGGGCCGGTGGTTCTCTGCGCCTCGACCCACCTGTCGCTCAATGCCCCGAACGCGCTGGTCCAGGAAAGCGTCCGGGCCTTCTACCGCACCTGGTATCGTGATCTGGTGACCGCCCTTCCAGAGGTGAAGAACGGCATGATCACGGTTCCGCCGGGTCCGGGGCTTGGGATGGAACTGCATCCCGACATCGGCCGCGCCTTCACCGTGTCGCGCAGGAAATCCGACGCGACCTCGATCTGACACTCAAAACTGGGAGGACTGAATGAAAGCCAAATTGAAACTCGCCACGCTTGCGGTCGCGCTCTCGACCGTCGCGGCCTTGCCGGCACTGGCCGAGGGTCAACTGCACCTGGTCTTTGCCGTGCATTCCTCGGCGTCGAACACCTTCTGGCAGGCGGTGAAGAAGGGCTATGACGACGCCTGCGCCAAGGTGAATGCCGATTGCAAGATGCTGTTCACCCAGACCGAGGGGTCGGTGCAGGAACAGGTCGCCAATATCGAGGCGGCGCTGGCCACCAAGCCCGACGCGCTTTTCACCTCGATCGTCGACAACACCGCGCTTGACGACGTGATCAAGGGCGCGCGCGATCAGGGCGTGACCGTTCTGGGCGTCAACGTGGACGACACCGAAGGCGCCGCCGGCAATGCGCGCGAAGCCTTCATCGGCCAAGGGTTCCTTGCGGCGGGCTATTCGCTCGGCAAGGCGCAATCGGCCAATTTCCCGGCGGAAGGCCCGATCCGCGTGCTGGTCGGCATCTCGGCCCCCGGCCAGAACTGGTCCGAACAGCGTGGTCAGGGCGTGATCAACTTCCTGGAGGAATACAAGGCCAAGTCGGGCCGCGACATCTCTTGGGAGAAGCTTGATTCCGGCACCGACCTTGCCGTGACCGCCGACCGGGTCGGCGCCTATCTTGCCGCCCATCCCGACACCACCGCCTATTTCGACACCGGCTTCTGGCACGCCGCCGTTGCCGGCACGCTGAAAGACCGCGGTGTCGAGCCGGGCAAGGTGCTTCTGGGTGGTTTCGACCTGGTGCCGCAGGTCGTCGACCAGCTGAAGGCCGGCTACATCCAGGTCGAGGTCGATCAGCAACCCTACATGCAGGGTTTCATGCCGGTGATGATGGCCTATCTGAAAAAGACCGCCGGCCTCGCGCCCTCCAATGTCGATACCGGGCAGGCGATCGTCACCCCCGCCGATGCCGACGCGATCATGTCCCTGTCCGAACAAGGACTGCGCTGACGGCGACGGCGCGCGGTGGGGCAGCCCCCCCGCGCGCCATTCTATCGGGAGAAGGCAAAGAACATGCGGAAGACCTTGAAACTGGCTTTGCAGAAGCCCGAGCTGGCGGCAGGACTTCTGCTGGTGGCTCTGGTGGTGCTGTTCCAGATCTTGTCGAATGGCGTCTTGCTGGGCCAGGCGAACCTGCGCGGGGTGATCGGCTTCCTGCCGGAAATGGCGCTGGTCGCGGTCGGCGTGACGCTTCTGATGATCTGCGGTGAATTCGACCTGTCGGTGGGCTCGGTCTTTGCGCTGGCGCCGATGACGATGGCGGTGCTGATGACGACGGGCTGGCCCTTCTGGGTCGCGCTTCTGGCGGGGCTGGGCCTCTGCGCGCTGGTGGGGTTTCTCAACGGCTGGATCACCATCCGCTTCGAGATCCCTTCGTTCATCACCACGCTGGGCATGCTGTTCATGGCGCGGTCGCTGACCGTGGTGATTTCCGGCGGCTTCCCGCCGCGGCTGAAGGCTGACCAGATCCCGACAGGGCTGTTCGTCGGCTTCTTCGGGCCGGGCGAGGTGATCCGCGCCTCGTTCCTGTGGTTCCTCGGCATCGCCGCCGTGGCCGCGCTCCTGCTGGCACGGACGAATTACGGCAACTGGGTGCGCGCGACGGGCGGCTTCCTGCCCGCGGCGCAGGCCATGGGCATCCCGACCGCGCGGGTCAAGATCGCGACCTTCATGCTCTGTTCGGTGCTGGCCGGTTTCGCCGGGATGATCCAGGTCTTGCGGCTCGGCTCGCCCCTGCCGTCCTTGGGCGAAGGACTGGAATTGCAGGCGGTGGCGGCAGCGGTGATCGGCGGCACCTCGTTGCAAGGCGGCATCGGCTCGATCCTTGGCGGGATCATCGGCGCCCTGCTGATCCGGGTCATCGACAACGGCATGGTGCTGAGCCAGGTCGACAGCAACTGGTTCAAGTTCGCCGTGGGCGCGCTGACCATCCTTGCGGTCGTCGGCAATTCCTGGCTGCGCAAGCGCGGCAAGGCGATGAAGGTGGAGGTCTGAGCAATGGGTGCGAACCAACCGATCATCGCGGTCAGCAACCTGCACAAGTGGTATTCTGGCGTTCACGCGCTGCGCGGCGTCGACCTGCACTTCAACCGGAACGAAACGGTTGGGCTGGTCGGCGACAACGGTGCCGGCAAGTCGACGCTGATCTCGATCCTCTCTGGCCTGAACCGGCCCGATCAGGGCGCGGTTCTGGTCGAAGGCAACGCCGTGCAGATGCGCGGGCCGCGCGACGCGATGAACCTGGGGATCGAGACGATCTACCAGTACAACTCGATGGTCCCCAACATGACCATCGCCCGCAACCTCTTCATCGGCCGCGAGCCGCTGAAATGGTCGATCGCCGGGGTCGGCTGGCTGGATCAGGCGCGGATGCGCAGCGAAAGCGTCGCGGCCATCGCCAATGTCGACCTGCACCTGCGCTCGCCCGATGCCTTCGTGGGCGAATTGTCCGGCGGCCAGCGGCAAGGCGTCGCCATCGCGCGGGCCATGCATTTCAAGTCCAAGGTGCTGATCCTCGACGAGCCGACCAACCACCTGTCGGTCAAGGAAACCACCAAGGTCATCGGCTTCGTCAAGTCGCTGCCCGCCCAGTCGATCACCGGGATCTTCGTCAGCCACAACATGCACCACGTCTTTGCCTGCTGCGACCGGATCGTGGCGATGGCGCATGGGCAGGTGGTGCTGGACAAGAAGGTCGCCGATACTTCGATCGACGAAGTGCACGACGTCCTGTGACGAGGCCGGATTCAGGGAGACTGCCATGGAAAACCGCAAGCGCCACGTCCTGATCACCGGCGGGCTCGGCACCATCGGCCGCGCGCTGGCCCAGGGCTTCGCCGCCGGGGGCCACCGGGTGACGATCCTCGACCGGCCCGAGGCCGCGCCCCCGCCGGGTATGGGCTGGCTGGGGCTGGACCTGAACGACCTCGCCGCGACCGAGGCCAAGGCCCGGACCTTCGCCGGGGCCGACCGGGTGGACATTCTCATCAACAACGCGGCCCTGATCATCAACAAGCCGCACGAGGACTTCTCGCTGGCCGAATACGAGGACCAGATCCGGGTCAATTCCTCCGCCGCCTTCGCGCTGACGCGGGCCTGCGCGCCGGGGATGAAGGCGCAAGGTTGGGGGCGGGTCATCAATCTGACCTCGGTGACGCTGAACGGCCAGTGGGAAGGCTATGTGCCCTATGTCGCCTCGAAAGGGGCGATGCTGGGCCTGACCAAGGGGCTGGCGCGCGAACTTGGCCGACATGGCATCACCGTGAACGCCATCGCCCCGGGTGCGGTGGTGTCCGAGGCCGAGAACCGGGTCTTTGCCGACCGGCTGGCGGAATACAACGCGATGGTCCTGGACCGGCAATGCGTCAAGACCCGGCTTCAGGCCGAAGATGTCGCGGCGCTCGCGGTGTTCCTCTGCTCGGACGGCGCACGGATGATCACCGGGCAGAACCTGGCGATCGACGGCGGTTGGTAGGTTGAGGGGCCGGCAGGTTTGGGGAGCGGGCAGATGATCGAACTGCGGGCCGGCACGGCACGCGCGGTGGTGGCGCCGGCGATGGGGGCGGCGCTGGCCGGCCTGTGGCTGGGCGATCGGCCGATCCTGCGCCCCTTGCGGCCGGGGGCCGAGGCCGACCCCTTCGCTTATGCAATGAACATCCTCGCCCCGTTTTCCAACCGGATTTCCGACGGGATCGTGGTCGGCGGCCTGCGCCACGCGCTGACGCCCAACCTTCCGGGCGAGCCCTTCCCGATCCACGGCGACGCTTTCCAGCGCCCGTGGATCGTGCGCCAGACGACCGACTCGGCCCTGCACCTGGCTTTGAACGATGGCGCATTCGGCCCGCTGCGCTATTGCGCGCGGCTGAGCTATCACCTTGGGGCACAGTCCTTCCGCGCCAGCCTGACGCTGGCCAACCGGGCCGACCGCCCCCTGCCCTTCGGCGGCGGCTTCCATCCCTGGTTCCCGCGCGACGGCACCACGCGGCTGGCGTTCCCGGCGTCCGGCTGGTGGCCCGAGGGCGAACACCACCTGCCGGCGACACAGGTGCCCCAGCCGATCCCCCCGCGCCTGCGCTTCGACAAGGCCCGGGCGCTGCCCGCCGGCTGGATCAACGCCGGCTTTTCCGGCTGGCCGGGGCGGGCGCAGATCGTTCAAGGCGGCGATGCGGTTCCGGTCACGCTGTTCGCGCCGTCGCTGTCGACGCTGATCCTTTATTCCCCGAAGTCAAAGGCCGGTTTCTTCTGCCTTGAGCCGGTGTCGCACCCCGTCGATGCCCATAACCTGCCCGGCCAACCCGGCCTGCGCCCGCTCGTCCCCGGCGAGGCGATGACCGTCACCATGCAACTGGACTGGAACCGCGATGAGTGCTGATTTCCCCAACGACGCCCTGCTGCTCGGCCGCATCTGGGACCCTTCGGTTGCCGGTCCTTGCATGGTGACTGTCCGCGATGGCGTGGTGTTTGACGTAACCTCGCGCGCCGCGCCGCTGGTGCGCGACATCTGCGAGATGGCGGACCCCGCCGGCTATCTGCGCAGCGCCGAGGGGCGCAGGGTCGGGCTGCTAGCGGACCTGCTCGCCGCACCCGTGGGCGATCCCGGCGTGGCGCATCTGATCGCGCCCTGCGATCTTCAGGCGGTCAAGGCCTGCGGCGTAACCTTCGCCGGCTCGATGGTCGAACGGGTCATCGAGGAACGGGCCGGCGGCGACCCAGCCCGCGCCGAGGCGATCCGCGGCCGGGTGGGCGCGGTGATCGGCGCCTCGCTGCGCGACATCCGCCCCGGCTCGCCCCAGGCCCAGGCGGTCAAGGCCGCACTGATCGCCGAAGGCCTGTGGAGCCAGTACCTGGAGGTCGGCATCGGCCCGGATGCCGAGGTCTTTTCCAAGGCGCAGGTGCTGTCCTCGGTCGGGCACGGGGCCAAAGTCGGCCTGCATCCCTCGTCGAAATGGAACAACCCTGAGCCCGAGGTGGTGCTGGCGGTTTCCTCCAAAGGCCGGATCGTCGGGGCCACGCTCGGCAACGACGTGAACCTGCGCGACATCGAGGGGCGCTCGGCCTTGTTGCTGTCCAAGGCCAAGGACAACAACGCCTCCTGCGCCATCGGCCCCTTCATCCGCCTGTTCGACGCGGGCTTCACGCTGGACGATGTGCGCCGGGCCGAACTGACGCTGACCGTGGCCGGACCCGACGGGTTCACCCTGAACGGCAGGTCGTCGATGGCCCGGATCAGCCGCGACCCCGAGGATCTGGTCGCCCAGACCGTCGGGCGGCATCATCAATATCCCGATGGCTTGATGCTGTTCCTTGGCACGCTTTTCGCGCCGACCCAGGACCGCGACCAGCCCGACGGGGGCTTCACCCACCGGATCGGCGATATCGTCACCATCGCCGCCGCCGGGCTGGGGGCCTTGACCAACACCGTCGATCTGTCGACCGAATGCCCGGAATGGACCTTTGGAACCCGGTCCCTTATGACCAACCTCGCAAGACGCAACCTGCTGTGAGTCCCGTAATGTTGACCGGAAAACACCTGATCGCGGGCCAATGGGTGGCCGGCGATGCGACCTTCCAATCCTCGCCCGCCTCCGGCGCGGCGCTTTCGTTCGCGGTCGGCACGCCCGCCCATGTCGATGCGGCCGCCCAGGGGGCAGAAGCGGCGTTTCCGTCCTATTCGGCGCTCTCGCGCGACGCCCGCGCCGCCTTCCTCGACCGGATCGCCGACGAGATCGAGGCGCGAGGGGCCGAAATCACCGCCATCGGTACATCCGAGACCGGCCTGCCCGCCGCACGGCTGGAAGGTGAACGGGGCCGGACGACCGGCCAGTTGCGGCTGTTCGCCAACCATATCCGCAAGGGCGATTACCTCGACCGCCGCCATGACCCGGCCCAACCCGACCGCCAACCCGCGCCGCGCCCCGACCTGAAGATGGTGCAGCGCCCGGTCGGCCCGGTCGCGGTGTTTGGCGCCTCGAACTTCCCCTTGGCCTTCTCGACTGCTGGCGGCGATACCGCCTCGGCGCTGGCCGCCGGTTGCCCGGTGGTGGTCAAGGGCCATTCGGCGCATCCCGGCACCGGCGAAATCGTGGCGCAGGCTATCGATGCCGCGATCAGGGCGCTTGGCCTGCATCCGGGCGTCTTCTCGCTGGTGCAGGGCGGCAAGCGCGACGTGGGCGAAAGCCTGGTGCAGCATCCGCTGATCAAGGCGGTGGGCTTCACCGGCAGCCTCGGCGGGGGCCGGGCGCTGTTCGATCTTTGCGCCCGGCGGCCAGAGCCGATCCCCTTCTTCGGTGAACTGGGCTCGGTCAATCCGATGTTCCTGTTGCCCCATGCCGTAAAGGCCCGCGGCGAGGCCATCGCCAAGGGCTGGGCGGGTTCGCTGACCCTCGGCGCCGGCCAGTTCTGCACCAATCCCGGCATTGCGGTGGTGACGGGCGGGGCAGAGGCCGCGACCTTCGTCGCGGCAGCGAAAGAAGCTGTGGGCCAGATCGGAGCGCAGACCATGCTGACCGACGGTATCGCCCTGGCCTATCGGCAGGGCCGCGACCGGGTGGCGGCACAGACCGGGGTGCAGGCGGTCCTGACCTCGACCTGCGACTTGCGCAACGCCACGCCCTACCTGTTCGAGGTTTCGGGCGACGACTGGCTCGGCAACCATGCGCTGGCGGAAGAGGTTTTCGGCCCGCTCGGCCTGATCGTGACGGTGCGCGATGCGGGCCAGATGCTGGCGGTGGCGCAGAGCCTGCAGGGCCAGTTGACCTGCACCCTGCATCTTGACGAGGCGGACACCGAACAGGCGCGAACCCTGATGCCGGTGCTAGAGCGCAAGGCCGGCCGCGTGCTGGCCAACGGCTTTCCGACCGGGGTGGAGGTCGTGGATGCGCAGGTTCACGGCGGGCCTTACCCGGCTTCGACCAACTTCGGCGCGACCTCGGTCGGCACACTGTCGATCCGTCGCTGGCTGCGCCCGGTCGCCTACCAGAACATGCCCGAGGCTCTGCTGCCGGCCGACCTGCGCTGATCCCACCCGCCGACATGCGCTTGACCACGCCCCCAGCGCCGATGTCAGGTAGACGGACGTGATGACGGGAGTGTCGGATGCTGAAGGGAATCGATCCGCTGCTGGGCGCCGAACTGCTCATGGTGCTCGCGTCCATGGGCCACGGCGACGAGATCGTCATCGCCGACGCGAACTTTCCTGCCGCGTCGGTCGCGCGCACGACGGTGCATGGCCGCCTCTTGCACATGGATTGCGATGCACCGCGCGCCGTCCGGGCGGTGCTGTCGCTGCTGCCGGTCGACGGGTATGAACCCGACCCGGTCCTGACCATGCAGGTGGTGGGCGATCCGCTGGCGGTTCCGCCGGTCGTCGCCGAGGCCACGCCGCTGTTCACCGCAGAAGGCGCGGCGATCGGCTCGCTCGAACGCTTTGCCTTCTACGACCGCGCCCGCCGGGCCTTCGCGGTGGTTCGCACTGCCGAAACCCGGCCCTACGGCAATTTCACCATCCGCAAGGGCGTGATCGCCACTTAGGCCAGGGCGGAAAACGACAGGAGCGCCGCCAGGGTCCGCAGCTTGGCCAGCGCCGTCTTTCGCCCGTCGGGAACCGTATCGCCCGGATGTTCGATATAGGCGCAGGTCAGGGCCGCCACGCCATCGCCATCCGGCCCGATCACCGGAACACTCATGTCGATCACACCGACCAGCTGCGCCGAAGGGCCTTGCCGGTAGCCGGCGCGGCGAACCTCGGCCAGATGCGGCTCGATCCCGGCAAGGCGCTTCTCGCCATCGGTGACCCCCCATGTCGCCAGCACCTCGGCCCGCCGCTCGGGCCGCTGGAAAGCCAGAAGCGTCAGCCCCGAGGATGTCTCGAACAGGTCGAGCTGCGCGCCGATCCGCACGCGGAATTCCCAATGGTAGTCGGGACTGGCCTGGGCCAGCACGACGCCGTGGCCGGCATCGGGCATGACCAGATGGCACGATTGCCGGGTTTCGCGCGCAAAGGCGTCCATCAGCGGCTGGGCCTGGGCGATAATCCGGCGCAAGGGCGGGTGGCTGTGGGCCAGCAGAAACAGCTTCATCGTCAGCGCATAGCGGTCGCCGTCGATCCGCGTCACATACTGGCGCGCGACCAATCGTTCCAGCATCCGGTAGATCTCTGAAGGGCTGCGGCCCATCGCCTTGACGATCTCGGCCCGGGTCAGCCCGCCGGGCTGCCGGGCGAGGATTTCCAGAATGTCCAGGCCCTTGTCCAGGGCCGGGGCGCGGTAACGGTCGGCAAGCCCCGTCGCGTCGTCCGGGTCGTTTGATTCGTCCATTGCAGTCTCGTGTCGGTTACTGGCGCTGCCTCAATCGAGCGAAAGATTCCTGTTGCGTCAACTATTCATCTGTGAATACATCATTCACATACGAATTTTGTGTAACGGGAGGGGCTCGATGCGGCTTGCGGGAAAGACCATCCTGATCACGGCGGCCGGACAGGGCATCGGCCGGGCCAGCGCCATCGCTTGCGCCGCCGAAGGCGCGCGGGTGTTCGCCACCGACCTGAATGCCGACCTGCTGGACGGGCTGGACGGGATCGAGACCTGGCCCTTCGACGTGACCGATGCCGGGGCCGTGGCGCAGACCGCCGAGCGTGTCGGACGCCTGGATGGGTTGTTCAACTGCGCGGGCTTCGTCGCCAACGGCACCATCCTCGACCTGACTGACCGCGACTGGGCCTTCAGCTTCGATCTGAACGTGACCGCGATGATGCGCCTGACCCGGGCCTGCCTGCCGGGAATGATCGCCCGGGCGGCCGAGACCGGTACCGCCAGCATCCTGAACATGGCCTCGGTCGCCTCGTCGGTGAAGGGCTTTCCGAACCGCACCGCCTATGGCGCCACCAAGGCGGCGGTCATCGGCCTGACCAAGGCCATCGCCGCCGATTTCGTCCGCCAGGGGATTCGCGCCAACGCGCTGTGCCCGGCCACGGTGGACACGCCCAGCCTGCGCGGCCGGATTGCCGCGGCAGCCGATCCGGTACAGGCGGAAAAGGACTTCATCGCCCGTCAGCCGATGGGGCGGCTCGCCGCCGTCGAGGACATCGTGCCGATGGTGGTCTATCTTCTGTCCGACGAAAGCCGCTTCGTCTCGGGGCAGGCGGTTCTTGTCGACGGCGGCGTCACGATCTGAACGCCGCCCGGGGGGGAGGGGGAAGCATGAGCGACCTTGTTCGGATGGACGGCATCGACATGCGCTTTCCCGGCGTTCATGCGCTGAAGGCGGTGAACTTCGACCTGCGCGCCGGCGAGGTCCATGCGCTGATGGGCGAGAACGGCGCCGGCAAGTCGACGCTGATGAAGGTCCTGTCAGGGGTCTATCAGCCCGGCGCCGGGCGCATTCTGGTCGGCGGTGCCGAGGTGACGGTGCCCAGCCCGCGCGCCGCACAGGATCTGGGCATCAGCATCATCCACCAGGAACTGGCGCTGATGAAGGATCTGACCGTCGCCCAGAACATCTTCATCGGGCGCGAGCCGCGCAAATCCTTCGGCCGGCTGGACGAGGCCCGCCTGAACGCCGATGCCGCCGCCCTCTTCGCCAGCATGAACGTCGCGATGGACCCGCGTACCCCGGTCGAGGGCCTGACCATCGCCCGCCAGCAGATGGTCGAGATCGCCAAGGCGCTGTCGCACCGCTCGCGGGTGCTGGTCATGGACGAACCCACCGCCGCGCTGAACGACGCCGAGATCGCCGAGTTGTTCCGCATCATCCGCCAGCTGCGCGCCGAAGGCGTGGGCATCGTCTACATCAGCCACAAGATGGACGAGATCAGGCGCATCGCCGACCGGGTGACGGTCATGCGCGACGGCGCCTGGGTGGGAACGGTCGAAGCCGCCGATACGCCTATCGCGCGCATCATCGCCATGATGGTCGGGCGCGAACTGACCGACGAGACCGTGCGCATCCCCGACTTGACGGCGGCCGAAACCGCGCTCGAGGTGCGGCACCTCAGCCGCGGCCGCGCCGTGCGCGACGTGAGCTTCAGCCTGAAGAAGGGCGAGATCCTCGGGTTCGCCGGGCTGATGGGCGCCGGCCGCACCGAACTGGCGCGGCTGATCTTCGGCGCCGACCCCCGCACGGGCGGCGAGATCATCGTGCATGGCCGCCACCGCCGCATCGCCAGCCCCGAACAGGCGGTACGCGCCGGGATCGGCTATCTGTCCGAGGATCGCAAGCAGTTCGGACTGGCGCTCGGCATGGACGTGCGCGCCAACATCGCGCTGGCCAGCCTGCCGCGCTATTCCGACGCGCTCGGCCGGATCGACGAGGCGAAGCTCGGCGAGGTTGCCCGCGACTACATCGCCCGGCTGGCGATCCGCACCCCGTCCGACGCGCAGGAAGTGCGGCTTCTGTCGGGCGGCAACCAGCAGAAGGTGGTGATCGCCAAGTGGCTGCTGCGCGACTGCGACATCCTGATCTTCGACGAACCGACGCGCGGCATCGACGTGGGCGCCAAGGCCGAAATCCACCGCCTGCTCGAATCTCTGGCCGCCGACGGCAAGGCGATCATCGTCATTTCTAGCGAACTGCCCGAAATCCTGCGCCTGTCGCACCGGATCGCGGTGATGTGCGAGGGGCGCCTGACCGGCTTCCTGCCCGGCGGTGCCACGCAGGAGGAAATCATGGTGCTGGCGACCAAGCGCGACAGCCTGGCTGAAGGAGAGGCCGCATGACCACGACCACCGCCAAGCCGGTGCCCGCCGTCCGCAGCGGCGGAGGGGCGCAACAGAAGCTTCTGGCCTTTGCCAGCCTGATCGCCCTGGTGGTCGGCTTTTCGCTGGCCAGCCCGAACTTCTTCCAGGTCGCCAATATCATGGCGATCCTGCAGGCCACCTCGGTCAACGGGGTTCTGGCGGTGGGCGTAACGCTGATCATCATCACCGGCGGGATCGACCTGTCGATCGGCACGCTGATGACCTTCTGTTCGGTCATGGCCGGGGTCGTGCTGACCTGGTGGGGCATGCCGCTGCCGGTGGGCATTCTTGCCGCGATCGCCACCGGCGCGCTCTGCGGCCTGATCTCGGGCACCTTTATCGCGCGGATGAAGATCCCGCCCTTCATCGCAACGTTGGGCATGATGCTGATGCTGAAGGGCCTGTCGCTGATCGTGACCGGGGCGAAGCCGATCTATTTCAACTCGACCCCCGGCTTCAACCTGATCGCCCAGGGCTCGCTGATCGGCGCCGTCATCCCCGAGTTTCCGGTGCCGAACGGCGTCCTGATCCTGTTCCTGGTCGCGGGCGCGGTCGCCTATGTTCTGTCGCGCACCGTCCTGGGCCGCTACACTTTCGCGCTCGGATCTAACGAAGAGGCGGTGCGGCTGTCGGGTGTGAACACCGCCGCCTGGAAAATGGCGATCTATGCGCTGTCGGGCGCGATCTGCGGCATCGCCGGCGTACTGATCGCCAGCCGCATCAACAGTGCCCAGCCGGCGCTGGGGCTGGGTTACGAGCTGGAGGCCATCGCCGCCGTCGTCATCGGCGGCACCTCGCTGGCCGGCGGCCGGGGCACGATCCTTGGCACGCTGATCGGGGCGCTGATCATGTCGGTGCTGACCAACGGCCTGCGCGTCCTGTCGGTGGCGCCGGAATGGCAGACCGTCGTGACCGGCGCCATCATCATCGTCGCGGTCTACGCCGACCAGTTGCGCCGTGGCCGCACGGTTTGAACGACCGGCGCGCGGCCCGTCCGCCCGCCACCTTTCCTGACGTTCGTGAACAAGATGGAGGTAAAGATGTTCACCAGACGCACCCTGCTCGGCGCTGCCGCCGCGCTGTCCTTCGTGGCGGTCGCGCCGCTCGCGCAGGCCGCAGACAAGCTCTACATCCCGCTGATCTCGAAAGGGTTCCAGCATCAGTTCTGGCAGGCGGTCAAGGCCGGCGCCGACAAGGCCGCCGCCGACCTGGGCGTCGACGTGACGTTCGAGGGCCCCGACAACGAAAGCCAGGTCGACAAGCAGATCGACATGCTGGCCGCGGCTCTTGCCAAGAAACCGGCGGCAATCGGCTTTGCCGCACTGGACAGCCAGGCGGCGATCCCGCTGCTGCAACAGGCCAAGGATGCGGGCATCCCGGTCATCGCCTTCGACTCGGGCGTCGACAGTGACATCCCGCTGGCCACCGCCGCCACCGACAATGTCGCGGCCGCCGCGCTGGCCGCCGACAAGATGGCCGCCTTGATCGGCGACGAGGGCAAGGTCGCCATCGTCGCCCACGACCAGACCTCGCGCACCGGCGTCGACCGGCGCGACGGCTTCGCCAACCGCATGAAGGAAGCCCATCCCAAGGTCGAGATCGTCACCATCGAATATGGCGGCGGCGACCAGCTGAAATCGACCGAGATCACCAAGGCGATCCTGACCGCCAACCCCGACATCAAGGGCATCTTCGGCACCAACGAAGGCTCGGCCATTGGTGTGGTGAACGGGGTGAAGGAAGCCGGCGCCCATGTGGTGATCGTCGGCTACGATTCCGGCAAGGCCCAGAAGGATGCGATCCGCGACGGCACCATGGCCGGCGCCATCACCCAGAACCCGGTCGGCATCGGCTACGAGACGGTAAAGGCCGCCGTCGCCGCCGCCAAGGGCGAGCCGGTCGAGAAGAAGATCGATACCGGCTTCTACTGGTACGACAAGACCAACATCGACGATCCGAAGATCGCCGCGGTTCTCTACGACTGACAGTGAGCAAGACGGGGGGCGCCCGCCGCCCCCCGCACCTACCGGATGAGGAAGACATGAAACTGCTGCGCTATGGTCCGAAGGGCCGCGAAAAGCCGGGGCTGCTGGACGCCGGCGTCCTCCGCGATCTGTCGGCCCAGGTGGACGACATCGCCGGCGAGGTGCTGACGCCCGCAGGCCTGGCCCGGCTGGCCGCGCTCGACCCGGCGCGCCTGCCGCGCGTCGAGGGGACACCCCGCCTTGGCCCTTGCGTCGGCGCGGTGGGCAAGTTCATCTGCATCGGGCTGAACTACGCCGACCATGCCGCCGAAACCGGCGCCGCCATCCCCAAGGAACCTATCGTCTTCGCCAAATGGACCAGCGCCATCTGCGGCCCCGACGACGACGTGGAAATCCCGCGCGGCTCGGTCAAGACCGACTGGGAGGTCGAGCTGGGCGTGGTGATCGGCAAGGGCGGCAAGTACATCGCCGAAGCCGAGGCGCTCGACCATGTCGCAGGCTACTGCGTCATCAACGACGTCAGCGAGCGCGAATGGCAGATCGAACGCGGCGGCACCTGGGACAAGGGCAAGGGCTGCGACACCTTCGGCCCCATCGGCCCCTGGCTGGTCACGCCGGACGAGGCGGGCGACGTGCAGAACCTGAAGATGTGGCTGGATGTCGATGGCCGCCGCTTCCAGAACGGATCGACCGCGACGATGATTTTCGGCGTTGCCCACCTGATTTCCTACCTGTCGCAATTCATGTCGCTGCAACCGGGCGACGTGATTTCCACCGGCACACCGCCGGGCGTCGGGCTGGGGCAGAAGCCGCCGGTCTATCTCAAGGGCGGCGAGGTCATGCGCCTGGGCATCGAAGGGCTGGGCGAACAGACACAAAGGGTGGTCAGGACATGACAAGGATCACCGGCCTGCGCACCATCGACGTGCGCTTTCCGACCAGCCGGCATCTGGACGGTTCGGACGCGATGAACCCCGACCCGGACTATTCGGCCGCCTATGTCATCCTGGAAACCGACGGCCCGCACCAGGGCCACGGGCTGACCTTCACCATCGGCCGCGGCAACGAAATCTGCGTCGCGGCAATCGAAGCGCTGCGTCCGCTGGTGGTCGGGCTGGAGCTTGACTGGATCGCCGCCGACATGGGCCGTTTCTGGCACCATGTCACCGGCGACAGCCAGCTGCGCTGGATCGGGCCGGACAAGGGCGCGATCCACCTGGCGACCGGCGCGGTGGTGAACGCGGCCTGGGACCTGTGGGCCAAGTCGGCGGGCAAACCGGTGTGGCAACTGGTGGCCGAGATGAGCCCCGCCGAACTGGTGCGCTGCATCGATTTCCGCTACCTGACCGACTGCATCACGCCGGAATGGGCGCTGGACTTCCTTACCCGCCAGGCCGAGGGCAAAGAAGCGCGGGTGGCCACCCTGAAGGCCGAAGGTTATCCCTGCTATACCACATCCGCCGGCTGGCTCGGCTATGAGGACGCCAAGCTCCGCCGCCTCTGCCGCGAGGCGGTCGACGCCGGGTTCCGCTACATCAAGATGAAGGTCGGCCGCGATCTGGACGACGACATCCGCCGCCTGACCATCGCCCGCGAAACGGTCGGCCCCGACGTCAACTTGATGATCGACGCCAACCAGGTCTGGGAGGTCGATCAGGCGATCGACTGGGTCAGGAAGCTCGCCTTCGCCAAGCCCTGGTTCATCGAGGAACCGACCAGCCCCGACGACATCGAGGGGCACCGCAAGATTCGCGAAGCCGTCGCCCCGGTTCAGGTCGCCACCGGCGAGATGTGCCAGAACCGCATCATCTTCAAGCAGCTCATCATGCGCGGCGCCATCGACGTGGTGCAGATCGACAGCTGCCGGCTGGGCGGCCTGAACGAGGTGCTGGCGGTGATGCTGATGGCGGCGAAATACGGGCTGAAGGTCTGCCCGCACGCCGGCGGCGTCGGCCTGTGCGAATATGTCCAGCACATGTCGATGATCGACTATCTGTGTATCGCCGGGACCCGCGAGGGTCGGGTGATCGAATATGTCGACCACCTGCACGAACATTTCCGCGACCCCTGCCTGATCCGCAACGCCGCCTACATGCCGCCAGCCCAGCCCGGCTTTTCAATCGAGATGAAGCCGGAATCCCTGGAAACCTACCGCTTCGGGGGCGCCTGATGGACCTGCATCTGAAGGGCAAGGTCGTCATCGTCACCGGCGGCGGCTCGGGGATCGGCGCCGGGATCACCGAGGTCCTGGCCGAAGAGGGCGCGCAGCCGGTGATCGTCGCGCGCCGGGCACCCGATGCCGGCTGGCTGGCCCGCACCGGGGGGGATTTCGTCGCCGCCGAACTGTCCGACGACGCGGCCTGCCGGGCTGCGGTCGCCGAGGTCCGCACCCGGCATGGCGCGGTGCACGGGCTGGTCAACAATGCCGGCGCCAACGACGGGGTGGGCCTCGACAAGGGGCCGGACACCTTCCGCGCCAGCCTGAACCAGAACCTTGTACATTACTACACGATGGTCCACCTCCTGCGCGACGACCTGCGCGCGACCAAGGGCGCAATCGTCAACATCAGTTCCAAGACCGCGGTGACCGGCCAGGGCGGAACCTCGGCCTATATCGCGGCCAAGGCGGCGCAACTGGGCCTGACGCGGGAATGGGCGGTCGAGTTCCTGCCCGATGGCGTCCGCGTCAACGCCATCGTCGTGGCCGAGGTGATGACGCCCCTTTACCGCCGCTGGCTGGACACGCTGCCCGACCCTGAGGCGGCGCTGGCCCGCATCACCGACCGCATTCCCTTGGGCGGCCGGATGACCACCGCGCGCGAAATCGCCGACACTTGCGCCTTTCTTCTGTCAGACAGGTCCGGCCACACCACCGGCCAGTGGATATTCCCCGACGGAGGCTATACGCATCTTGACCGGGCGATCGGGCGCTGACCCGAGCCGCCACCCCGACATCTGACCGGAATCGCCGCCATGCGCTTGTCTGCCTGCCACAATTTCCACGACTTCCGCTCGCTTGCCCATCGCCGGCTGCCCGGCCCGATCTTCGACTACATCGACGGCGGCGCCGACGACGAGGTCACGAAGCGCCGCAACCGCGCTTCCTTCGACGCCTGCGACCTGTTGCCCTCGGTCCTGACCGGGGTGGACGAAGTCGACCTGTCGGTGACGGTCATGGGCGAAAGGCTGGCCCTGCCGGTCTACCTGTCGCCCACCGCGCTCCAGCGGCTCTTTCACCATCAGGGCGAGAACGCCACCGCCGCCGCCGCCGAGAAGTTCGGCACGATGTTCGGGGTCTCGTCGCTGGGAACCGTGTCGATGGAAACGCTGGCCCGCCGCCACAAGAACCCACAGGTCTACCAGTTCTACTTCCACAAGGACCGCGGCCTGAACCGGGCGATGATGCAGAAGGCCAAGGACTGCGGCATCCGGGTGATGGTCCTGACGGTCGACAGCATCACCGGCGGCAACCGCGAACGCGACCTGCGCACCGGCTTTTCCATTCCCTTTCGCCTGACTTTGGCCGGGATGATCCAGTTCGCGCTGAAGCCGATGTGGGGGTTGAACTACGTTACCCACGAACGCTTCAGCCTGCCGCAGTTGGACGCGCACATCGACATGAAGGGCGACTCGCTGACCATCGGGCGCTATTTCACCGAAATGCTCGATCCGTCG
>JAXMDK010000005.1:0-162200 GCA_046348855.1 Paracoccaceae bacterium | reverse complement strand
TGGCGAAAAGGCCCCGGCAACGCTGTTTTCCGAAGCCTTCTATGGCGATGTGGTGCTGGCGCCGGGTGCGCGCTTCCCGCTGCCCGACGACCACGAGGACCGCGGCCTTTACATCACCCAGGGCGCGGTCGAGATCGCCGGCGAACGGTTCGAGGCCGGCCGCATGATGATCTTCCGTCCCGGCGACCGCATCACCGTCGCCGCCGGGGCCGAGGGCGCGCGGCTGATGATGCTGGGCGGCGCCACCTTGGGCGGGCCGCGCCATGTCTGGTGGAACTTCGTCTCGTCGTCCCGCGAACGGATCGAGGTGGCGCGGCAGGCCTGGGAAAAGGCCGACTGGGGCCAGGGCCTGTTCGACCTGCCGACGGGCGACCGGGCCGAGTTCATCCCTTCGCCGCCGCGCTAGCTCGGCCGTCCGAACCGTCCGAGTCGCGCTTGATTAGCCGGGCCATGCCCTATAGGTTCGGATCAACTTTACATCGGAGGGCGTGATCATGACGCCCAGGCGTCCCGGCGGTGCGGGCGCGTTCCCGGTTCCGGTCGAGCCACCCAGCACCGCGAAACCCGACCCGGCGCAGCTTTATGCGGCGCTGGACCTCGGGACCAATAGCTGCCGGATGCTGATTGCCCAGCCCAAGGGCAGTCAGTTCCATGTCATCGACAGCTTTTCCAAGGCGGTGCAGCTTGGCCACGGGCTCGAGGCTTCGGGCCGGCTCAGCCGCGCCTCGATGGCGCGCACAGTCCAGGCTCTGCACATCTGCCGCAAGAAGATCGAGAGCCACGGCGTCAAGCGGATGCGGCTGGTGGCGACCGAGGCCTGCCGGCGGGCGAAGAATTCCCGCGAGTTCCTGAAGATGGTCCAGCGCGAGACTGACCTGCCACTCGAGATCATCCAGCCCGAGGAGGAGGCGCGGCTGGCGGTGATTTCCTGCGCGCCGCTGGTCTCGACCAAGACCGAACAGCTGCTGGTCGTCGATATCGGCGGAGGCTCGACCGAACTGGTGTGGATCGACCTGTCGTCAGTGCCGCGCCCGGAACGGCCCCGTGCGATCATGCGGCTGCACGCCGGTTTCTGCCCGGCGGAAAGCCCGTTCCCGGCGGCGCGGGTGGTGGACTGGATTTCGGTGCCCCTGGGGGTGGCGACGCTGAAGGACCAGTTCAGCGATGTCGACGACGACGCGGCGCGCTTTGCGCTGATGAGCTGGCATTTCGAGGAGCAGCTGTCCAACTTCTCGCCCTACAACGCCAGCCAGACCCGCGAAGGGTTCCAGATCATCGGCACGTCGGGAACCGTGACCACCGTCGCCGCCAGCCATCTGGGGCTGAAACGCTATGACCGGACCAAGGTCGACGGGTTGCGCATGAGTTCCGACCAGATCGACCGGGTGATCCGCGACTACCTGTCGCTCGGCCCCGAAGGGCGGCGCAACGATCCCCGGATCGGCCGCGACCGCCATTCGCTGATCATGTCCGGCTCGGCGATCCTGCAGGCGCTGATGCGGGTCTGGCCGACCGACCGGCTGTCGGTGGCCGACCGCGGCCTGCGCGAGGGGCTTCTCTATGCGCAGATGTCGGCCGACGGGGTGCTGGAGGACGGGCCGTTCTGAAGCTGGGCGCCCGGCCGGGTCGGGTGGGGAGGCTCTGCCTCCCCACGCCCCTCCGGGATATTTCGGAACGGAAGAGGGCAGAGACCGGCGCAGCGGTTGCAGGCGGGCGCGGTTTTGGCTAGGCGGGCGGGCGGAAAGGGCGGTGGCGGGCTATGGCGAAGACACCTTCGGGAAACACCTCGGGGCGCGGGCAGCGCGAACTGCGCGTCAAGGTCAAGACCGCCAAGGGGCGGAAGCTGTCGTCGACGCTGTGGCTCGAACGGCAGCTGAACGACCCCTATGTGATCCGGGCGAAAAAGGAAGGCTATCGCGGGCGGGCCGCCTACAAGATCCTCGAACTGGACGACAAGTTCCATTTTCTGGTGCCGGGGGCGCGGGTGGTTGACCTGGGCTGCGCGCCGGGGGGCTGGTGCCAGGTGGCGGTGCAGCGGGTGAATGCGCTGGGCGAGAAGTCGGGCAAGCGGCGCGGTCGGGTCTTGGGCATCGACCTGCAGGAAGTCGAACCGATCGCCGGGGCCGAGATTCACCAGCTGGATTTCCTGGAGGACGGCGCCGACCAGAAGGTGAAGGCCTGGCTGGGCGGGCCGGCCGACGTGGTGATGTCGGACATGGCGGCGGCCTCGTCGGGCCATCAGGGAACCGACCATCTGCGCATCATCGCGCTGTGCGAGGCGGCCGCCGATTTCGCCTTCGACGTGCTCGAGGAGGGCGGCACCTTCGTCGCCAAGGTTCTGGCGGGCGGGGCGGAAAACCAGTTGCAGGCGACGCTGAAGCGGGCCTTCCAGAAGGTCGCCAACGTCAAGCCGCCGGCCAGCCGCAAGGACAGTTCCGAGAAGTTCGTGGTGGCGACCGGGTTCCGCGGCCGGCCAGACGGCGGCGAAAACCGTCTTGATTCCGAGACAGACGGCTGAGGCACCTGCGCTGCGCCGGCGATTGCGCCGTTGCCAAACCGTGCGCGCGACGGCAGTCTGGTGGCGACGTGTCAAAGACGGGAGGCTTTGCATGGTCAGGGGCGCCACCAGCCGGATCGTGCCCGTCGGCAGACCAGTTCCGCAAGACGGGCGTCAGCATGCCGACTGGGTTCGTCAGTCCATCGACAGCGCGGCGGCGCTGGGCAAGGCCGGCTTTGCCGCCTCGTGGCGCCGGTCGCTTCTGCATCACAAGATCGACCCCGAGCGCGCCGCCGAGGAAACCCGGCTGAGTGCCGCGGAAACCCGCCAGATCCGCGAGGCGAGCGGGCTGCTGATCTCGGTCGCGGGACCGGTGCTGGAACGGCTGGCCCGGGTGGCGCTGGACGCCGGCTGTTCGGTCCTTTTGACCGATGCGCGCGGCCTGGTGCTGGAGGAGCGGGTCCGCCCGGCGGATGCCACCTATTTTCACGGGGCGGGGCTTGCACCCGGTTCGGACTGGAGCGAGAGCACCGAGGGCACCAACGGCATCGGCACCGCGCTGGCCGAGGCGCGCCCGGTGGTGGTCTATCGCGATCAGCATTTTCGCAGCTGCAACATCGGCCTGACCTGCATGGGCGCGCCGATCTTCGGCGCCGAAGGCGAACTGGCCGGGGTGATCGACGTGTCGTCGGCGCGTGCCGATGTCAACGAATCCTTTGCGCGCCTGGTCGCTCTGACCGTGCAGGATGCCGCCCAGCGGGTCGAGGCCGACCTGTTCCGCGCCACCTTCGCGGGCGCGCGCATCCTGTCGACCGGCGGCGGCGAGGGCGCGCCGCAGGGCGTGATGCTCTTGGCCATCGACCGCGACGATCTGGTGATCGGTGCGACCCGCGCGGCGCGCCGCCATCTGGGGATCGAGGCGCGGATGATCGGCCAGACGCCGGCCGGCGATCTTCTGGGCGGCGGGGCCGGCCCTTCGGCCGGGCTGGCCGAGGCGCAGCGCGCCGAGATGGCCCGCGCGCTGGCCCGGTGCCGCGGCAATGTCACCGCCGCCGCCCGCGATCTGGGGATCGGGCGCGCCACCTTCTACCGCAAGGCGCACGCGCTGGGCCTGGCGCTCTGATCGCGGCGCATTCTGTCTCGGACCCGATACAGACCGGCCTTCGGTGCATCGGCGGGCCGCTAGGCGCAAGGGCCAAATCCTTCCAGACTTTCCTCGTCACGGCGCCGGTCGCGCCGCAACCCGGGAGGAAAGACAATGCCGAAGGACATGATGGCGGAATTCAAGGGCGTGATGACCTGCCCCTTTCCCGCACGCTATGACAATTTCATCGGCGGGGCCTTCGTCGCCCCGAAATCGGGCCGCTACTTCACCAACACCACGCCGCTGACCGGCCTGGCCATCGGCGAGATCGCCCGGTCGGACGCTGCCGACATCGACGCGGCGCTGGATGCGGCGCACAAGGCCAGGGACGCCTGGGGACAGACCGCGCCGGCCGAGCGCGCCAACATCCTGATGAAGATCGCGCAGCGGATGGAGGACAATGCCGAACTCCTGGCGACTGCCGAATGCTGGGACAACGGCAAGCCGATCCGCGAAACCCGCGCCGCCGACATTCCGCTGGCCATCGACCATTTCCGTTATTTCGCCGGCTGCGTGCGCGCCCAGGAAGGGACGCTGAGCGAGATCGACCATGATACGGTCGCCTATCACTTCCACGAACCCCTGGGCGTCGTCGGCCAGATCATCCCGTGGAACTTCCCGCTGCTGATGGCGTCATGGAAGCTCGCACCGGCGCTGGCGGCCGGCAATTGCGTGGTCATCAAGCCCGCCGAACAGACGCCTGCCACCATCATGCTCTGGGCCGAGATGATCGGCGACCTTCTGCCGCCGGGTGTCCTCAACGTGGTCAACGGCTTCGGGCTCGAGGCCGGCAAGCCCTTGGCCTCGTCGAACCGGATCGCCAAGATCGCCTTCACCGGCGAAACCACGACCGGGCGGCTGATCATGCAATATGCGTCCGAAAACCTGATCCCGGTGACGCTGGAACTGGGCGGCAAGAGCCCGAACATCTTCTTCCAGGACGTCGCGCGCGAAGACGACGACTATTTCGACAAGGCGATCGAAGGGTTCGTGATGTTCGCCCTCAACCAGGGCGAGGTCTGCACCTGCCCGAGTCGGGCGCTGATCCATGAAAAGATCTACGACAAGTTCATGGACAAGGCCCTGAAGCGGGTCAAGGCGATCGTGCAGGGCGATCCGCGCGACGGCGCGACCATGATCGGCGCGCAGGCATCGAGCGAGCAGAAGGAAAAGATCCTCAGCTACTTCGACATCGGCCGCAAGGAAGGCGCCGAAGTGCTGACCGGCGGGGCCGAGGCGAAGATGGCCGGCGAACTGGCGGGCGGCTACTACATCCAGCCGACCGTGCTGCGCGGCCATAACCGCATGCGGGTCTTCCAGGAGGAAATCTTCGGGCCGGTCGTTTCGGTCACCACCTTCAAGGACGACGCCGACGCGCTGTCGATCGCCAACGACACGCTCTACGGCCTGGGCGCGGGCATCTGGAGCCGCGAGGCGAACACGCTTTATCGCTTCGGTCGGGCGATCAAGGCCGGGAGGGTTTGGACCAACTGCTACCATGCCTACCCGGCCCATGCGGCCTTCGGCGGCTACAAGCAGTCGGGCATCGGGCGCGAGACGCACAAGATGATGCTCGACCACTACCAGCAGACCAAGAACATGCTGGTCAGCTACAGCCCGAAGAAGCTCGGGTTCTTCTGAGAAGGTCGCGGGGGGCTGTCTGCCCCCCACACCCCGCGGAGGATATCTGGGCCAGCGAGAAGGGGGAAGGATATGGGTTCGGTTTCCGCGACGCCGGCGGCGCTGGCGCTTCTGGCCGAGATCGTGGCCGATCACGGGCCGGTCCTGTTTCACCAGTCGGGCGGTTGCTGCGACGGGTCGTCGCCCATGTGCTATCCGGCCGGCGACTTCCGGCTGGGCGAGCGCGACGTGAGGCTGGGCGAGATCGGCGGGATGCCGTTCTACATCTCCGGCGCGCAATACGAAGTCTGGCGGCACACCGATCTGGTCATCGACGTGGTGGCCGGGCGCGGCGGGATGTTCAGCCTCGACAATGGCCGCGAACGGCGGTTCCTGACCCGGTCCGACCTTTGCGCGCTGTAGTCGGGGCGCGGGCTATTTCGCCTTGGCGGCCTTGGACCGGGCAGTGATCCAGTCCATCAGCGCCAGCAGCACGCCAGACACCACGAACACCACATGGATGATCGCCATCCAGCGGATCTTGTCGGGGCTGTAGTCGTCCAGTTCCATGAATGCCTTCAGGAGCTGGATGCCCGAGATCGCCACGATAGAGGCGACGAGCTTCAGCTTCAGTCCCGAAAAGTCGACCTCGCCCTGCCAGTCGGGCCGGTCTGCATGGTCGGCGATATCCATCCGGCTGACGAAATTCTCGTAGCCCGAGAAGATGACGATCACCATCAGGTTGGCGACCAGCGACAGGTCGATCAATGCCAGCGCGCCGATGATCGCCTTTTCGGGCGTCATTGCCGGCAGGTCGGCGGCGAAATGCCAAAGCTCCAGCCCGAAGGCATAGACCAGCATCGCCAGCGCCGCCGTCAGCCCGACGTAGATCGGCGCCAGTAGCCAGCGGCTGGCGAAAAGACCCCGTTCCAGCATGTGTCCCATCGGGTCCCTCCGGCTGTTTGCGGCAGGCTAGCCGCAGGCGGGCGGAAACGGAACCCCGGTTCGGGCGCGCAGGTCAGGGGGCACAGGTCAGGGGGCCATGTGCAGGCCCAGACCCTCGCACATCACTTCGGCCGGTTGGCCGCAGTGGAACAGGTAGTAGGTCAGCATCGTCTCGGGCTGGCGCAGGATCCCGGGCCGGCCCATCAGGTCGCGCGCCAGCTTCAGTTCGGTGCGGAAATTCAGCCCCGGCACCGCGATCTTCTGGTGAGGCGACACCAGCATGTTCTGGGCGGGCAGGCCCGGCCCCAGCGCCCCGGCGCGGATCATCACCGGCTGGGCGTCGGGATAGGCCTGCAGGAAGCCCTCGTCGAGCTGGATCTTGTCGACCCAGGCGATGCGCGCCACGTTGCCGTCTGTCAGCCGCAGGGGGTCGGGCTTGCGCAGCACCTGCACCGGCAGCGCGCCGAACGAGGTCATGACCTGGGTGTTCCAGCACAGGCCCGGCAGCGTCCAGGCGCGATCGGTTTCGACGGCGGCGGCGGGCCTTGCAGGGGCGGTTTGTGGCCGGGCGGGCGCAGCGGCCCGCGGCCTGGTCAGGCCGGGAATGGAATAGGGCAGATGCATCACACAACGTCTCTCAAATCTTACTGGTTGGCCTGACAACTGGGTCGGGTGGACGAAACTGTCCGTCGGCTCGAAAAAATCCTGGTCAAATGGTCGGGTCGTGCGTCTGGTCGGTCGTGAACCGCGGGCGTCCGGGAAAAATCCGGGCGACCCGCGTCAGGACGACCGGTTATCCTGGTCGCCGCTTGCCGTCAGTGTCGCGGAATCGGGCCGGGCGGGGAACGGAAATCGCCGGTTGGCTGGAAAGCGGGGTGTCACTCGCAAGCGGGCAGCAACAATAGGTTAATTTTCGCCCGAACGTCCTTTCGGCAGCCGCGTGCGGGTGCGGTGAGTAGGGGCTGGCGCGGCATGTGATTCCCATGTTATGATCAAATCATGAAGCCGATGATCCGCCTGGACCAGACCTATCGCTTCGGCCTTGTGGGCCGCCGGTGCCGTTGCGGCGCCGCCGTGGCCGCGCGCGCCGCTGCGCGCCGGCGCTTCGGCCTTCCGGCGCCGCCTCTCGCCGCCTGAGCCCGGCCCGGCCGGGCCTTGTGCCCCCCTTGTCCGCCCTTTCCTGTCTGGTGACTCATGTCCAACCTGTCCGATTCCGTCGGCGGCGTCCCTGCCGGACGCATCGCCGCGATCCGTGCGCGCGAAGCCGAAACCTATGCCGCCACCCGCCCCAAGACCCGTGCCGCCCTTCAGTCCGGCACCGCCGCCTGGCTCGACGGCGTGCCGATGCTGTGGATGAAGGACTGGCCGCAACCTTTTCCGATGCTGGTCGCCGAGGCGAAGGGCGCGACCCTGACCGACATCGACGGCAACCGGCTGGACGATTTCTGCCTGGGCGACACCGGCTCGATGTTCGGTCATTCGCCCGAGCCGGTGGCGAGGGCCTTGGCCGAACAGGGCGCGCGGGGGCTGACCTACATGCTGCCGACCGCCGACGCGCTTGAGGTCGGGCGGCTCCTGTGCGAGATTTTCGGGCCGTTCCGCTGGCAGATCGCCACCACCGCCTCGGACGCCAACCGCTTTGCCCTGCGACTGGCGCGGGCGGTCACCGGACGGAAGAAGGTGCTGGTCTTCGCCGCCTGCTATCACGGCGCGGTCGAGGAGACGTTCGTGCAGCCCGGCCCCGAAGGGCAGACCGAGCCGCGGCCGGGGCTGGTGGGGCAGGCGGTCGACCTGTCCACCACATCGAAGGTGGTGGAGTTCAACGACCTGCCCGCGCTGGAGGCCGCCCTGGCCGAGGGCGACGTCGCCGCCGTGCTGGCCGAGCCGGTGATGACCAACTGCTGCATGGTGCTGCCCGATCCGGGCTATCATGCCGAACTGCGCCGCCTGACGCGCAAGCACGGGACGCTGCTCATCATCGACGAAACCCACACCGTCTCGTCGGGCCTGGGCGGCTATACCCGGACCCACGGGCTGGAGCCCGACCTGTTCGTGCTGGGCAAGCCGGTGGCCGGTGGCCTTCCGGCGGCCGTCTGGGGCATGACCGAAGAGGTGGCGGCGCGCTTTCATGCCTATGACGCCACCCGGCCGGCCGGTTTTTCCGGGATCGGCACCACGCTTTCGGCCAACCCGCTGCAGTTCGCGGCGATGCGGGCCAACCTGTCGCAGGTGATGACGGCGGAAAACTACGCCCGGATGGAGGCCGGCGCGGCGCGGCTTGAACGCGGCCTTGCCGATTCGATCCAGCGGCACGGCGTGCCCTGGCATGTGGTCCGGGTTGGCGCGCGGGTGGAATTCATCTGCCATCCGACGCCCCTGAGGAACGGCAGCGAAAGCCATGTCGCGCACAAGCCGGCGCTGGAAAAGGCGATCCACGCCGCGCTGGTCAACCACGGCTGCCTGATCGCGCCCTTCCACAACATGATGCTGGTCAGCCCCGCCACCGGCGCCGACCAGATCGACCGGCTGATCGCCGCCTTTGACGCAATCACTGCGGAGTTGATGCAATGACGACCGAAGCAACCTGCCCATCGGGCGCGACCCCCGCCGAAGCCGAGGCCTTCCTGGCCGCGCACCCCGAGATCGAGGCCTTCGATATCGTCCTGCACGATTCGAACGGGATCGGACGCGGCAAGATCATCCGGCGGCACGAGCTTCTGCCGATCTTCAAGTCGGGCCGGCACATGCCGATCTCGATCCTCGGGCTGGACATCTGCGGCGAGGACGTGCACGAGACCGGCCTCATCTGGGACCAGGGCGACGGCGACGTGCGGGCCTGGCCGATCCCCGGCACGCTGGTGCCGCTCCACGGCACCAACCCGCCGCGGGGTGAGCTGTTCCTGTCGCAATACACGCTCGACGGCCAGCCGATGACCTCGGACCCCCGCCATGCGCTGCAGCGCCAGGTCGATGCGATGGCGGCCAAGGGGCTTCATCCGGCCGGCGCGTTCGAGCTGGAGTTCTTCCTGCTGGCCAACGACCGCGACGCGGACGGGCGGGTGCGCCCCGCCGCCGCCGTGCTGGACGGGCGCCGTTCCGACAAGACCGAGGTCTATTCGGTCGACCATCTGCACGGGATGGAGCCTTTGTTTTCGGAAATCTACGCCGGGGCAGCGCGGGCCGGGATCAAGGCCGAAACTGTCATTTCCGAATATGCCCCCGGCCAGTATGAACTGACGCTGCACTACCGCACCGACGTGATGCAGGCCGCCGACGATCTGGTCCGGCTGAAGCGGATCGTGCGGCTGACCGCGCGCCGGTTCGGCGTGACCGCCTGCTTCATGGCCAAGCCGATCGAGAAATACGCGGGCTCGGGCATGCATTTCCATGTGTCGCTTCAGGACGACCAGGGCCGCAATGTCTATGCCGAGGCGGAAGAGGGCAAATGGAACCCGGCGATCCTGCATTCGCTGGGCGGCATGCGGGCGACGATGGGCGAATCGATGCTGGTCTTCGCCCCGCACGCCAATTCCTGGCGGCGCTTCGCCAACCAGTCCTATGCGCCGGTCTCGACCAACTGGGGGGTGAACAACCGCTCGGTGGCCTTGCGCATCCCGGCCGGCGCGCTGGCGGCGCGGCGGATCGAGCATCGCCCCTCGGGCGTCGACGCCAACCCCTATCTGGTCGCCGCGACGATCCTCGCCGCCATCCGCCACGGGCTGAAGCACCGCATCGACCCCGGCCCGGAAACCACCGGCAACGGTTACGAGGATGACGAGGCCTCGACCATCCCGCGCGACTGGCGTTCGGCGATCGAGGCGGCGCGCAACTCGGCCTTCCTGAAAGAGGCGCTGGGCGAGGACATGCACCGGACCTTCACCGCCGTGAAGGCCGCCGAATATGCCCGCGTCGCGCGCACCATCGCCGACGTCGATTACGACCTTTACCTGCACAACGTCTGACGGGGGCTTGCGCGGGCCGGTGGACCTGGGCGGCCCGCCGGCCTATGGTCGGTCATCGCCTTGCCCGGACCGCCGATGAGCCTTGTCGTCTATTCCGCCCTTTACGGTCGCAAAGAGCCGCTGAACCCCGAAGTCTTCGGCGGCTTCACCCATGTCCGGCGGGTGCTGTTCACCGACCGCACCGACCTGGACCTGCCGGGGGTGGAGATCGTCCATGACCCGCTCGACGGGCTCGATCCGGCGCGGGCCTCGCGGCGGGCCAAGCTGATGCCGCACCGCTACCTGCCCGAGGACTGGTCGATCTGGCTGGACAACAAGTCGCGGCTGAAGCGCGACCCCGAGGAAATCCTGACTGCAGTCCGCAGCCAGTCCGACGCCGGCTTCTTTGCCTTTCCGCACTTCGTCCGCGACTGCGTCTATCACGAACTGCAGACCTGCTGGGAAAACGGGCTGGATGATTTCCGGGTGCTGAAGGAACGCCAGCGCACCTACCGGGCCGAGGGGATGCCTGCCCATTCCGGACTGATCGAGGGCCATTTCATCGTCCGTCGCCACCATGACCCGGCCGTCAGCCGATTTGGCGAGCGCTGGTTTGAACAGGTGCTGCGCCATTCGCGGCGCGACCAGATATCCTTTCCCTATCTGGTGTGGAAGATCGGGCTGGATTACGAATTCATCCGCGGCCTGGACTGGAAGGAAACCGTCGCCTTCGATCACGTCGACCGCCACCACCGCATCCCCGACTTCCCGCGCAAGCACCTGGCCTACCAGGCGGCGCGGCGGCTCTGGCACCGGATGGGCGGGCGCCGGCGGGCCTGACGCTTGGGCAGGGCCCGGGCGGCCAAATCCCCGCGAATTCAACCGGCTGAGGGGCAAAGCTGAGTCTTTGCCGCCACAGGTCGCTCCCAAATCTGGTGGGCCACAAAAGGCTCTACCCTGTTTCTGGCGGTCGGCCTATAGTTATCGTTGCAACCGGGGTCTGGGGGAGCAGGGAATGCGCTGTCCGTTTTGCGGCAATGTCGATACGCAGGTGAAGGACAGCCGTCCCGCCGAAGATCACGTCTCGATCCGCCGTCGGCGTTTCTGCCCGGCCTGCGGTGGGCGCTTCACCACCTATGAACGGGTGCAGCTGCGCGATCTGGTGGTGATCAAATCCTCGGGCAAGCGCGAGGATTTCGACCGTTCGAAGCTGGAACGTTCGATCCGCATCGCCATGCAGAAACGTCCGATCGAGCCCGAGCGCATCGACCAGATGATTTCCGGCATCGTCCGGCGGCTGGAAAGCCTGGGCGAAACCGACATCCCGTCGAAGACCATCGGCGAGATCGTCATGGAAAGCCTGGCGCGGATCGACACCGTCGCTTACGTCAGGTTCGCCAGCGTCTACAAGAATTTCCAGGCCGCCGACGATTTCGACAAGTTCGTGTCCGAACTGCGCCCCGCCGGCGCGGCCGAGGAGTGACGGCCGAGGCTGACCGCCGGTTCATGGCGCTGGCGTTGGCGCTGGGCGCGCGCGGGCTGGGGCAAGTCTGGCCCAACCCGGCAGTAGGCTGCGTGATCGTGCAGGGCGACCGGATCGTCGGGCGCGGATGGACGCAGCCCGGCGGGCGGCCGCATGCCGAAACCGTGGCCCTGGCCCAGGCAGGCGCGGCGGCGCGCGGCGCGACCGTCTATGTCAGTCTTGAACCCTGCGCCCATCACGGCAAGACCCCGCCCTGCGCCGAGGCACTGGTGGCCGCTGGCGTGGCGCGGGTGGTCAGCGCGCTTGAAGACCCCGACCCGCGCGTCGCCGGCCGTGGCCATGCGATGCTGCGCGCCGCCGGGATAACCGTCGACGTGGGCGAAGGCGCGGCGGCGGCCGAACGGACGCAGTGCGGGTTCCTGTCGCGTGTGCGCCGGGGCCGGCCGATGGTGACGCTGAAGCTGGCCGCCAGCCTTGACGGCCGGATCGGCACGGCGGCGGGGGAAAGCCGCTGGATCACCGGACCCGAGGCCCGCCGCATGGTCCACCAGTTGCGCGCCACCCACGACGCGGTCCTGATCGGCGCCGGCACGGCGCGGGCCGACGATCCATTGCTGACGGTTCGGGATATGGGGCCGGTGCGCCAGCCGGTCAGGATCGTGGCGGCGCGCGGGCTCGACCTGCCCTTGACCGGGGCGCTGGCGCGCAGCGCCCACGAAGCGCCGCTGTGGCTGCTGCACGGGCCGCTGGCCGACCCGGCCCGCCGCGCCGCCTGGACGGCTGCCGGGGCCGAGCTGATCGAGGTGGACGAGACCGAACACGGGCTCGACATGGCGGCGGCGCTGGCGGCCTTGGGCGATCGCGGGCTGACGCGGTTGTTCTGCGAAGGCGGCGGGCAACTGGCGGCGGCGCTTCTCGGGGCGGGGCTGGTCGACGATCTGGCGCTGTTTCACGCCGGGCTGGCGCTGGGTGCCGACGGCCGGCCGGCGGCGGCGGCGCTGGGACTGGCGGCGCTGGCCGATGCGCCGCGCTTCCGGCTGTGGGACAGCCGCCCGGTCGGGGGCGACCTCTACAGCCTGTGGACGCGGAACTGACGGACGCCCCTGCGGCTCAGCGCCAGAGCCAGGCTTGGCTCGCCATCAGCCCTTGCAGCTTCGACAGCAGCCGCAATCCGCGCCGTGCCGGCGCCACCTGACCGCGCGCCAGCCGCTCGACGATGATCTCGGGCGGGCAGGGCAGGCCGGTCGCGGGATCGCGGTAGCGCGGATAGGCGATCAGGCAGGCGTGCGCCAGCGCCGCCAATCCTGGGCGCGCCCGCCGCCGGGCGGGAACCGGACCGAGATCGCGGGTCAGCCCCCAGCCGGCGTAGAAGGGCGTTCCCAGGCAGGTCACCGGCTTGCCGCGCAGCAGCGCCTCGAAGCCGAGGGTCGAGGTCATGGTCCAGACTTCGTCGGCAGCGGCGATGGCCGGGGCCGGATCGCCGTCGGGCAGGATCACGTCGGCCAGCCGCCGCGCCGCGTCCTCCGCCACCGCGCCGGGGCGCAGGCCCGCCGCCACGTCCGGGTGCGGTTTCCACAGGATCACCGCGCCGGGGTTGGCGGCCCGCACCCGCTCCAGAAGCGCGAGGTTGGTCCGCACCTCGCCGCCGCCCTGCCGCAGCGAGGCGTCACCCTCGACTTGGCCCGGCACCAGGATGCGGTGGCCTTCGGGCAAGTCGGGCAGGGGCAGGGCGGGCAGGTTGTACTTGGTCAGGCCCGCGCCGGTCAGCGCCGCCGCCAGCCGCTCCGCCCGCGCCTCGCCGCCGGGGGGCGGACCGGCGGCGATCAATGCCTCAAGGTCGCTTTCGCGGGTCGGATCGTAGTAGATGCCGCGCCGGTCGGCGACCAGCGACAGAGGCGGCACCAGCGCAGCGCCAAGGCCCCGCGACCGCAGGAACCCGTCCTCGACATGGCGCAGCGGCAGATCGCGCGGCAGGTCGAGATCCGCCGCGCCCCAGACCAGCAGCCCGCGACCCTCGGACCGGGCCAGCGCGGCGGCCCGCGCCGGATCGGCCGAAAACCGAAGCCGCCGTTCGCGCCCGAACGCCCGTTGCAGATGCCCCCGCTTCCACAGCCGCATGCCAACTGCCACATGGCCCTGCCGGTCGTCGCGGAAGGCGCGCACCTCGGCCTCCAGTTGGTCGAGCGCCGCCTCGAAGCTGCACAGCCGGTCGCGGCAGGGGTCGTACCAGGTGGGGTAAAGGATCATCGCCGCCGCGAACAACTGGGCGCGGGTCAGCTTGCGCTGCCGCCGCCAGACCGGGTTTTCGTCCTCGCTGAGACCCCAGCCGGCATAGAATGGCTGGCCGAACACGCGCGGCCGGTGTCCGGCAAGGATCGCCTCGAACCCCAGTTGCGACGCAACCGTGTAGACCGCCACCGCGCCTTCCAGCAGCCGGTGCGGGCTGACGGCGGCATCGCAGATCGAAATGCGCGCCCCGGCGTCGGCGGGGGTGAAATGCCCGGCCCGCCCGCCCGCTGCGCTTTCCGGGTGGCTGCGGATCACGATGCGCGCCGCCGGATGTTCTTCCTGCGCGACGAACAGCATCTCGTGAAAGGTCGAGGCCCGCGCCCCGCCGGCCGCGATCGAGGCGTCGCCCCGCGTCTGGTCGATCACCAGCACGTAGCCGGGATCTGGGGCCGGCAGTTCGGGGTCGCAGGCATTGTATTTCGACAGGTGGAGCGCCTTCAGTCGCGCCATGCCGGTGCGGGCGCGGTCCAGAAGCGCGGTGTCGTCGAGGGGATGGCGGGCCAGCAGCGTTTCGAGGTCCGACGGAGTGGCAGAGGCGAAATGCACCCCCTGCCGGTCGATCAGCAGCCCAAGCGGGGCCGCGCCCTCGCGCCCTGTGTGGACCGACCGCAGGAAGGCATCCTCGATCCGCACCACCGGCCGCGCCAGATGGCGGGCCACCGCCTCGCCGCGCGGGGCGGTCGGGCTCATCCCCCAGACGCCGACCGCATCGCTTGGGCCCGGCGCGCCAAGGCGGATGTCGTAGCCGGCAAGGGTCAGGATGTGGCGGATGCGCCCGCCGGTCAGGAAGCCGCCGCTATAGACGTAAAGCCGCCCCGGTTTGCCGGCCGCGTCGGCGGGCCCGGCTGGCGCACCGGCGCTCACTTGCCGGTGGCGGCCGAGTTCAGCGAATTGGCCGTGGCCGTGGCGCCGGTCAGCACCGCAAGGGTCTTCTGCCACTGGACGTAGGGCGCTTCGGTCACATAGAGCGTGTCGCCGTCGCGGATCTGGAAGTCGCGGGCGTTGAACAGTCCGTCCGGTTCGGTCAGGTTCAGCACATAGGCGACGCGCTGGGTGCCCTTCAGGTCGCCGCGCCCGAGGATGGCGTTGGCCACGTCGGCCCGTTCGTCGCGCATGACGAACACGCCGGTCGGATCGGCGAAGTTGGTCTGCAGGCCGCCGACCTGGGCCAATGCTTCGACGGCGGTCAGGCTGGCCGAGGTGAACTTGACCCGCGTCTGGGCGCCAAGCGCGCCAAGCGAGGTGTAGCTGCGCGGATCGGCCTGCACCAGGATGATGTCGCCGGGGCGCAGGGCGATGTCCATCGCCGGGTTTTGGTAGATGTCCTTCAGCCGCGCCGTGCCCGACCTGGCCCCGCGCGTCACCGTCACCTGGGCGACCTGCGGATCGACCGCCACGCCGCCGGCCCGCGCAATCATCGCCGACAGCGACCGGGTCGGCCGTTCGATCGGATAGACGCCCTGCGCGCCGATGTCGCCGGTCACCGAAACGGTCGAGCCGTCGCCGGCGCCGCGCACCACCTCGACCTGGGGATCGGGGGTCTGTTCGGCCAGTTTCTCGGTGATGATTCGCCGCAGTTCTTCGGGCGAATTGCCGGCTGCCTTCACCCGCCCGGCATAGGGCACGAAGATGAAGCCTTCGCCATCGACCTGGATGTCGGTCAAGGGTGTGACCGGGGCGCCCTTGTTGGCCATCAGCCCCTGGTCCACGTTTTCCCAGATGCGCAGCGCCAGCTTGTCGCCGGCATGGATCGCGTCCGACCCGACCAGCCCCGCCTTGCGGAAGCTGTCGCCAAAGCCGATCGGCACGCTTTTCGAGGCGATCATCGCCACGTTGTGCGTGACCGGAACGATGAACGTATCGCCATTGTGCTGGACGGAACTGGCCAGCAGTTCCTTCTTGGTGGGGCCCGACCGGGGCAGCCCGCAGGAACCCATTGCCGCCACAAGCGACAGTAGGACCAGGGACCTGGCCCATTTATTGCCGACGATGATCACGACGCTGCCCCTGGCTGCTGGCTTTTCGCCGAAAAATAGCGAAGGAGCCCGGCCCTGAACAGACTCAGCCGGAAACCGCGAACAACTGTTGCCGCGGTGCCGCTGTGCCGTGCAAAAGCGCGTCGTAAGGATCGCGGGCGTCCAGCATCATGTCGACCACCTGCCGCAACAGTTGCCGCCGCCCGCGCGCCGAATAGAATCCGCCCGGCACCTGCGAGGTCTCCAGCAGGAAATGCCGGTAGTCGCGGTAGGCGGTCAGGTCGGGCCGGCGGGGCGCGGCAAAGAATTCGGCCAGCGGCTGGGGCGACACGAACTCGGGCTTGCCATAGACGGCGCGGCCGAAGATCTTCAGCGGCAGCCCCCGCCACAGCGCCTGCTGGGCGGCGGTCGAATTGACGGTGACGGCCGAACGCGCCGCATTCAGCAGGCCCGAAAGCTTGCCGCCCCGCACGAAATGGACCCGCGCGCCCAGCCCCCGTTCGGCTGCGCCGTCACGGATCAGCCGGCGCAGCGGGATGCGCCCGTCCTCCAGCGGATGGGCCTTGAACACCAGGTGATGATGGCCGGGCGCCCCCCGGGCGAAGCCGTCGAGGCAGAGCGCGACGAACTCGGCCATCGACCCCAGGTCGGAATGGCTGCGGAAGCTCGCGTCATGTTCCAGTTGCAACAGGACCAGGTGATAGGGAAAGCCGCCGTTCTGGATATGGCGGCTGACGATGCCGCGTTCCAGCCGGTGCAGGGGCAGCATCAGGAAGCGGCGCAGGTGCAGGCGGAATTCGCGCACCACCGAGATGTTGCGGTGCGGGCGAAAGTCGCGGTAGCGGCCGTTCAGCGCCATGACGAAGAAATGGTAAAGCGCGCCGTAGAACATGTGTTCGCGCATGTCGCCCCAATGGGCGGGGGCCAGCGGCAGCTCGGCCCCCGGCAGGGCCAGCGCCCGGCGCATGTCGGCGAGCGTCAGGTCCATCAGCCGCGAATGGCCGTTCGATCCGCCGCGTTCGTAGCTGACCCAGTAGGGGCGCAGGTAGCCTTCCTCGAACACATGGACGGTCAGGCCGCGGGCGCGGGCCAGGCGGATCGCCTGCGCATGGATCGGGCGGCTGTCGCCGTAAAGCACCAGATCGGTGATCGCCAGCCGGTCGATCAGGCCCGCGCAGCGGTCGGGCCAGTCCTCGGGGCGGCCGTCGTCGGCAATATAGCCGGGGCCGCGCCAGAATTGTTCGTCGCCACGGTTGAAGCCCACCCGCCAGACCCGCGCGCCGGTCTGCGAGAGCATGTGGCCCAACTGCGAAAAGAACGGCCCGTGCGGCCCCTGAAGCAGCAGGAAGGCGCGGGGCCTGGCGGGGGTGATGGTCATGGCGTCCGGCACGATGGAAACCGCCCGGCTTGAACATCTCTGCCGGTTCGGCTTGACTTGGGTGGCAAGAAATCGGTCTATGCGCGGCCCCGCGCGGGCCGACACGGAAAGGATAGCCCATGTTCACCGGCATTGTCACCGACATAGGCGAGGTCATCGCGCTGGAACGTCAGGGTGACCTGAAGGCGCGGATCGCCACCGCCTATCCGGCGGCCGGCATCGACATCGGCGCCTCGATCGCCTGCGACGGCTGCTGCCTGACGGTGATCGCCACCGGAACCGAACCGCGCAACTGGTTCGACGTGCAGATATCGGCCGAAAGCATCGCCAAGACCAACATCGGCTCGAACCGCGTGGGCTGGGCCCCGGGCCGGCGGCTGAACCTGGAACGCGCGCTGAAGGTCGGCGACGAGCTGGGCGGCCACATCGTTTCGGGCCATATCGACGGGGTGGCCGAGATCGTGGCGATGCGCGACGAAGGGGATTCGACCCGCTTCACCTTCCGCGCGCCGGCGGCGCTGGCCGGCTTCATCGCGCCCAAGGGTTCGGTGGCGCTGAACGGCACCTCGCTGACCGTGAACGAGGTGAACGGGGCCGAGTTCGGCGTCAACATCATCCCCCATACCAAGCTGGCGACCACCTGGGGCCGGGCGCAGGTCGGCGATCCGGTGAATATCGAGATCGACACCCTGGCCCGCTATGTGGCGCGGCTGCGGGAATGGGGCGGGGCGTGATCTCTGCGGGGTTTCCAGGCAGGCCGCCCGCTATTCTGCCTGAAAATGCAGCAATTGCGGCAAGGATCGGCACGTAACGCGCCAAAACTTGCCGCTTTCGCCACGTCATGCCAGCCTGACCGCAGCAGGAAAGGGCGAAGATGAGCGGTATCGGCCACAACCGGGGGCCGTCGCTGGACGGCGGGACGAACTGGCGCAGCCATTGCTGGCGGCAGGCGCGCGCCGCGTTGTTGCCGCACCTGCCGGTCGAGGTGGTGCGCTCGCGTGTTCGCCGCGCCGCCGAGCTTGGGCTCGACTACCGCACCTACGCCGGCGTCCGGGCCACCACCGGGCACGATCTGGTGGCCTTCCTCTTTTCGTCGAACGCGCTTGGCCTCAGCGCCGCGCACCCGGTCTTGGCTGCCGAACGGGCGGCGAAGCTCGCCGCCATCGGTGGCGCGGGCCGCATTGCGCTGGTCCTGCCGCCCCTGACCCCCGAAGCGGTCTGCGCCGGCGGCCTGCCGCTCGACGCTGCCCATGTTGCGCCTGGCCTTCTGACCTCTGACGGTATCGCCCGCGCGACGATCCGCGCGGCCTTGGGCAAGCTGCCGGCCGATGCCGTTCTGCTGATCGGCGACAACGAACTGGAACGCGGTTGGTGCGCTGCCGCGCGGCTGGCCGGCTACCTTGGCGCCGACCGTTATTTTGCCGCTGCCTGAGCCCGCCCCTGCCTCTGGCCAATGACCGCGCTTTGGTCTATGGGCGGGCAGGGCCATTCCGCACCACAGGCATGACATGACGGACGATCTGAAACGGGCGATTGCGCCGACCGAAGACATCATAAACGAAGCGCGCAATGGCCGCATGTTCATCCTCGTCGATCACGAGGACCGCGAGAACGAAGGCGACCTGGTGATCCCGGCGCAGATGGCCACGCCCGAGGCGGTGAACTTCATGGCCACCCACGGCCGGGGCCTGATCTGCCTGACGCTGCCGCCCGATCGGGTCGAGGCCTTGGGCCTGCCCCTGATGTCGACCAAGAATTCCTCGCGCCACGAAACCGCCTTCACCATCTCGATCGAGGCGCGCGAAGGGGTGACCACCGGCATTTCCGCCCATGACCGGGCGCGCACCATCGCGGTCGCCATCGACCCGTCGAAGGGCGCGGCCGACATCGCCACGCCCGGCCACATCTTCCCGCTGCGCGCCCGCGACGGGGGCGTGCTGGTCCGCGCCGGCCATACCGAAGCGGCAACCGACGTCAGCCGTCTGGCGGGCCTGAACCCGGCCGGCGTGATCTGCGAGATCATGAACGAGGACGGCACCATGGCGCGGCTGCCGGAACTGGTCAGCTTTGCCAAAAAGCACAAGCTGAAGATCGGCACCATTTCCGACCTGATCGCCTATCGCCTGCGCCATGACAGCCTGGTGCGCGAAATCGCCCAGCGGGCGGTCGGCTCGATCCACGGCGGCGACTGGATGATGCGGGTCTTCGCCGACGCCACCCAGGGGGCCGAACATATCGTCCTGACCAAGGGCGACATCTCGACGCCCGCGCCGGTTCTGGTGCGCATGCATTCGCTGAACCCGCTGGAAGACGTGCTGGGCCTGCACGCCACGCACGCCGGGCAGATGCCGGCCGCCATGCGCGCGATCAGCGCCGAGGGGCGGGGTGCGGTGGTGCTGCTGCGCGACACGCAGATGAAGCTGGCACTGGACGAGGAAGCCCACCCCCACAAGCTGCGCCAGTACGGGCTCGGCGCGCAGATCCTCGCGGCGCTCGGCCTGCACCGGATCGAGCTTCTGACCAATTCCGGGACGCCGAAGATCGTGGGCCTTGACGCCTACGGGCTGGAAATCACCGGCACCCGCCCGATCAGGATGGAATGACGATGGCCGCGACCGAAACCCACTACACGCTGCCCTTGCCGTCCTTCGACAAGCCGGTGAAGCTGCTGATCGTCGTCGCGCCCTACTACCGCGACATCGCCGACAATCTGGTGGCCGGGGCGAAGGCCGTGGCCAAGGCGGCGGGCGCTACCGTCGAGGTGGTCGAGGTGCCCGGCGCGCTCGAGGTGCCGACCGCCATCGGCATGGCCTTCCGCATGGCCGACCATGACGGGTTCGTGGCGCTGGGCTGCGTGATCCGCGGCGAGACGACGCATTACGACACGGTCTGCAACGACAGTTCGCGGGCGATCACCATGCTCGGCCTGTCGGGCGCCTGCATCGGCAACGGCATCCTGACGGTGGAAAACCGCGATCAGGCGGTGGTGCGCGCCGATCCGGCCGGCCAGAACAAGGGCGGCGGTGCGGCGGCGGCGGCGTTGCACCTGATCGCGCTGTCGCGGCGCTGGGCGGGGCAGGTCAAGGGTATCGGCTTCCGTCCGCAGGGCGGCGAGATTCGTCTGGCAGGCGACGCCGAAGGCCCGGTGCGCGCATGACGGATGCGCCGCGCAAGCCCACCGCCGAGGAAAAGCGGCAGATGAAGTCCGCCGCCCGGCTTTACGCGGTGCAGGCGCTGTTCCAGATGGAGGCGGCGGGCCAGAGCGTCGACAAGGTGCGCCGCGAGTTCGAGACCCATCGTTTCGGCGCCAGCATCGAGGGCGAGGAACTGGCCGAGGGCGACACCTATCTGTTCCGCCAGATCATCGAAGAGGCGGTGAACTGGCAGGCGAAGATCGACCAGATGACCGACCGGGCGCTGGTCGCCAAATGGCCGATCGACCGCATCGACCCGGTGATCCGGGCGCTGTTCCGCGCCGCCGGGGCCGAACTGATGCAGCCGGCGACGCCGCCGAAGGTGGTCATCACCGAATATGTCGACGTGGCCCACGCCTTTTTCCCTGACGGGCGCGAGGCGAAATTCGTCAATGCCGTCCTGGACCACATGGCGCGCGAGGCCCGGCCCGAGGCGTTTCAGCGCTAAGAGCGGCTTAGGCTCCCAACAGAACCGGAGAGGTTTCGTTATTGATCAAGCGCGAGGCAAGTGCCTCGCGCGTAAGGCGATCCGACCCAGCTCGCGGAAGCCGTGCGCCAAGCGCACGGCCAGCGCCCGCCCACGGGGCGGCGGGCGCTGTTGCACCCGCCTGGGCGGACACTGACCGTGCCCGATGGTCCGGGATAGTGTAAGGCATCTTGGGCGGCGCTTGCGCTTCGCCCAACCGGACCGGGTGACGCGCCACTGGGGCGTCCCCTGATCGGTCCGGGAAACGGCTGGTCAGACCGGCGCGAATGTCCTGCGGCGCGCCTCGCTTACAAGGCCTTCCCGCCTCAGGCCGCCTGTTCGCGTTTCGGCCGGCGCGAGGCGCGGCGCGGCGGGCGGCTGCCGTTGGCGGCGAACTTGGCGCCGTCGGCCTTGGGCTTCTGCCCGGCCCCGCTGCCCGGCCTTTGGCCGCCCGGCTTCTGACCCTGCGGCCGGCCTTTGCCCTGCGACTTGCCCTGCGCGGGCTTCAGCCCCTCGCGGGCGTTACGGGCGCGGATATGGTCGGGCTCGAATGGGACCTCGCCGCCGATCACCGGGATCGCCGCCTTCATGGTCTTTTCGATGTCGCGCAGCTCGGCGATCTCCATCGGCGAACAGAAGGCCACGGCCCGCCCGTCGCGCCCGGCGCGCGCGGTGCGGCCGATCCGGTGGACGTAGTTTTCCGGCACGTTCGGCAGGTCGTAGTTGTAGACATGGCGCACGTCGGGAATGTCGATGCCGCGGGCGGCCACGTCGGTGGCGACCAGCACCTTCAGCTCGCCAGTGCGGAAGCTTTGCAGGATCCGTTCGCGCTGGTTCTGGCTCTTGTTGCCGTGGATCGCGCCGACCGAGAAGCCCCAGCCCTCCAGCACCCGCGCCAGCTTGTCCGACCCGTGCTTGGTGCGGCCGAAGACCAGCGCCAGTTCCTCAGGGTGCTTCTTCATGTAGTCGGCCAGAAGCCGCGCCTTGTCGCCCTGGTTGACGAAATGGACGCCCTGTTCGATCTTTTCGGCCGGCTTGCCGGGGGCGGCGACCTGCACCCGCACCGGATCGGTCAGGTAGGTCTGGGCCAGTTCCTCGATCAGTTTCGGCATGGTCGCCGAAAACAGCATGGTCTGGCGGTTCGCGGGCAGCAGCGAGGCGATGCGGCGCAGCGCGTGGATGAAGCCGATATCGAGCATCTGGTCGGCCTCGTCGAGGACCAGGTGGCGGACCTCCTGCAGGCTCAGCGCCTTGCGTTCCAGCAGGTCGATCAGTCGGCCCGGGGTGGCGACCAGGATGTCGACCCCGCGCGCCAGCCGGTCGGCCTGCGCGTTCAGCGAGGCGCCGCCGACGACGCGGAAGGTGCGGACCGGGGTTTCCCTGGCGAAGGCCATCAGGTTGTCGGTGATCTGGGTGGCCAGTTCGCGGGTGGGCGCCAGAACCAGCGCCCGCACCGTCTTGGGGTTGGGTCGGCGGCCGAGTTCCAGCAGTTTCGACAGGATCGGCAGGCCGAAGGCCGCGGTCTTGCCGGTGCCGGTCTGGGCCAGACCCAGCAAGTCGCGGCCCTGCAGCAGGTGCGGGATGGCTTCGGTCTGGATCGGCGTGGGCCGGGTCAGGCCCATGTCGTTCAGGTTTTCGAGAATGCGGGGGGCGACCCCCAGGGATTGAAAGTCGGTCAAGGTATCGTCCTTGTGGCGGCGCCGGTTCAGGGCGCCAGAAAATCGGGCCCGCCTGCCCGGATGGGCAGCGGAGACAACAGCGGGGCGCAGCCGTCGCGGCTGCTGGACCCCTGGCGTGACATGGGAACCGGGTCGCCCGGCCTCTGCGATCCGGTCAGGGATCACGGCTGCTCACGCGGCAGCGGGCCTTGGGCAGGACGCCACATGGGGGAGGCGGGGCGCGAAGTCAAGGGAAATCGGGTGAGGGGGCGGGCGTTCGCGACGCTCCGTGTCGGTTTTTCCTGTTTCCCCGACCGATCAGGTGACGTGCCGGTGGCACGCCACCCGGTTCGTTGGCCGGGGCGCAAGCACAGGCCAAGGGGGGTGCCGCAATGTCGGAGGTTAGTGCACGGCAAAGCCCAGCCGAAACCGACCACCTACCCGCGAGGTGATGGCCTCGCGCTTGTTCCGGGGTGCATCGCAAGGATGTCTGCCCGGCCTGATCGCCGCGACCGGGCGTTCGGCAGGGAAACCGTCAACCGGACGGTTTCCGGTCCTGCCTCACTCCTCGAACTCGACCAGCAGATCCTTGGCGTCGATCTGCGCCCCGGGTGTCACGTGCAGCGCCTTCACGGTTCCCGGCCGGTCGGCATGGATGCCGGTTTCCATCTTCATCGCCTCGATGGTCAGAAGCATGTCGCCGGCATTGATCTTCTGGCCCGCCTTGATCGCGACCGAGGCAACGACGCCGGGCATCGGCGCGCCGATCTGGCGGGCGTTGCCTTCCTGCGCCTTGGGCCGGCTCGCCGTCTTGGCCCGGACCGCGCGGTTCGGCACACGGATCACCCGCGGCTGGCCGTTCAGTTCGAAAAAGACCTTCACCTCGCCCATGTCGTCGGTTTCGCCGACCGCCTGCAGGCGGATCTCCAGGGTCTTGCCGGGGTCGATCTCGACCGAGATCTCCTCGCCGGCCTGCATCCCGTAGAAGAATGTGTGGGTCGGCAGGGTCCGCACCGGCCCGTACTGGCGGTGCCGCCCCATGTAGTCGAGGAACACCTTGGGATACATCAGATAGCCGTTCAGATCCTCGTCATCGACGCTGAACCCGTTCAGCTCCGCCGTCAGCTTGTTCCTGACCGCCTCCAGTTCCACCGGGGCCATGTTCTTGCCCGGCCGGTCGGTCGAGGGTTTCTCGCCCTTCAGCACCTTCTTGACGATACCCTTGGGCCAGCCTCCGGGCGGCTGGCCGAGATTGCCCTTCAGCATGTCGGCGACCGAGTCGGGGAAGGCCACGTCGACCGCCGGGTCTTCGACCTGCGCCCGGCTCAACCCCTGCGCCACCATCATCAGCGCCATGTCGCCCACCACCTTCGACGAGGGCGTGACCTTGACGATGTCGCCGAACATCTGGTTGGCGTCGGCATAGGCCTGCGCCACCTCGTGCCAGCGTTCCTCGAGCCCCAGCGAACGCGCCTGCGCCTTCAGGTTGGTGAACTGGCCGCCCGGCATTTCGTGCAGGTAGACTTCCGAGGCCGGCGCCTCGAGCCCGCTTTCAAAGGCGGCATACTGGCCGCGCACCGCTTCCCAGTAGTTGGAGATCGCCCGGATCGCCTTGATGTCGAGCCCGGTGTCGCGTTCGGTATGGGCCAGGGCCTCGACGATCGAGCCGAGGCAGGGCTGCGAGGTGCCGCCAGAGAAGGCATCCATCGCCGCATCGACGGCGTCGACGCCGGCGTCGGCTGCAGCGAGGATGGTCGCGGCGGCGATTCCCGACGTGTCGTGGGTGTGGAAGTGGATCGGCAGGCCGACCTCGTCCTTCAGCGCCTTGATCAGCACCCGCGCGGCGGCGGGCTTCAGAAGGCCCGCCATGTCCTTCAGCCCCAGCACATGGGCGCCGGCGGCCTTCAGGTCATTGGCCATGCGGACATAATAAGCCAGGTCGTACTTGGCGCGATCGGGGTTCAGGATGTCGCCGGTATAGCAGATCGCCGCCTCGCAGACCTTGTCCTGCTCGATCACCGCGTCCATCGCGACGCGCATGTTCTCGACCCAGTTGAGGCTGTCGAACACCCGGAACACGTCGATGCCGGTTTCGGCCGCCTGCTTGACGAAGAAGCGCACCACATTGTCGGGATAATTAGTGTAGCCGACCCCGTTCGAGGCGCGCAAGAGCATCTGGGTCATGACGTTCGGCATGGCGGCGCGCAGGTCGCGCAGGCGCTGCCAGGGGCATTCCTGCAAGAACCGATAGGCCACGTCAAAGGTGGCGCCGCCCCAGCATTCGACGCTGAACAGGTCCGAGAGCTGCGCCGCGTAGGCGGGCGCCACCTTGATCATGTCGATCGACCGCATCCGGGTGGCCAGCAGGCTCTGGTGGCCGTCGCGCATCGTGGTGTCGGTCAGCAGCAGTTTCTTCTGCGATGCCATCCAGTCGGCCACCGCCTGCGGCCCCTTGGCCATCAGCAGGTCGCGGGTGCCGGGGAGGGGTGCGCCGGCGGGTTTCGGGGCGCGGGGCTTGCGCGCCTCGGCCGGGGGCTTGGGGCGGCCGGCGGTTTCGGGATGGCCGTTTACCGTGATGTCCGAGATGTAGATCAGGATCTTGGTCGCCCGGTCGCGGCGTTTCTTGAAGTGGAACAGGTCGGGGGTGGTGTCGATGAACTTGGTCGTGCATTCGTTCGCCAGGAACGTCGGATGCTTCAGCAGATTCTCGACGAAGGCGATGTTGGTCGCCACGCCCCTGATCCGGTATTCGGCCAGCGCGCGGCGCATGCGGATGATCGCCTGGTCGGGGGTCTGCGCCCAGGCGGTGATCTTGACCAGAAGCGAATCGTAGTAGCGGGTGATGACCGCGCCCGAATAGGCGGTGCCGCCGTCCAGGCGGATGCCGGCGCCGGTCGCCTCGCGGTAGGCGGTGATGCGGCCATAGTCGGGGATGAAGTTGTTCAGCGGGTCTTCGGTGGTGATCCGGCACTGGATCGCATGGCCGTTCAGCCGCACCTCGGCCTGGCTGGCCACGCCGGTCGCCTCGGCCAGCGTCTTGCCTTCGGCGATCTTGATCTGGGCCTGCACGATGTCGATGCCGGTCACCTGTTCGGTGACTGTATGTTCGACCTGGACGCGCGGGTTGACCTCGATGAAGTAGAACTTGCCGCTGTCCATATCCATCAGGAATTCGACGGTGCCGGCGCATTCATAGCCGACATGGGCGCAGATGCGGCGGCCCAGCTCGCAGATCTCGGCGCGCTGCGCGTCGGTCAGGTAGGGGGCGGGCGCGCGTTCGACGACCTTCTGGTTGCGCCGCTGGACGGTGCAGTCACGTTCGTAAAGGTGGTAGATGCTGCCCTGCTTGTCGCCGAGGATCTGCACCTCGACATGGCGGGCGCGCAGGATCATCTTTTCCAGATAGCCTTCGCCGTTGCCGAAGGCGGCTTCCGCCTCGCGCCGGCCCTCGCGGACCTTTTCGGCCAGCTCGGCCTCGGAGTTGATCGGCCGCATGCCGCGCCCGCCGCCGCCCCAGCTGGCCTTCAGCATCAGCGGATAGCCGACCTCGGCCGCCTGTTTCCTGACCAGGTCCATGTCGTCGCCCAGGACCTCGGTCGCCGGGATGACCGGGACGCCCGCCGCGATGGCCACCCGCCGGGCGCTGGCCTTGTCGCCAAGGGCGCGCATGGTTTCGGCCTTGGGTCCGATGAAGGTGATGCCGTTGGCGGCGCAGGCCTCGACGAAATCGGGGTTTTCCGACAGAAGCCCGTAGCCTGGATGGATCGCGTCGGCCCCGCATTCGCGGGCGACACGGATGATTTCCTCGATCGACAGATAGGCCGCGACCGGACCCAGCCCCTCGCCGATCCGGTAGGCTTCGTCGGCCTTGAACCGGTGCAGGGAAAGCTTGTCCTCCTCGGCGTAGACGGCGACGGTGCGCTTGCCCAGTTCGGTGGCCGCGCGCATGACGCGGATGGCGATTTCGCCCCGGTTGGCTACAAGGATCTTGCGGAATTCGGCCATCGGTCCCTCCCCTGGTCGCGGCGCGCACTTTAGGCTTGCTGCAGTGCAGCGCAAGTGGCCAGCGGAGCCTATTTGAAACTTTTGTGAAGAAGGGTGCGAATGCGGCAGTCTCCATACAAAAGCGGCAAATGGCGCAGCGCGGGTTGGCGCGAACAATTAGGGAACGCGGCTTTCAATCCGGCATTTCCGTCGCTATTGTCATGCCATGAGCCATTTTGACGAAGATGATGCCTTTGCCGCCGCCGTGCCCCTGTCGCAGCGGGCGATGGCGGCGCGTACTGCGGGGCAGGGGGCGCCCTATCTCGAGGGGCTGAACCCCGCGCAGCGCGCCGCGGTCGAGGCGCTGGACGGCCCGGTCCTGATGCTGGCCGGCGCCGGCACCGGCAAGACCCGGGCGCTGACCGCGCGGATCGCCCACCTGCTGGCCACCGGCCGGGCGCGGCCCAACGAAATCCTTGCCGTCACCTTCACCAACAAGGCCGCGCGCGAGATGAAGGAGCGGGTCGGCCGCCTGCTCGGCCACGCGGTCGAGGGGCTGCCGTGGATGGGCACATTCCATTCGGTCTCGGTCAAGATCCTGCGTCGCCATGCCGAACTGGTGGGGCTGAAGTCGAACTTCACGATCCTCGATACCGACGACCAGGTGCGGCTTCTGAAGCAGCTGATCGTCGCCGCCAACATCGACGAAAAGCGCTGGCCCGCCCGCCAGCTGGCCGGGCTGATCGACCATTGGAAGAACCGCGCCTGGACGCCGGAAAAGGTTCCGTCCTCGGAAGCATCGGCCTTCAACCACATGGGGTCAGAGCTTTACGCCGCCTACCAGGAGCGGCTGCGCACCCTGAATGCCTGCGATTTCGGCGACCTGCTGCTGCATTGCGTGACGATCTTCCAGGCGCATCCCGACGTGCTGGAGCAGTACCAGCGCTGGCTGCGCTATATCCTTGTCGACGAATATCAGGATACCAACGTCGCCCAGTATCTGTGGCTGCGGCTTCTGGCCGCCGCGCACAGGAACATCTGCTGCGTCGGCGATGACGACCAGTCGATCTATGGCTGGCGCGGCGCCGAGGTCGGCAACATCCTGCGCTTTGAAAAGGACTTTCCCGGCGCCAAGGTCATCCGGCTGGAGCAGAACTACCGCTCGACCGAACATATCCTCGCCACCGCCTCGGGGCTGATCGCGGCGAACGCCGGGCGGCTGGGCAAGACGCTGTGGACCGAGGCGCAGGGCGGCGAGAAGGTGCGGCTGATCGGCCATTGGGACGGCGAGGAAGAAGCGCGCTGGATCGGCGAGGAGGTGGAGGCGCTGAGCCGCGGCACCCGCCACATGGACCCGGTCGGTCTGGACGGCCAGGCGATCCTCGTGCGCGCCAGCCACCAGATGCGTGCCTTCGAGGATCGGTTCCTGACCATCGGCCTGCCGTATCGTGTCATCGGCGGCCCGAGGTTCTACGAACGCCAGGAAATCCGCGATGCGATGGCCTATTTCCGACTGGCTGTCAGCCCCGCCGACGACCTAGCCTTCGAGCGGGTGGTGAACGTGCCCAAGCGGGGCCTGGGCGACAAGGCGGTGCAGACCATCCAGACCCAGGCGCGCGAGGACGGGGTCGGCCTTCTGGACGGCGCGCGCTATCTGGTCGCCTCGGGCGGCATCGCGGGCAAGGGGGCGGGGCAGCTGCGCCAGTTCGTCGAGGGGATCGACCGCTGGCACCGGGCGACGCAGGTTCCCGGCCACAACCACATCGAGCTTGCCGAGACGATCCTCGAGGAATCCGGCTATACTGCGATGTGGCAGAACGAAAAGACGCCCGAAGCGCCGGGGCGGCTCGAGAACCTCAAGGAACTGGTCAAGGCGCTGGAACAGTTCGACAACCTGCAGGGGTTCCTCGAACATGTCGCGCTGATCATGGACAATGACAGCGAGGAGGCCGAGGAGAAGGTCACGATCATGACCCTTCACGCCGCCAAGGGGCTGGAATTTCCGGTGGTGTTCCTGCCGGGGTGGGAGGACGGGCTGTTCCCCAGCCAGCGCAGCATGGACGAAAGCGGGCTGAAGGGGCTCGAGGAGGAGCGGCGGCTGGCCTATGTGGGCATCACGAGGGCCGAGGAACTCTGCACCATTTCCTTCGCCGGCAATCGCCGGGTCTACGGCCAGTGGCAATCGGCGCTGCCCTCGCGCTTCATCGACGAACTGCCGCAGGGCGAGATCGAGGTGCTGACGCCGCCCGGCCTTTACGGCGGCGGCTTCGGCGCGGCGGGGATGCGCGCACCCGCCAGCAGCATCGAGGAACGGGCAACCAAGGCCGACGTCTACAATTCGCCCGGATGGAAACGGATGCAGGACCGCGCCCAGACCCGCGGCCTGTCGCAGCCGCGCGAGGCCCGCCATCAGGTGATCGACCTCGACGCGGTGTCGGCCTTCACCGAAGGCGACCGGGTGTTCCACAAGAAATTCGGCTACGGGACGGTCGAGGGCACCGAGGGCGACAAGCTCGAGATCGCCTTTGACAAAGCCGGGGTGAAGCATGTGGTCGCCGGCTTCGTGGTGGCCGCCGATCAGGTGGACGACATTCCGTTCTAGGCGAGGCTGGCCGTCTGCCTGCCTCGGTCCGCGTTGCGCGAGGCCATCGCCTCGTGCATGGCGACCGGGTCCGGCCTGCTCGGGCCGTGCGCCAAGCGCACGGCCAGCCCCCGCCCTCCGGGCGGCGGGGGCTATCTGGGCCATGCGCCCTGCAAGCTGAAGGCCGGCTTCTTCGACGTGGGCGAGAGCCGGACGCATTCGCGGGCGCGCAAGGCCTGGATGAATGCCGAGCGGGCGGCGCTCGATGCCCACCGCAAGCTCCGCGCGGCCGATGTCGCCGACCTGCTGAACGACACCGCCGCCGAGAAGGCCGGGCAGGTGGAGGACCGGCCGGTGGCCAAGGTGGTCCGGCCGATCTTCGGCAAGACCGCGGCCCTTGCCGCATCGCTGACCGCGCCGGCCGCGCCTTCGGACGAGGTGAAGGTCATGTGCCAACCTGCTCGTAGCTGCCGGTGTTCGCCGCGCCGATGTTCGGCGCCTGGCCGACGTAAAGGTCGATGGGCTGGGGCGCGGTGATCAGATAGCCGTCGAGCGCCAGGGGCTGCATCCAGGTCACCGCCCAGAGGCTGATCGCCTCCTTCTCGGAGGCCTCGGTGATCATGCCCACTTCCCGCACCTTCTGGGCGGCGCCGACGCCGACCTGCCCCCAGGTCTTCTCCGGGATGAGCCGCAAGAGCACGGCCGAGATGTTCTGCGCCGCCTCGTCGCGCGGCAGGCCGAGCGCGTCCTTGGTCACGATGAAGGCCGCCATGTCGGCTTCGAAGAGCTTGTGCGGTCCGGCCATCACCTCGGCCTGGCGGCAGCCAAGGCGCGAGACGAGGACGGCCGGGGCGGCGATGCCGAGCCGCTTCAGGACGGCGACATCGAAGCGACCGGCGAACCCCTTGCAGGTGCCAAGGGCCGGCAGGACGGTGCTGATCTGGGTGGCCACCAGACCCGGCAGGGCGAAGAGAAGATCGTGGCGGGGCGTGGTCACTTGAGCATCTCCCCGAGACTGTCGACGACGAGCGCTTCGATGGCCTCGCGGTCATCCTTGGAGAGCCCGAGATAGGGCCGCGCCGGCAGGCCCGGCTTGCCGGCCCCGGCGCCGCCGAACTGGTGAATGGCGCCGTAGACCAGCGGCGTACCGACCACGGCCTCAAGCCCGGTCGCATAGTTCTGGATGCTTTCGAGAAGGCCCGGATTGCCCAGCCCAACCAGGAGCGACTGACCCTGATGGCGCGTGGCCGCATAGTCGGCCGACCAGGCCGGCCAGGGCGCGCCGTCGGGCGCATGCTTGCCGGTGGCGATCCGCTCCTTCGTCTGGTTTTCGACCAGCTGGCTGACGCCGTAGACCAGCCCATGCAGGTCCTGGTCGGTCAGCAGGCCAAGCAGCCGCTGGTAGTCCTCGGCCGACAGATCGGAGTGGCTCTTGGCCTGCTTCGTCGCCGTATCGCTCGACAGGATGACGCCACGCACCGTGGCGCCGGAGGCTTCCATGACGTCGGCGGGAAGAACCGCTGCCGCAACGAAGGCCTTGGGCGCAGGCCTCCCGACCTTGGCGGCCGTCTTGCCGGCGTCGATCATGCGCGCAAAGGCCCAGGAAGAAAGCATGTCGCGCGCGGCGACCTCGGCCGCCGGATTCGGCAACTGATCCATCTTCTCGACCAGGAGCCGGGTGACCGCCTGCAACCGCAGCTTGCCTGGGTTGCGCTCCCAGCCCGGATCGATGCCGGGCGGCACTTCCTTCATCTCTCCGGTGCGCTTGTTCAGGACCTTGCGCGGGAGGAGCTTCGGCGCGGTGTCGACACCCTTGGCCTCGGCCTCGCGGCGCGTCAGCTGGCGGACCCAGCATTTGCAGCCCCAGCCATTGGGCGGCATCCAGGCGTCCCAGAACGGATCATCGACAGGCAGGACCAGCCCGGCCTTGATCGCATGGTGCGGCCGGTGGTGTTCGGATGGCCCGAGCCGGTACTCGAGGAAGGGCAGAAGCTTCTTGGTCCGCTCGATCCGTTCCCACTGGCCGGCGGCGCGGGCCGAACGGAGGTTCGCGTTGTAGATGGTGCGCAGCCGGCGGGGCGAGCCGAGGCGCGCCTCGACCGTGTCGCCGGTCTCGGGGTCGACCATCTCCTTCCACCCCCACCAGCCGAGCGCCTGGAGCCGGGGCTTGAGGTTCTTCTGGAAGGCGGCAAGCGGCAGGCCTTCGTCCAGCGCCTTCTGCACCTCCTCGCGGATCGCGGTCAGCACGTCGATCTGCATGGCCTTCGCCACGGTGAACGCCACCGCATGTTCTTCCGGCTCCACGTCCTGCCAGCTGAAGGCTGTCTTCAGCCCCTTGTTCTTCAGGAAGCGCGAGGCTTCGGGCGGCGGGCCGGGGTTGAACGAGTAGCCGGGGCGGTCGGAATATTCAGTCATGCCAAGGCCAGAAGATCAGCGTGGCGAACACACCGATGATGACCCCAAACCCCGTAGCAAGGCAGAGCTCGGCGGCGGACACGACCTCAGCCATCCTGCCGGTCCCCCACGGCGCGGGCCTTGAACATGCCTTTCACCAGGGCATCGATCAGCTTTGAAGCGCCGGCCTTGGGCATGGTTTCGGCCAGCCCGTTCATCACTTCGTCATAGCTGCCGGCCTTTGCCACCAGCTCTTCGACCGGCGCCAGCACCTCGTCCATGACCTCTTCCCAGTCGGCGAGCATCTCGGCCTCGATCTCGTCGACGGCGTCGAGCTCGGCCTGGTTGAGGGCAAGGGCGTTCTTCGCCACCGGCGGCGCTGGCGCGGCCGGCTGCCCGCCCACCAGCTCATCGCCCGCCTCCGGCTCGCTCAGGCGCAGCTTGGCGCGCAGCTCCGACGCCTTGAAGGTGACCCCCTTCCCCATCAGCGCCACCGCCTTGTCGATGAGCATGGCAGTGTCTTCCGGCTCGGCAATGTCGATGGAGAGCGTCGGATAGCGATCCTGGACGCCGAAATTCAGATCCACGAACGGGCGCACCAGGTCGCGCATCAGCGTGGCCCTGAGCGCGCGGGCGTCGGCGGCGGCGATGTCGTGGCGGACCTCGTTATGGACCTGCGCCTGGGCTTGCGACGAGCCGTTGTCGGTGGTCATGGTCTGGCCGAGGACCGCCTTCGACACCTGCTCGTCGACATAGCGGGCAAGGTTCTCGAAGATCTTGTCGCCGGTGCCCTTGGCGGCTTCCTGGAACTCGATCCGCATGCTCTCGGGCAGCACGGCCGCGGCATCGGTGCCGATGTTGGCCACTGCCGAGAACAGCTTCTGGACATCCTGCGGCGTTGCTTCCGACCCGTAGCGGCCGAGGCGCAAGGGCAGCCCGTAGGTCTCGATGAAGGCGATCCAGTCCTTGACCGAATAGGCCTTGCACATCCAGCCGAAGGCCACGACGCGGGCGATCCCGCCCCGATAGCTCAGCCCGGACTTGAGGCGCGGCCGGTGGGCGATGAACTTGAAGGGCGCCAGCTCGACCCCGTCGATGACATTGGCCTCGTCGCGCAGCCGCAACTCGCGCCCGGTCTCGCGGTCGAACTGGAAGAACCGCGGATCGCGCCACAGGAACGCCTGTGGCACCCATTCGGCCGCCGTTTGCCTCCAGTCGATCTCGGCCACGGCAAAGCCCTTGCCGATCGCATCCAACAGGTCTTCGACCAGGTCGGGGAACCCGTCATGTTCGGCGATCCCGGCGCGGACCGCATCGGCGATCTTGCGGTCGCCCGCCGCGTCGGAGGCCGGGATCACCGTCGGGGCCACGCCCGAAACAGTGCGCTTCCTCTGCCCCAGCACCGAGTAATAGTGCGCATCGCGCTCCTCCATCTCCTCGGCAAGGACAAGGAAGTCGTCGAGATTGCCCTGGTCGCAGGCCCGCAGGATTTCGGCGAGGCGACGCGGGGTCAGGCCCGAGGCGACCGAAGGCTCGGCTTGCCGGTGACCATCAGCTGCAGGTCGCGCCGGGTCTCGGCATCGATCCCCAGCTCGCGGCATCCGACATGGACGAGCTTCTGCAAGGCCCGGCTCACGGGGCGTCTCCTTCGTCGGCCAGCACCGCCTCAAGCCTCGCAGCGGCAAGGCTCGCCAGCTCGTGCAGGTTGACGCCAAAGGTCCGGCCGCCTTCGAGCCGCAGGTAAAGCCCCTTGCAGGTCAGCCTCACCTCCACCGCCCGCTCGGCGACCCGGCCCTCGCTTTCGGCAAGTATCCTGTCGTCGGGTTCGATCCGCGTCGGGCGCAGCGGCACCATCAGGCTGGTAACGGGCCGGCTCATGCGCGGCCCCCCGGCGTCCCGACAAACTCGAGACGGGCCGCGGAGACTCCGTCGACCTCGCCCTGGCCGAAAACACTGGTGATCGCCTTCTGCACCACCTGGTCGATGACGGTCATCGCCTGCGCCGGATCGCCACAGAGCGAGAGCGTGTTGACCACCAGATTGGCGATGTGGTTCGCCATCACTTCGGAAATGAAGGCAGGCGCCTGGCCTTCATTCTTCATCCGCACACATTCGAGGACGGCGGCAAGGTAGGGCTCGAAGAGCCTGGCCGAGGCCTGGACAAAAGGCTGCCGGTGGCTCTTGGTCTGCTCTGCCGCCGCGATCATCGAGCGGTGAACCTCCCGGAGTTGCCGCTCGACGGCGTCAGGATCGAAATGCACATACATGGGTCGCCGCCGCCGAGGCCGGCCAAGGGCGATATCCGGCTCTGGGGGCGGACATGACGCCGGCCTTCCGCATCGAAGCCTCGGGCGACGACGTGACCGCGACCTTCCGCGACCGGCTTCTTTCGCTCCGCGTCACCGACGAGGACGGCGAGAAGGCCGACCGGCTGGAAATCGAGCTCGATGACCGCGACGGGCGCATCGCCTGGCCGGACATGGAGACCAAGCTCGACCTGTGGCTGGGGTTCACCGGCCTGCCGCTGGCCCTCATGGGGCGGTTCGCGGTCGATGGAATGGCGGGCGAAGGCCCGGCACAACGGTTCAGGATCACCGCCACCGCCGCCGACATGAAGGGCAGCATCCGGGCGCCCAAGACCCGCGCCTGGGAGGCGAAGACGCTCTCCGATATCGTCGCCCGGATCGCGGCCGATGCGGGGCTGAAGCCGGTGGTGGGCCAGAGCGTCGCCGCGGCGCACTGGGCCTATCTTGCCCAGACCGCCGAAAGCGATCTGCATTTCCTGACCCGCATTGCCGCGACGCTTGATGCCACCGCCAAGCCCGCCGGCGGGCGGCTCATCGTCCAGAAGCGCGGCGAGGGCAAGACCGCCGCCGGCGACAAGATCACGCCGGCCGAGATCGGCCCGGCCCGGCTGGGCGCCTGGTCCTGGTCGGTCGACGGCCGCGCCGACTTCAAGTCGGTGGAGGCGGAATGGTCCGACATGGCGACCGGCCAGCGGCGCAAGGTGATGCGTGGCGCCGGCAAGCCGGTCCAGCGGCTCCGTCACATCTACCCGACGCAGGAGGAGGCGACGCGCGCCTGCGAGGGCGAGCTGGCCCGTGCCGGCCGTGCCGGCCTGACGATCTCGGCCGACCTCGCCGGGTTTGAGCCGGGCCTCTTCGCCGGGGGCACGGCGCGGCTCGCCGGCCTGCGCGCCGAACTGAACGGAGATTGGCATGTGACCCGCGTTGTCCATGACCTCTCGGCCGGCCTGACCACGAGTTTCGAGGGCCGCAAGGCCTCTTAAGAAGAAGGAGAGAGAACCATGTCGCTGACGCCGATCGACGACCAGGCCTGGACCGGGCCGATCACCCTGACCATGCGGGAATTCATCCAGGTCTGGGAGGGGCAGCTCGTCTATGTCGCCTTCGGGGCCACCGCGCCGACTGGCGCCCAGGATGGGGCGAAGCTGCGCGAGGAAAGCCAGATGATCTGCGAAAGCGGCCAGGTGCTGTGGTTCCGCGCCGCCGTCGGCCGCGCCTCGGTCTACCGCGGGGAGTTCAAGTGATGTTCGTTGCGGACCGCTCTAACGCCCGTCTGCGGCGGCGGCGCGGCCGCACCGTGGTGCGCGCGCTGGCCTCGTCGCCGGTCATCACCATCCTGACCAGCCCGGCGCTGAACATCGCCAATCTCCGGCCCGGCATCGCCATCGGCGCGGCCTGGGCGGCGGGCAGCTATTCGGCACCGACCGGACCCTGCACCGAGGGGGCCAAGACCTACAGGGTCAACGGCGCGACGGTCGCAGCCGCCTATCTGTTGCAGGTCGGCGACGTGGTGCAGATGGCCATCGTCAATGTCACCGCGCCGGGCGGCCTCTCGCTTCTGGTCGGGGCCGACCCCGCGCCCTTCTCGAGCTTCACCGTGCAGGCGGTCGCGCCCGAATGGCGCGGCTACCTGCCGGCCGTGGACTATGGCACCGCCTTCGACAAATACGTGGCCCCCGGCGGTTCGGACACCGCCCCCGGCACCCTGGCGCAGCCCTATGCCACCATCGAGTTCGCGGCCAAGACCAATCCCGGCGCGCGCATCGGCGTTCGCGGCGGCATCTATCGGGTGGCCGAAACCAAGCTGAACGCCGGGGCTTCCGGCACGGCTGGAGCGCCGACGCGCATCTATCGCTATGGCAGCGAACAGGTGGTCCTGTCGGCCTGTGAAGTGCTGACCGGGCTGACCGCCTGCACCGCGGCCGACGCCGCCGTGGTCGGCGCCGATTGGGCCGCGATCGACAAGGTGACGCTGCCGGACACCGCCGTTCCCGGCGGCTCGCCCTATGCTTTCTACCCACGCGAACAGGGCCAGATCATGGCGCTGTCGGGCGAATGGATCGTCTCGCCCCGCAACAAGATCGAGACCAACAACGCGCAGGACTGGCCTGCCGGCTGGACGGTCGTGACCGGCCCGAACGGACCGAACGCCAAGCCGACCATCACCGGCTGGCAGAATGCCGCGATCACCGACAAGTACACGCAGGCCGAGATCGAGGCCATGCGGGTCTACCACTACTGCTACCCGAACCTCGCCACCGCGAACTCCGTTGCCTCCTTCGACCCGGCCACCAAGACCATCAACCTGACCGGAACGTCGAAGGAATATGACAGCGGCGCGACCTACAAGGATCGCGTCGGGCTGCGCAACATCCCGAAGAACATCTGCGAAGGCGAATGGGCCTTCAAGGCGAACGGCGACGGCACGACCACCTACTTCTTGCGCCTGGCCAACCGGGCGAACGTCTCCGGCGGCGTCGAATATTCGGCGCGCTCGCGCAACTTCGACTTCAACGGCGCCAACTACGTCAACCTGTTCGGCCTGATCCTCGAAGGCACGGCGTCTGACACCGGCCTCGACGAGGACGTGAACCAGGCGGTCATCAGCCAAAACCCGACCGTGGGCAACAGGCTCTCGAACTGCTGGATCAGGAGGCATGTCCGCTCGAAGTCGCGGGTCCAGTTCGGCCTCTACATGGCGTCGGCCAACGACTTCACGCTCGATCAGTCGTCGATCACCGAATGCTACGGCATGTATGGGTTCCATCCGAAGGGGAACCCGAGCCCGGCGTCGATGGCGCAGATGACCAAGGGCCTCCTCGTCTATCGCTGCCTTTTCGAGAAGATCAGCTCGACCGCTGTCAGGATCTACGGCCAGCGCGCCGCGCTCATCGCGCTGAACCTGTGGGCCTCGGACGTGGGCATGTCGCCCCACGCGAACCGGATCGACCCCAAGCAGGACAGCCACGACATCGTCATCTATGCCAACGACTTCTCGGGCGGCACCGGCTACCTGACCTTCCAGCGCGCCTCCGCGATCCACATCATCGGCAACTACCTGCCGGCGAACTACCTGCCGACCGACACCCGCGCGGTGGTCGATCAGAACTCGAACGCCGCCGGCAATCAGGTGCCGGCGCAGACCTGGGGCGTTTCGGGCCTCGGCTATGTGTTCGGCAACCACATCGCTCCCGACCCGCAAGACACGACCGCCACCAATGGGATCACCGTCGGGGTCAACTCGGCCGTGAGCTTCGATTGGCGCAACAACATCCTCTTCAAGCCGTCGGCGGCCATCGGCCAATCGACCCGCACCAACAACTGGTGCATCGGGGGCACCGCGCTCGCGGGCGAGTTTTCCGAAACGATGGCGAACGCCTATGTCGATGCGGTCAACGGCGACTTCACCCTCAAGTCCACGTCCGGGGCGCGCACCCAGCCGGGCCTGAGCGTCGCCACCGAAATGGCCTATATCGCCTCACTGGTGCCGCAAGCCCCCGCGGGGCTGTTTCAGACCGACCTGAACGGCGATCCCATCGACTGGTCTGCGCCGCCGATGGGTCCGACCTCGAGCGGCGACATCCGTTCCGGCGCGTCGATCTTCGCCACCCTTCCGCAGCTTGTGGGCGGCGCGAACGCGGTCGGATCGACCCTCGACGTGGACGCCGGCCTGACCGCTCCCGCCGGGATCACCCGCACCTACCAGTGGTTCCGGGGTTCCAGCCTTAAAGCCTGGGTGCCGATCGGCGGGGCCAACGGCCGCACCTATGACGTGCAGTCCGCCGATGCGGGCTACTACCTGTCGCGCAAGGCCTCGATCAAGAACACGGTGGCGCACACGATCATCGCCAGCCAGGTGCTGTCCTCCTATCCGATCTCGTCGCCGGTCAGCGCCTTTGCGCCGTTGGTCACATCGACGAACGGGACACAGTACGAAAGCGTGGAATTCACGCTCGAGAACCGGCCGCTGCTCGTCAGGATCATGGCCCGGCTTTCGGGGACGGCCGCCACCACCTACACGGTCACGGTCGGCCCCAAGAACCGCCCCCCCGGCACCGGCACGGTCCTGACGGCGCTTGGCTCCGGGAACCGCTCGAACGCGGCCATCGGTGCCGCCTTCCTCGTCGCGCCCGGCACGGGTCTGGTCACCATCCAGATCACCGCCAGCACCACGGTGAACGGCCTCATCGTCCTTGGCCATTATGTCGATGGCGCGACGGCCGCGACCGGCTTCAACTCGACCGGCCTGACGGCGGCCGCGATCGACCACTTCCGCTCGACCACCAAGAGCAACTGCGTGGTGGCCTACCTGGGTGCGCGGAACAACGGCACCCTGGGGGCGGCGTCGCTGACGGGCGCGGCCCAGATCTACGAAGGCAAGTCGGGCACGGCCACCGACGATGTGGAAGCGGTGGCGGGCTACGAACAGGCTCCGGGGGCCGCGACCTATGGGGCGCACATGGACGGGGTTTCCTCGACCACGATCATCCTCGGCGCGGTGATCCTCGAAAGCGCCCTCAGCGCGTGAAGATGACGGCCTCCCGGACGGGAGGCCGAAGGGCGCGCCAACGCCCTCCGACACGGGGAAAGTTCGAGAGCCCCCGCCGACCAGCCAAAGCTTATGGCCGCTCCCTTGCCCCTGAGCTCAGGGACGGCACTTAAGGCACGATTCGCATGTTCACGGAAAGTCCCATTCCACCTTCTTCGTTACTGCCGGTCGAACCCGTCTCGCCGGTCGCTCCCTGGCTGGGCGGCAAGCGCAATCTGGCGCGCCGGATCACCACGATCCTCGACGCCGTCGACCACGCCACCTATGCCGAGCCCTTTGTCGGCATGGGCGGGATCTTCTTCCGGCGGACCCGACGTCCGCGGCTCGAGGTGGTCAACGATTTCGGCCGCGATGTGGCCACCCTGTTCCGCATCCTCCAGCGGCATTATCCCCAGTTCATCGAGATGCTGCGCTTCCAGCTGACGGTGCGGGCAGAGTTCAATCGCCTGGTCGCGGTCAACCCCGACACCCTGACCGACCTCGAGAGGGCGGCGCGGTTCCTCTACCTCCAGCGGACCGCGTTCGGCGGCAAGGTATCGGGGCGGAATTTCGGCGTCTCGAAGGACCGGCCGGGGCGGTTCAACCTGACGACGCTGGAGCCCATGCTGGAAGATGTCCACGCCCGCCTTGCCGGTGTCGTCATCGAGTGCCTCGACTGGGCGGACTTCATCGGCCGCTATGACGGGGCAGGGACGCTCTTCTACCTCGACCCGCCCTACTGGGGCTGCGAGACCGACTACGGCAAGGCCATGTTCGCCCGCGCCGACTTCGCCCGCATCGCCGAGGTGCTCGCCGGCATGAAGGGACGCTTCCTGCTTTCCATCAACGACCTGCCGGAGGTCCGCGAGACGTTCGCTGCCTTCCGCATCGCAGAGGTCAGGACCACCTACACGGTCACTGGCGGGGCTGCGCGACCGGCGGCGGAACTCCTGATTTCCAACTTCACCCTCTGACCAGGCAAGGGAGCCGGACGATGAACACGCAGAACCTCTACTTCTACCGGGCGATCTTGCGCGCGGTCTATGACGGCGACACGGTGACGCTCGATATCGATCTCGGCTTCCGCCAGTGGATGCTCGGCCGCAGCGTGCGCCTCTATGGGCTTAACGCCCCCGAGCTGCACGGGGCCGACCGGGAGGCCGGTCTCGCCTCCCGCGACTTCCTGCGCGAGACCTGCCCAATCGGGACCGAAATCCTCCTCGAGTCGATCCTCGACCGGCAGGAGAAGTACGGCCGTCTCCTCGGCCGCCTGCACCTGGGCGACGGTCGCTGCGTAAACGATCTGATCTTGGCGAAGGGGCTTGCCCGCTGACGGCTTGCGCTAGGCGGCGGGGCCATTTAAGGGGCCGTTAAAGAACCCTGAAAGCCCCGCCGAAACCCCCGTTTTTGAAAATCACGCTGCTGCAGATATCTCTGTCAAACACTGCAAAATTTGCTGTCAGGCTACAGTCAACCCGCCTGCCACGAAACATTCATAAAAATAGTTCTTTACAGGGTCCGCCCATATGCCCACCATATCTTGTAAGGGCAGGGGGTCTAACCTCCGGCCCTTGTGGATACACCAAGCCCTTGGGGCACAATCCCGACGGGCCTATAAGAATCGAGGCAGGGCATGTCAGTTTCCGAAGACTTCCTCACCTCTGGGGACATCCATCCCATCGACATCGTCGAGACGCTGGCCGAAAACCATGATTGGGATTTCGACCGGGTGACCGACGACCAGATCGCCATGGCCGTCGAGGGCCAGTGGCGGACCTATTCGCTCACCCTTGCCTGGTCGGCCCATGACGAGACGCTGCGGCTGATCTCGACCTTCGAATATGACCCGCCGGCCGAAAAGCTGGCGGCGGTGCATGACCTCATCAACCGCGCCAACGACATGGTCTGGGCCGGCGCCTTTACCTGGTGGGCCGAACAGAAGATGATGGTCTGGCGCTATGGGCTGGTATTGGCCGGCGGCCAGATCGCCACGCCCGAACAGATCGACCGGATGATCACCCAGGCGGTCACCGCCTCGGAACGCTTTTATCCGGCCTTCCAGATGGTTGCCTGGGGCGAGGATGGCCCTGAAAAGGCGCTGGGCGTGGCGCTGGCCGAGGCTTACGGCCGCGCCTGACCCCTTTCCCTCGCCGCGCAGGCCGCTAAAGTCGGCGCAAACGGAGGGACAAATGCCGATGAACGATATCGCCAGGCGCGGGCTTGTGCTGCTGGGTTGCGGCAAGATGGGGTCGGCCATGCTGCAGGGCTGGCTGAAACGCGGCCTCGCGCCCGGCGCGGTGTGGGTCATCGACCCCAACCCCTCGCCTTGGCTTCTGGCGCAGGGCGTCCATGTCAACGACGGGCTGCCGGCGCGGCCGGCGGTGGTGCTGATCGCGGTCAAGCCGCAGATGATGGGCGCGGCCCTGCCGCAACTGGCGGCACTGGGCGGGGGGACGACCCTGTTCGTCACCGTGGCGGCGGGCACCACCATCGCCACCTACGAATCGGTCCTGGGCGCGGCGACGCACTTGGTGCGGGCCATGCCCAACACTCCGGCCGCGATCGGCCGCGGCATCACCGCGATCTGCGCCAACAGCCATGCCACGCCGGCCGATCTCGACCTGGCCGAGGAACTGCTGTCGGCGGTGGGGCAGGTGGTGCGGCTCGACGGCGAACACCAGATGGACGCGGTCACGGCAGTATCCGGCTCCGGCCCGGCCTACGTCTTCCACCTGATCGAGACGCTGGCCGCCGCCGGCGCGGCCGAGGGCCTGCCGCCCGACCTGGCGATGCGGCTGGCCAAGGCGACGGTCGCCGGGGCCGGGGCTTTGGCCGAAGCCTCGGACGAAGGGCCCGACCAGTTGCGCGTCAACGTCACCTCGCCCGGCGGCACCACCGCGGCGGCGCTGAAGGTGCTGATGGACGAGACACGGGGCTTTCCGGCGCTCTTGCGCGCCGCGGTTCACGCCGCCGCCGAACGCGGGCGGGAACTGGGGAAATGACAATCTCCTTCGACGATTTCCTGAAGGTCGACATCCGTGTCGGCCGCATCACCCGCGCCGAACCCTTCCCCGAGGCGCGCAAGCCGGCGCTGAAGCTGTGGATCGACTTCGGCCCGGAACTGGGCGAGAAGAAATCCTCGGCCCAGATCACCCGGCACTACGAACCCGGGGAACTGGTGGGCCGGCAGGTTCTGGCGGTGGTCAACTTCCCGCCGCGCCAGATCGGCCCGCTGCGGTCCGAGGTGCTGACGCTGGGCGTGCCCGACGCCGATGGCGAGGTGGTGCTGATCGGCCCCGGCCACGAGGTGCCCATCGGCGGGCGGCTGTTCTGACGCCGCCGCGCCTTTTGGCAAAGAACCCCGCCGCACCCTCCCGGACGGCGCGACGGGGTCAGGAATGTGCACAACAGTCTACCCCAACGACGCCCGGTGCCAGTGCAGGCTGTCCCAGCCCTGGCCGTGACGTCTTGACACAATTGCACCCGAACCGGCGCCGGCCACTGGTACGGTTCCAAATACACGGAACGCTTTCCATATGACAAACGCTTGCAAGGCAATTAATGGGAAAAGCGGAAGGGGTTTCCCCGCCGGGTGGCGGCGGGTGAGCGGAGAAACATGCAAGTGGTCAAGACGGCGGGCAACTATTTGAAGCGGCACAGCGAGGCCTTGGTCAAGGAGGTCGGGATCGAGGCGGCGTCGGCACTGTCGGGCAAGTCGAAGGCGACGCTCGGGCGCTACTATTCCGACGATCCCGAACATGCCGACCGGTTCATGCCCATCGACGTGGTGGCGGCGCTGGAAGCCGCCTCGCGCTTTCCGCATGTGACCTCGGCGCTGGCCGACCTGCGCGGCATCACGCTCAGCTACGATCAGGAACGGCGCAACAGCGGCGCGGGCGGGGTCAATTCCGACGTGGTGGCGCTCAGCCAGCGCTTCGCCATGCTGATGGGCGAATACAATGCCTCGATCGAGGACGGCAAGATCACCATCAACGAAGCCAAGCGGCTGCTGGCCGAAACGCTGGCCATCCAGAAGGTGCTGCTGGACATGAAGCTGCATCTGGAAACCGAATCCAGCTGAGCCGGGGGAGGGCCGGGGCATTCGCCACCTTTCCCTTCGGCGCCGGCGGCGGTAGGATGGCTTGTCCCTGGCCGGGCGTCAGCCGCCCGGCGCCCCGGAGTGATGATCCGATGCCGCAGCTTGTCCGCCTGTATATCCGCCATGTCGTCATCGGCTTCGCGCTGGCCCTGGTCTTCACCGGCCTGCTGCTGGCGCTGAACGTCGGCAACCTCTGGCATCTGGTAAGTGCCACCAAGGGCGGGATGCTGGCGGCCGGGATGCTGGTCGTGGCCAACGCCATCGTCTTTTCCGGGGTCCAGTTTGCGATCGCCGTCATGGGCATGGCCGAACGCGAAGACGGCGGCGGCCCGCGCGGCAACCTGCCCGCACCCGTATCCGGCGCCCTGTTGGCGCCGGCGGTGGCCGAAGGTGGCGGGGACCGCAGCAAGCGTGCGGACGTGAATTTCCCGAGAGCCTGACGTATCAGGTGGGCGCCAGATACCAGGGCCGGAACCCTGGCAGAGCCAGCTCCCTCGGAAATGCTTATCGGCCACTGGAAAAGTGTCCGACACGACAAGAGCAGACCCGCCGGTTCCGAAAATAGGCCCGCGCCGCGCAGGGTGCAAGTCCGGCGTTCACGGCCATCTTGCCATGCGTTCACCTTTCGTTCATAAGTTGGCCATGCAACTTGATCTTCCGCCCGGCCGGATCCTTGCGCGCGGCGTCTGCCGCCACCTGCTGACCCACGGCTTTGCCACGGTCGAGGAGCTGGTGCCCGCGCCGGGCCTGCGCGTCGACGTGATGGCGCTGGGACCGAAGGGCGAAATCTGGATCATCGAATGCAAGTCCGGCCGCGCCGACTATGCGGCCGACCGCAAGTGGCAGAACTACCTGGAATGGGCCGACCGCTTTTTCTGGGCGGTGGACGCCGACTTTCCCGCCGAACTGTTGCCCGCCGAGACCGGCCTGATCCTGGCCGACGGCTATGATGCCGAAATCCTGCGCATGGGCCCCGAGTCGCCCCTGGCCGGCGCCCGGCGCAAGGCGATGCTGACCCGCTTCGCCCGCCATGCGGCGCTCAGGCTTCAGGCCGCGCGCGACCCCGGCGTGACGCCCGACGGCTTCAGCGCGCCTTAGGCTTGCCCTTGCCGCCCTTGGCTGCCGCCCGCGCCGCATCGGCCGCGGCCATCAGTTCCTCGGCGATCTCCTCGGCCTCGTCCGGCTCGAAGTCGAGCGGCAGGTCGATGCCTTCGCCTTCGATGTAGATGCGCACCATCCCCAGGTTGGTCGGACCGATCTGGATGTTGGCGGCAATGTCGCTTTGCTTGTCGATACCCATGCGGAATCTCGCTGACTGAGGCCGGTGCTCGCGCCGGCCCCCTGTCGCTAGCGCGGAACCGCGCGGCTGGCAAGGTGGCGCCCCGATCCGCGCGCCTGCCGCTGTCCCCGAATCGTCGCGGGCCGGGATCATCCTCTTGCAATCGCGGGGGGCAGGGGGTAAATGCCCCGTCAGTGCCGCCTTAGCTCAGTTGGTTAGAGCACCAGATTGTGGATCTGGGGGTCCCCCGTTCGAGCCGGGGAGGCGGTACCATTCTCTCAGGAAATCAGTGACTTGTGCCAAGTGGCCGCCACGTGCGTGGGCGTTGTCATAGTGATCTGTCTCAGACCGTGCGGCCCGGAATGTGCAGGAGGACTCCAGCAGCCGCGCACGGCATCACACCGGCCAATCGGCCGTGCGCTGCTTGATGTCTGGGGAATGGCGGACCCGGAGCGATTCGAACGCCCGACCCTCAGATTCGTAGTCTGATGCTCTATCCAGCTGAGCTACGGGTCCGTTGGGGGGCATTTAGCGGGGCGGGGCGGGCATTGCAAGGGGCAAACGTCGGGCAAACCTCCGGGGTCCGGCGTTGCCGGGCCTCAGCCGCCGGAGCTCAGCGTCACGCGCTGGCGCACCGCGCCGGTCGCGGCGTCGAGGATCACGATCTCGTCGTGGTCGGTCACCACCGCCACCCAGCCCTTGCCCAGCGTCACCGCCTGCGCCTTCGCCCCGTCCGGCAGGCTCAGATGCGCCGGCAACAGTGCCTCGGGCCCGGTCCTGAGCCCGCCCAGCCGGGTGACAAGCAGCCCGATCACGATTATGAGGCCGAGGATCATGGTCACGGTCAGCACCGTCACCAGCCGTTTCAGAAACACCAGATCGGGCGGCAACCGGGCGTCCGAAGCCGGAGCATCCTTCATGTCGGACATCGTCCGCGCCTCCATCGCTGTGACAATCGGGGCGAACCCGCCCGACCGGCTTGATAAGGCCTTGGCGCGCGATGTTCCAGAAGAAGCGGCCCTGTCGCGGTCGCGACTGGCCCGGCTGCTGGCAGAAGGCGCGGTCAGCCGCGACGGCCAGCCGGTGACCGACGCCAAGGCGCGGGTGACGGAGGGCGAGGTCTACCGCATCGCCGTCGGCCCGGCGGCCGAGGTGGAAACCGCGCCCGAGGCTATCGAACTGGCGGTGGTCTGGGAAGACGACGACCTGATCGTCATCGACAAGCCGGCGGGGATGGTCGTCCATCCGGCACCGGGATCGCATTCCGGCACGCTGGTCAACGCGCTTCTGCACCATTGCGGCGACACGCTGTCGGGGGTGGGAGGCGAGCGGCGCCCCGGCATCGTCCACCGCATCGACAAGGACACGACCGGGCTTCTGGTGGTGGCCAAGTCCGACCGGGCGCATCACGGACTCGCCGCGCAGTTCGAAAAGCACACGGTCAACCGCCGCTATCTGGCGCTGGTCCACGGCCTTCCCGACGCCGCCGATCCCCGCTTGCGCGGCGTCAAGGGCCTGACCTTCGAGGGCGCCGGCATCCTGCGCATCGCCACGCAACTCGCCCGCCACAAGACCGACCGCCAGCGCCAGGCGGTTCTGTTCCACGGCGGCCGCCATGCGGTGACGCGGGCGCGGGTGCTCGAGTCCTTCGGCATGCCCCCCGCCGCCAGCCTGATCGAATGCTGGCTGGAAACCGGGCGCACCCACCAGATCCGGGTGCACATGGCTCATGCCGGCCACGGGCTGATTGGCGACCAGACCTATGGCGGGCGGCGCAAGCTGTCGCCCCGCGCGGTGGGGGCGGCGGCGGCCGACGCGGCGGCGGCCTTTCCGCGCCAGGCACTTCATGCCGCCACGCTCGGATTCGTCCACCCGGTCACCGGGGCGGAGCTGTCGTTCGAAAGCCCGCTGCCGGCGGATTTCCGCGGGCTTGTCGATCTGTTGCGCGCCGGTCCGCCGGCCTGACGCGCCCGCCGGTGGGCCGCGGCACACGGGCGGTGACATCGCCGTGACGGGTTGACACATAGGCGCCGCGCCGGGTTGCGCCGCTGCAACCATGCGCTAACCTTTTGCTGCCAACGGTCCGTTGCCCCGTCGCCGGACGAACCGGCCGGGGCCTTGCAAGGGGGCAAGGGCGCACATAGATTGCCCTGTCCCCGCCGAGGAAAGGGTCACCGATGACGAGCTATGCCAACCTTCCCGCACCCAGCCCCGAACAGGGCCTGAACCGCTATCTGCAGGAAATCCGCAAGTTCCCGCTTCTGGAACCCGAGGAAGAATACATGCTGGCCAAGCGTTGGGTCGATCACCAGGATGCCGGCGCCGCGCACAAGATGGTCACGTCGCACCTGCGGCTCGCGGCCAAGATCGCCATGGGCTATCGCGGCTATGGCCTGCCGCAGGCCGAAGTCGTGTCCGAGGCCAACGTCGGCCTGATGCAGGCGGTCAAGCGGTTCGATCCCGAACGCGGCTTCCGCCTTGCGACCTATGCGATGTGGTGGATCCGCGCCTCGATCCAGGAATATATCCTGCGGTCGTGGTCGCTGGTGAAGCTGGGCACCACCTCGGCCCAGAAGAAGCTGTTCTTCAACCTCAGGAAGGCCAAGTCCAAGATCGGCGCGCTCGAGGAAGGCGACCTCAGGCCGGAAAACGTCGCCCGGATCGCCCATGACCTGAACGTGACCGAGGACGAGGTCATCGACATGAACCGCCGGCTCGCGGGGTCGGACGCTTCGCTGAACGCCTCGGTCGGTTCGGACGGCGAATCGACGTCGCAATGGCAGGACTGGCTGGAGGACGAGGATGCCGACCAGGCTGCCGCCTATGCCGAAAGCGAGGAACTGGATGCCCGCCGCGCCATGCTGCTGAGCGCGATGGACACGCTGAACGACCGCGAAAAGCACATCCTGATGCAGCGCCGCCTGCAGGACGAGCCTGTGACGCTGGAAGAACTGTCGGAGCAATATGACGTCAGCCGCGAACGCATCCGCCAGATCGAGGTCCGAGCCTTTGAAAAGCTGCAGGCGCGCATGCGCGAGCTGGCGCGTGAAAAGGGCATGCTGGCCCCGGCCTGAGCGTCGGCCGCCGGCGCGGCCTCCGAACAAAATCCATCGGCCCTCGCGGCAGGGCCGATGTCGCGGACAGGCGATGAAGCGTCGCAAGTAACTATGATGCTTGTGCATTTCGGCGCGCCCGGCTAGGTCATCGCCCGAGAGTTGCGAAAAGGTATCCGCATGAGCCTGCCAGAATGAGATTGATCGACAGCGTTCTGCCGCCGATGCATCCCGAGGGGCGCCGCTTCGTGGCGATCTTCGCCCTGGTCACGGCGGTCCTGTTCCTGATCTGGCATCCCCTGGGCTGGGCGGCGCTGGGCGTCACCGTCTGGTGCTACTACTTCTTCCGCGATCCGGTGCGCTCGGTGCCGCTCGCCGACGGGCTGGTGGTCAGCCCCGCCGACGGGGTGGTGTCGCTGATCGGTCCGGCTGTTCCGCCCGAGGGGCTGGGCCTGCCGGCCGAGCCGCTGACCCGGGTGTCGGTGTTCATGAGCGTCTTCAACTGCCATGTGAACCGCGCGCCCTGCGAAGGTCGGGTCGGCGCGGTCGCCTACCGGCCCGGCAAGTTCCTGAACGCCTCGCTCGACAAGGCCAGCGAGGATAACGAACGCAACGCCCTGCGCATCGACCTGGCTGATGGGCGGCAGATCGCCGTGGTGCAGATCGCCGGCCTGATCGCGCGGCGGATCGTCTGCTGGTCGGCGCCCGGCCTCGCACTGCGCCGGGGCGAGCGGTTCGGGCTGATCCGCTTCGGCTCGCGCCTTGACGTCTACCTGCCGGCGGGGGTGCAGCCCCTGGTCAGCCTCGGCCAGACGATGGTGGCGGGCGAAAGCGTGATCGCCAGCCTCGACGGGCCGCAGGTCGCGCCCCAGTGCCGCCGGGACTGACCGTAATGGTGCGCGCCGTCCGCAAACCTCGCGCCGAACTGCCGCTGGTCCAGCTTCTGCCCAATGCCCTGACGCTTGGCGCCATCTGCGCCGGCCTGACGGCGATCCGCATGGCCGCCTTCGGCGCCTTCAACCAGGCGGTGGGGCTGGTGATTTTGGCGGCGGTGCTCGACGGGGTCGACGGGCGGCTGGCGCGGGCTTTGGGCAGTGAAAGCCCGATCGGGGCGGAACTCGATTCGCTGGCCGATTTCGTCAACTTCGGCGTGACCCCGGCGATGATCCTGTATTTCTGGGCGCTGGAGCCCGCCGACGAGATCGGGTGGGCGGCGGTCCTGGTCTATGCGCTCTGCTGCGTCCTGCGGCTGGCGCGCTTCAACGTCGGCGCCAAAAGCGACACGCCGGCCGACAAGCGGTTCTTCACCGGGGTTCCTTCGCCGGCCGGCGCGCTTCTGGCGCTGGGGCCGCTGTTTCTGGCGCGTGCCCTACATCTGACGGCGCCGGTCCCGGCCCAGGGCGCGGCGCTGTGGCTGGTGCTGTCAGGTGCGCTGATGGTCAGTCGCTGGCCGACCTTTTCGCTCAAGACCACGATCTACGCCGAACATGTGCGCTTCGTGCTGATCGGCGTCACCGCCATCGTCACGATGCTGGCGGTCTATCCGTGGCAGACTCTGCTCTGCTTTGATGTGGTATACTTGTTCGGGCTGGTCCTGTCCTGGCGGGCCAGCCGCAGGCCAGCCGAAACGGCGGAGCGCCCCGATGGAGATTGATGCAATCAGCACGACCTATGCCCGCTGGGCGCCGGTCTATGACCTGCTGTTCGGGGCAGCCACCGGCAGCGGCCGGCGCCGGGCGACCGGCTACATCAGCCGGCGCGGCGGCAGCGTGCTCGAGGTGGGCGTCGGCACCGGGCTGGCGCTGCCGCTCTATGGCGCAGGGGTCGATATCACCGGCATCGACTTCAGCCAGGACATGCTCGACCGCGCCCGCGACCGGGTCCGCGCCCGGGGGCTGAAGCAGGTAAAGGCACTGTACCGGATGGATGCCCGCCATCTGGCCTTCGCCGACGCCAGCTTCGACGTGGTGGCGGCGATGCATGTCATGTCGGTGGTGCCCGAACCCCGCCGGGTGCTGGCCGAAATGGCCCGCGTCACGCGGCCGGGCGGCGAGATCGTCATCACCACCCATTTCGCCTCGGGCCGCGGCCTGAAGGGCCGGGTCGAGCGTCTGGCCGCCCGCCATGCCGACCGGCTGGGCTGGCACGCCGATTTCTGCCGCGACGAACTGTCCGGCGTGCCGGGCCTGAGCGTTGTGGCCGAACGGCGTCTGCCCCCCGTCGGGCTGATGACGCTCCTGGTCCTGCGCCGCGACCCCTGATCCGCCCGCCATTGCGGCGCGATCGCCCGGCTGCTAGCGTTAACGGCGACGAAATCGGCGGAGGCTGCGATGAAACCGGTCAACTGGGGCGTTCTCGGCGCTGCAAAATTCGCCCGCGAACACATGGCCCGCGCCATCCACGAAGCCGAAGGGGCGCGGCTGGCCGCGCTTGCCACCTCGGACCCGGCGCGCGCCGACGGCTTCCGCGCCTTTTGCCCCGATCTGAAGGTGCATGCCGACTATGACGCGCTTCTGGCCGATCCGGCGATTGAGGCGGTCTATGTTCCTTTGCCGAACCATCTGCATGTCGAATGGACGCAGAAGGCGCTTCTGGCCGGCAAGCATGTGCTAACCGAAAAGCCCATCGCGCTGAAGGCCGACCAGATCGACGCGCTAATCGCGCTGCGCGACAAGACCGGCCTGATGGCGACCGAAGCCTACATGATCGTCCATCATCCCCAGTGGCAGCGCGCCCGCCAGCTGATCGCCGAAGGCGCCATCGGGCGCATCCTGCACGCCGACGCGGCTTTCAGTTATGACAACCGCGGCGATCCCGGCAACATCCGCAACCGCCCGGAAACCGGCGGCGGCTCGATCCCCGACATCGGGGTCTATACCTATGGCTCGGTGCGTTGGGTGACCGGGGCCGAACCCGTGACGATGCGGTCGGAGATCCGGCGCGAACAGGGCGTCGACGTGTTCGCCCGCGTCTGGGCCGAGATGGAGGGGCCGGGCGGGCGCTTCACCTACGGGGCGATGACCTCGATGCGGCTGCCGCCCCGGCAGGAAGTGGTCTTCCAGGGCGAGGGCGGCCTGATCCGCATGACCGGCCCGTTCAACGCCGGTCTCTTTGCCGAGGCGCAACTGCACATGCTGCGCCCCGGCCAGGCCGATCACATCGAACGCTTCCCCGGCGTGCGCCAGTATCGCAACCAGGTCGAGGCCTTCTGCCGCACCATCCGCGACGGCGCGCCCTATCCCTGGCGCCTCGAGGACGCCCGCGGCACCCAGGCGATGATCGACATGGTCTTCGCCAGCGAGTAGGCTGGTTTCACGCAACCGTGCCCGCCTGCGCGCCGTGCGGCCGGGTCGGTCAGACGTGGCCAGACAAACGGAGGTTGCAATGAAACCTGTCCGAACCCTCTTTCTCGTGGCGGGCGAACATGATGCCCGGTTTCTGCTGAACGACGGGGTGGGCAAGGGGCTGGCCGAGGTCGCCGTCCTTGGCATTTCGCAGTTCCCCGAGGCCAGCGCCGAATATTCCGACCGTCCCGGCCGGCATTCCGCCGCGGCGGGCCGGATGGCGGTGCATGGGCTCGACCCTCACCAGACGCTTGACGAACAGCACCGCGAACGCTTTGCCCGCCGGGTGGCCGAGGCGCTGGGCCAGCAATGGACGGCTCAGGGGCCCGACCGGCTGATCATGGCCGCCCCGCCGAAGATGCTGGGCCTGCTGCGCGATGCCATAGACGGGCCGGCCGCGGCGGCGCTGCTGGCCGACCTGCCGAAGGATCTGGTCAGGATTCCGACCCACGACCTGCCCTCGCACTTCGCCGAGCTGATCGCGGTCTGACACGCTCAGCCGGGCGGCAGGGCGCGGCGCAGGAAGTCGACCATGTTGGCGCCCATCACCTTGGCGATCACCGGCTCGGTCAGCCCCGCGTCGATCAGCGCCTGCGTCAGCGCCGGCAGTTCCGACACGTCGAAGGTCGTCGTCACCGCCCCGTCGAAATCCGACCCCAGCGCCACATGATCCTCGCCGGCGACGGCGATCGCCGCCTTGATCGCCCGCGCGATGCCGGCCGGCGAGGGGTCACAGACGGCCTCGTCCCAGAAGCCGATGCCGATCAGGCCGCCGCGGTCGGCGACCGCCTTGATCAGATCGTCGGGGATGTTGCGGTGGTGCGGGCATTCGCTGTGGATGCCGGTGTGGCTGACGATCACCGGCCCGTCGACCATCGCCAGCACGTCACGGTCGACCTGTTCGGAAGCATGGGCCAGGTCGATGATCATGTGCTTTTCCACCATCCGCTTCACCACCGCCCGCCCGAAATCGGTCAGGCCTGCGGCCTCGCCCGCCTCGCCATGCAGCGAGGCACCAAGGTCGTTGTCGAAGAAATGCACCAGCCCGATCAGCCGGAACCCGGCGTCATAGAGCCGGTCGAGGTTGGCCAGATCGCCCGACAGCGCATGGCCGCCCTCGGCCCCGAGGATGCCGCCGACCACCGCCGAGCCTTCGGCCCGCGCGTCCAGCACCGCCTGCAGATCGGCCTGGGTGCGGACGATCCGCAGCATGTCGGGCGCCTTGTCCGCGAAGCCCTGCAGCGCCGCCGCCTGCGCCAGCGCCCGTTCGGTCAGGTTGAACCAGCTTTTCCACGGCCGCAGCTGGACGATCGACAGAAGCGTGATGTCGTCGCGCGCTTCGGCGGCGTTCTTGTCATAGTTCAGCCCGGAGGGGCTTTTCGTCACCGTGGTAAAGACCTGAAGCGCGACATTCCCGGCCTGAAGACGCGGCAAGTCCATCTGCCCGCGCCCCGACCGCCGGGTCAGGTCGCGCCCCCAAAGCAACGGATCGGCATGCAGGTCGCCGATGATCAGCCGTTCGTGCATGGCCTTTGCCGCCTCGGACACCGGCCAGGGATCGTGGGGCAGGACCTTGTTCTGCCCACGCTCGACCAGGCCCGGGCCAAGCGCGAAGACCCCGGCCAGCCCAAGGACCACCAGCCCCGCCACAAGCCGCCACACCCACCGTCCCATGCCCCGCCCCCTGTGTTTGGGCGAGACTAGACCAAGATCCCGGGAAACGGAATCGGCATCCTCGGACGAGCGCGAGGCAACGGCACCGCGTTCCTCAGCCGTCCAGCCGCTCCAGCTCGTCGATCATCGCCCCGATCATCGACAGGCCCTTGTCCCAGAACTTCGGATCCGACGCATCCAGCCCGAACGGCGCCAGCAGGTCCTTGTGGTGCTGCGACCCGCCGGCCTTCAGCATGTCGAGATACTTGGCCTGAAAGTCCGGCAGCCCTTCCTCGTAGGCGGCGTAAAGCGCGTTCACCAGTCCGTCGCCGAAGGCATAGGCATAGACGTAGAAGGGCGAATGGATGAAATGCGGAATGTAGGACCAGAAGGTCTCGTATCCGTCCATGAACTCGAACGCCGGGCCAAGGCTTTCGCCCTGCACGCTCATCCACAGCGCGTTGATGTCCTCGGGTGTCAGTTCGCCCGCCGCCCGCGCCGCATGCAGCTTGCACTCGAAATCGTAGAAGGCGATCTGCCGGACGACGGTGTTGATCATGTCTTCGACCTTGCCGGCCAGCAGGGTCTTGCGTTCCTTCGCGTCCTTGGCCCGGGCCAGAAGCGCCCGGAAGGTCAGCATTTCGCCGAAGACCGACGCGGTTTCGGCCAGCGTCAGCGGCGTGTTGGCCAGCATCTCGCCCTGCGGCGCGGCCAGAACCTGATGGACGCCATGCCCCAACTCATGCGCCAGCGTCATCACGTCGCGCGGTTTTCCAAGGTAGTTCAGCATGATGTAGGGGTGAACGTCGGTGACGGTCGGATGGGCGAAGGCCCCCGGCGCCTTGCCGGGCTTCACGCCCGCGTCGATCCAGCCCTTGTCGAAGAACGGCACCAGCAGGTCGGCCAGCGCCGGCGAGAAATCCCGGTAGGCGCCGCTGACCGTGGCGCGCGCCTCGTCCCAGCCGACGGTGCGGGTCGCTTCTGTCGGCAGGGGGGCGTTGCGGTCCCAGACCTGCAACTTGTCGAGCCCCATCCATTTCGCTTTCAGCCGGTAATAGCGGTGCGACAGTTTCGGATAGGCGGCGACCACTGCGTTCCGCAGCGCCTCGACCACCTCGGGCTCGACATGGTTCGACAGGTGCCGCCCGGCCTGCGGGCTAGGCATCTTGCGCCACTTGTCCTCGACCGCCTTTTCCTTGGCGAGCGTGTTGTGGACGCGGGCGAACAGCTTGATGTTCTTGCCGAAAACCTCGGCCAGCGCCCGCGCGCCGGCCTCGCGCCGCGCCCGGTCGGGGTCCGACAGCAGGTTCAGCGTCGATTCAAGGTTCAGGGGTTCCGCCTCGCCGGCCACGGTGAAGGAAAGCCCCGCCATCGTCTCGTCGAACAGCCGGTTCCAGGCGGCGGCACCCACCACCGACTGATCGTGCAGGAACCGCTCCAGCTCGTCCGACAGCTGGTGGGGCCGCATCGCCCGCATCCGGTCCAGCGCCACCTTGTAGCGCGCCAGCCCCGCATCGGCGACCAGCGCCTGATAGGCGGCCTCGTCGATGCGGTTGAACTCCAGGCTGAAGAAGACCAGCGGCGTCGTGAAGTCGGTGATCCGGTCCTGGCAATCCGACATGAACTTGGCGCGCCCGCCGTCCATGGTGTTCTGGTAATAGCGCAGGCCGGCGAAGGACATCACCCGCCCGGCCACCTGTTCGATCCGTTCGTGGCGGTGGATGCAGGCCAGCATCCCGGCGGCGTCCAGCCCCGCCAGCTTGCCCTCATAGTCGGCGGCGAAGGCTGCGCATTCGCCTTTCAGCCAGTCCATGTCGCGCGCCAGCTCCGGCGCATCCTCGGCCGTGTAAAGGTCGCTCAGGTCCCAGTCCGGCAGGTTGCCCAGACCGCCCCCGGCGGTGGCATTGGCGTCACGAAGCGGGCGGGGAAGGGCAGGGCGCATGGCATTTCCTTTCGTCAGGCCGCCCAGACATAGGCGTGCGGGCCGGCAAAAGGCAAGGCGGCCACCCCCGCCCGCACGAAAGTGAACGCGCCGCCGGCGCAATCATGCTAGTCTTGGACCATCGGGGGTCGCTACGTCTGCCCGAGACAGGGTCAGGCCCGCCGCTCCCCGGCCAGGAAACCGAGGCGAACGGAGGCGTGCAAGATGACATCGACCATCGGCAACCCCATTTCATGGTGGGCCAGAAACATCGGCGCGGCGGGGCGCGAGGTCGGCAGCGCGGTGCGCCATGCCGGCGGCGACGGTTCGCAGAGCCTGCCCGAAGTGCGCGCGATCACCTTCGCCGACCTGCGCTTGGCGCTTCGCAAGGGGCTCGACGACTTCATGGCCTTTCGCAGCGACGTGATGATGGCTGGCCTGCTGTATCCGGCCATCGGCGGCATCCTGATCTGGATCGCCATCCACAAGGACTCGCTGCCCCTGGCCTTTCCGCTTCTGTCGGGGTTCGCGCTGATCGGGCCGTTGGCGGCGATCGGGCTTTACGAACTCAGCCGCCGGCGCGAGGCCGGCGATGAGCCGACCTGGGCCGACATGTTCCGCGTCCTGCACGCGCCCGGTTTCGGGGCGATCCTGATGCTGGGCTTCGCCCTGGCCATCGTGTTCGTGCTGTGGCTTCTGACCGCTTGGGTGCTGCACAGCCTGACCATGGGCGATGCGACCTATGAAGGGGCGGTCAGTTTCATTACCCAGGTGCTGACCACCTCGGGCGGCTGGGCGATGATGGCGATCGGCATTCCGCTGGGCTTCTGTTTCGCGCTTCTGGTTCTGGTGGTCAGCCTGGTGTCGTTCCCGATGCTGCTTGACCGCGACGTGGGCCTGCCGCGCGCGATCATTACCTCGTACGGCGTGTTTCGCAAAAGCCCGGTCACCGTGCTGGCCTGGGGCGCGATCGTTGCCGCCGGCCTGATCCTCGGCGCGTTGCCGATGCTTCTGGGCCTCGCGGTGACGCTGCCGATCCTGGGGCATGCGACCTGGCACCTTTATCGCCGCGCGGTCGGCTGACCAAGCCAGCGGCAGGGGGCGCGGGCCGGCCAGGCGCGCCCTCCGCGAAAACCACTTCTTCTTTGTCGCCATTCGGTTAAGACTTTCGCCAGGGGACAGGCGAGAGCGTCATGGCGGTCAGCTATTTCAACGAAATGTTCGACGGCGGTGCCGTGCGCCCGCCCTACGCGCGGCTTCAGGACTGGACGCGCACCATGCCCGCGGATTTCCGCGCGATGAAGCAGTCCGAGGCCGAGGCGATGTTTCGCCGCATCGGCATCACCTTCGCCGTCTATGGCGAAGGCGGCGATCCCGACCGGCTGATCCCCTTCGACATGTTCCCTCGCGTCTTTACCCAAGGCGAATGGCGCCGGCTCGACCGCGGCATCAAGCAGCGGGCGCGGGCGCTGAACGCCTTCCTTGTCGATGTCTACGGCCGGGGCGAGATCGTCCGCGCCGGCCGGGTCCCGCGGCACCTGGTCTATGGCAACGCCGCCTATGAAAAGGCGGTGGCGGGCTTCGTGCCGCCCAAGGGCGTCTACAGCCACATTGTCGGCATCGACATCGTGCGGACCGGCCCCGAGGATTTCTACGTGCTCGAGGACAATTGCCGCACGCCGTCGGGCGTCAGCTACATGCTGGAAAACCGCGAGATCATGATGCGGATGTTTCCGGCGCTGTTCCGCGAAAACCGGATCGAGCCGATCGACAGCTATTCGGAAATCCTGCGCCGGACGCTCGCCTCGGTCGCACCGGCGAAATGCGACCATGAACCGACCATCGTGATCCTGACGCCGGGTCATTTCAACTCGGCCTATTACGAACATTCCTTCCTGGCCGACCTGATGGGCGTCGAACTGGTCGAGGGCGCCGACCTGTTCGTCGAGGCGGGCTTCGTCTGGATGCGCACCACCGAGGGACCGAAGAAGGTCGACGTGATCTATCGCCGGATCGACGACCATTTCCTCGATCCGCTGTGCTTCCGTCCCGACTCGATGCTGGGCATTCCGGGTCTGATGGATGTCTACCGTTCGGGCGGCGTCACCATCGCCTCGGCCCCCGGCGCCGGCGTTGCGGACGACAAGGCGGTCTATACGTTCGTGCCCGACATGATCCGCTTCTACCTGGGCGAAGAGCCGATCCTGCAGAACGTGCCGACCTGGCAATGCGGCCGCGCCGACGACCTGAAGCATGTGCTCGACAACCTTGCCGATCTGGTGGTCAAGGAGGTGCACGGGTCTGGCGGCTACGGCATGCTGGTCGGCCCGAAGTCGACCAAGGCCGAGATCGCCGCCTTCGCCGAAAAGCTGCGCGCCGATCCGGCCGGCTATATCGCCCAGCCGACGCTGGCCTTGTCGACCACCCCGACCTTCGTCGCCGACGGCGTGGCGCCGCGCCATGTCGACCTGCGCCCCTATTGCCTGGTGGGCGAACGGATCGAGCTGGTCCCCGGCGGCCTGACGCGAGTGGCGCTGACCGAAGGTTCGCTGGTCGTCAACTCCTCGCAGGGTGGCGGCGTGAAGGACACCTGGGTTCTGGCGGAGTGACGAGATGCTGAGCCGCACCGCCGAAAACCTGTTCTGGATGGGCCGCTACATGGAGCGGGCCGAAATGACCGCGCGGCTTCTCGACGTGGGGTCGCGCATCACGCTTCTGCCGTCGTTGGCGGGGCAGGGCTACCGCGACGAATGGGATTCGCTTCTGGCGGCCTCGGGCACCGCGGCGGGCTTTGCCGTCAAATATGGTGAGGCGCAGCAAAGGAACATCGAAAGTTACCTGTTCTTCGACCGCGACAACCCGTCCTCGGTCGCCTCCTGCCTGGAACGCGCCCGCGAAAACGGCCGGATCGTCAGGACCGCGCTGACCAGCCAGGTCTGGGACGCGCTGAACACCGCATTCCAGGAGCTTCGGCAACTGGAACGCACCCCGCGCAGCGAGCTGGAACTGAGCCGCCTGACCGAATGGACCACCCGCCACGCGGCGATGGTCCGGGGCGCCATCGACGCGACCAAGCTGCGCGATGACGGCTATCAGTTCCTTGGCCTCGGCTATCACATCGAACGCGCCGACAACACCGCCCGCCTTCTCGACGTGAAATACTATGTCCTTCTGCCACGTGCCGATTTCGTCGGCTCGGGCCTCGATACCCACCAATGGACGACGCTGCTGCGGGCCTTGTCGGCGCAGCGCGCGTTCCACTGGGCCTATGGCGGCGAGATCACCGCCGCCAAGGTTGCGCATTTCCTGATCCTCAACCGCCGCAGCCCCCGCTCGCTTTACACCGCGCTGGGCGGCGCCCATGAAAACCTGCGCTGGCTGGCCGAGGAATATGGCCGCGAAACCCCGGCCCAGCACCGGGCCGCCGGCATGATGCAGGATTTCGCCCGCCTGACCATCGACGAAGTGTTCGACGAGGGTCTGCACGAATTCCTGACCCGGTTCATCGGCGAAAGCGCCCGACTGGCCAGCCTGGTCCAGGACGCCTACCTGAGTGGAGAGGCACGATGATCCTGACCGTCTCGCATGTGACCCACTACGCCTATGCCCGGCCGGTGCGCGGCGCGGTGCAAAGCCTGCGCCTGACACCGTCGCGCTTCGACGGCCAGCGCACGCTCGACTGGACGGTCGCGGTCGAGGGCGGCATCCGCGGCGGCGCCTTCCGCGACGGGGCCGGCGACTGGATCGAAGGCTGGTCGGCGCGCGGCCCGCTGGAGGAGATCGTCGTCGCCGTCGAGGGCCGGGTCGAAACCACCGACACCGCCGGCATCCTGCGCGGCCACCGCGAGGCCGTGCCGCCGGCCGCCTATCTGCGCGACACCGCCACCACCGCGCCCGACGCCGCCATCGACGCGCTGGCCCGCGCGGCGGCGACCGGCGCGACCGGCGGGCTCGACATGGCGCACCGGCTATCGGCCTCGGTCGCCGACCGGATCGCCTATCGCCCTGGCGCGACCGAGGCCGCGACCACCGCCACGCAGGCGCTGGCCCTTGGCCAAGGCGTCTGCCAGGACCATGCCCATGTGCTGATCGCTGCCGCCCGCGCCGCCGGCCTGCCGGCCCGCTATGTCTCGGGCTATCTCTTCGCCGATGCCGATGGCCGGCCGCACGAGGCCGCCCATGCCTGGGCCGAACTGTGGGTCGAGGGGCTGGGCTGGATCGGCTTCGACCCGGCCAACCAGTCCTGTCCCGACGAACGCTACATCCGCATCGGCTCGGGCTTCGACGCCGCCGACGCCGCGCCGATCCGGGGGGTGGCCACCGGCGCCGCCACCGAGCAGATGAAGGTCGAGGTTGCGGTCGGTGCCGCGCAGCAATAAGGATGCGCGGGCAGAAACTCGGGACGGATCAATGACCTACTGCGTCGGGCTTCTCTTGAACGAAGGCATGGTGCTTCTGTCGGATACCCGCACCAATGCCGGGCTCGACAACATCGCCACCTATCGCAAGATGTTCACCTTCGAGGAATCGGGTGAGCGGGTCATCGTCATCATGACCGCCGGCAGCCTGTCGGTCAGTCAGACCACCATTGCCAAGCTGCGCGAGGCCGCCGACAACCCCGAGGCCACCGCCGAGACCTCGATCCTTCTGGCGCCGACCATGTTGAAGGTGGCCGAGATCATCGGCGACGCCCTGGGCGCGGTGCGCGCCGAGGTCGAGGAAAAGCTGGGATCGGTGCGCCAGAACGCCTCCTGCTCGATGATCGTCGCCGGGCAGCGCAAGGGCGGGGTGATGCGGATGTTCCTGATCTATCCCGAAGGCAACTTCATCGAGGCGACCGAGGACACGCCCTTCCTGCAGATCGGCGAGCACAAGTATGGCAAGCCGATCCTCGACCGGGTGGTTCGGCCCGAAACCTCGCTGGCCGACGGGCAGAAGGCGGTGCTGTTGTCGATGGATTCGACGCTGCGGTCGAACCTGTCGGTCGGTATGCCGCTCGATCTCGCGGTCATCGCCCGCGACGCGCTGACCCTGACGCTGGAGCGGCGGATCGATGCCGGCGACGAGGCGTTCCGCGCCATGAGCGAGGCCTGGTCGGCGGCGCTGCGCGACAGTTTCGCGCGGGTCGGGATCTGAAGCAGCCTATCAATTGGAGTCTGCAACGGCGAACGAGTGCGAGGCCGTTGCCTCGCGCGGTTGGCGGTCGGTTTCAGCCTGCTCGGGCCGTACTCTGGGAGCACGGCCAGCGCCCGCCCACCGGGCGGCGGACGCCGTCCGTGTACGAACGTCCGGGACTGCGGATGCCCCTTGGCCTGCGCTTGCGCTCCGGCCAACCGGACCGGGTGACGCGCCACCGGCGCGTCCCCTGATCGGTCCGGGAAGTGAAGGCCGACCCGCAAGACTACGGATGGATGTGATCTTGCTTTAACGCCCACTCCTCGCGCCAACGAAGGCGGCGCGCTGCGCCTCGTAGGCGCGCTGGTAGGCGGGGCGCGCCTCGCCGCGCCCGACATAGGCGGCGAGGTTCTGGAATTCCTGCAACAGCCCGGACGGCTTCAGCCGCAGCAGCACCGATACCATCATCAGATCGCCTGCGCTGAATTCGCCCTCCAGCCAGGGGGCATCGCCCAGCCGCGCCGACAGCTGGCGCAGGCGGTCGCGGCAGCGATCCTCGACCAGCGGCAGGCGGTCCCTGGCCCAGGGCCTGTCGGCCTCCAGAAGTTTGGCATTGGCCAGTTCGAGGATCGGCGGCTCGACGGTGTTGAGCGCCGCGAACATCCAGGCGATCGCCCGCGCCCGCGCAACTGCGTCGTCCGGCAGCAGCCCAGCGTGATTTTGGGCGATGTGCAGCACGATCGCCCCGGTTTCGAACAGGGCGAGCCCGTCCTCCTCGTAGGTCGGAATCTGGCCGAAGGGGTGCAGCGCCAGATGCGCGGGCTCCTTCATCGCGGCGAAGGACAGCGGGCGGACCGCATAGGGCAGGCCCGCCTCCTCCAGCGCCCAGCGAACCCGGGTATCGCGCGCCAACCCCCTGCCGCCGTCGGGCGAGCGTTCAAAGGCGGTGATGGTGATGGTCATCTGTGGCCTCCGTGGCTGCGAACCGGCCAACCGCGATTCCGAACGCTGGCTCAGCCCGCCGCCGCGAACAGCGCCGCCGCCCGGTCGTAGAACCGCCGGCGCACCTCGGGCCGTTCCATCATCACTTCATGCTCGGCGTCCGCCACGATGTCCAGCTCTCCGCCCGGCCAGCGCGCCATGCGCCGATGGACGCGGGCCGGATCGACCACCCGTTCCAGCGAACCCATCATCGTCAGGCAGGGCAACCGCGGCGAGGGTCGGAAGGACAGCGCCAGGCAGTCGCGCAGCGCCTCGCTCAGCCATTGCATCGACGGCCCGCCGAGCGCCATGTCGGGATGCGCCGCCGCCTGCCGCTGCATGAAGGCATACATCAGCGGATCGCGGGTCAGCACGTTGCCGGCAAAGGGCGCCTCGGCCACATAGGTGACGGGCCCGGTTCCCGGCGCATAGGCCGCGCCCTTGCCGAGCGCCGTCACCAGTCCGCTGGTCGCCCAGGCGAGCGGGCGCAGGGCCGGGTGGACGCGGATGCCCCACATCGGCGCGGAAAAGGCCACGGCCCTGACTCCCAGCCCCTCGATCAGCGCCCGCAGGCCGATCTGGCCACCCATCGAATGGGCGATCAGGAAGAAAGGTTCGGGCAGCCCCTCGGCGCGCGCCATCGCCACCAGCGCCGCCACATCCTTCTGGTAGTCGGGGAAGCGGCCGACATGGCCGGTGGCACGGTCCGGCAGCGGCCGGTCGGCCATCCCCTGTCCACGCCAGTCGACGGTCGCCATCGCAAACCCGCGCGCGGCCATCTCGCCGGCGGCCGGGCCGTATTTCTCGATATATTCGGTGCGTCCGGGAAACAGGAACACCGTCCCCTTCGCGCCCTCCCGCCAGAAGGCGGCGCGGATGCGCACGCCGTCCTCGGTGGTCAGCCAGCGGCAGACCTGCCCTGCCGGGGCCTCGGCGACCTCGGCATGGAAGGGCGCTTCGGCGCTCACGACAGGGCCGCGCCCAACTGGATCGCCAGCCCCATGTTGCCGTCGACGCTGAGCTTGCCCATCATGAAGGCGGCGGTCGGGTTGACGTTGCCTTCCAGAATGCCCTTGAACGTGTCGGCGCTGGCGGTCAGCGTGACATCGGCAGCCTCGTCGCCGGCGCGGGCGCCAGACCCGTCCAGCATGATCGCGCCTTCGCCCTTGATGACGATCTTGGCCGAACCGGCAAAGCCGCCCGGCATCTTGCTGTTCAGCGCGGCCACCGCCGCATCCACTGCCTGGGACATGGGTTCCTCCGAATTTGATCGCCGGCTCATTCGCATTCCGGCGGTATTGGGTTACATTGAAGCGGTTATGCAGACCTTGTCCACATATCGCAAACGTATCGTTGCGTCTCTTTGTGGCGCGTTAATGGCGCTGGTCCTTGCCGGCCCGGCGGGGGCGGCTGAAAAGCTGACGTCGGCGCAGTTGGACGCGCTGTTCGTCCAGTTGGCCGACCCCGACAATTCCGACTGGCAGACGACCCAGCAGAAGATCCTCGACGACTGGTCGCGCTCCGGCTCTCCGGCGCTCGATTTCCTGCTGCAGCGCGGCCGCGACGCGATGGCGGCCGGCGATCTGGACGCCGCCATCGCCGACCTGACCGCCCTGACCGACCAGGCGCCGGACTTCGCCGAAGGCTGGAACGCGCGCGCCACCGCCTATTACCTGCACGGCCTCTTCGGCCCCTCGATCGCCGACATCGAACATGTGCTGACGCTTGAACCCCGGCATTTCGGGGCGATCTCGGGCCTCGGGCTGATCCTCGAACAGACCGACCGCAAGCCCGACGCGCTGCGCGCCTTCCACCAGTCCCTGTCGATCAACCCCCACCAGGACGGAATCCGCAAGGAGATGGAGGATCTTGAAAAGCAGATGGGCGGCACCGACCTCTGAGGTCCGCGCCCGCTTTTCGATGGAAAGCGCCCGCACCGGACGCTAAGCCGGGGCAGGCCGGGGCGACCGGCCGCCTGCAAGAACGTGGAGAAGCGCCCGATGACCGCTGAGACGAGGATCACCGCCGTCCTCGGGCCGACCAACACCGGCAAGACCCATTACGCCATCGACCGGATGCTGGCACATCGCACCGGCGTCATAGGGCTGCCGCTGCGGCTTCTGGCGCGCGAGGTCTATGACCGCATCGTCGCGGCGCGCGGGCCGTCGGTCGCGGCGCTGGTCACGGGCGAGGAACGCATCGTCGGCGAACGGGCGCAATACTGGGTCTGCACCGTCGAGGCGATGCCCACCGACATCGGCGCCGATTTCCTGGCGGTGGACGAAATCCAGCTGTGCGCCGACCCCGAGCGCGGCCATGTCTTCACCGACCGGCTCCTGAACGCGCGCGGCCTTCTGGAAACGCTGTTTCTGGGCTCCGACACCATGCGCCCGGCCATCGCCGCGCTGGTGCCGAGGGTCCAGTTCCTGCGCCGCGAACGCTTTTCGACGCTGACCCATTCGGGGTCGCGCAAGATCAGCCGGATGCCGCCGCGCAGCGCCATCGTCAGCTTTTCGGTCGACAATCTCTATGCCATCGCCGAGTTGATCCGCCGCCAGCGCGGCGGCTGCGCGGTGGTGATGGGGGCGCTCAGCCCCCGGACCCGCAATGCCCAGGTGGCGCTTTACCAGAACGGCGATGTCGATTTCCTGGTGGCCACCGACGCCATCGGCATGGGGCTGAACCTCGACATCGGCCATGTCGCCTTTTCCGCGACATCCAAGTTCGACGGACACCGCATCCGCCCGCTCTTTCCGCACGAGCTTGCCCAGATCGCCGGCCGCGCCGGCCGCCACATGGCGCCGGGCACCTTCGGCACCACCGGCGAGGCGCAACCCCTGTCCGACGAACTGGCCGAGGCGATCGAGAATCACCGCTTCGCCCCGATCCAGCGCCTTCACTGGCGCTCGGGCGATCTGGATTTCGGCTCGCCCGAAAAGCTCATCGCCTCGCTCGAACGGTCGCCGCAAAGCGAATGGCTGGTGCGCGGGCGCGAGGCCGACGACCTGCTGGCGCTTAAGGCGCTGACCGACCGGCCGGAAATCGCCCGCCGCGCCCAGGCGCCGCGCGATGTGCGGCTGTTGTGGGATGTCTGCCGCATCCCCGATTTCCGGGCGATTTCGGCCAACGAACATGCCACGCTTCTGGCGCGGATCTTCGACTTCCTGCAGGGGCAGGGGCGGGTGCCGTCGGACTGGCTGGCCGCCCAGATCCAGCGCATCGACCATTCCGAGGGCGAGATCGACACACTGTCCCGGCGGCTCGCCTTCATCCGCACCTGGACCTACGTGAGCCAGCGCAAGGGCTGGGTCGACGACGAAAATCATTGGCGCGACGAAACCCGCGCTGTAGAAGACCGCCTGTCAGACGCGCTTCACGCCCGGCTGACGCAAAGATTTGTGGACCGGCGGACATCCGTGTTGCTTCGCCGGCTCAAGCAGAAGGAGAGCCTTGTGGCTGAGGTGAACGACAAGGGTGAAGTGGCAGTCGAAGGCGAGTTCGTCGGCCGTCTGGAGGGCTTCCGCTTCCAGCAGGACGCTTCGGCGACCGCTGACGAGGGGCGCACCTTGCGACAGGCCGCCTACGAGGCCCTGAAGCCCGAGTTTCATCTGCGTGCCGATCGGTTCTACAACGCCCCCGATACCGAACTGGACTTCACCGACCAGGGCGGGCTGATGTGGGGCGCCCATGCGGTCGGCAAGCTGGTCAAGGGTCCCGAGCCGCTGAAGCCCCAGGTCGAACCCTTCGTCGACGAAGAGGCGGGCTTCGACGTGGCCGACAAGGTCCGTCGCCGGCTTCAGCACTTCATCGACCGCAAGGTCGCCGCCGCGTTCGAGCCGCTTCTGGCGATGGGCCGTGACGAAACGCTTCAGGGCCTGGCCCGCGGCTTTGCCTTCCGCCTGACCGAAGCTTTGGGCGTCCTGCCGCGCGACAGCGTCGCCGACGAGGTTAAGGCGTTGGACCAGGAGGCGCGCGGCGCGCTTCGCAAGCATGGCGTGCGGTTCGGCCAGTACACGATCTTCCTGCCGCTGCTGCTGAAACCGGCGCCGACCCGGCTGCGGCTTCTGCTCTGGTCGCTGGCCAACGACCTGCCGGAATTCCTGACCAGCCCGCCGCCGGGGCTGGTGACCATCCCCAACATTGCCGACCTGCCGCGCGGCAACTACATCCTCGCGGGCTATCATCCGGCCGGCGACCGCGCCATCCGCATCGACATGCTGGAACGGCTGGCCGACATCCTGCGCCAGAAGGACAGCCGTGCCGGGTTCGAAGCGACGCCCGACATGCTGTCGATCACCGGGATGACGCTGGAACAGTTCGCCAACCTGATGGCGGGGCTCGGTTACAAGGGCGAGCGCGGCGAACGCGAAAAGGTCAAGGCCGAGCCGGTGGCGGCGCCGGTCGCCGAAGGCGAGGCGTCGGTTAATCCGATCCCCGAAGGCGAGGCCGCGATCCAGACCGTGACCGAGGCCGAGGTGTTCTACACCTTCACCTGGGCGCCCAAACCCCGTCAGCGCCCCGAACGTGGCCCGCGCCGCGACACATCCGCACGCCCCGGCCGCGCCGAGGGTGCCCCGCGCGAGGCCGGCGAAGCCCGCCCGCCACGGCCTAAGCGCGATGGCGAAGGCCGCGACCGGCGCGCCGACGCCAAGCCCGAGGGCGAACGCGGTCCCCGGCCTGACCGGCCGGAACGCGGCGACCGGCCCGACCGCAAGGGTGGCGGCCCGAAGCCCGGCGGCAAGCCCGGCCGCGACCGGCGCGAGGAGGGTGCGCGCACCTTCGAATCCCGCCCGCCGCGCAAGTCGGACCGCATCGACCCCGACAACCCCTTCGCCGCCGCCCTGATGGGCCTGCGCGACAAGATCTGAGGCGTGGACGGCCGCATCCGGCTCGACAAGTGGCTGTGGCAGGCGCGGCTGTTCAAAAGCCGCAGCCTGTCCGCGGCCTTCATCGAGGCCGGCAATGTCCGGCTGAACGGCGCCCATGCCGCCAAGCCGGCGCAGCCGGTCGGGCCGGGCGACGTTCTGACCTTCGCCCTTCACGGCCGGGTTCGCGTCCTGCATGTGCTGGCCTGCGGCACCCGTCGCGGCCCGGCCCCCGAGGCGCAGGGCCTTTATCGCGAGGACGGGGCGGCGCCCGTCCCGCCATCCGCGCCCGGCGGCGAATGATTTCCCGGCCTTGGCCGGACCCTTGGGCAGCGCGACTTTCCCGCCCCCTGCGACGGGCTGACCGCTTGAATGATCCCGCGACAGGGGCTAGTTAGCAGGCCGAACCTTCCGTTGGGACCAGACCCATGACCTACGTCGTCACTGACAATTGCATCGCCTGCAAATACACCGATTGCGTCGAGGTCTGCCCGGTCGACTGTTTCTACGAAGGCGAGAACATGCTGGTCATCCACCCGGATGAATGCATCGACTGCGGCGTGTGCGAACCCGAATGCCCGGCCGATGCGATCCGCCCCGACACCGAACCCGACATGGACAGCTGGGTCGAGTTCAACCGCAAGTATGCCGTCGAATGGCCGGTCCTCACCCAGCGCAAGGATCCCTTGCCCGAGGCCAAGGAGCGCGACGGGGAAACCGGCAAACTGGCCAAATACTTCTCGGAGGCACCGGGCACCGGCGACTGACGCGGGCTTGATTCGCGAGCCCGCACCGGCGGCGGGGTTGCCATTCGCCACCGCCGACCCCAAATCGAAGATGTGACCTGAATTCAGGCCAAATTGCTGCATCTGCGGCATTGGGGCGCTTTCTGACGGGTCAAAAATCTGCTATACAGCAGTTACAAATGGATGAGGGCGCCTTCGGGCCACCGTTGCATCGCGCAATGGGTGGCTTTTTCAGCGATACCGCAGGCCGGGTGCAGGGACGTTGTCTCGGTCTGTTCGGTTGGCTGTGTGTGATGGCTTGGCACGAGGAATGGACTATATGACCAAGACGAAAAAATCCGATTTCCGGCCCGATGACTTCGTGGTCTATCCGGCGCATGGTGTCGGCAAGATCATGTCGATCGAAGAGCAGGAGATCGCCGGGCTGCAGCTCGAACTCTTCGTCATCTCGTTCGAGAAGGACAAGATGACGCTGCGCGTGCCCACCCACAAGGCGACCGAGATCGGCATGCGCCAGCTGTCGACCCCCGATGTGGTGACCAGGGCGCTGGAAACGCTGAAGGGCAAGGCCAAGGTCAAGCGCGCCATGTGGTCGCGTCGCGCCCAGGAATATGAACAGAAGATCAACTCGGGTGACCTTCTGGCGATTGCTGAAGTGGTGCGCGACCTGTTCCGCACCGACGACCAGCGCGAACAGTCCTATTCCGAACGCCAGCTGTACGAAGCTGCGCTCGACCGGTTGACGCGCGAAGTCGCGGCAGTGTCGGGCGTCGACGCCGCCGGCGCGCAGAAGCGCGTCGATGACATGCTGGTCACCCGCGCCGCCTGAGCCGGGTCCGAAGCCAACCGAAACGCCCGCCTCTTGGCGGGCGTTTTTCTTTGCGGCCCCAGGTCAGGCCGCCAGATAACCGATCCCGCCAAAGACCATCAGAACCGCCAGCCCCTGCGGCAGGCTCAGCGGTTCCTTCAGGAACAGCCAGGCCAGAAGGATCGTCACCACCCCGAAGGTCGAGGCGCTGACCGCCGCATATTCGGGATGCGCCAGGCTTCCGGCCAGGAACACCAGCGTCAGCGCCGCTGCGTCCGCCGCCCCCATGATGACAAGCAGCCCCCAGGGCAGGCGGCCGGCTGGCGGCCGGGGCGCGGTAACAATCACCACGCCCAGGATGACGACGGTCGATATGGCCCGCGCCACCAGAGTCGTCGCCAGCCCGCCGGCGACATGGGCCGCCTGGCCCAGCGCGAAGGTCAGAGCGAATCCCGCGCAGGCGGCCAGCGCCCAGGCCAAGGCCCGCCCGCGCGTTCCGGCGGTGGGCCCGTGGTCGCCCCCCAGCGCCGCCGTCAGCCCGACGCCGGCGGCGATCGCCACGACCGCGATCATCTGGTCCGCGGTCGGCAGGGTGCCGCCCGCCGCCGCCCACAGGACCGACAGGATCGGGAACGATCCGACCACCGGTGCCACCAGCCGCACCGGCCCCAGGTCGAATGCCCGGTAAAGCGCATATCCGGCCACGGCATAGGCCAGCCCCGCCGCGACCGACCAACCCATCGCCGCCGGGCCGGGCGGCGCCCAGGCTCCGGCCAGCACCGCCGCCGGCAGGAGCAGCACCAGCCCGCTGACCAGGACCGCCGCAAGGGCCAGCACCACCCCGGCGCGGTGCGCGGCAAAGCGCACACAGACGTCATGGACGCCCCAGGCCAGGGCGGCGGCCAGGCCGCAGATCAGCGACAGCATCGGCAACTCCTCTTCGCGCCCCCTTGATCCGACATTCTTTGCTCGCCGTCCATATCCACGCTTGCACCACAGCGGGTAGGCAAGTATTCTCACGAATAAATAATGTTTCCGTGCATTCAAAACATGCGAGGCCCCGATGTCGCTGCTGATGCGCCCGCCGTTCGTGCCTGGTCCACCCCGGCCCAGCCGGATTCTGGAACCTGTCGGCCTTGGCCGCCCGCGCGGCCAGGAGCGCTATCAGGTCGAGGGCGGCGGTGCCATCGTCATTGCCGCCAAGGCCGGCGACCAGCTGCGCATCGTCAATGACGAAGGCGGCCAGCCGTGCGAGATCGTGGCCTTCGCCGCCGACGGGCGGGCCGACGCCGGGCTGCTCGGCCAGCGGAGCAATTCCGGCGCCGACGGGCTGAAGGCGCTGCTGTCGTCGGGCGAGCCGTCGCTTTCCGCGTTGCGCCGCAAGCTTGGGGCGCGGGGACTCGACCTTGCCGAGGCGCAGGGCCTGCGCCTGTTTGCTGCCGACACGCCGGCGCGCACCGAGGAAACCCTGACGCTGGCCGCCGATGCGACGCTGGTCATCGCCGCCCCCGGCGGGGGCATGACGCCCGACGCACAGGACACCGCCACGTCGCTGTCGGTCCACCTGACGCTCGCCAAACCCCGCTCGCAGGCGCGCTTCGAACTTCCCGATCCGCTGGCCGACCCGATCCTCGATCTGCGGGTCCGTTCTGCCACTGCCGAGGCCTATACGGTCAAGGCCGGCGACTATTTTCAGATCATCGACGTCGATGGCCGGCAATGCACGGATTTCCAGTGCTTTTCCGCCCGCAAGCTGGACCGTGGCATCGAACATGCGCTCGACGTGACCGCAACCCGCAGCGCCATGGGCCATGTCTATCCGATGCCCGGCCTGCATTCGAAATATTTCGACCAGGATTTCGTGCCGCTGGTCGAGGTGATCCAGGACACCTGCGGGCGTCACGACACGTTCGGGCTGGCCTGCACCGCGAAATATTACGACGACATCGGCTATCCCGGCCATGCCAACTGCACCGAAAACTTCAATGGCGCCTTGGGCAAATACGGCGTCGCTGCGCGCGGCGGCTGGATGGCGGCGAACTTCTATTTCAACACCGGGGTCGACGGCCACGGCGTCATGTATGCCGACGAACCCTGGTCGCGTCCCGGCGACTATGTGCTGCTCAGGGCGCTGACCGATCTGGTCTGCGTTTCCTCGGCCTGCCCGGACGACACCACCGCCGCCAACGGCTGGAACCCGACCGACATCCATGTGCGCACCTATTCGGGCGCCGAAAGCTTCAAGCGCGCCATCGCCCTGCGCCCCACCAAGAATTCAGAGCCGAAGATGACCAAGGAAACCGGATTCCACGACCGCCTGTCGAAACTCACCCGCAATTTCGTCGAATACCGGGGCTACTGGCTGGCCAATTCCTTCGCCGCCAACGGCCCGATCGACGAATATTGGGCCTGCCGGCAGAAATGCGTGGTCATGGACCTGTCGGCCTTGCGCAAATGGGAAATCACTGGCCCCGACGCCGAGGCCCTGATGCAATATTGCCTGACGCGCGACGTCAAGAAGCTGGCCGTCGGTCAGATCGTCTATTCGGCCATGTGCTATCCGCACGGCGGCATGATCGACGACGGCACCGTCTTCCGCCTGGGCCAGGACAATTTCCGCTGGGTGGGCGGCGATGATTATTCCGGCATCTGGCTGCGCGAACAGGCCGAACAACTCGGGCTGAAGGTTCTGGTCCGATCCTCGACCGACCAGCTTCACAACCTGGCGGTCCAGGGGCCGGAAAGCCGCGAGTTGCTGAAAAAGGTGATCTGGACGCCGGCCCACCAGCCGACGGTCGAGGAACTGGGCTGGTTCCGCTTCACCGTCGGACGCATCGGTGCCGCCGACGGCATCCCGGTCGTGGTGTCGCGCACCGGCTACACGGGTGAACTGGGCTATGAGGTCTGGTGCCACCCGAAACACGCGGGCGAGGTGTTCGACGCGATCTGGGCGGCGGGCAAGGACCACGGGCTGACGCCGATGGGGCTTCAGGCGCTCGACATGCTGAGGATCGAGGCCGGGCTGATCTTCGCCGGTTACGATTTTTCCGACCAGACCGACCCGTTCGAAGCCGGGATCGGTTTTACCGTGCCCTTGAAGTCCAAGGCCGACGACTTCGTCGGCCGCGAGGCTCTGGTGCGCCGCAAGGACCATCCGTCGCGCAAGTTCGTCGGGCTGGTGATCGACGGCAACGTGACGGTCGGCCACGGCGACTGCGTCCATGTCGGGCGCGCCCAGGTCGGCGAAGTGACCTCGGCCATGCGCTCGCCGCTTCTGGGCCAGAACATCGCGCTGGCCCGCATCGACCTGGCCCATGCAGAGCCGGGAACCGCCGTCGAAGTGGGCAAGCTTGACGGACATCAAAAGCGCCTGCCCGCCACTATCGTAACCTTGTCGCACTACGACCCGAAAAAGACCCGGCCGCAATCCTGATGGGGCCAGCGAGGGAGGCAAGACGATGGTGGCAAGCATCCTCAGCCAGATCGGCGGCGAGCCGGCCCTGAAGGCCATGGTCGACCGGTTCTACGACCTGATCGAGACCGACCCGCGCGGGGCGACAATCCTCAGCATGCATTTCCGTGGCCACGGCATCAGCCATGTGCGCGAGGAACAGTTCAACTTCCTGTCCGGCTTTCTGGGCGGGCGTCGCTACTATCACGAAAAGCACGGCCACCAGGATGTGCGGCTGATGCACGCCCATGTGCCGATCCGCGAGACCGACGCCGAGGACTGGCTGGTGCTGATGGACCGGGCGATTGGCGACTGCGGGCTGGCCGGCCCCGCTGTCGAACGGATGCGCGCCACCTTCCGCCGGGTGGCGCTGGCCCTGGTCAACGAACCGGCCGGCGAAGGCGCGCCGGCCGGTCAGCCCCCGGTGCCGCGCCCGTAATAGTGGCTGACGACATGCTCGGCCTCGGCGAAGAACAGCCAGCGTTGGGCGAAGGCGCCGATCAGGTGCGGCACCAGCGCCAGCACCGAGGCGACCGGCCCGGCGGGCAGGGCCAGCATCAGCAGGGCGGGCAGACCCGCGCCCAGCCCCACCGCGATCAGCCGCAGCTTCTGCGCATGCTTGCGCCCGACCTGATGGATCATCTCGCGCATCACGTAGTTCGAGCTGGTATGCGGCGGCGCGAAGGGCCGCACCCGCGGGCCCAGCCCCGTCGCCGCCGCCAGTGACTGGCCTTCGCGTTCGAACCGCCCGTCGCCCAGCGTGAAAGCCAGCGCCATCACCCCGCCCAGCACCACCAGCGCCAAGGCCGCGATCCAGCCGGGCAGGGCCAGGATCGCCCCCCCGGCCAGCGCAAAGGCGAAAAAGGCCAGGGGCGTCGTCCAGTGGTGCCAGCGCGGCACGGTCTTCAGCTGCGCATAGATCATCGAGGTGCAGAGGATTGTCGCCACGCACAGGACCGCCGCGATCCAGCCGGGCAGGTGGCCCGCCAGCGCCAGATCGGGCCGGAACGCCACCGCCAGCGCCACCGGCGCGCTGGCCGCCAGCGCCGCGACCGAGGCCCAGCCTTCGCGCGACAGCCAACTGGTTCGCCACTGGCTGAAGGCCCGGAGCGCCCGCTGCGGATTGCCCAGATGAAAGGTCGAGGCGGCCAGCCCCGCCACCGCCAGCCCGTAGGCCAGCCCGAATGCGACCAGCGCCGCCACGCCCTGAACCGGCAGCAGCCCCAGATCGAGTGCGCCAAGAAAGCCGAAGCCCACCCCCGACAGCACGGTGAACAGGATAACCGACGGGGCCGGATGCATCAGAACCTCTCCAGAAGCCGGTCGAGCCAGCCGGCAAAGCCCGTGGCCTTGATGTCAAGCAGCGGCGCCAGCGGCGACGCCTCGCGCCGCGCGTCCTTGGGGCGCGGCGGCAGGTAGCGGTTCACGGGCTTCGTACCCATCTCGGGCATCAGCGCATATCCGCCACGGTCGGCGGCCAGTCGGCTGACGGCGCTGTCGGGGTCGCCGAGGTCGCCGAAATGCCGCGCGCCGGTCGGGCAGGTGCGGACGCAGGCCGGCTGGCGGTCGGCCTCGGGCAAGTTCTCGTTGTAGATCCGGTCGACGCAGAGCGTGCATTTCTTCATCACCCCCGCCGCCGCGTCCAGTTCGCGCGCGCCATAGGGGCAGGCCCAGGCGCACAGGCCGCAGCCGATGCAGGCCGACTCGTTCACCAGCACGATTCCGTCCTCGGCGCGCTTGTAGCTGGCGCCGGTCGGGCAGACGGTAACGCAGGGCGCATCCTCGCAATGCAGGCACGAGCGCGGGAAGTTGATGATCTGCGCCGGGCCGTCGTCGGGCGTGACCTCATAACTGTGAACGCGGTTAAGGAACGTGCCGCAAGGCTCTGATCCATAAGCGTCCATGTCGCTGAGCGGCGCGCCCTGGCCCTGGTCGTTCCAACCCTTGCAGGCAGTGACGCAGGCCTGGCAGCCGACGCAGGTGTCAAGATCGATGACCAGGCCGAGCTTTTTGGCCGAAGGGGGCGGTAGGGCAGTCATGGGCGGTTCCTCCGCGCCTCTGGCACCGGCGATGCGATCGGCGGAAAGGCCGGCTGCGCCTCGGCGGGTGGTGCGCATTTCTCGACCCGGACGCGCAGGTCGAACCAGGCTGCCTGGCCGGTCACCGGGTCCGAGTTCGACCAGCGCCGTCCGTCACCCCGATCTGGCAGAAGTTCGTCGATCAGGTGATTGAGCAGAAAGCCCTTCGTCGCCTCGGGCGCGTCCGGCGCCAGCGCCCAGGCCCCCTTGCGCTTGCCGATCGCATTCCAGGTCCAGACGGTGTTTTCGTTCAGCGCCGCCATATGCGCCACCGGCACCACGATCGCGCCGTTGGCCGATGTCACCCGCGCCCAGTCGCCTTCGGCAAAGCCTTCTGCCACCCATACTTTCGTCGGCAGATACAGGGGATTGTGACCGTGGATCTGCCGAAGCCAGGCGTTCTGGCTGCCCCAGGAATGGTACATCGCCATCGGCCGCTGGGTGATGGCGTGCAGGGGATAGCCCTCCGTGCCCTCGTCGCCGAAGGGCGGATACCAGATCGGCAAGGGGTCCATCGTCGCCTTGATCCGCGCCCGCAGATGTTCGGGTGGCTGGCGTTCGTGATAGCCTTCGGCGGCCAGCTGGAACCGCCGCATCGGCTCGCAATAAAGCTGGAACAGATAGGGCTGCGGTACGTCGTAGAAACCCATGCTCACCGCCCAGTCCTGATAGGCGCGGTTCCAGGGCTTGAAGAAGCGCGCCTCCTCGGGCACCTCGGCCACGAAGAAACCGCCGTTGGCGATGTAGGCGTTCAGCTGGTTGGGGTTCGGCGCGCCACGCCCGACCGCGCCGCCGTCGCCCCGCCAGCCGATCAGCGGCCCGACACCGGGGCGGCGCTGGTGGTTGACGATATAGTCGGCGTAATCGCGGTAGCGGGGCCGGCCATCCTCGGTGACGAAGCCGGGCAGGCCCAGCCTGCCGCCCAGGTCGACCAGCACCGACTGGAACCCCCGGACCTCGCGGTCGGGCTCGACCACCGGCCAGCGGATCGCGTCGGCGGCATGGTCGGCCTCGCAGATCGGCCGGTCGAGCAGGCTGATGCAGTCGTGGCGTTCCAGATAGGTGGTATCGGGCAGCACGAGGTCGGCATAGGCGACCATCTCGCTCGCGTAGGCGTCCGAATAGATGATCCGCGGGATCTTGTAGCCGCCGTTGCCGTCCTTCGCCGTCAGCATCGCCATCGTCTCGGCGGTGTTCATCGACGAATTCCACGCCATGTTGGCCATGTAGAGCATCAGCGTGTCGATCGGGTAGGGATCGCCGGCCACCGCGTTCGAGATGACCATGTGCATCATGCCGTGGCTCGAAAGCGGGTTTTCCCAGGTGAAGCCCTTGTCGATGCGCGCCGGGGTCTGGTCGTCGAGTTTCAGCGCCAGATGTTCGGGGCCTTGCGGAAAGCCCAGGTGCGGCCCGTCCAAGGGCCGGCCGGGCATGAAATAGCTGTGCGGCGTCGGATGGGCATGGGCCGGTTTGGGGTAGGGTGGCTTGAAGCGGAAGCCGCCCGGCACCTCGACCGCGCCAAGCAGTATCTGCAGCACATGCAGCGCGCGGGCGGTCTGGAAGCCGTTGGAATGGGCCGAAATTCCCCGCATCGCATGAAAGCTGACCGGCCGGCCGACCATGCGTTCATGCCGTTCGCCGCGAAAATCGGTCCAGGGCTGGTCGATGACGACCGGCGTGTCGAAGGCCGCATGGGCAATGTCGGCGGCCAGCGCGCGGATGCGGGCGGCGTGGACACCGCAGCGTTCGGCAACCGCTTCTGGCGCATGTTCCGGCGAGAGATAGCGCTCGGCCAGGTGCTGAAAGACCGTCCGGCAGCCTTTCCATGTCGCGCCGAGGTCGGGGCGGACGCCCGGCCGGTCATAAGGAACCGCCTCGCCGCTCGTCCGGTCGATGACCAAGGGCTTGCCCAGGTCGTCGCGCAGCAGGAGGCCTTTTTCCTCGCCCTCGGTCTCGTCGATCAGGCAGGGGGCGTTGGTGTAGCGGGCCAGATAGTCGAGGTCGATCCGGCCGGCCTGCAGGAGTTCGTGGATCAGCGCCAGGATCAGCAGCCCATCGGTGCCCGGCGTGATCCCCAGCCAGTCGTCGGCAACCGCGTTGTAGCCGGTCCTGACCGGGTTGACGCAGACCATCCGCCCGCCCTGCGCCTTCAGCTTGCCGATGCCGATCTTGATCGGGTTGGAATCATGATCCTCGGCCACCCCGAACATCACGAACAGCTTCGTGCGGTCCCAGTCGGTCTGGCCGAATTCCCAGAAGGCGCCGCCCATCGTGTAGATGCCGGCTGCGGCCATGTTGACCGAACAGAAGCCGCCGTGGGCGGCATAGTTCGGCGTGCCGAAATTCTGCGCCCAGAAGCTGGTGAAGCTCTGCGACTGGTCGCGCCCGGTGAAGAAGGCGAGCTTTTCCGGCGCGGTGGCGCGCAGCGGCCCCAGCCATTGCACCGCCAGCCCCAAAGCCTCGTCCCAGCTGATTTCCTCGAATGCCCCCGACCCGCGCGGGCCGACCCGGCGCAGGGGCTTGCGCAGCCGCGAGGGCGCAGTGACCTGCATGATCCCAGAGGCGCCCTTGGCGCACAGCACGCCCTTGTTGATCGGATGGTCGCGGTTGCCCTCGATATAGCTGACCTGCCCGGATTTCAGGTGGACGTTGATGCCGCAGCGGCAGGCGCACATGTAGCAGGTGGTTCGGCGAACCTCGTCCGAGACCTTGGGCGACGTGTCGATCCGGGGTTGGTTCACCTGACTGCCTCGCCTGCCATGACGGCCTCTGCCTCCAGCGCAATCTGCCGCTCTTCCTCGGCCGGAACAATCAGGATTGCGACCCGGCTGTCCTTTTTGTGCAGACATAACCGCCCGGCGGCGTTGGCCGCAACATCGAATTCGGTCCCCGCGAAGCCCAGCCCCCGCAGGATGCCGGCCCGGACGGCCACGTCGTTTTCGCCGATCCCGCCGGTAAAGGCGATGGCGTCCAGCCCGCCCATCGCGGCGATCATGCTGCCGGCATGGCGGACCGCCCAATAGATGAAATGCTCGATCGCGAAGCGCGCCTCGGCCGTTCCGGCGGCATGAAGCGCGCGCATGTCGCTGGTCCCGCCCAGGCCCAGAAGCCCGCTTTCGCGGTTGAGGATGCGCGCCGCGCCGTCAATCCCGTGCAGTTCGGCCAACCGCAGCACCGCATTGCCGTCGATCGCGCCGGTGCGGGTGCCCATCGTCAGCCCCTCTAGCGGCGAATAGCCCATCGTCGTCGCCACGGACTGCCCGTTTCGGATCGCGCACAGCGAACAGCCATTGCCAAGATGCAATGCCAGAAGCTTTTCCGGCAGCTTTCCAGCCGAGGTTTCCTTCACTTTCCGAACAAGTGCGGTGAAACTGATCCCGTGAAAGCCATAGCGCCGGATGCCCAGCCGCGCCACACTGTCCGGCACCGCATAGCGCACCGCGACCTCGGGGTTGGTGGCATGAAAGGCGGTGTCGAAACTGGCGAACTGCGGCAGGTCCGGCGCCAGCGCCCGCAAGGCCCGGATCGCCGTCAGGTTGGCGGGGTTATGCAGGGGAGCCAGCGGCACCGCCGCCTCGATCGCCGCCTCGACCTCGGCCGTGACCCGGCAAGGCGCGGTCAGCCGCGCGCCGCCATGCACCACCCGATGCGCCGCCGCCGACAGCACCGAAGGCCCGACCCCTGCGCCCTCGGCCGCCTCCAGCATCGCCGCGACCGCCGCCGCATGATCGGCCAGCCGCAGCGCCCGCGTTCCTCTGGGCGTCCGCAGGGCCGACGCGCCGCCGATCTCGCTGGCCATCGCCGAATAGACCGGCTCGGACCCGCCGGCAAAGACCGCCATCTTCACCGAGGACGAACCGGCATTGACGACCATCACCGTCATCTGATCACCGTCCTGGCCAGTCCGAGGAACGCGAGGGTCCCCAGAAGCCCGATGGCAAAACGGCGAAAGTCCTGAGGGTCGGTGTGGAGAAAATGCCGGCTGCCCGCCCAATTTGCCAGCAGCACCAGCGGCAGCCCGATCGCCGCGACCTTCAGCGTTTCCCATGTCACCATGCCGTTCAGCCAATAGAGCGGGGCCGAATAGAGGTCGAGGAACAGGAAATAGGCCACGAGCGTGGCGCGAAAAACGGCGGGTGCCATCGGCTGGGCGGTGAAGAAGGCCGCCACCGGCAGCCCGCCCATGCCCGGCGCATTGGCCAGGCCAGAGACGACGCCAGCAGCAAAGGTCACAGGCGGGCGGGCCGCGGACCGCATCCGCCAGCCCGCCATCAGGACCACGCACATCGCCAGGACGTAGCCCGAGATCACCGCCCGCGCCGCGTCTTCGGAAATCGACCGCAGTACCCACAGGCCCAGCGGCAGGCCGATGACCGCACCTGCCACCAGAAGCCCCACCCGACGCCAATCGACCGATGGGCCGATGTTCGACCAGGCCTGCAGCGTCATCACCGCCTCCCACAGGACGACGACGGCGACGAAGTGCAGCGGGTTCATCACCAGCCCCGAGGCCGCGATGGTCAGAGCCGAAAAGGCGAACCCGGAATAGCCGCGCACGAAGCCGGCGATCAGGATCGCCAGCGTCATCCAGATCAGTCCGCCGGGGCCGAGATCGAAGAACGTCATGCGAGGCTCCCTCTCGGGGGGTCAGACCTGTTGCGCCCTCATGTCGGCCTTGGAGATCCCTGCCACCGCCACCGGCTTCTTCATCGCGTCGCGGCGGAAGGGCTCGCCCAGTTCCTGGTTGATCATCGCCTCGATCAGCGTGGTCTTGCCGTGCTTCATCTGGTCGTCAATGGCCTTGCGCAGCGCCGCCGACAGTTCGTCCATGGTCCGCGCCACGATCCCCTGCAAGCCGCAGGCCCGTGCGATCCCGGCATAGCTGACCTCGGTGTCCAGTTCGGTTCCGACGAAGTTGTCGTCATACCACAGGGTCGAATTGCGCTTTTCCGCGCCCCATTGGTAGTTGCGAAACACCACCTGGGTGATCGCAGGCCATTCCTTGCGGCCGATGGCCGTCAGTTCGGTGACGGCGATGCCGAAGGCCCCGTCGCCGGAAAAGCCCACGACCGGCACGTCGGGGCAGGCGATCTTGGCGCCGACCACCGCCGGCAGCCCATAGCCGCAGGGGCCGAACAGGCCCGGCGCCAGGTATTTGCGGCCCGCCTCGAAACTGGGATAGGCGTTGCCGATCGCGCAGTTGTTGCCGATGTCGCTGGAAATGATCGCCTCGCGCGGGAGCGCCGACTGGATCGCCCGCCAGGCCATGCGCGGGCTCATCCAGTCGGGCTTCGCGGCGCGGGCGCGGCTGTTCCAGCTGGTGCCCGGATCGTCGTCCTCGTGGTCCATGCTGGCCAGCTTCTGCGCCCAGGCCGATTTCGTCTGCGCGATCAGCGCCTTGCGTTCGGCCCGGCCGGCATCGCCCGCCTGTTTCGACAGTCGCGCCAACAGGCCCTCGGCTACCTTCGCCGCATCGCCGACGATGCCGACCGCGACCCGCTTGGTCAGCCCGATGCGCGCCGGGTTGATGTCCACCTGGATGATTTTGGCGTCCTTCGGCCAATAGTCCAGCCCGTAGCCCGGCAGGGTCGAGAAGGGATTGAGCCGCGTGCCCAGGGCCAGCACCACGTCGGCCTTCTGGATCAGTTCCATCCCGGCGCGACTGCCGTTGTAGCCGAGGGGGCCGGCGAACAGCGGATGGCTGCCGGGGAAGGCGTCATTGTGCTGGTAGCCGACGCAGACCGGCGCATCCAGCCGCTCGGCCAGTTTCATCGAGGCGGGGATCGCGCCGCCGATCACCACACCCGCACCGTTCAAGATCACCGGGAACTTGGCCTGCGACAGCAGCGCGGCCGCCTCGTCCAGCGCCGCCTCGCCGCCCGAGGGACGTTCGAACTCGACGATCCGGGGCAGGTCGATGTCGATCACCTGGGTGAAATAGTCGCGCGGCATGTTGATCTGTGCCGGCGCCGAATGGCGCCGTGCGTTCACGATGACCCGGTTCAGCACCTCGGCCACCCGGCCCGGATCGCGCACCTCTTCCTGATAGCAGACCATGTCCTTGAACAGCGCCATCTGCTCGACTTCCTGGAACCCGCCCTGGCCGATGGTCTTGTTGGCGGCCTGCGGCGTCACCAGAAGCAGCGGTGTGTGGTTCCAGTAGGCGGTCTTGACGGCGGTGACGAAGTTGGTGATTCCGGGGCCGTTCTGGGCGATCATCATCGACATCCGTCCCGAGGCGCGGGTGAACCCGTCCGCCATCATGCCGCCCGATCCTTCGTGGGCGCAGTCCCAGAAGGTGATGCCCGCCTTGGGGAACAGGTCCGAAATCGGCATGAAGGCCGATCCGATGATGCCGAAGGCATTGTCGATGCCATGCATCTGCAACACTTTCACGAAGGCTTCTTCGGTGGTCATCTTCATGGTCGGTCTCCGCCGGTAAAACTCGCTTTCCCTGTTCTAACCCTGCCGGCCGCGCCGCTCGTAGGGCCAACCGACGCGGCGCTTTAGGTCCAGTTTGCGATCGTGTCCCCGACGATGGCGATGCCCTCGGCGATGCGGCCCTGCGCGATCGAGGAATAGGCCAGCCGGTAGTAGTTGGTCGGCGCAGCAACCGGATCGAAGAATATCCGCCCGGTTCGATCAGCACCCCCCGCTGGCGCAGGCGCAGCGCCAGCGCGTCGCAATCCACCCCCTCTGGCGCCCGCATCCAGAAACTCGATCCGCCGAACGCGCTTTGCCCGGCCATCGTCAGCCCCGTCGCCGTGATCGCCTCGGCCATCGCCTGCCGCCGACGCCTGTAGCTTTGCGCCAGCCGGTTCAGGTGGCTGTCATAGTGCCCCAGCGCCAGGAAATAGGCGCAGGTCCGCTGGATATGGCCGGGCGGATGGCGCATGACCGAGGCGCGCAGCGACCGCGCCTCGCGGATGAACGGCTCGGAGCCGACCAGATAGCCCAGCCGCAACCCCGGAAACAGCGATTTGGAAAAGGACCCGACATAGATCACCCGTCCCTCGTCATCGAGCGACTTCAGCGCCGGGGACGAGGCTTTCTGGAACGACATCTCGAATTCGTAGTCATCCTCGACGATGACGAAATCCTGCGCCCTCGCCCGGCTCAGCAGGGCGCGGCGGCGGGCCACCGGCATGGTGCTGTTGGTCGGGCTCTGATGGCTGGCGGTCGTGAAGACCACATGCGCGCCGATCGGAATGCGGTCTGGTGGCAGGCCGTCCGCGTCGACGTCTACGAAGGTGCAGGCCGCGCCTGACTGCTGCAAGACCACCTTCTGGCCCGGATAGCAGGGGTTTTCCTGAACCGCCATCCGGCCGGGGCGGAGCAGGATGGTGGCGGCCATCCACAGCGCATTCTGCGCTCCCATGGTCAGAAGCACCTCGTCGGGGCGTGCGGCGATGCCGCGCCGGGGCAGGATGGTGCGCACGATGTAATCGATCAGCATCGGATCGTCGCGCGTGTAATAGTCGGCGGTCAGCGCCTCGAAATCCTTGCGCCCCAGCGCCATCAGCGCGCAGGCTCGCCAGTTCTGATGGTCGAACAGCGTCGCGTCGGCCTGACCGTAGATGAACGGATAGGGATAGGTCCGCCAGTCGCCGGGCTTGGCTAGGTCCGGCGCGTCCGAAAACCGCCGTCCGGTCACCTGATCCCAGTCCACGCTTTCGCGGCGCGGCCCGGGGCGGGGCGAAAACTCCGGCGGGCGCGGCGCGCCGGCCGAAACGAAATAGCCCGACCGCCCGCGCGAGGTCAGATAGTCGCCCGCCACCAGTTCGGTATAGGCAAGCGTCACGGTGATGCGGCTGATGCCCAGATGGTCGGCCAGCCGCCGGCTGGACGGCAGCCGTTCGCCGGCGCGGAAGCGGCCCGAAAGGATGCCGTCCGCCACCATCTGGCGGATCTGCTGCTGCAACGTGCCGCCAGCGCCAGGGGTCAGGAAGAAGTTCTCGACGGCTATCGGCATGTCTGGCCCCAGATCAGCGGCGATCTGGCCTTATCGCATTTCCGGTCCGGGCGCGGCAACAGCCTTTTGCGGTTCAGGCCCGTGCCACCGCGCCGGGCGGGCGGGGGCAGCGCCCCCGCCGTCTGCCTCAGCCAAAGACCTTGGTCAGCGCCTTGTCGATCGAGCCGGTGATCGCGTCGATGTCGTCGGCCGTGGCGATCAGCGCCGGCGACAGGCACAGCGTGTTGTTCAGGCCCGGCAGGCTGCGGTTGGTCATGCCGATGATGACCCCCTGCGCGCCGCATTCGGCGACGACCGCCGCCACCTTCTTCTCGTCCATCGGCTCCTTGGTCTTGCGGTCGGCCACCAGTTCGGCGCCGCAGAACAGGCCCTTGCCGCGCACGTCGCCGATGACCTTGTGCTTTTCCATCAGCGCATTGAGGTTGGCGATGGTCCGCTCGCCCATTTTCAGGGTGTTTTCCAGAAGCCCCTCGTCCTCGATGATGCGCATGTTCTCCAGCGCCGCCGCCGGCCCGGCGGTGCAGCCGCCAAAGGTCGAGATGTCGCGGAAATAGCTCATCGGATCGCCGGCATCGTCCTTGAACAGCTTGAAGACCTCTTCGGTCGTCACCGTGCAGGAAATCGCCGCATAGCCCGAGGCCACGCCCTTGGCCATGGTCACGAAGTCGGGCTTGATGCCGTAATGCTGATAGCCGAACCAGGTGCCGGTGCGCCCGACGCCGCAGACCACTTCGTCGATGTGCAGCAGGACGTTGTATTTCTTGCAGATTTCCTGCACTCGTTCCCAATAGCCCTTGGGCGGCACGATCACGCCGCCGCCGGCGGTCACGGGTTCAAGCACGATGGCGCCGACGGTATCGGGGCCTTCGCGCAGGATCACTTCCTCGATGGCGTCCGCCGCCCGCTCGCCGTAATTCTCGACGTCCCACTGCTTGCGGTACTCCAGGCAGTGCGGAACCATCACGAACCCGTCGGGGAAGGGGCCATACTGCATCGCCCGCTCGGCCTGGCCCGAGGTGGCCAGCGCCGCGATGGTGGTGCCGTGGTAGTCGCGCTCGCGGTAGAGGATCTTCCACTTCTTGCCGCCGTGATGCTTGTGCGCGATCTGGCGCACCATCTTGTAGACCTTCTCGTTGGCTTCCGAGCCCGAGTTGGAATAGTAGACGCGGCTCATCCCCGGCATCTTCGAGATCAGCTTTTCGGCGAATTTCGCGCCCGGAATCGATCCGCCGACCCCGGCGAAATAGTTCATCCGCAGCAGCGTCTCGCGCACGACTTCGGCGATCGATTCACGTCCGTAGCCGACGTTCACCGTCCACACCGCGCCCGACACCGCGTCGATGAATTCGCGGCCTCGCGCGTCCCATACCCGCAGGCCCTTGCCTTCGACGATCACCCGGGGATCGACGGTCTCGAACTGCTTGTGCTGAACCAGGTGGTGCCAGACGTGCGCCTTGTCGGCGTCAATGACCGCCTGCATGTCGTTGGTTTTCAGGATGCTGTCCATGATGGTGCCTTTCTGTCGCGCCAAAGGCCGCGCCGCCGACAGCGGCTGCCCGCCGCCCTGCGCAGTCCGCCAAGTTTGACCACGAACCGCGCCGCTTTCTTAGGTCCAAAGCCGCGACCGCTGTAGGTCCAGATCAGCCGGCAGGGCGGGTGCGGGTCAGCCGGCTGGACAGAAGGTCGCCGGTCTCCGACAGGATCGGATAGGCGACCTGGGTGAAGGCGGTGTTGACCTGCTTCAGCGCGCGCAGGGTCTCCTGATGGATGTTCGAGGTCTCGATCGACTCGCTCAGGCCCTGTTTCAGCCGTTCCAGATGCGACCGCTGCAACCCCTGTTCGATGTCGCGCACATGGTCCTTTTCCTCGACCAGCGCCCGGGCGGCGTCGGGGTTCAGCGTCATCAGCACGTTCAGCGCCGCCTGGGCGTTGGCCAGCACCCGGTCGTGGAAATCGGCGATCTCGCCGGCGCCGGTTTCCGAAAAGGCCACGCCGGCCTGATCCAGCCGCTTGGCCAGGGGCACCATGTTGTGGGCGATGGCGTTGCCGGCCGATTCCAGGTTCACCGCCATTTCCGCCAGGTCGAGCCCGCGCTGCGCCAGGTGTTCGTCCGCCTCGCTCGGCGCCAGCCGCGCCAGGTAGAGCTTGGTGCCCAGATGCATCCGGTCGACCATCTCGTCCTTGCGCAGGATCGCCTCGGCCACGCCCTCGTCCCAGACCGTGTAAAGCGGCAGGATCGACCGCAGCATCGCCTCGACCCCTTCGCCCATCTGCAGGATTTCGCGCGCGGCGCAGGCCAGCGCCCGTTCGGGGTTGGAGAGCGCCGCCGGATCCAGCGCGCTGACCCGGTCCAGCGTCGGGGTCACCGCCGGCGGCGCGATCAGCCGCCCGGCCAGCGCCATCAGCGGGCCGGTGAAGGGCAGGGCCAGGATCAGAAGCCCGAGGTTGAAGAAGAGATGCAGGTTGATGACCTGCCGCGCCGGCGTGGCGCCCAGCATGTCCAGCGACGGGTGCAGGAACGACAGCGCCAGAAGCGAGGCCACCGCGCCGCCGCCGCGGACCAGGAAATTGGCCATGATCACCCGCCGCGCCGAAATTTCGCTGCCGAGCGTCAGGATATAGCCGATGAAGGCGCCGCCGAGGTTGGCGCCCAGCACCATCGCCGCGCCGGCCGGCACCGGCAGCACCTGTGCCGAGGCCAGCGTCACGAACAAGAGGACCGCCGCCACCGACGAATGCACCGCCCAGGCGAAGAGCGCGCCGATGGCGAAGGCGGTCAGCAGATCGCCGCCCAGGTAGGTCATCACCGCCGTCAGGCCCGGCGCGTCGCGCAAGGGCACGGTCGCGTCGTGGATCATCGCCAGCGCCTCGAAGGTCAGCGCCAGCCCGATCAGCACCCGGCCCGCCATCCGCCATTCGCGCGTCGTCGACCGCTGGAAGATCGCCACCCCGGACACCAGCAGCACCGGCACCAGCCAGTCGGCGCGGGTCAGCAGGATCTGCGCCACCACCGCCGAGCCGAGGTCGCCGCCCAGCAGCACCGCCAGCCCGGCCGCGGCCGCCAGCGTGCCGGCCGCGACGAAGTTGGCGGTCAGGATCGCCACCGCGGTCGAGCTTTGCAGCAGGACCGCAGCCACCGTCCCGGCGCCGGCCGCGACGACCCGGTTCTCGGCCCCGCGGCGCAGCCAGCGGCGCAACTGCACCTGCCAGCCCCGCTCGACCCCGGTGCGCACGAGCCGCACCGCCCAGATCAGAAGCGCCGCGGCACCGGCAATGTGAAGGATGAACAGAAGCGGCGAAAAGGCGGGCACGGGCGTTCCTTCGGCAGGTCAGAGGGGGGAGAAATCAGGGTTCGGGAGGGGGTCGGCGAGTCTGTTACAAAACTGTCATAAAACCTTCACAATTCGCGGCGCGATACAATGGCCAAATGCGAGATAGCGAAAGATTGACCGTTCTGTCGGCTTTGCGCACAGATGGCGCATGGCCTTCACCCTTCGCCAATTGCAATTCTTCGTCGCCGCCGCCGAGCAGGCCAGCGTCTCGGGCGCGGCGCGGGCGCTGTCGATCTCGCAATCCTCGGTGACCGAGGCGATCCAGTCGCTCGAGGACGATCTGGGCGTCGTCCTGTTCGAGCGCCGGGCGCGGGGGCTGGAGCTGACCCACAAGGGCTCGCTTTTCCTGCGCCACGCCAGCCAGATTCTTGGCGACGTGGCCAGCGCCCGCATCGCCTTCCGCGAGGAAGAGGGCGACCTGACCGGGCGCCTGTCGCTGGGGGTCACCTCGCTGGTGGCGGGCTATGTGCTGTCGGACATGCTGTCGCGGTTCCGCCGGGCCTGGCCGAAGGTCGAACTGTCAGCGGTCGAGGACAGCGCTGACTATCTCCAGCACCTGCTGATCGGCGGCGAGCTGGACGTGGCGGTGCTGCTGACCTCGTCGATCCGCGACCGCGCCGCGATGCAGGTCGAATCGCTCTTGGTCTCGCCTTATCGGCTGTGGTTGCCGACCGGCCATCGCCTGAACGCCGCCGAGGCCATTTCGCTGGACGACCTGGCCGGCGAAAGCCTGATCGCGCTGACCGTGGACGAGATCGAGGAATCGACGCGGCGGATGATGGCGGCGCTGTCGGTCAAGCCGCATATCGCCTTCCGCACCCGCTCGGTCGAGGCGGTGCGCAGCCTGGTGGCGACCGGGGCGGGGGTGGCGCTTCTGCCGTCGCTGGTCTACCGGCCCTGGTCGCTGGAAGGCGACCGGATCGAGATCCGCGACGTGTCGGGCGACCTGCCGTCGGTGCAAGTCGGGCTGGTCTGGCGCAAGGGCGCGCCGCTGTCGCCGGTGGCGCGCAACTTCATCCGCGCCGCGCAGGGGGCGGTGCCCGACCGCTGACCCGGCTGCGGAGCGGGCTCGATCTATCGGAAATGCCGATATGATCTTTCTGCCTTTTGATATTGCGAAAGCTTGGCCCGAGTCGCAGTCTGTCCCCATGAAGGCGGGCGAACCGCCCGAGCGGCCATGCGGCCAGCGTTCAGGGTCAAAGTCCACGGCCCGAGTCCAAGGGGAGCGAACCATGCTGAAGCGACTGCTGATTTCCACGACCGTCCTTGCCTTTTGCGGCACCAGCCTCGCCCAGGCCCAGATGACAGCGGTGGGCGACGGCGAAGGCCAGTTGAACATCGTCGCCTGGCCCGGCTACATCGAACGCGGCGAAAGCGACAAGGCCTATGACTGGGTGACGAAGTTCGAGACCGACACCGGCTGCAAGGTCAACGTCAAGACCGCCAACACCTCGGACGAGATGGTGTCGCTGATGAACGAAGGCGGGTTCGACCTGGTCACCGCCTCGGGCGACGCCTCGCTGCGGCTGATCGCCGGCAAGCGGGTGCAGCCGGTCAACACCGACCTGATCCCGTCGTGGAACAAGCTCGACAAGCGGCTGCAGGACGGGCCGTGGTTCACCGTCAAGGGCGTTCACTACGGCGTCCCCTACCAGTGGGGGCCGAACGTCCTGATGTACAACACCAACGTCTTCAAGGAACCGCCGAAAAGCTGGTCGGTGGTGTTCGAGGACCAGACCCTGCCCGACGGCAAGTCGAACAAGGGCCGGGTGCAGGCCTATGACGGCGCGATCTACATCGCCGACGCGGCCCTTTACCTGATGGCCCACAAGCCCGATCTGGGGATCAAGAACCCCTACGAACTGACCGAGGACCAGTACAAGGCGGCGCTCGACCTGTTGCGCGGCCAGCGCGAACTGGTGGGCCGCTACTGGCACGATGCGATGATCCAGGTGGACGACTTCAAGAACGAGGGCGTGGTCGTTTCGGGGTCGTGGCCATTCCAGGTCAACCTGCTGATCGCTGACAAGCAGCCCGTCGCCTCGACCATCCCCGAGGAAGGCGCCACCGGCTGGGCCGACACCACGATGATGGAGGCCGACGCTGCCCATCCCAACTGCGCCTACAAGTGGATGGAGCATACGCTGAACTCGAACCTGCAATCGGACCTGTCGGTCTGGTTCGGCTCGAACCCGGTGGTGCCAGAGGCCTGCACCGACAAGTCGGGCATGCAGACCAAGGAAGGCTGCACCGCCAACGGCATGGACGATTTCGACAAGATCCGCTTCTGGACGACGCCGGTCGCAAACTGCTCGCTCGGTGACGGCGCCTGCGTGCCCTACTACCGCTGGGTTTCCGACTATATTGGCGTGATCGGCGGGCGCTGACGCGCCGGCTCCCTGCCGCTTTCCCGCCCTCTCCCCCCGGTGGTCCGCACCGGGGGCAGCCCGGATGTTTCCATGACCCCACCCACGCCCCCCGCCGTCGAATTCCGCGCCGTCTCGCGCCATTTCGGCCCCCCGTCGCAGCCGGTGAAGGCGGTTGACCAGGTCGACCTGACCATCGCCGAAGGCTCGTTCTTCGCCATGCTCGGGCCATCGGGGTCGGGCAAGACCACCTGCCTCAGGCTGATCTCGGGCTTCGAGGCGCCGACCGCCGGCGAGGTGCGGATTTTCGGTGAAAATTCGGGCGCGATCCCGCCCAACCGCCGCGCCGTCAACACCGTCTTTCAGGATTATGCGCTGTTTCCGCACATGACGGTCCGCGACAATGTCGCCTACGGGCTGATGGTCAAGGGCGTCGACAAGCGCCGCCGCCATGCCCGCGCCGACGAGATGCTGGGGCTGGTCAAGCTCGACGGGTTCGGCGACCGCAAGCCCGCGGAACTGTCGGGCGGTCAGCGTCAGCGGGTGGCGCTGGCCCGCGCGCTGGTGAACGAACCGCGGGTGCTGCTCTTGGATGAACCGCTGGGCGCGCTGGACCTCAAGTTGCGCGAGGCGATGCAGGACGAGTTGAAGAACCTCCAGCAACGGCTTGGAATCACCTTCGTTTTCGTCACCCATGACCAGGGCGAGGCGCTGTCGATGGCCGACCGGGTGGCGGTCTTCAACCAGGGCCGCGTTGCCCAGGTCGGCCCGCCGTCCGAAATCTACGAACGCCCTGCCACCCGGTTCGTCGCCGATTTCGTCGGCTCGTCCAACGTCTTCTCGCCCGACCAGACCCGCACGCTGGGCGGGCCGGCCGAATGGGCGAGCCTCAGGCCCGAGGCGATCCGGCTGCTCGCCGAGGGTGGCTTGCGGGGTCGCGTAACGGGCCTGCGCTATCTCGGCGCCGGCACCCGGCTGGCGGTCGCCTGCGGGGGGCTGTCCGCCCCCCGCGCCCCCCGAGGATATTTGGACCAGGGAGAAGGCGAGATCGCGGTCCTCTTGCCCGCGGGCCAGCCGGTCCCCGTGGTGGGCGACGAGGTCGGCCTGAGCTGGGAGCCGGCGGCCCTGCACCTGATGGGGGTGGAATGAACGGGACCGAGGGGATCGCCGGGCGGCTCAGCACGCTCTTCTGGCGGCGGCCGCGGCTGTTGCTGGCGGTTCTGCTGGCGCCGCCGCTGCTGTGGCTGGGCGTGGTCTACATCGGTTCGCTGGTGGCGCTTCTGTGGCAGAGCTTCTACTCGATCGACGAGTTTTCCGGCACGATCGTACGGGAATTCACGCTCAAGACCTATGGCGAGCTGATCCTGCCGCAGAATTTCGACGTGATCGTCAGGACGGTGACGATGGCGGCGGCGGTCACGCTGGCCTCGGCGGTGCTGGCCTTTCCGGTGGCCTATGTCGCCGCCCGCCATGCCCGCGGCCGCTGGAAGCCGGTCTTCTACCTTGGCGTGATGCTGCCCCTGTGGTCGTCCTATCTGGTCAAGGTCTATGCCTGGAAGCTGATCCTGGCCAAGGAAGGGATCGTCACCTGGGCCGCGAACGGGGTGGGCGCGGGTTCGGTGCTGGACGGGCTTCTGGCGCTGCCGGTGATCGGTGGCAATTCGCTATCCACCAGCTACATCGGCACCTTCCTGGTCTTCGTCTATGTCTGGCTGCCCTACATGATCCTGCCGATGCAGGCGGCGCTGGAGCGGGTGCCGGACTCGATGCTGGAGGCTTCGGCCGATCTGGGTGCGGGCGGGCTCAGGACGCTGTGGAGCGTGATCCTGCCGCTGGCGCTGCCCGGCATCGTCGCGGGGTCGATCTTCACCTTTTCGCTGACCTTGGGCGACTACATCATCCCCTCGATCGTCGGCTCCAGCCGCTATTTCATCGGGCAGGCGGTTTATTCGCTGCAGGGCACCGCCGGCAACATTCCCCTGGCCGCCGCCTTCGCGGTGATCCCGATCCTGATCATGCTGGCCTACCTGACGGTGGCCCGGAAACTGGGGGCGTTCGATGCGCTCTGACCGTCCGCCCTTCCTCCTGTCCGCCGGGGCCGCCTTCGGGCTGCTGTTCCTGCATCTGCCGATCCTGCTGATCTTTCTTTATGCCTTCACCACCGAGGAAAAATCCTACCAGTTCCCGCCCCCCGGCCTGACGACCCAATGGTTCGCCGTCGCCTGGAACCGGGCCGACATCTGGCCGCCCCTCTGGCTGTCGCTGAAGGTGGCGGCGATGGCCTCGGGGCTGGCGCTGGTGCTGGGCACGCTTTGCGCCGCGGCGATGGCGCGGGCGAAGTTCTTCGGTCGCGACGCGATCTCGCTTCTGATCGTGCTGCCGATCGCGCTGCCGGGCATCATCACCGGCATGTCCCTGCGCGCCGCCTTCGCCATGGGCGACGTGCCCTTCTCGACCTGGACCATCGTCCTGGGCCATGCCACCTTCTGCATCGTCATCGTCTACAACAACGCCGTCGCCCGGTTCCGCCGGCTGGGCACCTCGATGCTCGAGGCGTCGGCCGATCTTGGCGCCAACGCCTTCCAGACCTTCCGCCATGTGATCCTGCCCAATCTCGGCTCGGCGCTCTTGGCCGGGGGGATGCTCGCCTTTGCGCTGTCGTTCGACGAGGTGATCGTCACCACCTTCACCGCCGGCCAGCAGAAGACCCTGCCAATCTGGATGCTGGACGAACTGGTGCGCCCGCGCCAGCGGCCGGTGACCAACGTCGTCGCCATCGTGGTGTTCGCGGCCACTTTCCTGCCGATCCTGTCGGCCTACTTCCTGACCCGCGGCGGCGAGGAAACCGCCGGCGGCGGCAAATGAGAGGACCAGCCATGACCCAGACCATCGACACCGGGCTTCTGATCGGCGACGCGCTCGAACCGGGCGAGGAGGCGCGCGAAAAGGTCCTGAACCCCCGCTCTGGCGCCCTGATCCTGGAGGTGGCCGAGGCCTCGACCGACCAGGTCGACCGGGCGGTGGCGGCGGCGCGGGCAGCCTTCGACGGCTGGTCGCGCACCACGCCGGCCGAACGGTCGGCCGCGCTGCACCGGATCGCCGACGCGATCGAGGCCGACGCCGACGGGTTCGCGGCGCTGGAGGCGCTGAACTGCGGCAAGCCGATCAACGCCGCGCGCGGCGACGAAATTCCGGCGGTGGTCGACTGCTTCCGCTTTTTCGCCGGGGCGGTGCGCTGCCAGCACGGGGCGGTGGCGGGCGAGTACCTGGCGGGCCACACCTCGATGATCCGCCGCGACGCGGTGGGGGTGGTCGCGTCGATCGCGCCCTGGAACTATCCGCTGATGATGATGGCCTGGAAGCTGGCGCCCGCCGTCGGCGCCGGCAACACCGTGGTCTTCAAGCCGTCCGAACAGACGCCGCTGACCGCGCTGAAGCTGGCGCGGCTTCTGGCGGCGATCCTGCCGGCGGGCGTGATCAACATCCTGCCGGGGCGGGGCGAGACGGTCGGCAACTATCTCATCAACCATCCCGGCGTCGACATGATCAGCCTGACCGGCGACGTGGCGACCGGCAAGAAGATGCTGCAGGCGGCGGCGAAGTCGGTCAAGCGCACCCATCTGGAACTGGGCGGCAAGGCCCCGGTGGTGGTGTTCGACGATGCCGACCTGGGCGCGGTGGTCGAGGGCCTGCGCGCCTTCGGCTATTACAACGCCGGTCAGGACTGCACCGCCGCCTGCCGCATCTATGCCGGGAAAAAGATCTATGACCGGCTGGTGGCCGACCTGTCGGCGGCGGTTTCCACCATCCGGCTTGGCGATGCCGACGACACCCTGAACGAGATCGGCCCCCTGATTTCGCTGCGCCAGCGCGACCGGGTGGCCAGCTTCGTCGAACGTGCCCGCGAACTGGCGCATGTCCAGGTGACGACCGGCGGCGCGACCCTGGGCGAGGGGGGCTTCTACTACCGCCCGACCGTCATCGCCGGCGCCCGGCAGGAGGACGAGATCGTCCGCCGAGAAGTCTTTGGCCCAGTGGTGTCGGTCACGCCCTTCGCCGATGTCGATGAGGCGGTCGGTTGGGCCAACGACAGCGACTACGGGCTGGCCTCATCGGTCTGGACCCGCGACGTCGGCCGGGCGATGGCCACCGCCGCGCGGCTGCGCTACGGCTGCACCTGGGTGAACACCCATTTCATGCTGGTCAACGAAATGCCGCACGGCGGGCTGAAACAGTCGGGCTATGGCAAGGACCTGTCGGCCTATGCGCTCGAGGACTATTCGGTCGTGCGGCATGTGATGGTCCGGCACGGGTAGTGGCGGGGGCGCCTATTCCCGGAACGCCTGGCCGACGAAATCCAGGAACGGCTTCAGGAAATAGCTGAGCGGCGAGCGTTCGCCGGTCTGGATATAGACATCGACCGGCATTCCGGGCAGCAGGTCCTTGCCCGCGAGCTTTTCGATTTCGCCGGGGTCGGGGGTGGCTTCGGCGGTGTAGAACTGCGCCCCGGTGCGGCTGTCGGTGACGATGTCGGCGGCGACACGGGTGATGCGGGCGCGGATTTCCGGGGTGGTGCGGGCGTCGAAGCTGGAAAAGCGCAGCGCGGTGTCCTGGCCGACGAAGACCGAGTCGACCTTGTGGGTGTCGATCCGGGCGATGATGGTAAAGAGCTTGTCCTGCGGCACCACCGACAGGACCGGATCGGCCGGACGGATCACCGCGCCGATGGTGTGGATCTGCAGGCTCTGCACGATCCCGTCGCGCGGTGCCCGCAGGTCGAGCCGGGCGATCTTGCGCTCCAGCGCCAGTTTCTGTTCGCTCAGCTCGGCGATCTTGACCTCGGCGTCGCGCAGGTCGGTCACGGCCTTTTCCTGCCGCGCCGCCGCAAGCCGTCCGATTTCGGTATCCAGCCGGGCGATCTCGGCCCGGTTGGCGGCGACGCCGGCGCGGGTCTGGGCCTGCTGACCGAGAAGCGCCACCATCGTCCGCTTCAGCTCGCTGACCCGCGAGCCGTCTGCCAGCCCCTTCTGCAACAGCCCCTCGGCGGTCTCGTATTGGCTGCGCACCAGATCGGCCTGTTCGCCCAACGCCGCGGCTTGCGCCGTCTGCCCCTCGGCCTCGTTGCGGATCTGGCGCTGTTGTTCGCGGGTGCTGTCGACGGTTTCGTCGAAGGTGCGCCGGCCCGCCTCGAACACCGCGCGCTGGCCGTCGATGACGGCGGCGACACCGGCATCGGTCGCCGCCGCCTGCACCAGATCGGTGGGGAAGGCCAAGGTGTCCGCGCCCCGCTGTTCGGCTGTCAGCCGCGCGGCGCGGGTACGCAGTTCGACCAGTTGACTGACGATGATTGCCAGGTCGGACCGCAACTGCCCGCCATCCAGCGACAGAAGCACATCGCCCGCCCGCACCCGGTCGCCGTCGCGCACCCCGATTGCCGCGACCACTCCCCCGTCGGGATGCTGGACGATCTGGCTGTGGGTTTCCAGGTCGACCTGGCCCGGCGACACGATCGCCCCGGCAATCCGGCCGTAAAGGCCAAAGACCCCGATTCCAAAAAACAGCGCCACCACGGTGACGGAGCCGGCAAGAACCTGCCTGCGGATCGGCCAGTCCATGATCAGCCCCCCGCCTGCTGGTGGGGGGCGACGACCAGCCGGGCGTGGTTGGCGACCACCGCCCGAAGCACTTCGTCACGCGGTCCGAAGCCCGCCACCTGTCCGCCCTTCAGCATCAGCAGCAGGTCGCATTCGGCCAGGGCAGCGGGCCGGTGGGCCATGATGACGGCGATGCGCCCCTGCGCCTTCAGCTGGCGGATAGCGGCGTTGACCGCATCCGACCCCGGCACGTCGAGGTTCGAGTTCGGTTCGTCCAGCACGACCACCACCGGGTCACGATAAAGCGCCCGGGCCAGCGCTATGCGCTGCTTCTGCCCGCCCGACAGCCTGGCGCCATTCTGCCCGACCGGCGTATCATAGCCGCGCGCCAAGCCCAGGATCATCTCGTGCGCCCCGGCCAGCCGCGCCGCGCCGATCACGCGCCCGGCGTCCGGCGCCGCCTCCAGCCGGGCGATGTTTTCGGCCACAGTCCCGTCGAACAGCGCCACCTCCTGCGGCAGATAGCCGACATGGCGGGCCAGGTCTTCGGGGCCATACTGATCAAGGCTGGCGCCATCCAGCCGGATCTCGCCCGCCGCCGGCCGCCACAGGCCGACCAGCGCCCGCCCGAGACTGGATTTGCCGGCAGCACTTTCGCCGATGATGCCGATGGCCTGGCCGGGTTGGACCGCGAAGCTGACGCGGATCAGCGTCGGGGCGTTTTCGCCCGGCGGCACCACCGTCAGGTCGCTGACCTGCAGCCGCGCCGCCGGCGGCGAGAGCCGCGTGCGCGGCGGCTCGGCCTGCACCGCCGCCATCAGCCGCCCCAGCGCCGCCCAGCCTTTCGTCGCCCGGACCACCGACGACCAGCCGCCCACCACCTGCTCGACCGGCTGTAGCGCCCGGCTGAGAAGGATCGAGGCGGCAATCATCCCGCCCGAGGTCATGTCGCCGCGGATCACCAGCCAGGCCGCCAGCGCCAGCATCGCCGATTGCAGGAACAGCCGCAGCGCCCTGACCACCGCGCCGTAGCTGCCGTTGCGGTCGCTCAGCGCGATCTCGGCCGCCAGTGCCTGGTCGCGTTCGGCCCGCCAGCGCGCCACCGCCGCCCGCGCCATCCCAAGGCTCAGCACCGTGTCGGCATTCACCCGGATCTGTTCGGCCAGCCGCGCCGAGCCTGCCGTCGTCCGACTGGCGCGGTCGGCGGGCGCCCGGCTCAGCCGCTGGTTGGCCAGCATCAGCGCAACCAGGACCGCGCCGCCGCCGACTGCCAGCCAGCCCATCGCCGGATGGAAGAGGAAGATCGCCGCCAGGAACAGCGGCGCGAACGGCAGGTCGAAAATGGCGAAGGCGAGGGGCGAGGACAGGAACCGCCGCACCGCCTCCAGATCGGCCAGCGCGGTGGCGGCCTCGGGTGCCGCGCCGGGTGGCGGGGCCAGGGTGGCGCGGAACACCGGCTCGTCCAGCTCGGCCTGCAGCGCCGCACCGATCCGCGCCCCGATCTGGCCGCGGATCAGGTCGAGAAGCCCCAGCGCCGCATAAAGCCCGACGACGAGAAGCAGCAGCATCACCAGCGTCGGTTCCGACCGGCTGGGCAGCACCCGGTCGTAGACCTGCAGCATGAACAGCGATCCGGTCAGCCCCAGAAGGTTCACGAAGGTGGTGAAGAGCGCCAGGAACGCCACCGCCGGCCGGTGCCGGCGCGCCACCTCAGCCACCGGCGAGGGCTGCGACCGTTCTACCATGGCTTCTGTTGCCGGTCTGGTCATGGCTTGCCCCACCTTCCCTGGTGCCCGGTTCCCCGGCCGCCATCGGGCAGGGGTCGCCTTTACCGGGCGGCCGCCGCCGCGGCCGCCCTCCACCGCTCACAGCAGGAAGTCGCCCGCAGTCAGCGTGTGGGTCCCGGTCAGGTCGATCTCCATGTCGGCGACCTTGTTGCCGTCGACATCGACCAGCACCCGCGTCATGCCCGGCACGCTTGCCGTGTCGAAGCGCAACTGTCCGGCCACTCCGCTGAATGCTGCGGCACCGATGAAGCTGAAGGCGTCGTTGCCCGCCACTTTCACGTTGGCGTCGATGGGCCGCAGGTCGATCATGTCCTGCCCCTGGGCAAAGTCGGCGATCACATCGGCGGTCGCGGCGGTCTTGCTGTGGCCGGTCTGGCTGAACAGGAACACGTCCGCGCCAGCCCCGCCGGTCAGCAGGTCGGCCCCGCCGCCACCCTCGATCGTGTCGGCGCCGGCCGAGCCGGTGATCGTGTCGCTGCCGTTGCCGCCGCCGATCACCGTGACGCCTGTCAGGGTGACCCCCGAGAAGTCGAGCGAATCCGACCCCGTCGTGCCCAGCAGTCGGAACCCGGCGAAGCCGCCCGACGAAATCGCCTCGATGCCGGTCAGGTTGGTGCCGGTCACGTTCAGCGTGACATTGGCCGCGGAGGCGCGGATGGCGTCGGTGCCAAGGCCCCCGTCGAACCGGTCGGTTCCCGCGCCGACGCCGATCAGGAACAGATCGTCGCCGTCCGCGCCCGACAGGTTGTCGTTGCCCGACCCACCGATGATCGTGTCGGCTCCGGCCGATCCGGTCACCGTGTCGTTGCCGCCGCCCATGTCGATGGCGGCGATCCCGCTCAGCGTGACCCCGGTGAAGTCGAGCGCGTCGGCGGCGGACGATCCCGCGACCCTCACGCCGGTGAAGCCGCCGGCGTCGATCGCCTCGATGCCCGTCAGGGCGGTCAGGCCGATGGTGGCGTTGTTGGCCGTGGCCAGGATCCGGTCGTTGCTGCCCGCCCCGCCGTCCACCTGATCATAGGCGTTGCTGCCCGCGCCATAAAGGAACGTATCGTCGCCGCCGCCGCCGGCCAGCTGGTCGTTGCCCGACCCGCCGATGATCGTGTCGGCCCCCGCCGACCCGGCCAGCGTGTCGTTGCCCGAGCCCAGGTCGATGGCGGCGATGCCGCTCAGGGTGACGGCGGTAAAGTCGAAATGGTCGGCGGCCTGCGACCCGACCACCCGCACGCCGGCGAACCCGCCGCCGCTGATCGCCTCGATCCCGCTGAGCGCCGCCAGCCCGATCGTTGCGCCATTGGCGGTGGCGCGGATCGTGTCGGTGCCCGCCCCGCCGTCCACCTGGTCAAAGCCGTTGCTGCCCGCACCATAGAGGAACGTGTCGTCGCCGTTGCTACCGGACAGGACGTCGTTGCCCGGCCCGCCGGTCAGGACGTCGTTGCCGTCGTTGCCGGTCAGCGTGTCGTTGCCGGACAGCCCGCTGATCGTGTCGTCGCCGGCGCCGCCCGTCAGGTTGTTGGCGCTGCTGTTGCCGGTCAGGACCTGCCCGCCGACGCCTGGGGCGACTGAAACGCTGACCAGTGTCGCGGCCCCGAGCAGTGCCCCGTCAGAGGGCTGGTAGGTGAAGGTCGCGGTACCCGAAAAGCCCGCCGCCGGGGTGAAGGTCACCGTGCCGTCGGCATTCAGCACCACGCTGCCACCGGTGCCGTTCTGCACCGCCCCGATCGTCAGTGCCGCCGCCGGCGTGTCGACGTCGCTGTCATTGCCCAGCAGCGCCGCCGCGGTCAGCGTCAGCGCCGTGTTGAACGCGGTCGCGGCAGTGTCCGGGGTGCCGACCGGCGCGTCATTCACCGGCGACAGGTCCATGCTTGCCGTCTGCGCCACCGTCGCGGTGCCGTCCGTGACCCCGTAGCTGAAGGTCACGCCGGTATCGTCGTTCGCGGCCGGGGTGAAGGTCCATGTGCCGTTGCCGTTGTCCACAAGGCCACCCGACGAGACGGTCAGGTTCACGACCGACAGGACATTGCTGGTGTCCACGTCGGAAGCCCCGGCAAGCAGTTCGGCAGTGGTGATGATGCGCACCGCGTCTTCGGCGGAGGCTGCAAGCGCCGCCGGACTGGCGACGACCGGCGCATCGTTCACACCGGTCACCACCCAGGACATGGAGGCCGGTGTCGTCAGCGCGCCATCCGAGACGCCGTAGTTAACCGTCACGGTCGTCTGCTCTCCGGCCGCGAGGTACTGATAGGCGGGGTCGCTCGGGTCGAAGGTCAGACTTGGCCCGGCCGCCGAGGTGCCGTGCAGGAACATCCGGTAGAGGGCGTAGCCATCGGGCGCGGCTCTCTTGTCGAGCACCACCTGAAGATACGTTATCGGGGCTGTGTCTTGAATGTCGAAGGAGTCGACCTGCCCGTCGTACATCGTGTTGAAACCCGAGAGGTCTCCGAGGCTCCCGATGGTCGAGCCCATATCGGTAAGTGCGTTCAGGTCATTGCCGGCATAGACATGCAGCGAAGTGATCCCGTTGCGGTGCTCGATCAGATCGATTGCATCAACAGCGGTGGGCGCGGCGAACTGGAAGGTGACGATGGTGCGCGCCGGGTCGGGGTACTGACCAAAGCTCGGGACATGATCGTGCATCGTGAAGTAATTTGCCGCGACATCGGACTGGTAATCCGGGTTGACCAGCCAGCCGATCCCGCTGGTGGTGTTGATCGTGCCGCCGGGAGGGGCAGTGACGCTCCACACCTGGTCATTCAGCGCGTGGCTGTTCGCGTCGTTGCTGTTGGCCGGGATCGACAGCGAATGTATGTCGCCCAGGGCAAAGGGATGCCCGTTCATGTTCACGGTCACGCCCGGAGGCAGCGATACGGGAAGGTTGACAATCGTCAGCGCGTCCCCATCGGGGTCCGATGCATTCTGCAGCGCATCGAGCGTCACCGCTGGCCCGTCTTCCGTTGCGGCGCCTATCACCGGGCCGCTTGTGGTCGGCGCGTCGTTCACCGGCGTCAGGTCCATGCTCGCCGTCTGCGCTACCGTCGCGGTGCCGTCCGTGACCTCGTAGCTGAAGGTCACGCCGGTATCGTCGTTCGCGGCCGGGGTGAAGGTCCATGTGCCGTTGCCGTTGTCGACAAGGCCACCCGACGAGACGGTCAGGTTCACGACTGACAGGGAGTCGGCCGGGTCCGGGTCCGAAGCCCCGGCCAGCAGTTCGGCCAGGGTGATGGTCCGCGGCTGGTCCTCGGGCGAGGCGGTCAGCACTGCCGGCCCGGACAGGGTGGGCGGGTTGTTGCCGCCAATCCCGAGCGAGGCGACGCTGTATAGCCCGTCGCTGAACTGGATGAACTCGATCCCGGTCAGCGTATCCACGCCGGCGCCACCAGAGATGTCGGTGGCGGTGAAGCTTGCCGCGTTGCCGGCAAAGGTGAAGTCGGTGTGGTTCCCGCTCAGGTAGGCGGTGTCCGACCCGGCGCCGCCGTCCAGGCTGTCAGCCCCGAGACCACTATAAAGCTGGTCGTCGTTGTTTCCGCCCAGAAGGGTGTCGCCCTGATCGCTGGCATAGAGCGTGTCGTTGCCGTCGCCTCCGTCCAGCCGGTTGACGCCGCCTCCGCCGGACAGATAGTCCGCCCCGCCGCCGCCCGAAAGCGTATCGTCGCCGACGTCGCCCTGGAGGTAATCGTCGCCCGACGAGGTGGTAATGCCGTTCCCTGCGCTGGAGGCATAGACGTAGGCCGCCCGCGCGCCCAGCTGGCCTGACAGGTCGACCGTGCCTGAACCCGCGAGTTGTAGGCTTATCGGTGTGGTGTCATAGCCAGGTTGGTCGAGATAGTTAATTGTTGAGAATGCGGAAAATTGCGCGGCCGTTCCGATGACGGGGCCTCCCTGAGTCTCCAGAACTTCAACGCCCGAGATGGTCATCCCAGAAATATTGCCAACAGAGGTCAGTACGTCGCGGCCATTGCCACCGTCCACCGTATCGTTCGCCGCCCAGGCCTGGATCGTGTCGTTGCCGTCACCGCCGAGGATTGTCCCGGACGCGGTCGAGGAATCGTTGATCAGGAGGTCATTGCCAAGGCCGCCATCCAACAGGTTCACCCCGACGCCGCCGAAAAGCGTGTCGTTGCCGGCGCCGCCCGACAGCTGGTCGTTGCCCTCCAAGCTGTACAAGTAGTCATTGCCCGCCCCACCGGCCAGCGTGTCATCGCCGACATCGCCGGTCAGCGTGTCATCGCCGGCCCCGGTGGTGATGCTGTTCCCGGCGCTCGATGTCGTGAGATAGGTCGACTGTGCGCCGAGCGCGCCGCTCAGATCGACGGTGCCCGCGCCGGACAATTGCAGGCCGACCGGCACCGTGTCGTAGCCGGGTTGGTCGAGATAGGTGATTGTCGAGAAGGCGGCAAACTGAGCCGCCGTCCCGGTAATGGTGCTGCCCTGGGTCTCCAAGACCTCGACATTGGAAATCGTCATGCCGGAAATGTCGGCGTTGGCGGCTTGCATGACATCGCGGCCCGCGCCGCCGTCCACCGTCTCGCCCGCCATGTAGGCCGCTAGCGTGTCGTCGCCGTCGCCGCCGAGTATGGTCCCCGGCCCGGTCGAGGTGTTGTCGGTCAGAAGATCGTTGCCCAGCCCGCCGTCGAGCAGGTTCACCCCCTCGCCGCCATAAAGCGTGTCGTCGCCGTCGGCGCCCGACAGCTGGTCGTTGCCATCGTTGCCGTAAATGATGTCGTTGCCGGCGCCGCCGTTCAGCGTGTCGTCGCCGCTGCCGCCCTGAAGGAAATCGTCGCCTGTCGACGTGGTGATGCCGTTTCCGGAGCTGGAGGCATAGACATAGGCCGCCCGCGCGCCCAGTTGGCTCGATAGATCGACCGTGCCGCTGCCTGACAGTTGCAAGCTGACCTGGGTGGTGTCAAAGACGGGATTGTCCAATACCGTGATCGTCTCGAATCCATCCAGTTGCGCCGCCGTCGCAGTGATGGAGTTTCCATACGTTATCAGCACCTCGACATTGCTGATGGTCGCTGTGGAAAAATCCTGATGAAAACCGCCGTCCAGCACGTCGCGACCATTGCCGCCGTCGAAAGTTTCATTTGCAGCATAGGCACCCATCGTGTCGTCGCCGTCGCCGCCGAGCATGGTCCCCGGCCCGGTCGAGGTGTTGTCGGTCAGAAGGTCGTTGCCCAGCCCGCCGTCGAGCAGGTTCACCCCTTCGCCGCCGTAGAGCGTGTCGTCGCCGTCGCCTCCGTTCAGCGTATCGTCGCCGTCCAGCCCGTAAAGCTGGTCGTTGCCGGCCAGCCCGTTCAGTATGTCGTTGGTGATGTCGCCGGTCAGAATGTCGTCGTTGGGGGTGCCGTCATAGGTTGCCATTTGACTCTCCCGAAGCTGAAACATGAAAGGCGCGGGCCGGACCGGCCGCACTGGTAGGTCACATCGGTCCGGCCGATGAAATTCCGGCCGGAGGGGCCTGTCCGGTGGTGTTCGGGTGCGGGCGAGGGGGGCGGACCTGCCGCTAGCCCCCTGGTTGCCTTGCCATCACTGTGCGGATGTCGTCTGCAAGCCTCGCCCCACCAAGTCTGCCAAACCGTCGTTCCCCTGCGCCCATTGACGCGCAATTCCGCCGCCGCGTCATGACCCAGGCGGGCTATCTTCCGTGAATTCCGTGTGAAAAATGCAGGCCAGCCGCCGGTGGCCGCCGGCGCCCGATCCGGTCATGCGGTCGCATTTTGCGATGTTCATAGCCTAAATGGGCTATTGTCATAAAACCGGCCTGATGGAATCATTTCTCGTGGCTTCGTGAGAAGGGGTGCAATGTGGCTGGATTCCGGCACATCGCGGAAAGCCCGGCGCCATGCCTCCGGCGATGTCGCCCGCGCTCCGCCGACCCGTCCGTCGTGGCCCCAAGGATTCCACCCATCCTGCTGGTTCACCTCTTTGCCGATGGTATCCGTCATGCGTCCTGAAAATATCGGACCGGAACTCCAGACCAGCCTGACGCTTCGCTTCGGCCTGACGCCGGCCGAGGTCGAGATCGCCCGGTCGCTGATCGATGGTGCAAGCGTCGGCGAAATCGCCGAGGCGCGCGCCACCAGCATCCACACGGTCCGCAACCAGGTGAAGGCGCTTCTGGCCAAGACCGGCGCGCACCGCCAGATCGACCTCTTGCGCGTCATCGACACCCTGCGCCCCACGCTTTGACGAGGCGCCCCGGCGGCGCCATCCGCCTCCCGGGTGGAAAAGAACATCAGCCGGCCGAACAGCGTATAGCTGGCCTCGGTCTGCATGATCCTCCGGAACACCAGCACGAGCAGGGGTGGGCAGCAGGATGGCGAACACCAGCGCCAGCCGTTCCCAGGCCATGTGCATGAACATCGCCACGGTCAGCCCCAGTTCCAGCCGCTTGTTTTCCGGGTTGTAGTCGGCGCGCCGGCCCGGCCGGTGGCGGAACCGCCAGACGCACCAGGCCAAGAACAGCACCGCCGCGAACATCACTCCGGTGATCCAGAAGGTGATGACCAGCGTCGCATCGATCTGGCCCCAGTTCGATGCGATCGGCGTCCACCACCCGGAGGCTGAACAGATGGAACAGGATCGAACCGATAACGATCAGGACAAGAATACCCGCGACAACCATATCCTACCCTCGCTGGGCCAGACATGAACCGCGACGTCCCGACAGTGCGCCGTCGAGCAACTGCAAGCGACTATGCGCCCATCCCGGCCATTTGGCCGGCCCCGCGCCGGCTGGCCTCTCCCCCGGCCGGATCATCCGTGCTAGTCTTGCGCGGTCGCGGGCCGGGCTGCCCGGCGAACGCCCGAGGGGCGCCGGATGGCGGTCGCGCGACCAGCTCAGGGGGGCGCGAATGGCACGCTACATCATCACCGGCAACTTCACCGCGGATGCGTTCAAGGGGATGCTGGCCCACCCCAGCGACCGCCAGAAGGCGGTTGCGCCGCTGATCGAGGCGGCGGGCGGGCGGTTGGAGCAATACCTGGTGACCACCGGCCGGAACGACTTCCTGATGATTGTCACCGCCGACGACCCACAGGGTCTTCTCGCGTCGCTGCTTGCCGCCGGAGCCTCGGGCGCGGTCTCGAATCTCAGGACGGTGCAGGCCTTTACTTCGGCCGAATTCCTGGCCGCCCAGCAGCGCGGTGGCAACCTGGCGCCACGCTACCAGTCCCCGACCTGAAGCCGCCGCCGGCATCGGCGACATTAACCAGCCGTTAACCTTGGGGCGCCTACGCTGGCGGCCATGAAATGGCTTGTGCTCCTCGTGATCGTCGCCGCCTGCGGCGCCTCGCCCGCCCCGCAGTTCTTCGGCGCAACGCGCAGCGACGTCCGGCTGGGCGGCATCGACTTCGTGGTCTTTCAACGGGATGACCGGGCCGAGGTGGTGCGCCTGGGTTATCTCGCGCGGGCGCAGCGCGGCCCGGTTCCGGCGCTGATGGAACAGGCTGCCGCCCAGGCCACCGGCTGCAAGGTCGTGCCCGGCAGCATGGTCACCGGCCTGCCCGGCGACACCGGCGAAGCCCGTTTCCGCCTGCGCTGCTGATCGGCAGAAATCCGCAGGCCCGGCCATTTCCGCCGACGGAAAATCCCAGACAGTCCCGTATCATCGGCAACCACAACCCAAAGAGGACAGCCCATGATTCCCCGGACCGGCTATTCGCGCCTGCAGATCTTCCTTCACTGGACTGTCGCCCTGCTTTTCCTGTGCCAGTTCCTGTTTTCCGATGCGATGAACCAGGCGGCCCGCGCGGTGCGGCACGGGACCGAGCCGGTCGTGGATGCGATGGTCTGGCAGCATATCCTGTTCGGGGTGCTGGTGCTTGGCTTTGCGCTCTGGCGGCTGTCGCTGCGCCGTGAGGGCGGCGCTCCCCAGGCCGAGCATGACGGCAGCGCGCTTCAGGAACTGGCGGCGCGGCTGACCCATGCCGGCCTTTACCTGACCATGATTCTCCTGCCGGTTAGCGGACTTGTCGCCTGGTTCGGCGGGGTCGAGGCCGCGGGCACCGCCCACCAGCTGGCCAAGATGGCCTTCATCGCCTTCTTCGCCCTGCATGTCGTCGGCGCCGTCTTCAACCAGTTCTGGCTGAGGAACGGCCTGATCTGGCGGATGGTCCGGGCCGGGCGGTAGGTCGCAGCCGTATCAATTGGAATCTGCAACGAAGAAGGAGCGCAAGGCCGCTGCCTCGTGCGGCAGGCGCTCGGCTTCAACTTGTTCAGGCCGTGCGCCCGGCGCATGGCCAGCCCCCGCCCCCACCGCCCGGGGGGGGCGCCGTCCGTGTCCCGGACGTTCGGGATTGCGGCACACCCCTTGGCCTGCGCTTGTGCTCCGGCCAACGGACCGGGTGACGCGCCACCGGCGCGTCTCCTGATCGGTCCGGGTAGCGAAAACCGACCCACGATGCTTTGAATCGACGGGATATTGCTCTGACTTGGGCTCAGGCCAGCCAGGCCCGCAGCGCCGCCTCGAATTCGCGCGGCTTGTCGGCATGCAGCCAATGGCCGGCGCCCGGTATCTTTGCCTGACGCGCGGCGGGGAACAGGGTCTTGATGATCTCGCGGTGTTCGGAGCGCACATAGCCCGACTCCGACCCCGCCAGGAACAGCGCCTGCCGGTCGCAGTTCCCGGTAATGTCCGGCCAGCCGACGATCTTGTCCATCTCGCGCCCGAGCACATCGAGGTTCAGCCGCCAGCGCGGCGGCGTGGCTTTCAGGTCGAGCGACTGCAAGAGAAAGGCCCGCGTCCCGTCGTCCGGCACGCCGGCCCGCAACCCCGCGTCCGCCTCCTGGCGGGTGGCCAGGCCGTCAAGGGGAAGCGACTGCATCGCCTGCACCAGATGCAGGTTGGAATGGTGGTAGGCCACCGGGGCAATGTCCGCGACGACCAGCCGGTTGACCAGTTCCGGTCGGGTCAGCGCCAGCACCATCACCGCCTTGCCGCCCATCGAATGGCCGACAACGTCGACAGCTTGTCCTTCGTTCTCAATGACTTCGGCCAGATCTCCGGCCATGTCGGCATAGGTGTGGCTGTCGGCCCAGAAGCTGTCGCCGTGGTTGCGCATGTCGACCGCCACCACCTTCCGGTCGGTGGCCATCCGTCGCGCGATTGCCCCCCAGTTTCGCGCCGAGCCGAACAGCCCGTGCACGATCAATAACGCCGGAAGCGCACCATGATTGCCAAATTCGACACGGTTCAACATGACCTTTCCTAACGTCCCCGCCGGGGCCTTTCCAGCCCCGATCGTCCGCGATAGTCTCTGCCCCGGGGGTGGCGAATGAGCATCAGCGTCCAGCAAATGGCCGATCGGGTGGCCGAACTGATGGAGGACCGGCTGCGGGTCAAGGGCGATGACCTGTCGGCCAAGCTGAAGCGCGGCGGGCGCCTCCTGCCGCGCAAGGTACTGGGCGCCGCGCTCTATCTGGCGCAGTCGGCCGACCAGTCGAAGATGCCCAAGCTGCAGGGCCGGCTGGACGACGAACGCATCGCCACCGCCTACGACATGTGCGTGCGCCACCTGAAGCCTTTGGGCGCGGGGGCGCGGCGCGGGGCGCTGTTGTGGGGGCTGATGGGATCGCTGGCGGCGGTGCTGCTGCTTTGCGGGGCGATGTTCGCCGCCGTGCTGTTCTGGCGCGGCTATCTGTAGAACGGGGGCCCGAAGGCCCCCGTCGATTGCGTTCCGTGTCCGCTCACATGTCGGGATAGATCGGGAATTTCCGGCACAGCGCGCCAACCTCGGCCTTGACCTTGGCCTCGACCGCGCCGTTGCCTTCCTCGCCGTTCTTGGCCAGCCCGTCGACCACCTCGACGATCAGCCGCCCGATCTGGCGGAACTCGGCCTCGCCGAAGCCACGGGTGGTGCCGGCCGGGGTGCCGAGCCGGACCCCCGACGTCACCGTCGGCTTTTCCGGGTCGAACGGGATGCCGTTCTTGTTGCAGGTGATGTGCGCCCGGCCAAGCGCCTTTTCGGTGGCGTTGCCCTTCACGCCTTTCGGGCGCAGGTCGACCAGCATCAGGTGCGTGTCGGTGCCGCCGGTGACGATGGCGAGGCCGCCCTTCATCAGTTCGTCGGCCAGCGCCTGGGCGTTGACCACGACCTGCTTGGCGTAATCCTTGAACGCCGGTTGCAGCGCCTCGCCGAAGGCCACGGCCTTGGCGGCGATGACATGCATCAGCGGCCCGCCCTGGATGCCGGGGAAGATCGCCGAGTTGACCTTTTTGGCGATTTCCTCGTTGTTGGTCAGGATCATGCCGCCACGCGGGCCGCGCAGGGTCTTGTGGGTCGTCGTCGTCGCCACATCCGCGTACGGGAAGGGCGAGGGATGCTGGCCGCCGGCCACCAGGCCGGCGAAATGGGCCATGTCCACCATCAGGTAGGCCCCGACCGCGTCGGCGATGGCGCGGAACTTCTTGAAGTCGATCTGCCGCGGCACGGCCGAGCCGCCGGCGATGATGAGCTTCGGTTTGTGCTCCTTGGCCAGAGCTTCCAGCTGGTCATAGTCGATGCGGCTGTCCTGCGGACGCACGCCATACTGCACCGCCTTGAACCACTTGCCCGACTGGTTTGGGGCCGCCCCGTGGGTCAGGTGCCCGCCCGAGGCGAGGTTCATGCCCAGGATCGTGTCGCCCGGCTGGATCAGCGCCATGAACACGCCCTGGTTGGCCTGGCTGCCCGAGTTGGGCTGGACGTTGGCGAAGGAGCAGCCGAACAGCTTGCAGGCCCGGTCAATCGCCAGGTTCTCGGCGACGTCGACCCACTGGCAACCGCCGTAGTAGCGCTTGCCGGGGTAGCCTTCGGCGTACTTGTTGGTCATCACCGCGCCTTGCGCTTCCATCACGGCGCGGCTGACGATGTTTTCCGAGGCGATCAGCTCGATTTCCTCGCGCTGGCGTCCCAGTTCGGACACGATCGATCCCCAGAGTTCGGGATCGCGCGAGGCCAGCGGTTCGGTGAAAAAGCGGTTGGTGGCGGACATGCAAATCTCCTCGGTCCCTCTTTGCGGGGTGGTTTGTAACCGAGGATGCTGCATCGCGGAAGCTTGGAATCGACCATTTCCGCGACTGGTGCGAAACAAAGTTCACTATCGGAAACTTTTTCGCGCCGGGGTTCTGGCGGTCAGATCACCGCGAACTGCTGCATCATGCCGGCGTCCTCGTGTTCGAGAATATGGCAGTGCATCATGTAAGTGCTTGCCGGATCGGCGTAATCGGCAAAGGACAGGCGCAGTTCCAGCCGTTCGCCGGGATGGGACAGGACGACATCCTTCAGGCCGGCCTCGCGCGGCTGAGGCGGTCGGCCGTTGCGCGACAGGATGCGGAACTGGACGTCGTGGATGTGCATCGGATGCAGCATCTCGGTCCTGTTCTCGATCACCCAGGTTTCCGTCGCACCCAGAGGCACGGTGAAGTCGACCCTGTCGTGGTCGTAGCGCGCGCCGTTGATGGTGAAATCGCCCATCAACCCCATGCCGGTCATGGCCAGCGCGAAGGTCCGGGTTTTTCCGGTCTGCGGCGCGGGCGGCGGCAGGTCGACGAGGCGGGCGGGCAGTTCGGGGGCAGATGTGTGCGCCGTGCGGGGGCGAAGCTCGATCACCTCGCGAATGCCGACCGACCCGGCAAAGGGCGATTCCGCCCCAAACACCTCGGCCTTCAGCAACAGGGGCGCGCCGGCGGTCAAGTCGACCAGATATTCCGCCCGCTCGCCCGGTGCCATCAAGGCTTCGGTCAGGCTGACCGGCGCCGGCAGAAGCCCCCCGTCCGAGGCGATCTGGTGAAAGGCCTCGCCGCCGGCGAAATGCAGCCGGTAGACCGACCCGTTCGCGCCGTTGACGATCCGCAGGCGGATGCGCGGCGCGTCCACCGGCAGGTGGGCGCCGATCTGGCCATTGACCAGCATCCGGTCGCCGATCAGGCCCGACATCCTGTCGTGCATGTCGGGCGCATAGGGAATCTGCAGGTCCGCGTCAAAGCGGCGGTCTTGCAGGATCAGGGTAAAGTCGTCCTCGCCGTAGGTGCGGGGCAGGGGAAGGGCGGCTTCCTCCTCATCCTCGACCCGGATGACGCCGGCCATGCCGGCCCAGACATGGCGGCCGGTCTGGCCGTGCTGATGGGCATGGAACCAGAAGGTGCCGGCCTTCTGCATCAGCCGGAACTCGGGCGACCAGACCGCGCCGGGGGCGATCGGCTGGTGGGGGCCGCCGTCCATCGCCACCGGCAGATGCAGCCCGTGCCAGTGCAGGGCTGCGGCCTCGTCCAGCCGGTTGGCGACGTTCAACCGCAGCATCTCGCCGGCTCTGGCCCGCAGGACCGGACCAAGGAAAGGCGCGTTGATCCCGATGGTTTCGGCGGGCGTGCCGGCGAAGAACTCGGTCCGGCCCGCCGCGATCCCCAGGTCGAATTGCCGGACGCCGCCGCTCAGGCGACCTTCATCGATGGGCGGAAGGACAAGCGCGCGCCCCTCGGCGGCGGCCATCGCCGGACGCGCGGCCAGTAGCGCAGGCGCGGCCAGACTGGCGGACAGGCCCAGGACGGTCTGGCGACGGGTCAGCTTCATATCTTGCACCTTTCATCGGATGGGCTTGCATCGGCTTCGGCATCGGTGATCAATGCAGGCGATGAAAGATCAGGGACTTGCCGTGACAAGATCGCAGCGCATCACTTTTCTGGCAAGCGAGGCCGAGGCGGCACAGGCGGCGCTGGGCCGGTTGGTGGCGCGCTATGGGACGGTGCCGGTGGAACGCGCCGAGGTCATCGTCGCCCTGGGCGGCGATGGTTTCATGTTGCAGACGCTCCACCAGCATGAGGCGCTGGACATCGCCGTCTATGGCATGAACTGCGGCACCATCGGCTTCCTGATGAACGAACACGACGAAGAGGCTCTGCTGGACAGTCTCGCCGCCGCCGAGGAAACCGTGATCAACCCGCTGCGGATGCGGGCCGAACGGGCCGACGGTACCCTGCACGAGGCGCTGGCCATCAACGAGGTCGCGCTTTTGCGGGCCGGGCCGCAGGCGGCGAAGCTGCGCATCAGCGTCGATGGCCGGGTGCGTATGGAGGAGCTGGTCTGCGACGGGGCGCTGCTGGCCACGCCCGCCGGATCGACGGCCTACAACTATTCCGTCTATGGGCCGATCCTGCCGATCGGTTCCGACGTGCTGGCGTTGACGGCGGTGGCGGCCTTCCGGCCGCGGCGCTGGCGGGGTGCGATCCTGCCGAAGAATGCCCATGTGCGCTTCGACGTGCTGGAGCCCGAAAAGCGCCCGGTCATGGCCGACGCCGACAGCCGGTCGTCGCAGCGCGATGTCCGGTCGGTCGAGATCCGGTCGGAACCGGCGATCCGCCACCGCATCCTGTTCGATCCCGGTCACGGGCTCGAGGAACGGCTGACGCGCGAACAGTTTACTTGAGGCTGTCCCGCGCGTCGGCGGCCGCCCAGCTTTCCATCTTGCGATAAAGCGTCGATGGCGCCACATCCAGCGTCCGCGCCGCGCGCGCCACCGAGCCACCGTGCAAGGCGATGGCCGCCTCGATGACCAGGCGTTCGACCTCGGCGAGGCTCTTGCCCATCAGTTGCTGGACCGACTTGGGGATCGCCGGCGCGGCCGGTTCGGTCCGTTCGGCCAGAAGTTCGTCGGGCAGCATGGCCCGGGTGACCGTGCCGCCGTCGTGCAGGATGACGATCTGGCGGACCACATTCAGCAACTGGCGGACGTTGCCCGGCCAAGGCAGGCTGCGGAACAGTTCGCGGACCTCGAGTGACAGGCCGGTGAAGTGGCGCCGTTCCTCGGCCGACTGCGCGGCCAACGCCCATTCGGCGATCAGGTTCACATCCTCTCCCCGGGCGCGCAACGGCGGCATGGCGACGGGGATGACGTTCAGGCGATAATAAAGATCCTCTCGCAGGCGGCCCTGGCGCATCGCTTCGGTCGCGTCCTCGGCGGTGGCGCAGATCAGGCGGACATCGGCGCTGCGCGGCTCATCTGCACCCAGCGGCTGGAACGTCGCGGTTTGCAGGAAGCGCAGAAGTCTGGACTGCAGGGCCGGAGCCAGCGCGCAGAAGTCGTCCAGGAACAGCGTGCCGCCGTCCGCCGCCGCCAGCGCGCCGGGGCGGGCCGAACGCGCGCCGGGATAGGCGTCGGGGACATGGCCGAACAGCTCGGCCTCGGGATGGTCGGCTGCCAGCGCGCTGCAGTTCAGTTCGACGAAGGGGCCGGGCGCGCGCGCCGACAGGCGATGGATCTCGCGGGCGCAGAGCGCCTTGCCGGTGCCGCTTTCGCCGGTGATGAAGACCGGGGCGTCCGAGGGACCGACCGAGCGGATCTTGGCATAGACCGCCGCCATTGCCGGGGACTGGCCGATGAACGCGCCCGGCGGCGCGAGGCTGCCCGATCCGTTGCCGGCGGCGGGTCCCATCGGGCCGGTGGTCGCCGCAAGGCTGTCCAGCAGCGCCCGGTCGGCGAACGGCTTCACCAGAAAGGCACGCGCGCCGGCCCGCAGGAATTCCGGTTCCGTGCCGGCCAGGGCTGGGTCGGCGGTAACGATCACCGGTCGCGCCGGATGAAACCGGAGGCTTTCGGCCAAAAGCGCCCTGGCGCCGCTACCATCTTCCGTCAGTTCGACAATGACCGCTGCGAACCGTTGGTCGCGGACCAGCACTGTGGCATCGGCCGGGGTTTCGGCGCGGCTTACGGCGTAGCCCGCACCCTCCAGCGCGGAAGCGGTGGAAAGCTGCGACAGGCGCGCGCCTTCGATCAGCAGGATCGGCCGGGGTTCCATCACGCACCCATCCGGCGGCGGGTTTTCCCGCCGTAAGGGCGGACGGGCGCGGCGTGGCTGGCCGGTCCGCTGGCACGAACCCACCACAGCGCGATCCGCCGGGCGAACGGCGATTTCTTCTGTTTGATCAGACTCATGGCACTCGACCGCCGGCGCAGCGGCGACGGCATCAACAGATTTCAAGCAAGGGTTGCAATATGGCTTTTGTTTAAGCCAAGAGTCGCATTCCGCCAACCTGTCTAAATCGTCATGTCCAACCGTTGCCAACCGTCGGGTCGGCCCGTCGCGGCCTAGCTGTAGTGCGTTACCGGCGTGCCGGCGATGGCCGTCATGTTCAGCAGCCCCCGGGCGGTGATCGACGGTGTACAGATGTGCGCCCGGTTGCCCATTCCCATCAGGATCGGCCCGACCTCTAGCCCGCCTGCCTTCATCTTCAGCATGTTGCGGGCGGTGCTGGCGGCATCGGTAAAGGCAAAGACCAGGATGTTCGCCGGTGCGGAAAAGCGGGCGTTCGGGAAGATGCGCGCCCTGAGATCGGGGTCGAGCGCCGCATCTGCCGACATTTCGCCGTCGAAGGCGAAATCGACGCCGCGCGCCTCCAGCAGGTCCATCGCCGTCCGCATCCGCCGGCCGGAGTCGGTGTCGAGATTGCCGAAGTTGGAATGCGAACACAGCGCCACCTGCGGCCTCACCCCGAACCGGCGGGCGTGGCGCGCGGCGCCGATGGCGGTCAGGGCGATCTGTTCGGGCGTCGGCACGGCGTTGACATGGGTGTCGGCGATGAACAGCGGGCCGTCCTGCTGGATCATCAGGCTGAGCGCGCCTTGCGGACAGAGGCCGTCGCGGCCGAGCACCTGGTTGACGTAGTTCAGGTGCCACAGATACTGGCCGAAGGTGCCGCAGATCATGCTGTCGGCCTCGCCCCGGTGGACGGCGACGGCGGCGATCGCGGTGGCGTTGGTGCGCATGATCGCGCGGGCCACCTCGGGCGTCACCCCCCGCCGCTCCATCAGCGCGTGATAGGTCTGCCAGTAGTCGCGGTAGCGCGGGTCGTTTTCGGGGTTCACGATCTCGAAGTCGACGCCGGGGCGGATCGGCAGGCCGGCGCGGATGCAGCGCCGTTCGATCACCTCGGGCCGGCCGATCAGGATCGGCTTGTCGGTCATTTCCTCCAGCATGGCGTTGGCGCAGCGCAGGACCCGTTCGTCCTCGCCCTCGGCAAAGACGATCCGGCGGCTGGCCGAGCGCGCCGCGTCGAAGACTGGCCGCATGATCAGGGCCGACTTGTAGACCGAGCCGTTCAGCCGTTCGCGGTAAGCGTCAAAATCGGCGATGGGCCGGGCGGCGACGCCGGTTTCCATCGCCGCCTTGGCGACGGCGCTGGCGACCACGGCGATCAGGCGCGGATCGAAGGGCTTGGGGATCAGGTAGTCGGGCCCGAAGGCCAGCTTCTCGCCCCGGTAGGCGGCGGCCGCCTCGGCGCTGGTGGTGGCGCGGGCGAGCGCGGCGATGCCGTCGATGCAGGCCAGTTCCATCGCGTCGTTGATCGTCGTCGCGCCCACGTCGAGCGCGCCGCGGAAGATGAACGGAAAACACAGGACGTTGTTGACCTGGTTGGGAAAATCGCTGCGGCCGGTGGCGATGATAGCGTCCGGCGCCACGGCACGGACGGCGTCGGGCAGGATTTCCGGGGTCGGGTTGGCCAGCGCGAAGACGATCGGGCGGGGGGCCATCCGGGCGACCATCTCGGGCGTCAGCACGCCGGGGCCGGACAGGCCGAGGAACAGGTCGGCCCCGTCGATCACCTCGGCCAGGTTAGCCGGCTGGTCACCTTGCGCGAACTCGGCTTTCTGCGTGGTCATCTGGGCGGTGCGGCCGCGATAGACCAACCCCTCCAGATCGCAGAGCCAGACGTTTTCGCGCCGCACTCCCAGCTTCAGCAGCATGTTCAGGCAGGCGATACCCGCCGCGCCGCCGCCGGTCGACACCACCTTGATGTCGGCAAAGGCCTTGCCGGCGACATGGAGCGCATTGGTCGCCGCCGCACCGACCACGATGGCCGTGCCGTGCTGGTCGTCGTGGAAGACCGGGATGTTCATCCGCTTGCGGCACAGATCCTCGACGATGAAACAGTCGGGGGCCTTGATGTCCTCGAGGTTGATCGCGCCGAAGGTGGGTTCCAGCGCGCAGACGATTTCGGCCAACTTCACCGGGTCGGGCTCGTTCAGTTCGATGTCGAAACAGTCGATATTGGCGAACTTCTTGAAGAGGACGGCCTTGCCCTCCATCACCGGCTTCGACGCCAGCGCGCCGATGTTGCCAAGGCCCAGCACAGCGGTGCCGTTCGTCACCACCGCGACCAGGTTCCCGCGCGCGGTGAAGCGGCTGGCAGTCGACGGGTCGGCCTTGATCTCGAGACAGGCCTCGGCCACGCCGGGGCTGTAGGCCAGCGACAGGTCCCGGCCGTTGGCCAGCGGCTTGGTGGCGCGGATCTCCAGCTTTCCGGGGCTGGGAAACTCGTGATAGTCGAGCGCCGCCTGCCGCGCCGCATCTTGCCGCGTATCTTCCATCCGCATCTCCCGACTTTAGTTTAATGGTAAACTAAAAATCCAACCGGCATAGGCCGGATTTATCATGGCCGATACAAAAGACATACAATAAAATCCTTGAAATAATGCTTTAAGCTTGAAGAATGTCGCTGTCAGGGCGTCCGCCCGTCAGGAGACAGAGATGACCGAAATCCGTGCCGAGGCGATCCTGCCGACCACCGATCTGCGCAAGGACCTGCCGTTCTTCACCAAGGTGCTCGGCCTGAGGCTGGACATGATCTATCCCGCCGACAATCCGGCGGTCGCGGTCTTTTCCGGCCACGGGCTGCGGGTCCGGCTGGATCAGGGGCTGAAGGCCGCCCCCGGCCGCCTGCAGCTTTTGTGCGAGGCGCCCGACCGGGTTGCCGACGGACAGCGGCAACTGACCGCGCCGGGTGGCACCGAGATCACGATCGACGAGCTGAACCCGCCGCTTGTCCTGCCGCCGACGCAGCATGCCTTCGTCGTCCGCCGGCTGGCCGATCAGGCGCCCTGGGTCATCGGCCGCGCCGGCATGGCCTACCGCGACCTGGTGCCCACCCGCCTGGGCGGCGCGATCATCGCCAGCCACATCCGGGTGCCGGACGGCAAGGTGCCGGACATGGTGCATTTCCACAAGGTCGGCTTCCAGCTGATCTTCTGCGTTCGCGGCTGGGTCGACGTGCTTTACGAGGATCAGGGCGGCATCCGCCGGCTGAACGCCGGCGATTGCTTCATCCAGCCGCCGCAGATCCGCCACCGGGTCATGGAGGCCGGCGACGACATCGAGGTGATCGAGATCGGCGTTCCGGCCGAACACGTCACCGAGATCGACCATGACATGGCCTTGCCGACCCCCGACCTGCGCCCCGACCGCGAATGGGACGGCCAGAGGTTCGTGCACAACCTGGCCAGCGGCGCCAGCTGGCAACCGTTCCGCCAGCCCGGCTTCATCTGCCGCGACACCACGATCAACGCCAACACCAAGGGCGTCGCCGGTGTCCAGGTCGTCCGCCGGGGCGAAGGCGCGCCGGTGGCCACCCGGCACGACAGCGACATCCTGTTCGGCTTCGTGATGGCGGGCGAGATGACGCTGCATGGCGAGGGCAAGGAACCCTTCCGGCTGGCGCGCGGCGACGCTTTCGTGACGCCGCCGGGCATGATGACGCGCTGGGCCGACCCTAGCGCTGATTTCGAGCTCTTGGAGGTTTCGCTGCCCGGCAGCTTCGCCACGACCCAGGCCTGATCCGGCGGGCGGTTCGTTCACCTTGGTGCAAGGGGCAAGGGGCCAAGACCTTCGCGGTTGGCCGCTTGCCCTGCCGCCAAAGGCGGGCAATAAATGACCGGCCGGTCAGACCCTGGGGGACCCATGTCCGCAGCCGATTCCGAACTCGCCGCCGCCGCCCGCGCGGTCCGCGAAAACGCCTATGCCCCCTATTCGCGCTTCAAGGTCGGCGCCGCCGTGCGCGCGGCTTCGGGCCGGGTCTATGTCGGCTGCAACGTCGAAAACGTGGCCTACCCGGAAGGCACCTGCGCCGAAGCCGGGGCCATCGCCGCCATGATCGCGGCGGGCGAAACCCGGCTCACGGCGGTGGCGGTCATCGCCGACAGCCCGTCGCCGGTGCCGCCCTGCGGCGGCTGCCGGCAGAAGCTGGCGGAATTCGGCGCGGGCGACGTGCCGGTGGCGCTGGCCACCACCGGCGGCGCGACGACGCTGACCACCATCGGCGCGCTGCTGCCCGGCCAGTTCTTGGCCGCCCACATGGGCCGCGCCTGATGGACGCGCGTCAGGTCATCGCCGCGCTGCGCGACGGGCGGGGCCTTCCGGCCGATGCGGCCCGTTGGTTCGCCGCGGGCCTCGCCTCGGGCGAGGTCACCGATGCCCAGGCCGGCGCCTTCGCCATGGCGGTGCTGCTGCGCGGCCTTGCGCCCGACGAACGGGTTGGCTGGACGCTGGCCATGCGCGACAGCGGCCGGGTGCTGGACTGGAACCTGCCCGGCCCGATCGTCGACAAGCATTCCACCGGCGGCATTGGCGACTGCACCTCGCTTCTGCTGGCGCCGGCTCTGGCGGCCTGCGGGGCCTATGTTCCGATGATTTCGGGCCGCGGGCTGGGCCATACCGGCGGCACGCTCGACAAGCTGGAAGCAATCCCCGGCTACCGAACCGACCAGCCCATCGACCAGGTGCGCCGCATCCTGGACGAGGCCGGCTGCGCCATCGTCGGCGCCAGCGCCGAGATCGCCCCTGCCGACCGCCGGCTTTACGGGGTGCGCGACGTGACCGGCACGGTCGAGTCGATCGACCTCATCACCGCCTCGATCCTGTCCAAGAAGCTGGCGGCGGGGCTGGGGGCGCTGGTTCTGGATGTGAAGGTCGGGTCGGGGGCCTTCATGAAGGCGCTGCCCGAGGCGCGGGCGCTGGCGCGGGCGCTGGTCGACACCGCCAACGGCGCGGGCTGCACCACCACGGCGCTCATCACCGACATGTCGCAGCCGCTGGCCGCCGCCGCCGGCAACGCGCTGGAAATCGTCGAGGTGATGGAGACGCTGACCGGCCAGGCGGTCAGCCAGCCGCTCTGGGATCTGACCGTGGCGCTGGGCGGCGAGGCGCTGGTCCTCTGCGGGCTGGCCGAAGATGCGCTGGCCGGCGAGGACATGATCGACGAGGCGCTGGCCTCGGGGCGGGCGGCGGAAACCTTCGGCCGGATGATCGCGGCGCAGGGCGGCCCGCATGATTTCGTCGAACGCTTTCCCGACCGGCTGCCCGCCGCGCCGGTGGTGCTGGACGTCTGCACGGCCGAGGCCGGCTTCGTTGCCGAGATAAACGGTGAGGCTCTGGGCCATGCGGTCGTGCACCTGGGTGGCGGACGGCTGAAGGGTGGCGACCGGATCAACCCGGCGGTCGGCCTGTCCGACCTTGCGCCTTTGGGCGAGCCGCTGGGCAAGGGCGAGGCCTTTGCGCTGGTCCATGCCGCGACGCGCGAGGATGCCGAACAGGCGGCGGCGGCGGTCAAGGCCGCCTATCGCATCGCCGCCGAACGGCCCGAAGAACCCGACCTGATCGTCGAAAGGGTCGCCTGATGGCGCGCGCCTTTCTGGTCGTGATGGATTCGGTCGGCGCTGGCGGCGCGCCGGACGCGGCGGACTTCTTCAATTCGGGTCTGCCGGACCAAGGCGCCAACACGCTGGCCCATATCGCGCAGGCCTGCGCCGAGGGGCGGGCCGAACAGGGCCGTTCGGGTCCGTTGAAGATGCCCAATCTCGACCGGCTGGGCTTGTCGGCGGCGGTGAGGCTTGCCTCGGGCGCCGACATGCCTGGCCTCGGGGCGCAGCCCGAAGGGCTGTGGGGCGCGGCAACCGAAGTCTCCAGGGGCAAGGACACGCCGTCGGGCCACTGGGAACTGGCCGGCGTGCCGGTGCCGTGGGACTGGCACTATTTTCCCGATACCCGCCCGGCCTTTCCGTCCGACCTGATGGCCGAGGTCGCGCGCCTGTGCGGGGCTGGGGGGACGCTGGGCAATTGCCATGCCTCGGGCGTGCCGATCATCGAGGAACACTGCGCGGAACATATGCGCACCGGCAGGCCGATCTGCTACACCTCGGCGGACAGCGTCTTCCAGATCGCCGCCCACGAGGAAACCTTCGGGCTCGAGCGGTTGCTGAAACTCTGCCGGGACATCGCACCGCGACTTCATGCGATGAAGGTCGGGCGGGTCATCGCGCGGCCCTTCACCGGCGGACCCGGCAATTTCCGTCGCACCACCAACCGCCACGACTATGCGATCGAGCCGCCGGCGCCGACGCTCTGCGACTGGCTGGCGGCGGCGGGGCGCAAGGTGCATGGCATCGGCAAGATCGGCGACATCTTTTCGATGCGCGGCATTTCCGATCTGCGCAAGGGCGACGACGCAGCACTTTTCGAACATCTCATGGCATCTGGGCGTGACGCTGAAATAGGCTCCTTGACCTTTGCGAACTTCGTCGAATTCGACAGCCTCTATGGCCATCCGCGCGACGTCTCGGGCTATGCCCGGGCGCTCGAATGGTTCGATGGCCGCGTCGGCGCGTTCCTGGCGCTGCTCAGGCCCGGCGACCTGGCGATCTTCACCGCCGATCACGGCAACGACCCGACCTGGAGCGGTACCGACCATACCCGTGAACGGGTGCCGGTCGTGGGCTGGGGGCGGGGCGCGAAGGCCATCGGGCAGGTGGCTTTCACCGACGTCGCAGCCTCGGTTGCGGCGCATCTTGGCGTGCCGTCGCAAGGGACGGGGCGGAGCTTCCTGTGACGCCCGCCGCCGTCCCGTCCGCGTCCCGCATGCGTCGGGCCTCCGTCCCGACAGGAGTGACGACCGATGACCGCTGACATGCCCAAGGTCGAACTGCACCTGCATCTGGAAGGCGCGGCGCCGCCGGCCTTCATCCGGGGTCTAGCGCGGGAAAAGCACATCGACATTTCCGGCATCTTCGACGAACGCGGCAACTACAGCTACCGCGACTTCTGGGATTTTCTGAAGGTCTACGAGGCGGCGACCAGCTGCCTGACCACGCCCGAAGACTACCACCGCCTGACGCTGGCCGTTCTCGAACAAAGTGCAGCCTCGGGCGTTGTCTACAGCGAGACCTTCCTGTCGCCCGACTTCTGTGGCGGCGGCGATGTGCACGCCTGGAAGGACTTTCTGGCGGCGATCCGCGATGCCGCCGATCTGGCGGAACGGCAGGACGGCATCACGCTGCGTGGGATCGTCACGCCGATCCGCCATTTCGGCCCGGAAAGATCCCGCCGCATCGCGCTCTGCGCCGCTGAAACGGCGGGCGACTGGATCGTCGGTTTTGGCCTCGCGGGCGACGAGAAATCGGGGGTTCCCAAGGATTTCCGCTGGTCCTTTGATGCGGCGCGCGAGGCTGGCCTGCGCCTGACCTGCCATGCCGGCGAATGGCGCGGGCCGGACAGCGTGCGCGACGCGATCCGCGACCTGGAGGTCGAGCGAATCGGCCACGGTGTCCGCGCCATCGAGGATCTGGCCCTGGTGGACGAGATCGCCGAAAGGGGCATCGTCCTGGAGGTCTGTCCGGGATCGAACATCGCACTTGGGCTTTACCGGGGCTGGCGGCAGCATCCGATCCACCGGCTGCGCGAACGGGGCGTCAAGGTCACGGTGTCCACCGATGACCCGCCCTTCTTCGGCACGACGATGAAGCGGGAATACGACCGGCTGGCCGAAGCTTTCGACTGGGACGAGGGCGTCTTTGCCGCCATTGCCCGCACCTCGATTGACGCCGCCTTCTGCGATGGCGATACACGGGGCAGGATCGTCAAGAGGCTGGAGGCTGCAAGTGCGTGAACATCTGACCATCGTCAAACATCCGCTGGTGCAGCACAAGCTGACGATCATGCGCGAAAAGGATACGTCGACCAATTCCTTCCGCCGTCTTCTGCGCGAGATCAGCCAGCTTCTGGCCTATGAGATCACCCGCGAGATGGAGATGACCACCAAGCGGATCGAGACGCCCTTGTGCGAGATGGACGCGCCGACCATCGACGGCAAGAAGCTGGCGCTGATCTCGATCCTGCGGGCGGGCAACGGGCTGTTGGACGGGGTTCTGGAACTGATCCCGGCGGCGCGGGTCGGGTTCGTCGGGCTGTACCGCGACCCCAAGACGCTGCAGCCGGTGCAATATTACTACAAGGTGCCGGACCTGCGCGACCGGCTGACCATCGCGCTCGATCCGATGCTGGCCACCGGCAATTCGTCGGTCGCGGCGATCGATCTGTTGAAGAAGTCGGGCGCGACCAACATCCGCTTCATGTGCCTGCTGGCGGCGCCCGAGGGCGTGGCCCGCATGAAGGAGGCCCATCCCGACGTGCCGGTGGTGACGGCGGCGCTGGACAGCCACCTGAACGACCACGGCTATATCGTGCCGGGTCTCGGCGATGCCGGAGACCGCATGTTCGGCACCAAATAGGCGGGACGCGGGCCAATGGACAAGTCGACGATTCGGGCAGCGGGGATGGCGGCGATCCTTGCGGGGCTGGCGGCGGCAGCCGTGGCCGAAACGCCGCCGGCGGATTTCCGTGGCCGGCAGTTCGTCGACAGCCACGGCTGCGTGTTCCAGCGCGCGACCCTGTCGGGGCGGGTCATGTGGCTGCCGCTGATCGACGCCGCCGAACAGCCGATCTGCGGGCAGAAGCCGTCGCTGGCCCCAGCGGTGACCCCGCAACCGGCGGCCCCGGCGGCAGAGCCGCAAGCAGCGGCGCCCGCCGAGCCGGCGGTTACAGCGCCCGCGCCAACCCCGCCGCCGCCCGCCGCCGGCGCCCGGTGGGTTCAGGCCGGCGCCTATGCGCAGCCGGAAAATGCCCGGCAGGTCGTGAAGTCATTGCAGGCGCTGGGCTTTTCCGCCGGAACCGTCGCGGTGAAGGGCGGCAGCCTGACGGCCGTGGTCGTGGGGCCGTTCGACAAGACGTCCGACCTGACGAAGGCGCTCGACCGGGTGCGCCGGGCGGGGTTCGCCTCGGCCTTCGCGCGCTGAATTCAGCCCCCGCAGATGCCCTGCAGCGTCACCCAGTCGGTGTCGCTCATCAAGGGCGCGGGGGGCGGTTCCTTGGCGAACGGGTCGGCCTCGATCAGGCCGAGCGTGGTTTCGCCGCTCTTGTCCAGCGCATAGGCGTAGGCGGTCGAGCCGACGCCGGTTTCCTCGAACCGGCGCAGCAGGGTCTCGGTGGCGACCGGCGCCGGCTTTGCCGCCAGCAGCCGCTGGCCGTATCCGGTGAACGCGCCGTCCGGCACCTCGCCGGTGGTCAGCAGGTGGATCGCGGTCCGCAGCCCGGCAAAGCGCAGCGCGTCCTCGACCGGGTCGGTCTGGCTGGCGCGGAGGGTTTCGGCGATCACATATCCCGCCACCACCTCGGGCGTGTCGAAATCTTCGACCAGCCCGCGCCCGGCGGCGATGAAGTTGCCGGGCAGGTGCAGGGTGCCCTGCAATCCGTCGGGCAGGATGACGATCTGCCCGGTGCTGCCCTGCAGCAGCCGGTCTGACAGCTGGCCCAACGCCGCCGCGCCGTCCGGCCCGTCGCAGGGCCGGCCGGTCAGCCGCACCAGATCGTTCAGGATCGCCCGGCCCATCTCGGCCCGGGTCGAACTGGGCAGCACCTTGGCGGTATGGGCGATCAGCGCCCCCGGCAGCCAGAACAGCGCCCCGGCGGCGACGGCGGCGGCAGTAGCCCACAGAAGCGCGCCGCGCAGGCGGCCGGGCCGGGGCTGGCGGCGGGCGATGATCGTGTGGACCTTGGTGATGGCGGCGATCATGGTCTCGTCGTCGATCTCCAGCTCTTCGCCCGAGGCCGGGTCGGGCGAGAAGAGCGCCGGCATCCGGCCGGGATTGACCCGCACCACCGCCGGCAGCGACCAGTGCGCCAAGGCCCGTTCGCTGGGCGTTTCCTTGAAGATCAGCGAGGCGTCGCCGAAGGTCACGATGACTTCGCGGCGCTGGAGATCGGACGTCTCACGCCAGAGCCCCTGGCATTCCAGACGCTGATATTCCGAAAGCGCGGTCATCGGTTTGCTGCTGCCCGTTCAAGTCCCTTCCGCCGAACCTATCCCAAGCTTTGTTTCGGAACAATCGCAACGGCGCAGATATGGTAGGGGGCGGCCCGTTCGGTGACGCTAGAGCAGCTTGGCGACGGCGCGGAGTTCGAATTTCTGGATCTTGCCCGTCGAGGTCTTGGGCAGTTCCGCGAAGACGACCATCTTGGGGGTGGCGAAGCCCGCAAGCCGGCCCCGGCAGAAGTCGATCAGTTCTTTCTCGGTCGCCTCGACTCCGGGCTTCAGTTCGACGAAGGCGCAGGGGACCTCGCCCCATTTGGCGTCGGGCTTGGCCACCACGGCGCAAAGGCTGACCGCCGGATGGTGCATCAGCGCGCCCTCGACTTCGACCGAGCTGACGTTCTCGCCGCCCGAAATGATGATGTCCTTGGCGCGGTCGGTGATCTTCAGATAGCCGTCGGGATGCTGGAAGGCGATGTCGCCCGAGCGGAACCAGCCGCCCTTGAAGGCTTCGCGCGTCGCTTCCGGGTTCTTGTAGTAACCCTTCATCACCATGTTGCCGCGCAGGGCGATCTCGCCAAGGTGGTGCGCGTCGCGGAGAACCGGCTTTCCGGCGCTGTCATGCACCTCGGCGCCTTCGAGCATGGCCATGCGCACCCCGGTCCGCGCCTTCAGCGCCGCGCGGTCGTCGCCGGCGGTGCCTTCCCAGGCGGGATGCCACAGGCATTCGGTCGACGGGCCATAGGTTTCGGTCAGCCCGTAGACCTGGGTAACGTTGAAGCCCAGGGGCTCGAAGGCGGCCAGCGTGGCGGCCGGCGGCGGGGCGCCGGCGGTAAAGACCTCGACGATATGGTCGAAGGTGCGACGATCCTCGGGCTTGGCGTTGATCACCATGTTCAGCACGATGGGCGCGCCGCCGAAATGGGTGACGCCGGCGTCGGCGATGGCGTCGTAGATCGCTTTCGCCGTGATGTTGCGGCAGCAGACCAGCGTGCCGCCCATCATCGGCACCATCCAGGGCTGGCACCAGGCGTTGCAGTGGAACAGGGGCACGATGGTCAGCACCACCGGGAACAGTTGCATCCGCCAGGCGATGGCATTGCCGATGCATGACAGGTGGGCGCCGCGATGGTGGTAAACGACGCCCTTGGGCCGCCCGGTGGTGCCGGACGTATAGTTCAGCGCGATGCTTTCCCATTCGTCGGCGGGCATATGCCAGGCGGCGGTCGGGTCGCCCCCGGCGAGGAAATCTTCGTAGTCGATGTGCTTGCCGCTGGAGGGGAAACCGGCGTCGGGGTCGGCGACCTCGACAATCGTCGGGGCAGGGCCGTCCAGCGCGGCGATGGCGGCTTCGGCCAGAGGCACCAGCGCGCTGTCGACCAGCACCAGCCTGGCCTCGCCGTGCCCGAAGATGTAGCTGACCGTGTCCACGTCCAGCCTTGTGTTGATCGCGTTCAGGATCGCCCCGGTCGCGGGCACGCCGAAATGCGCCTCGGCATGGGCGGGGACGTTCGGCAGGAGCGTCGCCACCACGTCGCCCGGCGCGATGCCGGCCTGCGTCAGCGCCGAGGCGAGGCGGCTGACCCGTTCGTGGTAGTCGCTGTAGCTGCGCCGCAGCGAGCCATAGACGATCGCGGTCCGATCGGGAAAGATGTCGGCGGCACGGGCGAGAAAGGACAATGGCGTCAGGGGGACATGGTTCGCCTGGCATTTCTCCAGACCGGTTTCGTCCTTCAGCCAGCCCATATGCGCCTCCCGCTCATGAAGTGTCGTGCCCGGACATGATTAATCGCCCGAAATCTGATTCCCCTAGCAATTATTCGCCATGAGGGACGTGATGACTGCCGCTGAAACGATTGCCGTGCCTGCGTCCCAGCGCCGCACCCTTGTCGCTGCCGGTTTCATCCTGGTCTATGCGCTGGTCATCGGCTTCACCGACAACTTCGTGCAGACCATCGCCCGCGACGGCGGCCTGTGGCAGTTCCATGCCACCCGCACCGCCTTTGCCGCGCTGATCCTGGCGGTGCTGGCGGCGCCCCTGGGGCTGCGGCTGCGGCCCCGGAACTTTCGCGCGGTCCTGGCCCGCAGCATGATCCATGCCACGGGGATGGTGTTCTATTTCGGCTGCCTGGCCTTTCTCAGCGTCGCCGAGGTTGCCGCCGGGCTCTTCACCGCGCCGATCTTCGTCCTGCTGATCTCGCGCTTCGTCTATGGCCACCGGATCGGCCCCTACCGCATCCTGGCAGTGGCGGTCGGTTTTCTGGGTGTGCTGATGGTGCTGGGCATCGGGCCGGGCACCGCCGTGACCCCGGCGCTGGTGCTGCCGATCCTGGCCGGGGCGCTGTATGCGACCGGCAACATCGCCACCCGCGAATGGTGCGAGGGCGAAAGCGCCGAGACCCTGCTTCTGGGGTTCTTCCTGGGGCTGGGCCTCTTCGGCCTGATCGGCATGGCGGTGCTGGCGGTCTGGCAGCCCGCGGTTCCGCCCGGAACCGAAGGCTTCATCCTGCGCGGCGCGGTCTGGCCCAGCCGTACGTTCCTTCTGTGGACCTTCGTGCAGGCCGCCGGGTCGCTGCTGGGCGTCGGGCTGATGGTCAAGGCCTATCAGATCGCCGACGCCAGCCGGGTCGCGGTCTTTGAATATGTGATCCTGCCGATGAGCGTGCTGTGGACCTGGGTTCTGTGGGGGCAGTTGCCGACCGAAAAGGCGCTTCTGGGCATTCCGCTGATCATCGGCGCCGGCGTCCTGATCGCGGTCCGGTCGCGCGGCCGATGATCGTCTCGCGCGGGCGGCGCTATATCTTCGTCCATATTCCCAAGACCGGTGGCACGGCGCTGAGCCTCGCGCTCGAGGGACGCGCACTGAAGGACGACATCCTGATCGGCGACACGCCCAAGGCCCGGGCACGGGCGGCGCGGCAGCGCGGGTTGACGGCGCGCGGCCGGCTGTGGAAACATTCGACGCTGGCCGACATTGACGGGCTGGTCGGCGCGGACGAGATGGCGGATTTCTTCGTCCTGACGATGGTGCGCAATCCCTGGGACCGGATGGTCAGCTACTATCACTGGCTGAAGGGTCAGAGCTTCGATCACCCGGCGGTCGGGCTGGCGAGGGCGCTGGGGTTCAGCGATTTCCTCAACCACCCGGCGACCATCGCGGCGCTGGCCGCTTGGCCCTGCGGCGCCTATATGCAGACGGTGGCGGGGCAGGAACGCTGCGACCTGTTCGTGCGGCTGGAGGAGGCTGACGCTGACCTCGCTCCGTTCGAGGCGCATCTGGGCTTTCGCCTCGGGCCGTTGCCGCGCGTCAATGAAAGCGACCGGCCCAGCGACTGGCGGGGGCTTTACAGCGACGCCGACGCGGGCCTGGTGGACGAGCTTTGCGCGGCGGATATTGCGCGGTTCGGCTATCGGTTCGAGCCGTAGGGTTATGCTTTTCCTTTGAAAAATACTCTGCGGGGGTCTGGGGGCGCAAAGCCCCCAGCCTTTCCGCCTCACGCCGCCTTGGCCTGCCCCCCGAACCGGCCGTAGAAGCTTTGGCCCTTCGCCGCCATCTCGCGCAAGAGCTTCGGGGCCTTGAAGCGGGCGCCGTTGGTCTTTTCCAGCCCGTCGCACAGGTCGACCGCGCGCGCCGCGCCGAGGATGTCGAGCCAGCCGAACGGGCCGCCCGACCACGGGCAGAAGCCCCAGCCGAGGATCGCGCCGACGTCGCCTTCGCGGATGTCGGTCAGGACGCCTTCCTCCAGCGCGCGGACGGCTTCAAGCACCTGCGCGAACAGAAGCCGGTGCTGGACCTCGGCCAGTTCGGGCTGGGCCTTGGCGACGGGCCAGGCGGCGGCGAGGCCGTCCCACAGCCCGAGCCGCGCGCCGGTCGCGTCATAGGCGTAGAAGCCGGCGTTGGCCTTGCGCCCCAGCCGCCCCTGATCGGCCATCGCAAAGAGAACCTTGTCGACCGCGCCGTCCGGGTAGGCCGCGCCCATCGCCGCCTTCGTCGCCTTGGCGATCTTCACGCCAAGGTCGATCGAGGTTTCGTCCACGAGCTGCAGCGGCCCGAGCGGCAGCCCGACCAGCTTGGCGGCGTTTTCGATCAGCGCCGGCTCCACCCCTTCGGCGACCATGCGGATGCCTTCGTTGATGTAGGGGATGATGCAGCGGTTGGCGTAGAAGAAGCGCGCGTCGTTGACGACGATCGGGGTCTTGCGGATCTGGCGGACGAAATCCAGCGCCTTGGCCACCGCCAGGTCACCGGTTTCACGGCCGCGGATGATCTCGACCAGCATCATCTTGTCGACCGGCGAGAAGAAGTGGATGCCGATGAACTGGCCGGGGCGCTTCGATGCCTTGGCAAGGTCGGAAATCGGCAGGGTCGAGGTGTTGGTCGCGAAGATCGCGGTGTCGGGGATCGCGGCTTCGGCGCGGGCGGTGACCTCGGCCTTGACCTTCATGTCCTCGAACACCGCCTCGACGATCAGGTCGCAGCCGGCAAGGGCGGCATAGTCGGTCGTCGCGGTGATGCGGGCCAGCACCTCGGCCTTCTTCTCGGCCGTGACACGCCCGCGCTTCATCCCCTTGTCGAGCAGGTCGGCCGAATGGGATTTGCCGCGGTCGGCGGCTTCCTGGCTGGCGTCGATCAGCACCACCTCGATCCCGGCGCTGGCCGCGACATAGCCGATGCCCGCCCCCATCATGCCGGCGCCGAGGACGCCGAGCTTCTTCACCGTCTGGTCGGCGACCTTGGGCCGGTTGGCACCCTTTTCCAGCGCCTCCTTGTTGATGAAGAGCGACCGGATCATGGCAGAAGAGGAGGGGTTCATCAGCACATGGGTGAACCAGCGCGCCTCGATCCGGATGGCGGTGTCGAAGGGCACCAGTGCGCCTTCATAGACCGCCGCCAGAAGCGCCTTGGCTGCCGGATAGACGCCCTGGGTCTTGCCGTTCACCAGCGCCGAAGCGCCGACAAAGGTCATGAAACCGGCGGGGTGATAGGGCGCACCGCCGGGCAGCTTGTAGCCCTTGACGTCCCAGGGCTTGACGATGTCGGCCTCTTTCGCGGCCAGCAGCCATTCCTTCGCCCGCGCCAGAAGCTGGTCGGGGGCGACCACCTCGTCGATTATGCCGGCGGCCCTGGCGGCCTTGGGGTCGGACAGCTTGCCTTCCAGGAGGAAGGGCGAGGCGACCATCGGCCCGAGCTTGCGGACCAGCCGCGTCGTGCCGCCCGCGCCGGGGAAGATGCCGACCAGGATCTCCGGCAGGCCGATCTTGGCCTTGGGGTTGTCGGCGGCGATGATCCGGTGGCAGGAGAGCGGGATTTCCAGCCCGATGCCAAGCGCGGTGCCGGGCAGGGCGGCGACGATCGGCTTGCCGCCCTTGCCGGTCTTCAGGTCGCGGCCCATCAGCTCGATCTTCCGCTCCAGCCGGTGAAAGCCCATGATCCCGTCGAAGAGGCCCCGCGCCGGATCGTCGCCGGCGCTTTCCTTCATCCGGGCGATGATGTTGAGATCCATCCCGCCGGCGAAGTCCTTCTTGCCCGAGGTCAGGATCACGCCCTTGACGTTCTGGTCGGCGATGGCGCGGTCGATCAGCGTGTCAAGCTCGGCGGCCGCTTCCAGATTGAGGACGTTCATCGACTTGGACTTGACGTCCCAGGTGATGGTGGCGACGCCATCGGCGTCGACGGCATAGGAAAAATCGCTCATCTCAGTGTCTCCTTGGGCCAGCCGGGGTAGGGGGTTCCGTCCTTGCGGGTGAAGGCGCGTTGTCCCGCCCGGCGCGTATAGTGAAGGTCGATGTCGGGGTAATGGCAGGCGTCTTCCGGGGCGCGCGTGCCGACGATGAGGTAGGTGGCCGGCCGGTCAGAGCGGTTGACCAGGCAGTGGGCGTTGGCCGTGCCTTTGGGCCAGCAGGCAGCATCGCCGGGGGCGAGCGGATGTTCGCCGTCATCCTCGGCCACGGTCACTTCGCCGGCGAGGGCATAAAGGAATTCGTCCTCAGCCTCGTGCCAGTGGCGCTGGCTGGACCGGGCGCCGGGCATCAGTTCCTCGACGAAGGCGCCGTATTGGGTCAGGCCGCCCGCGTCGGAGAGCGGCCACCAGCGCATGCGGCCTTCGGGCAGCGTGTGCGGGGCGGGGTAGGAGGACGGGCCGGTTTCCGGCGCGACCGTGCCGGCGGGCAGGATGCGGCGGACCGGCGCGGACAGGTCGGCCGGGGTGCCCCAGGCCGGCGCTAGGTTCTGCAGGCGGGGCGGCAGGTCGCCGCTGCGGAGTACGCGGCCGGCGTCGGTCAGCACCTGCCAGGTCGTATCGCCGTTCACCTGCCGGCTGCCGCTGTCGGGATAGTGGCAGACGTCGCCCGCGACGCGGGAACCGACGATGATGTAACGCAGGGGCGCCGCGCTCCGGTTCGCGACATGATGGGCATTCGGATCGCCCTGCCGCCAAGCGGCCGCGCCCCCTGGCCCCAGCAGATGGGCGCCGTCGCCGTCGATGACGGTGGCCTGCCCTTCAAGGACATAAAGGAATTCATCTTCGGCCGTGTGCCAGTGCCGTTCCGAGGTGAGACCGCCCGGCGGCAGGGTTTCCAGATGAACGCCGAACTGGCTGAGCCCGCCCGTATCCGACAGATGGATGGATTCGCGCCCGTCGTCGTAGCCGTTGCGCCGGGCCTGACCCTTGCGGACGATCATCGCGGCCCCCTGTAATCGCTGCCGTCGCGGTAGGTGAAGCGCGCCTTGCCGCCTTCCATCTCGACCCGCAGGTCGACGTCGGAATAGGTAGCGACCTCGCGCGGGGCCTTGGTTCCGACCACCAGGAATTTGGCCGGCCGGGCGGTGCGGTTGACGAAATGGTGGCCGTTGCCGTCGTTCGCCGGGAAGGCGGCGCAATCGCCGGGCCGCATGACATGCTCGCCCGTGTCGTCGATCAGCACGCATTCACCCTCGGTCACCATGACGAATTCGTCCTCGGCCTTGTGCCAGTGGCGCAGGCTCGACATGGCGCCGGGCTCGAGCGTCACCAGGTTCGCGCCGAACTGGGTCAGCCCGCCGGCCTCGCCCAGACGCAAGGACGAGCGGCCCTTCATCATCGCCGCATAGGGCTCGGGGTAGATCGAGCCGGTTTTGACCGGGCATTTCGACTGGTCGATGACAGGCATCCTGCGTCCTTTCGCTGGGACCGCGCCGCGCGCCGGCGTCAGACCCTTTCGATGATCGTCGCGGCGCCCATGCCCGAGGCGATGCAGAGCGTGGCGAGGCCGGTGCCCTTGCCGGTGCGCTCCAGCTCGTCCAGAAGCGTGCCGATGATGATCGCGCCGGTCGCGCCCAGCGGGTGGCCCATCGCGATCGACCCGCCGTTGGGGTTGACCCGCGCCGGATCGACCTGGAAGGCCTGGCAGAAGCGCAGGACCACCGAGGCGAAGGCCTCGTTCACCTCGAAAAGGTCGATGTCGGAGATCGCCATGCCGCTGTCGCGGAGGATCTTCTCGGTCACCGGCACCGGGCCGGTCAGCATGATCGTCGGATCGGTGCCGATCTTGGCGGTGGCGCGGATGCGGGCGCGCGGCTTCAGCCCATGGGCCTTGCCGAATTCGGCATTGCCGATCAGCACCGCGGCGGCCCCGTCGACGATGCCCGAGGAGTTGCCAGCATGGTGGATGTGGTTGATCCGCTCCAGATGCGGATATTTCATGATGGCGATCTTGTCGAAGCCGGGCATGACCTCGCCCATCGCCTTGAAGGACGGGTCGAGCTTGGCCAGCGTCGCCATGTCGGTGCCGGGGCGCATGTATTCGTCGCGCTCGAGGATCGTCAGGCCGTTCTGGTCCTTCACCGGCACGATCGAGCGGACGAAACGGTTGTCGGCCCAGGCCGCCGCCGCGCGCCGCTGGCTTTCGACCGCCAGCGCGTCGGCGTCCTCGCGGGTGAAGCCGTATTCGGTGGCGATGATGTCGGCCGAAATGCCCTGCGGCACGAAGTAGGTCTTCATCGCCAGCGTCGGGTCGACGGCGATCGCCGCCCCGTCCGAGCCCATCGCCACGCGGCCCATCATCTCGACGCCACCGGCGATATAGGCCTGGCCGGCGCCGCCCTTCACCTGGTTGGCGGCCAGGTTCACCGCCTCCATGCCGCTCGCGCAGAAGCGGTTGATGGCCAGGCCGGGGATCGATTCGTCGAGGTCGGACAGAAGCACCGCCGAGCGGGCGAGGCAGCCGCCCTGTTCGCCGACCTGGGTGACATTGCCCCAGATCACATCCTCGACCGCATGGCCGTCGAGCCCGTTGCGGTCCTTGACCGCGTTCAGCAGCCGCGCCGACAGGGCGACGGACGTCACCTCGTGCAGGCTGCCGTCCGCCCGGCCCTTGCCGCGCGGCGTCCGGGCGGCGTCATAGATGTAGGCTTCGGTCATCTGATCCTCCTCATGCCCGGTCCGACGGGTTGCCGGGCATCAAATCATAGGGATGTTTCCAGCCGGGCAGGGCGGTGATCCGGTCCAGCCAGCGGTCGATGTGCGGGAAATTCGCGCGGTCGAACCCGAAGGGTTCGGGGTAATAGAGATAGCCGCAGCAGGCCATGTCGGCGATGGTCGGGCGGTCCCCCGCCACCCAGTCGCGGCCGTCAAGATGGCGGTCGAGCGTGCCGAGCGCCGAGAGGACCCGGCCCGACAGCCAGGCGATCGCCTCGCGCGGGCGCTTTTCCTCGGGCAGGAAGTTCATCAGGAACCGCAACGCGCCCTGCTGGCCCGTTCCCTTCTGCCCGTCCCAAAACAGCCAGCGCAGGATCTCGGCCCGGTCGCCGTCGAAGAGCCGGCCGGTCCGTTCGGCGACATGCAGCTGGATGACGCAGGACTGGGTCAGCGTCAGGCCGTCGCCGACGAAGACCGGCGCCTCGCCCATTTCGTTCAGGGCCAGAAATTCCGGCGTCCGCGAGGCGCCGTTGAAGAAATCGACCCAGACCGGCTGCCATTCATAGCCCGCGAGCGTCATGGTCAGCGCCGCCTTGTAGCAATTGCCGCTTTCGCCGAAGCAGTAGAGTTTCGCGCTCATTCCGGTCGGCCTTTCCGCTGCGGATCGGCCGGTTTCGAGTATTTGGGCAAGGAAAAAGCCGCGCGGTAACCGGATGTTAACCCTGCTGCGGTTTCCTCGGTCCCGCGGTACAGGCTGGAGAGCCGATGACCGCCAAGGGAAAAGCCGCCCCGGCCGCCGGTCAACAGCCGCGACGCAAGCGTATCTTGCGGGTGTCCGGGGCGCATCTTCTGCGTTTTCCTTGCAAAAATACTCATCCGCCCTTGCCCCTCAAGCCTTGCGGTCGGCCAGTTCGGCCTTGAACAGCCGCAGCCGGTGGCCAAGGTTCTCGGCGTTGGTGATCGAGCCGAAATTCTCGAACAGGAACGACAGCGCCTCGTCGACCGAGATTTCGGCTTCGTCGGCGAAGCGGAAGAGGGTGCGGTGCGCGTCATTGGTCATGGCGACGGTGAAGCGGCGGGTGAGGCGAAGGCGCTTGGGCATGGGTCCATTCCTGATCGCGTCGACAACGAGGCCGGCTCGCCTGCTGCGAGACCTGGGCGAACGGCCCTCACCTTAGAACGCGCCCTGGTCGAGCGCCATGACCGGATCGGCGCCAGACCGGATGCGCGCCAGATGCAGCGCTGTCGCCGGCAGGTGACGGGCGGCGTAGTAGCGCCCGGTGGCCAGCTTGGTTTCATAGAAGGTGCGGTCGCCGGTGCCGGCGGTCAAGGCCGCCTGTGCCGCCCGGGCCGCGCGCGCCCACATCAGCCCCAGGCAGACATGGCCGAAGAGATGCATGAAATCGTAGGAACCGGCCAGCGCGGCGTTGGGGTTCTTCATGCCCTCTTGCATGAAGTACATGGCCGCCGCCTGCAGGTCCTTCGAGGCGGCCTTCAGCGGGTCGAGGATCGTTTCCTTCAGCGCGGCGTCGCCTTCGTTTTCCTTGATGAAGGTCTTCACCATCTCGAAGAAGCCCATCAAGGGTTTGCCGCCATCCTGCGCCAGCTTGCGGCCGACGAGGTCCAGCGCCTGCACGCCGTTGGCGCCTTCGTAGATCATGGTGATGCGGGCATCGCGGACGAACTGGCTCATGCCCTGTTCCTCGATATAGCCGTGGCCGCCCCAGACCTGCTGGGCCTGGACGGTGCCTTCGAAGCCCTTGTCGGTCAGGAAGCCCTTGATGACCGGGGTCAGGAGCGAGATCAGCCCCTCGGCCGCGTCATCGCCGCTGCGGTGCGCCCGGTCGATCAGCGAGGCGCCCCAGAGCGTCAGCGCCCGCGCGCCTTCGACAAAGCTTTTCTGGTCCATGAGGTTGCGGCGGATGTCAGGATGGACGATCAGCGGGTCGGCCGGTCCCTTAGGGTTCCGGGGGCCGGTCACGTCGCGGCCCTGAAGCCGTTCGCGGGCATAGCCGAGGCTTTTCTGGTAGGCGGCTTCGGCGACGGCATAGCCCTGCAGGCCGACGCTGAGGCGGGCCTCGTTCATCATGGTGAACATCGCCCGCATGCCCTTGTGCAGATCGCCCAGGAGATAGCCGGTCGCGCCGTCGTAGTTCATCACGCAGGTGGCATTGCCGTGGATGCCCATCTTTTCCTCGATCTTGCCGGCCGACAGGGCGTTGCGGGCGCCAAGGCTGCCGTCGGCATTGACCAGGAATTTCGGCACGATGAAGAGCGAGATGCCCTTGGTGCCCTCGCCGCCGCCCGGCGCCTTGGCCAGGACCAGATGGATGATGTTCTCGGCCAGGTCATGTTCGCCGGCGGAAATGAAGATCTTCTGGCCGGTGATCCTGTAGCTGCCGTCGGCCTGCGGCTCGGCCTTGGTGCGCAAGAGCCCCAGGTCGGTGCCGCAGTGCGGTTCGGTCAGGTTCATGGTGCCGGTCCAGTCGCAGCTGACCATCTTCGGCAGGTAGGTGGCCTTCTGCGCGTCGGTGCCGTGGACGTGGATCGCCGAACAGGCGCCGTGGGTCAGGCCCTGATACATGTTGAAGGCCATGTTGGCGGAGACGAACATTTCGCCGACCGCCGAATACAGCACATAGGGCATGCCCTGCCCGCCAAAGGCCGGGTCGGCGTCCAGCGCCGTCCAGCCGCCGGCCTTCATCGCCGCGAAGGCTTCCTTGAAGCCTTTCGGGGTGCGCACCACGCCGTTTTCAAGCCGGCAGCCTTCGGCGTCGCCCGTCGCGTTCAGGGGGGCCAGCACCTCGCGCGACAGTTTGCCCGCCTCTTCCAGGATCGCGCCGGTGAAGTCCGGTTCAAGTTCGTCGAAGCCCGGAATGCCCGAGGCCTTCACATCCAGGACTTCATGCAACACGAACTGCAGGTCGCGGGTCGGGGCGGTGTAGCCGGTCATGGCGGGTCCTTTCTGGTGATAGGTCAGGCGGCGCTTTGGTGGTCGTCGCCGCCAAGCAGGGCGCGGGCCAGGTCAAGCTGTTCGGACAGGTCGGCGATGGCGCGGTCGAGCTCTTCGCGCTGGTCGCGCATTTCGGCCAGGCGGCGTTCGGCGATGGCGATGGTGCGCGGCAGTTGCAGGTGCTTCTTGTCGGCCAGGTCGTGAAGGTCGAGCAACTGGCGGATTTCCTCGAGGCTGATGCCGAAGCGCCGGCCGCGCAGGATCAGTTTCAGCCGGGCGCGGTCGCGGCGCGAATAAAGGCGCTTCTGGCCTTCGCGGATCGGGAACAGAAGTTCCTTCTGTTCGTAGAACCGCAGGGTGCGCGGCGTCAGGTCGAACTCGTCGCACATGGCGCGAATGCCCTTCAACTCTTCACTCGTCATTCCGGCTTCCTCCCTCGGCCACCCGATCTGGCACACAGATTTCGGGGCGACAGGAGCAGCCTACAAGTGAAGATGACGTGAACGTAAGCGTTACGTGACGTCGCGGCTGCGACTGACGAGACGTCAGGCCGGAAGTGCGGCGTGACCGGGGGTCAGTGGTCGAGGTTCGCCTGGGTTTTGTCGCGCAGCGACCGGAGATCGGCGATGGTCGAATCAAGCTCGCCGCGCTGGCGTTCCAGTTCGGCCAACTGGCGGTTGGCCAGGTCGATCCAGACCAGGTTCTGTTCGCGGGTGCCCTTCTGGTCGTAGAGAAGCAGCCACTGGCGGATTTCCTCAAGGCTGAAGCCGAAGCGCCGGCCGCGCAGGATCAGGGTCATGCGCGCGATCTCGCGCGGGCCGTAAAGCCGGGCGCGGCCGTCCTTCTGGGGGGCCAGAAGCTCGATATATTCGTAATAGCGCAGGGTTCGCGGCGTCACGTCGAACCGAACGCACATCTCCTTGAACGATATCGGCTTGTCTGGCATCGAGGCCTCCCCCGGCAAAGACTAGTGGCGCATGCCCGATCAGACAATGGCGAAGTCCCCTGCGCTGCGCGGGCTTGCGCTTGGGCGAGGCAGGCCGAATAAAGGGGGCGCACAGGAACGGACGGATCAGGTGGACGATCAGGAACTCAGGATCGCGCGGCAATTCATCCAGGCGCTGCCCCATGCCCGCGATCTGGGCATGGAGCTGGAGGCGACCGGGCCGGGGCTGGCGGTCATCTCGATGCCTTACGACCGGCGGCTGGTGGGCGATCCGGAAACCGGGGTGATCCACGGAGGCGCGGTTTCGGCGCTGATGGACACAAGCTGCGGGGCGGCGGTGCTCAGCCATCCGGTGCGGCCGGCCGGCACCGCGACGCTGGACCTCAGGATCGACTACATGCGGCCGGCGACCCCCGGGCAAAGGATCACCGCGCGGGCCGAATGCTATCACGTCACCCGCACCGTGGCCTTCGTGCGGGCGACCGCCCATGACGAGGATGCGGGCCGGATGGTGGCGATGGCGACCGGCGCCTTCACGCTGGAACAGCGGACGGAGAAGGGGCGATGACCGGACGCCGCAAGCCGCCGGAACCCGTGCATCTGGTCAGGGGCCGGCGCGATGCGGCGCTGGCGGCGCTGGTGGACGCGGTTCCCTATATCCGCTTCCTCGGTATCCGCTTTGACCGGCGCGGCGACGAACTGACCGCCGTCCTGCCGTTCGACGAGCGGCTGATCGGCAACCCGATGCTGCCGGCGCTGCACGGCGGGGCGACCGCGGCCTTTCTCGAGGTCGCGTCGATCATCGAACTGGGCTGGTCGGTGATCTGGGAGGAGATGGAGGGCGCCGCCGCCGACCCGGCGGCCGGGGCCGCAGCGCCGCTGCCACGCCTGCCCAAGACCATCGACTTCACCATCGACTATTTGCGATCCGGCCTGCCGCGCGACGCCTATGCGCGGGCACGCGTCAACCGATCGGGCCGGCGCTATGCCTCGGTCCATGTCGAGGCCTGGCAGGACAACCGCGCCCGGCCTTTCGCCCAGGCGACCGGGCATTTCCTGATGCCGGACGGCGGCGGGGCGGCATGACCGAGGCGGCCGGTCTTCAGCCGTCGCAGCCCGGCGCGCTGACGCATCGCCGGGTCCTGAAGATCGCGCTGCCGATCGTGCTGTCGAACGCCACCGTGCCGCTGCTGGGCGCGGTCGATACCGGGGTGATCGGCCATCTGGGCCGCGCCGCGCCGATCGGCGCGGTGGGCGTGGGTTCGGTGATCCTGGCGACCTTCTACTGGGTGTTCGGCTTCCTGCGCATGGGCACCTCGGGCCTGACCGCGCAGGCGACCGGGGCCGGCGACGAGGCCGAGGCCGGCGCCATCCTGCTGCGGGCGCTGGCCATCGGCGCGGGGGCAGGGCTGCTGTTCGTGCTGATCCAGCCCGCGATCTTCGCGCTGGCCTTCGCGGTGTCGCCGGCGTCGGACGAAGTCGAGACGCTGGCGCGGTCCTACCTTGCCATCCGCATCTGGGGGGCGCCGGCGACCATATCGCTCTATGCCGTCACCGGCTGGCTGATCGCGCGGGAGCGCACGCGCGGGGTGCTGGCGGTCCAGCTTTGGATGAACGGGCTGAACATGGGGCTGGATTTCCTGTTCGTGCTGGGGCTGGGCTGGGGGGTCAAGGGGGTCGCCACCGCGACGCTGATCGCCGAATGGAGCGGGCTGGCGCTGGGCCTGTGGCTCTGCCGGCAGGCCTTTGCCGAGGGCCGCTGGCGCGATCTGGCGCGGATCGTCGATGCCGGCAAGCTCAGGCGCATGGCCAGCGTCAACGGCGACATCATGCTGCGCTCGATCCTGTTGCAGGGGGCCTTCACCAGCTTCGTCTTTCTGGGCGCGCGCTTCGGCGACGTGACGCTGGCGGCCAACCAGGTGCTGCTGCAGTTCCTCGAAATCACCGCCTTCGCGCTGGACGGTTTCGCCTTTGCCGCCGAAAGCCTGGTCGGCCAGGCGGTCGGCCAGCGGTCGCAGGCAATGTTCCGGCAGGCGGCGGTCCTGACCAGCCAGTGGGGCGCCGGCGGCGCTGTCCTTCTGTGCGCGGTCTTTCTGGTGCTGGGGCCGCAGTTGATCGACCTGCTGACCACCGAGCCGCAGGTCCGGGCGGCGGCGCGCGGCTGGCTGGCGTGGGTGGCGGTGATGCCGGTTCTGGGGATCGCCTGCTGGATGCTCGACGGCATCTTCATCGGCGCGACCCGCACCCGCGACATGCGCAATTCGATGGTGCTGACGATGATCGCCTATCTGCCGGTGCTGTTCCTGCTGCCGCGCCTGGTCGGCAACAGCGGGCTTTGGGCGGCGCTGGGTCTTCTGATGATCCTGCGCGGGATCACGCTGGGCCGGCTTTACCCGCAGATCGAGCGGAATCTGCCGGCCTGACGGCGGTTCAGCCGCGCGCCGCCTTTTCGGCCAAGCCGGACTGGCCTTCGCGGCGGGCGAGTTCGGCCTCGACATCGGCCAGCGTCACATCGCGGGCGGCCAGCATCACCAGAAGATGATAGAGCACGTCCGCCGCCTCGGCGGTCAGCCGGTCGCGGTCGCCCCTGACCGCCTCGATGATCGCCTCGACCGCTTCCTCGCCGAACTTCTCGGCACATTTTTCCGGGCCTTTGGCCAGCAGCTTCGCCGTCCACGACCCCTCGGGATTGGCGTTTCTGCGGGCGGCGATGGTGGCGGCAAGGCGGGCGAGCGCGGTCATGAAAGCCTCATCGGGATGCCGGCGCGGGCCATGTGTTCCTTGGCTTCGCGGATGGTGTAGACGCCGAAATGGAAGATCGAGGCGGCAAGGACGGCCGAGGCATGGCCTTCGGTCACGCCCTCGACCAGGTGGTCGAGCGCGCCGACCCCGCCCGAGGCGATGACCGGCAGGTCGACCGCATCGGCGATGGCGCGGGTCAGAGGCAGGTTGAAGCCGGCGCGGGTGCCGTCGCGGTCCATTGAGGTCAGGAGGATTTCCCCCGCGCCTTTCGCCTCGACCGTGCGGGCGAACTCGACCGCGTCGATGCCGGTGGGCTTGCGCCCGCCGTGGGTGAAGATCTCCCACCGGCCGGGGGCGACGGTGCGGGCGTCGATGGCCACGACGATGCACTGGCTGCCGAAGCGGTCGGCGGATTGCGCGACCACGTCGGGATCGGCGACGGCGGCGGAATTGAAGCTGACCTTGTCGGCCCCGGCCAGAAGCAGCGCCCGCACATCATCGGGGCTGCGCACGCCGCCGCCGACCGTCAGCGGGATGTAGCATTGTTCGGCGGTGCGGGTGACCAGATCGAACATGGTGCCGCGGTTTTCATGGGTGGCGTGGATGTCGAGAAAGCAGAGCTCGTCCGCCCCCGCCGCATCATAGGCCCGCGCCGCCGCGACCGGATCGCCGGCGTCGACGAGGTTGACGAAATTCACGCCCTTGACCACCCGGCCATCGGCGACATCGAGACAGGGGATGATGCGGGTTTTCAGCATGTCCGGGGTTCCGGGCCGTTGAGGGGGCAGGGGGCTGTCCGCCCCCTCTGCGCCTGCGGCGCATTCACCCCCGAGGATATTTGGACCAGCAAGAACATCAGGCGACTTTAAGCGCGGCCAGTGCCGCCGCCAAGTCGATTGCCCCGTCATACAGCGCGCGGCCCGAGATCGCGCCGGCGATGACGCCGGTGTCGCGGAGTGCGATCAGGTCGGCGAGCGAGGCGACGCCGCCCGAGGCGATGACCGGGATCGAGACGGCGCGGGCGAGCGCTTCGGTCGCGGCGAGGTTCGGGCCGCCCATCGCGCCGTCGCGGTTGATGTCGGTGTAGATCAGGGCGGCGACGCCCGCGTCCTCGAACCGGCGGGCGAGGTCGGTCACGGTCATGTCGGTTTCGGTGGCCCAGCCCTTGGTCGCCACCCGCCCGTCGCGGGCGTCGATGCCGACCGCGACCCGGCCGGGGAAGGCGCGGGCGGCCGCGCGCACCAGATCGGGGTTCTCGACCGCCACGGTTCCGAGGATGACGCGGGCCAGCCCCTTCGACAGCCACATGTCGATGGTCGCCATGTCGCGGATGCCGCCGCCGAGCTGCGCCGGAACCTTGACGCGGGCGAGGATCGCCTCGACCGCGGCGGCATTGACCGGGCGGCCGGCGAAGGCGCCGTTCAGATCGACGAGATGCAGCCATTCGCAGCCGGCGTCGGCGAACCGCTGGGCCTGGGCCGCCGGGTCGTTGCCGAAAACCGTGGCCTTGTCCATGTCGCCGTGCAACAGCCGGACGCACTGGCCGTCCTTGAGGTCGATGGCGGGGTAAAGGATCATGCGCGCCTCCTGCAGCGGCTGCGTCTTGCCACAGTGACGGGGCCTTGCCAAGCGTGCGGCGGCAACGCAACGTCAGTCTTGTCAGATGGGCGCACGCGCCGGATCATCAGGGCGAGAGAGGGAGGATGACCATGAAACGACTGATGCTTGCCGCCGCCGCCGTTCTTGCCGCCGCGCCGGCCTGGGCGGGCGACCTGGTGGAGGGCACCTGGAAGACCAAGCCCGACGACAACGGCAACTACGGTTACGTGCAGATCGCGCCCTGCGGCGACAAGCTGTGCGGGGTGCTGATCAAGGCGTTCGAATCGAACGGCGCCGAAAAGCAGTCCGACAATATCGGCAAGCAGATCGTCTGGGACATGGTCGCCAATGGCGACGGCACCTATGGCAGCGGCAAGGTCTGGGCGCCGGACCGCGACAAGACCTACAATTCCAAGATGTCGCTCAGCGGCGATACGCTTTCGGTGTCGGGCTGCGTGCTGGGCGGGCTGATCTGCCGTGCCTCGGACTGGACGCGGGTGAAGTAAGGCTCAGGGGCGCCAGCCCAGGAAGTTGGCGATCAGGCGCAGGCCGGTCGCCTGGCTTTTTTCGGGGTGGAACTGGGCGCCGACGATGTTGTCGCGCCCGACGATGGCGGTGATCGGTCCGCCATAGTCGCAATGGGCCAGAAGATGCGCCGGGTCCGCGACGCGGAAATGGTAGGAATGGACGAAATAGGCGTGCTGGCCGGTCTCGATGCCGGCAAGCACGGGGTGCGGCCGGTCGATGACCAGATCGTTCCAGCCCATGTGCGGCACCTTCAGCCGCGTATCAGTGGGGGCTATGCGCACCACCTCGCCGCCGATCCAGCCGAAGCCGTCGGTCAGCCGGTATTCATGGCCGCGTGTGGCCAGCATCTGCATGCCGATGCAGATGCCAAGGAACGGCCGGCCGCGGTGCCTGACCGCCTCGTCGATCGCCTCGTAGAGGCCGCCGAACCGGTCGAGTGCCGTCCGGCAGGCCGGGAAGGCCCCGTCGCCGGGCAGGACGATGCGGTCGGCGCGGGCCACGTCCTCGGGGCGCGAGGAAACCAGCACCTGGCCGGCGCCGGTTTCGTCGGCCATGCGCTGGAAGGCCTTGGCGGCGGAATGCAGGTTGCCGCTGTCGTAGTCGACTAGGACCGTCAGGCTCACAGCGCCCCCTTGGTCGAGGGCAGCGCGTCGCCGAGGCGCGGGTCAGCTTCGACCGCCATGCGCAGGGCGCGGGCGACCGCCTTGAAGGCGGCTTCGGCGATGTGGTGGCTGTTCAGGCCATGCACGCGGTCGACATGCAGGGTGATGCCGCCGTGGGTCGACAGCGCCTGGAAGAATTCGCGCACCAGTTCGGTGTCGAACGTGCCGATCTTGGCGGTGGGGAAGTCGAGGTTCCAGACCAGATACGGCCGGCCGGACAGGTCGAGCGCGCAGGCCACCTGCGCATCGTCCATCGCCAGGCTGAAATGGCCATAGCGGCGGATGCCGCGCTTGTCGCCCAGGGCCGCCGCCAGCGCCTGCCCGAGCGCGATGCCGCAATCCTCGACGGTGTGGTGGTCGTCGATGTGCAGGTCGCCCTTGGCGGCGACGGTCAGGTCGATCAGCGAATGGCGCGACAACTGGTCGAGCATATGGTCGAAAAAGCCGACACCGGTGCGGTTTTCATAGCGGCCCGCGCCATCGAGGTTGACCGAGACGCTTACCTCCGTCTCGGCGGTCTTGCGGGTGATGCTGGCCTTGCGCATGTCGCTCTCCTGCCGGTTCGGGGGTCTTATAGGGGGGAACGGGGCAGGGGCCAAGCCTGTCCGGGGCTGGTCGCGCCGTGGGCCGGGCGGACCGGAAAACTGGAGCGGGCGATGAGATTCGAACTCACGACCCTAACCTTGGCAAGGTTATGCTCTACCCCTGAGCTACGCCCGCGTCCTTGGGTGACGGCGATGTATAAACTCTGCTGCCGGGCCGCAAGGGGAAAATCGTCGGCCGCACCAAAATCTCAGTGACGCGCCCGGTCGCGCCGCCGCTTCTGTCGCCAGAGGTTCAGCCCCTCGACCCCGCCGCCGAAGACCATCGCCGCATAGATGAAGCTGCGGTCGATGTGGTGGTGCAACCCGTCGGCGACCAGCGCCATGCCGACCATCACCAGGAAGGCCAGCGCCAGCATCTTGGTCGACGGATGGGCGGCGACGAAATCGGCGATCGGCTCGGCCGCTACCATCATGATGAGGACCGCGACGACGACGGCGGCGAACATCACCTCGACATGGTCGGCGATGCCGACGGCGGTGATGACCGAATCCAGCGAGAATACCAGGTCGAGAATCATGATCTGCACGATCACCCCGAAGAGCGAGGCATGGGCCGGCGCGCGGCCGTCATGCTCCTCGCCCTCCACCTCGGCGAAGATCTCGGTCGTGGCCTTCCAGATCAGGAACAGGCCGCCGGCGATCAGGATGATGTCGCGCCAGGAAATGCCAAGACCGAGCAGCGTGACCACCGGCTCCTCGAGCCCGATGATGAAGGAAATCGACATCAGGAGCAGCAGGCGCAGCACCAGCGCGCCGGTCAGGCCGATCACCCGGGCGCGGCGGCGTTGCGCGGGGGGCAGGCGCTGGGCGGCGATCGAGATGAAGATCACGTTGTCGACGCCCAGGACGATCTCCAGCACCGTCAGGGTCAGGAACGAAGCCCATACGGCGGGCGTGAACATCAGCTCGATCATCGGCAGGACCTCGGCGGGCGGTGGGTTGGGCGGTTCGCGTCGCCATCCCTAGCATTGCCGGCGAAGGGCTGCAAACAGTGGGCGATTGGCCATCGGGCGAGTCGCGCGGGGGAGTTCTCTGCGGTGATTTTCATTTCTGGCCAGCCGGTTACAGGCTGTTCTTGGTTCCTTTCCGGTTAACGCCGGCGGAAATGATCGTCAAAGGCAGGGGCGCACGCCGATTAACGATCAGGGCGAAAAAGTGCCCGGAAATAGTCCGCGCGGCGTCGAAATCCGGGCGGATTTCGGGTGTTTCCTTGGCGCAGAGACATCACGCCGGCCGGCCAGGTCGCCGCCGGCCCCACATCAGACCGAAAGGACCAGACCATGTTCATGCCGCGCGCCAACAGCTTCCGCCAATTCGAAGCCGCCGCCGACCGGGCCTTCCGCCGGGCCATCGCGCCCGCCATGCCGGAAACCGGGATGCTGGCCGCGACGCTGGTCGAGACCGCCGACGGCTGGCGCGCTGCCGGGACCCTTGCCCGTGGCGACCGGGTCCAGACCCGGGATGGCGGGCTGGCCGAAATCACCCGGGTGACGCGCAGCCGGCTGTGGCCGGCTGGTGGCGCCGATCTGGTGCGGGTGCCGGGCGGCGCGCTCGACAATTGCGCCGATCTGTGGCTGGCGGCGGGGCAGCGGGTGATGGTTGCGTCGCGCATCGCCGAGGAGGTTCTGGATGCGGCGGGGGTTCTGGTTGCGGCCCGAGATCTGGTCGGCTTTCGCGGCACGGAACTTTGCCGGTTGAACCACCCGACGGCGCTGGTCGGGCTGGCCTTTGCCGGGCAGGAGCTGGTGTTCGTGAATTCCGGCGCGCTGGTCCTGGGGGCTGCGGAGGGCGGCGCGGGCGATCTCGACGCGCAGCTGCCGTCGCTGGAGGGGGCGCGGGTGCGGGCCATGCTGGAACTGATCGACGGCCAAGGGGTGGCCGCCTTTCACCGGGCCGCCTGAGCCCGGTTCCGGCGGCTGCGGAACATGGTCGGGTCGGGCGGCGTGGCCCCGTCGTCCTCCAGGGCCAGCGCGTCCTGCAGGACCTGCATCAAGGTCGGGCCGGCGGGTTCGGGCGGGGCCGTCCCCGGCACCGGCGGACCGGAGCCGAAAGGATCGGCAAGCCCGCGCCAGATCGTTCGCGCCCGGTCCTCGATCAGGTCGAGTTGCCAGGCGATCCGCTGCAAGCCGCCCTGCATCCGCGCGGCATCCGGCGCCTCTGCCGCCAGCCAGTCCAGCAAGCCGCGCAGGTTCCCCAGCGCCAGGATGACATCCTCGACCAGAAAGGCCGCCAGCGCCGGCATTTCGCTTTCTCGCATCACACACCCCTTTTCCCCGAGCCAACCCTAGGGCCGCGGGGCTAAGAGATTCCTAATCCGGGCGAAGCATGTGCCGCCTTGTTCGGCCCCGTCAGCCCTGCGCCAGCGACCGGACGCGCGCCCAGAGGTCGGCGTCGACCTCGACCGGGGCGGGGGGCTTGCGGTTGCGGCCGGGCAGGCGGGCGCCGGCCTCGTCGAAGCCCTTGGCCAGATCGGCAATTGCGGCAGCGACGCGGTTTCCGGCGAAATGGCCGGGGTCGATGGCCAGGAGGAACTGGCCGACATGCGGCGGGCCGCCTTCGCTGTTGGAGAATCCGCTGGCCTCGATGCTCAGCCGCGCGCCGGTCAGCGCGGCGGCGAGGATCTCGACGATCAGCGACAGGTTGGCGCCCTTCTGCCCTCCCGCCGGCAGGAGCGAGCCCTCGAGGCCGGTGGCGGGGTCGGTGGTCGGCCGGCCTTCGCGGTCCTGCGCCCAGCCGGGGGGGATCGCCTCGCCCCGGCCCTTGCGCAGGATCATCTCGGTCTTGGTGACGGCGCTCAGGCTCTGGTCGATCAGGATCGGCGGGCCGCCGGCGACCGGGGCGGCGAAGGCCAGGGGATTGGTGCCGAAGAGCGGCCGGCGCGCGCCCGGCGGCGCGACCGAGGCCGGCGCGTTCGACAGGCACAGGCCGATCAGGCCGCTTTCGGCCAGCGGCAGCACATGCCGCCCGAGCGCCAGCGCGTTGTAGGACCGGCGCACCGCCATCGCGGCGATGCCGTGGTCGTGCGCGGCCCTGACCAGATGCGGCAGGCCGGCGTCGATGGCCGGATGGGCAAAGCCCGAGGCGGCATCGACCAGAACCGCGCCGTCACGCCGTTCGACCAAAGGCACCGCCCGGCCATCGACCTTGCCCAGACGCATCTGTTCGCAGAAGACCGGCGCGTAGAAAAGGCCGCAGACGCGGTTACCCCCGGCTTCGGCCAGCGCGATGGCAGAAGCCACCGGGGCCGCGTTGGCCTCGGTGGCGCCGTGGGCGATCAGGGCGTCATGCACCGCCCGCTCGATCTCGGCGGGCGTGACCCTGATCGCCGGGCTCATCGTTCGGAATACCGGCGTTCGCCTTCCGCGACCAGATCGGGGTCCAGCTCGAAGCCGAGGCCCGGGCCCTGGAAGGCTTCCAGCCAGCCGTTGGCGGGGGCGAGCCCGGGCGACTTCACGATGTCCTTCTGCACCAGTTGCCACATGATCTGGTTGCCGTCGTCGAGGTTCGGGATGGCCAGGCCGATGTGATGTTCGGCGCAGGTGGTGATGCCGGTGGTGAACGAGGAGTGGATGCAGATCTTCAGCCCGGCGGATTCCGCCACCGCCGCCACCTTCAGCATCGGCTGGATGCCGCCGATCTCGCGCGGGCCGATGCAGATCATGTCGGCCGCCTTCTGCCGGCAGATCTCATAGACGTCGTAAAGGGTGAAGGCCGCCTGGTCGGCGACGATGGGGATGCCGACCGAGGCCCGCACCTGCGCCATCGCCGCGATGCTCCAGTTCACGGTCGGCTGCTCGATGAACTCGATGTCGTATCTTTCCAGCTTCTTGCACATGTTGATGGCGTCGACGACGCTCCAGCCCTCGTTGGCGTCCAGACGCAGGCGGGCATTGCCGATCTCGCGGCGGACGGCGGCGGTGATTTCAAGATCGATCTCCTGGCCGCGGCCGACCTTGAGGTAGAACACCCGCTCGCCGCTGGCATGGCCCTGGGCCGCGTCGCGGGCCAGTTCCTCGGCCGTCTCGCCCTGGAGGAAGTAGAAATAGCCCACCTTCCTGCGATGCGCGCCACCCAGCAGCTTGTGCACCGGCAGGCCGGCCAGCTTGCCCTGCAAATCCCACAGCGCCATGTCGATGCCGGAAAACATCTGGTTGGAGGCGCGCATGTAGTTCGCGCCGTGGCCGAGGTATTCCTGATGGAACATCCGCGCGATCAGCGGGGCGGCATCATAAGGCGACTGGCCGACAAGGTGGGCGCCCAGCCGGCGCAGGATCGCGGCAGTGCCGGTCTGGTCGGGCGCCACGGTGCATTCGCCGATGCCGACGGCGCCGTGGTCGGTGTGGATCTCGATCAGGTTGACCGCGAAGGTCTCGCGAATGCCGTAGGACCAGTGGTAGGGCTGCCGGAGCGGCAGGACCAGCGGGCGAACGCGAACGTCAGTTATCTTGACCATTGTCGAAGGATTCCTTGGCCGGGGCCTTGTGTCGGAGATCCGGGGCCCGTGCGACGGGCCCCGGACGGGCGGCATCACATGCCGATGGAGGTCAGGTAGTCGGCGGCGACGGTCTCGACCGTCTTCTTGTCGACGTCGACCTCGCTGTTCAGCCGCTGCATGGTGGCGTCGTCGAGCTTCGTCGACACCGCCTCCAGCGTGTCCTTGAGGTCGGGGTGCTGGTCCAGCACGTCCTTGCGCACCACCGGCGTCAGCGCATAGTTCGGGAAGAAGTGCTTGTCATCCTCCAGGACACGCAGCTTCAGCGCGGCGATCTGGCCATCGGTCGCCTGGGCCGAGATGGTGTCGAGGTCGCCGTTGGCGAGCGCCGGATAGGTCAGGCCGAGGTCCATCGGGCGGACGTTGGCGCGGCCGGCCTCGAACTCGTAGGCCTTTTCCAGGCCGATCAGCCCGTCCGGGCGCTTGGGGAATTCGGCGGTCGTGCCCATCGTGATCTCGACGCCATCGCGGTAGGCTGCCGCCAGGTCCGAGAGGGTGTTGAGGTTGTCGGTCTTGGGATTGCCCGGGCGGACGACGAAGGCATAGGTGTTGTTGGCCTTCGAGGGCGCCAGCCAGACCAGCCCCTTCTCGCCGTCCATCTGCTTGACGCGCTCGTAGGTTTCCTCGGGCGACAGGCGGTCGGTCACCTTGTTGAAGGTGATCAGCGAGGTGCCGGTATATTCCCAGTAGAGATCGACCTCGCCGTTCTCCAGCGCGGCGCGGACGATCTTGGTGCCCATGCCGTCCTTCTTGTCGACGGTATAGCCGTGCTTTTCCAGAAGCTGCTTGGTCATCTCGGCGATGATCAACTGTTCGGTGAAGCCCTTGCCGCCGACGGTGATCTTTCCGTCGGCCAGGGCCGGGGCGGCGACGGCCAGCGCCAGCGCCGTGGACAAGAGGCCTTTCGCCAGTTTCGACATGAAGTTCATTGGTCTTCCTCCTTCTGTTTTCCGATGTTATCTCAACGGGTTGATCCCGCGCGGGATCAGGTGGTACTGGGCCTGGCCAAGCAGGAAATCGACGCCGACCGCCAGCAGCGCGGTGGGGATCGCGCCGGCCAGCATCATCGGCAGTTCGTCCAGCGCGATGCCGGTGAAGATCAGCTCGCCCAGACCGCCGGCCCCGATCAGGAAGACCAGCGGCGCCGAGCCGATGCAGATCGCCATCGCGGTGCGGATCCCGCCGAAGATGACGTAGAGCGCGTTGGGAAACTCGACCCGCCACAGCACCTGGCGCGGGGTCATGCCCATGCCGGTGGCGGCCTCGATCAGGTGCGGGGGCACCGCCTTGATGCCCGAATAGGTGTTGTGCACGATGGGCAGCAGGGTCGCCGTCCACAGCCCGAAGATCGCCGGCACGGTCCCGATGCCGAGAAGCGACATGCACAGCGCCAGCTTGGCCAGCGTCGGCACGGTGCCAAGGATGTTGAAGACCTGCATGATCGCATCGGCCGCTCGCCGCATCGAAGGGCGCGACAGGAGGATGCCGATCGGCACCGCGACCAGGATCGAGAGCGCGCCCCCCCAGGCCACCAGTTCAACGTGCTGCACGCTCAGATAGGCGATGTCGTCCCTGTAGGCCATGATCTCGCCGGCCATGCCCGAGGACCAGAGCCACCAGGCCACCACCAGCACGGCGGCCCCGACAAGGACCGGGGCGATCCGGGCGGCACCGGTCGCGCGGGCGGTGTCCGTCGCGCTCATCGCCCGGCCTCCGGCCCGCGGGCGCGCAGGGTGGCGACGATGGAGCGGTAGGTCAGCATGCCCACGGCCTTGCCCTCGCCGTCGACACAGGCCAGCGCCGGCAGGTCGTGGGTCAGCATCAGCGAAACCGCGATGCGCAGGTCGGTCGCGGCGGGCACGGCGACGGGGTCGGCGCGGAAGGCCATGGCGACCGTGCCGTCGCCGGTGCCGGCCTCGTCGCGCCTCAGGACGCCCAGGGGTTTGCCGTCGCGGTCCACGACGATGGCCGCCGGGTCGTCCTGCGCCGCCATCCGCGCCCGCGCCTCGCCGAGCGGGGTTTCAGGCGCGACGCGGGCGAAATCGCCCACCATCGCCGCGTCGCTGCGGATCAGCCGCAGGCGCTTCAGCGCGCGGTCGCCGCCGAGGAAGCTTTCGACGAAGGTGTTGCAGGGATTGGCCAGCAGGTCGTTGGGCGTGGCGAACTGTTCCAGCCGGCCGCCGCGGAAGATGGCGATCTTGTCGGCCATCTTCACCGCCTCGTCCAGGTCGTGCGACACGAAGATGATGGTCTTGCGCAATTCGCGCTGCATCTTCAGGAATTCGTCCTGAATGACCTCGCGGTTGATCGGGTCGATGGCGCCGAAGGGTTCGTCCATCAGCATCAACGGCGGGTCGGCGGCCAGTGCCCGAAGGACGCCGACGCGCTGCTGCTGGCCGCCCGACAGCTCCTTGGGATAGCGCCTGAGGAACAGGTCGGGCTGCAATCCCACCAGTTCCAGCAGCTCGCGCGCCCGCGCCCGTGACCGGCCGCGTTCCCAGCCCAGGAGGTCCGGCACCACGCAGATGTTGTCCTCGACCGTCTTGTGCGGGAAGAGGCCGATCTGCTGGATGACGTAGCCGACGGTGCGGCGCAGCGCGATGGGATCGACCCTGGTCACATCCTTGCCGTCGATGAAGATCCTGCCGCTGGTCGGTTCGATCAGCCGGTTGATCATCCGCATGGTCGTGGTCTTGCCGCAGCCCGAGGGACCGAGCAGCACGCAGATCTCGCCCGATGGCACTTCCAGCGTCACATCGTTGACGGCGACGACCGGGTTGGCGCCCTCGCCGAAATGCTTGGTCAGGTTTTCAAGCCGGATCATGCGCCCGCCTCCTCCCTGATCCCCTTCGAGGTCAGCAGGCGCTGCAGCCCGGCAAGGAACAGGTCCGCGACGATGGCCAGAAGCGAAACGCTGAGCGCGCCGGCGATCAGCTGCCGCGGGTCGGTCTGGCTGATGCCGCGGGCGATCAGGGTGCCAAGCCCGCCGGCGCCGATATAGGCGGCAATCGCGGTCACGCCGATGTTCATCACCACCGCAGTGCGCACGCCGGCCATGATGACCGGAACCGCCAGCGGAATTTCCACCTGGCGCAGCCTTTGCCAGTTGCTCATCCCCATGCCACGCGCGGCCTCGCGCAGGACCGGGTCGATGTTGGTGATGGCGGTGTAGGTGTTGCGGATGATCGGCAGCTGGGAATAGAGGATCACCGCGATGACCGCCGGCACATAGCCGATGCCGTGGCCGATGGGCGACAGCAGCGGGATCATCAGCCCGAACAGCGCGATCGACGGGACGGTGATCATCATCGAGGCCAGATAGAGCACCGTATCGGCCACGCTTTTCGACTGGGTGATGGCGATGCCGATCGGCACGGCGGTGATAGTGGCGATGCCGACGGCAACCAGCACGATCGAGATATGCTCGACCATCCGCTGGCCGATCATGTCCAGGTTGGCGGCGATGAAGTGGATCGTCTCCATCAGGCGGCCCTGCCGGCGCTGTCGCGCTGCGGCCGATGGCGGCACAAGGGCTGGGGGCCGGTCATGGCTCGCCGCCCCCGATCTCTTCGCGGCGCCTGGCGACATAGGCGTCCAGTTCCTCGCGGATCGCCGGGTCGAGCACGGGTTCCTCGTATTCCGCCAGCGCCTTCTGCCAGATGTCGGTCGCCCGCTGCAAAGCGTCGCGCGATCCGGCTTCCTGCCAGCTGCCGAAATTCTGCCAGTTGGACAGCATCGGCCGGTAGAAGGCGGTGTCGTAGCGGGCCATCGTGTGGTCGGACCCGAAGAAATGGCCGCCCGCCGGCACCGCCCTGATGGCCTCGAAGCCCAGATCGTCGTCGGCGAAGGACAGGGGTTCGAGGAAGGCCATCATGTTCTGGAGGATTTCGACATCCAGGACCAGCTTTTCGTAGGAGGCGGTCAGCCCGCCTTCAAGCCAGCCGGCGGCGTGGTAGATCATGTTGGCGCCGCCCAGCACCGCGCCCCAGGTGGACATTTCCGTCTCGTAGGTCGCCTGAAGGTCGACCGCGTTCGAGGCGTTCGAGTTCGAGGTGCGGTAGGGCAAGCCGTAGCGCCGCGCCAGTTGCCCGCCGATGATGTTGGCCTTGGTGTTTTCCGGCGTGCCGAAGGTGGGCGCGCCCGACCGCATGTCGACGTTCGAGGTGAAGGCGCCATACATGACCGGGGCGCCGGGGCTGGCAAGCTGGGTCAGCACCACCCCGAACAGCGCCTCGGCGTTCTGCTGGCTGAGGGCCGCGGCCAGCGTCACCGGGGTCATGGCGCCCATCAGCGTGAAGGGCGTCACCGTCACCGGCTGGCCATGTTCGGCCATGGCGATCAGCCCGTCGGCCATCGCGTCGTCGAACAGGCGCGGCGAGTTGACCGAGATGATGGTGATGACGCCCGGCTCGGCGCGCATATCTTCAAGGCTGGCACCGCGGGCGATTGCCATCATGCGGATGCCGTCCACCGCCCGGCCACGGCCGATGGCGCTGCAATGAAAGCTCAGGTCGCTGAGCGTCAGGTTGGCGTGGTAGGTGTCGAGATGGCGCGAGTTGGCCGGCAGTTCCATCGGCGCGCAGACCTGGTTGCCGATGATGTGGATGGCGTTGAAGTGATGCGCCAGCCGGGTGAAATTCCGGTAGTCGGCCAAGTTGCCCTGCCGGCGGCCGTTGATGCAGTCGTGGACGTTGGGCGGGCCGGCCACCAGCCCGAACACCATCGCGTCGCCGCCAAGGGTCAGCCGCTTGGCCGGGTTGCGGCTGGTCAGGGTGAAGCTCGATGGCGCGGTGGCCAGCGCGGCATTGACGATCGATTCGTCGATGCGGATCACCTGTTCGTCATGGTCGACGATGGCGCCGGCCTTCTCGAACAGGTCCAGCGCCTTGCCGCTCATCACCCGGATGCCGACCTCGGACAGGATGCGCATCGAGTTGCGGTGCAGCTGTTCCAGGTGATCATCGCTGATCAGCTTCATCGGTGGGTAGCTGTTGCGGACCTGCCGCCACGGCAGTTGCGCGATGGTCTCGCCGCCGCGCGCCGCGCGCGTCCGCCGGCCGCCGCCCTTGCGGTCCGAACTCATTGCCCGGCCTCCGGCACTACGGCACGCCCGGCCGACTGCATCCCGCGGCTTTCCGACAAAGGTGGCGCAAATGGGGTCATTCGGCTTGGCACTCCCTGGCTTTCCGGCACTATTGCCAATCCGGCGCCGGGCTTCACATGATAAGACCGTCGCCAATGACCCAGAAAAACGATGCCATCTGTCGGCGCCAAGGTGCTAGATGGGGGCGTCGCCCCTGCCAGAGGACTGCCCGATGAAGCCGCCCGCCAAGGCGCCCCCGCCGCTCAACTACATCCGGTCGTTCGAATGTTCGGCCCGCCATCTGAGCTTCACCGAGGCGGCGGAGGAGCTTGGCTATACCCAGGCGGCGATCAGCAACCATGTGCGGGCGCTGGAAAACTACCTGGGCCGGCGGCTTTTCGTCCGCTATCCGCGCAGCCTGAAGCTGACCGAGATGGGCGAGGCCTTCCTGCCCATGCTGCGCGAGGCGCTTCGCCAGATCGATTTCGCCACCGAGGCGGTGCTGGCCTCGGCGCGCAACCGCACCGCGGTGATTTCCTGCCCGACCAGCCTCGCCGAAAACTGGCTGTCGAAGGCGGTATCGACGTTCAGCCGCAAGAACCCCGAGATCGAGATACTGGTGCACGGGATCATCTGGGAACAGCCGACCGAACAGATTGCCGATATTTCCATCACCATCCGCCGCGACGACAACCCGCCGGCCGCGTCGACGCAATTGTGGCAGGACCGGCTGGTCATGGTCTGCGCCCCGGAACTGGTGATGGGGCGCGGGGCGATCGCCAGGCCCGAGGATGTGCTGAAGGCCAACTGGATCGCCATTCACGGCCGGCAGGAATTCTGGCCCGACATGGCGGCGGCGCTGGGGATTGACGCATCGCGCAACGACAAGCGGCTGTCGACCAATTCCACCAACATCGCGCTGGAACTTGCCGCCAGCGGCGCGGGCTGCCTGGTCACCACCTGGTCGCTGGCGCGGCTTTATGTCGAGCGGGGCCTGCTGGTCGAGCCGTTCGACGCCCGCCCGCCCAGCCGCTGGAACTACTATCTGCTGGACAGCCCGACCGCCAAGGGCCCGGTGGTGCGCAAGGTGCGCGACTGTCTGCTGGCCGAGGCGCAGGGCTTCGCCGCCGGTATGGCCGGCGTGGCGCCGGGCCGGGGGCAATAGCAGCGTGCTGTTGATCGGCTTGGGTGATGACCCTGTTTTTTTTGTCCATCCCGGTGCCTTTCCCGCAAAGTTTCAGTAGCGTTCCGGCGTGGAAAATGGCCACCTTGGCCGGCGTGCCCCGCAAGGCCGAAGCTCGGATCAGGAACGGAATACCACATGCGCACACATGCTCAGGTCGTCGTCATCGGCGGGGGGCTGATCGGCTGTTCGATCCTCTACCATCTGGCCAAGCTCGGCTGGTCGGACGTCGTGCTGCTGGAGCGCGACGAACTGACCAGCGGCTCGACCTGGCACGCGGCGGCCAACATCCACGGGCTGCATGATTCGACCAACATCAGCCTGCTGCAGCACTACACCATGTCGCTCTACAAGGAGCTGGAGGCCGAGACCGGGCAGGGCTGCGGGGTGTTCCAGCCGGGCTCGCTCTATCTGGCGCAGACCGAAGACCGCGAACATCAACTGCGGCTGCAGGAAGCCAAGGCCCGCCGCTACCGGATGAACTTCTACGAGGTCGGCCGCGACGAGGCCGAACGGCTTCATCCCTTGGTCAATTTCGACGGCATCCGCTGCATCATGTACGAACCCGAGGGCGGCAATGTCGATCCGTCGGGCGTGACCATGGCCTATGCAGCCGGGGCGCGGAAGCGGGGCGCCGAGATCCACCGCTTCACCCCGGTCATCGCCACCGAGCCGCAGCCGGACGGAAGCTGGATCGTCCGCACGCCCAAGGGCGAGATCCGCACGCAATGGGTGGTCAATGCCGCCGGCCTGTGGGGGCGCGAGGTCGCCGCCCTGGCCGGGATCGAGCTGCCCCTGATGCCGACCGAACATCAGTATCTGGTGACCGAGACCATCCCCGAGATCGCCGCGATGGACCGGCGCCTGCCCTCGGTCGCCGACCGCGACGGCGAATATTACCTGCGTCAGGAAGGGCTGGGCCTGCTGGTCGGCGCCTATGAGCGCGACATGAGATTCTGGGCCGAGGACGGCACGCCGCAGGGCTTCGGGCACGAGCTTTTCCCCGACGACCTTGCCCGCATCGAGGAAAACATCATGCGCGCCGCCGACCGGGTTCCGGCGCTGGCAACCGCCGGGGTCAAGAAGGTCATCAACGGCCCGATGATCTGGTCGCCCGACAGCGCCGTGCTGTTCGGCCCGGTGCCGGAACTGCGCAACTATTTCTGCTGCAACGGCATCATCCCCGGCTTTTCGCAATCGGGCGGCATCGGCAAGCTGGCCGCCGAATGGATGGTCGAGGGCGAGCCAAGCCTTGACATGTTCATCTGGGACGTGGCGCGCTTCGGCGACTGGGCCGACCGCAAATTCACCAGGGCGCGGGTGCAGGACCAGTACAGCCACCGCTTCAAGATCCACTTCCCGAACGAGGAACGCGCCGCCGGCCGGCCGGTGCGCACCCGCCCGGTCTACGACACCCAGAAAAAGCTTGGTGCGGTGTTCGGCCTGAACTCCGGCTGGGAGCATCCCTTGTGGTACGCGCAAGGTGGCGAGCCCAGGACCGAAACCAACGGCTTCAAGCGGCAGAACTGGTGGGAGCCGGTGGGGCGCGAGGCGCGGATGTTGCGCGACTGTGCCGGCATCATCGACATTTCCAACTTCGCCAAATACCGGGTCGAAGGCGCGGGGGCGACGGCTTGGCTTGACCGGCTTTTTGCCAACCGGATGCCGGTGGAAACCGGGCGGTCCTGCCTGACGCCGCTGATCGGCGGGCGCGGCGGCGTTGCCGGTGATTTCACCGTCACCAGGCTGGGCGACGAAAGCTTCATGATCTTCGGCTCGGGCATGGCCGAACGGTTCCACCTGCGCTTCTTCAACGCCGTGCCGCGGCCCGCGACGGTCGGCTTTACCTCGATGACCAGCGCGATGGGCGGCTTCAACGTCGCCGGGCCGCAGGCGCGCGCCCTGCTTCAGGGCCTGACCGATGCCGACCTGTCGAACGCCGCCTTCCCGTTCATGCGGTCGCGCCGGATTCGGGTGGCGGGGGTCGATGTCGTGGCGCTGCGCGTCTCGTTCACCGGCGATCTCGGCTGGGAGCTTTATTGCGCCGTCGAAGACCAGCCCGCGCTTTACCGCGCGCTGCTGGACGCGGCGGCGGGGGTCGGGGCCGGCCCGGTCGGGTCGCGCGCGCTTCTGTCCTTGCGCATCGAAAAGGGCTACGGCAGCTGGGGGCGCGAATATTCACCGGAATACTGGCCGCAGGAAAGCGCGCTTGATCGGCTGGTGAAGATGGACAAGCCCGGCTTCCTCAATCGCGAGGCCTATGCCCGCATCGCGGACCAGCCGGCGCGCCAGCAACTGGCGATGGTGGCGATCGAGGCCCTCGATGCCGACGCGAGCGGCGGCGAGCCGATCTTCCTGCCCGACGGCACCCCGGCCGGACAGGTCACTTCGGGCGCCTATGGCTATTCGGTCGGCCAGTCGCTGGCCTTGTGCTATCTGAAGGCCGGCCTGGCCGGCCCCGGCGACAAGGTCGTGGTCCAGGTGATCGGCCGGCCGCACCAGGCAACGGTGCTCGCGCGGCCGCCCTTCGACCCGGAAGGCGCGCGGCTGAGGGGGTAGGAGGGGCTTGTCGCCGGCGGTGATCCGGCGCGGAGCCGGACATGAATTGATTTTTCCAGGCCGTTGCGCGTGCTATCGCGGGCGGCGAGAAGGAGAAGGTTCATGATTTCGGCCAAGCCATTCGATTACCCCTATGACGGCAACCTGCAGGCGCGAAAGACCGCGCTGATCGTGATCGACATGCAGGAGGATTTCCTGTCGACCACGGGCTATTTCGCCCGCCAGGGCTACGATCCGGCGCCGCTTCGCGCGATCCTGCCGGCGGTCAACCGGCTTGTGGCCGCCTGCCGCGAGGCCGGGGTGCGGATCATCCTCACCCGGCAGGGCTATCGCGCCGACCTTGCGGACATGACCCCTTATGACAAGTGGCGGCGCAAGCAGACCGGCCTTGAGGGCACGACCGCGCTCTTGCGCTCCAGCCCCGGTTTCCAGATCGTTCCCGAACTCGACGTGCGTCCCGAGGACATCATCGTCGACAAGACCTGCAACGGCGCCTTCACCCATACGGATTTCGAGCATGTCCTGCGCGCGCAGGGCATCACGCACCTGCTGTTCACGGGCTGCACCACCGATGTCTGCGTCCACACGACGCTGCGCGAAGCCTGCGACCGCAACTTCCAGTGCCTGACGATCTCGGACGCCTGCGCCAGCGGCGACCAGTATGCCCACGAGGCGGCCCTTCACATGGTGACGGTCGAATACGGCGTTTTCGGCGCGCTCACCGATACCGCCGCGGTTCTCGAAGGGCTGAAGAGGCTCGGACCACCCGTGACGTGAGGCGGGGATCGACCGTTGCGCCCCCGCCACCGGAGGGCGAAGTCTTTTCCGGGTGACTGTTTCGTGACCCTGCTGATATAGTCGCCAAGGCCGGTTTCGGCCGGAAACTCTGGCAGGCAGCGCACTCGGGCAGCCGTCGCCTTCGGAAGAAAAGGTTCGATCTGGTGCATGGTCGATCGGTGTGATGCCAGTGTGGTGATTTTTGGCGCCGGGTCCTCCATCGTCGTGGATGTCGAGGAAACCTGCGGCCGCAGCGGCTTCGATGTCGTGGCGATCGTGCGGAATCATGGCCCGGACTGCCATGCGATCGAAACCGGCAAGGTGGTCGAACTTGCCCATTTCCGGGAACGGCTTGTCGACTACCCGCTGATCGTCGCGCTGTTTGCCCCGGGCAACCGGAAGTTCGCCGTCGATCAGGCCCGCGGCCTGGGGGCGTCGCGCTTTCCGGCCCTGATCGACAGGACCGCCATCGTTCCCCGCAGTCTGCAGGCCGGAAACGGGGTCTACGTCAATTGCGGCGCCGTGATCGGCGGCAAGACGCACCTGAAGGATTTTTCCTTCGTCAACCGGGCGGCGTCCCTTGGCCACCATGCGACTGTCGGCGAATATGCGTCGATCGGGCCCGGCGTCGTCACCGGGGGCTTTGTGTCGGTCGGCCGGGGCAGCGTGATCGGGACCGGGGCGGTCATTCTTCCCGGGGTTTCGATCGGCGCGAATTCCGTCGTCGCCGCGGGGGCCGTCGTCACGCGCGATGTCCCCGATCATGCGCTGGTGGTGGGCAACCCGGCGGTGATCAGGAAAGAAGGCATCAACGGCTACAACGATCTGAGCGTATGAAGATATCTGGCAAGGGCCCGGCGAACGAGGGTTCGCCTTTGATCGTCAATCTTGCGCCGACCGGCACGGTCCCGACCCGCGCCATGTCGGCCAGTGTTCCCTTGCAGCCGCATGAGATCGTGCTGACGGTGCTGGACGCTGCGGATGCGGGGATCAGCATGGTTCACCTGCATGCCCGCGACGCGACAGACCGGCCGACCTTTCGCAAGGACGTCTATGCACGGATGATTGCCGGCATCCGGGAAAGCCGGCCGGACCTGATCATCGGGGTTTCCTGTTCCGGCCGCGATTTCTGCGATCTGGACGAACGCGCCGATGTCCTGGGTCTGGGCGCGGATCTTCGGCCGGACATGGCGTCGCTTACGCCTTCGTCGATGAACTTCGCCCGGCAGGCCAGCATCAATTCCCCGGATATCGTCCGGTCCCTGCTCGACCGGATGCTTGAGAACGGCATTCTGCCGGAGTTCGAGATCTTCGATCTGGGGATGGCGAACTACATGGCCTATCTGGTCGAAAAGACCGGCATGCAGGGGCCGTTCTACGCCAATGTCATCCTGGGAAACATTGCTGGCGCACAGTGCGATTTCTCAAGCGTTGCGGCCATCGTGGCCGCGTTGCCGGACAGGACGATCTGGGGGCTTGGCGGCATGGGCAGCACCCAGATCGCCGCATCCGCGCTTGCCGCGGCCTCGGCTCCGGCCGTCAGGATCGGCCTGGAAGACAATCTCTGGATGGACCGGGGGCGGAGCAGACTGGCGACCAATCGGGACATGGTCGACAGAATTCACGCCCTTGCCGGGCTTTGCGGCCGCACCGTCATGGCGCCTGCCGGACTGCGGTCGCTTCTGGGCCTGCGGCCGCATGACCGCTGCAACTGTTCCAGATCGGCGGTGAAATGAACGGCCCGGCATGAAATGGTTCAAGCGGAAGTCGTGGCAGCCCGCGATCCCGCCGGCGCCCGCGGATGATCGGGAAGGCACGGTTTCCCTGCCCCTGCTGGATGTCTGGTCCCTGGCAGTCGAGAAAGGCGGGATCCTGTTCGACAAGGCGGCCTGCCAAAGCTACCTGCGCGCGCGCGGAAGCCCCTCCGTGCCGGATCGGGAGTGGGAACGGTCAACAGCCAACCCGCGCCCGTATATCGCCACGCTCGACGATGTGGTGGTGATTCCGGGGACGCGAATCCTGATCGACGGGCAGGGCAATGCGCGCAGCGACGAAATCAGCGCCGGTTTCCAGAGCCTTTCGCTTCGCCCGAAGCTTTGGGACATGGAACTGCTGGAAGGGCCGCACCTGAGCTTCAGGCCCCCGCCGCTGGCGCCCGAGACAATTCCGGCGGGAATCCATCTCATGGGGGAACACCAGGCCAACTACTTTCACTGGTTCGTGGAAATCCTGCCCCGGCTTTACGGCTATTTGCAGCTGACCGGCGAAACCGACCTGCCGTTGCTGGTGTCCGACAATCTGCATGGCAACCTATATGACCTGCTTGCCATCGTTTCCGGCAAGGGGCGCGCCGTGAAGCGGCTGACGAACGGCCTGGGCTACCGGGTCCGCAAGCTTGTCTATCCTGCGGATATCAGCCGGATCTTCGATGTCTACGACCGCCCTCCGTCGCTCGAGACCACATACCTTCCCGTCGGCCTGCTGAAGGAACTCGTCCGCGACATCAGGCAGGCCCTTCCCGGCACCGATCGCTCGGGTGCCGGCCCCCGGCGCCTTTTCGTGAAGCGGACGTCGACCTATCGGACCCTGCTGAATGAGGCAGAGGTCGAGACATTCCTTGCCGGGAGGGGATTCATGCCCGTGGACCCGGGGCGGCTTTCCGTCAGCGAGCAGGTGGAGCTGTTCTCGCGTGCCGACATCGTGGTCGGCCCTTCCGGCGCCGCCCTGACCAACATCGTGTGGTGTGCCGGGGGGGCCAGGGTGCTGGTGCTGCACGCGGACCATCCGTTCAAGAAATATCCCTATTGGGATGCCCTGGCGCGCGTGTCCGGGGCCGGAATTTCCTATCTGGCAGGGCCGCGCGCCAACAATGTGCAGGGCCTGTTCGAGGCGCATGACGACTATTCCATTCCGGTCGACGCGCTCGGGGGAGCATTGGAACGGCTCGGCTGCTGAGCGGCGCGAAGCGGAACTGTCGGGTGCCCGGCTTTCGGAAGGTCAAGCGGAAGCATCATCAGGGGCCAATGACGGGCTTGGTCCCGATGCTGTGGAATAGTTCAATGATTTCAATGGGTGGTGGCGGAGAGGGTGGGATTCGAACCCACGGTCGGCTTGCACCGACAACGGTTTTCGAGACCGCCGCATTCGACCACTCTGCCACCTCTCCGTGTCATGGTCGTCGTGGAGGCGGGGTTTATCCGGGCGCGCGGGCCAGCGCAACCCGAAAAGTAGGCCCGCCCCGAAAGACCGCGGCAAATCTTGGCAGGCCCGTGCGGATTGCTTAGGGTCGGCCGGGCAAATGGGGCAGGCGGACCAGGTGGCAGGCAAGGATCGGGGCGAAGCGGCGGGGGCGGGCGGCGCCGAGGCTTTCCGGCGGCGGGTCTTCTACATTCCCGGCTACGATCCCTTTCCGCCCCGCCGCTACCGCGAGCTTTACCGCAGCGAAGGGGCCGGGCAGGCGCGGATTTCGGGCTATGACCTGGCGCTGGCGGCCCCGGCCCGCGTTCCGGGGGAAACCGGCTATGGCTGGACGGTCCGGTCGCGGATCGACGGGGCGGTGGCCGAGGCGCAGGTCGAGGTGCTGGTCTGGTCCGACATCGTTCAGGCCTCGATGGGGCAGGGGATCGCCGCGACCTATGTGCAGCTGCTGCGCACCGCCTGGGCCTATGTCGGCTCGGGGGCCTTGTTCCGGCTGATGGGGCTGCGCAAGGGGCCGATGATCGCGGCGCTCTATCCGATTGCGCTGCTTCTGGCCGAACTGGCGCTGGCGCTGGCGGCGGGCGGGGTGCTCGCGGTGCTGGTCGGCGGCCGGGTGCCGGCGTCGGTCGCGGCGGTCATCGGCGTGGCGACGGTCTGGGCGGTGCTGGCCGGGTTCCGCCGCCTCGACCGCCATGTCTATGCCTGGTATCTGATGCACGACTATGCCTTCACCGCCGCGAAGGGGGGCGCCGTTCCGGCGGTGCTGGCGGCGCGGATGGCGGCCTTCGCCGACCGGATCGCGGCGGCGCTGGCCGAGGACTGGGACGAGGTTCTGGTCGTCGGCCATTCGTCCGGCGCGCATCTGGCGATTTCGGTCCTGGCCGACCTGATCCGCGCCGGCCGCAAGCCGATCAAGGGGCCGGCGCTGGCCTTCCTGTCGCTGGGGCAGGTGGTGCCGATGGTGTCGTTCCTGCCGGGGGCTGCCCAGTTGCGCGCCGATCTGGCCTTCCTGTCGCAGTCGCCGGACCTGACTTGGGTCGACGTCACCGCGCCCGGCGACGGCTGCGCCTTCGCGCTCTGCGATCCGGTGGCAGTGTCGGGCATGGCGGGGCCGGGCAAGCGCTGGCCGCTGGTGCTGTCGGCCGCCTTTACCCGGACCCTGTCGCCGGAACGGTGGCAAGCGCTGCGCTGGCGGTTTTTCCGGCTGCATTTCCAGTATCTCTGCGCCTTCGACCGGCCAGGCGACTACGACTATTTCCGCATCACCGCCGGGCCGCTGACGCTGGCGGCGCGCTATGCCGGGCGGGCGCCGTCGAAAAGCCGGATCGAGACGCCGCTGAACCGTTTCGGGCGCGCCGCATGATCCCGCCCAAGCCCGCCGCGCGCGCGCCGCGCGTTTCTCTGCTGCGCCATCTGCGGCTGTTTCGTCAGGATATCCTGTCGGCCCAGCCGGCGCGGCTTTACCGGGCGCTGATGGCCGAATTCCGCACGCCGTTCTTCCGGTCCTACCTGTGCAACGACCCCGATCTGGTGCGGCTGGTGCTGAAGGTCCGCCCGGACGACTTTCCCAAATCGAACCGGGTGCGCGAAGGGCTGGCGCCGCTGCTGGGCCATTCGGTCTTCGTCACCAACGGCGAGGAATGGCGGCGCCAGCGCCGGCTGATCGACCCGGCGTTCGAGGGCGGGCGGCTGCGCGACACCTATCCGGCGATGCTGGCGGCGGCGCGGGCGGCGGCGGAGCGGCTGGCGGCGCAGGCGGGCGGGGTGATCGAGGCCGAGGCCGAGGCCAGCCATGCGGCGGCCGACGTGATCTTCCGCACGCTGTTCTCGATCCCGATCGAGCACGAGGTCGCGGCCGGGGTTTTTCGGGAATTCCGCGCCTTTCAGCGGGCGCAACCCCTGTTGAACCTTGGCGCCTTCCTGCCGCTGCCCGCCTGGATGCTGCGCCTGCACCGGCGCCGGCCGAAGGCGGCGGCGGCGGCGATCCGCGGGCTGATCGCCCGGCTGACCGACGAACGGGCGGCGGCGATGGCGGCGGGTAGCGCCCCCGACGATCTGGCGACCAAGATCATGGCGGCCCGCGATCCCTTGACCGGCGGCGGCTTTTCCCCGGCCGAGATGGTCGACCAGGTGGCGATCTTCTTCCTGGCCGGGCACGAAACCTCGGCCTCGGCGCTGGCCTGGGCGCTTTATCTTCTGGCGCTGTTTCCCGAGGCGCAGGAGCAGGCGGCGGCCGAGGCCCTGGGCCTACCAGAAAACCCAGACTTTTCCGACATTTCCGGCCTGACCTTCATCCGTGATCTGTTCCGCGAGACGCTGCGCCTTTACCCGCCGGTCCCGATGATGGTGCGCGAGAACCGCTGCCCCTTCAGCCTGCGCGGGCGCGCGGTGGCGGCGGGCGCGCAGATCGTGCTGTCGCCCTGGCATGTGCACCGGCACGAACGGCTGTGGGACCGGCCCGACGAATTCGACCCCGGCCGCTGGCAGACCGAGGCGGGCCGCACCTCGGCGCGCGGGGGCTGGTTTCCCTTTTCCGCCGGGCCGCGCGTCTGCCCCGGCGCGGGGTTCGCGATGGTCGAGGGGCCGCTGATCCTGGCGCTTCTGTTGCGCGAACTGCGATTCCGGCCGGTGGGGCCGGCGCCGGTGCCGGTCGCGCACCTGACGGTCCGGGCGCGCGACGGGATCAGGCTTCAGGTCGAGCGGCGCTGAGCGGCGCGGCCGGGCCTCAGCGGCGGTAGTGGCGCAGAACCTGCAGCCGGATGGCGCTGGCCAGCCCGGTCTCGCCGATGCGGGCCGCGTCGATCTCGGCGGCGAGCGCGTTCAGCGCCATGTGCCTTTCGGCCGCCATGTCGCGGAAGGCCTGCCAGAACTCCGGTTCCAGCGACACGCTGGTGCGGTGGCCGTTCAGCGTCAGCGAGTGTTTGACCGGGCGGCTCACTCCGGTTCCCGCCGGTGGGCGTCATGGTCGGCGCGGTCCTTTTCGGCGCGGGCCTTTTCCAGCGCCTTCAGGGCCTTGGTGCGGCCGAACCGGGCGGCGTTCTCATCGCCCGCCGCACGCTTTCCGGCGCGTTCGCGCGTCTTCTTCGCCTGCCGAAGGTTGATGATGTCGGCCATCCTTCAGCCCTTGGGTCCGATCATGTCTTCGGGGCGCACGATCCGGTCGAAGGTCGCGCCGTCGACGAAGCCGAGCGCGATCGCCTCTTCCCGCAGCGTCGTGCCGTTCTTGTGGGCGGTCTTGGCGACCTTGGTGGCATTGTCATAGCCGATGGTCGGGGCCAGTGCCGTCACCAGCATCAGGCTTTCCTTCATCAGCTTGTCGATCCGCGCGACATTGGCTTGGGTGCCGACGACCATGTTGTCGGTGAAGCTTGACGCCGCATCGCCCAGAAGCTGCATGGATTGCAACACGTTGTAGGACATCATCGGGTTGTAGACGTTCAGTTCAAAGTGGCCCTGGCTACCGGCAAAGCCCACGGCCGCGTCATTGCCCATCACATGGGCGCAGACCATCGTCAGCGCCTCGGCCTGGGTCGGATTGACCTTGCCCGGCATGATCGAGGAGCCGGGTTCGTTTTCCGGCAGGATCAGCTCGCCCAGGCCGGAACGGGGGCCGGAGCCCAGAAGCCGCAGGTCATTGGCGATCTTGAACAGGCTTGCCGCCACCGTCTTCAAGGCGCCCGAGAACATGACCATCGCATCATGGGCGGCCAGCGCTTCGAACTTGTTCGGCGCGGTGACGAAGGGCAGGCCGGTGATCTTCGCGATCTGGGCGGCGACGCGGCTGTCCCAGCCGACGCGGGTGTTCAGGCCGGTGCCGACAGCGGTGCCGCCCTGCGCCAGTTCGTAGATGTCGGGCAGGCAGGACTTGACCCGCGCAATGCCCTTTTCCACCTGCTTGGCATAGCCGGAAAACTCCTGCCCCAAGGTCAGCGGCGTCGCGTCCTGGGTGTGGGTCCGGCCGATCTTGATGATGTCCTTGAATTCCGCCGACTTGGCGACCAGCGCCTTGTGCAGCTTTTCAAGGCCGGGGATCAGCACGTCGCGCGCCATCATGCCGATGGCGACATGCATGGCGGTGGGGAAGGTGTCGTTCGACGACTGGCCCATGTTCACATGGTCGTTGGGGTGAACCGGCTTTTTCGACCCCATCGCGCCGCCCAGCATCTCGATGGCGCGATTGCTGATCACCTCGTTGGCGTTCATGTTCGACTGGGTGCCGGAACCCGTCTGCCAGACGACCAGCGGGAAATTGTCGTCGAACTTGCCGTCGATCACTTCCTGCGCCGCCGCCGCGATGGTTTCGCCCAGTTTCGCGTCGATGTCGCCCTGGGCGATGTTGACCAGCGCGCAGGCCTTCTTGATGACGCCAAGCGCCCGGATGATCGCCACCGGCTGGCGTTCCCAGCCGATCGGGAAGTTCTGGATCGACCGCTGGGTCTGCGCGCCCCAGTATTTGTCGGCCGGCACCTCGAGCGGGCCGAAGCTGTCGGTTTCGGTGCGGGTCCGGGTCATGCTGTAACTCCTTCGTGCCTTGGCGCTGTCTTACGGCGCGAAGGGCGCAAGATCAATCGGATGAGGGCCGGAGTCAGGGGCGGGTGAAGTGATAGACCCGCGCCGGCGGAAGGTTCAGAAGCACCAGCGCGCGCCGTTCGACCCTGAGCCCTAGGTCGGCGATGATCGCGGCGGGAACCGAGGGTTTGGAGCCGTAGGTAAACTGGATGAAGGGCGCGCCCGGCGCCAGGATGCGGAAGGCCGCGCCGACGATGGCGGCGCAGACGGGTTCCGGCATCGACAGAAGCGGCAGGCCCGACACCACGGCGCCGACGCCCGGCGCGATCAGGTCGGGCGCGCGGTCGGCCGGGGCGTTGTGGATGGCGACGCCGGGGAAACGGCCGCGCAGGGCGGTGGCAAAGGTCGCGTCCAGCTCGAACAGCGTCAGGTCGGCGGGGGCCACGCCGCGCGCCAGGATCGCGCGGGTCAGGCTGCCGGTGCCGGGGCCGAACTCCACCACCCGCCCGGTCGGCGGGCCAAGGCCGGCCGCCATCGCCCGGCCGAGATGGCGCGACGAGGGGGCGATGGCCGACACCTGCCGGGGATTGCGCAGAAGCTGGCGAAAGAACAAGGCGGGCGCCGTGGTCATGATCCGGTCCTGGGAAAGTGTGCGATTGGGTCCAGCCTGCCCGCGCAAGGCAACGGCGCGGCGACAGACAGCGGGCGGTCAGGTCTTGCGGAACTTGTCGAGGCTGACGACCTCGGCATCCTTGCGTGGCGAGGGCTCCGGTTCGGCGTCCTGGTGCATCGGCGCGTCCTCGTCCTCATCCTCGTCGTCTTCCTCGTCGGATTCGTGGGTCTCGAACCGCAGGCCGAATTCGACCGAGGGATCGACGAAGGTGCGGATCGCATCGAGCGGGATGTAGAGCGGTTCCGGCATGTCGCCGAAATTCAGCGTCACGGCAAAGCCCTGGTCGTCGACCTTCAGCGCGTCGAACCAGTGCTGCATGACCACGGTCATTTCCTCGGGGTAGCGGTCGCGCAGCCAGTCGGCGAGGCGCGCCTGCGGATGGCCGGTGTCGAAGGTGATGAAGAAATGATGCTCGCCCGGCAGGCCGTTCTGCTCCACGTCGCGCAGGACCTCGGTAATCAGGCCCCGCATCGCGCGGTGCATCAGCGTGCCATAGTCAATTCTGCGGGCCATCGGGCAGTCTCCTTCGGTGGGGTCAGCATAGGCGATTTGCCGATGAAGGAAAGGGGGACGGGGCATTCCCGCCCATCGAATGGCCGGGGACCTAGCCGATCTGCGCCAATAGCGCCCCCGCTGCTGCCGACAGCCCCAGGACCGAGAACAGATTGTTGTGCCGAATCAATAGCATCCAGCCCGAAATTGCCATGATGGCCAGGCTTTTCGGGTCCGGCCCCGATGGCGCGGGAAGCGCCAGCCGGCCCAGCGACAGGCTGCCGACATGGGCGAACAGAACATGCAGCGCGAACCACAGCGCCAGGCTGCCGATGACCCCCACCACTGCCGCTGAAATGCCCGACAGTGCGCCCTGCAGGCGCGGGCGGCGCGAAATCCGCTGGATATAGGGGGCAAAGGCGAAGATCCACAGAAAGCAGGGCACGAAGGTGACCCACAGGGTCATCAGCGCCCCCAGCACCGCCATCGTCCAGCCGCCGCGACCGTGCCCGGCGACGAAGCCCACGAACTCGGTCACCAGAATCAGCGGCCCGGGCGTGGTTTCGGCCAGCCCCAGCGCATCCATCATCTGCGCCGTCGACAGCCAGCCGAAGGATTGCACCACTTCCTGCGTCATGTAGGCCAACACCGCATAGGCGCCGCCGAAGGTCACCAGCGCCAGCTTGGAAAAGAAAAGCCCTGTCTCCAGCAGGAACCTTTGGCCCGCAAGCCAGGCCAGGGCCAGCGGCGCGGCCCAGAGCAGCCCGCCGCCGGCAATCGTCGCCAACAGATGACCCGTCCCCGCCTGACGTTCCGCCGCCGGTGGCGGCGCCGCCGAGGGGCCAAGCGCCGCGGCGCCGACGAAGGTCGCCAGCAGGATGATCAGCGGGAAGGGCAGGTTCAGCAGGAAGAGCCCGGCAAAGGACGCGGCCGCCACCAGCCGCTGCGTGCCGCCGCGCAAGGCCCGCCGCGCCACCCTCAGCAGCGCCTCGATCACGATCACCACGACCGAGGCCTTGATCCCGTAGAACATCGCCGCCACCAGCGGCACCTGCCCCCAGTGCACGTAGGACGCGGCCAGTGCCAGAATGACCACCGCCCCGGGCACCACGAACAGAAGCCCCGCCAGAATCCCCCCCGGCACCCCCTTCAGCCGCCAACCGGCATAGGTGGCCAGCTGCGTCGCCTCGGGCCCCGGCAGCAGCATGCAGAAGGACAGCGCCCTGAGAAAGTCCGGTTCGTCCAGCCAGTCCTGTTCGTCGACGAGGATCCGGTGCATCACCGCGATCTGCGCCGCCGGCCCGCCGAAGGACAGAAGCCCGACGCGGCCAAAGACCCGCCACATCTCGGGCCAGTCCGGCGCGGGCCGGTTCATGCCACGCGCCCCGCCGGCCAGTCGTGGCCTTCCTCGAACCCGTCGCGGGCCCAGCGGTAAAGCGCATCGTAAAGCGCAATCCCCGCCTGAAGCTGCGCCAGGTCGTCGCGATACATCCGCGACAGGCCCACCGACAGCGCCAGCAGGCCGGCCGCCTGCGGCGCCAGATCGTGCCGGTCGGTGTCGGCGCCGCGCACGATCAGCGCCAGCCGCTCCAGCGCCGGGCTCGCCAACCCGAAATCGGCGATGACGGCATCGAAGCTGCACAGCTCGCCCCGGTGGGAAAAGCGCACGCCCTCGATGTCGAACGGGGTCGCGGCGAAGCGTTCGGCCACGTCGGCCACTTCGGCGGGCGCCACGAACAGGAACCGCGCGGCGGGGTCGATGAAGCGGCGGATCAGCCAGGGGCAGGCGATGCGGTCGATCTTCGGCCGGTGCCGCGTGACCCAGAGCGAGCTTTCGCCCGGCGGCGGCAAGAGGTCGGCGGGCAGGGCCGGCAGGCCGGCGGCCACCGCGGCCTCCCATCCGCCCTCCAGCACCTCGGCCGGCTGGCCGGCCAGCCGCAACAGCGCCGCCGCCCCTTCGGACAGCTTGCGCCCGCGCTGGCAGACGACGACCGTCGGCCGCCCGCCAAGTGTCGCGGCCAACTCCGCCACCCGGTCGTGGGCGATGCGCCGGGCGCCGGGCAGGACCCGCCGGTCCAGGGCGAAATCCTCGGGCGTGCGCACGTCGAAAAGGACCGGCGCTTCGGGCGTGCCGATCAGGCGTGACAGTTGCAAGGCTGAAATCGTGCCGAAGCCGGGCATCGGACCCTCCTGTCGATGATGCGGAAGGCGCTGCTTTGGCCACAGCCTCACGGGGTGCGCGCGGTCCCCATGACGCGAGATTGCCCCCGCCGCCCGGCGCGGTCAAGCCTCAGCCGGTGGGGACCACCAGTTCGCGCACCAGTTTCTCGCGGATGGCGCGCGGATATTCGACATGGCCGTGGGCGGTGACGACGAAACCGTTCCGTGTGATGACCATGCGGCGGTAGAATTCGGTGATCGCCAGCCCCAGCCCCTCGATGGCGATGGCGTTGACCTCGATCCTGGCGGCAATGGCGGCTTCGCGGGCGGCCGACAGCGAGCCGCCTTCGTTCTGCACCCCGTCGCCGGATATGTCGATGACCCGGTGGCGACAGTCGGGCGCGCTGGCGAACTGGTTGACCGAGAAGGCGAGCGCGTCGGCCACCGCCGTCTGCGCCTTGCCGAAGGCGCGGGGCTGGATGCGGGCTTCGTCGGCAAAGGCGGCGATGTCGGCGGCGCTGGTCATCTGGCGCCAGGGCATCACCAGCTTCTGCATGCCGGTCGCCGACCATTGCACCACGGCGAGTGCGGCGCGACCCTGCAAGAGTGCCGCCACCACGTCGGGGTCGGCCAAGGCATCGGCCAGCCCGTCGACCTGAAGCCGGTATTCGCCGTCATCGACCGACCCGGATATGTCGTCGGCCAGAAGCAGCGCGATCTCGCAGCCGGCGGACGAGCCCGAGGATTGGGCGCGGAAAGGTTGCCCCGGCAGGCCCGACAGGGCCGCGACCGCAGCCAGAAGGCAGAACCGACGGGCGAGCGGCCGGCTGGACATGCGCCGATCATGCGCCCGCCCGGTCCTTGCGGCAAGCCGGCCGTTCGGCCCTCGCCGCGCCCGGACCGATACGGGGATGCGCCCGGGGCTCT
>JAXMDK010000004.1:0-179046 GCA_046348855.1 Paracoccaceae bacterium | reverse complement strand
CCGGGGGCGCGGATCGAAACCGGGGATGCGCAAGGGATGTTGTGGCTTCGCCCGGCTGCCCTGCCATCGCCGCCGGCCGGCAGCTTCACGCCCGGATGGCTTCGAAGCCTTGGTCCAGCCCCTCGGTCGCACGCATCAGGTCCGACCGGCAGCGGGCGATGATGAAGTCGGTGAAGGTGCGGATCTTGGGGTCGCGCAGCCGGCGGTGCTGGGTCAGGCAGGACAGTTGCACCGGCAGGGGTGGCGTCGCCCGCGCCACCGGCACCAGCGCGCCGGACTTCAGGTGGTCGGCGATCTCGAAGATCGGCTTGAGGATGATCCCGCGGCCGTCCAGCGCCCAGGTGGTCAGCACGTCGCCGTCGTCGGTCTCGAACGGGCCCGCGACCTCGTAGCGGCGGGGGCCGTCGGCGGTCAGCAGCGTCCACTGGAATTCGCGCGCGCCGGGAAAGCGCAGGTTCAGGCAGTCGTGCCGGTCGCGCAGCAGCGCCTCGCCGTCGGCCGGATCGCCGCGCCGGGCAACATAGGTGGGGGCGGCGCAGAGGATGCGGGCGCAGTCGGCCACCACCCGCAGCTTCAGGGTGCTGTCGTCCAGCGGCCCCATGTGGAAGGCCATGTCCAGCCCTTCGCCCACCACGTCGATCTTGCGGTCCGACAGGCGCAGGCGCACGTCGATCTGCGGATAATCGTCCTTGAAGGACGGCACATGCGGGGCGATGAACCGCCGCCCGACCCCGAGCGGCGCGGCCACGAAGATCGAGCCGCGCAGGTTCAGCGTCGAGGCCATGACCGCCGCCTCGGCATCGTCGATCGCCTCCAGCACCTTGCGCGCGCCTTCATAGAAAAGCCGCCCGTTCTCGGTCGGCTGCAGCCGCCGCGTCGTGCGGTTGAAGAGCCGGATGCCCAGATGCTTTTCCAGTTCGGCCACCCGCGCCGAAGCGACGGCCGGCGAGGTGCGCTGGTCGCGGGCGGCGGCCGACATCGACCCCAGTTCAAGCACCCGCACGAACATCTTGAGATTGTTCACATAGGACATCGCCGCCCTCCCCCGACCGCGACCACCGGCCGTCACTTCGACATTCTTCGATTATCTTTGAAAGTCATCAGCCATTAAAAGAATTATCAGGAAGATGGCCGCGGGTATAGGGTCCTGACAAACAGGAAGCTCAGGGAGGGCCAGGGCATGCAGGATTTCTACATTCTCGGCGACTGGCTGCAACTGGCGGTCCGCTGGCTGCATGTGATAACGGGCATCGCCTGGATCGGATCGTCCTTCTATTTCGTCGCGCTCGACCTCGGGCTGCACCGCGACCGCAACCTTGCCTCGGGCGCCGACGGCGAGGAATGGCAGGTCCACGGCGGCGGCTTCTACCATATCCAGAAATACCTGGTGGCACCCGACCGGATGCCCGGCGACCTAGTCTGGTTCAAGTGGGAAAGCTACGCGACCTGGCTGTCGGGGTTCGCCATGCTGTTCCTGGTCTACTACCTGGGCGCGGGGCTGTTCCTGGTCGACCCGCAGGTTCTGGACCTAGCCCCCTGGCAGGCCATCGCCATTTCGCTCGGCTCTCTGGCCTTTGGCTGGATCGCCTATGACCTGATCTGCAAGTCGCGCTTCGGCGACGACAACACCCGCCTGATGATCGGCCTCTATGTGATCCTGGTGGGCATGGCCTATTTCTACACCCATGTCTTTTCGGGGCGGGCGGCGCTGCTGCATCTGGGGGCCTTCACCGCCACCATCATGTCGGCGAACGTCTTCATGGTGATCATTCCCAACCAGAAGATCGTGGTCGCCGACCTGATCGCCGGACGCACGCCGGACGCCAAATACGGCAAGATCGCCAAGCAGCGGTCGACCCACAACAACTACCTGACGCTGCCGGTCCTGTTCATGATGCTGTCGAACCATTATCCCTTGGCCTTCGCCACGCAATACAACTGGATCATCGCCTGCCTGGTGTTCCTGATGGGCGTTACCATCCGCCACTGGTTCAACAGCCGCCACGGCCGCACCGGCAACCCGCACTGGACCTGGCTGGTGACCGCACTCCTGTTCCTGATCGCCGCCTGGCTGTCGACCGTGCCGCGCACCGAGGCGCCCGAGGGGCAAAGCGCCCTGCCCCCCCCGCCCGAGGCGCAGAAGTTCGCCGCCGCCCCCGGCTTCGAGGACGTGACCCAGATCGTGCAGGGCCGCTGTTCGATGTGCCACGCGAAGGAGCCCTCGTTCGACGGCATCCACTGGGCGCCGAAGGGGGTGCTTCTGGAAACGCCCGAGGAGATCGCCGCCGCCGCGCCGCGCATCTATATCCAGGCCGGCCTGACCCAGGCCATGCCACCCGCCAACGTCTCGTTCATCGAACCGCAGGAGCGCGACCGGATCGTTGCCTGGTTCCGCAGCGCCACCGCCGGCGCAGCGGGCGCCGGCGGCTGAGGAGGCTGGGGGCGCTGCCCCCGTCCCCTTGCGGGGACTCCCCAGGAGTATTTGGACAAGGAAAAAGGCCGGAGAGCGTGCCCCCCGGCCGGTGGTCTTGCAGCAGCCCTGCGGCCTCAGGCCCGCTTCAGGATCGGGAACCAGTCTTCGCGCAGGCGCTGGCCCGAGGTCATCTCATGGCCCGGATAGGGCGGCGAGGTGCGGCCCGGCCGTTCGACATAGCGGGCGTCCTCGCCCACCAGACGCAGCGAGAAGGCGCGGCGGCGGGTGCCGGAATTGTTGCCGCGCGCGCCATGCAGGGTCTTGTAGTTGAAGGCGACCGCGTCACCGGGTTCCATCTGCCATTCGCGCACATCCATGCCCTCGGCGTCCGGGTCGGGGACCGGCATGTATTTTTCCGGGTTCGGGTAGAAGTTCGTCTCGGCCAGCCAGCGGGTCGGCAGCACTTCCTTCGGCCATTTGTGCGATCCGGCGACGCAGCGCAGCGAGGCTTCGCGGACCGGGTCCATCGGCGACCAGAAGCTGATGGTCTGGCGGCCCTCGACGAAATAATAGGGGCCGTCCTGGTGCCAGGGGGTCGGCTTCGAGGTGCCCGGCTCTTTCACCAGCACATGGTCGTGGAACATCTGCACGGTGGGCGAGCCCATCAGCCGCGCCGCGACATCGGCGACGTCCGATTCGCGGATCGTCCGCTCGAACTCGGGGATGCGCGTCCAGTTGCAATAATCGTCGAAGAAGCGGCCGCCCTCACCGGGTTTCAGGTTCTCGGCGGCGTAGGGACCGGGTTCGGCCATGTTGCGCTCAATGCCAGCGCGGATCACCTCGACCCAGTCCTTCCACAGCCCCTTCACCAGCACCACGCCGTCGCGCTGGTAGGTTTCGATCATTTCGTCGGTCACGATGGTCATGCGCGTTTCTCCTGTTCTCGCTTGCCGCAAGCATGCAGCGGCGGCATCATAGTTTCCAATAATAAATGCCAATGATGCGGATAGATTCATGTTATCCATCACCCTGCGCCAGCTGGAATATGCCGTCGCCGTCCGCCGCGCCGAAAGCGTGACGCTGGCGGCCGAGCGGCTGCATGTGTCGCAACCGGCGCTGTCCGTGGCGCTGGCTCAGATCGAGGCGCATCTCGGCAAGCCTTTGTTCCTGCGCCGCCCCGGCGGGCCGATGCTGGCGACCGGGTTCGGGCGGGCCTTTCTCGACCGGGCCGAGGCGGTCCTGGCCGACATGGCAGTCCTGACCGAAACCGCCGCCGCCCCGGTGACGCTGGCCTGTTTCGAGGATCTGGCACCGCTGATCCTCGCGCCGCTTTTGGCCCGCGCCCGCACCCAGTGCCCCGACATCCGCATCACGCCGCTGGTCGCGGATTTCGAGGTGCTGGCTGATCTACTGGCGCGCGGCCGCGCCGACCTGGCGATCACCTACGACCTGGGGCTGGACGCAAGCTTTGCGCGCGAGGAAATCGCCCGCCTCGGGCCGCACGCAATCCTGGCCGCCGATCACCCGCTGGCCGCCCGCACCAGCCTGAGCCTTGCCGATCTGGCCAGCCAGCCGCTGATCCTGGCCGACCAAGGCCTTTCGGTCGGCCACATGCGGGCGCTCTTCACCCGCGCCGGCCTCACCCCGCAGATCGCCCACCGGGCGGCCTCGCTGGAACTGATGCGCAGCTTCGCCGCCAACGGGCTGGGGGTCGGGCTCAGCTATACCCGGCCCGCGCCGGGGCAAAGCTACGACGGGCAGGATCTGGTTGCCCGCCCGGTCGGCGACGCCGGGCCGGGCGAGCCGGTGGTGCTGGTGCGCCACCGCGCCAATCCCTTGCCCGCCTCCGCCGACCGGCTGGCGGCGCTGATCGCCGCGGCGCAGCTGCCACTTCAGTAGCGGGTCGTCATCCGGTGGCCACGGGCGAAGGACAGGCGCACATGGGTGACGGCCTGACCCTGCCACCAGGTCGTGCGCTCGACGGTGAAGACCGGCTCGCCCGCCGCCATCGCCAGCGCCGCGGCCACGTCTCCGGCCGCCGCCGTCGCCAGAAAGCTGATCTCGACCTCGGAAAACGGCACCGCGCCGATCAGCCATTCGTTGGGGCCGATCTGGCTGAAGGGTTCGGCCGCCGCCGCCGGCTGCGCCGCCAGGTTGATCCAGCGTTCCTCATGCTGGTAGGGCCGCCCGTCCGCCAGATGCAGGCAGCACAGATGCAGCACCCGCGCGCCCGCGCCCAGACCCAGCCGCGCCGCCAGCCAATCGGGCGACGCCGTCTCGGCCCGCGACAACAGCCTGTAGCCGTAGGCCGCCCCCGTCGCCTCGATCTCGGCGCGGACCACCGGGATCTCGAAGCGCGCGGCGCGCAACGGCGAGGGGCGCACGCGGGTGCCAGCCTTGCGCCGCCGTTCGAGGATCCCCTCTTCGGTCAGCTCGCGCATCGCCCGGTTGACGGTCGCCCGCGCCACCTGGAATTCGGCCGCCAGTTCGACCTCGCCGGGCACGGTCGCGCCGGGCGCCCATATGCCTTCGGTGATCCGCCGCAGAAGCTCGGCCTTCACGTCGCGGAAACTCACCTTGTCTGCCGGAAGATCGTTCATGGACGGCCCTGCGAAACCTGCTATTTGTCTGACCATATCCGCCAGAACCCGCCAGGCAAAGGCCCGACCATGCGCATCATCCTTCCCGAAGCCTTCCACACCCAGCCCTGGAAGAACGGCGGCGGCATCACCCACGAGATCGCCCGCGAGGACCGCGACGGCGCGCTTCTGTGGCGGCTGTCGATCGCCGAGGTCGCCTCGGACGGGCCGTTCTCGGCCTTCACCGGCCTCAGCCGCATCCTGACGGTGATCGAGGGCGCGGGCCTTCACCTGCACACGCCCGAGGGCCGGCTCGATGCGCTGCCGCTGCGGCCGGTCGCCTTCTCGGGCGACCTGCCGGTCGACAGCCGCATGATCGGCGGGCCGATCCGCGACTTCAACGTGATCTTCGACGGCAGCCAGCTGGCGGCCTCGGTGCGGCGGGTCGACGGTGCCCTGCCGGATTGCCCCGCCGGGCCGGGCCGTCTTTATGCGCTGCTGGCGCTGACCGCCGGAGTAGCCCTTGACGGACAGGATCTGCCGGCCGGTGGGCTTGCACTTTCAGAACATTTCGCCGCGCAGTTTTCGGCCGACTTCCGCGGGCTGCTCGTGACTTTCGAACAAACCCGCTGACCCCGTTCATCTTGGCGAAAATATCCCGGGGTCGTCCATTGGTGCGCCATTGGTCCGAGGACCAATGGACGACGGGGGCAGAGCCCCCTGCCGGTCACATGGAAGCGACCAGCTTCGCCACCGCGGCCCGATAGGCCGGCACGATCCGGTCCCGCGCCACATGACGACCGGCGCGCACCTGATGGCGGCCTGCCGACCACAGGTCGGTGACGACGCCATCCGGCGCGGCAAAGCCCAGGCCGTCCAGCAACTGATCGCCCTCCAGCGCGCAGAGCGTCGGATGGCTCCCGTCGATCGCCACCAGATCGGCCAGCCGCCCGGCCTCGATCCGACCGGCGTCGCGCCCGACCGCCTGAGCGCCGCCTGCCGCCGCCGACTTGTAAAGGAAGGCGCCGACCGAACCCTCGCCCGGAACCAGCACGTTGCGTTCCACGTCGCGCAGCCGCTGCGAATATTCCAGCGTCCGCAATTCCTCGGTCAGCGAGATGCGGACGTTGGAATCGGACCCCAGACCGAAGGCCCCGCCCGCCGCGATCCAGCCGCGACCGTCGAACGGCCCGTCGCCGAGGTTGGCCTCGGTGATCGGGCACAGGCCGGCCACCGCGCCGGACCGCGCCAGCCCCGCGGTTTCGGCCGGGGTCATGTGGGTGGCATGAATCGGGCACCAGGCGCTGCCGACCGGCGCATTGGCCAGAAGCCATTCGACCGGCCGCGCGCCCAGCCAGGCAGAAATGTCTGCGACTTCCTTGGGTTGTTCGGCGACGTGAATGTGGATGGGCGCCCCGCCCGCCAAGGGCAGCACCTGCGCCAGATCCTCGGGGCAGGTCGCGCGCAGCGAGTGGGGAGCGATGCCCACCACCGTGTCGGCGGGCAGCGCCCGCGCGGCGGCACGCGCGCCATCGAGCAGCCGGGCGAACCGCGCCACGTCATTGCCAAAGCGCAACTGCCCCCCGGCCAGCGCCACCTTGCCGGCGCCGCCATAGGTGTACAGCACCGGCAGATGAGTCAGGCCGATCCCGGTTTCGGCCGCCGCCGCCATGATCCGCGCCGACAGTTCGGCGATGTCGGCATAGGGCGCGCCGCCGGGCTGGTGGTGGACATAGTGGAACTCGCCGACCGAGGCGTAACCGGCCTCCTGCATCTCCAGATAGACCTGCGCGGCGATGGCCTGCACCTGTTCCGGCGCCAGCCGGTCGAGGAAGCGGTACATCAGGTCGCGCCAGGTCCAGAAGCTTTCCCGCCCCTTGGCGCGGTATTCGGTCATCCCGGCCATCGCCCGCTGGAACGCATGGGAATGCAGGTTCGCGAGCGCCGGCAACAGGGCGTCGACCTGCTGGTCGCCGGCCTCGGTCCGGGCGCCCCGCCGCACCTCTGCGATCCGCCCTTCGGTCAGGGTGATCCGCACATCCCGCGCCCAACCGTCCGGCAACAGCGCCCGCCTGGCAAAGATCATGGTCGACTCCATTATGTCTAGACATATTCCTTATATTCGCATAGAACCCGACTCGGCAACCGAAATCACCCGGACCTTCCCATGACCGCCGACACCCGCCTTTTCGTGAACTGCCGCGCCGCCACGATGGCGGAGGGCGCGCCCTACGGGCTGATCGAGGATGCGGCGATCCTGTCGGGCGGCGACGGCGCCATCCTCTGGGTCGGCCCGCGTCGCGACGCGCCGGCCAAGGCGCTGGCCGCCCCCGTGCAGGATCTCGGCGGCCGGCTGGTCACCCCGGCGCTGATCGACTGCCACACCCACATCGTCCACGGCGGCCACCGCGCCGCCGAATTCGAGCTGCGTCTGAAGGGCGCGAGCTACGAGGAGATCGCCCGCGCCGGCGGCGGCATCGTCTCGACCGTGCGCGCCACCCGTGCGGCCTCGGTCGAGGCGCTGGTGGCCGCCGCCTTGCCCCGGCTTGACGCGCTGATCGCCGAAGGGGTGGCGACGGTCGAGGTCAAGTCGGGCTATGGCCTTGATAGGGAAACCGAACTCAGGATGCTGCGCGCCGCCCGCGCCTTGGCCGCGCGGCGCCCGGTGACCATCCGCACCACCTTCCTGGGCGCCCATGCCGTGCCCGCCGAATATGCCGGCCGCGCCGACACCTATATCGACGAGATCTGCATCCCGACGCTGCGCGCCGCCCATGCCGAGGGGCTGGTCGACGCGGTCGACGGGTTCTGCGAAGGCATCGCCTTTTCGCCCGCCCAGATCGCCCGCGTGTTCGATGTCGCCCGCGCGCTCGGCCTGCCGGTGAAGCTGCACGCCGAACAGCTGTCGAACCTGGGGGGCGCGGCGCTGGCGGCCAGCTACGGGGCGCTGTCGGCCGATCACCTGGAATATCTTGACGAAGCCGGCGTCCGGGCGATGGCTGACGCCGGCTCGGTGGCGGTAATCCTGCCAGGCGCCTTCTATGCGATCCGCGAAACCAAGGTGCCGCCCATCGCACTTCTGCGTGCCCACGGCGTGCCGATGGCGGTCTCGACCGACCTGAACCCCGGCACCTCGCCGATGAATTCGCTCTTGCTGGCGATGAACATGGCCTGCACCCTCTTCCGCCTGACCGTGGAAGAGGCGTTGCGCGGCGCGACCGTCAACGCCGCCCGCGCCCTCGGCCTTGCCGACCGCGGCATCCTGGCCCCCGGCCGACGCGCCGACCTGGCAGTGTGGAACGCCGGCGAGCCGGCCGAACTCGTCTATCGCTTCGGTTTCAATCCCCTTCACCAACTCATCCTCGGAGGCCGTCCGTGACCGTCCTGACCCTCACCCCCGGCGCCGTAACGCTGGCCGACCTCGCCCGTGTCTATTTCGACGAAGCACCCGTTCGGCTCGACCGCGCGGCGAAGGCGGCGGTGGACCGCGCCGCCGCGGCGATCCGCGCCGCCGCCGAAGGCGACGCGCCGGTCTACGGCGTCAACACCGGCTTCGGTAAGCTGGCCAGCCTGCGCATCGCCCCCAAGGACACGGCCACCCTTCAGCGCAACCTGATCTTGTCGCACTGCTGCGGGGTCGGCGAACCCATCGCCCGCCGCCATGCCCGGCTGGTGATGGCGCTGAAGCTTCTGTCGCTGGGCCGCGGCGCCTCGGGCGTGCGCTGGGAACTGGTCGAACTCCTGGAGCAGATGCTGGAAAAGGGCGTCACCCCGGTGATTCCCGCCCAGGGCTCGGTCGGCGCCTCGGGCGACCTTGCGCCGCTGGCGCACATGACCGCGGTGCTGATCGGTGCGGGCTTTGCCGAATACAAGGGTGACATTCTTCCCGGTGCCGAAGCCCTGGCCAAGGCCGGGCTGAAGCCGATCCCGCTGGGGCCCAAGGAAGGGCTAGCCTTCATCAACGGCACCCAGTTTTCCACCGCCTTCGGCCTGTCCGGCCTGTTCGAAGCCTGGCGCGCGGCACAGGCGGCGCTGGTCACCTCGGCCATGTCGACCGACGCAATCATGGGCTCGACCGCGCCCCTGCAGCCGGAAATCCACAGCCTGCGCGGCCACCCCGGCCAGATCGAGGCCGCGGCCTTCCTGCGCGCGCTTCTCGACGGCTCGGTCATCCGCGAAAGCCACCGCGAAGGCGACACGCGCGTGCAGGATCCCTATTGCATCCGCTGCCAACCGCAGGTCACCGGCGCGGCCATGGACGTCCTGCGCATGGCCGCCCGCACGCTCGAGGTTGAGGCCAACGCCGCCACCGACAATCCGCTGGTCCTGACCGAGGCCGGCATGATCGTTTCGGGCGGCAACTTCCATGCCGAGCCGGTGGGCTTTGCCGCCGACATGATCGCGCTCGCCATCAGCGAAATCGGCGCCATCGCCCAGCGTCGGGTGGCGCTGATGGTCGATCCGGTCCTGTCGTTCGACCTGCCGGCCTTCCTGACCCCCGCGCCCGGACTGAACTCGGGCTACATGATCGCCGAAGTCACCACCGCCGCGCTGATGAGCGAGAACAAGCATCTGGCAACCCCCTGCGTGACCGATTCCACCCCGACCAGCGCCAACCAGGAAGACCATGTCAGCATGGCCGCCCACGGCGCGCGCCGGCTGACGCGGATGGTGGAAAATCTCGACCGCATCCTTGGCGTCGAGCTGTTGTGCGCCGGCCAGGGGATCGAATTCCGCGCGCCGCTGACTACTTCAATGCCACTGACCAAAGTGCTGAAACGGCTGCGGAAAGACGTGGCGACGCTGGGCGATGACCGCTATCTCGCCCCCGATCTGGAAACCGCCGCGCGGCTGGTCGCCTCGGGCGAGATTGCCCGCGCCGCCGGGCTGGCCCTGCCGGAGCTGTCGGCATGACCCCGTTTTCCGTCACTAAGGGCGACAGCGCCATCGTGCTTGGCATACCGCACGGCGGCATCTGGCTGCCCGACGGCCTGACCGCGCGCCTGAACCCCAATGGCCGCGCGCTTGCCGATACCGATTGGCATATCGCCCGGCTTTATGACGGGCTGCTGCAGGGCGTCACCGTCGTCGCCTCGAACGTCCACCGCTATGCGATCGACGCCAACCGCGACCCCGCCGGCGTATCGCTTTACCCCGGCCAGAACACCACCTCGCTCTGCCCGGTGACCGACTTCGACGGCGCCCCGATCTGGGCCGAAGGGCAGGAACCTTCGGAAGACGAGATCCTTGCCCGCCGCGTCGCCTTCCATGCGCCCTACCACGCCGCCCTTCAGGCCGAGATCGACCGGGTAAAGGCCCGCCACGGCGTCGCCATCCTTTATGACTGCCATTCGATCCGGTCGCTGATCCCGTTCCTCTTTGCAGGAACGCTGCCAGTCTTTTCGATCGGCACCAACGACGGCACCAGTTGCGCCGCCCTTGTCCAGTGTTCGACCGCCGACCCCTGCCAGAAGGCCGAGGGTTTCGACACCGTGATCAACGGCCGCTTCAAGGGCGGCTGGACCACCCGCCACTACGGACGCCCGCAGGACGGCATTCATGCTATCCAGATGGAGCTCGCCCAGCGCGCCTATCTGGCCGACGAAGCCGCTCCCTGGGCCTATGACCACGCCAAGGCCGATGCGCTGCGCCCTGTCCTTGGCCGCGTGCTGGGCGACCTCGACCTGCTCGCCCGGTCTGGAAGGCTCGCCCATGGCTGAGCCGCCCCTCTCCGGCCTGCGCGTCTTCGACATGACCCGGGTTCTGGCGGGGCCTTATGCGACGGCGCTTCTGGCCGACCTGGGCGCCGAGGTTATCAAGCTGGAACCGCCGGCCGGCGACGAATATCGCCATATCGGCCCGTTCGTTCAGGGCGAAAGCGCACTGTTCCAGCTGACCAACCGCGGCAAGCAGTCGATCGCCATCGACCTGCGCCTGCCCCAGGGGCAGAAGCTGGCGCAAGGCATCGCCGCAACCTGCGACGTGGCCGTGGAAAATTTCCGCCCCGGCGTTGCCGCGAAACTCGGGCTGGACGCCGCCACCCTGCGCGCCCGCCGGCCCGACATGGTCTATGCCTCGGTCTCGGGCTTTGGCCAGACCGGCCCCTGGACCGGCCTGCCGGCCTATGACCTGGTGGTGCAGGCGCTGTCCGGCCTGATGGCGGTGAACGGCGACGAAGGCGGCGGTCCCCTGAAGGTCGGCGAAAGCTTCGGCGACCTGATGGGCGGGCTCTTCGCCAGTTGGGCGATCATGGCGGCGCTCTTGCGCCGGTCGCGGACCGGCGAAGGCGCGACCATCGACGTGTCGATGCACGACGCGCTGTTTTCGCTGCTGCCGACCGCACATGCGCAATATCTTTACGCCGGGCGCGAACCCGCCCGCTCCGGCAACCGCCATCCGCTGTCGACCCCGTTCGGCTGCTATGCCGCGCGCGATGGCCTTGTCGCCGTCTGCGTGCTGAACGACAAGCATTTCGCCGCCTTTTCCGCCCTGATCGGCCATCCTGGCCTGCCCGCCGATCCGCGCTTTGCCAGCGACAGCGCGCGTACCGACAACGAGCCGGCGCTGAAGGCGCTGATCGAAGGCTGGTCGCGCGGGCTGAGCGCCGACGAGGCCGTCGCCGTGCTGGAAGCGACCGGCATCCCCTGCGCCCCGATCCGCGGCTTTGCCGCCGCCACCACCAGCCCGCAGGTCGCAGCCCGCGAGCTGATCGGCACCCTGTCCCATCCGACGCTCGGCCCGGCCAAGGTCGTCGGCCAGCCGGTGCGCTTCGACGGCGCAAAGCCGCTCGCCACCCGCGCCGCGCCCGCGCTCGGCGGCGACGCGACGGCGATCCTGGCGCAGATCGGCCTGGGCGCGGCCGACATCGCCCGGCTGAAGGCCGACAATGTCATCACCGGAGATGTCGCATGACCGACCCCTGGCACATGCTGTCGCCCGAGGAAAGCGCCTTCGCCGACATGCTGGAGCGCTATGCGGCCGAGGAACTCGCCCCCCGCGCGGCGGAAACCGACGAAACTGCTGCCTTCGTGCGCCCGCAGCTGCAGGGCCTGGCGGAACTGGGCCTGCTGGGCGCCAACCTGCCCGAATCCGACGGCGGCCCCGGCCTGAGCGCCCCGGCGCTGCTGCGCGCCGTCCAGATCGTCGCCGGCGCCTGCGGCTCGACCGTCTCGGCGCTGACCGCCCATTACCTTGCCACCGACTCGATCCTGCTGGGCGGCACGCCCGAACAGCGCGCCCGCTGGCTGCCCCGCTGCGCCACGGGCGAAATCCTCGGCGCCTTCGGCCTGACCGAACCCACCGCCGGCTCGGACCCCGCCGACATGATGACCCGCGCCCGGCGCGACGGCGACGGCTGGCACCTGACCGGATCGAAATGCTTCATCTCGAACGGTGGCGAGGCCGATTTCGTCATCGTCTACGCCGTCACCGACGCGCAGGCCAAGCACCGCGGCATCTCGGCCTTCATCGTGCCCACCGACACGCCCGGCTTCGCCGCCGGCAAGCCGGAACGGACGATGGGCCTGAAAGGCGGCCATGTCTTCACCCTGTCGCTCGACTGCCACCTGCCGGCCGACGCGCTTCTGGGCGCCGAGGGCCAGGGGTTCAAGACTGCGATGAAGGTCCTCGACAACGGCCGCATCGAGGTCGCCGCCATGTGCCTTGGCATCGCCGAAGCCGCGCTGAAGGCCGCCGTCACTTACGCGAAGGACCGCGTCATCGGCGGCGAGCCGCTGGCCAATCGCCAGGGCATCCGCTGGCAGCTGGCCGACCTGGCGACGGACTACAACGCCGCTCTCCTCGTTGCCCAGGAAGCCGCCCGCCAGCGCGAGGCGGCCCACCACGGCGGCCCGCGCTTCAGCCTCGTCGCATCCCAAGCCAAGCTCGTCTGTTCGGAAATGGCCCACCGCGTCACCGACGGCGCGCTGCAGATCCACGGCGGCTACGGCTTTACCCGCGACCTGCCCTTGGAACGCTACGCCCGCGACGTGCGCATCATGCGCATCTACGAAGGCTCCTCCGAAATCCAGCGCAACATCATCGCCGCCCACCTTCTCGCCTGAAAGGAAATCCCATGTCCGACATCGCCACCCAGCGCAAGAACACGCGCGACATCTACCCGCCGACCGGCCCGGAAAAGACCGCCAAGAGCTGGCAGACCGAGGCCGCCATGCGGATGCTGATGAACAACCTGCATCCCGACGTGGCCGAAAACCCGCATGAGCTGGTGGTCTACGGCGGCATCGGCCGCGCCGCCCGCACCTGGGGCGACTTCGACCGGATCGTGGCGACGCTGAAAGACCTGGAATCCGACGAAACGCTCGTCGTCCAGTCCGGCCGCCCGGTCGCGGTGGTCAAGACCCACCCCGACGCGCCGCGCGTGCTGATCGCCAACTCGAACCTGGTGCCGCACTGGGCCAACTGGGACCATTTCAACGAGTTGGACAAGAAAGGCCTGATGATGTACGGCCAGATGACCGCCGGGTCCTGGATCTACATCGGCACCCAGGGTATCGTGCAGGGCACCTACGAAACCTTCGCCGAGGCCGGCCGCCAGCATTACGGCGGCAGCCTCAAGGGCAAGTGGATCCTGACCGGCGGCCTTGGCGGCATGGGCGGCGCGCAACCGCTGGCGGCGGTCATGGCCGGGGCCTCGTGCCTGGCAGTCGAATGCGACGAAACCCGCGCCGACTTCCGCATCCGCACCCGCTATTGCGACGAAAAGACCCATTCGCTGGATGAAGCCCTGTCGCTGATCGCCCGCTGGACGCAGGCGGGCGAAGCCAAGTCGGTGGCGCTGATCGGCAATGCGGCCGACGTCTTCCCGGAAATCTACCGCCGGATGAAGGCGGGCGGCATGCGCCCCGACATCGTCACCGACCAGACTTCGGCCCATGACCCCGTCCACGGCTACCTGCCGATCGGCTGGACGGTGGCCGAATGGCGCGCGAAACAGGAAACCGATCCCAAGGCCGTCGAAAAGGCCGCCCGCGCCAGCATGAAGCAGCATGTCGCGGCTATGGTCGACTTCTGGAATGCCGGCGTCCCCACGCTCGACTACGGCAACAACATCCGCCAGGTCGCCAAGGACGAGGGGCTGGAAAACGCCTTCGCCTTCCCCGGCTTCGTCCCCGCCTATATCCGGCCCTTGTTCTGCAAGGGCATCGGCCCCTTCCGCTGGTGCGCGCTTTCGGGCGACCCCGAGGATATCTACAAGACCGACGCGGCGATGAAGAAGCTCTTCCCCGAAAACGCCCACCTGCACCGCTGGCTGGACATGGCGCGCGAACGGATCGCCTTCCAGGGCCTGCCGGCGCGCATCTGCTGGATCGGGCTGGGTGATCGCCACCGCGCCGGGCTGATGTTCAACGAAATGGTGGCCAGGGGTGAACTGAAGGCCCCGGTCGTCATCGGCCGCGACCATCTCGACAGCGGCTCGGTTGCCAGCCCCAACCGCGAGACCGAGGCGATGAAGGACGGCTCGGACGCAGTCTCCGACTGGCCGCTCCTCAATGCGCTGGTCAATACGGCAAGCGGCGCCACCTGGGTCTCGCTCCACCACGGCGGCGGGGTCGGCATGGGCTTCAGCCAGCATTCCGGCGTGGTCATCGTCGCCGACGGCACGCCCGAGGCCGCCAAGCGGCTGGGCCGCGTCTTGTGGAACGACCCGGCCTCGGGCGTCTGGCGGCACGCCGACGCCGGCTACGACGTCGCCGTCCAGTGCGCCCGCGACAACGGGCTGAGGCTGCCGACGATCCTTGGCAACTGAAGTGAAAGGAGCAGGAGGCGGCCCGGGGACCTCTTGCCTTGAGTCACACGTGTCCCGGCCGATCCCACCATATTTCAACGGAGAAGTCCATGCACTACGCGCCCGGCAAAGAGCGTTGCCCCCTTCCCTATACCCCCTTCAAGGCCTGCACCGTTCCGCGCCCGATCGGCTGGCTTTCGACCATATCGAAAGACGGCATCGCCAACCTTGCCCCCTACAGCCAATGGCAGAACCTGACGTTCGATCCGCCGATGGTGATGTTCGCGGCCAATCAGTATTCCGACGGTCGCCGCAAGCACACGGTGATCAACGCGGAGGAAACCGGCTGGTTCGTCTGGAACATGGCCACCTATGACCTGCGCGAGGCGATGAACATCACCGCGGTCGAGTGGCCGGACGGCGACGACGAATTCGTTCGCGCCGGCGTCGCCAAGGCCGCCTGCATCGACGCCCCCGGGCCGCGGGTCGCCGAAAGCCCCTGTCATTTCGAATGCCGCTATCTTTCCACCCACCGCCTGCGCGGCGCGTCGAACCACGGCTGGGTGGACGTGGTCTATGGCGAGGTCGCCCGCATCCACGTCAGGGACGATGTCCTGACCAGCGAAGGCAAGATCGACATTCCCCGCATCCGGCCCCTCGCCCGCCTGGGCTACTTCAACTACACCAGCGTCACCGAAGAGTTCGAGATGCCGATCCCCGGCGCGACGGGCGCTGCCGCCGCCGGACTGGAGGGCAAGGCCGACGACTGGCCCGGCTAACGCCAGTACGGATTCGACCAGGCCCGCCGGCCGGCGGCGTCGACCACCGTCACCCGCAGCCACGGCGATTCGTCCAGCCGCTTGGTGCGGATCGAGGCGCGGGTCATCGACAGGCCATGCACCGCCTGCGCCGCCTGGCCATAGCCCTGCACGATCACCGACACGGCGGCGGAACATTCCACCTCGACCCGCCGGTCGCTCACCTCGATCCGGCGGATCTCCGGGCCCTGGCTCGAATAGTTGTGGCCGGCCTTCAGCGCGGCGACCAGCGCCTCGGGGTCGTTCTCCTCGGCCTTCACCATCACCCAGCCGCCGAAATGGTCGGGTTCGGAGAAGTGCGCGTCGTCGGTCGCCACCGCCGTCAGCCGCCGCCCCTCGGACAGAAGAAGATCGTTGATCGCCCAGCCGTCGGCGCGGTCGCAGCCCGCCCAGCAGCCATGGTTGTAGATCTCGACCGCGTGCGCCGCCTCGATCGAGCGGGCATCGGCCAGCGTCAGCCCCGACCATTGCGGATGGGCGACGGCGACGAAGGCCCCGGCCTCGCGCGCCCGCCGCGCCAGCTCCGGCCCGCTTTCCATCCCCTCGACCGGGCGGAAGCCCGGCGCGTTCGGCGGAGCAAAATCGAACGGCAGCCCCACCGCCAGGATGTGCCACAGCTCGCCGTTCTGGCTGGCGCCGGAATGCAGTTCGGCCCCGATGATGGTGGTGAAATCGTTGGACCGGAAGGGGCGGGTATCGACCATCGGATAGTTGTAATGGCCGATGAAATGGTCGGTCAGCGCCAGGAAATCATAGCCTTCGTCGCGGTAGCGCCGGCAGACTTCCTCGGGCGCCAGCACCCCGTCGGAGCGGGTCGAATGGGTGTGCAGATTGCCCCGGAAGAACCGTCCGGGTGCGGTGAATGCGTCGGCCATCGTCAGAATCCCTTCCTGCCACTGGCGGCGAGCATGGCCAACTTGGCGCGCCGCACAAGCCCCGTCTTCGGCCGGCTTCGGCGGCCCGGGCGGGATCGCAGACCCGCCCGGATTGCGCGGCCGGGCCATCCGTGGCAGAGGATCGCCATGATCTTCTACCGGATCCTGATCTCCCTCGCCTATGTCGCGGCACTGGTGCGTTGCGCGTTGGCGCGGCCCGCCGCCGGCCCGGTGGCAGAACGCTGCGAACGGCTGGTCCTGCCGCCGCCGCGGGCGGGCGATGCGCCGCTGATCTGGGTCCACGGCGCCTCGAACGGCGAACTGACCGCCGCCCGGCCGCTGATCGCCGCCCTGATCCGGCGCGTGCCCGAGGCCGAACTGCTGGTCACCACCAACAGCCGGACCGGCCGCGCCCTGGCGGCCGGTTGGAGCCTGCCCGCACCACCGTGCGGCTTGCCCCGCTCGACCAGCGCGGACTGATGCGCGCCTTTCTCGACCGGACGCACCCGGCGGCGCTGGTGATGATCGAGAACGAACTCTGGCCGAACCGGATGTTCGAATGCGCCCGCCGCGGCATTCCGGTGCTGGTCCTCGGTGGCCGAATGTCGGAAAAGTCCTTCCGCTTCTGGAGCCGCCTGCCCGGCCTCGCCCGTCCGCTGATGGGCGCGGTGCGCTGGCTCGCGCCGCAGGACGAAGGCTCGCGCGGCCGTTTCCCAAGCGCTCGGCCTCGACCCGGCGGCGCTTGGCCCGACGATGGTACTGAAGGCCGCCGCCGCACCGCTGGCCGATGCTGCCTCGCCCGCCCCCGACCTGCCGTTCGACCGATCACGCACCCTGCTTGCGGCCTCGACCCACGAGGGCGAGGAGGAGGCGGTGCTTGACGCCTTTGCGGCGCTCCTGCCCGACCACCCCGGCCTGCGGCTGATCCTCGCCCCCCGCCACCCGCGCCGGCGCGACCAGATCGAGCCGCTGATCGCCGTGCGCGGCCTGGCCTTCGCCACCCGGTCACGCGGCGACGCGCCCGGCCCGCAGCAGCCGGTCTATCTGGCCGACACGCTGGGTGAAATGGCGCTCTGGTATCGGGCGGCGGGCCTCTGTTTCGTCGGCGGATCGCTTGCCCCGCGCGGCGGCCACACGCCGTTCGAGCCCGCCGCCGCCGGATCGGTCATCCTGCACGGGCCGAGCGTAGAGAATTTCGCCGCCCCCTATCAGGCACTAGAGCGCGCCGGCGCGGCACTAGCGGTCACCGGCCCCGCCGACCTGACCCGCGCGCTAGCTCCGCTGATCGGCGACGGCGCCGGCCAGACCCGCCTCGCCGACGCCGCGCGCGCCGCACTTTCCGCCTTTCGCGGCCAGACCGACGAAGAGGAATTCCTGGCGGCGCTGGCCCGAACCACCGGGCTGGTGATCCGGGCCGAGTGACGCTGCGGCAATTCGGTCACATTCCGGTGCGCCGGGCGCGATTTCGTTTCAAACGGGCGACTTCAACCCCATATCTGGTTCCCATTTCGGGACGATTGCGCTAGCCTGTTACAAATGCGTTACACTCCGCCGCTGCCACGGCGTGCAAGGAAGGGACCGGCACTCCGGCAGGATGATGAAGAAAGACAAGTTGGCAGGCATGTCCATCGCGACGCCCGCAACCCAGCACGCCGCCCTATGCTACCGGCGGCTGGGCTGCGGCGAGGCGGAGGTTCTTCTCATCACCAGCCGCGACACCGGCCGCTGGGTGCTGCCGAAGGGCTGGCCGAAAAAGGGCGAAAAGGGCGGGATCAGCGCGCTGCGCGAAGCCCGCGAAGAGGCCGGCGTTGTCGGCCGGCTGGCCGATGCGCCGACGGACTACTACTTTTACGACAAGGTCATGTCTGACGGATCGGCGCTGCCTTGCTGCGTGGCGGTGCACCGGGTCGAAGTGGCCTATCTGGAATTCCGCTTCCCGGAAATGGACGTGCGCCATCGCGAATGGTTCAGCCCCGGGCAGGCGGCCCATGAGGTCGCCGAGCCCGAGCTTCGGGCGCTGCTGGCGGCGTTCCATCCGCCGGAAACCGGCGCGCTTTCCCACGGAAAAGGTTGATCTTGGCGCAAAAATCGCCATCTCTCTGACGAAGAGATTTCCGGGGACGGCCATGATCCACTACGCCCTGACCTGCGACAAGGACCATGCCTTCGAAAGCTGGTTCCAGTCGGCCGAGGCTTTCGACAGGCTTCAGGCCGCCGGCCACATCGGCTGCGCCGTCTGCGGCTCGGTGCGGGTCGGCAAAAGCCTGATGGCGCCGGCGGTCCGGCCGGCGCGCGCCACCGGGGGCGACACCGCCGCGCCGGTGGGGCCGCTTTCCACCCCGCGCTCGGCGGTCGAGGAGGCGCTGGCCGCCCTTCGCCGCCAGGTCGAGGAGAATTCCGAATACGTCGGGCCGGACTTTGCCGCCGAAGCCCGCGCCATCCATGACGGCGATGCCCCCGCCCGCGCCATCTATGGCGAGGCGCACCGCGACGAGGCCCGCCGCCTGGTCGAGGACGGGGTTCCGGTCGCGCCCCTGCCCTTCCTGCCGGCGCGCAAGGCGAACTGAGGGTTCGGCCCTTTCCGCGAACGACGCGCCGCCCCATTCGCCCCTTGCCCCCGCCCGCCCGCGCGCATAAGAAACCCGCGTTTGACGGATCGGGGCCTGGGGGGCGCATATGCCGCTACTTGTGATGAAATTCGGCGGCACCTCGGTCGCCGACCTAGCCCGCATCGAAAACGCCGCGCTCAAGGTCCAGCAGGAAGTCGAACGCGGCTATGACGTGATCGTCATCGTTTCGGCCATGTCGGGCAAGACCAACGAACTGGTCGGCTGGGTCGAGACGACCTCGCACCTTTACGACGCGCGCGAATATGACGCGGTGGTGGCCTCGGGCGAAAACGTGACGGCCGGGCTGATGGCGCTGCGCTTGCAGGAAATGGGCATTCCGGCGCGCAGCTGGCAGGGCTGGCAAGTTCCGATCAACACCACCTCGGCCCATTCCGCCGCCCGCTTCGTGTCGATCCCGCGCGACAACATCGACCGCAAGTTCGACGAGGGAATGAAGGTCGCGGTGGTGGCGGGCTTCCAGGGCATCAGTCCCGAAGGCCGCATCACCACGCTGGGCCGGGGCGGATCGGACACCACCGCCGTGGCCTTCGCCGCCGCCTTCGGGGCCGAACGCTGCGACATCTACACCGATGTCGACGGCATCTACACCACCGACCCGCGCATCACCGAAAAGGCCCGCAAGCTGGACCGCATCGCCTTCGAGGAGATGCTGGAACTGGCCTCGCTGGGCGCCAAGGTGCTTCAGACCCGGTCGGTCGAGCTGGCCATGCGCTACAAGGTGCGTCTGCGGGTGCTGTCATCGTTTGAAGATACCGACGAAACTTCTGGAACGCTTGTCTGCGACGAGGATGAAATCATGGAATCGAAAGTCGTCTCCGGCGTCGCCTATTCCCGCGACGAGGCGAAACTGACGCTGGTGACGGTCGAGGACCGGCCCGGCGTCGCATCGGCGATCTTCGGCCCCTTGGCCGAGGCCGGCGTCAACGTCGACATGATCGTGCAGAACATTTCCGAAAAGGACATCGGCGGCAGCCCCAAGGATGTCACCGACATGACCTTCTCCTGCCCGGTAAACCAGGTGGCGCGGGCGAAGAAGGCGCTGGAAGAGGCCCGCGACGCCGGCCACATCACCTATGCCGATCTGGTCGTCGACACCGACGTCGCCAAGGTCTCGGTCGTCGGCATCGGCATGCGCAGCCATGCCGGGGTCGCCGCCCGCATGTTCTCCTGCCTTGCCGCTGAGAACGTCAACATCAAGGTGATCGGCACATCCGAGATCAAGATCTCGGTGCTGATCGACCGCAAGTACATGGAACTCGCCGTGCAGGCGCTGCATGACGCGTTCGAGCTGGAGAAGGCGTAAGGCCCTGTCAGCCCCGCCCCGCCCGGTTGGCAGCGATCGCCGCCCGCACCAGCGCGGCCAGCGCCGGCTCGTCGACCTCGGCGCCCTCGGCAAAGTCGATGGCGCGGCGGACATTGCCGGTCAGGCTTGAATTGAACAGGCCCGCCGGATCGGCGAGCGCGGCGCCCTTGGCGAAGGTCAGCTTCACCGCCTTCTTGTAGACCTCGCCGGTGCAGATGATCCCGTCGCACGACCAGACTGGGCCATCCCATTTCCATTCCTCGATGACGCCGGAATCGGCGCCGCGGATGATGGCGCGCAGCCGCGCCAACATCGCGCCGCGCCAGTCCGCCAGCCCGGCAATCCGCGCGTCGATCAGTTGCGTGGCCGCGCCGGCCTGCCCCGTGTCGCCCATCCCGTCGTCTCCCCGTTCATCCCGGTTCCGCCTGCGCGATTTATGACCCGGCACGGAGACAGGGGCAAGACGGGCGCGCCCGGCTGCCAGCTGTGGGCAACGCGCCGCCACAACCGCCCACGGGCACGGCAATCGCCGGCCCGCCTGCCCGAAAAACCGGCACATCCTGCAAGCCTTTGCCGACGCCGCCTTTCCCCCTCCCCATGAGGGAATCCTTCGCCTATAGAGAGAGTGAGATTGTTTAGAGTGAGATTGTTCCGGGCCCGCCATGACCGACCACCGCACCGAAAGCGACAGCCGCAGGCTCTTGCGGCGCCTGCGCGACACGCTGGCCGAACCCGGCGCCGGCCAGGAACGGCTGGACCGGATCGTGCGGCTGATCGCCTCGTCGATCGGCACCGAGGTCTGCTCGGTCTACCTGTTCCGCGACGACAACACGCTCGAACTTTGCGCCACCGAGGGGCTGAAGCGCGAATCCGTCCACAAGACTCGGATGCGGCTGGGCGAGGGGCTGGTCGGCCGGGTGGCCAAGACCTCGACCCCGATCAACACCGCCAACGCCCCCGCCGAAAAGGGCTTCCGCTACATGCCCGAGACCGGCGAGGAACTTTATTCCTCGTTCCTGGGCGTGCCGATCCAGCGGCTGGGCGAAAAGGTCGGCGTCCTGGTCGTCCAGTCCAAGCAGGCGCGCCAGTATTCCGAAGACGAGATCTATGCGCTGGAAGTGGTGGCGATGGTCGTCGCCGAAATGTCCGAACTGGGCGCATTCATCGGCGAGGGCGAGGCGCTTCAGGCCCCGCACAAGCATCCGGTGATGTTCCGGGGCGGCACGGGGCAGGAAGGCGCGGCCGAGGGCCGGGTCTGGCTGCACGAACCGCGGGTGGTCATCACCAACCCGATCGGCGACGATCCGGTCAAGGAACTGGCGCGGCTGAACAAGGCGGTCACCGACCTGCGCCTGTCGGTCGACGCGATGCTGACCACCACCGAGACGATGGACAAGGAACACCAGCAGATCCTGGAAGCCTACCGGATGTTCGCCAATTCGCGCGGCTGGATGCGGCGGATGGAAGAAGACATCGCCCGCGGCCTGTCGGCCGAAGCGGCGGTCGAAAAGGAACAGTCGGCGGCCCGTGCCCGGCTGGAAACCGTGCCCGACCCCTATCTGCGCGACCGGCTGCACGATCTTGACGACCTGTCGAACCGGCTATTGCGCATCCTGACCGGACAGGGGCAGGACACGGGCGCGGCGATGCCCGACGACCCGATCCTGGTGGCGCGCAACATCGGCCCGGCGGAACTGCTCGACTACGGACGCAAGCTGAAAGGCGTGGTGCTGGAGGAGGGTTCGGTCGGCTCGCACGCGGCGATCGTCGCCCGGGCGCTCGCCATTCCCTTGGTGATCCATGCCGAACTCATCACCACCGAGGCGCTGAACGGTGACCATATCCTTGTCGACGGCGACCAGGGCGTGGTGCATCTGCGCCCCGAGGAAACGGTGGCCCGCGCCTTCCGCGAAAAGATCGCCATGCAGGCCGAGGCACAGAACCGCTATGCCAGCCTGCGCGACCTGCCAGCCACCGACAAGTCGGGCCAGCGGATCACGCTCTTGATGAACGCCGGCCTGATCGCCGACCTGCCGTCCTTTACCCGGTCGGGCGCCGAGGGAGTGGGCCTCTTCCGCACCGAACTGCAATTCCTGGTCCGCAGCCATGTGCCCAAGCGCGGCGAACTGGTCGCGATCTATGCCCGGGTGATGGAGGCCGCGCACGGCAACCGGGTGGTGTTCCGCACGCTCGACATCGGGTCGGACAAGGTCCTGCCCTACATGAAGCGGGTCGAGGAACCGAACCCGGCAATGGGCTGGCGGGCGATCCGCGTCGGGCTGGACAAGCCCGGCGTGCTCAGGATGCAGTTGCAGGCGCTGTTGCGCGCCGCCGCCGGACGGCCGCTGAGCGTGATGTTCCCGTTCGTCGCCGAATTCGACGAATTCCGCGCGGCGCGGCAGAAACTGTTGGACGAGGTCGAGGGCGAGCGCCACCTGGGCCACAGGCTGCCGACGGTGCTGGAAGTGGGCGCGATGCTGGAAACGCCGTCGCTGGCCTTCGCACCCGACGCCTTCTTCGAGATGGTCGACTTCATCTCGGTCGGCGGCAACGACCTGAAGCAGTTCTTCTTCGCTGCCGACCGCGAGAATGAACGGGTGCGCAAGCGTTATGACATGCTGAACGCCAGCTTCGTGACATTCCTGGAAAAGATCGTCGCCCGCTGCGACCGCGCCGGCACGCCGCTGTCCTACTGCGGCGAGGATGCCGGCCGGCCGATCGAGGCGCTGTGCCTGGCCGCCATCGGCTTTCGCACCCTGTCGATGCGCCCGGCGTCCATCGGCCCGGTCAAGCACCTGATCCGTCGGGTCAATCTGACCGAGTTGAAGGGCGTCCTGGAACGGGCCCGGGCCGAGGACGCGACCAATCTGCGGCCGGCGGTGATGGACTGGTTGGCGCGCCAGGACGCCTGATCCGCCAGGCTTGCCTCTCGGCCGGGTTGCGTCCTGCACATGGCGGTCTGCGAAAATCGCCAGTTGCGCGCCTGTCGGCGGGTCTTACATAAATGGGACAACGCGCCATCGCCAATAGGACGGAACATGACCTATCAGCCGCCGAAAGTCTGGACCTGGGACAAGGAAAACGGCGGGGCCTTCGCCTCGACCAACCGGCCGGTGGCCGGCGCCACCCATGAAAAGCCGCTGCCGGTCGGCAAGCATCCGCTGCAACTTTATTCGTTGGGCACGCCGAACGGAGTCAAGGTCACGGTGCTGCTGGAGGAGCTGTTGGCCGCCGGCCATCATGGCGCCGAATATGATGCCTGGCTCATCGACATCGGCAAGGGCGACCAGTTCGGTTCGGGCTTTGTCGGGGTGAACCCCAACTCGAAAATTCCGGCGCTGGTCGACCGGTCCGGCCCCGAGCCCATCCGTATCTTCGAATCCGGCGCGATCCTCTTGCACCTGGCGGAAAAGTTCGGGGCCTTCTTGCCCAAGGATGCCGCCGGGCGCGCCGAAACGCTCAGCTGGCTCTTCTGGCAGGTCGGCAGCGCCCCGTTCCTCGGCGGCGGGTTCGGGCATTTCTACGTCTATGCTCCGCAGAAATTCGAATATCCGATCAACCGCTATGCGATGGAATCCAAGCGCCAGCTTGACGTGCTGAACCGGCGCCTGGCCGACCATCCGTTCGTTGCCGGGCAGGAATACACGATCGCCGACATGGCGATCTGGCCCTGGTACGGCCAACTGGCGATGGGGCGCATCTATGGCGACTCGGCCAAGTTCCTTGACACTGCCGCCTATCCCCACGTTCTGCGCTGGGCCGAATCCATCGCCAAGCGCCCGGCGGTGATCCGCGGGCGGATGGTCAACCGCACCTCGGGCGACCCGTCCGAGCAGCTGCACGAACGCCACGATGCCAGCGATTTCGAGCGGATGACCGAGGACAAGCGCGCCAGCCGCTAGGCCGGTTCAGCGCCCCTTCGGCAGCGAGGCGGCGCGAAAGGCGGCGACCACCGGCGCTTCGCCGTGGTCGACCACCAGCCGTTGCAGGCCAAAGCGCACCCTGGCGATTTCCTGATAATAGGCGGTGAAGGCGTAGTTGATCCCCGCCCCCGCCGCCGCCCCCAGCACCGGCACGGCCTTCGAGGCCAGCGACTTGCCCAGCATCGCCGAAAAGGCCGGCGCGACGCGGGCAACCAGCGCCCGGATCGTGGTCCCATTCATGCTCAGCCGCGCGCCGAGGAAACTCGTGTCGATCCCGTCGTCGTCACGGCCCGGCCCGCCCGACCCGAAGATGTCGATGCAGGTCAGCCGCACTTCGGGGCTGTCGGGGTCGAAGCCGTTTTCGGCGGCGATCTTCTGCATGGCAGAAAACATGACCATGACGGTCGCCGGCAGTTCAACCACCGCCGAGGCGATCCCGGCCGCGCCCCCCGCCGCGCCGCTGGCCGCCGCCGCCAGCTTGTGGCCATGCCCGCCGGCCGCCGGAACGATCCGCCCCGCCCCCGCCGCACCGCGATAAAGGCCCATCAGCAGCCGTTCGGCGCCTTCGTCGGCCACCCGCCGCGCCGGGGCCGGCAGCCGCGCCGCCCAACCCTCGAACTGGCCGCCAAGGCTGTTGATCGCCCGCATCAGCGGACCGTTCGCCTTTCGCGCCCGCGCCGCTAGCGCGGCCACCTGCGCCTCGGCCTCGGGCGGCAATGTCGTTTTGTCGTCAGCCATCAGACGTCCCCTGCGCAAGCCTGCCGGTCATAGGTGGCACCGCCGCGGCCCATTTCAAGCCTTGCGTCCGTCACGCAGCCTTGGTCACCGGCCCGCGCACCCCCGTCCAGGCGCCCGGCTGCAATTCCAGCGCCAGCACCCGGTCGGGGTTGGTCGGCGGCGGCATCTCCACCCCGTCGATCTTCTGAAAGCCGAAGCGCCGGTAATAGGGCGCGTCGCCCACCAGCAGCACCCGTTCCCACCCGAGCCGCCGCGCCTCGGCCAGGCTTTCGTGGATCAGAAGCCCGCCCAGCCCCTCGCCCTGGCGGGTCGGGTGCACCGCCACCGGCCCCAGAAGCAGCACCCGCCGCCCGCCGACGCGCACCGGCCAATAGCGGATCACCGCCGCCAGAACCCCGTCGCCATCGCGCAACACCAGACAGAGCGGTCGCACCTTGTCGACCCCGTCGCGCAGCCGGTAGGACGACAGCGCCGTGCGCCCCGGCGCGAAGCACAGGTCGTAAAGCGCCTCGACTTCCCACCAGTCGGCCTCGGTTTCCTCTTCCAGCCTGTACAAGCCCGCCCGCGCCCCTGCCCCTGTGCTAACTGTCCCGCCCGGTCCGAATCTTCTGGAAACGCGGGTAACATGGCCCTAGGTCATGGGCAAACGCGAATGAGGCTCCCGATGTTCTACCAGCCCAAGGATGGCCACGGCCTGCCCCACAGCCCCTTCTACGCGATCGTCACGCCCCGCCCGATCGGCTGGATCTCGACCCGCGGACCGCTGGGCGACAACCTTGCGCCCTTTTCCTTCTTCAACGCCGTGGCCGACAGCCCGCCGCAGGTGATCTTCGCGCCGAACGGGCCGAAGGACAGCCTGCTGAACATCCGCGAAACCGGGGTTTTCGCCGCCAACATTGTCGAATATGCGGCGCGCGAGGTGATGAACGCCACCTCGGCCAAGCTGCCGCACGGCCGCGACGAATTCGCCCATGCCGGCGCGGTGAAGGCCGAATGCGTGACGATCGACTGCCCGCGCGTCGCCACCGCGCCCGCCACGCTGGAATGCCGGATGAGCCAGATCGTCACCCTGGCCGGGCGCGACAACTACCTGGTCATCGGCGAAGTTACTGGCATCCACCTGCGCGACGACTGCCTGGTAAACGGCCGCTTCGACGTGACCCGCTTTCAGCCGCTGGCGCGCGGCGGCTACAAGGATTATTCGGTGGTGACCGAAGTATTCGAGATGACCCGTCCGGGGCAGGAGTGAATGATGAAAGCCACCGTCACCTGGGCCGGCGCCCGCACCTTTGTCGGCCAGACCGAAACCGGCCACGCCATCGCCTTCGGCACCGCGTTCGGCGAGGATCACCCCAAGCCCGGCCCCAGCCCGATGGAGCTTCTGCTGATCGGCACCGGCGGCTGTTCGGCTTGGGACGTGATCTCGATCCTGGAAAAGGGCCGCGAGCCGGTCCGCGATTGCAAGGTCCGCATCGACGCCGACCGGGCCGAGACCGACCCCAAGGTCTTTACCCGCATCCATCTGCAGTTCGTCGTTACCGGCCGCGGCCTGAACCCCGACAAGGTCGCCCGCGCCGTGCAACTGTCTGCCGAAAAATACTGCTCGGCCTCGGTGATGATGGCGAAGACGGCGACGGTGACGCACGGGTTTGAGGTGGTGGACAGCGACGCCTGAGCGCCGGCGGGCCAGTCAGGTTTCGCCCGCCACGTCCTTGTGGATGATGACGTCGCACTGCGGATAGGTCTCGATGATCCGCCGCCTGAGGGCGGCGCCGATGGCGTGGGCCTCGCGCAGCGGCTGGTCGCCGTCGAGCTCGATATGCAGGTGGACGAACACCCGGCTGCCCGCCATCCGCGTCTTCAGGTCGTGGAACCCGCGCACGCCCGGCCAGTCGCGGGCCAGCGCGGCGATGCCCTTGACGATCGCCGGGTCGGCGCGGCGGTCCATCAGCGCGTCCCACGCCGACTTGCCGATGCGGAACGCGCCGAAGACCAGCATCACCGCCGCCGCCAGCGCCACGATGCTGTCGATCTGGCCGATCCCGAACCGCCGCGACATCCACAGCGCGGCGATGGCGCCGAGGTTGGGCAGAAGATCGGACAGGTAGTGCATGCTGTCGGCGCTGACCACCTTGCTGCCGGTCAGCCGCGCCACTCGGCGCTGCCACAGGACCAGCCCGATGGTGATGAGGATCGAGACCGCCATCACCACGATGCCGCCACCCTCGGCCTGAAGCTGCGGCGGCGAGGCGGCCAAGAGCCGCGACAGCGCCGACCAACCGATGACCACGCCGGAAATGGTGATGAACACCGACTGGGCCAGCGCCGCCAGATCCTCGACCGAGGTATGGCCAAAGGCGTGGTCTTCGTCGGCGGGGCGTGCGGCATAAAGGATCGCCATCAGCCCGCCCAGCGACATCATCAGGTCCAGCGCACTGTCGGCCAGCGATGCGGCGACCGACAGCGCCGCCGTGGTTCCGAGCGCCCAGAGCTTCAGCGACACCAGCACCACCGCGACCGCCACCGAGGCCAGTCCGGCCGAGACATTCATGCCTGTGTTGTTTGGGGTTGCCATGAAACCTCCTGACCGCCGGGCGCGAACCGCTGGACGGCCGGCCTAGTCGCGGACCTCGTCGGGATCAACCCCCCAGATCTGGCTTTTCATCAGCCAGCCGTCCTCGCCGCCGGCGCTGATCTCGCACCAGTCCTTGGTGCAGGCGCCCAGCTTGCCGATCACGCCTTCGTCGGCAATGGCGACCACCTGGCTTTTTTCGTCGGACGTCCGGTGCAGCTGCGCTCCGCCCTCGGTCACCAGGACCGTCCTGACCCCAGACAGCATGGTGTAATAGATCCAGCCGCCCTGCCCTTCGTTGTCCTCGACCCGCCGCCAGTGTTCGAACTCGGCGGTGATCTTCAACGGCAGGTCGCGGTGGTGGAACACCCAGTCGACGCGATGTTCCAGGCTAGGCCCGCGCCGCACGTTGCCGACATCCGACTTCAGCGACACATAGCGCGGCACCGGCAGGTTGGTCGAAGCGCCGTGCCCCGGCAGGATCGTGGCGCCGGCCCCGCCGTTTTCCAGTTCCTGCGCGACGGCGGGCAGCGCCAGGGCCAGCATCGCGGCCAGCGTCAGCCCGACTGTGGATATGGTCCGCATCCTCGCCTGCCCCCTTTGCTGGTGACGCTTTCGGGCTTGTGGCATAGCCGTTTGCCATGCACTTTGCCAGCAGGGACGCGACCGAGAGAGAGAGGAGCCGCCGATGACGACCGAAAGGCTGACCGTGGTGGTCACGCGCCGCCTGCCCGAAGCGGTCGAGACGCGGATGAAAGAGCTTTTCGAGGTCGAACTGAACCCCTCGGACCAGCCGATGTCGCGCGACGAACTGGCGGCGGCCATGCGCCGCGCCGACGTGCTGGTGCCGACCATCACCGACCATATCGACGCCACCCTGCTGGCCCAGGCCGGCCAGAAGCTGAAGCTGATCGCCAACTACGGCGCCGGCGTCGACAACATCGACGTGGCCACCGCCCGCCAGCGCGGCGTCCTGGTGTCGAACACCCCCGGCGTTTTGACCGAGGACACCGCCGACATGACAATGGCGCTGATTCTGGCGGTGATCCGCCGGATGCCGGAAGGCTTGCAGGTCATGCAGGCCGACCGCTGGCAGGGCTGGGCGCCCACCGCCTTCCTGGGCGGCAGGGTCGGCGGTCGGCGGCTGGGAATCCTTGGCATGGGGCGGATCGGTCAGGCCGTGGCGCGCCGCGCCCGCGCCTTCGGCATGCAGATCCACTATCACAACCGCCGCCGCCTGCGCCCCGAGACCGAGACAGAGCTTGAGGCGACCTGGTGGGAAAGCCTCGACCAGATGGTCAGCCGCGTCGACGTGCTGTCGATCAACTGCCCGCACACGCCGTCGACCTTCCACCTAATGAACGCCCGGCGGCTGAAGCTGATGAAACCCTCCGCGGTGATCGTGAACACCTCGCGCGGCGAGGTGATCGACGAAAACGCGCTGACGCGGATGCTCAGGGCGGGCGAACTGGCCGGGGCCGGGCTCGACGTCTATGAACACGGCACCGACATCAACCCGCGCCTGCGCGAACTGCCCAATGTCGTGCTGCTGCCGCACATGGGCTCGGCCACGCTCGAAGGCCGGATCGAGATGGGCGAAAAGGTCATCATCAACATCAAGACCTTCGCCGACGGCCACCGGCCGCCCGATCAGGTCGTGCCGGGGATGCTGTAAGGCGCGGGATGTCCAGGATGCAGTTACCGGTCCTTCCCTTGCTGCTGATCTGCCTTGGCGGCGCTGCCATCGCCGTGCAGGCGCCGATCAATGCCGCGCTCAGCCGGTCGGTCGCCAGCCCGGTGCTGGCCGCGGCGGTATCGTTCGGCGTGGGCTTCCTGCTGCTTTCCGTCGCCACCCTCGCCACCAGTGGCGGGTCGCCGGTAGCGCGGCTTGCCGGCGTACCCTGGTGGCAACTGGTCGGCGGCTTCCTCGGCGCCTTCTACGTCTGGTCGGTGGTGTTCGGCGTCGCCCGCACCGGCGTTCTGTCGGCGGTCGCGGCGATGATTCTCGGCCAGCTGACCGCGGCCCTGATCCTCGACCAGATCGGCGCCTTCGGCATGGCGGTGCAGGCGATCAGCCTCCGGCGCCTGCTGGCGGTGGCCTTGGTCATGGCCGGGCTTGTCCTGTCGCGCCTGTAGGGCCACCCCCGCCCCGGCCGTCGACCCGTCCGCAGTCGAAGCGCCGACTGCGACATGACCGGATGTCGTTTTCTTCCCCATAATAGTCGGGCTGACATGAATGGTGCGGCCGCTTCCTGTCAGATATGACCCAAAGGAATCCCCGAGGAGTTGCCCGATGAAAACCCATGTCAAAGCTCTTGTCGTCGGCGGCGGCGCCGTCGGGACCGGCATCGCCTATCACCTGGCAAAGGCCGGCTGGGACACGATGCTGCTGGAGCGCGATGCGCTGACCTCGGGGTCGACCTGGCATGCGGCGGGGCTGCTGCCCTTGTTCAACATGTCCTACGCGACGACTCACATCCACAAGTATTCGGTCGACTTCTACAAGACGCTCGAGGCCGAAACCGGCCTGAACGCCGGCTTCTACGTGGTCGGCAACCTGCGCATGGCCCAGACCGACGCGCGGATGGACGAATACATGCTCTATTCGTCGGTCGCCGAAACCGCCGACGTCTACCACGAATTCCTGACGCCCAAGGACATCAAGGACCGCTGGCCGCTGGTCAGGACCGAGGATCTGAAGGGCGCGCTGTTCCATCCGCAGGACGGCTATATCAACCCTGCCGACGTGACCCAGGCGATGGCCAAGGGCGCCCGCCAGCGCGGCGTCAAGATCGTCCAGAAGGCCCAGGTCGACAGCTACAAGTGGACCGGGTCGGAATGGATCGTCTCGGGCCATATCATGGTCGAGAAGGGCGGCATGCTGGTGCCGGGCGAGGAAACCTTTGAAATCCACGCCGAGCACGTCGTCACCGCCACCGGCAACCATGCCCAGCGCACCGCCCGGCTTCTGGGCGTCAAGACCCCGGCGATCCCGGTCGAGCATCAGTACATCGTCACCGAACCCGACCCGATGCTGCAGGAATACCGCAAGACCAACCCCGAGCATCCGGTCCTGCGCGACGCCGACGCCAAATGGTATGTCCGCGAGGAACGCGGCGGCTGGATTCTCGGCCCCTACGAACGCAACGCCCCGGCGCGCTTCCTCTACGATGTGCCGGAGAGCTTCCGCGCCGACCTGTTCCCGCTCGACCTCGAACGGATCGAGGGCGAATACATGTCCTTCATCCACCGCATCCCCTCGTCGGAAACCGTTGGTCTGAAGGACGATTTCAACGGGCCGATCTGCTATACGCCCGATGGCAACCCGCTGGTCGGCCCCTATCCGGGCCTGCGCAACATGTGGATGGCCGAAGGCTTCTCGTTCGGGATCACCGCGGCGGGCGGCACCGGCTATTACCTTGCCCAGATGATGGTCGAGGGCGAAGCCGAGATCGACATGGCCTCGCTCGACCCCAAGCGCTACGGCTCGTGGATGACGACCGAATATGCGGCCCGGAAGAACGAGGAATGCTACGAGCATGTCTTCATCCTCCACCACCCGGACGAGGAACGCGAAGCCTGCCGGCCGCTCAGGACCTCGCCCGCCTACGACCGCCAGAAGGCGCGCGGCGCCCAGTTCGGCCAGGTGAACGGCTGGGACCGCCCGAACTACTACGGCCCCGTCGATGCGCCCGCCAACTTCGACCATGACGCCCGCAGCTTCCGCCGCGGCGGCTGGTGGAAATATGCGGTCGAGGAAGCCAGGGCCCTGCGCGAAACCGCCGGTCTGATCGACGCCACCGCCTTTACCAAGCACATGGTCCGCGGGCCGGGCGCGACCGCCTTCCTCGACTGGTTCACCTGCAACGCCCTGCCGAAGATCGGCCGCATCAACCTGACCTATGCGCTGACCCCGGCCGGCACCACCCGGACCGAATACACGATCGTCCGCAATGGCGAGAACGAGTATTATCTCGTCTCGGCCGGGGCCTGGACCGACTATGACGCCGACTACCTGCGCAAGTGCGCCGAGGACAAGGCGCCCGAGTTCGGCCATATCGAAATCCAGAACGTGACCACCCAGTGGGGCGTCTTCGCGCTGGCCGGCCCGAACAGCCGCAAGATCCTGGCCGAACTCATCGGCGATGCCGACCCGGCCACGGCGTTGTCGAACAAGCGCTTCCCGTGGCTGTCGGCCAAGAAGATCGAACTGGGCATGTGCCCGGTGAACGCGATCCGCGTCGCCTATACGGGCGAGCTGGGCTGGGAACTGCATCACCCGATCGAGATGCAGAACTACCTGTTCGACCAACTGATGAAAGCCGGCGAAAAGCACGGGCTGAAGCTCGTCGGCGCCCGCGCCCAGAACTGGCTGAGGCAGGAAAAGAGCTACCGCGCCTTCGGCACCGAGCTTGGCCGCGACGCCACGCCGCTCGAGGCCGGCCTGCCGCGCTTCGTCGACATGTCGAAGGACTTCCAGGGCAAGCAGGCGATGATCGACAAGGGCATCCGCGCCATGTGCGTGACGGTGCTGATCGACGGGCCGGCCGACGCCGATCCCTGGGGCAAGGAAGCGCTCCTGCATGACGGCCAGAAGGTCGGCCGCCTGACCTCGGGTGGCTATTCGGTGGCCTTCGGCAAACAGATCGGCATGGGCTACGTCCGCCCCGACCTGGCCACGCCCGGCACGAAGCTCAAGGTGCGGATGCTGCGCCAGCTCTGGGATGCGGTGGTGACCGAGGACAGCCCGTTCGACCCGAAGAACGAGCGCATCCGCATCGACGGCTGAGCGACAATCGGGACGGCCCTGCCGTCCCGAACCCTCCCTAAATACTCATCGACAGAAAATGGCAGCCCGCTCCCTCTGGTGCGGGCTGCGTTCACTTTCTGTCCGAAAATATCCCGGGGGCCCGGGGGCTGGCCCCCGGCCTTGCCTTTGGCAGCGCGTCAGAGCCGGTTGGACGCGACCCAGTTCTGCCAGTCGCTGACACTGCCTTCGTAGGTGTTCAGGTCGACCTGGCCGCGGAAACCCGGCGCAAGGCCGGTGCCGGTATATTGCCAGAAGGTCCAGTGCTGGCCGTCGTAGACGTCGCGCGGATGGCCGGCGACCGAGCGCAGCCAGAAGTGATAGCCACCGATCCGCCACAGTTCATTGTCCTGCCAGAAGTCGATGCTGGTGTAGATGATCGGCTGGCGCCCGTAGTAGGCGCTGAGGATATTCAGGAAATCGAGCGCCTGGGCGCGCACCACCTCGGGGGCGGGATGTTGCGGGCAGTTGCGCGAATGGGTCCATTCGATGTCAAGCACCGGCGGCAGCGCGCCCGGCTCGGCCGGCACGTGCTGGATGAACCAGTTGGCCTGCTCGGCCCCGCTGCGGCAGAAATAGTAGAAGTGATAGGCCCCGCGCGGCACCCCGGCCGCCGCAGCCCGCGCCCAGTTGGTCTGGAACATCGGGTCGGCGATCTCGGCGCCCTCGGTGGCCTTGATGAAGGCGAACGAAATGCCCGAGGCCGCGGCCGCCGGCCAATCGACGTCGCCCTGATAGCGCGACACGTCGACCCCGTGCACCGGATAGTGGGACGGGACCTTGCCGCGCCAGCGCACCGGCTTCGCGTCGCTGAACTGTTCGGGAATGCCGTAGGGATGACCGCCCCCGCCGCCGCAGGCGGCAAGGAAAACGAGGCCGAGGAAAAGCGCGGACAGGCGGGCGAAGCGTTGCATGGTTCTGCTCTTGTTTTTCTTCCCTCTAGCGCCCCGCAACGGCGCTGTCACGTGCGCTGATGCGCCCGCCGGTCAGATGCCGGGAAAACGGCTGGGCGACAGGGTCGCCACGGCCTTCCGGTCAAGCGCCGGCGTCCTCCCGGCGATCAGGTCGGCGGCAAGCTGGCTGGCCGCCGGCGAGCTTTGGAAGCCGTAGCCGCCCTGCCCCGCCAGCCAGAAGAAGGCCGGCTCGCTGGGCGAGAATCCGATCACCGGCACCCGGTCGGGCGAAAAGGTCCGAAGCCCCGCCCACGAAGCCAGAAGCCGCGTCACCGGCACCGTCACCCGCTCCTCGTAGCGCGCCAGCCCCTCGGCCAGGACCATGTCGTCGGCCCAGGCGTCATGCGGGTCCATCGGATGTTCCTCGGCCGGCGAGACGATCAGCGCCCCGGCGTCGGGCGTGGCGTACCAGGTTTCGCCAACCCCGAAGATCATCGGCCAGCCCGACACGTCGAGACCGCCCGGCGCCGGAATGCGCGCCATCGACCGGCGCAGGGGCGTGAAGCCCGGCGACGCGACGCCCGCCATCGCCGCCACCTCGCCCGCCCAGGCCCCGGCTGCGTTGACCAGCAGCCGGCCTTCGTGGGCGCCTGCGGCCGTCGTGACCCGCCAGCCGGTCGCGGTGCGGGCGATGGCCGTCGCCCGGGCGCCGGTCAGCACCTGGGCGCCGTTGCCACGGGCCTCGCGCAGGAAGTTCTGGATCAGCAGGTCGGTGTCGATGTCCCAGGCGTGATCGGCCGCGCCGACATAGCGCACCGTGTCGGGGTTGAAGATCGGCACGATGGCGCGCGCGGCATCGAAGCTGATCTCGTCCAGCTCCATCACCTTGATGTCGCGCTCGAATTCGGCCCGTTCGTCCGGCCCGGCGACGATCATCATGCCGCGCGGGCTGAGCACACCGCCATTGGTCTGGCGCAGGTAGTCGCCGCTGGCCAGCGACAGCGCCACCACGGGCGGCAGGCCATAGTGGGGCTCATAGAGAGCGGCCGAGCGTCCCGAGGCATGATGGGCCAGATGCTCCTCGGCCTCGAGCAGGGTGACGCGGCCCAGGTGCGACAGCCGCGCCGCCGCCGAAACTCCGGCGATACCGCCGCCGATGATCAGGAAATCCGTTTGCATGGCCCTACCTGCCACGGTTGCACGCGCAAGGAAAGGGGGAGGAACGCAAGAAGGGGGGCACTTTCGTGTCCCCCCCCGACCGCCGTATTCCGCCGGGTATACTGGCAGCCTAACTTTGCCGCGCCGCTGCGCCTGAAAGGCGCGGTTCGCCGCGACCGGACCTGCATCCTTGCCGTTGCAGCCGAGATGCCACCCGCCCCGAATTGTGTCAATCGGGACAGAATTTTGCCATGATTTCGCCACAAATCCCGAGTTGGAGGCGGACAGTGGCTAGCTGTCTCCGCCATTGGCGACGAATGGTCAACGATAGCGGCGGACGATCAGCCGGCCGCTGCCAGCCCGCGCCCGCGCAACAGCGCCTCGACCCCCGGCATCCGGCCGCGGAAGGCGCGGTAAAGCGCATCAGCCTCGGCCCGACCGCCGGCCGACAGGATGAACTTTTCCAGCCGTGCTGCGGTCGCCGGATCAAACGGCCCGCCAGCCTCGCCAAAGGCCTCGAACGCATCGGCATCCATGACCTCGGACCACATGTAGCTGTAATAGCCCGCCGAATAGCCGTCGCCGCCGAACACATGGGCGAAATGCGGGGTGGCATGGCGCATCGGGATGGCATGCGGCAGGCCCAGCGCGCCCAGCACCTCGGCCTGACGTTCCATCGGGTCGGCCGGCGGGACACCTTCGTGGAAGGCCAGGTCGACCAGCGCCGAGGCGACATATTCGACAGTGGCAAATCCCTGATCGAAGTCGCGCGCCGCCAGCAATCGCTTCAGCAGCGCCTGAGGCATCGGCGCGTCGGTGTCGCAGTGGCGGGCGTGGCGGGCCAGCACTTCGGGCACCTCCAGCCAATGTTCGTAAAGCTGGCTCGGCAGTTCGACAAAATCGCGCGCGACATTGGTGCAGGACACCATCGGATAGGTCACGTCCGACAGCATCCCGTGCAGCGCGTGGCCGAATTCATGGAACAGCGTGCGCGCATCGTCCCAGGACAGAAGCGCGGGCTTGCCGGCCTCGGGCCGGGCGAAGTTGCAGACATTGACGGCGATCGGCCGGACCGCGCCGCCCAGTTTGCGCTGGCCACGGAAGGTCGACATCCAGGCACCGGAGCGTTTCGACGGCCGGGCGAAATAGTCGCCGATGAAGACCGCGACATGTTCGCCGTTGCGCGTCACCTCCCAGGCCCGCGCCTCGGGATGGTAAAGCGGCACGTCGAGCGGCCGGAACTCCAGCCCGAACAGCCGGTGCGCGCAGTCGAAGGCCGCGCCGATCATCGCCTCCAGCCCCAGGTAGGACTTGACCTCGGCTTCGTCGAGATCATGTTCGGCCTTGCGCCGCTTTTCCGCGTAATAGCGCCAGTCCCAGGGCTCCAGATCGCCGTTGATCCCGTCGGCGTTCAGCATCGCGGTCAGCGCCGCCTGATCGGCCAGCGCCTTGGCCCGCGCCGGCTGCCAGACCTGCATCAGCAGATCGCGCACCGCCTGCGGGGTCTTGGCCATTTCCGGTTCCAGCTTGTAGTCGGCAAAGCTCGCGTACCCCAGAAGTCCCGCCCGTTCCGCCCGGAGCGCCAGGATTTCGGCGGCCACCGCGCGGTTGTCGGTTTCCCCGCCGTTCGCGCCCCGCGCCACCCAGGCCCGCCAGGCCGTCTCGCGCAGGTCGCGGCAGGTGGAAAATTGCAGGAACGGCACGATCAGCGACCGCGACAGGGTCAGCACGTGTCCGTCCTGCGCGCGTTCGGCCGCCGCCGCCCGTGCCGCCGCCACGACGAAATCGGGCAGCCCTGCCAGATCGGCCGGGGCCAGCGCCATCACCCAGTCGCGTTCGTCGGCCAGCAGGTTCTGGGCAAAGCGCGTCGACAGGACCGCCAGCCGTTCCTTCACCGCCTTCATCCGGTCGCGCGCCGCCCCGTCCAGCGCCGCCCCCGCCCGGCGGAACATCCGTTCATAAAGCGTCAGGACCCGCAGTTCCTCGTCACTCAGCCCCAGCCCCTCGCGCCGCGCCCACAGGCCGGAGATCTTCGCCCACAGCGCCGGGTTCATCGTCACTTCGGATGCAAACGCCGCCATCTTCGGCGCAAGGTCGCGCTCCAGCGCCTGCCGGGCGTCGGTCGTGTCGGCCGAGGCGAGGTTGTAAAAGACCGCCGACACCCGGTCGAGCCTTTCCTCGGCCAGTTCCAGCGCCGCGATCACGTTGGCGAAGGTCGGCGCGGCCGGATCGGCGGCAATCGCTTCGATCCGGGTCCGCGCCTCGGCCAGCGCGGCGTCGAAGGCGGGCGCGAAATCGGCGTCGGTCAACTGGCCGAAGGGCGGCAGGCCGAAGGGCGCATCAAAAGGTTGCAGAAGCGGGTTGGTCATCGGGTTCTCCGGGGGTCAGGGCCGATCATGCCTTGCGCTGGCGCGCCCTCAGCCGCGCCTCCAGCCGCCTCAGCGCCAGCGACAGGCCGATGGTCATGGTCAGGTAGATCAGCGCCACAAGGTTGTAGGTTTCGAAATAGCGGAAGTTGCCGGCCGCCGTCACCTTGCCCAGCTGGGTCACGTCCGACACGCCCAGGACCGAAACGAGCGAGCTGTCCTTGACCATCGCCACGAAATCGTTGGCGTAGGACGGCAGGATCGTGCGGAAGGCCTGCGGAAAGACCACATGGCGAAAGCGCCGGTAGCCGCTCAGCCCCAGCGCCTTGGCGGCCTCGATCTGGCCGGCGTCCACCGACAGAAGCCCGGCGCGGAAGATCTCGGCCAGAAAGGCGGCATAGGCCAGCATCAGCGCGATGATCGCCCGCCACAGGAACGGAAAATCGCGCGGCCGCAGGGGTTCCAGCCCCAGCGCCCCCATCAGCGCGTTCCACAGGACAACCGCCGCCGGGGCCACGACGAAAGCCACATAGAGCAAGAGGACGATGATCGGCACGCCGCGCACCAGTTCGACGTAAAGCCGGGCGAGCTGGCGCGGCACGATGTGCGTGGACAGGCCAGCCAGCGCGATGACCAGCCCCAGCGCCGACGCCAGCGCGAAGGCGACCACGGTCACGAACAGGGTGATGCCGATCCCCTTCGACAGGGTCGACAGGGCCTGCGCATAGACATCGTCGCCGAGGACCAGCGCGAACAACACCAGCCCGGTGGCGATCAGCGCCGCCAGCCAGTAGGGAAATTCGGGCTTGTCCTGGGCAGGTGGGGTCATGGCGACGGGCCGCCGGGCCGTGGCCCGGAGGCAAGCGCGGCTGTCATTCGCCCATCTTGTAGTCGAGGAACCATTTCTTGTTCAGCGCGTCGAAGGTTCCGTCGGCCTTCAGGGACGCGATGGCGGCATTGACCGGCGCCACGAGGTCCGACCCCTTGGGGAAGATGAACCCGTAATCCTCGCCGCCCAGGGGCTCGCCCACGATCTTCAGCCCGCCGTTCGACGCATCGACATAGCCCTTGCCCGAGGTGCCGTCGGTCAGCACCAGATCGACGTCGCCGGCCTTCAGCGCCTCGACCCCGGCGCCGAAGGTCTCAAAGAGCTTGATGCGCGGGTTGGCCTCGTTGCCGTCCAGCACGTCATAGACGGCGGTATAGAAGGGCGTGGTGCCCGGCTGGGCGGCGATCAGAAGATCCTTGTTGGCGCCAAAGCTTTTCGCGTCGGTGAACCGGCTTTCATCGCCGCGCACCAGCATCAGCATTTCCGAATGCATGTAGGGGTCCGAGAAATCGACCTTTTCCTTGCGGTCGTCGCGGATGGTGATGCCGGTCATGCCGATGTCGAACTGGCCTTCGCTGACCGCCGGGATCATCGCGTCCCAGCTGGAATTCTCGATCTTCACCTTCATGTTCAGCCGCTTGGCGATTTCGTCCATCGCGTCATATTCCCAGCCGATCGCCTTGCCGGACTTGTCGAGGAACTGCAGCGGCGGGAAGGCGTTTTCGGTCACGACCACGACCTCGCGGCCCTTCAGGTCGGGCAGGCTGTCGGCGGCGGCGACTGACGCCAGCGAAAAGGCGCCGGCAATCAGCCCGGCGGCGGCAAGAACGAATTTCATCGGGCAGCTCCTGTCACGAATGCGGCGCAAGGTTATGCGCGGCCTCCGCGACTGTCCAGCGGCGAAGCGGGGCGGTCAGTGCACCCCGCCGCAGACCGGGCAGTCGGCCCGCCGCGCCACCGCGATCAGCCGGGTTTCGCCGTAAAGCCCGTCATAGATCAGAAGCCGCCCCTTCAGCGTCTCGCCCGCGCCGGTCAGGTGCTTCACCGCCTCGAGCGCCATCATCGACCCGACGACGCCCGGCAAGGGCGCGATCACTCCCGCCTCGGCGCAGGACGGGGCAAGGCCGGGTTCCGGCCGGTCAGGGAACACACATTCATAACACGGCCCGCCACCCGCCGGATGGTACAGCCCGATCTGCCCTTCCCACTGGGTGATCGCCGCCGAAACCAGCGGTTTTCCGGCCGCCACGGCTGCCCGGTTGACCATGAAGCGCGTGTCGAAATTGTCCGACCCGTCGAGGATCAGATCATAATGCGGAAACAGCGCCGCCGCCCGTTCGGCATCCAGCCGCTCGCGCCAGGTATCGACGGTCACGAACGGATTGAGCGCCTGAATCGCCAGCGCCGCCGAGGCCACCTTCGGCTGGCCGATGCGGGCGTCGGTGTGGATGATCTGCCGCTGCAGGTTCGAGTTCGATACCTCGTCGTCGTCGATCACTCCGATGGTGCCGACTCCGGCCGCCGCCAGATAAAGCAGCGCCGGCGAACCCAGCCCCCCGGCCCCCACCACCAGCACCCGGGCGGCCTTCAGCCGCTTCTGCCCGGTGCCGCCAACCTCGCGCAGGACGATGTGGCGGGCATAGCGGTCAAGCTCCGCCGCGGCGAAAGGCGCCGGGGCCGCCGGTCCGGCCGCCGGGGCCGTTGCCGCCCGCCCGCGGAGCCAGCCGAGCCCGGCGCGGTAAGCCAGCACCACCGCCACGGCAACCCCGGCCAGCAGCCAGGTCCGCCAGTCACCGCCCACCGCCCGCCGCAGCGGATGCCCTTCGGGCAGAAGGCCGCCGGCCAGCAGCGCCGCCGCCCACAGGACCGCCAGCCCGCCCCACAGGATCCGCGCCGGAAAGCGCAGCGCCAGCCCCAGCACGACAAACCCCGCCGCCAAGGCCAGCACCATCATTGCCGCCCGGTCGAGCCGAAGCCGCCCGCCCCCCGCGCCGTCGCCTCCAGCCCGGCGGCCAGGTCGAACCGCGCCTGCACCACCGGGGCGACGACCAGTTGCGCGATCCGGTCGCCGTGGGCGATGTGAAACGGCGCATCGCCGAAATTGACGAGGATCACCCCCAGCGGCCCGCGATAGTCGCTGTCGATGGTGCCGGGCGCATTTGCCAGCGAAATCCCGTGCTTCAGCGCCAGCCCCGAGCGCGGGCGGATCTGCATCTCGAACCCGGGCGGAATTTCCACCCGCAGCCCGGTCGGCACCAGCGCCCGGCCCAGCGGCGGCAGCACCAGCCCCGCCGCCCGCGCCTCGGCCGGCAGATTGGCGCGCACGTCGGCCCCCGCCGCGCCCGCCGTCTCGTAGGACGGCAGCGCCACGGCCGGATCGGCCCACTCCTCGCGCATGACTTTCAGCGTCGGCCCCATACCCGCCCTTTCATCCTGGCCCAAATATCCCCGCCGGAGGCATCTGCCGCCCCCGCTCAGCCCAGCGCCCCGGCAATGCGCGCCGCCAGCCGCCGCGCCACCTCGTCCTTGGGCAGGCGCGGCCAGTCCTCGGCCCCCTCGGCGGTGATGATTGTCACCGCGTTTTCGGCCCCGCCCATGATCCCGGTCGCCGGTCGCACGTCGTTGGCGACGATCCAGTCGCAGCCCTTGCGCTGCCGCTTGGCCGTGGCATGGGCCACCACATCGTCGGTTTCGGCGGCAAAGCCCACCACCAGCTTCGGTCGCCCCTGCTTCAGCCCCGCCACTTCGGCCAGGATGTCGGGGTTTTCGGCAAACTCCAGCGCCGGCGCCTGGCCGGACTTGTCCTTCTTGAACTTCCGGTCGCCGGCATTGGCCACCCGCCAGTCGGCCACCGCCGCCGCGAAGACGGCGGCATCGGCCGGCAGCGCCGCCCGGACCGCCGCCTGCATCTGGCGCGCGGTTTCCACCGCGATCACCGTCACCCCCGCCGGCGGCGGCACGCTGGCCGGGCCGGTCACGAAACTGACCCGTGCGCCCAGGTCGCGCAAGGCCACCGCCAGCGCCGTCCCCTGCGCCCCCGAAGATCGGTTGGCGATATAGCGGACCGGGTCGATGGGCTCATGCGTCGGGCCCGAGGTCACGATCACATGCCGCCCCGCCAAAGGCCCCGCGCCCAGCGCCGCCTCGATCCCGGCGACAATCGCCAAAGGTTCGGCCATCCGCCCCGGCCCGTATTCGCCGCAAGCCATGTCGCCCTCGTCCGGCCCGGCGAACAGCACCCCGTCGGCCGCCAGCTGCGCGACATTGCGGCGCGTCGCCGGATGCAGCCACATGCGCACGTTCATCGCCGGCGCGACCAGCACCCTCTTGTCGGTGGCCAGAAGCAGGGTCGACGCCAGGTCGTCGGCATGCCCCCCTGCCATCTTCGCCAGAAGATCGGCGGTTGCCGGTGCCACCACCAGCAGGTCGGCGGCGCGCGACAGTTCGATATGGCCCATCTCGGCCTCGTCGGTCAGGTCGAACAGGTGCCGGTGCGCCCGCGCCCCGGCCAGCGCCCCGGCCGACAGCGGCGTCACGAATTCCTCCGCCGCGCGCGTCAGCACCGGCGTGACCGCGGCCCCCCGCTCCTTCAGCCGGCGGATCAGGTCGAGCGCCTTGTAGGCCGCGATGCCGCCCCCGATGATGAGAAGGATCTTCTTGCCCGCCAGCATGTCTTTCCCCTGCCGCCCCGCCAACCATTAGGCACCGCCGGGCCGCTTGACAATGGCCGCGCCTCATCACGATCGGTGATGAAGGCCCCCACCAATCGCAACGTGCATCATCGCCGCGCCGGGGCTAGACCGAAGCTGGCCCCCGCAGACAGGAGACTGCCATGACCTACGATCTTGCCATCGGCGACCGCAGCTATTCCAGCTGGTCGCTGCGCGGCTGGCTGATGTTCGAGAAATTCGACATCCCGGTCCGGGTGCAGACCGGCGTGCTCTATTCCGACGATCTCCAGGCGCTCCTGGCCCGCTTCGCCCCCGCCCGGCAGGTGCCCGCCATCCGCACCCCCGAAGGCGAGGTGGTGGGCGAAAGCATCGCCATCCTCGAAACGCTGGCCGAACGCCACCCCGAGGCCGGCCTCTGGCCCGCCGATCCGGCGGCGCGGGCGATGGCGCGCTACATGGTCGCCGAAATGCACGCCGGGTTCGGCAATCTCAGGAACGATTGCGGGATGAACCTCTTGAAAAGCTATCAGGACAGCGCCCCGCGCCCCGAAGTCCTGGCCGACCTGGCGCGGCTCGAGGTGATCTGGGCCCGCGCCAGGGACCGTTTCGGCGCCAATGGGCCGTGGCTTTTCGGCAGCTACAGCGGCGCGGATGCGTTTTTCGCCCCGGTCGCGGCGCGGATCGCCATCTACAACCTGCCGGTGTCGCCAGCGGCGGCAGCCTATGTGCAGGCCCATCTGGCCGACCCGGCCTTCCGCCGCTGGCGGGCGATGGGCAAGGCCGAGAACCGCGAGCAGCCCGCCTATCGCATGCCCTATGCCGAACGGCCCTGGCCCGGCCCGGCGCCCCTGGCCGCGACGCTGGCGGACGGGCCGTCGCGGAACGCCGCCTGCCCCTATTCCGGCAAGCCCGTGACCCATTTCCTGCGGCTCGACGGCGCGGTCTGGGGCTTCTGCAACGCGTTCTGCCGCGACAAGACCCTGCATGACCCCGAAGCCTGGCCGCAGTTCATGGACATGGCCCACCGTGCCGGGGTGGCAGCGCCCGCGCGTTAACCATTCCTAAACCCCTTGGCCCTAGCCGTTAACCATCTGGCGGGGGTCAGGCGGGAGCGGCGGGCGGATGGTGGCGCGCACCTACACGGTGGCATTCGAGGGGATCGACGCGCGGATCGTCGAGGTCCAGTGCGCGGTGGCGCCGGGGATGCCGGCCTTCGCGGTCGTGGGCCTGCCCGACAAGGCGGTCAGCGAGGCCCGCGACCGGGTGCGCGCGGCGCTCGGTGCGCTGGCGGTGGCGCTGCCGTCCAAACGCATCACCATCAACCTGTCGCCCGCCGACCTGCCCAAGGAGGGTTCGCACTTCGATCTGCCGATCGCGCTGGCGCTGCTGGCCGCCATCGACATCCTGCCGCGCGACGAGGTCGAGGCGACGGTGGCCCTGGGTGAACTGTCGCTCGATGGCCGGCTGGTGCCGGTGGCCGGCGCGCTTCCGGCGGCGATGGCGGCGGCGGGCGAGGACAAGGCGCTGCTCTGCCCCCGCGCCTCGGGCCCCGAGGCCGCCTGGGTCGGGGCGACGCCGGTCTATGGCGCGGCGACCCTGGCCGAGGCTCTGGGCCATTTCACCGGCCAGTCGCCCCTGTCGCCCGCCCGCCCCGGCGAGGTCACACGCGACGCGGGCGCCCGCGACCTGCGCGACGTCAAGGGCCAGGAACGCGCCAAGCGGGCGCTGGAAATCGCCGCGGCCGGCCGCCACCACCTGCTGATGGTCGGAACGCCCGGGTCGGGCAAGTCGATGCTGGCGGCGCGGATGCCCGGCATCCTGCCGCCCCTGACCGCGGTCGAGGCGCTGGAAACCTCGATGATCCACTCGCTCTCGGGGCTTCTGGACGAAGGCGGCATCAGCCGCGCCCGCCCCTTCCGCGAACCCCACCACACCGCCTCGATGGCGGCCATCGTCGGCGGCGGACGGGGCGCGAAGCCGGGCGAGATCAGCCTGGCGCACAACGGCGTGCTGTTCCTGGACGAATTCCCCGAATTCCCCCGCGCGGTCCTCGAAACCCTGCGCCAGCCGATCGAGACCGGCGAGGTGGTGGTGGCGCGCGCCAACGCCCATGTCCGCTATCCCTGCCGGTTCCTGCTGGTCGCCGCCGCCAACCCCTGCAAATGCGGCTACCTGACCGACCCCAACCGCGCCTGCGGCAAGGCGCCCTTGTGCGGCGACGACTACCTTGGCCGGATTTCCGGGCCGCTGATGGACCGCATCGACCTGCGGGTCGAGGTGCCGCCGGTCGCCTATACCGATCTCGACCTGCCCGACGGCGGCGAAAGCTCGGCCAGCGTCGCCGAGCGGGTGGCGCGGGCCCGCGATGCCCAGACCGCCCGTTTCGCCGACCACCCCGAGGCGCGGGTCAACGCCGATGCCGAGGGCCGGCTGCTGGAAGAGGTCGCGGCCCCCGACGCCGAAGGGCGGGCACTGCTGGCCACGGTGGCCGAACGGTTCGGCCTGTCGGCGCGCGGCTATCACCGGGTTCTCAGGGTGGCGCGCACCATCGCCGACCTCGCCGGCTCGGAAGGCGTGCGCAAACCCCATGTCGCCGAAGCCGTCAGCTTCCGGCTGAGCCTGCGGGAGGCCAGCTAGGGCGTGCGCCCGGCGAGCGTGGTATTCCGGGCTTGTCGCGGGACCGGCGACCGGGATGAACTTGCAACCGACCCAGAGCGTCGATTAGCGGCGGCGTAGCTGTGCGCGGTCCGCTGTCTTGGGCGGCGGAATCGACGCGCCACAGGATAGCGCCCAGCCGACGAGCGTGACATTCTGCCAACCACAAGACCGGCGGCCGGGAGGGCCCTGCAACTGATCTGGGGCATCCATCGGGGGCAGTGGGGGCTCCGTCCCCTGTCCGCGACGACGCAGGACCGGCGTGCCGAGGGTTGGAACCACGGCCGGAAACGCGCGGGACCGCGCGGTTGCGCGGCACGCGGTCGGAGTAAATCTGGAGCCAGCCCGACGCGGCCAGCGGCCTTGCACCAAGTCGGGGGCGGCCCGACTTCAGCGGTCTGGGACTCGGGCGGCACACCGAAGACCGGCGGCGAGGGTGAACCTTCAACCGATCCAGGGGCGCCCATCCGCACAGTGTGGTTCCGCGCCGTTCGCTATTTCGGGGCCGGCGCGCCGAAGGTGCGCGCCCGGCCGGGGAAATGTGGGACTGCTCGCCAGCCGACAGAAAAGCGCGTCGGCCGGAGCCGCGACGGCATCGCATAGGAACGCGCCGCCGGCAGCCCGATGGGCCAGCGCGCCCTATTTCACCCCGCGGCGCTTCGCCTCGATCACGTCCCAGATCTTCGCGGCCGTGTTGGTGCCGTCGAACCGCTCCAGCTCCTGGATGCCGGTGGGCGAGGTCACGTTGATCTCGGTCAGCCAGTCGCCGATCACGTCGATGCCGACGAAGATCTGGCCCTTGTCGCGCAGGGTCGGGCCGATCGCCGCGCAGATTTCCCGGTCGCGCGCGGTCAGGCCGATCTTTTCCGGCCGCCCGCCGACATGCATGTTCGACCGCGTCTCGCCCTCGGCCGGGACCCGGTTGATCGCGCCCACCGGCTCGCCGTCGACGAGGATGATGCGCTTGTCGCCCTTGACCACCGCCGGCACGTATTTCTGCGCGATCAGCGGCTCGCGGTTGATGCCGATGAACAGTTCGTGCAGCGAGGCAAGGTTGCGGTCGTTGGGGTCCAGCCGGAACACCCCGGCCCCGCCATTGCCGTAAAGCGGCTTGAGGATGATGTCGCCGTGGCGGTGGCGGAAGGCGCGGATCGTCGCCAGATCGCGGGCGATCAGCGTCGGCGGCGTCAGGTCCGGGAAGTTCAGGACCAGCAGCTTTTCGGGATAGTTGCGCACCCAGAACGGGTCGTTCACCACCAGCGTCGCCGGATGGATGCGCTCCAGGATCAGGGTCGTGGTGATATAGCCCATGTCGAACGGCGGGTCCTGGCGCAGCCAGACCACGTCCCAGTCGGCCAGGTCGACCTCGGTCTCGGCGCCGAGCGTGAAGTGATTGCCCTTCTCGCGCCGCAGCGTCACCGGCCAGCCCCGCGCCAGCACCCGCCCCTCGCAATAGCTGAGCCGGTCGGGCGTGTAGTAGAAGAGTTCATGCCCGCGCGCCTGGGCCTCCAGCGCGATGCGGAAGGTCGAATCGGCGTCGATGTTGATCGGACCGATCGGGTCCATCTGCAATGCCACCTTCAAAGCCATTCCATCCCTCCGCCGGTCCCGGACCGAAGTGATGGCGCAGCCATCGGGCGGATGCAATCCCGCTCAGAAGCAGAAGGCATTCTCGACGATGTCGATGCGGCCGCGGCCGTCGACCAGCGCCACGTCGAAGCGCACCTCGGTATCCTGGCCATGCGGTTCGCCCGCCAGGAATTCGCTGGCGGTGTTCCAGATCCGCTGCATCTGCCGGCGGGTCAGCCGTTCGGCGGCACGGGCGAAGGATTCGGCGCGCTTCACCTCGACGAAGACGACGGTGGCGCCTTCGCGCACCACCAGGTCGATCTCGCCCGACCGGCCGCGCCAGCGCCGGGCGGCGAGGCACCGGCCGGCGGCGAGATAGCGTCCCTCGACCTGGGCTTCGGCGGCAAGGCCGCTGTGATAGGAAACCGCGCCCGACATCATTCCTCTCCTTCGCCCCGCAGCCCCAGCGCCATCTGGTAGATATCGCGCTTCGGCAGACCGAACATGTCGGCGACCAGTGCCGCCGCCTCCTTCACCTTCATGCGGCCCAGCGCCTGCACCAGCGCCGCCCGCACCTCACTCTCGTCGGCCTTCGCGGTGCCGGGCCGGTCGATCAGCACCACGATCTCGCCCTTGACCGGATGTCCGGCAAACCGTTCGGCCAGTTCGCCCAGCGTTCCCCGCACCGTTTCCTCGAACCTTTTCGTCAGTTCCCGGCAGACCGCCGCCTGCCGTTCCCCCCCGAAGGTTGCCACGCAATCTCCTAACATTTCACCAACGCGGTTCGGCGATTCATACAGGATCAGCGTCGCCGGGATCGCCGCCAATTCGGTCAGCCAGGTCCGGCGCGCCTGCGCCGCCGCCGGCGGAAAGCCCGCGAACAGGAACCGGTCCGAGGGCAGCCCCGACACGGTCAGCGCCGCCAGCGCCGCCGAAGGCCCCGGCGCGGCTGTCACCGGATGGCCGGCGGCGATGGCGGCGCGGCCCAGCTGGAAGCCCGGATCGGCGACCAGCGGCGTTCCGGCTTCCGAGGCATAGACGACCGACCGGCCCTCGGCCAAGGCGGCAAGGATGCGCGGGCGGACCGCGGCGCCATTGTGGTCGTGATAGGCCCAGAGCGGCCGCTGGCCCAGCGCCACGCCGTGGATCTCCATCAGGTGGCGCAGGCTGCGGGTATCCTCGGCGGCCAGCACGTCGGCGCTGGCCAGCAGGTCGAGCGCCCTCAGCGTGATGTCGCGCGCCGCCCCGATCGGCGTGGCGATGAAATAGAGGCCGGGCGCAGGCTTTTGCGGGATCGTCGCGGGCCGGGCCAAGCGGCTCTCCTTCGCTGCTGATGCGTTTACTTCCCGCGGCGAACCGCTTACCGTCGCGCTGGTTGTTTTCCTGTGCCCCGCGAAGAGGTCCGCCCATGTTGCCTGCATTGCTTCCCCGCCGCAAGGCCTTGAAAACCATCACCCTTGCGGCGCTGACCGCGGCGGTCGTCGGCTGCGGCCCGATGCCGGGGGGCGAATCCGGCCCGGCGTTCGACCCGTCGAAGCCGGTTCCGGTGGCGCTTCTTTTGCCCTCGGGCAGCGGCAATGCCGGCGATGAAACACTGGCGCGCGGGCTGAAGCAGGCGGCCGACATGGCGGTGGCCGACGTCGCCGGCAGCGTCAAGATCGACCTCAGGGTCTATGACGCGGGCTCCGACCCGACGCTCGCCGCGCAGATGGCCACCCGCGCCGCCGACGAGGGCGCGGCGATCATCCTCGGGCCGGTCTTCGGCGATTCCGCCAATGCGGCCGGTCTGGCGGTCAAGGGCCGGGGCCTGAATGTCCTGTCCTTCTCGAACAACACCGACGTTGCCGGCGGCAATGTCTTCATCCTCGGCCAGACCTTCCAGAACTCGGCCAACCGGCTGGCGTCCTATGCGGCGCGGCAGGGCAAGGGCAACATCCTGATCGTGCATGACAAGACCCCGCAGGGCGACCTCGGACAGCGCGCGATCCAGACGGCGGCGGCCGGCGCCGGCGCGCGCATCGTCGGCACCGTGCCCTACGACTTCACCGGCCCCGGCGTGACCGCAGCGGTCCCGACCATCGTCTCGACCGCCAGGTCGTCCGGTGCGACCTCGATGATGCTGACCGCCGACAGCGCCGGCGCGCTGCCGCTGCTGGCGCAACTGCTGCCGGAACAGGGGCTGGGGCCGTCGGCCATCCAGTATGTCGGCCTGACCCGGTGGGACATCCCGTCGGCCACGCTGGCCCTGCCCGGCCTGCAGGGCGGCTGGTTCGCCCTGCCCGATCCAGGCCTGAGCGCCCAGTTCCAGAGCCGCTACAGCGCCGCCTACGGCCAGTCGCCCCACCCGATCGCCGGCCTTGCCTATGACGGGATCGCCGCCGTCGCCGCGCTGGTGAAATCCGGCCGTTCCGATCCGTTCTCGGCCTCGGCCCTGACCCAGAACGCGGGCTTCGCCGGGGTCAATGGCGTCTTCCGGCTGCGCGCCGACGGCACCAACGAACGCGGCCTCGCCGTCGCCCAGATCCAGAACGGGCAGGTCGTGGTCATCGACCCCGCCCCGAGGAGCTTCGGTGGCGCCGGATTCTGACCTGACGCGCGCAATCGCAGCCGACGCCGGGCAACCGCCCGCGCCGGCTGCGACGATTCTGGACAGCGACCGTTTCGCTGCCGAGCTTCAGGCGATCGTCGCCCCCCTGACCGATCCGCGCGACCGCCGCCAGGCGATCGTGCAGGCGCTGGCGGTGGCGCGGCGCACGGAAAACGCCCTGATCGACGCGGCCTTCGACGCCCATCCGCGCGCCGCGCGGGCCACCGTCCATGCCCGGGCCGAACTGGCCGACGCCACCATCCGCGTGGTCTTCCGCCTGGCAATCGGCCTCCTGCACCCTCGCCCCACCCCCACCGCCGGCGAACGGCTGACCGTGCTGGCCGTCGGCGGCTATGGCCGCAAGGAGCTTGCGCCCTTTTCCGACATCGACCTTCTGTTCCTGACCCCGTGGAAGATCACCCCCTGGGCGGAAAGCGTGATCGAGACCATGCTTTACATCCTGTGGGACCTGAAGCTGAAGGTCGGCCATGCCTCGCGCACGGTGAAGGACTGCCTGCGGCTGGGGCGCGAGGACTACACGATCCGCACCGCGCTGCTGGAGCACCGCTTCGTCACCGGCGACGAAGCCCTGGCGGGCGAGTTGCGTCACCGGCTGAGCCAGGACCTGTTCCGCACCACCGGCAAGGACTTCATCGAGGCGAAGCTCGAAGAGCGCGCCGAACGCCACCGGCGGCAGGGCGGGCAGCGCTATGTGCTGGAGCCGAACGTCAAGGAGGGCAAGGGCGGCCTGCGCGACCTGCAGACGCTCTACTGGATCGGCAAGTACATCCACGGCGTCGGCGAGGCCGCCGACCTCGTGTCCGAAGGCGTCTTCCGCCGCGAGGAATATGAAAACTTCGCCGCCGCCGAGGATTTCCTCTGGGCGGTGCGCTGCCACATGCACCGCATCGCCGGGCGCGCCGTCGAAAAGCTGTCGTTCGACATGCAGGTCGAGGTGGCGGCGCGCATGGGCTATGTCGATGCGGGCGGCCGGCGCGCGGTCGAACATTTCATGCAGGACTATTTCCGCCACGCCACCCGCGTCGGCGAGGTGACGCGCGTGTTCCTGACCGAGATGGAGGCCCGCCACCTCAAGCGCGAGGCGGTGGTCAGCGGCATCCTGCGCCGCCGCCGCAAGATGCCGGCCGGCTACCGCATCGACCGGGGGCGGCTGAACATCGTCGACCCCGAGGAATTCCTGAAGGACAAGCTGAACCTCCTGCGGCTGTTCGAGGAAGGCTTGCGGTCGGGCATGCTGATCCATCCCGACGCCATGCGGCTGGTGTCGGCCAACCTCGACCTGATCGACGACGAGATGCGCGAGGACCGCGAGGCGACGCGCATCTTCCTTGACCTGATGCTCAAGCACGGCAACCCCGAACGGGCGCTGAGGCGGATGAACGAACTGGGGGTGCTGGCCGCCTTCCTGCCCGAGTTCGAGCCGATCGTGGCGATGATGCAGTTCAACGTCTACCACCACTACACGGTCGACGAACACACGATCCAGACGATCTCGACGCTGGCGCAGATCGAGCGGGGCGAACTGATCGAGGAACTGCCCTTGTCGTCGTCGATCCTGGAAGAAGGCGTCAACCGCCGGATCCTCTATGTGGCGCTCTTGCTGCACGACATCGGCAAGGGCCGGCCCGAGGAACATTCGATCATCGGCGCGCAGATCGCCCGGCGGGTCTGCCCGCGGCTTGGCCTGACCGCCGAGGAAAGCGAAACCGTCGAATGGCTGGTGCGCTATCACCTGTTCATGTCCGACATGGCGCAGAAGCGCGACATTTCCGACCCGCGCACGGTGCGCGACTTCGCCAAGGTGGTGAAGACGCGCAGGCGGCTCGACCTTCTGACCGTGCTGACCGTCTGCGACATCCGCGGCGTCGGACCGAACACCTGGAACAACTGGAAGGCCATGCTGTTGCGGCGGCTTCATGCCGAAACGGCGGCGGCGCTGGAAGGCGGGCTGGAAACGCTCAACCGCGAAAACCGCACCGACGAGGCCAAGCGCGCCCTGCGCGAACGGCTGGCGGACTGGGACGCCAAGGATTTGCGCCGCGAAGCCGGGCGGCATTACGACCCCTACTGGCAGGGCCTGTCGACCGAAGCGCACGCGATCTTCGCGCGCCTCCTGCGCGACATTCCCGAGGACGAGATCAGGATCGACATCGAACCCGATCACGACCGCGACGCCACCCGCGCCTGCTTTGCCCTGGCCGACCATCCCGGCATCTTCTCGCGCCTCGCCGGGGCGCTGGCGCTGTCGGGCGCGAACGTCGTGGACGCGCGCACCTATACGTCGAAGGACGGCTATGCCACCGCGATCTTCTGGGTGCAGGACGCCGAGGGCCATCCCTACGACCCGGCCCGCATCCCCCGCCTGAAGCAGATGATCGAAAAGACCCTGAAGGGCGAGGTGGTGGCGCGCGAGGCGCTGAAGGACCGCGACAAGATCAAGAAAAGCGAGCGCCAGTTCCGCTTTCCGACCCATATCACCTTCGACAACGAAGGCTCCGACATCTACACGATCATCGAGGTCGACACCCGCGACCGCCCCGCCCTGCTCTACGACCTGACGCGGACCTTGGCGGCCAACAACATCTACATCGCCAGCGCCGTGATCGCGACCTACGGGGCGCAGGTGGTCGATTCCTTCTACGTCAAGGACATGTTCGGCTTGAAACTCCATGCCAAGATGAAGCAGGAGAGCCTTGAGAAAAAGCTGCGCGCCGCGATCACCGAAGGCGCCGAGCGGGCTGGGGCCGAGGGCTGATGAAACCGATACGACTGATGCGGGGCTTCCTGACCGTGGGGGCCTGGACGCTTCTGAGCCGCATCGCCGGCTTTGCCCGCGACGTGCAGACCGCGAACTTCCTCGGCACCGGGCCGATGGCCGAGGCTTTCCTCGTCGCCTTCTCGCTGCCGAACATGTTCCGCCGCTTCTTCGCCGAAGGCGCCTTCAACGCCGCCTTCGTGCCGATCTTCTCCAAGAAGCTGGAAGAAGAGGGCGATGCCCGCGACTTTGCCGAGGATGCCTTCACCGGCCTGGCGCTGGTGGTGGCAATCTTTTCCGTCATCGCCATGATCGGGATGCGCGGGCTGGTCCTGGCGATGGCCTCGGGCTTTGCCGGCGACCGGCGGCTGGACCTGGCCATCGAATACGGCAACATCTGCTTTCCCTACATCTTCTTCATCTCGCTGACCGCGCTTCTGTCGGGACTTCTGAACGCGGGCGGCCGTTTTGCCGCCGCCGCCGGGGCGCCGGTGGTGCTGAACGTGATCTTCCTGGCGGCGATGGCCATCGCCCACCGCATGGGCTGGGACATGGGCCTGACCCTGTCTTGGGCGACGCCGCTGATCGGCTTCCTGCAGCTGGCCGTCGTCTGGATCGCCGCCTGGCGGATGGGCTTTCCCCTGCGCTTCCGCCGGCCGCGCTTCACCGTCGATCTGCGGCGGCTTCTGGCCATCGCCGGGCCGTCGGTGCTGGCCGGCGGCGTGGTGCAGATCAACCTGCTGGTCGGCCGCCAGGTCGGCAGCCACTTCGACGGCGCCATCGCCTGGCTGAACTATGCCGACCGGCTTTACCAGCTGCCGCTGGGCGTCGTCGGCATCGCCATCGGTATCGTGCTGCTGCCCGACATCTCGCGCCGGCTGAAGGCCGAGGATGTGAAGGGCAGCCAGTATGCCCTGTCGCGCGCCACCGAATTCGCGCTGTTCCTGACGATTCCGGCGGCGGTGGCGCTGATGGTCATTCCGGGGCCGCTGATCTCGGTCCTGTTCGAGCGTGGCGAATTCACCGCCGCCGACACCCGCCCCACCGCGCTGACGCTGGCCGTCTATGGTGCCGGCCTGCCGGCCTTCGTCATGCAGAAGGTGCTGCAACCGCTTTACTTCGCCCGCGAAGATACAAGGACGCCCTTCCACTTCGCCATCCATTCGATGATCGTCAACGCGGCGCTGGCGCTGGGGCTGATGCCGTTCGTCGGCTTCATCGCCGCGGCCCTGGGCACCACTTTGTCGGGCTGGACGATGACGCTGCAGCTCTGGTGGGGCAGCCGGCGGATGGGCGAGGCGGCGCGGGCCGACACGCGGCTGCGGGCGCGGGTGCCGCGCATCGCGCTGGCCTCGGCGGTGATGGGGCTGGTCCTTTATCTGGCGGAACAGCGGATGGCGGCGATGCTGACGCCCTTCGGCCACCGCTATGTCGGGCTGACGCTCCTGTGCCTGATCGGCTTTGCCGCCTATGGGCTGGCCGCCTTCGTGACCGGGGCCTTCCGGCTTTCGGATTTCCGCGGGGCGGCGGCGGCGAGGAGCTAGATCGCAGTCGCATCACTTGAATCGACAGCGGCCAATGAGCGCGAGGCCATCGCCTCGCGCGGCTAGCGGTCGGCATCAGCCTGCTCGGGCCGTGCTCCCAGAGCACGGCCAGCCCCCGCCCCCGGGCGGCGGGGGCTTCGCCCCCACCGGGGCGGGCGCTGTCCGCGCATGAAAGTTCGGCATGCGGAAACCCCTTGGCCTGCGCTTGCGCTTCGGCCAACCGGACCGGGTGACGCGCCACCGGCGCGTCCCCTGATCGGTCCGGGCAGCGAAGGCGGGCCTGCGATGCTTCGCATGGATGTGATCTTGCTCCGACGCGACCGGCTATGCCAACCCGCCTGGCAGGTGTAACCTGTCGGCCATTCCCCATCACGAAGGAGGCCGGCGATGGCTGAAACGAAACTGCAGGGCGGCTGCCTGTGCGGGGCGGTGCGCTATGAAGTCAGCGGCGATCCGGCCTTCGTCGGCCATTGCCACTGCGAACATTGCCGCAAGGCGACCGCCTCGGGCCACAGCACCATCGCCGCCTATCCCGAAGCGGCGTTCAAGGTGACGGGCAAGCTCAAGACCTTCCGCATCCAGGCCGATTCCGGCAAGATGACCGCGCGGTCCTTCTGCCCCGAATGCGGCAGCCTGATCGTCGCCACGCCCGAGGCGATGGCGGGGATGGTGGCGATCACCGTGCCGACGCTCGACAACCCCGAGGCCCTGGCGCCGCAGGTGCGGGTCTACGACAAGCGCCGGCTGAACTGGGATGCCGTCGATCCGGCCCTGCCGGCCTTCGCCACCCTGCCGCCGCCGAACTAGAGTAGGATCGCGTCAATCCGAAGCATCGCGGGTCGGTTTCACGCCGCCCGAGCCGATCCGTCTCGAAACGGCGCTCTGCCCGCCTAGCGCCGCCGCAGCAGCGCCAGCATCCGCGCCGGCCCGCCCGGCGCCACCAGGAATGACAGACCGAAGCCGGTGGCAAAGCCGCCGACATCGGCGAACCACACCGGGTTGCCGCCGAACAGCACGGCAAAGACCAACTGGATCGCCATCAGGCCGCCGATCATCGTGAAGGCCCCGGCCCGATTGGCGTTCAAGGCCCCGAGCCGTGCCCACAGGACAAAGGTGAAGGCCCCGATCAGCCCGTAGGCCGGCGGATAGGCGCCCAGAAGCGGCGCCTCGACGCCAGGGATCAGCGAATAGACCAGCGCCCCCCCCAGTTCCGAGCCGAAGAAGATGACCAGAAAGGCCCAGGGCCGGAACACGTCCGCGACCATCTTGCCCAGCGCCAGGACGAACACCCCCGCCATCAGCGCATGCGTCAGGCTGTAGTGGACAAAGCCGTAGGTGACGAACCGCATCAGATAGTCAGGCCGCCAGTCGCCGCTGCCGGCCATGTAGCCCAGCATCTTCGGCGACAGCGCGAACCGCTCGATCGCGGCGATGCGCCAGCCCGCCCCCTCCGGCCCGCCGGCAAGCCCGAGGTTGCCGGCGTTCAGTACGATCTCCATCGCCAGCATCGGCAACAGCACCAGCCAGACCACCGGCGAAATCTGGTTGAAGGGGGATTCATGATATCCGTCGCGCATGGCCTGCCTCGCTGCCGGCCCGTGTCGCGGACCCCGTGCCCTGCGATACGCCAGCCCAGCGCCGATTTCCAGCCGCGGCGCGCGCCGGACCGCCGCTCAGCGCACCTTGCGCGACACGCCACCCGCCCCCGACTGGATCGTCGTCTGGTCGACGAAGGTTCCGCTGAACCCGCTGCACAGCTGGTTCCGGCCCTGGTCCGAGATCATCTGCATGCCGCTGAACTGGCCGCCGCCAAGCGGCAGCGCCGCCCAGGCCCCCTGCCCCTGATAGTCGCTGCAGGCCCCGGTCTGGTCGCAGACCCGGTTCTGGTAGCTCAGCGATCCGTCCGGGCCATAGGTCATGTAAAGCGCGCTGACCTGCCCGGTCGCCGGCGACTGCGTCTCGCTGTACCAGGTGCCGGTCATAGCCTGGGCAAGCCCGGCATCCATCCGCCCCTGCATGTCGGCAAAGGCCTGGGTGGCGTTGGCGTCGACCTGCCCGGACTGCTGGTCAAGGCAGACGACCGTCTGCGCCGCTGCCGCCTGACAACAGGCCAGGGCGATGGACAGAACCAGGGGAACTTGGCCGCAGGCGTTCATGTGGACCTCCTGTCGTGACCGGCAAAGCATCCCCCAGCCGGCGATTCCCGGCAACTGCCACGGCGGCCAAGGTCCGATTGACGCCGCGCGGACCGGGCGATAAGCGCATCTGACCAGCATTTTCGCAGACGGAGTCTTTCATGGCGGACGCGGCCCAGCACACCGGCACAGGCAAGTCCCGGTTCACTCCCCGCATCTTCTCGGGCATCCAGCCGTCGGGCGGGCTGACGCTGGGCAACTATCTTGGCGCGCTGAAACGCTTCGTCGAAAAGCAGAACGAGGGGATCGAGACGATCTATTGCCTGGTCGACCTGCATGCGATCACCGTCTGGCAGGACCCCGCGCGCCTGCGCGCCCAGACGCGAGAGGCGGCGGCGGCCTTCATCGCCGCCGGCATCGACCCCAAACGCTCGATCCTCTTCAACCAGAGCCAGGTGCCCGGTCACGCCGAGCTGGCCTGGATCTTCAACTGCGTGGCGCGCATGGGCTGGATGGGCCGCATGACCCAGTGGAAGGACAAGACCGCCGGCAAGAACGCCGAGGCCGAAAGCCTGGGCCTCTTCGCCTATCCGTCGCTGATGGCGGCCGACATCCTTCTCTATCACGCCACCCATGTTCCGGTGGGCGAGGACCAGAAACAGCATCTCGAACTCTGCCGCGACATCGCCACCAAGTTCAACCACGACTACGGCGTGGACTTCTTTCCGATCACCGAGCCGGTCATCGAAGGCGCGGCCACCCGGGTCATGTCCTTGCGCGACGGAACCAGGAAGATGTCGAAGTCCGATCCCTCGGACGCCAGCCGCATCAACCTGACCGACGATTCCGATACCATCGCCCAGAAGTTCCGCAAGGCCAAGACCGACGCCGAGCCGCTGCCCGGAACCGTCGAAGGGCTGAAGGACCGGCCGGACGCCCGCAACCTGGTCAACATCTATGCGGCGCTGGCCGACCTGACTCCGGCCGCCGTGGTCGCCGAATACGAAGGCAAGGGTTTCGGCATCTTCAAGCCGGCGCTGGCCGACCTGGCGGTGGCGAAACTGTCACCCATCGCCACCGAGATGAAGCGCCTGATGGCCGATCCGGCGGAAATCGACCGCATCCTCGGCGACGGGGCCGACCGCGCCGACGTGATCGCCCGGCCGATCCTCGCCCGCACGCAGGAAATCACCGGCATGATCCGGTCGCGGCGCGGCTGACGCCTGCCTGTGCGTTGGCGCACCGGGCTGGTGCGCCAACGCCCCCTGTTCAGGGCCGTCGCGGCGGAATATCTGTGGGCCATACAATCCACGGAGACGCCCATGTCTTTCGAAGCCCCCGCCGGAACGCGCATCGGCCATGTCCACCTCAAGGTCGCCGACCTTGACCGCGCGGTGAACTTCTACGCCAACATCCTCGGCATGAAGGTGATGCAGCGCTATGGCAGCCAGGCGGCCTTCCTGTCGGCCGGCGGCTACCACCACCATATCGGCCTGAACACCTGGGAATCGAAAGGTGGCCAGGCGCCCGCGCCCGGCACCACCGGCCTTTACCATACCGCGATCCTCTATCCGTCGCGGCAGGCGCTGGCCCAGGCGCTGAAGTCGATCGTCCAGGCGAACTGGCCGCTGGAAGGCGCGTCCGACCACGGCGTCAGCGAGGCGATCTACCTGCGCGATCCCGATGGCAACGGGGTCGAGATCTACCGCGACCGGCCGGAAAACGAATGGCCCCGCGACGGCGAGGGCAACCTGAAGATGGTCACCGAACGGCTGGACCTGAACCGGCTTCTGGCCGAAGCCGCCTGACGGCGGCGGGTGAGGAACCCTTAAGACCTGTCCGCTAACCTCCCGGGCGACGCCCTCGGCCGGGAGCCTTCCGTGATCAGCTACAGTTTCACCGGCCTGATCGGCACCGGCATCCCGGCCTTCTCGACCAACGTCACCGATCTCGAGGTCGCCTGGATCGACGGCGCCCCGCGCCTTTACTCGGCCAATCTGCCGGGGCCGGGCGCCGGCTATGCCGCCTATGACATAAGCGCGCCGGGCACGCCCGCGACGCTTCTGGCGGTGCAGGGCTATTCTGCCCCCGTCCATCACCTGTCCACCCCCGATTTCCTGGTGCTGCCTGGCCTCGGCGGCGCGCCCGGCAACCTGATCGCCGCCGGGGTCACGCCCTCCGGCTGGGCCAGCTATCACCTGACCGGCGGCGGCGGACTGGCCGCGCCGCTCGACACGCCCTTTTCCTTCAACCCGGTCGCGGTCGCCGGCCTTGCCAGCGGCGGCGCGAACTTCGTCTATTTCGCCACGGCGGGGGCGGCGACGCCCCTTGCCTTCCGGCTGGCCGACAGCGGGGCCTTCACCCCGGCCGGCCCCGCCACCCCCACGCCCGGCGGCAGCACGCAGGACGACCTGACCGTCGCCCGGACCGATGGCGGCAACTACCTGCTGTCGGTGTCAGCCGCGGGCAACACGGTTTCCAGCTACGCCATCGCCGCGAACGGCGGCCTCAGCCTGGCCGGACAGGCCGACGCGCAGGCTGGCACCGGCTTTTCCAAACCGACCGAGGTGGCGGCGCTGACCGTGCTGGGCCAGACCTTCGCCGTCGTCGCGGCGCAGGAAAGTTCGTCGCTGTCGGTCTTCCGCATCCTGCCCGGCGGCATGCTTTACCACGCCGACCATGTGGTCGACGGGCTGGCGACCCGCTTTGCCGGGGCAACCGCGCTGGCCACCCTGCAGATCGGCGACCGTGGCTATGTCGCGGTGGGCGGCGCCGATGGCGGGGTCGAGGTGATGACGCTTCTGCCCGACGGACGGCTCATCGACCTGCTGACCATCGCTGACGACGCGGCGATGAGCCTCGACCATGTCAGCGCCCTGTCGCTGGCGCAGGTCAACGGCCGCACCAGCCTCTTCGCCGCCAGCGCCACCGAACCCGGTCTTACCCAGATCGAGCTGAACCTCGGGACGCCGGGCGTCACCCTGTGGCAGCAGGCCGGCGCGGTCCTTGGCGGGGCGGGCGACGATCTTCTGGCCGCCGGCGCCGCCACCACCGAAATCCGCGGCGGCGCTGGCGACGACCTGATCGTCGGCGGCGGGGCGGGCGGCGCGGCACTTCTTTATGGCGGGGCCGGGGCGGACAGGTTCACCCTGTCAGCCTCGGCCCAGACGATCCGCATCATGGACTACCAGCCCGGCATCGACCGGCTGGACCTGAGCTCGCTGCCGATGCTGCGCAACCTCGGCCAGATGACCATCGCCACCACCGCCACCGGCGCCGACCTGGTCTTCGGGACGACCACCATCCATATCGAAAGTTTCGACGGCAACCCGATCCCCGTGACCGCCTTCGCCGAGGCGCAGATGCTGGCGCTGACCCGCTATGCCCCGGTCGCGCAAAGCGACGTCCGGGCCGGCACCGCCGGCAACGACGTGATGGCAGCGCCCGACGCCGGGGCGATGCTGCTGGGGCTGGCCGGCCACGACCGGCTGACCGGCGGGGCGGGCGACGACCTCCTCGACAGCGGCGTCGGCAACGACACGCTCGCCGGCGGCGACGGGGCCGACCGGCTCCTGGGCGGGGCGGGCAACGATCTTCTGTCGGGCGGCAACAGCAACGATTGGCTGGATGGCGGCGACGGCCGCGACACGTTGGGCGGCGACGCCGGCAACGACACGCTGATCGGCGGGCTGGGTGACGATCTCCTGTCCGACCTCTGGGGCGACAATACGCTCGACGGCGGCGGCGGCAACGACAGGCTCTTGTGCGGCGCCGGCAACGACGCGATGGCGGGGGGCGCCGGCAACGACTACATCGTCGGCGACGCGGGCGACGACATGCTGTGGGGCGGGACGGGCGACGACCTTCTGGGCGGCGGCGCGGGCAACGATGTCATCCAGGGCGAGGACGGCAACGATACGCTCTACGGCGCGGCAGGCGACGACGGGCTTTACGGCGGCGTCGGCAACGACCAGCTCTGGGCCGGCGATGGCAATGACATCCTCGATGGCGGCGCGGGCAACGACCTGATGGATGGCGGTGCCGGCAATGACACGGTCGAGGGTGGCGCCGGCAACGACAGGATCTCGGCCGGCGCCGGCGACGACCTTGTTACCTGCAGCACCGGCAACGATTATGCCGTCGGCCAGGACGGCAACGACACGCTGTGGGGCGGCGCCGGCGCCGACACGCTGGGCGGCAGCTCCGGCAACGATCTCGTCCACGGAGAAGACGGCAACGACCTTCTCTACGGCAGTTTTGGCGACGACGCGCTGTGGGGCGAAAACGGCAATGACCTGCTCTATGGCCACAGCGGCAATGACAGCCTCGACGGCGGGTTCGGCAACGACACGCTGTGGGGCGGCGACGGCGACGACCTGGCCCGCGCCGGTACGGGCAACGACCAGCTCTTCGGCGAGGCCGGCAATGACGCGCTCTGGGGCGGGGCGGGCAATGACCTCTTGGGCGGTGGCGACGGCAGCGACACCGTCCACGGCGAGGATGGCAACGATACCCTGTTCGGCGGACTTGGCGACGATCAGGTCTGGGGCGAAAACGGCAACGACTGGCTCATCGACGGGGCCGGCAACGACAGCCTTTACGGTGGCGCGGGCAACGACACGCTTGCCGGCGGCGACGGGCTGAACCTGCTCGACGGCGGCGACGGCAACGATTCCGTCGCCGGGGGCGCGAACGCCGATTCGATCCTTGGCGGCAACGGCGACGACACGATCACTGCCGGCGGCGGCAACGACACGATCAGCGCCGGGGCCGGCAACGACCTGATCCGCGGTGGCACCGGCGCCGACACCTGCTACGGCGGCGGCGGGGCGGACAGGTTCGTCTTCGCCAGTGCCGCCGAGATCGGCCTGTGGGCCAGCGCCGACCATATCGAGGATTTCACCCCCGGCCAGGACCGGATCAGCCTTGCCGGCATGGGCCTGCATTTCGGCGGGGCCAGATCGTCCGGCGCGGCGCATGAACTGCGCTATACCCTGTCCGGCGGCGACATGATCCTGCATGCCGACCTGAACGGCGACGGCGCCGCCGACTTCACGCTCTACCTGCACGACGTGACGGCGATATCCGCCTCGGACTTCATCTTCTGAACCCTCCGCCCCCCGCCCCGTTGCCTTCGGCGCGCCAAGCCGCCATGATCGCGCCAGTCTACGGGGGATTTCATGCGGAAGTTTCTGGTCGTGCTCGACGACACGCGCGAGTGCCTGAATGCCATGCGCTTTGCGGCGCTGCGCGCCGCCCATACAGGCGGCGGCGTCACCATCCTGTCGATCATCTCGCCCGAGGACATCCAGCATTTCGTCGGCGTCGCCGACCTGATGCGCCAAGAGGCCCGCGAACGGATCGAGGCCCATTTCGAGGTCTTCGCCAAATGGATGCGCGACCGCCAGGGGATCGAGCCCGAACTGGTGATCCGCGAAGGCGAGCCGGTGAACGAGATCCTGTCGCTGGTGCGCGAAGACCCGCAGATCGGGGTGCTGGTCCTGGGCGCGGGAACCGAGAAGAGCGGCCCCGGGCCGCTGGTCACGCAGATGTCGCGCAACTCGGGCAGCCTGCCGATCCCGATCACCATCGTGCCCGGCGACATTTCCAAGGAACGGCTGGAAAGCATCACCTGACCGCCTCGCCGCATTGACTTCCGCGGCCGCCGGGCGCATATCCGACTGGAATAGTAAGGAAGACGCGCCATGTTCATCCAGACCGAATCCACGCCCAACCCGGCAACGCTGAAGTTTCTGCCCGGCCAGACCGTGCTCGAAGTCGGCACCGCCGATTTCCCGACCGTGGAAGCAGCGCAGAAATCGCCGCTGGCAAAGCGCATCTTCGCGATCGCCGGCGTGACCGGCGTGTTCTTCGGCACCGATTTCGTCACCGTGACCAAGGCCGACGACGTGGACTGGACCCATATCAAGCCCTCGATCCTCGGCGCGGTGATGGAACATTTCCAGTCCGGCGCACCCGTGATCGAAGGGGCGCAGGAAGCCCGCGGCGGCCACGCCAGCCACGACGGGCCGGACACGGAAATCGTCAAGCAGATCAAGGAACTGCTGGACACGCGGGTTCGCCCGGCCGTGGCCCAGGATGGCGGCGACATCACCTTTCACGGCTTCGACCGCGGGGTGGTCTACCTGCACATGAAAGGATCCTGCGCCGGTTGCCCCTCCTCGACGCTGACCCTGAAGATGGGGATCGAGAACCTCTTGCGCCACTACATCCCCGAAGTGACCGAGGTTCGGCCCGTTGCCGCCTGAGCCGTTGATCCTGGCCTTCGACACATCGGCCGCGCATTGCGCGGCCGCCGTTCTTTCTGGCGACCGCATCGTCGCGTCGCGCCACGAAGACATGGACAAGGGCCAGGCGGAACGGCTGATGCCGATGCTCGAGGAATGCCTGAACGCCGCCGGCGCCGGCTGGGCCGACCTGACGGCGATTGCCGTCGGTACGGGCCCCGGCAACTTCACCGGGGTGCGGCTGTCTGTCGCGGCGGCGCGGGGGCTGGCCCTCGCGTTGGGCATCCCCGCCCACGGCGTGACCCTGTTCGAGGCGCTGGCCCTCGGCCAGCCCCGCCCCTGCCTGGTCGCCCTGGACGCCCGGCTGGGCCGGCTCTATTTTCAGGCCTTCCGCCCCGGCCCCGAGGCCCCCGGCCAGGCGACCTCGCTGGCCGATCTGCCGGATTTCGCCGGGCTGCCGGTCGCCGGCGACATGGCCGCGGCGGTCGCCGCCCGGACCGGCGCGCCGGTCCTTGCGCCCCTGATGCCGCCGGTCGAGGCGATGGCGCGCCTGGCGCTGGCGTGCGGAACCGCCCCCGCCGCTCGCCCTGCGCCCCTCTATCTTCGCCCCGCCGACGCCGCCCCCCCGCGCGAGGCGCCGCCCGCGATCCTGCGATGACCGCCGCCGAACTGGCGCGGATCCATGCCGCCTCGTTCCGCAATCCGCGCCCCTGGACCGCCGCCGAATTCACCGCCGTCCTCGCCTCGCCGCTGTGCTATCTGGTCGGCGAGCCGGGCGGTTTCGCCCTGGGCCAGGTCGTCGCCGACGAGGCCGAGCTTCTGACCATCGCCGTCCTGCCCGAAGCCCGGCGGCAGGGCCTGGGCCGCCGGTTGCTGGCCGGCTTTCTGGCCGAAGCCGAGGCGCGCGGCGCGGTCCGCGCCTTTCTCGAGGTCCATGCCGAAAACGAGTCGGCCATCGCCCTCTACCGCGCCGCGGGTTTCCGGCCGGCTGGACGCCGCCCCGGCTACTACCGCGATGGCGGCGCGGTCGCCGACGCGCTGGTCCTCAGCCGTCCGCTGGCTGCCTCGACCCGCTGACACCCTTGAATCACAAGGATTCGTTGACTTTTTGGTCAAGCGATTTGTCAAACCTTTCAGAATCTTGTTGACCGGCTGACGGGCTTCCGCCCTAATCATCGCGATCCGGCAGAGATCGCCCCGGACCGTCCGGGCGCGTCCACTATTGGACAGTCCTTCTTTCAGGGAGCTACCGATGACCCTCATGACGAAATTCCTCGGCGCGGCCGCAACGCTGGCGCTGTCCTCCGGCATGGCGCTGGCCGATCCGGCGATCATTTTCGACCTTGGCGGCAAATTCGACAAAAGCTTCAACGAAGCCGCCTTCAACGGCGCGCAGCGCTGGGCCAAGGAAACCGGCGGCACCTTCAAGGAACTCGAGATGCAGTCCGAGGCGCAGCGCGAACAGGCGCTGCGGCGACTGGCCGAGGCCGGCGCCAACCCGGTGGTGATGACCGGCTTCGCCTTCGGCGACGTGCTGGCCAAGGTCGCGCCCGACTTCCCGAACACCAAGTTCGCGATCATCGACATGGTGGTCGACCAGCCGAACGTGAAATCGGTGGTCTTCACCGAAGAACAGGGTTCCTACCTCGCAGGGATCATGGCGGCGATGGCGTCGAAGTCCGGCACCGTCGGCTTCATCGGCGGCATGGACATTCCGCTGATCCACAAGTTCGCCTGCGGCTATGCCCAGGGGGTCAAGGCCACCAAGCCCGACGCGAAGATCATCCAGAACTACACCGGCACCACCCCCGCCGCCTGGAACGACCCGGTGAAGGGCGGTGAACTGACCAAGGCCCAGAAGAGCCAGGGCGCGGACGTGGTCTATGCCGCCGCCGGCGCGACCGGCATCGGCGTCCTGCAGGCCGCCGCCGACGAGGGCATTCTGTCGATCGGCGTCGACAGCAACCAGAATTACCTGCACCCCGGCTCGGTCCTGACCTCGATGGTCAAGCGGGTCGACAACGCCGTCTACGAGGCCTTCAAGGAAGGCGCCGACCTCAAGCCCGGCGTCAACGTCATGGACCTCAAGGCCGGGGGCGTCGACGTGGCGATGGACGACAACAACGCCAAGCTGGTGACGCCGGAAATGAAGGCGGCCGTCGATGCCGCCGCCGAAAAGATCAAGTCGGGCGAACTGAAGATCCACGACTATTCGACCGACAATACCTGCCCCGCGAGCTGAGCCGCGCGGATGGAAGGGGGACAAAGCGAGGGGCGGCAGGCGACTGCCGCTCCGGCCATTGAACTACGCGGAATATCAAAGGCCTTTGGCCCGGTGCAGGCCAACAAGGACATCTCGATCCGCGTCATGCGCGGCACAATCCACGGGATCATCGGCGAAAACGGCGCCGGCAAGTCGACGCTGATGTCGATCCTCTACGGCTTCTACAAGGCCGACGCCGGCGAAATCCTGGTGAACGGCAAACCCACCCAGATCAACGACAGCCAGGCCGCCATCCGCGCCGGCATCGGCATGGTCTTCCAGCATTTCAAGCTGGTGATGAATTTCTCGGTCCTCGAAAACGTGATCATGGGGGCCGAGGACGGCGCGCTTCTGCGCCCGTCGCTGGCCAAGGCGCGCAAGGTGCTGGCCGAACTCGCCCACGAATATGAACTGGACGTCGACCCCGACGCGCTGATCGAGGAACTGTCGGTCGGCCATCAGCAGCGCGTCGAAATCCTCAAGGCGCTCTACCGCCACGCCGACATCCTCATCCTCGACGAGCCGACCGGGGTGCTGACCCCCGACGAGGCCGACCATCTGTTCCGCATCCTCAAGGGGCTGAAGGATCAGGGCAAGACCATCATCCTCATCACCCACAAGCTGCGCGAGATCATGGAGATCACCGACACCGTCAGCGTCATGCGGCGCGGCGAGATGACGGCGACGGTCAAGACCTCCGAGACCAGCCCCGAAAAGCTGGCCGAGCTGATGGTCGGGCGCAAGGTCCTGCTGAACGTGCCGAAAGGCCCGGCCAAACCCGGCGCGACGGTCCTGGAAATCGAAGGGCTCAAGGTCCGCGACAGCGCCGGGGTGGAGCGGGTCAAGGGCGTCAGCCTGTCGATCCGCGCCGGCGAGATCCTCGGCATCGCCGGGGTCGCCGGCAACGGCCAGTCGGAACTTCTGGCAGTCCTGGGCGGCATCCAGCGCGGCACCGGCACCGTCAGGATCAACGGCCGCGCCATCGACCTGACCGGGCGCCATTCCGACGGCCAGTCGCGCCGCGCCGACGGCATCGCCCATGTGCCGGAGGACCGCCAGCACCTGGGCATGATCATGGATTTCACCGCCTGGGAAAACGTGGCCTTCGGCTATCACCATGACCCCGCCTACCAGAAGAACGCGCTCTTGATGGACAATGCGGCGCTGGTCAAGGACACCGAGGGCAAGATGGCCCGCTTCGACGTGCGCCCGCCGATCCCCGGCCTGCTCGCCAAAAGCTTTTCCGGCGGCAACCAGCAGAAGATCATCCTGGCGCGCGAGATCGAGCGCAACCCCGACCTCCTGCTGGTCGGCCAGCCGACGCGCGGCGTCGACATCGGCGCGATCGAATTCATCCACAAGCGCATCGTCGAACTGCGCGACGCCGGCAAGGCGGTGCTGCTGGTGTCGGTCGAACTCGACGAGATCATGAGCCTTTCGGACCGGATCGCGGTGATGTTCGACGGGCGGATCATGGGCGAACGGCTGCCCGACCAGACCGACGAACGCGAACTGGGCCTCTTGATGGCCGGCGTCGGCGGGGAGGGCGCGTGATGCAGAAGATGCCCCGTTGGGCCGATCTCGCCCTGATCCCGATCCTGAACCTGCTGATCGCCTTCGCCATTTCGGCGCTGGTGATCCTCGCCATCGGCGAAAACCCGGTCGAGGCGATCAAGACGATGGTCGAAGGCACCTTCTTCCGCGCCGAGGGCTGGGGCTACATGCTCTATTACGCCACCAACTTCATGTTCACCGGCCTCGGCGTCGCGGTCGCCTTCCACGCCAGCCAGTTCAACATCGGCGGCGAAGGCCAGGCGACGATGGGGGGGCTGGGGGTGGCGCTGGTGTGCCTGTTCATCCCCTGGCCGCACTGGTCGCTGGCGCTGATCGCCGCGATCCTCGCCTCGGCGGTCTTCGGCGCGGCCTGGGCGGCGGTCCCGGCCTGGCTGCAGGCCAAGCGCGGCAGCCATATCGTCATCACCACGATCATGTTCAACTTCATCGCCGCCTCGCTTCTCAATTACCTCCTGTCCTATGTGCTGAAGCCCATCGGCTCGATGGACCCGGCCTCCGCCGACTTTCCGGCGGCGACCACCCTGCCCCGCTTCCACGACATGCCGATCCTCAGCGGCATCTTCGACAAGAACACCCCCGCCAACATCACCTTCTTCATCGCACTTCTCTGCGCCTGGCTGGTCTGGCTGCTGATCTGGCGGACGCGGCTGGGCTACATGCTGCGCGCCTTCGGCAAGTCCGAGCCGGCGGCGCTGTACGCCGGCATCTCGCCGGTCAAGATCACCATGATCGCCATGCTGGTCTCGGGCGGCCTGTCGGGCATGATGGCGATCAACAACGTGATGGGCGAGGCGCAGCGGCTGCTCTTGAACTCGGTCGAGGGCGCGGGCTTCATCGGCATCGCCGTGGCGCTGATGGGCCGGTCGCACCCGGTCGGCGTGATCCTCGCCTCGCTGCTCTTCGGGTTCCTCTATCAGGGGGGGGCAGAGTTGGCACTCTGGACCTCGATCCCGCGCGAACTCATCACCGTGATCCAGGCGCTGGTGATCCTGTTCACCGGCGCGCTCGACAACATGATCCGCATGCCGGTGGAGCGGCTGTTCATGACCCTGCGCAGGGGAGACCGCTGATGGATTACCCGACGCTCCTGCAGATCCTCGCCTCGACCGTCCGGCTGGGCGTGCCGCTGCTGCTGGCCTGCCTGGCCGGGCTCTTTTCCGAACGCGCCGGCATCTTCGACATCGGGCTGGAAGGCAAGATGCTGATGGCCGCCTTCGCCGCCGGGGCCTTCGCCTCGGTCTCGGGGTCGGTGTGGGTGGGGCTTCTGGCGGCGATCCTCGCCTCGCTGCTCCTGTCGCTTCTGCACGGGCTGGCGGCGATCACCTTTCGCGGCAACCAGCTGATTTCGGGCGTGGCGATCAATTTTCTCGCCTCGGGCCTGACGGTGCTGATCGGGCAGGAATGGTTCGGGCTGGGCGGCAAGACCCCGGCCCTGGACGGCGCGGCACGGTTCGGCACCATCACCCTGCCCTTCGCCGCACAGCTGCAGGCCGTGCCGATCCTCGGTCCCTTCTATCACGAGGTGATGTCGGGCCATTCGATCCTGGTCTACGTCGCCTTCCTGCTGGTGCCGGCGTCCTGGTGGCTGCTCTACCGCACCCGCTTTGGCCTCAGGCTGCGGGCGGTGGGCGAAAACCCCGCCGCCGTCGACACCGCCGGGATTTCGGTCGTCGGCATGCGCTATTCGGCGGTGATGATCTGCGGCGCCCTCTGCGGGCTGGCGGGCGCCTATCTGGCCACCGGCCTGTCGGCGGGCTTCGGCAAGGAAATGACCGCCGGGCGCGGCTATATCGCGCTGGCGGCGCTGATCTTCGCCAAATGGCGGCCCTGGTACTGCCTGGGCGCGACGATGCTCTTCGGCCTGCTCGAGGCCGTGTCGAACCGTTACCAGAACCTCGACATCGCCGGCATTCCCCTGCCGCTGCAACTGATGCAGGCCGCGCCCTACATCCTGACGCTGGTGATCCTGGCCGGTTTCGTTGGCCGGGCGATCCCGCCGCGCGCCGGCGGCGAGCCCTACGTGAAAGAGCGATAGGCCAGTTGGCCCGCATTGATGAGGCCAGATCGCCCCACTGCCCGCAAATCTTGGCAACGGCAGGACAAAACCGGTTTTGCCCCTTTGACAGTCGCGGCGAACGGTATCATCACTCGATCAGGTCTCAGCCCCTGTAAGAGCCGGTTTCCGAATGCAGATTTATCTGCCGATCGCCGAAGTATCGGTCAACGCCTTTCTGCTGTTCGGGCTGGGGGGTATCGTCGGCCTGCTGTCGGGCCTGTTCGGCGTGGGCGGCGGGTTCCTGATCACGCCGCTTCTGTTCTTCATCGGCATCCCGCCCACCGTCGCGGTGGCGACCGGCGCCAACCAGGTGGTCGCCTCGTCGGTGTCGGGCGTGCTCGTGCACCTCAAGCGCAAGACCGTCGATGTCCGCATGGGCGTGGTGCTGATGCTGTCGGGCCTGGCCGGGTCCAGCGCCGGCATCTTCATCTTCAACTTCCTGTCGCGGCGCGGCCAGATCGACCTGGTGGTGCAGCTGTCCTACGTGCTGTTCCTGGGCATCATCGGCGCGCTGATGCTGCAGGAAAGCCTGCGCAGCCTCCAGCGCGCGAAGAAGGCGGCGACACCGATCCGGCGCAGCCAGCACATGTGGGTGCACCGCCTGCCCCTGAAGATGAAGTTCCGCACCTCGGGCCTCTACATCAGCCTGATCCCCCCGACGCTGGTCGGCTTCGGCGTCGGCGTGCTGGCGGCGATCATGGGGGTCGGCGGCGGCTTCATCATGGTGCCGGCGATGATCTACCTGCTGAACATGCCGACCAAGGTGGTGATCGGCACCTCGCTCTTCCAGATCATCTTCGTCACCGCCTTCACCACCTTCATGCACGCATTCACCAACCAGTCGGTCGACATGATGCTGGCGCTGCTCCTGATCCTGGGGGGTGTGATCGGCGCCCAGATCGGCGCCGGGCTGGCGCTGCGGCTGAAGCCCGAACAGCTGCGCATCCTGCTCGCGCTTCTGGTGCTGGCGGTCTGCGCCAAGCTGGCGCTCGACCTGCTGATCCGGCCGGGCGAGCTTTACTCGATCGCCAGCCGGGGGCGGGGATGAACCGCGCCCGCATCCTCGCCCTGTGCTGCATTCTGATGGCCGGCCCGGCGCTCGCCGCCGAGGAAGTCGTGCCCGGCCTCAGCGAGGACCGGATCGAGATCACCGCCAACTTCAGCGGTTCCGACCTGCTGATCTACGGCGCGGTCAAGCGCGACGCGCCGGCGCCCACCACCGGCCCGCTGGACGTGATCATCACCGTTCAGGGACCGTCCTCGCCGGTCACCGTCCGGCGGAAGGCGCGGGTCGCCGGCATCTGGGTCAACACCGATTCCGTCGCCATCGACAGCGCCCCCAGCTTCTACGCCATCGCCACCACCCGGCCCTTCGCCGACATCATCTCGGATACCGAGGATCTGCGCCATTCGATCTCGATCCCGCGGGCGATCCGGTCGGTCGGCGCACCGCAGACGATCAGCGATTCCCAGACCTTCACCGAGGCACTGATCCGCCTGCGCCGGGAATCGGGCATGTACGAACTGCACGAAGGCACCGTGCGGCTGGCGCAGGATACCCTCTTCCGCACCAACATCGAACTGCCGGCCAACCTGGTCGAAGGCGTCTACAAGACCCGGATGTTCCTGGTGCGCGGCAAGAAGGTCGTGGGGCTGGACGAACGCAGCATCTATGTCCGCAAGGTCGGGCTGGAACGCTGGCTCTTTCACCTGGCCCACCACCGGCGGGCGCTTTACGCGACGCTGTCGCTGGTCCTTGCGGCCTTCGCCGGGTGGGCGGCGTCCGAACTGTTCCGGCTGGCGCGGCGGTAGGAAGCGATCCGGTCCCCGTCGGTTGCACGCGCGAGGCCATCGCCTCGCGCATGGCGTCCCCGGCCGTGCGCCCAGCGCACGGCCAGCCCCCGCCCCCCGGACGGCGGGGGCTTCGCCCCCACCGGGGCGGACGCTGTCCGTGCATAAACGTCCGGGACTGCCGATAACCCCTTGGCCCTTCCTCGCGTCAGGGCCAACGGACCGGGTGACGCGCCACTGGCGCGTCCCCTGATCGGTCCGGCAAACAGAAAGACCTGCCGCGCGTGGGTTGCCCTGCGCCCCGCCCGTCAGAACGCCTTGAAGGTCATCGTCGTCAGGGTGCGCACGATCCCGGGAATGTCGAACAGCCGCCCCGACAGGAAGTGGCCGACGTCCTCCTCCTCGGGGATGTAGACCTTGGCGATCAGGTCATATTCGCCCGAGGTCGAATAAAGCTCGGACACGACTTCGCGGTCATAGATGGCGTCGGCGACCTCGTAGGTCTTGCCGGGCTGGCAGCGGAACTGGACGAAAACGCAGCGCATCGGTAACTCCCTTTGGCCCGACTCTAGCGGGTTCCGCCGCCGACCGGAACCCGGATCGCGGGCGGCAGGGACAGAAGCCTCCGGCGGGGATATTTGGGCCAGCAAGAAACCGGGATCAGAGTTCGGGTTCGGTCGCGTCAAGGGTCAGGACGGCGGCCGCGCGCGGCAGGTCGTCGACGGTCAGCGCCGCCTGCGGCCGCGCCAGACGGTTGCGCACCACCCAGTGCAGGCGCTTTTCGGCGCGGGTGATGGCAACATAGGCCAGCCGTTTCCACAAGGGCAGGCCGGCCTCGGACCGGCCGGTGCGGGCGGCGACGAACAGGTCGGGGGCAAAGACCTGGACATCTTCCCATTGCGAGCCCTGCGCCTTGTGGATGGTGACCGCCGCCCCGTGCAGGAAGGCCGCCCCCATCCGCGCCGCATAGGGAATGAAGGGTTCCTCGGTGTCCGGCAGTTCGATCTTGATGATCGAGGCCGCCGACACGCGCGGATCCTCGGCCCCCATCACATGCAGCCGCGAAAAGCCGGGCTTGGTTCCAGGGCCGAGGTAGATGACCTGCGCGCCCTTGATAAGCCCCCGCGCCTCGAGGTCGATGCGCTTCTTGCGGTGCTTCAGCGGCAGTTCGATCCCGTCGCAGATCAGCGGCTCGCCCGGCAACAGCGCGTCCGGCGGCGCGCCATAGGCGGCGCGGAAGGCCTGGATCAGCCGCACCCGCGTCTGGTTGCGCCAGACCAGCGCCGGCGACCGCGCCATCATCCCGGCATCGACCCGTTCGGCCCAGATCACCCGGTCGTCGCGGCGGGCGGCTTCGGCGACCATCTGTTCGAAGGTCTCGAACTCAAGGCTTTCGTCGCTCAGCGCGTGCGCAAGGTCGAGGATCGGGCTGTCCTGTTCCTGCCGGTGGACCCGGTGCAGCGTCAGTTTGCGCCCGGCCGGCAGCCGGTCGAAGACCATCTCGCCGGACTGGCCCACCGGGGCCAGCTGCGCCGGGTCGCCGAACAGGACCAGCGTCGGGAAGATTTCCCGCAGGTCGTCGAACTGGCGTTCGTCCAGCATCGAGGATTCGTCGATGAAGCCGATGTCGAGCGGTTCTTCGCGGCGCTTCCAGCCCAGGATGAAGTCCGACCCGCGCAGGCCGGCGGCGGCCAGTGCGCCGGGGATCGACTTCATCGCGTCATAGAAGCTCTTGGCGCGGTCCAGCGCCTGATCGGTCAGCCCCTCCACCACCGGCCGGTCGCCGTTGCCGGTCAGCCAGTCGGCGATCTTTTCATACTGGGGGTCGTAGACCGGGGTGTAGAGGATGCGGTGGATGGTGGTGGCCGGTACGCCGCGCCGGCGCAGCACGCTCGCCGCCTTGTTGGTCGGCGCCAGGATGGCCAGCGTCCGGCGGTCCTTGCGGGGCCGGCCGTCATAGTCGCCGGAAATCAGGTCGACCCCGGCCTCGGCCAGCGCCCGCGTCAGTTCCGCGAGCAGCAGCGTCTTGCCCGACCCGGCCTTGCCGACCAGCGCCAGCACGTTGCCCGAACCCGGCGCATCGGGCAGGATCGTGCCTTCCTCGATATCGACGCCGGCGCCGCGCAGCAGTTCGGCCACGCGGTCCCAGGCTTCGGCCTGATCGTCGGACAGTTGCGGGACCGGCACGGACATGGCCGGGACCCTAGCCGCGCGCCCCGGCCGGCGCCAGAGGCGTTATTCGGCGCCCGCCACCTTGCCGCCCGCCGGCGAGGCCCCAGCGCGCGGGAAGGCCAGCACCGGCCCGCCGGACGCCTTGGCGATGTCGGACGCCGCCGCCGCCATCGTCAGGTCGATCTGCCGCGACAGATCGTCCAGCCCGTTGCGCGTCGCGAAGGATCTCAGATCGTGCAGAACATCGAGGATCCATTGGTGCTGCATCTGCGCCCCCTCTACGAATGCCGTCCCTGAACACAACCTATAAGCGAAATACCGGGATGCGAAGCAGAATATCGGTGCCGGCCCCCCAGGGAGGGACCGGCCAGGGGGCGCCCGCTGCGGTCGGGCTCAGCCCTTGCGCCCGGCCTCCAGCGCATCCTCGAAGGTGCGCAGGCCGGTGCGCGGCGCCTGGACCAGCACCGCCATGTTGCCAGGCTTGTGCTGGTTCTTGCGCATCAGCATGTGGGCGCGCGGGATCTCGGCCCAGGGGAAGACCTCGGACATGCAGGGGTCCAGCCGCCGTTCGATCATCAGCTTGTTGGCCGCCGCCGCCTGCTTCAGATGGGCGAAGTGCGACCCCTGCAAACGCTTCTGGTGCATCCACATGTAGCGCACGTCGAAGGTGCAGTTGAATCCGCTGGTTCCGGCGCAGATCACCACCATGCCGCCCTTCTTGCAGACCAGCGACGACACCGGGAAGGTCGCCTCGCCCGGATGCTCGAACACCATGTCGACGCTCACGCCCTTGCCGGTGATGTCCCAGATCGCCTTGCCGAAGCGGCGCGCCTCTTTCAGCCAGACGTTGTATTCCTCCGAATTCACCTTCGGCAGCTGGCCCCAGCACTTGAACTCGTTGCGGTTGATGACGCCCTTGGCGCCCAGCCCCATGACGAAGTCGCGCTTGGTCTCGTCGGAAATGACGCCGATGGCGTTGGCCCCGGCGGTGTTGATGAGCTGGATCGCGTAGGAGCCGAGCCCCCCCGAGGCGCCCCAGACCAGCACGTTCTGGCCGGGCTTCAGGTCGTGCGGCTGGTGGCCGAACAGCATCCGGTAGGCGGTGGCCAGCGTCAGCGTGTAGCAGGCCGATTCTTCCCAGGTCAGGTGGCGCGGGCGCGGCATCAGCTGCTGCGACTGCACGCGGGTGAACTGGGCGAACGACCCGTCCGGCGTCTCGTAGCCCCAGATGCGCTGGGTCGGCGAAAACATCGGATCGCCGCCGTTGCATTCCTCGTCGTCGCCGTCGTCCTGGTTGCAGTGGACCACGACCTCGTCGCCGACCTTCCAGCGCTTGACCTTGTCGCCCACCGCCCAGACGATCCCCGAGGCGTCGGACCCGGCGATATGATAGGGCTGCTTGTGGCCGTCGAAGGGGCTGACCGGCACGCCCAGCGCCGCCCACACGCCGTTGTAGTTGACGCCCGCCGCCATCACCAGGACCAGCACCTCGTTGCTGTCCAGCTTCCAGGTATCCACCACCTCGACCTGCATCGCGGTATCGGGCTCGCCGTGCCGGTCCTGGCGGATCGCCCAGGCATACATCTGCTTCGGCACATGGCCGAGCGGCGGCATTTCGCCCAGTTCATAGAGATCCTTCACCGGCGCCTCGTAGGGTGCGATCCTGGGGTGAGTGTCCAAAGCCATGCGCGCCTCCTCAATCATGCCGCATCGCAGAATCGGACGCGGTTCAAGGGCATGGAATACAGACGGACGCGCAATATTGCAATGAGTATGGGTAGGCTTTTGTAATTTTATGACCCACAAGATTGCCAATCCCGGCCCGAGGCCCGCAGTTTTTCTGCATCCGCATCAAAGATCCTGCAGGATCGAGGCCGCGTAGAAGTCCAGGATCGGCCGGCGCTCTTCGTCCAGGGTCAGCCGCTCGCCGTCGCGGCGGACGAATTTCCGCAAGGCAAAGATCGCCAGCGCCTGATCGACCGATGCCGCCGGCCCGCCCTCGGGCAGCATCAGTTCCGCCCCCGCCGCCCGAAGCCGCGCCGCCAGCGCCGTGGCGCGGCCGACCAGTGCGGCCCGGTCGGTGATTGCGGCCGGCCCCCAGGCCGCCGCCACCAGCGGCACCGGCAGAACCGGAATGGTGCGGGTGATCTCGGCCATCAGGTGATCGGCCAAAGGTTCGGTCACGTCGCCGGTCCGCCCCGCCGCGAAAGCCGACAGCGACACCGGTCGGCCAAAGCGCACAACGGCATAGCCGAAGCCCCGGAACCGGCCCAGAAGCGCGCGCCAGATGTGCCGCCAGACGAAGGCCAGGATCGGCCCGATCGGCGCGCGGAACCGGCGCACCCCCGCCTGTCGCGCCGCGATCAGCACCCGGTCCTCGACGATCCGGTCATAGTTCAGCGCCACCGGCACGAACACCACGTCGCGCCCCGGCGGCAGCGGCGCCTGGACGATATAGCTGAGGATGCCCAGCCGCGCCGGCCCGGTGCGGCCGTCCAGCGACAGCCCGCCTTCGGGAAAGATCGCCTGGGTCACGCCTTCGGCGGTGGCCATCTGCACATAGCGCGACAGCACCCGTCGATAGAGCGGCCGGTCGGACCGGCGGCGGATGAAATAGGCGCCCATCGTGCGGATCAGCCCCGACAGCGGCCAGACCCGCGCCCATTCCCCCACCGCGTAGGACAGCGCCGACCGCTGCGCCGCCAGATAGGTGACCAGCACGTAATCCATGTTCGAGCGATGGTTCATCACGAAGACCACCGTCGCCGCCGGGTCGATTTCGCCCAGAAGCCGGTCGTCGAGCCGCACCCTGTACAGAAGCTGCGCGAACCAGCGGGCCAGGCGGATGCCATAGGTGAAATAGAACCGCGCCGAAAAGGCCGGCACGATCTCGCGCGCATAGCGGCGGGCGCGCTCCAGGATCACGGTTTCCGGCTCGCCGGTCGCGGCGGCCTCGGCGGCGATGGTTTCGGCCACCTTCGGATCATGCGCCAGCCGCACGATCATGTCGTGCCGTTCCATCAGCTTGAAGGGCTGGATCGGCCGGTCAAGCCGCCGGTTCAGCCGCTCGACCACCGTCTCCATCCGCCGCCGGAAGAACCAGCGCACAGACGGGAACAGGAAATGCGAAAAGAAGGCGATGACCGCAAAGGCGATGATCAGCAGGAACAACCAGAGGGGCAGACTAATCGTCCGGGTCATGTCAGGACCAAGTCATAAGGCCAAGACCGCCGCAAACCAACCTGCGTCCTCTGGCGGCCTGCTTGCGACAGCGCCCGGCGGATGCCGCAATGCAGCGAATTGACAAGGTTCGTATCTGTCGCCTATCTCTGCAAATGCGAAATATTCTTGCCCGCCAGATTCAGGAGGCCCGCGATGACCGAGGTTCAGAAGGAAAAGCCCTGGCTGTTCCGCACCTACGCGGGCCATTCGACCGCGGAAAAGTCGAACGCGCTCTATCGCGCCAACCTCGCCAAGGGCCAGACCGGCCTGTCGGTCGCCTTCGACCTGCCGACCCAGACCGGCTATGACAGCGACCACGAGCTTGCGCGCGGCGAGGTCGGCAAGGTCGGGGTGCCAGTCAGCCATCTGGGCGACATGCGGACGCTCTTCCGGGACATTCCGCTCGACCAGATGAACACCTCGATGACGATCAACGCCACCGCCCCCTGGCTCCTGGCGCTCTACATCGCCGTGGCCGAGGAACAGGGCGCCGATGTTCGAAATCTGCAAGGAACCGTGCAAAACGACATCATCAAGGAATATCTAAGTCGCGGAACCTACATCTGCCCGCCGAAGCCCAGCCTGCGGATGATCACCGACGTCGCGGCCTATACGGCGGAACACCTGCCGAAATGGAACCCGATGAACGTCTGTTCCTACCACCTGCAAGAGGCCGGCGCGACGCCCGAACAGGAACTGGCCTTCGCGCTGGCGACCGGCATCGCTGTGCTGGACGACCTCAAGGGCAAGGTGCCGGCCCGCGACTTCCCGGCGATGGTCGGGCGGATTTCCTTCTTCGTGAACGCCGGCATCCGCTTCGTCACCGAAATGTGCAAGATGCGGGCCTTCACCGAACTCTGGGACGAAATCTGCCGCGACCGCTATGCGATCGCCGAGGAAAAGTACCGCCGCTTCCGCTACGGGGTGCAGGTCAACAGCCTGGGCCTGACCGAACAGCAGCCGGAAAACAACGTCTACCGCATCCTTCTGGAAATGCTGGCGGTGACGCTCTCCAAGAACGCCCGCGCCCGCGCCGTCCAGCTTCCGGCCTGGAACGAGGCCCTTGGCCTGCCCCGCCCCTGGGACCAGCAATGGTCGCTCAGGATGCAGCAGATCCTCGCCTATGAAACCGACCTTCTGGAATATGGCGACCTCTTCGACGGCAACCCCGCCGTCGCCGCAAGGGTCGAGGCGCTGAAGGACGGCGCGCGCGAGGAACTGAAGGTCCTGGACGCGATGGGCGGCGCCATTGCCGCCATCGACTACATGAAGGGCCGGCTGGTCGATTCGAACGCCGCCCGCATCGGCCGGATCGAGGCCGGGCAGACCGTCGTCGTCGGCGTCAACCGCTGGCAGGCGGGCGAAACCTCGCCCCTGACGGCGGGCGACGGGGCGATCCTGACCGTCGACCCGGCGGTCGAGGCCGATCAGGTCGCGCGGCTCGAAGCCTGGCGGCAGGCCCGCGACCCGCATGCCGTCGCCACGGCGCTGGCCGCGCTGCGCCAGGCCGCCCAGACCGGCGCCAACATCATGCCCGCCTCGGTCGCGGCCGCCAAGGCCGGCGTCACCACCGGCGAATGGGCCGGCGTCCTGCGGGCTGTCCACGGCGAATACCGCGGCCCGACCGGCGTGTCGAAAAGCCCGTCGAACCGCACCGAGGGGCTGGAGAAGATCCGCGAGGCCGTCGATCTCGTCTCGCAGAAACTCGGGCGGCGGCTGAAGTTCCTCGTCGCCAAGCCGGGGCTCGACGGTCATTCCAACGGCGCCGAACAGATCGCCGCCCGCGCCCGCGACTGCGGCATGGACATCACCTATGACGGCATCCGCCTGACCCCCGCCCAGATCGTCGACCGCGCGCAGGAGGACGCGGCCCATGTCGTCGGCCTGTCGATCCTGTCGGGCAGCCACCTGCCCTTGGTCGCCGAAGTGATGGAGCGGATGGCGGCGGCAGGCCTGTCGGGCGTCCCGGTGATCGTCGGCGGCATCATCCCCGACGAAGACGCCGCCCGCCTGACCGCCATGGGCGTCGCCCGCGTCTACACGCCGAAGGATTTCGAGTTGAACCTCATCATGGGCGATATCGCCGCGCTGGCGGAGACGGAGGTCGTGGCGGCGTGAGGGGGGCCGTCTCATTGAGGACGTGAGAGGCAGGGCGAGCCCCTATCCGTCATTTAATGTAAGGCGCACCGGGTGTCTTATCCAGCACTGTTCTAAGCCTGATTTGCGATTTCCGTGCGAGTAACCTATCTGCAATGTGTCGATGCCTGATGACCTCAGCCATAAACAAAATAACCTCAAGTAGCTCTTGTAATTGAATTTCACCGTGCTTTCTATTGCCGCCCGCTAGGACCGCTTTGCGAAGATGTTTAGGCGTGCAGTTTTCTAAGTCTTTTACTTTTTGATCATCGATTTCAAATGATAGATTGTGGGCAACATTGTTACGCATTTTTGTTATGTGCCTTATCGCCGCCACAAGATCGGAAGGCAGTAAGTCCAAGGCTCTAGCAAGATCAAGTCTCTGACGGAATGCCATCCTTGAGAACAAGACTTCCTCAGGGTAAGGGATCGCGTCTCGAAGCAAGTGGTCTACAACATGTTCAAGGTACAGATGGCATTGAATCAGTTTCTGCCAACGCTCCCCAGTTCTTATCTTTGCACTGAAGTCATCACAGTCGAAACAGAACTCCGCGCTTCTCTCAATTATTTCCGCATCTGGCGTGGCGAGAAGCTTGAGATCTGCCTCTGTTATTTTACCCGGCATATGCAACCTCTGGGAAATCTGGCTCACAACGGTAACTTGAAGTGTGTCGGGTAAGCAAGAAGGATGCCCAGATTGGCAATCTTCGTCCGCTTCTCGGGCACCGGCAACGCCTCACTACGTCCGACAACCTGTCGGGACAGATGCCATACGCAAACCCGACGCAAGCCATACGCCCGCCACCCCCCGATTTCCCAGCAATTCCAGCGCCCTGCCCCTCCGCCGCCGCCCGACCGCACGCTCCCCCTTAACCTTCCCGCAACCCTCGCCTATCCTCGCCCCGACCCCGGCGGAGTGAAGACCCCATGACCTTCCATATCGGCGCGAAACCCGGCGAGATCGCCGAAACCGTCCTGATGCCGGGCGACCCCTACCGGGCGCGGTGGGCGGCGGAGAAATTCCTGAAGGACGCGGTCTGCGTCAACCAGGTGCGCGGCATGCTGGGCTTTACCGGCACCTGGAAGGGGCACCGGGTCACCATCCACGGCTCGGGCATGGGGATGCCGTCCCTGTCGATCTATGCCAATGAACTCATCAGGGATTATGGCGCCAGGACCCTGATCCGCATCGGCTCGGCCGGGGCGATGCAGCCGCAGGTCAAGCTTCGCGACGTGGTGATCGCCATGACCGCCTCGACGCTTTCCACCCCGTCGCGCGGCTTCTTCCGCGAATTGCAGTTCGCCCCCTGCGCCGATTTCGGCCTGCTGGAAAAGGCCGTCGCCGCCGGGCGCGCCAAGGGCACGGCGTTGCATGTGGGCGGCATCTATTCGTCGGACGTGTTCTACGACGAACGGCCCGACCTGAACGAGGCGCTGGCCCGCCACGGCTGCCTCTGTGTCGAGATGGAGGCGGCGGAGCTTTACACGGTCGCCGCCCGCCACGGCGCAAGGGCGCTGGCGGTGCTGACGATTTCCGATCACCTCCTGACCCACGAAGCCCTGCCCGCCGCCGACCGCGAGACGGGCTTTGCCGACATGGTGGAAATCGCTCTCGGCGCGGCGTTCGGCTAGGGCCCGGACAGAAGATCGGCCACCCGCGCCCGCACGGTTCCCGGCCGGGCAGGCCGCATCGTCCTGAGCGACAGGACGCCGGGCAACACGACCCGCTGCGCGAAAGGCGCGACAAGACGGCCCGCCCGCAGGTCGGGGCCGATCAGTGCCTCGTGTCCCATCAGCACGCCGGCGCCCGCCCGCGCCTCGCGCACCGCCAGCGCATAAAGCGAAAAGACCGGGCCGCGCGGCGTGAAGGCGTGGCCCGGCAGGGCCTGTGCCGCCCACAGCGCCCAGTCGCCGGCCCAGGCGCTGTCGGTCAGGCAGGGGACCGCCATCAGGTCGGCGGGTTCGCGCAGCCTGTCGGCCAGGCCGGGCGCGCAGACCGGATAGACCACGTCGGCGGCCAGCGCCCTGCCCTCGCCCGGCGGCAGGAAGAACAGGCTCAGGTCGAACGGAACCCGCTTCAGGTCCGGCGGGCGCTCCATCGCCGTGACCGAAAGGCTGACCCCCGGCAGCGCCGCCCGGATCGCCGCCAGACGCGGCTGCAACCACAGGTCGGCGATGGCCGGCAACGTCGCGATATGCACCGACTGCGGCGCGGCCTCGGCCCGCAGGATCTGCACCGCCTCGCCAAGACTGTCGAAGGCCCCGGTCAGCGCCGGCAACACGCGCCGCCCGACCGCCGTCAGCTCCACGCCGCGCGCCCGCCGGTCGAACAGCTCGGCCCCGAGGTTTTCCTCCAGCGCCTTGACCTGGGCCGCGACCGCCCCCGCCGTGACACCAAGCTCGGCCGCCGCGGCCGCGAAGCCGCCGGTGCGCGCCGCCGCCTCGAAGGCGCGCAGGGCGGTCAGGGGCGGCGTCTTGGGACGCGGGGGCGCAACGGGCATGGAAGGCCTAATTTTTCTGGCCCTAATTTCTTGCAAATCTGATTTGTGCTGTCCAGCCCCGCCCCCCACTCTGCCACCATGAACCCGGAGAGCCAGACCATGCCCCATTTGCACCGCCACCCGTGGATGCCCGAAGCCAGCGACTCGCTCGTGCAGCGGATCGCCGATGAAACCGCCCGCGCCCCCAGCGACCGGATCGCCGACCGGATCGAGGCACTGATCGTCCGCAATGCCGAGATCCACGACCGCGACTGCTTCAACCTGAACCCCGCGACCAACGTGATGAACCCCCGCGCCGAAGCAGCCCTGTCGCGCGGGCTGGGCGCGCGGCCGTCGCTGGGCTATCCGGGCGACAAGTATGAAATGGGGCTGGAGGCGATCGAGGAAGTCGAGGTCATCGCCGCCGAACTGGCCTGCGAGATCTTCGGCGCCGCCCATGCCGAACTGCGGGTCTTTTCCGGGGCAATGGCCAACCTTTACGGCTTCATGGCGCTGGCCCGGCCGGGCGACGCGATCATCGCGCCGCCGCCGGCTATCGGCGGGCATGTCACCCACCATGCGGCCGGCTGTGCGGGGCTTTACGGGCTGACCACCCATGCCGCGCCGGTCGATGCCGACGGCTATACGCTCGATCTGGCGGGGCTGGCGAAGCTGGCCGCCGAGGTGCGGCCGAAGATCATCACCGTGGGCGGCAGCCTGAACCTGTTCCCCCATCCGGTGCGCGAAGTGCGCACCATCGCCGACCGGGTGGGGGCGAAGGTGTTGTTCGACGCCGCCCACCAGTGCGGGATCATCGCTGGCGGCCAATGGGTCAATCCCCTGGCCGAAGGTGCGCACCTGATGACCATGTCCACCTACAAGAGCCTCGGCGGGCCGGCAGGCGGGCTGATCGTCACTAACGACGCCGACATCGCCCGGAACCTCGACCGGATCGCCTTTCCCGGCATGACCGCGAATTTCGACGCCGGGCGGGTGGCGGCGCTGGCGATCACGCTGCTGGACTGGCGCGACCACGGCCGGGCCTACGCCGCCCGGATGATCGGAGTGGCGCAAGCCTTGGCGGCGGCGCTGATCGCCGAGGGCCTGCCGGTCTTTGCCGCCGACCGCGGCGCCACCGGATCGCACCAGTTCGCGCTGGAAGCCGCGGCCTTCGGCGGCGGCCAGACGGCGGCAAAGACCCTGCGCCGCGCCGGGTTCCTGTCCTGCGGCATCGGCCTGCCGCTGGCGGAGGTCGCCGGCGACCTGAACGGGCTGCGCTTCGGCACGCCGGAACTGGTCCGCCGTGGCGTGACCGAGGCCGACGCCCCCACGCTCGCCCGGCTGATCGCGCTGGCGCTACGGTCGAACGATCCGGCGGCGCTGGCCCCCGAGGTGGCGGCGCTGCGCCGGACCTTCACCGGGCTGCACTACGTCCACTCCTGAGGCGGGGGTTTTCCACCCCCGCACCCCCGGAGGATATTTCAGGACAGAAAGTGTCAGGTGCCGTGCGAACGGTCGTAGCCGTTCGGCGGCGGCGGCCGCCAGCCGGTAAGCCGGGCCGGATCGGGGGCGAGGATTTCGACCAGAAGCGGGTGGCAGCGGGCGGCGTCGGAGGAATGTTCGGCCGAACAATCGCCGCCGGGGCAGGCAGACAACGCGCCCAGAAGGTCGATTTCGGCGAAGAATTCCAGATAGTCGCCGGGGCGGACCGGCGAGGCCTTCATGAAATATTGGCCGCTGTCGCGGGTGAAGCCGGTGCACATGAAGACGTTGAGCACGTCATGGACATGGGGCTCGGCCTGCGGCAACGGCAGTCCGGTTTCCGCCGCCAGCGCCCGCGTCAGGTTCGAATGGCAGCACTGGTGATACTGGCCGCCGTGGCTGAGCAGGTTGTGGGTATAGGGATCGCAGCGGGTGCCGATCACGTCATGGACCGATCCGCCGAACCGATCGAACCCGTACCAGTCGAGCGTGTCATGGGTGATCGTCGCCATCGGCCTGAGGTGGGGCAGCGACGACCACATCCGGTCGCCGGTCGAAAGATGCGTGCCGTGCAGGGCGCGCGTCTTGCCGGAATAGAAGCGTTCCGACAGGTCATGGGCGTTCCACAGATTCAGATCGCCCACCTGCGGCCCCTCGACCGAGCGGATGCGGAAGAACTGCCCGGCCGGAACCCGGAAGGTGCGGGCCTGGCGCGGCGGGACCAGCACTTCGCCGGCCGGCGTGAGCGTGGCGCGCAGGGCGCGGTAAAGGCCCATGTCGGCGGGGGGAAGGCTGTCGACCGGATAGCAGACGACTGGGGCGACGGCGCGGCGGGCCTCGGCGTCGGCGGGGGCCGGGGTTTCGGGGTGGCTGGGCTTCATGGCATCTCCGCGGGCGGTCCGGCGTGAGAGTGGCGGGCGCATCCTCCGACGTCAACCGGGCGGCTTCAAGCAATCGCGGGGCTCGCCCTCGCAGGTCGCGCCACAGGCCGCGCAACGATAGCAGTTCTGGCCCAGGGTGCGATCCTCGCGCCAGCGGCAGTCGCGCGTCAGCGTGCGGCCGCGCCGGGCGAACCACATGTAGGTAAAGACCCCGACCAGAAGGACCAGCAACAGAAGCGGCATGGCGCCTTGTGGCACAAAGGCGGGCAGAGACCAAGCCTTGGCCAAGCCCCGGCCGGTTCAGCCCCGGTCGTAATAAGCGTACATCTGAGCGAGTACGGTCAAGGCTCGATCAGGCCCGGCGGCCGGCCGGCTGGCGCTGGCGGGATGGGGTTGGGCGATGTGCGGGGGATTGGGAAGCGTCGGCATGGCAGTATCCTTTTCAGATCCTCCCATGCGCACATTATCGCAGTTTCAGCCCCGGCACGAAAGCCGATAATGCAGTTGCGGCGAAAAATTTCTGCAAAGCAGCATGATCGCCACTGCGCCGGCGGTCCCCTATAGGAATCGGGCCGGGATCGCCTCGCGGTAGGGATACAGGTCGAACCAGGGCTTGGCCTCAACCAGGACGCGCGCCACCGAGGGCCGGGTCATCAGCCGTTCGTAATAGGCGCCAAGGGCCGGGCAGCCATCGAACCGTTCAAGCGTTTCGGCGTAGAAGAGCGCCGGCGCTGCGGCGCAATCGGCCATCGAAAACCCCGCGCCCGCCGCCCAGTCGCGGCCCGCCATCCGCGCCTCGATCACGCCATAGGCAGTCCTCAGCAGCGCCCGCGCCTCGGCGACGCCCGCCGGGTCGGACTGGCCTTCCGGTCGCAGCCGGTCGATGACGATCTTCTGGACCGGCTGGCTGACGTAGAGGTCGAAGAACCGGTCCCAGAGCCGGACATCGAGCGCATCCTCGGGCGCATCGGGGATCATCCGCACCGGGCCAGGATGGTGGCGGTCGAGATGTTCGATGATGATGCTGGTCTCGGCCACGATCCGCCCGGCGTCGTCCAAAAGCGGAATCTTCGCCATCGGCCAGCGGGCCAGATGGCGGGCGCGGTCCTCGGCATCGCCCAGATCGACCGTTTCCGCCTGAAAGGGCGTGGCGTTTTCATAAAGCGCGATCAGCACCTTGTGGCAGAACGAGGCGAGCGGATGCAGGTAGAGCGTCAGGCTCATGGCGGACCCCAGGGGACAGATGCGAAGCGGCCGGACCAGCCTATCGCGGCCGGCCCGGCACGGCAATCGCGGCGCCCCGCGGGGCTATCCGGCTATTCCTTGATGATGTGCCACTTGCCGCCCATGCCGTCGCCCTTCATGTCGCCCTTGGCCTTGTCGCCGGCGTAGAAGTAGAGCGGCTTGCCGTCATAGGTCCATTGCATCTTGCCGTCGGTGCGGTCGACCAGCGCCCAGTCCTTCTTCATCGCGTCGCCCTTCTTGCCCAGGTAGGGCGGCCATTTGGCGGCGCAATCCTTGTAGCAGCTGGGCTTGCCGCCGGTGTCCTTGTCAAAGGTGTAAAGCGTCATGCCCTTGGCGTCGGTCAGCATTCCGGCAGCCGAAGCGGCGGTGGCGCCGGCAAACGCCAGCGTGGCGGCAATCGCGGCGATGGCGAGCCTTGCGTGCATGATGGTTCCTCCTCATGGGGTCTGGCGGCCCGCCTCCCGGTCCGGCGGCAGCGCCGTCCGGCGGGCGGCCCGGTTACATGAGGAGCAGTCTACCCGCCCCTCCGGCGGCCGGGGGGTAACGATCTTTCGCGCAGGGTCACGTTTTGGGGAAGGGTCGTAACCTAGACCACCCGGTCCACCATCAGCCGCTTGATCTCGGCAATCGCCTTGGCCGGGTTCAGCCCCTTGGGGCAGGTCTTGGCGCAGTTCATGATCGCGTGGCAGCGGTAAAGCTTGAACGGATCTTCCAGATCGTCCAGCCGCTCGCCGGTCGCCTCGTCGCGCGAGTCGCTGATCCAGCGGTAGGCGTGCAGAAGCGCGGCCGGACCGAGGTAGCGGTCGGAGTTCCACCAGTAGGACGGGCAGGCGGTCGAGCAGCAGGCGCACATGACGCATTCATACAGCCCGTCAAGCTTCTTGCGGTCCTCGATCGACTGGCGCCATTCCTTGGCGGGAGGGTTGGTCGTGGTCTCGAGCCAGGGCTTGATGCTGGCGTGCTGCGCGTACCAATGCGTGAGATCCGGCACCAGGTCCTTCACCACCGGCATGTGCGGCAGGGGATAGATCGCCACGTCGCCCTTCACCTCGTCCAGCCCGTAGATGCAGGCCAGCGTGTTGATCCCGTCGATGTTCATCGCGCAACTGCCGCAGATCCCTTCGCGGCAGGACCGGCGGAAGGTCAGGGTCGGGTCGATCTCGTTCTTGATCTTGATGAGCGCGTCCAGGACCATCGGCCCGCACTTGTCCATATCGAGGAAATAGCTGTCGACCCGCGGATTTTCGCCGGTGTCCGGGTCCCAGCGGTAGATGCGGAACTTCCGCACGTTCTTGCCCTCTGGCTTCGGCCAGATCTTGCCGACGCGGACTTTCGAGTTCTTGGGAAGCGTGAACTGGACCATTTTTCCTTGCCTTCCGGCCGATCAGTAAAGCGGATGTTTGGGCGGCTGACCGGATTTCCGGTAAACGCAATCGTAGTAGGCCATCGCCGGGTCGTTGTCGGCAGAGGCGCCGGGTGTCAGGTCGACGCCCACCCCCACCGAGCTCCAGCCGCCCGAACCCAGGCCGATGCCGACCGAGGTGCGCGGCGGGTGCCCGGCAAACGGGTGCGCCCGGCATTCGGCCTCGGCCTGGGCCCGCGGGATCGGCGGCGGCGGCGCGCAGCCGGCCAGGCCGGCGGTTGCCGCCAGCAACAGCGTCAGGCCGATGGTCGCGTCGCCTTTCATGCCTGCCTCCTTGCCTTGCGAGGGTGGCCGCCGGGGCGGCCGGCCCATTCAGTAGACCCTTGCCTTCGGCGCGATCTTCTTCAGGCTGATGCCGCCCTCGGCCTCGGTCGTCAGCGGATCGAGATGCACCGGCCGATAGTCGAGCCGGACCGTCGCGCCGTCGACGCGCGCCAGTGAATGCTTGCGCCAGTTCACGTCGTCACGGTTCGGATGATCCTCGCTGGCGTGCGCGCCCCGGCTTTCCTTGCGCGCCTCGGCGGCAACGATGGTGGCCAGCGCGTTCGGCATCAGGTTGGTCAACTCCAGCGTCTCCATCAGGTCGCTGTTCCAGATCAGCGACCGGTCGGTGACTTTCAGGTCACTGATCTTGGCCGCGACCTTGCCCATCTTCTGCACCCCTTCGGCGAGCGTCTTGTCGGTGCGGAAGACGGCGGCGTCGGCCTGCATGGTCTTCTGCATCTCCAGCCGCAGTTCGGCGGTGGGAATGGCGCCGCTGGCGTTGCGCAGCCCATCGAACCGCGCCAGCGCCTTGTCGACCTCGGCGCGGTTGGTGCCGGGAACGGCGCTGGCGGGGTTGACCACCTGCCCGGCGCGGATTGCCGCCGCCCGCCCGAACACCACCAGGTCGATCAGCGAGTTCGACCCGAGGCGATTGGCGCCGTGGACGCTGGCGCAACCCGCCTCGCCCACCGCCATCAGGCCGGGGAAGATATTGTCGGGGTTCCCGGGCAGCGGGTTCAGCACCTCGCCCCAGTAGTTCGTCGGGATGCCGCCCATGTTGTAATGCACCGTCGGCAGGACCGGGATCGGTTCCTTGGTCACGTCGACGCCGGCGAAGATGCGGGCGCTTTCGGAAATGCCGGGCAGGCGTTCGTGCAGCGTCTCGGGCGGCAGGTGGTTGAGGTAAAGGTGGATGTGGTCCTTGTGTTCACCCACGCCGCGGCCTTCGCGGATCTCGATGGTCATGCAGCGGCTGACCACGTCGCGCGAGGCGAGATCCTTGTAGGTCGGCGCATAGCGTTCCATGAACCGCTCGCCTTCCGAATTGACCAGATAGCCGCCTTCGCCGCGCGCCCCTTCGGTGATGAGGCAGCCTGCCCCGTAGATGCCGGTCGGGTGGAACTGCACGAACTCCATGTCCTGGAGCGCCAGGCCCGCGCGCGCCACCATGCCGCCGCCGTCGCCGGTGCAGGTGTGGGCGCCGGTGGCGCTAAGAAGGCCCGGCCATAGCCGCCGGTCGCCAGCACCACCATCTTGGCGTTGAAGACATGGATGGTGCCATCGTCCAGCTTCCAGCAGACGACGCCGGTGCAGGCGCCATCGGTGATGACAAGGTCGATGGCGAAGTATTCGATGAAGAACTCCGCCTTCTGCTTCAGCGACTGCCCGTAAAGCGTGTGCAGGATCGCGTGGCCGGTGCGGTCGGCGGCGGCGCAGGTGCGCTGGACCGGGGGACCTTCGCCGAACTCGGTGGTGTGGCCGCCGAAGGGGCGCTGATAGATCTTGCCGTCCTCGGTGCGGCTAAACGGAACGCCGTAATGTTCCAGCTCGTAGACCGCCTTCGGCGCCTCGCGCGCCAGATATTCCATCGCGTCGGTGTCGCCCAGCCAGTCCGACCCTTTGACGGTGTCGTACATGTGCCATTGCCAGTGGTCCGGCCCCATGTTCGACAGGCTGGCGGCGATGCCGCCCTGGGCCGCGACCGTGTGCGACCGGGTCGGGAAGACCTTGGTCACGCAGGCGGTGCGCAGGCCCTGTTCGGCCATTCCGAGGGTAGCGCGCAGGCCGGCCCCGCCGGCCCCGACCACCACCACGTCATATTCATGCGTCTCGTAAGGATAGGCAGTCATGGTCAAGCCTTCAATGTGATCACGATCAGCGCATAAAGCCCTGTCGCCGTGATCGCGTAGGACAGCGAAAGGGCAGCGATGACCAGCGCCTTGCGCGTCGATCCGCGGGTATAATCCTCGATCATCATGATCGCGCCCTTGGCGAAATGGCGCATGCCGACGAAGATCGCCAGGCCCATGGGGATCGACACATAGGGCGTCATCAGCAGATACCAGGCGTCGCCATAGGGCAGCGTGAACGCCCGGCCGATGCAGAAGACGAACCACGGCACCAGGAAGGCCAGCCCGACGGCCGACGCCTGCATGTACCAGTGGTGTTCGGTGCCGGTGTGGGCCGGTCCCTTGCCGATGGCGCGCTTGCGGTCGGTGATGTAACGCATCTGCCGCCCCCCTCAGATCACGAAAAAGGTCAGGACGGTCAGGACGACCGATCCGACGATGATGCCCCAGCCAAGCTTTTCGGCGGTGGGCACGTCAAGCGCACGCCCGGCGTCGAACAGCAGGTGCCGCAGGCCGGCCAGATAGTGATACCAGACCGCCCACAGCGACAGGGTCAGCACCACGAGCCCCGGCCAGGAATGCACGATGCCGTCGACCAGCGCGAAATAGGCCCCGCCGCGGGTCATGGCGAACAGCCACCAGACGACCAGCATCGTCCCGACGATCAGGCCGTTGCCGGTGATCCGGGTCAGGATCGACGTGATCGAGGTCAGTTGCGGCCGATAGATCTGCAGGTGGGGGGAAAGCGGCCGGACGATCCGGTTCGGTTCAGCCATGCTTGATCCTTTCCTTCGCTTGCCTTGGTAGGCAACAGACGGTGGCGCTTGTCAAACCCAATAGCCGATTCTGCCGCACTGTCACCTACCCCAAGGGGGTGATTTTCACTTAACGGCCGGATAGGGCCGAAAAAATGCAGAATGTGATCGCGGAATTTTTCTGCGTGATCACATATTTGAGGAGCCGCCGGCCTGACGCCACCGGCCCGCCCCGGTCAAAGCGGCGCCAGTGCCCAGTAATCCAGGTCGAGCAAGACCTCGGGCAGATATTTCCCGTCCGCACCCTTCAGCGCAAAGGGTGCTGCCCCGTCGCGCACCGCCACCAGCCGCAGGCGCAGCGCCCCTACCCCCGGCGCGGCGGTTTCGGCCTTGTCCAGCACCTCGGACCAGGCCCGGACCGTATCGCCGGCGAAACAGGGGTTCGCATGCGCACCGCCGTTCAGCGCGACGATCATCTGCGCATTGGCCAGCCCGTTGAACGACAGGGTGCGGGCCAGCGAAATCACATGCCCGCCATAGATCAGCCGCTTGCCATCCTCGCGCTGGGTCCGGTCGAAATGCACCTTGGCGGTGTTCTGCCACAGCCGCGTCGCCAGCATGTGCTCGGCTTCCTCGACGGTGACCCCGTCGACATGGTCGATCCGTTCGCCGACCGCATAGTCGGCCCAGCGGTGAGCCTCGCCCGCCAGGGTAAAGTCATAGCGGCGGAAATCCAGCCCGGCAGGCACCACCAGCGCGCCGGGGTCGACAGCCGCCGCCAGCGTGGGCACCTGCGGCGTGGGCGCGGGCGCGGCGCGGTCGCGCTTGCGCACCATCACCCAGCGCACATATTCCAGCACCGCCTCGCCGCGCTGGTTCAGCCCGCGGGTCCTGACCCAGACCACCCCGGACGCGCCGTTCGAATTTTCCTTCAGCCCGATCACCGTCGATTCCGACCGGAGCGTGTCGCCCGGCCAGACCGGCATCAGCCAGCGGCCCTCGGCATAGCCGAGGTTGGCGATGGCGTTCAGCGAGATGTCGGGGACCGTCTTGCCGAAGACCGTGTGGAAGGCGATCAGATCGTCCAGGGGTGCGGCGGGCAGCCCGCAGGCCCGCGCGAATTCGTCCGACGAATAAAGCGCCCCCCGTGCGGGATAAAGCGCGTGGTAAAGCGCCCTTTCGCCCCCCGACAGGGTGCGCGGCACCGCGTGGACGATCACCTCGCCCATGCGGTAATCCTCGAAGAACCGGCCGGGGTTGGTCTTCATCACATCTCTCCCAGTTGGGTTTCCGGCCCGTAGTCGCCGGGCACGTCCTTCACCACCGCCTGCCCACAGCGCATCACCCCGCGCGCGGCATCAAAGCCGTAGGTCGGCCCGCCATGCAGCGCCCAGCCCCGGTTCAGGGCCGCCGTCACCTTGTGGCAGAAGGCGGCGGTGTCGTCGTCCGACAGGAAACGGTAAAGCTTCATCGCCCTGCCCTCAGCCGAACGGCCAGCGGCCGAGCCAGCCATGCACATGGCCGACCGCCACGAACAGCACCAGCGTCAGCACGACATGGATCAGGTCGTTGCGCACCGGCCCCGGCGCCGGTCGCCGCCAGTCCGGTTCCTGCCGGTTGATGAGGATCAGGTCGACCACTGCCCAAGCCAGCATCGACCCGAACAGCACCATCCCGGCCAGATCGCCGTTGACCAGAAGATGGGCGAAGGCCCAGGTCTTGACCGCGCCCAGCATCGGATGACGCAGGCGCGGGCGCACGGCCCCCGGAACGAACCCCAGGGTGACGAGATAAAGCGCCACCAGCATCAGCAGGTTGTTGAGATGGCGCAGGAAGGCCGGCGGCGACCAGATCTGCACCAGGTCGGCATGGCGAAAGCCAGCAACCATCAGCACGATGGCCGCAAGGCTCAGCAGGCTGACCACCATCTTGCCGCCCTGATCGCCAAGCGCAGCGCGCGCGCCCGGCGCCAGACGTTTCAGCAGGTGCGAGGCATACCAGAGCAGGATGCCAAGGATCAGTAGCGTCATGTGAACCTCCGGTTGCAGCGCCGCGACATTGCTGTCATCCGGCGCTGGCCGCAATGGCCTCGGCGCGCGACAGGATGCGTTCGGCGGCGACCACATGCAGCTTTTCGACGATCTTGCCGTCGACCACCGCCACCCCCTTGCCGGCGCGCTCGGCCCCGGCATAGGCTTCGATCTGGCGGCGGGCCAGATCGACTTCGGCCGCCGACGGGGCGAAGACCTCGTTGGCAATGGCGATCTGCGCCGGGTGGATCAGGGTCTTGCCGTCAAAGCCCATGTCGCGGCCCTGGTTGCATTCGGCCCTCAGCCCCTCCTCATCCTTGAAGGCGTTGTAGACCCCGTCGACGACGATGCGGCCATAGGCCTTGCCGGCCAGCAGGCACAGGGAAATCGCGGTCAGCAGCGGCTCGCGGTCGGGGCGGAAGCGGGCGCCGATGTCCTTGGCCAGGTCGTTGGTGCCGACGACGAATCCTTCGATGCGCGGATGGGCGGCGATGTCGGCGGCGTGCCAGGCGACGACGGCGGTTTCCATCATCGCCCACAGGGGCAGGTCCGGCACCAGAACCGCCACCGCCTCGACGTGCGCGGGGCGCGACACCTTGGGGATCAGGATCGCGTCGGGCCGGGTTTCGGCGAAGGCCAGGCAATCGTCACGGCCCCAGGCGGTGTCCAGCGCGTTGATCCGCACGATCCGCGCCCGGTTGCCATAGTCGCCGGTGCGCAGCATGTCGGCTACCAGCGCCCGGGCGCGGGGCTTTTCCTCGGGCGCCACCGCATCCTCCAGATCGAAGATGATCGCGTCGCAGGCCAGGCTCGCGGCCTTTTCCAGGGCACGCTGGTTGGCGCCGGGAATATAGAGGACCGACCGGAAGGGGCGCGGAACCTCGGGCTTGGGCTGATTCATCGGATGGCCTCGCAACTTTCTTGCGCCAAGGAACACGGATCGGCGGTTTCCGGCAAGCCCTGTTTTGCCGCAATGCAGAAAACCGGGCGGGGTGACGCGGCGGCACGGGTGGGCCGAAGTCGTCGCCGTGCCACCGGGGTTGCCCGCCGGCCGCGATGGGATAGGCTCGCGCCATGACCGACCTGCCCCCGACCTTCGCCCGCTGGTTCGCCACCCGCGGCTGGGACCTGCACCCCCACCAGGCCGACCTCTTGGCGCATGCGGCCGACCCCGCCCGGCTGCTGATCGCGCCGACCGGCGGCGGCAAGACGCTGGCAGGGTTCCTGCCGACGCTGGTCGAACTGGCCGAGGGCCACCACAAGGGGCTGCACACGCTCTATATCTCGCCCCTGAAGGCGCTGGCCGCCGACATCCGCCGCAACCTTGGCCGGCCAGTCGCCGACATGGCCCTGCCGATCCGGGTCGAGGACCGCACCGGCGACACCTCCCACACCCGCCGGCTGCGCCAGCGCGCCGACCCGCCCCACATCCTGCTGACCACCCCCGAAAGCCTGGCGCTGCTGCTGTCCTACCCCGACGCGCCGCATATCTTTGCCGGGCTCAGCCGGGTGATCGTCGACGAAATCCACGCGCTGGCCGAATCGAAGCGCGGCGACCAGCTGATGCTGTGCCTGGCACGGCTCCAGTCGCTCTGCCCCGGCCTGCGCCGGGTGGGCCTGTCGGCAACGGTCGAAGACCCGGCCGCCATCGCCCGCTTCCTCGCCCCCCACCCCGCGCCCTGCCCGGTCCTCGTGGCCGACCCCGGCCCCGACCCCGACATCGCCATGCTGGAAACCGACGCCCCCCCGCCCTGGTCGGGCGGCGGCGGACGCCATGCCATTCCGGCGATCCTGCAGGAAGTGCGTCGCCACCGCACCACGCTGATCTTCCACAACACCCGCGCCCAGGCGGAGATCTTCTTTCGCGACCTGTGGCTGGCCAACGACGAAAGCCTGCCGATCGCCATCCACCACGGTTCGCTGGCGCGCGAGGCCCGCCAGAAGGTCGAGGCGGCGATGGTCGCGGGCGAACTGCGCGCCATCGTCTGCACCGGCTCGCTCGACCTTGGCATCGACTGGGGCGATGTCGATCTGGTCATCCAGGTGGGCGCGCCCAAGAACGTCAAGCGGCTGGTCCAGCGCATCGGCCGCGCCAATCACCGCTACAACGCCCCCTCGAAGGCCCTGATCGTGCCGGCCAACCGCTGGGAAGTGGTCGAATGCCAGGCCGCGCTGCAGGCGGTCCGCGCCCATGATCTGGACGGCGCCCCGCGCGGCCCCGGCCCGCGCGACGTTCTCTGCCAGCAGATACTGATCGCCGCCTGTTCCGGCCCCTTCGACGCCGACGCCCTTTATGCCGAAGTGCGCGGCGCCGGCCCCTATGCGCGCCTCGCCCGCGCCGACTTCGACGCCTGCCTCGATTTCTGCGCCACCGGCGGCTATGCGTTGAAGGCCTATGACAAATGGCAGCGGCTGGTCATGCGCAACGGGCTCTGGCAACTGCGTGACCCGCGCACCGCCCAGGCCGTGCGCATGAACATCGGCACGATCACCGCCAGCGAAACGCTGAAGGTCCGGCTGGCGGGGCGGATGGCCGGCACCGCGCTCGGCGAGGTCGAGGAGGATTTCGCCGCCACGCTCAGCCCCGGCGACACCTTCCTGATCGGCGGCGAGGTGGTGCGCTACGAATCCCTGCGCGAGTTGACGGTCGAGGTCAGCCGCGCCCCCGGCCGCCCGCCGCGCGTCGCGGTCTTTTCCGGCACCAAATTCTCGACCTCGACCGAACTTTGCGCGCGGATGCTGGCGATCTTCGGCCAGGGAAGCTGGCCCGGCCTGCCCGCCCATACCGCCGACTGGCTGGCGCTGCAGCGCGACCAGTCGCGCCTGCCCGAAGCCGGCCGGCTGCTGATCGAAAGCTTTCCCGCCGATCACCTCGGGCCGGGGCGCGAGGCACTGTGCCTTTACGGCTTTGCCGGCCGCAATGCCCAGCAGACGCTCGGGCTTCTCCTGACCAAGCGGATGGAGGAAGAAGGCCTGCATCCCTTGGGCTTCGTCGCCAGCGATTATGCGACGCTGATCTGGGGCCTCGATCCGGTAACCGACGCCCGGCCGCTGCTCGATCCCGCCCGCCTCCGCGCCGGACTTGAAACCTGGCTTGCCGGCAACGCGGTGATGAAGCGCACCTTCCGCAACGTGGCGCTGGTCGCCGGCCTGACCGAACGCAACCATCCCGGCCTGCGCAAGTCCGGCCGCCAGGCGACCTTTTCGACCGACATACTTTACGACACGCTGCGCCGCCATGACCCGGGCCACCTGATGCTGGAGGTCACGCGCGAGGAAGCCCTGCGCGGGCTGGTCGACTTCGGCCGGATCGAGGCGCTTCTGGCCGGGATCGGCGGGCGGATCGACCTGCTGCGCCTGCCACATGTCACCCCCTTCGCCGCGCCCCTGTTCCTGGAGGTCGGCAAGGTGCCGGTCCACGGTGCTGCGCGCGACCGGCTGATGGCGAGCGAGGCTGCGCGGCTGATGGCCGAGGCCGGGCTGGCCGGGCTCGCGGCGGGACCGGAGGCGGGGGGCTGACGGCCCCCGAAGGCCCGATTGCATCGGGCCACGCCCCGCGGATATTTGAGCCAAAGTGAAAAGGGGAGAGGATGGAGGCCTACAGGTTCGACCTTGCCGGCGCAAAGCTGTCGGCTCTGGCCTCGGGCGCGCTTTACTGGGAACGGGAAGGGCTGCTGGTGCTTTCCGACCTGCATCTCGGCCGTTCCGAACGGATCGCGCGGCTGGGTGGCACGCTGCTGCCGCCCTACGAGGTTGGCGATACGCTCGCGCGGCTCGAGGCCGATCTGGCCGGAACCGGGGCGCGCCGGGTCGTCTGCCTGGGTGACACGTTCGACGACCGGGCCGCCGCCGATCTTGGCGAAGACCACCGGCGGTGGCTCGCCCGGATGATGGCGGGGCGGCGCTGGACCTGGATCGCCGGCAACCACGACCCCAGCCCTCTGGCGCTGGACGGCGACCATCGGGACGAACTGGCGATCGCCCCCCTGACCTTCCGCCACATCGCCCGGCCGGACGCGACGGGCGAGGTCTCGGGGCACTATCACCCGAAGATCCGGCTGGCAGGGCAGGCGCGGCCGGCCTTCCTGACCGACGGCAACCGGCTGATCCTGCCGGCCTACGGCACCTATACCGGCGGGATGCCCGCCGGGACGCCGGCCCTGCGCAGTCTCTTCGGACCGCAGGCACTGGCGATCCTGACGGGCCGCCCGCTTCTTGCGGTGCCTTTCTAGGCGGTGAGGCCCTTGGGTTCGGGGAGGTTGTGGGCGCGGGCGGTGGCGGTGAGGGTGTTGGCCAGCAGGCAGGCGATGGTCATCGGGCCGACGCCGCCGGGGACCGGGGTGATGGCGCCGGCGACCCTGGCGGCGCTGTCGTAATCGACATCGCCGACCAGGCGGGTCTTGCCGTCGCGCTCGATGCGGTTGATGCCGACGTCGATGACGGTGGCGCCGGGCCGGATCCAGTCGCCCTTGACCATCTCGGGCCTTCCGACGGCGGCCACCAGGATGTCGGCCTGGCGGCAGACCGCGGGCAGGTCCTTGGTCTTCGAATGGGCGATGGTGACGGTGCAGCTGTCGCCGAGCAGGAGCTGCGCCATCGGCTTGCCGACGATGTTCGAGCGGCCGACCACCACCGCGCTCAGCCCGGCGAGGGGGCCCAGATGGTCCCTGAGCAGCATCAGGCAGCCGAGCGGCGTGCAGGGCACCATCGACTTCTGCCCGGTGCCCAGAAGCCCGACGTTGGAGATGTGGAACCCGTCGACATCCTTGGCCGGGTCGATGGCGTTGATGACCAGGTCGCTGTCGAGATGCGCCGGCAGCGGCAGCTGCACCAGGATGCCGTTGACCTTGGGGTCGCGGTTCAGCCGCCCGATCAGCGCCAGCAGATCGGCCTCCGATGTGTCGGCCGGCAGCTTGTGCTCGTAGCTGTTCATCCCGACCTCGACGGTCGCCTTGCCCTTCGAGCCGACATAGACCTGGCTCGCCGGGTCGGCGCCGACCAGCACCACCGCCAGCCCCGGCACGATCCCGTGTTCGGCCCTGAGCCGCGCCACCTCGGCGGCCACCTGGCCCCTGACCTTGGCCGCAAAGGCCTTGCCGTCGATCACCTGTGCCATTGCCGGGCTTCCCTTCGCTTCCGCCGCTGCCGTCGTCATTCGTCCCGCTCCTTGCCCAATGTCTGTTCCTCGCGGGCGATCGACCAGTCGATCAGCCGCCGCCACACCATCTCCGCCAGTTCCGGCGCCAGGCCGCGGGCCGCCGCTTCGGCGCGCACGTTGGCCACCACCTCCTCGACCCGCCAGCCGATCCGCGCCGGCAGGCCGGAGGCGGCCTTCAGCGCCGCCGCCCGGTCGATGTAGCCCGCCCGCCCGGCCAGGAGCGCCACCAGTTCGGCGTCGATCCGGTCGATCTCGGCCCTGACCTCGGCCATCGTCGCGCAATCCTCCGGGTTCCGCATCTTCCCGCCTCCAAGAGCCCGCCCGCTTCCTAGGCCGGTCGGCGGCGAAAGAAAACCCGGATCGCCCTTCCCCGGCCTTTCCCTTGGCCAAATACTCCAGAGGGGGTCCGGGGGGCCTGCAGCCCCCCGGCTTCCTGTCATGTCGGCGGGGCCTGCAGCCCCCCGGCTTCGGTCATGAGGGACGCCTCAGAACAGCCCCTCGACCTGGCCCTGGTCGTTGAGCCGGATCACCTCGGCCGACGGCACCTTCGGCAGGCCCGGCATGGTCATGATCTCGCCGCAGATCACCACGATGAACCCCGCCCCCGCCGACAGCCGCACCTCGCGGACCGGCACCGAATGGCCGACCGGCGCGCCCCGCACGTTCGGGTCGGTGGTGAAGCTGTACTGGGTCTTGGCCATGCACACCGGCAGATGGCCGTAGCCCGCCGCCTCCCAGGCCTTCAGCTGGTCGCGGATCGACTTGTCGGCGATCACCTCGTCGGCATGGTAGATCCGCTTGGCGATGGTCTCGACCTTCTGGAACAGCCCCATCTCGTCGGGATACAAGGGCGCGAAGTTGGCGCTGCCGCCCTCGGCCAGGTCGACCACCTTCCTGGCCAGGTCCTCGATCCCGGCCGAGCCGTTGGCCCAGTGCTTGCACAGGATCGCCTCGGCCCCCTGCTCGGCGACATAGGCCTTCACCGCCGCCACCTCGGCGTCGGTGTCCGAGTAGAAGTGGTTGATCGCCACCACCACCGGCACCCCGAACGACTTGACGTTGGCGATGTGGCGGCCGAGGTTCGGGCAGCCCTTCTTCACGGCTTCCACATTCTCGGCGCCGAGGTCGGCCTTGGCCACCCCGCCGTTCATCTTCATCGCCCGCACCGTCGCCACGATCACCGCCGCCGAGGGCTTCAGCCCGGCCTTGCGGCACTTGATGTCGAAGAACTTCTCGGCCCCCAGGTCGGCGCCGAAGCCGGCTTCCGTCACCACATACTCGCCGAGCTTCAGCGCGGTCTTGGTCGCGATGACCGAGTTGCAGCCATGGGCGATGTTGGCGAACGGGCCGCCATGCACGAAGGCCGGGTTGTTCTCCAGCGTCTGCACCAGGTTCGGCTGCATCGCATCCTTCAAGAGCACCGTCATCGCCCCGTCGGCCTTGATGTCGCGGCAATAGACCGGCTTCTTCGCCCGGGTATAGCCGACGACGATGTCGCCCAGCCGCTTCTGCAGGTCCTCCAGGTCATTCGACAGGCACAGGATCGCCATCACTTCCGAGGCCACCGTGATGTCGAACCCGGTCTGGCGCGGGAAGCCGTTCGCCACGCCGCCGAGGTTCACCACGATGTCGCGGAGCGCCCGGTCGTTCATGTCCATCACCCGGCGCCACGAGATCCGCCGCGCGTCGATGTCCAGCTCGTTGCCCCAGTAGATGTGGTTGTCGATCATCGCCGACAGCAGGTTGTGCGCCGAGGTGATCGCGTGGAAATCCCCGGTGAAATGGAGGTTCATCTCCTCCATCGGCACCACCTGCGCATAGCCGCCGCCGGCAGCCCCCCCCTTCATCCCGAAGTTCGGGCCGAGCGAGGCCTCGCGGATGCAGATCACCGCCTTCTTGCCGATCCGGTTCAGACCGTCGCCAAGACCCACCGTCGTCGTCGTCTTGCCCTCGCCCGCCGGCGTCGGGTTGATCGCCGTCACCAGGATCAGCTTGCCGTCCTTGCGACCCGACAGAGACTTGATGAACGCCTGGCTCACCTTCGCCTTGTCATGGCCATAGGGCAGCAGATGCTCCGCACCGATCCCAAGCTTCCCCCCAATCTCCAGAATCGGCCGCTTCGCCGCTTCCCGCGCTATCTCTATGTCCGTCTTGAAGGCCATCCGATGCTCCTGTGGCGGGTGGCCGCGGCTTAGTCCGCGGCGCACGTTGCCGATGCTTCTAGCTGTCGCATGCCGTCGGATACAGCTGAATTCCGACCAGTTCGGTGACGGAATCGGCAGGTGCGGTTTCGCATCGGAAACCCGCGGGGCGACGGCGGTGGCTTCAGCCCGGCACGGCCGGCTGGAAAGCCCAGGCGCGCTGGTCGGGGACATGCAGCCGGACCCGCTCGCCAAGCCGCAGAGTGCCTTCGCGTTCGACCCAGGCCGTCACCCCGCGCCGGCCGGCGGCGGCGGGCTTGAACGCCTTGCCGAAGCCCGGATGCGCGGCCTCGATCACCGGGCCGGGCAGCGTGCAGGGCCGGTTCTGCATGTCGACGACCAGCGTGGCCCCACCTTCGCCCTGCAGCCGCGACGACGGTGGCAGGTGCGAGAAGTCGCCGATCCCCTCGATCACCATCGTCGCGCCGACCAGCGCCGGGTCGAGCCGCGCCAGCCCCATGTCGCGGGCGATCAGCGCCAGTTCCTCGGCCGACAGGATCGAGAACTGGCGGGTGTTGCGGATTTCGGTATCGCGCGGATATTGCGCCAGCACCCGGCTGTCGGATGGCCGGGTCAGGCCGCCATGCGCCTCGCCCGCCGGCCCGGCGAAGCTGGCCGCCAGCCGGTCGCGCGGCACCGAGGCAAGCCCGGTGGCGCGGTCGGGCACCGTGCCGAGCCAGGTGATGGTGCCGTAATGGTCAGTCGGGATCAGCGCGGGCATCGTCGGGCCTTCAGCAAGAATACGGGCGGCAAGGTCGCCCCGCCGCCCGTGAAATGCAAGTCCCGGTCCGTCGGTCAGGCCGAAGGTTCGGGCTCCAGCCCCGCCTTGGGCGCGCGCGGCTTGCCGGTGCGCGGCACGGCCGAGGACACCACCGGATCGGCGGGCCCGGCATTGCCGGCATCGCCGCCGTCGAGCGAGCCGCCGGCCACCACCTTGCGGATATCGTCGCCGGTCAGGGTTTCATATTCCAGAAGCCCCTGGGCCAGACGCTCGAACTCGTCCTTCTTGTCCAGAAGGATCTTGCGGGCCACGTCATAGCCTTCCTCGATCAGGCGCTTCACTTCGACCTCGATCAGTTCCTTGGTCTTGGCCGATACCGAGAAGCCGCCGGTGTTGCCCTGATAGCCTTCGTGCGCCTCGGCATAGTCGATGTTGCCGACCTTGTCGGACATGCCCCAGCGCATCACCATCGCCCGGGCGATCTGGCTGGCCTGCTGGATGTCGCCGGCCGGGCCGTTCGACACCCGCTCGTCGCCGAACTTGATGATCTCGGCGGCCTTGCCGGCCATGGTCATCGCGATCTTTTCCTTGGCCTCGTCCTTGTGATAGTTCAGCCGGTCCATTTCCGGCAGGCTGACCACCATGCCAAGCGCCGCGCCGCGCGGGATGATCGTCGCCTTGTAAACCGGATCGCACTTCGGCAGCGCCATGCCGACGATGGCATGGCCGGCCTCGTGATAGGCGGTCATTTCCTTCTGCTCGGGGGTCAGCACCATGCTGCGCCGTTCGACCCCCATCATCACCTTGTCCTTGGCATTCTCGAAATCGTCCATCGTCACGAACCGCCGGCCGACGCGCGCGGCCATCAGCGCCGCCTCGTTCACCAGGTTGGCGAGATCCGCGCCCGAAAAGCCGGGGCTGCCACGGGCGATCAGCCGCAGGTCGACGTCGGGACCCAGCGGCACCTTGCGGGCATGGACCGACAGGATCTTTTCGCGGCCCTTGATGTCGGGGTTCGGCACATGGATCTGGCGATCGAAGCGACCGGGGCGCAGGAGCGCCGGGTCGAGCACGTCGCGCCGGTTGGTGGCGGCGACGATGATGATGCCTTCGTTGGCCTCGAACCCGTCCATCTCGACCAGGAGCTGGTTCAGCGTCTGTTCACGTTCGTCGTTGCCGCCGCCGAAGCCCACGCCGCGCGACCGGCCCACGGCGTCGATCTCGTCGATGAAGACAATGCAGGGGGCGTTCTTCTTGGCCTGTTCGAACATGTCACGCACACGGGATGCGCCGACGCCCACGAACATTTCGACAAAGTCCGAACCCGAGATGGTGAAGAACGGCACGCCCGCCTCACCCGCAATCGCGCGGGCGAGCAGCGTCTTGCCGGTGCCGGGTGGGCCGACCAGCAGCGCGCCCTTCGGGATCTTGCCGCCCAGGCGCGAGAATTTCTGCGGATTGCGCAGGAACTCGACGATTTCCTCAAGCTCTTCCTTGGCCTCGTCGATGCCGGCCACGTCGTCAAAGGTCACGCGCCCCTGCTTTTCGGTCAGAAGCTTGGCGCGCGACTTGCCGAAGCCCATCGCGCCGCCTTTGCCGCCGCCCTGCATCCGGTTCATGAAGAACACCCAGACGCCGATCAGCACGATGAATGGCAGCCAGACCGACAGCAGCGAAAAGATGCTCGACTGCGCCTGCTTTTCGGCCTTCACGTCGACGTTCTTGGCGATCAGCTGGTTGACGAGGTTGTTGTTCAGCTCCTCGCCCGACGGCTTGATCGTCACCCATTGCCCGCCGTCGGCGGTGTGGACGATCAGCTGTTCGCCATCCATGTCGACACTCTTGACCTCGCCGCCATCAACCTTGTGGATGAAGTCGGAGTAGCTGAGCGTGCGCGCGTTGAATGTGGCCTGGTTGCCGCTGAACAGGTTGAACAGCGCCAGGATCAACAGAAGCAGCACGACCCAGAAGGCGATGTTTCTTGCGTTGCCCAAGGGGGGAACCTCCATGAGAATTCTGACCGCGCCGCGATGGGCGCGATCTTTGTTGTTAAAATAGAGATTGGCGGGGCGGGTTCAATGCACGAATAGCGACAAGACGAATTCCTCGGGCCTGCGGGTGAGAATTGCCACCCATCCGTTGCCCATCCCGGCCACGGGGGCGGCCAGCAATTGCCCGCTGCGCCACAGCGCCGGCGACGAAAGAAGCGTCGGGCGCGGCAGGCCGGTCGCGCGCCAGTCGGGGCACTGCGCCAGCCCCGCCTCGCCCAGTGCCCGGATTTCCGCGTCTGTCGCGGCCGGCCCTTCCAGCCGCCAACGCCCGTCCCAGAGCGCGCCGGCGGGCGCGACGGTCCCGGCGACCGCGGCGGGTTCGCGGGTCACGCGCAAGGTGGCGGCGCGCGGCATCACCAGGCAGCCATGCAGCGTCACCCGCTTGCCGGCCTCGGCGCGTTCAAGCCCGGCCTCCAGCGCCGCGAAGCGCGGCCGGTAGTCGGCGCCGCTGACCCAGTTCAGCGCACGGGCAAAAAGCCTGTGTCTTGTTTCCTCGGCCGCTGCCGCAAAGGTCGCCCGGTCCAGGATGACGTCGCCGGCCTCGATCCGCGCCGCGCGGCCGGCCAGGTCGGCGGCGGCCTGATCCAGCACCGCCCGCGCCCGCCGCATACGTTCGGCGGTGGCGATCAGCCCCTCGCGCTCGATCCCCAGCCCCGCCAGCGCCCGCAACGCCTGACGCGCCCTGACCCGGTCATACGCCGGGTCGTCGTTGGTGGGGTCGTCCACCCAGCTTTCGCCGCGCGCCGTCAGCCAGTCGCGCAGCGCCTGACGGGTCTGGCCCAGAAGCGGACGCACCCAGTTGATGCCCTGACTGTCGCGGCACGTCTCCATCCCCGACAGCCCGTCGACGCCCGAACCGCGCGCCAGCCGCATCAGCACCGTTTCGGCCTGGTCGTCGGCGGTGTGACCCAGCGCCACCTGCCCAACCCCCCGGTCCCGCGCCCAGGCGGCGATCAGCCGATAGCGCGCCGCCCGCGCCGCCGCCGGCAGATTGCCCCGCCCGTCCCAGCCCTGCCAGCGCAAAACCGTATGGGCGATTCCCAGCGCCGCGCAGCGCCCGGCCACCATCGCCGCCTCGGCCGCAGCCTCGGGCCTCAGCCCATGATCGACCGTCACCGCCAGAATCTCCGGCCCACCCTGCCCCGCCCATCCGGCCAGCAGCAGCAGCAACGCCAGCGAATCGCTGCCCCCCGAAACGGCAACGCCCAGCCGCGCAGGGGGGCTGGGCGCAAAGGCGGACCTGACCGCCTGTTCCGGTTCGCCGGGTCCGGTCGCCGTCACTGGCACCCGAGCTTCTGCATCGTCGACTTGGCTTCCGCCGCCTCGGGCGCCTGCGGAAAGCGCGACGGCACCTCGTTCAGCGTCACGCAGGCGTCCTGGGTCTGGCCCAAAAGCCCCAGCGCCGCCCCGAGCCGCAACAGCGCGGTCGGCGCCCGCGGCCCCTGCGGCGCCCCGGAAAAGGCGCCCAGATAGGCCCGCGCCGCGCCCGCCGTATCGCCGGTCTTGCTCAGCGCTTCGCCCTGGTAGAATTGCGCGTCGCCGGTCAGCGGCCCGCCGGGATAGTTCTGCGCGAAGGTGGCAAACTGGGTCGCCGCCCCGGCGAAATCGCCCTGGTCCATCAGCGCCTTGGCCCGGTCGAAATCCGACTGTTCGTTCATCGCCAGCTCGACCTTGGGCGCCGCCGGCGCCGTCGCCGTGCCACCCGAGGCCGAAGTGCCGGCCGTCGCGGTTCCGGTAGCGGCCGCAGCGGCTCCGCCCGCCCCGCCGCCCAGCGTCGGCGTGTCCGGCAGTTTCGACGTATCGCAGCCCTTTTCCAGTTCGCACAGGCGGAATTCCAGGTCGCCGACCCGGTTCGTCCCGTCCGCGACCACCTTTTCGACGCGGATCTGCAGCTTTTCGGTATCCGATGTCAGGCGGGCAAGCTCCGCCTCCATCGCGTTCATCCGGTCCAGCGCCGAGGTCCCGCCCGCCGCCTGCATGGCCTGCGCGCCGCCCGACACCAGTTCCGACTTCAGCGACTGAAGCTGGGCCGCCAGCTGGTCGACCTCCTTGCGGATGTCGGCCAGGGTCTGCGTCTTGTCGGCGCCCCAGGCGACGCCGGCGGCGGACAGCGCCGCCGCCAGTGCCAGGACCCTTGCGAAAGACCGGATCATCGCGTTCCCCGCCTTACGAACCGGCGCCGGCCGACAGCACCGTCACCGCCCGGCGGTTCTGGGCAAAGCAGCTTTCCTCGGAGCAGAGCGCGATCGGCCGTTCCTTGCCGTAGGACACGGTCTTGAGCCGCGCCGCCGATACGCCCTGCGCGACCAGGAACTGCTGGACGGAACTCGCGCGGCGCGCGCCGAGGGCAAGGTTGTATTCGCGGGTGCCCTGTTCGTCGGCATGACCTTCGACGATGGCGGTATAGGTCGGATGCTGGTTCAGCCAGGTCGCCTGCTGGGTCAGCGTCGCCTGCGCCTCGGGCGTCAGCGTCGACTGGTCGACGACGAAATGCACCGTGTCGCCGATGGTCTGGGCGAAATAGGCCGGGCTGTTGGGGTTTGACGGATCGCCCAGCGCGCCTGCGCCGATACCGCCCGCGCCGCCGGCGCCACCCGCCCCGCCGGCGCCGTTGCCATAGCGGTTGGGATTGTTACAGGCCGCCAGCGCCAGCGCGCCGACCAACAGGAAAATCGTCGAAATCTTCTGCATCTTGTGACCGCCTTTTCGTTTTTGGCTCGATATTGTTGTCAGCATAGCATTCCTGCCCGCCCTTGCAAACCGCCCGCTCAGCGCAGAAGCGGCGACCAGGCCGGGTCCGAGGCCGCGCCCTTGGTGGGCACCGCATGCAGCGCCCGACCAGAGATGTCGACGGAAAACAGCTGCGCCGTCCCCGCCGCGCCGGGGCTTTCGCGGGTGAACATGATGACGCGGCCGTTCGGCGACCATGTCGGGCCTTCGTCCAGGTAGGAACTGGTCAGAAGCCGCTCCTCGCTGCCGTCAATGCGCATCACGCCGATATAGAACCGCCCGCCGTTCTGCTTGGTGAAGGCCACCAGATCGCCGCGCGGCGACCAGACCGGGGTGGAATAGCGCCCGTCGCCCGACGAAATCCGCGTCCCCTCGCCGCCGCTGGCCGGCATCACATAGATCTGCTGGGTGCCCGAGCGGTCGCTTTCAAAGGCGATCTGGCTGCCGTCCGGCGAAAAGCTGGGCGCGGTCTCGATCGAGGGCGCGTCGGTCAGCTGGCGCACCTGCCCGGACGACAGGCTCATCGAATAGAGGTCGGTATTGCCGTTCTGTTCCAGCGAAAAGGCCACCGTGTCGCCGTCGGGCGAAAAGCGGGGGGCGAAGGTCATGTTACCCTGCAGGTCGGCCAGCGCCTTCGACGCGCCGCTGCGCAGGTCCATTTCCTTGATCCGGGGGAACCCCGTCTCGAACGAGGTAAAAAGGATCTTGTCGCCCTGCTGCGAAAACCGCGGCGCGAGCACGATGGTCGAGGCGTCGGTCAGGACGCCGACGTTCGCCCCGTCATAGTCCATGATCGCCAGTTGCTTCAGGCGGGCGTTCTTCGGCCCGCTTTCCGAAACGAACACCACGCGGCTGTCGAAATAGGGGCCTTCGCCGGTGATCCGGCTATAGATCTGGTCGGCGACCTTGTGGGCGATCCGCCGCCAGTCGCCCTCGCCGCCGGCGAACTGCAGGCCGTCGCCCAAGGGCGCATCGGAAAACACGTCATAGAGGCGGAACTTGACGTTGATCCGCCCGCCCTGGTCGCTGACCGCGCCGGTGATCAGCGCCTGGGCGTTGATCGCCTTCCAGTCGGCGAAGGCCACCGGCGCGTCGAAGCTCGACACCTGGCTGATATAGGCCGAGGACGGGATCTGCGCGAAAAGCCCGGTGCCCTGCAGGTCCGACACCACCACCTGGGTGATCGCCTGGGCAATCTCGCCGGCATTGCCGCTTTCGGCCAGGAAGGTCGGCGCGGCGAAGGGCATCGGTTCGATCACGCCCTGGGTGATGTCCAGGTGCAGGACGTCGGCCCGCGCCGCGCCCCCCGTCATCGCCGCCAGCCCGGCCAGCATCAGCGCGAAAACCGGACCGCCCAACTTGTCTTTCATCTGCTTTCGCCCCTCATCCCGTCGGCCCCCGGCCGTTGCCTGCCCCCTGCCACGAATGCCCGCGCGGCAACAGGGGAAAATTCCGTCCACGCCCATCAGCGCAGCGCCATGTTGGAAGGATCGAAGCGGATTTCGATCTCTTTCCAGCGGTCATACTTGTCGGCCGGCAGCGGATAGCCGTCGTGCTGGCAGCGCAGGATCGCACGGCGGCCGGCCTCGAACGCCTGTTGGGCCGAGGCGTCGCTGCCGCCCTCGGCGCCGACCATGTGGATCGAGCCCGCGTCAGGCTTGCCGTCCTGGCTCATGCTGAAGCCGATGGTGACGATGGTGTGCAGCGCGTCGGTCGACAGCGATCCGACGTTCCAGCAATCCTTGACCGCGACGATCATCGCATCCTTTTCGCCGCTGGTCAGCGGCGGGCCGCTGGCCGCTGTGCCGGTGCCGGGCGACGGCGTGTCGCTGGCCGCACCCGACAGCGCGTCGGCCAAGGCACTGTCGACGGCATCGGCGGTGGCCGTGTCGACCGTATCGGCGCTGGCGGTCTGGGTCTGGTCAGCCGGGGCGGGTTCGACCGCCGGAGCCAGCGCCTTCTTCGGGCGCGGCTTCGGTACGGCCGAGGTGGGCGGCGCGCCGCCGATGGTCTTGTCGGCCTTGTTGGCCTCGGTCTCCAGCACCTGCCCGGCGTCGGCCGGCGCGGTCGCCTTGGTGGGCTGGTTCTTGGGCTTCTGGTCCGAAGGCTGGTCGGTGGTCTGCTGGGTCACGGTGTCGGCCACCTGCGCGTCGGGCGAAGGCGTTTCGGTCGGCGTCGGCGCGACCTTGGTCGAGGATTTCGGCTTGGCCTGGGGATTGTCGGTCGGCTCGACCGGAACCAGTTGATCCGGCGAAGGCGCCGGGGTCGGGGTCGGCGGCGTATCGGCCGCCTGGGCGTCGACCGGCGGCTGGTCCGGCGCGTCGGGGGCGGCGTCGGGCTGGGGCTGCGGCTCGGGCTGGGGCGCGGGCGGCTCTGGCGGCTCTGGCGGCTTCGGTTCGGGCTTCTTCTGCGGCTTGGCCGGCGGCTTGGTGCTGGCCTTCGGGGCGGAGGGCTGGGCCGGGCTTTCCTTCGGCGCGGTCGGGGCCTTGGCCTGAAGCGCGGCGAACTGGTCCGACGACATCAGCGACACGTTGGTCATCGTCACCGGCGGGGTCGGGTCCGGCGCAAAGAAGATGCCGCCCAGCAGCGCCCAGAGGATCAGGGCCAGGTGCCCCACCCCCGAAACGATCAGGCCGATCCGCTCGGCCCGGTCCTGCGGCAACCAGCCCCGCCCCATGTCAGCCGCCGTTGCCGTCCGTGGTGGCCGGCGCGCCGCCCGCCCCGAACGACGGGCCACCGCCATCGGTCACCAGCGTGATGTTGGAAAAGCCGCCGTTGTTCAGCGCCCCCATCACCTGCACGACCTTTTCATAGGGAATGGCCCCGTCGGCGCGCAGGAAGATCTTGTCGTCCTGGCGCTGCTTGGCGACCTCGGTCAGCTTGCCGATCAGTTCCTCGGGCGCGACCGTGGTTTCCTGGATCGAGATCGTGCCATCGGCCTGCAAGGACACTGTCAGCGGTGTTTCCTGTTCGGTCGGGATGGCCTTGGCCGCCGTCTTGGGCAGTTCCAGCGGCACGCCCACCGTCAGCAGGGGCGCCGCGACCATGAAGATGATGAGCAGAACCAGCATCACGTCGACCATCGGCGTGACGTTGATTTCCGCCATTACCGCCGACTTGCCGCGGCTGCCGCGGCGGCGCCTGCCGCCCCCGCCGCCCTTCATGACCCCCGCGCCCATCGCTCAGGCGTCCAGCTGGCGCGACAGGATGGTGGCGAATTCGTCGGCAAAGGCGTCATAGCCGCCGATGATCCGGTCGCTGTCGGTGGAAAGCTTGTTGTAGAAGATGACCGCCGGGATCGCGGCCAGAAGCCCCAGCGCGGTCGCCACCAGCGCCTCGGCGATGCCGGGTGCAACCACGGCCAGCGAGGTGTTCTGCGAAATGGCGATCTGCTCGAACGCGACCTTGATCCCCCAGACGGTGCCGAAGAGGCCGATGAAGGGCGCGGTCGAACCCACCGTCGCCAGGAACGGCAGCCCGCGGGTCAGATCCTCGGTTTCCTTCTGGATCGCCACGTCCATCGAACGGTCGATGCGCGCCTGCGCCCCGGCGATCAGCCCGCCGTCCTGCCGGTGGCTGCGCCGCCATTCGGTCATGCCGCTGGCGAAGATTTTTTCGCTGGCGCCGCCGGGCTGCGCGCCGATCTTCTCGAAAAGCTCGTCGAGCGGCTCGCCCGACCAGAAGGCCCGGTCGAAGATCGACGCCTCCAGCCGCGCGGCGCGGTAGGTAATGAACTTCTGGACGATGATCGCCCAGGACCAGACCGAGGCGACGGTCAGCCCGATCATCACCAGCTTGACGATGAACGAGGCGCGCCAGAACAGCGCAAGCAAGGAAAAGTCGATCTGTTGTGCCGCATGCGCGGCAGCCAGGGTCGTGGTGTCCATAGAACTCTGCTCGCCGGTTGGGCCGCATATCCTGCGGCTCTGATTGGACGTGATTCTATCGTGGTTTCTTGGCGAAGAAAACCGCCCGCCGCTCACTTTCCTGCAACAGAATCGAAATACGACGTCAAATGACGCAATTCAGTGCAGGGCGGGAACCAGCCGCTGGCGAATATCCGCCGGAACCCGGGCCGGCTGGCCGCCGTCGGTCAGGCACACCAGCGTCACCTGCGCCGCAAACAGCCGTTCGCCGGCGCGCAGCACCTCCTGCTCCAGCTGGATGCGTGCCCCCGTCGCTCCGGCTGGGCGCGTCAGGACGGTCAGGTCGTCGTCGAACCGCGCCGGCCGCAGATAGTCGGCTTCCAGCCGGCGCACGGCGAAGACGATCCCGTGATCGCGCCTCAGCCGCACCTGGTCGATCCCCAGCGACCGCACCCATTCACTGCGCGCCCGTTCGATGAACTTCAGGTAGTTGGCATAATAGACGATCCCGGCAAGATCGGTGTCTTCGTAGTAGACGCGCAGGGCAAACTCGTGGGTCATCGGCGGGCTTCCGGCAAGGGCGGCTGGCCAAGGCCTAGCCGCCCTTCGCGTCCTTCACAAGCCGGCCCGCTTCCCGCGCGCCCCAGTGCGCCTCAGTGGGCTGCGACATCCGCGCCGACATGGACCAGCACCTTGCCGTCCCAGACGGTCGGCGGCTCGAGCCCCAGGTTCCCGGCGTTGGCCTTCAGCCAGTCCTTCGCGGCGGTGAGGCTGCGGTCGGTGCCGGCCTTGTCCTTGCAGAGCGTGAACGAGATGCAGCCGTCGGCCGTCTCGATCAGGTTGTAGCTGAGAAGGCCTGGCACTTCCTTCATCAGCTTCTGCACTTCGGCCTGTTTCTGCTCCAGCAATCTGGCAAGATCCTTGGCGCCCTTGCCGGCAAACCTGCGCGTCATGGCATGCATGGCATGTCCCCCCGATTGTGGTGAAAAGCTGTCGGCGGACCCCCGCCCCGGCAGCGGTCGAAGACTAGCAGAAACGCCCGATTCCCTGAACCGGCGCGCGACGGCGGTGGCCACATGTCGGCTGACTTTGGCCGGGGGCGGCGGGCCTTTTCATACCCCCGATAGGCTAGCGTTCCCGCCAACCGCCGGCCAACCGCGCCGCCAGCCGCAAGGCGTGGCTCGCGTCGTTCGCCGCATCCGGCAGGACCGGGTCGTAGGCCGCCCGGATCAGCGCCGCGACATCGGGGGAAAGGACCGGCCCTTCGGGCGTGGCCTGCCAGGCGCGCAACCGGCCGAGCGCGCCGTCGGCCCACAGAAGACTTGCCCGCGCCGCCAGTTCCAGCGCCAGCTCGCCCGCCGCGCGGTCGGCCGCCCTGCCCTTCATCCTGAAAAAAGCGAAACAGGCCCGGATCGCGCCATCGGCCTCGAACCGGTAGTGCCAGTATTGGTCCGCACCCTCGCGCTCCAGCCGCTGGCCGGTCGCCGCAAGGCCCGGCACCAGCCGGTCAAGGTCCGGCACCCCGGCCAGTTCCGCCCAGTCGCGGCAGAAGAAGACCATCAGGTTGGCGCCCATCTCGGGATCGGTCTCGACGACCGGATGGCGCGCCGCCGCCGCGACCGCCGCGATGGCGCCCTTCACGGTGGCCAGCGTCGCATCGTCGACGCCGAAAACCACCGGCGCCAGCGGCCGGCGCCAGCGCGCAAAACCGTAGCACCCGTCGGCGCGGGCAAAAAGCGCCTCGATCTCGTCCGCCGTCATTGCCTTCCCCGCTACCTGCGCGGCCCGCCATATCGCGCCTGCGCCCCGGCGTCCATGACCGCCGCCGGCCCGTCCCGCAACCGCTCACTTGCCGAACAGGTCGGCCTGTCCCGGCGCCTTGGGCGGCGCCAGCCCCAGATGCGCCCAGGCCTTGGCGCCCAGCATCCGGCCGCGTGGGGTGCGCTGGATCAGGCCCTGCTGCAGCAGGAAAGGTTCGATCACTTCCTCGATGGCGTCGCGGCTTTCCGACAGCGCCGCCGACAGGGTTTCGACGCCCACCGGCCCGCCGGCGTAATTCTCGGCCATCAGCCCCAGATAACGGCGGTCGGCCCCGTCGAGACCCAGCTGATCGACGCCGAGCCGGGTCAGCGCCCGGTCGGCGATCGCCCGGTCGAGCCGGCCGTCACCCTCGACCAAGGCGAAATCGGCGACCCGGCGCAGAAGCCGGCCAGCGATGCGCGGGGTGCCGCGCGCCCGCCGCGCGATCTCGCGCGTGCCTTCGGGATCGGCAGGAATGCCCATCAGCCGCGCCCCCCGCGCCACGATCAGGTCAAGTTCGGCCTCGGTATAGAACTGGAGCCGCGTCGGGATGCCGAAGCGGTCGCGCAGGGGCGTGGTCAGAAGCCCGAGCCGGGTGGTGGCGCCGACCAGGGTGAAGGGCTGAAGCTCGATCCTGACGGTGCGCGCCGCCGGCCCCTCGCCGATGACAAGATCCAACTCGAAATCCTCCATCGCCGGATACAGCACCTCCTCGACCACCGGATTGAGCCGGTGGATCTCGTCGATGAAAAGGACGTCGCGGGCCTCGAGGTTGGTCAGGATCGCGGCGAGGTCGCCTGCCCGCGCCAGCACCGGCCCCGAGGTCATGCGGAAGTTGACGCCCAGTTCGCGCGCCATGATCTGCGCCAGCGTGGTCTTGCCGAGGCCGGGAGGCCCGTGGAACAGCGTATGGTCCATCGCCTCGCCGCGCCGCCGGGCGCTTTCGATGAAGACCTTGAGGTTGGCCCGCGCCTCCTGCTGGCCGACGAAATCGTCGAGCGCCTGCGGGCGAAGCGCGCGGTCGGCATCCTCGGGCTGCGGGGCGGCGCGAAGGGTCGGGTCGGGGGTCAGCATCGGTCGGTCCCCCGATCAGGATGGGGGCTCTGCCCCCCGCCCCTGACGGGGCGTCCCCCGAAGTATTTCAACAAGGAAAAATCCATATCAGCCTTTCGGGGCCAGAAGCCGGAGCGCGGCGCGGATCAGAGCCGGGGCGGCGGCGGCGGCACTTTCGCCCGAGGCCTGCGCCACGGCGGCGGCGGCCTCGCCCTGGCCGTAACCGAGGTTCACCAAGGCCGACAGCGCGTCGGCCGAGGCCGCGGCGGTCGCGCCGTCGGATGGGCGGGCGGCAATGGGGCGCGGGGCGGCCGGCACCGGCGCTTCGATCAGGTCGTCGCCCGGATCGACGCTCAGCGCGCCGCCCAGCGCCATCACCGTCGGCGCCTTGTCCTTCAGCTCCATCACCACCCGCTGCGCCAGCTTCGGCCCGACGCCCGGCGCGGCCTTCACCGCCGTCCAGTCGCCGAGCGCGATGGCCCGGCCGGTGCCGTCGGCGCCCAGCGTGCCGAGAATGGCCATCGACGCCTTGGCCCCCACCCCCTGCACCGACATCAAGAGCCGGTGCCACTCCTTTTCGAGAAGCGTCGGAAAGCCGAAAAGCTGCAGAAGATCCTCGCGCACGAGGAGGTCGGTATAGAGCGCGGCCGCTTGGCCCGCCGGCGGCAGGGCGGCGGCGGTGCGGGCCGAGACATGGACGATGTAGCCGACGCCGCGCACGTCGATCAGCACATGATCGGCGGCGCGGTGCAGGATGGTTCCGGCGATGCGCCCGATCATGCCGCCCCCTTCAGCGCCGCGGCCAGCCGGCCGGCGCTTTGCAGGTGGTGGGCATGGCAGATCGCCACCGCCAGCGCATCGGCGGCGTCCGGCCCGGCCAGATCGACCCCCGGCAACTGGTGGCGCACCATGTGCGCGACCTGCGTCTTGTCGGCATGGCCGACGCCGACCACCGCCTTCTTGACGGCATTCGGAGCATATTCGCCGACCGCGATCCCCGCCTGGGCCGGAACCAGCAGCGCGATCCCCCGCGCCTGGCCGAGCTTCAGCGTCGCCGCGCCGTCGCGGTTGACGAAGGTCTGTTCGACCGCCGCCGCCTCGGGGCGATGGTCCTCGACGATCCGCGCCAGAGCCCGGTAGAGCGACAGGAGCCGCGCCGCGAGGTCGTCGCCTTCCGAATGGATGATGCCGTTGGCGACATGACTGAGTCGCGATCCCTTCGCCTCGATCACCCCCCAGCCGAGGTTCCTGAGGCCCGGATCGATCCCGAGAACGCGCATCTGCCCCTGCTCCGGTCGTTTCTGTTGCTTTAAAGACACGACTAGCACGAAAGGGGAACATCTGGAAGCGGCAAAGACAGGGGCTGAGGCATGACCTCAGCGGGCAGCTGAATGGCCGGATTTCGACGGAAATTCTGACAGAAACGACAGTTCCGGCTGGCCAAGACTACGAAATGGCCGTTATTTTAACGGAAAATTGACTGACGTCCCGACGATCAGGGTCGTCAGACGGACCCATGCGATGATTGCATGGCCGAAATGCTTTCCCGTCCCTAGCTCCGTTATGCCGGATGCCCTATCTGTCATGGCGTCGGCGGCGATGGGCCACCGGCCGCTGTGAGATGAGGAAACGAACATGTCCGCGTTTGAAACGACCCGCACCACGAACGGCTTCAGCCTGCTGAACCCCTTCACCTCCATCGTCGCTTCGATCGCTTCCTGGAATGACGCGCGCGTGACGCGCAACGCCCTGTCGAAGCTTTCGGATCGCGAGCTGGACGATATCGGCCTGAGCCGAGGCGACATCGAATTCATTGCGGCGAGCGCCTGAACAGACGCAAGCCCGCAACGACATATCGTTGCACAGGCCGTGTCGGACAACCGACACGGCCTTTCGCTTTTCCGGGGGGCCGGCTTCTACATCAGATGCCGCCGCAGGATGTCGGCCAGGCCGACGCTCAGCGGATCGGCGGTCAGCACAAGCGCCCCTGCGCGGTCGAAGCTCGTGCCCTTGCGCAACAGCGCGAGCCGCGCCTCGTAGCCGTCGCGACCGATCGTTGCCATCAGTCCCGCCTTCAGCGCCAGCAAGGCCACCGCCAAGAAGATCAGCATCAGAAGCAGCCGGGGTCGCCGCCGTGGATGGCGTTGGGCGCTGTAGTAGGTCATGCCCAGCGTGCCCTCGGCCTCGAACCCGCCACCCTTCTTGTGGATGCGCCGGATGCGGCCCAGGCGGCCGCGAAAGTTCTGCAAGTTCCGATCGACCATGCCGATCCGCCTCCGCAGGGGGTCCTGGCGGGAGAATAGCGGAAAATTGGGGCGAGAATTCGGCCTCAGTTGCGCCGCAGGACCAGGGTCGTCCATTCGGCGATCTCGTCGCGGGCGCTCAGCTGGAACCCGGCCCGCTTGTAGGCGGCGATCACCTCGTCGGTCTGGGTGTTGAGGATGCCGGACAGGACCGCGTAGCCGCCGGCGGCGACATGAACCGTCATGTCGGGGGCCAGCGCGATCAGCGGGCCCTTGAGGATATTGGCGAAGACCAGGTCATAGGGCCTACCCGCCGCCAGATCGGGCTGATCGAACCCCGCCGCCTCGACGCAGCGCACCTTGCCGTCCAGGCCGTTGGCCGCGACATTGGCGCGCGCCACCTCGACCGCCACCGGGTCGATGTCGGACGCGATCACCGGGCGGCCCCAGATCGCCGCTGCCGCCATCGCCAGGACCGCGGTGCCGCAGCCGATGTCGGCGACGTTCTGGCCGCGAAAGCCGGCCCGGTCCAGCCGGTCCAGCGCCAGCAGGCAGCCCTTGGTGGTGCCGTGGTGGCCAGTGCCGAAGGCCATCGACGCCTCGATCAGCAGCGCGACCTTGCCTTGCGGCACCTTGTCGGCGTCATGGCTGCCATAGACGAAGAAGCGCCCGGCCTCGACCGGCTGCAGGTCGCGCCGGACATGGGCGACCCAGTCGGTTTCCGGCACCAGCGACACGACGAAGGGCCGCGCCCCGTAGATCGCCGCCATCAGCGCCAGTTCGGTATCGTCGGGCTCGTCCTCGAAATAGATGCCGACCTCATAGCGGCCCGAGCCGTCCTCGATCTCGAAGACGCCGACACCCACGGGTTCGGGCAGGAAATCCTCCATCGCTTCGGCCAGCGCCTCGGCCGGCTCCTTGGCGTCCAGCGTGGTCAGGGCGGAATAGGTCGGCATCGGTGCCTCCGTTGGTCGCAGCCCCACTAGTGCCAAGGCCCGGCGGGGTCAAGCCGGGGCAGAAGGCAGCCGGCCCGTCAGGCCGCCGAACCGCCGGCGACCGCGCCCTGGCCCTGCATGCCAGCAATATGCCGGCGGGCCAGCAGCGTGGCCAGCGTGCCGGCGATGACGTTGGCCAGCGCATTGGCCCAGACGATGCCGGCCGCGCCGAAGCCGGCGGCCATCGCAAGCGACAGCGGAAACATCAGCACCCCGTCGCGGAACCAGTTGGCCGCGGTGCTGGCCAGCGGGCGGCCGAGGTTGTTGAAGGCGGCGTTGGCGACGAACAGCTTTGCCCCGGTGAAGACGAAGGCCCCGACCGCCCAATGGTGAAGATGTCGACGATGGCCGCGCCGCGCAACGCCAGCCGGAAGGCCGACGCAATCGGCCCCGACAGGGCGGCCATCAGCGCCCAGGTGACCAGCGTGTAGGTGGCGCAGAACATCAGCGCGGCGCGAAAGGCATCGGCCACCCGGTCGGGGCGGCGGGCGCCATAGTTCTGGCCGATGATGCCGCCGATGGCGCCCGACAGGGCGAAGATGCCGCCGAAGGCCAGGATCGACAGCCGCATCACCACGCTCCAGCCGGCGACCGCGCCTTCGCCATGCGCGGCGATGGCGCGCGTAAGGATCCAGTTGCCGAACGGGGTCGACATCTGGGTAGCGATGGCCGGCAGGGCGATGGCCGCATAGGGGCGGATGAACTCGGCCAGGTCGGCGCGCGACGGCGCGGCCAGAAGATCGTGGCTTTTCAGCACGAACCACAGCCCGGTCGTCGCCATCGCCAGCCGCGCCAGGACGATCGACCAGCCCGCCCCCTCGGTCCCCCAGCCCATCCACAGGATCAGGACCGGGTCGAGCCCGACGGCCAGCGCGCCTGCAACCATCGTCACCGCCATCGACCGCCAGGCGTCGCCCACCGCCCGAAGCAGCGACGAACACATGATCCCGGCGGCGATCAGCGGCATCGACGGCAGCGTGATCGCCAGGAACCGCTCGCCCAGGGCCAGCGCGTCGCCAGTCGCCCCCGAGGCCGCCAGCACCGGCACGCGAAAGATCCACAGCCCCAGCGACAGCACGACCTGCACCGTCAGCGTCAGCAGCATGGCCGTCGTGGCGATCCGGCGGGCTCGCGGCCGTTCGCCCTGGCCGATCGACCGCGACACCAGCGCCACCGCCCCGATCATCATGCCGACGCCCAGCGAGATCTGGCCGAACTGGATGGTCCCGGCAATGCCGACCGCGGCCATCTCGGCCTCGATCCCGCGCCGCGAAATCCAGAAGAGCGCGAGGAAATCCACGAGGAAGGTGAAGGAAAGCCCCAGCGCCCCGGCCAGCGACATGGTGACGACATGGCGCATCAGGCTGCCGGTGACAAACTTGCCCTGTGCGCCGTTGGCGGCCTGCGTCATCCTGTCACCCTTCCTGTTCGGCGCCTGCTTACGCCAAGTCCGGCCGGTTGGCGAGCCTTCGGCACGGGACAACGAGGTGGCAGGCGTTCAAGGTGAGTATTTGGACAAGGGAAAGGCCAAGGTCGCTCAGTAGAAGCTTTGCGGGTCGATGTCGACGGCCAGCCGCAGGTTGGCGGGGGGCCGGAGCTGCGCCAGCCATTCAGCCACCGCGCCCTGCAGCGCCGCACCCTTCGGCCCCTTCACCAGAAGCCTGACCCGGTGGCGGCCGCGCACCCGCGCCACCGGCGCGGGCGCCGGGCCGAAGACCTCGGCCCCGATCCGGCGCAAAGGCTGGGCGCGCCGCGCCAGTTCCGCGCCGAAATCGAAGACCGCCTGCACGTCGGGCGCCGACAGGATGATCGCCGCCAGCCGGCCGAAGGGCGGCATGCCCGCCGCCTGCCGGCCGGCGGCCTCGGCCCGCCAGAAGGCTTCCTCCTCGCCCGACAGGATCGCGCGGATCACCGCATGGTCGGGCTGGAAGGTCTGCAACAGCGCCTCGCCCGGCCGTTCGGCCCGCCCGGCGCGGCCCGACACCTGCCGCATCAACTGGAAGGTCCGCTCGGCGGCGCGCAGGTCGGACCCCTGGAGCCCGAGGTCGGCGTCGATCACGCCGACGAGGGTGAGCAGCGGGAAATTGTGGCCCTTGGCCACGAGTTGCGTGCCGATGATGATGTCGGCCCCGCCGCCGGCGATCTCGGCGATCTTGTCCTTCAGCGCGCGGGCGGTGCCGAAGAGGTCCGAGGACAGCACCGCGACCCGCGCCGCCGGAAAGCGCGCCGCCACCTCCTCGGCCAGCCGCTCGACCCCCGGCCCCACCGGCGCCAGCCGCCCCTCGACTCGGCAGGAGGGACAGGCGGCGGGCATCGGCTTCGTCTCGCCGCACTGGTGGCAGACGAGCCGCTTGAGGAACCGGTGCTCGACCATCCGCGCGTCACACTGGTCGCAGCCGATCTGGTGGCCGCAGGCCCGGCAGATCGTCACCGGCGCATAGCCGCGGCGGTTGAGGAACAACAGCGCCTGCTCGCCACGCGCGATCCGCGCCGTCACCGCGCCGGCCAGCGTCGGGCTGATCCAGCGGTTGGGCTCCAACGCCTCGGCCCGCATGTCGATGGCGCGCATGTCCGGCAGGTCGGCCGCGCCGAACCGCGCGCCCAGGTCGATCCGCCGGTACTTGCCGGCCTCGGCATTGGCCCAGGTTTCGAGACAGGGCGTAGCCGAGGCCAGAACCACCTGCGCATCGCACAACGACGCGCGCAGCACCGCCATGTCGCGGGCATTGTAGAGGACGCCGTCCTCCTGCTTGTAGGAAGTGTCATGTTCCTCGTCGACGACGATCAGCCCAAGGTCGCGGAACGGAAGGAACAGCGCCGAGCGGGCGCCCACCACCAGCCCGACGCCGCCCTCGCCGGCCATCTTCCACAGCCGGCGGCGCTCGGTCTGGGTGACGCCCGAATGCCATTCGCCGGGCCGCGCGCCGAAGCGGTCCTCGACGCGGCCGAGGAACTCGGCGGTCAGGGCGATCTCCGGCAGAAGCACCAGCGCCTGGCGCCCCCTGGCCAGACATTCGGCGACCGCTTCCAGGTAAACCTCGGTCTTGCCGGATCCGGTCACGCCCTTCAGAAGCGTCGTGCCATAGCGGCCCTGACGCACGGCGGCGCGCAGGGCATCGGCCGCAGCCTGCTGATCGGCGGTCAGCGCCTTGCCGGCGAGGCCGGGGTCGAGCCTCGGGAAGGGCAGATCGCGCGGGGCCTCCTCCTCGGACAGCGCGCCCTGCCCGGCCAGCCCCTTGACCACCCCGGTCGTCACCCCGGCCAGTCCCGCCAGTTCCGACAGGGTGAAAGCCGCGCCGCCATAATCGTCGAGGACCGCCATGACCCGCGCCCGCGCATCGGTCATCCGGCCGGGCTCTGCCACGCCCTTGCGGTAGATCCGCCGCGGCCCCGGCGGATCGGCCAGCCCCGGCGCGCGCGTCGCCAGCCGCAGCATCGCCGGCAGGGGCGTCAGCGTATAGTCCGCCGCCCGCATCAGGAACTGCCGCATCGCCGCCGCCATCGGCGCGGCGTCCAGCACCCGGCCGACCGCACGCACCCGCGCCGGATCGAAGTCGCCCGCGCCCGGCCCCCACACCACCCCCAGGACCCGGCGTGGGCCCAGCGGCACCTCGACGAAAGCGCCGGCGAAACAGCCGCCCTCCGGCGCGCGGTAATCCAGCGCCCGGCCCAGGGGCTCGGTGGTCAGGACCGCCACCAGCACGCCCGCGGCAAAAAACTCCGGCTCAGCCACGCAAGACCCCTTTCAAGGGTTCCGGCCCCCCGGCCCTTGCGCTAAAAGGGCGCCGAAGCATCGCCGCCAATCCAGGGAGCGCGCCCATGAAATTCTTCGTCGATTCCGCCGACGTCGCCGCCATCAAGGAACTGAACGACCTTGGCATGGTCGACGGCGTCACCACCAACCCGTCGCTGATCCTCAAGTCGGGGCGCGACATCGTCGAAGTCACCAAGGAAATCTGCGACATGGTTTCCGGCCCCGTTTCGGCAGAGGTTGTGGCGACAGAGGCCAAGGCCATGATCGCCGAAGGGCTGAAGCTTGCCAAGATCGCCCCGAACATCGCGATCAAGGTCCCGCTGACCTGGGACGGGCTGACCGCCTGCAAGGCCTTCGCATCCGAAGGCCACGCGGTCAATGTCACGCTGTGCTTCTCGGCGGCGCAGGCGATCCTGGCCGCCAAGGCCGGCGCCTCGTTCATCTCGCCCTTCATCGGGCGGATCGACGACATCCACTATGACGGGATCGACCTGATCGAGGATATCCGCATCATCTACGACAACTACGATTTCAAGACCGAGATCCTTGCCGCCTCGATCCGCACCGTCAACCACATCATCGACTGCGCCCGCATCGGCGCCGATGTCGTGACCGCGCCGCCCGCCGTCATCAAGTCGATGGCCAACCACGTGCTGACCGACAAGGGGCTGGAACTTTTTCTGAAGGACTGGGCAAAAACCGGGCAGAAGATCGTCTGAACTCGTGTATCGTCGAGCAAAACGAAGCAGTGACAGAACACGGAACAGGCACAATGGCTGACACGTCGGCTGAACCGGCTTCTCTGACCGAAGAGGTCCGCGAAAAGCTGATCGAGACGCCCGAGATGATCCTCGAGGATCGCGACCTGATGAAGGCGCTGATCGCCGCGAACGAACGCGCGATGGGCGCCAACATCGTCGATTTGCGCGGCATCGCGATGGAGCGGCTGGAGGTACGGCTGGACCGGCTGGAAGATACCCACCGGTCGGTCATCGCGGCGGCCTATGAAAACCTGGCCGGCACCAACCAGATCCACCGCGCCGTGCTGCGCATGCTCGACCCGGCGGATTTCGAAGGCTTCCTGACCAGCCTTGGCGGAGATGTCGCGCAGATCCTAAGGGTGGAATCGGTGCGGCTGGTGCTGGAAAGCCTGCAGGGCGGCGAAGAGGAGGCCGCAGTGCGGCGCCTTGGCCAGGTCCTGTCGGTGACCGCGCCGGGCTTCATCGACGGCTATATCGGGCGCGGCCTGTCGCGTCCGGTGGTGCTGCGCAAGACCGGGCCGGAGGCCGCGAGCGTCTTTGGCGAGGCGGCGGCCGTCATCCGCTCCGAAGCGGTGATGCGGCTCGACCTCGGACCGGGACGGCTGCCGGGGATGCTGGCGCTCGGTTCGGCCGATGCCCACCAGTTCCGCACAAATCAGGGCACCGACCTTCTGGCCTTCTTCGCGGGCGTCTTCGAACGCGCCATGCGGCGCTGGCTGGCCTGACGGGGCCGGTGGGGCGATGAGCCTTGCCCTGACCCCGGCGATGCGCGACGCGCTCGACCAGTGGCAGGCGCAGCTGTCGGCGCTCGACGGGGCCAGCGCCAATACGATCCAGGCCTACCGCGCCGATCTTGTCGCCTGGCTGGCCTTTCTGGCCGGCCACCTGGGCGGCGCCCCCGCCCCGGCGGCGCTGACTGCCATCACCGCCGCCGACATGCGCGCCTTCATGGCCCACGAACGCACCCGTGGCCTTGGCGCCCGCTCGCTGGCCCGCCGCCTGTCGTCGGTGCGCAACTTCACCCGCTGGCTGGCCGACCGGCAGGGCGGCGAGGCCACCGCCATCCTGTCGGCGCGCGGCCCCCGCTACCGGCGCAAGCTGCCGCGCCCGCTGGCGCCCGAGGATGCGCGCGCCATGATCGCCCGCATCGACGAACAGCCGCGCGCCGACTGGATCGCGGCGCGCGATGTCGCGGTCGTCACCCTGCTGTATGGTTGCGGGCTGCGGATTTCCGAAGCCCTGTCGCTGACCGCCGCCGACCTGCCGCTGGGCGAGGTGCTGCGCATTCGCGGCAAGGGTGGCAAGGAACGGCTGGTGCCGGTGATCGCCCCGGCCCGCGCCGCGGTCGCGGATTATGCGCGCCTCTGTCCCTTTCCGCTGGCCGCCGAGCCGCAGGCGGCGCTCTTTCGCGGCGCGCGCGGCGGCCCCTTGAACCCGCGGCTGATCGCCGCGGCGATGGAACAGGCGCGCACCGCGCTCGGCCTGCCGGCGACCGCCACGCCGCACGCGCTACGCCATTCCTTCGCCACCCATCTTCTGGCCGCCGGGGGCGACCTGCGCACCATCCAGGAACTGCTTGGCCATGCCTCGCTGTCCACGACCCAGGCCTACACCGCCGTCGACGCCGCCCGCCTGATGGAGGCCTACGCCCGCGCCCATCCCCGCGCCTGACCATCCGGGTTCCGGTTGCCAAGCCCGCGTTTTTCGGACAGACAAGGCACATGACCGATCGCCTGAAAGCGCTGTTCGTCCATCTTCTGACCGCAACCGGTGCGGTCCTGTCGATGCTGGCCATGCTGGCCGCCGCCGATGGCAAGTGGCCCTTGATGTTCCTGTGGCTGGTGGTGGCGCTGATCGTTGACGGCGTGGATGGCCCGCTGGCGCGCCGCTACCATGTCAAGCACAACTGGCCGACCTATGACGGGGTGCTGCTCGACCTCATCATCGACTATCTGACCTATGTGTTCATCCCGGCCTTCGCGCTGTTCCAGTCCGGGCTTCTGCCCGGCTGGACCGGTTGGCTTGCAATCATCGTCATCACCTATGCCAGCGCGCTTTACTTCGTCGACACCCGGATGAAGACCAAGGACAACTCCTTCGCCGGCTTTCCTGCCTGCTGGAACATGGTGATCCTGGTCCTGTTCGCGCTGCAACCGAACTTCTACGTGATGCTGGCCTTCATCGTGCTGCTGGCCGGCACCATGTTCACCAACCTGAAGTTCATCCACCCCGTGCGCACCGAACGCTGGCACATGGTGTCGCTGCCGATGGCCCTGGGCTGGATCGTCTTTGCCTGGTGGGCGGCGGCCGGCGACTTCCACCCCGAAAGCTGGGCGCGCTGGGGTCTGGTCATCACCTCGCTTTACCTGCTGCTCGCCGGGATCGTGCAGGAACTCCTGCCCGAACGGGCATGACCGGCGCCACGCCGGACCGCCCAGCCCGCCTGCCCGCCCCGGCAATCGCGCTTCTGTCCGCCGTCCTGTTCGGGGCAAGCACGCCCTTGGCCAAGCTGCTCATGGGCGGCGGGCTCGACCCGTTCCTGCTGGCCGGGCTTCTCTACCTGGGGTCGGGGATCGGGCTTGGCTGCCTGCATCTGGCCCGCGCCCGCGTTCCCGGCGCCCCGCGCCAGGCGGCGCTGGCCCGCGCCGACCTGCCGTGGCTCGCCGCCGTGGTGCTGATGGGCGGCGCGGTCGGCCCGGCGCTTCTGATGATCGGGCTGGCCCGGACCCCGGCGGCAACGGCGGCGCTCCTGCTGAATGTCGAGGGGCTGGCGACGATGGCCATCGCCTGGCTGGTCCTGCGCGAACATACCGACCGGCGGCTGCTGGCCGGGGCCGGCGCGATCCTTGCCGGCGCGCTGGTGCTGGCCTGGCAGGGGCCGGGCGGCGGCGCGACCGGCCTTGGGGCGCTGGCCATCGTCGGCGCCTGCATCGCCTGGGGCATCGACAACAACCTGACGCGCAAGCTGTCGGCCGCCGATCCGGTGCAGATCGCGCTGGCCAAGGGGCTGGTGGCCGGCAGCGTCAACCTGGGCCTGGCGCTGGCCCGTGGCGCGGCGCTGCCGCCGGTGGTCACACCGCCGCCGGGCTGATCGGGTTCCTGGGCTGCAGGCTCAGCCTCGTTCTTTTTGTTCTGGCGCTCCGCTACCTCAAGATCGGCGCGCACCGGGGCTTCTCGACCGCGCCCTTCATCGGCGCGGCGTGGCGGTGCCGATGTTCGGCGATCCGGTCACGCTGCAGTTGCTGGCGGCGGCGGTGCTGATGGCCTTCGGCGTCTGGCTGCATCTGAGCGAACGACATGACCACGAACATAAGCACGAGCCGACGGAGCATGACCATTGGCACGACCATGCCGACCCCACGCAGCATGACCACGCCCCCGGCGTCCCCCGACCCCCGCCACAGCCACCGCCATCGCCACGGAAGGCTGACCCACAGCCATCGCGCCATCCGACCTGCATCACCGCCACGAGCACTGAGGGGGGTTGCCCTCTGGTTCGTCGGGCCGATCAGGCGACGCGCCAGTGGCGCGTTGCCCGGCCCGTTGGCCGAAAGCGCAAGCGCAGGCCAAGAGGTGGGCCGCAAGCTGAAGGTTCGGGCACGGACGGTGCCCGCCCAGGCGGGTGCGTAAGCGCCCGCCACCCAGCAGGCGAGCCGGCAAATGCGCCGCGCATGTCGCGGTAATGAAATGACGGCCAGCGCGCAGCAGGCGAGCACCGCGGCCGTCGGCAGTTGCGGAATCCAATTGATGCGACTGCAATCTAGAACCGCGTCACCACCACGCCGGCCGCGATCATCGCCGCCGAAACCGCCTTTGCCCGCGTCATCCGTTCGCCAAACCACAGCCAACCGATCAGCACTCCGAAGACGATCGAGGTTTCGCGGATCGCCGCCACCAGCGCGACCGGCGCCCGGGTCATCGCCCAGACCGCCACCGCGTAGGAGGCATAGGAGGCCGCCGCCCCGGAACTGCCGACCAGCCAGACCTTGCCTGGCCGCGGCCAGGCGGCGCGGCCGCGCAGAAGGCTCATCACCACGGCGAACACCACCCCGTCCAGCACGAACATCCAGCCGACGAATGCCACCGTATCGCCCGCCAGCCGCGCGCCGCCGCCGTCCAGCACCGAATAGCCCGCCGTCGCCGTCGCCGCCGCAAACGCATAGGGCAGGAGCCGGCGCGATTCCCCGTCGGTGAACACACCCGTCGCCAGCATCAGGATGCCCAGGCCCAGAAGCGCGATCCCCCCGACCTCGGGCCATGACAGCGCCTCGCCGAAGTAGAGGCTTTCGACCATCAGCACCAGCATCGGCGCGGTGCCGCGCGCCAGCGGATAGACCCGGCTGAGGTCGCCATGTTCATAGGCATAGGTCAGGAAGGTCTTGTAGACCGAATGAACCAGCCCCGAGGCCACCAGCCACGGCCAGGCCGCCGCCTGCGGCGTCGCGTTGCTGACCGCCAGCACCAGCCCGATCACGCCCTGCACCGCCGACAGGACCATCATCGCATGGACCCGGCTCGCCCCCAGCCGCACCAGCCCGTTCCAGGCAGCGTGCAGGAAGGCCGCGCCCAGAACGACGGCAAGAAGATAAAGGCTCATGGTGTCCCCTTCCGGCCAGACCTAGCAAGGCGCGTCGCCCGCCACAAGCCGCGCACGTGTCGCGCCCGCCGCTGGCATGGCTCAGATCAGCAGCGACGCCGCCCCCTCCAGCCGCAGCAGCGCCACCTTGGTCTCGATCCCGCCGGGCGCCGAATAGCCGCCAAGGCCGGTCGCCGACAGGATGCGGTGGCAGGGAATGAGGATCGGCAGGGGATTGGCGCCGCATGCCTGGCCGATCGCCTGCGCCGGAACCTCCAGCGCCCGCGACAGATCGCCATAGGTCCGCGTCTCGCCATAGGGGATCGCCGTCATCGCCCGCTGCACGTCGCCCGCGAGCCCCGGCAGGAAGGCCAAGGGCAGGTCGAACCGCGTCAGCCGCCGGTCGAAATAGGCCGCGAGTTGGCGGGCCGCCTCATCGAGCAGCGGCGTCGGCGTCCCCGGCAATGCCCGCCAGTCCAGCCGGACGATGACCCCGGCCTCTTCGGTCAGGGTCAGGGGCCCGAACGGGCCGTCGACGACGGCCCGCGCGCTCATCCCAGCGCCGCGTCACAGCGGGCGCAGGTGCCTTCGTGCCGGTGGCTGCCCACGTCGGGCAGGATCTTCCAGCAGCGCTGGCACTTCTCGCCCTCGGCCAGTTCAAAGACCACGCCGACCCCCGGCACGTCGCCCAGCCGGAAGGCTTCTTGCGGGGCGGGATCGCCCGTCACCTGGATGGCCGAGGTGATGCACAGATCGGCAAAGTCGACCGATTTCAGCGCCTTCAGCACCGCCGCATCCTCGACATGCACCACCGGCGCGGCTTCGAGCGAGGCGCCGATCACCTTGGCGGTGCGCTGCACCTCCAGCGCCGCCGTCACCACCCGGCGGACCCGGCGGACCATGTCCCATTTCTGCGCAAGCGGTTCGTCCAGCCAGTCGGCGGGGGTTTCCGGCATGTCGACCAGGTGGACCGAGCTGTCCTCGCCCGGATGTCGGCAAAGCCAGACCTCCTCCATCGTGAAGGCCAGGATCGGCGCCAGCCAGGTGGTCAGCCGCTGGAACAGGATATCCAGCACCGTCCGCGCCGCCCGCCGGCGCGGGCTGTCGGGCGCATCGCAGTAAAGCGAATCCTTGCGGATGTCGAAATAGACCGCCGACAGGTCGACCGTGCAGAAGGTGAACAGCGTCTGGAACACCCCCTGGAAATCGTATTGCTGGTAGCCCTTGCGCACCACATGGTCCAGTTCCGCCAGCCGGTGCAGCACCCAGCGTTCCAGTTCCGGCATCGCCTCCGGCGCGACCCTTTCAGCCTCGGTGAACCCCGACAGGTTGCCCAGGACGAAGCGCAGGGTATTGCGCAGCCGGCGATAGCTGTCGGCAGTGCCCTTCAGGATCTCTTTCCCGATCCGCAGGTCGGCCGTGTAGTCGGACTGCGCCACCCACAGCCGCAGGATGTCGGCGCCATATTCGTCGATCACCTGCTGGGGCGCCACGGTATTGCCCAGCGACTTGGACATCTTCATGCCCTTTTCGTCGAGCGTGAAGCCGTGGGTCAGCACCCCGCGATAGGGGGCGCGGCCCTTGGTGCCGCAGGCCTGCAGCATCGAGGAATGGAACCAGCCGCGATGCTGGTCGGTGCCTTCGAGGTAAAGGTCGGCCAGCCCGTCGGCGGTGCCGTCCGCGCGGTCGCGCAGCACGAACACATGGGTCGAACCGCTGTCGAACCACACGTCCAGCACGTCGAAGATCTGTTCATATTCCGACGAATCCACGATGCCGGACAGCACCTTTTCCTTGAATCCTTGTGAATACCATACATCCGCGCCGCCCTCCTCGAACGCCGCGACGACGCGGGCGTTGACCTGCGCGTTCTTCAGCAGGAAATCGGGATCGGTCGGTTTGGCGCCCTTCTTCACGAAGCAGGTCAGCGGCACGCCCCAGGCGCGCTGGCGCGACAGCACCCAGTCGGGCCGCGCCTCGATCATCGAATGCAGGCGGTTGCGCCCGGCGACCGGCGTCCATTCGACCAGCTGGTTGATCGAATTCAGCGCGCGCTTCCTGATCGTGTCGCCGTAGGTGGTCATCCCGTCGGCAAGCTTCTGGTCGATCGCCACGAACCATTGCGGGGTATTGCGGTAGATCAGCGGCGCTTTCGACCGCCAGGAATGTGGGTAGGAATGCTTCAGCTTGCCCTTGGCGAACAGAGCGCCGGCATAGGCCAGCTGCTTGATGACGCTGACGTTGGCCGGCCCTTCCTTGCCGTCGGGCAGGATGATCGCCTGGCCACCGAAAAGCGGCAGGTCGGCGCGGTAGGATCCGTCCGGCTCGACATTGTAGGTCATCGGCAGGCCGAACTTCAGGCCCAGTTGATAGTCGTCGTCGCCGTGGCTGGGCGCGGTATGGACGAACCCGGTGCCGGCGTCGTCGGTGACATGGTCGCCGGGGAGCATCGGGACGTCATAGTCCCATTCGCCGTTCGCACCTTCGATGCCGCGGAAGGGGTGGGCGAGCGTCAGCGCGCCAAGTTCGTCGGCCGACACATTGCGCAGGCGACGATACATGCCCGCCTCGAGCTTCGCGGCGGAAAACACGCTTTCGGCCAGCTTGTCGGCAAGGATGTAGGTCGCGCCGATGGTGGCGTTGCTGTCCTGCGGGCGGCCGGTGACTTCGTAAAGGCCGTAGCCGATGCTCGGCCCGAACGCCACCGCCCGGTTCTGCGGGATGGTCCAGGGGGTCGTCGTCCAGATCACCACCCGCGCGCCATCCAGATGTGCGGGCGCGCCGCCCAGAACCTTGAACGCCACCCAAACCTGATGGCTGGTATGGTCGTGATATTCGACCTCGGCCTCGGCCAGCGCGGTCTTTTCGACCGGCGACCACATCACCGGCTTCGAGCCCTGATAGAGCGAGCCGTTCATCAGGAACTTCATGAACTCGTCGGCGATCACCGCCTCGGCGTGGTAGGCCATGGTCAGGTAGGGATCGTCCCACTTGCCGGTCACGCCCAGCCGCTTGAACTCCTCGCGCTGGACGTCGATCCAGCCTTCGGCGAACTTGCGGCATTCCTGGCGGAAGGCGACGATGTCGACGGCGTCCTTGTCCAGCCCCTTGGCCCTATACTGTTCCTCGATCTTCCATTCGATCGGCAGGCCGTGGCAGTCCCAGCCCGGCACATAGCGGGCGTCGCGGCCCATCATCTGCTGGCTGCGCACCACCATGTCCTTGAGGATCTTGTTCAGCGCGTGGCCGATGTGCAGGTGGCCGTTGGCATAGGGAGGGCCGTCATGCAGGGTGAAGGGCGCGCGGCCCTTCTTGGCGCGCAGCCGGTCGTAGACGCCGATCCGCTCCCACCGGGCCAGCCAGTTGGGTTCGCGCTGCGGCAGGCCGGCACGCATGGGAAAATCGGTTTCGGGCAGGAACACGCTGTCGCGGTAGTCGGGTCCGGTCTTGGAGGTCGTGTCGGCGCACATCTCGGGCAATCCTTGGGGGCAGGTTCGGTTCCAGTCGGCGCGAAGGGTCGGACGCCTTCAACCCGGCGTCTGAAGGATCAGCGCGCCGGGCCGGTAATTCGAATGATGATCGCGGGTGTGCGTCTCATGGCCTGCCTTATAGGAAAGGGGCGGCGCGGCGTAAAGTGCGCCCCGCTGCGACAGGCTGCCCGCTTGCATCCCGCGCCCCCGCGCGCCATGTCTGCCGCGAAGGAGACGCCCATGCCTGCCCTGCCGCCCCGCTTCGCCATCACGCCCGCCGAAATCGACCGTGTGGTCGCCGATTTCTACGCCGCGATCCGCCAGCATCCGACGCTGGGCCCGGTCTTTGCCGCGCATGTGACCGACTGGCCGGCGCACGAGGAAAAGATCGCCCGGTTCTGGCGCAATGCGATCCTGATGGAACGGGCCTATGACGGCAACCCGATGCAGGTCCACCGCGCCGCCGGCAACGTCCGGCCCGGCATGTTCGCGCCGTGGCTCGACCTCTTTGACCGGGTGCTGGCGCGCAACCTCGCGCCCGAAACCGCCGCCAGCTGGTCGGCGCTGGCCCACCGGATCGGCCAGGGCCTGCGGTTCGGCGTCGTCGACCGCGCCGTCGCCGGGGACGGCACGCCGATCCTGCGCTGAGGTGCGGGGTCAGCCGCCCCCCTGCCGCGCCGCCGCCCAGCGGTTCAGCCAGGCCAGGCCCGCAAGCGCCAGCCCAAGGCCCACGAATGAGGCCACCCGCGTCAGCCCGGAGAGCCCGGCCGCGTCGATCAGGAACACCTTGGCCACGGTCAGCCCGATGACCGCCATCGCCGCCCGGCGCAGGTCGGCCGAGCCCCGGGCGATTGCCCGGTAAAGAAGCCCCGCCCCCAGCACCATCAAGGCCAGCGTGTAGCTGTAAAGCTCGCCCTGCGCGACGCCCGCCACCGACAGATCGTCGCCCTGCCAGAACCGCCGGATCTCCAGCCCCGCATAAAGCGCCGCCAGCGCCCAGCCGGCCCCGCGCATCGCCCAGATCACCCAGCGCGGCAGATGGCCCATCCGCCCTGCCGCCACCAGCAGCAGCGCCGCCGGCAGGCCGTAGGCGACCAGCAGCGTATCGACAACCGGCGGGCCGTAGACCATCCGTTCGGCCTGGCCGATGAAATCGACCAGCGGGCTGAACGGCACGACCGCCGCGCCGATGCCCGCCAGCGCCAGCAGCCCCGCCACCACGGCAATCGCCAGCCTGAGCCAGCCGAGCGTGCCGCCCGGCCGCATCCGGTAAAGCTGCACCAGCATCAGGACCAGCCAGGGCATGGCGTTCAGGCTTGCCGCCCAATGGGTCAGCAGCCAGTCGCCACCCGCGCCGTGGGTCAGCCAGCGGGTCAGCACCACGTTCACGCCCAGCGCCGCAGCCGCCGCACCGCCCGATTCCAGGAACACCCGCGCATCGCGGCGCGGCAGGTCGCCCATCAGCCGCAGCGCCCCGGCCATCGCCGCCGCCGCCCCGCCGTAGGAGGCCGCGACCTCCCACCAGGCGGCGCTGTCGACCGCCCAGCCGAGGCCGGGGTCGATGACCAGCCGGTAGCTGAGCCCCATGACCGCCGCCTGCTGGAACAGCCCCATCTCGGGCAGCCGGAACCGCCGGTCCAGCACCCCGGCCACCAGCACCAGCGCCGCCAGCGCCAGTGTCAGCGCGCCCTTGGTGGCGATCAGGAACAGCGCCAGCGCGATCAACGACAGGGTCGACAGCGTCGCATAGGCGGCGCGGCGCATGTCGCCGGCGTCGGCGCGGGCAAAGTGCAGGGCGATGGCAGTCATCAACGCCGCCAGCGCCAGAACCTGCAAGGCCCAGGGGTAGGCGCCGACCACCGCCGACGGCGCCCAGAACAGCTCCAGCACCACCGCCGCGAGGGGGGCCATCAGGGCCGCGCCCGCCGCCCAGAAGGGCCGATGCGCCCCTCCTTCATCCGATCTCCAGGCGGCCAGCACGGTCAGCCCCGCCGCCAGCGCCAAAAGCAAGGCCACGGTCTGCGGCGGCCCGACTTCGGGCGCGCGCAGGGCGATGGCCTGCGCCGCGTGATCGGCGGCCAGCGGCCAGCCCCGCCATCCTTCAAGCACCAGACGCCCCAGATAGCCCGCCGCCGGCAGCGCCGCCAGATCGGCCAGCCCCGGCGCGCCGCGCGACCACAGGATCAGCGCGCCCGTCAGGGCCGCAAGACAGAAGAAGGCCAGCAGGTCATCGGTGGCCCCCTGCCCCTCGATCACCGCCAGCCAGATCACCGACAGGGCCACCGCCCCCGCCGCCAGCCGGACCGGAAAGGCCGGCCAACCCGCCGCGCCCCGGGCCAGCAGCGTTTCCGCCAGGGTCGGCCCGGCATGGTCAGGCCAGAGGCTGCGACAGGGCACCAGCACCGCCAGCGCGGCGATCGCCGCCAGCGCCAGCGCGCACCAGCCCGCCCCGCCCGAACCCGCGAGCACCAGCCCCGTCCCGGCATAGCCCACCGCCAGCGCCAGAACCGACATCCAGGCCCAGCGCCGCAGCGTGTCTACCGCCAGCCCCGCCCCGGCGAGCAGCGCGAAATAGCCGTAAAGCCAGCTGGCATTGTCGCTCGACCCGCCGATCACGAAGGGCGCGGCCCCGGCGCCCAGAAGCCCCGCCGCCGCCAGCATCGGCCCGTAGACCCACCCGAGCCCCACCGCCAGCGCCGCCACCGCCAGCAGCCCGGCAAAGGCCGCCTCGACCCCGATCAGCCCATAAAGCTGGCGGGCCGCCAGGATCGCCACGAACATCGACACCAGCCCGGCGCCGGCGAAGGTTGACGGCAGATAGGCGGTCGCCGTCCCCGCCGCATCGCCCGTCCCGCCACCCGACCGGCGGCGGATCGCCTCGCCCGCCGCCACCAGCGCCGCCCCGAACAGAAGCCCCATCGCCACCCGCACCGGCGGCGGCAGCAGGCCCTTTTCCATGCCGTATTGCACGAAGAACACGCCGGCAAAGGCCAGAGACAAGGCCGAGACCGCATAGATCCAGTTGGCCTTCAGCCAGTCGCCCAGCGCCGAGGCGCGGGCGGCGGTCAGCACCACCGGCCCGGCAGGCGGCACATCTTGCGCGCCAGCTCCGTCCGGCCCGGCCGACCGCGCGGCGGCGCGGTCCCACGGGCCGGTATCGATTGCGGCGGCGGCTACGGCGCGGTCCGGCGTCGGCAGGGCAGTCTCGGGCAGTGGCGGCGGTTCGGCTGCCGCCCGGCGTTCGGCCGGGGCTTCGGGGGCGGGCGCATCCTGCCGGCGGGTCAGGCCGACGACCGTCCGTTCCAGCGCGTCGACCCGGCGGCGCAACCGCCCGACCGCGACGATCAGCGCGATGACCGCCACCGGCAGGGCCAGCACCACCAGTCCGGCGACCAGCGCCAGCAATTCCCATTCGCCCATTCCGTCCCTCCGGCCCTTCTGGCCGGCAGGTTAGCCAAGGCGCGCGCGCCCTGCCAAGTCAGGAATTCCCTCCAACCGGGCCGGTCCGTTCGCCTTTCGCCCCGTCGCCGGTGCCGAACAGCCCCGCCAGCCCGCGCGACAGAAGGTTGGTGATCCTCGGGCGCGGCAGCACGCGGAACGGCAGCGGCCGGCAGACCTCCATCGCCGCGACGCCCACCCGCGCGGTCAGGGCGCCGTTGATGACGCCTTCGCCGAACCGGCGCGACAGCTTGGCCAGAAGCCCGCCGCCCGCCACCGAATGGATCAGGTCGTCGCCCACCGCCACCGCGCCGGTGGCCACCAGATGCACCATCACCGCCCGGATGATCCTGAGGTTTCCGAACAGCCCCGCCCGTCCGCCGTAGAGCGCCGCGATCCGCCCGACCATCCGCAGGTTGGCGACCAGCGCCATCGCCACGTCGGCCAGGGCCAAGGGGACCATCGCCGTGACCGCCGCCACCTGCCGCGCCGCACTTTCGATCTCGCGCCGCGCCGCCTGGTCGAGCGGCGACAGAAACTCGCGCTCGGCCAGCGCCAGCAGGGTTTCGGCGTCAAGGATCTGCCCGCCGCTTTCGTCATAGCGCCGCGCCGCCCAGGCCAGATCGGCGCGCCCCCGGTAAAGCCGCGCCAGCGCCGCCCCGGTGGCCTGCGCCCCCGCCAGATCGTCTGCAGCCAGCGCCGCCTCGGCCCCCGCCCGCAACCGCCCGAGGCCCGCCAGCCGCGCATAGGCGACAATTTCGCGCAGGGCGAGGATCGCCGCTGTCAGGACCAGCGCACCGACCAGTGCTGCGGCGATCCAGCCCAGGAGCGGATGGCTGGCAAGCAGCCCGGTCACGTAGTTCCAGGCGGCCAGCGAAAGGACGAACCCCAGCAGCGACAGCGCCGAGGCCAGGAACCAGCCGCCCACGCCCCCGCGCCGCCCGGCCACGCCGATCGCCGTGCGCATCGCCTGCCCCTCGGGCAAGCCCTCGCCCGGCAGGGCCGGGGCCAGGTCGGGCGACAGGTCGCTGCCAGCCTCCAGTTCGATCATCACCGGCCCGCGCCGGGCCTCTGCCTTGTCCATCGGACCCCTCACAGCCTGTCGCCGATCAGAAATTCCAGCGCCTTGTCCAGCCGGATGTGCGCCAGCCCCTGCCCCGGCCGCACCGGCCCCGGCGCGGGCAGGAACCGCATCTGCGCATAATCGCCGTCCAGCCAGCGCGCCGCACCCTCCCGCGCCGGATCGAGGATCTCGGCGGGATTGTCGGGCAGGTCGCCGGCGTGGAAGGCCATGATCCGCCCATCCTCCAGCCGCCCCTTCACGCAGTCGAGCATCGCGCCATCGTGGCGCACCTTCTCCTCGACGGTGGCGCGCAGCGAGGCGATCGACATGGCGGCGGTGTCCGCCCCGGCGAAGTCCGCCCGCTCCTTCGCGCCCCGCATCATCGCCGCCATGATCGCGGTCAGGCGGGGATGCTGGCTGTGGTGCAGGTGGTCGGCCTTGGTCGCGGCGAACAGGATGCGTTCGACCCGGCGCTGGCCCAGCAGCCCGGCCAGCCAGCCGGTCCGCCCCGGGCGGAAGGCCGCCAGGATCGCCGCCATCGCCGCCCGCATGTCCTCGGTGGCGCGTGGCCCGGCATGGATCGCGCCCAGCGCGTCGGCCAGCACCACCTGCCGGTCGATCCGGGCGAAATGGTCGCGGAAGAACGGCTTGGCCACCTGGTCCTTGTAGGCCTCGAACCGCCGGGCGAATTCGCGCGCCAGGCTGCCGCGCCCGGCCTCCGGCCCCGCCGGCAGCGGGGCAAAGGTCAGCGCCGGCGACCCCGCCAGATCGCCGGGCAGCAGGAACCGCCCCGGCGTGCAATCCGAATAGCCCGCCGCCCGCGCCGCCGCCAGATAGCCGGTGTAGGCCGCCGCCAGCGCCGTGGCCTGCGCCTCGTCCAGCCGCGCGCCCGGATCGATCACGGCCAGCGCCGCCATAAACCCGGCGGCCTCGTCGCGCGGGCCGATCCGCGCCAGCGTCGCCCGCGACCAGTCGGCGAACGACAGGTCCATCAGCCCCAGGTCCAGCAACCATTCGCCCGGATAGTCCACGATATCCAGATGCAGAACCCGGTCGCCCCTGATCGCGCCCAGAAGCCCCGATTGCGCCAGCCGGAACGACAGGCGCAGTTCGCTGATCGCGCGGGTGCTGTCGGGCCAGTGCGCATCAGCGGCGGTCAGCGCCGCGCGGTGGCCTTCGTAGTCGAAGCGCGGCACGGTATCGTCGGGCTGCGGTTGCAGATAGACCGCGCCGATCCGCCCCTCGGCCTCGGCGCGCAGGCCCGCCATCCGCGCCCGCTCCAGCAGGTTGGCGACCAGCGCGGTGATGAACACGGTCTTGCCCGACCGCGCCAGCCCCGTCACCCCCAGCCGGATCGAGCCGCCTTCGCCCCACAGCCGGCCGGCCGCCGCGCCGAACCCTTCGACAAAATCGGAAATCGCCACATTGCTGCCCCTTGCCTGATGCCCCTAGATAGGCGCGCGCGCCCCGCCGCGAAAGGCCCCCGGTTGCCAATCCGGGGCGGCGCGGGTTAGTCAGGCCCATGCCCCGCTTTGCCCTGAAGATCGAATATCACGGCGCCCCCTTCGCGGGCTGGCAGCGCCAGTCCGGCCAGCCGTCGGTGCAGGAGGCGGTGGAAACGGCGCTGAGGCGGCTCGACCCCGCCGCGCCGGGGATCGCCGCCGCCGGGCGCACCGACGCGGGCGTCCATGCCACCGGCCAGGTTGCCCATTGCGACCTGGCAAAAGACTGGGATCCGTTCCGCCTGTCCGAGGCGCTGAACTGGCACCTGAAGCCGCAGCCGGTCGCCATTCTTGCCGCCGCGCGGGTGCCCGACGACTTCCACGCCCGCTTTTCGGCCACCGGCCGGCGCTACCTGTTCCGCCTGCTGGCCCGCCGCGCCCCCGCCACCCATGACAGGGGACTGGTCTGGCAGGTCCTGCAACCCCTGGATCTGGAGGCGATGCGCGAAGGCGCCGCCCATCTGATCGGGCGGCACGACTTCACCACCTTCCGGTCGGTGCAGTGCCAGTCCGACAGCCCGGTCAAGACGCTCGACCAGATCGCCATCGACGAGATCGCGGTGCCGCAGGGCCATGAATACCGTTTCCGCCTGGCGGCGCGCAGCTTCCTGCACAATCAGGTCCGCTCGATCGTCGGCACATTGGAACGGGTCGGCGCCGGCGGCTGGCAGCCCGATGACGTCAAGCGCGCGCTTCTGGCCCGCGACCGCGCCGCCTGCGGGCCGGTCTGCCCTCCCGAAGGGCTGTATCTGACCGGCGTCACCTACCCGGCCGATCCGTTCGCATGAAAAGGGGGCCGGTGTGGCCCCCTTTCCGGTTTGCGCGGCCGATGGCCCTAGTGGTGGAACTTGTGTTCCGGGTCGTCGGTGAAGATCGACTTGTTCTGGGTGCCGCTCGGCACGAACAGCGTGCCGACCACCACCGTTATCAACGCGATGATCACCGGATACCACAGCCCCGCATAGATCGAGCCCGACTGCGCCGAGATGGCGAAGGCGGTGGCCGGCAAGAGGCCCCCGAACCAGCCGTTGCCGATATGGTAGGGCAGGCTGAGGCCAGAATAGCGGATGCGGGTCGGGAACAGTTCGACCAGCATGGCCGCAATCGGCCCATAGACCATCGTCACCAGCAGGATCAGGTAGGTCAGCGTCAGGACAACGGTGAACTTCTGGCCCGAGAAGATGTCGAAGAAGTTCTGCGACACGATCACGCTGGTATTGTCCTTGGCCACCAGCGGATAGCCCGCCGCCGCCAGGGCGTCGTTGACCTGCTTTTCAAAGACGGTCTTGACCGCCTTGGCATCGTCGAGCGTCTTGGTCGCCGCGTCGATGGCCGCCTGGTCGGTGCCGGCCTTGGCCGTATCCAGCGCGGTGGTCGCTTCCTTGATCGCCGCGGCATTGGCCGCACCGTCATAGCCCTGCACCATCGTCTCGCCGATCTTGACGCTGGCCACCGTCCCCGCCGCCGCATCGACAGTCGAGGAATTGACCGAGGTCTTGGCCAAGAGCGACTTGAGGATGTCGCAGGATTTCAGGAACTTCGCGGTGCCGACCGGGTTGAACTGGAACGAACAGTCGGCCGGGTCGGCCGTCACCACGACCGACGTCTCCTGCGCCTGATAGAGCGCGGGGTTGGCGGTCTTGGTCAGGAAGTGGAAGACCGGGAAATAGGTCAGCGCCGCGATCAGGCACCCGGCCAGGATGATCGGCTTGCGGCCGATGCGGTCCGACAGGCTGCCGAAGAAGATGAACCCGCCGGTGCCCAGGACCAGCGACCAGGCCACCATGACGTTGGCGGTATAGGCGTCGACCTTGACCACGTTCTGCAGGAAGAACAGCGCATAGAACTGGCCGGCATACCAGACGACCGCCTGCCCCGCCGTCAGCCCCAGAAGCGCGATGATCGCCACGCGCAGGTTCTTCCACTGGCCGAAGGCCTCGCGCAGCGGCGCCTTCGACGCCGCGCCTTCTTCCTTCATCTTCTTGAAGGCCGGGCTCTCGTTCATCTGCAACCGGATATAGAGCGAGATCAGCAGCAGGATGCTCGAACCCAGGAAGGGAATGCGCCAGCCCCAGGCCTTGAACGGCTCCAGCATCACCTGCTGGCCCTTGGGATCCAGAAGCGGCGTGCCGTCAAGGTTGACCTGCGCGACCGCACCGAAATGGCCGTTCACATAGCCGGTGACCAGCAGGATCACGATCAGCGACAGAAGCAATCCGAAGGTGGCCGTCGTCTGGATGAACGAGGTGAAGTAGCCCCGCCGGTTCATCGGCGCATGCTCGGCGACATAGACCGCCGCACCGCCATATTCGCCGCCCAGCGCCAGGCCCTGCAGCATCCGAAGCCCGATGAGGATCCAGGGCGAAGCCGCCCCCCAGCTTTGATAGCCGGGCAGAAGCCCGACCAGGAAGGTCGACAGGCCCATGATGAGGATCGTCATCAGGAAGGTGTATTTCCGGCCGATCAGGTCGCCGAGCGACCCGAACACCAGCGCGCCGAACGGCCGAACCAGGAAGCCGGCGGCAAAGGCCAGCAGCGCGAAGATGTTGCGCGTGGCTTCGGGAAAGGCGGTGAAGAACTGCGCACCGATGATCGAGGCGAGCGATCCGTACAGGTAGAAATCGTACCATTCGAAAATCGTCCCGGCCGACGAGGCGAGGATGACCTTCTTTTCCTCGCGCGTCATAGGTCGGGCGCGGTTGACCCCCGCGTCCATATCGGTTGCCGACATGCCTAGTCCTCCCAGCTAGCGGGGATTTTCCCCGTCCCTCGTTTCTGTGCGCGTTCCTTCCTTTGCAGTATCGGGTTCCGGCCTTCTGCGGGCCGGACTTCCGGTGTCATCAGTTGCGGTTCATCCGGTTGGCGATCAGGTCCTCGACCACCGAAGGATCGGCCAGCGTCGAGATGTCCCCAAGACTGCCATAGTCGTTCTCGGCGATCTTTCTCAGGATACGGCGCATGATCTTGCCCGACCGGGTCTTGGGTAGGCCGGGCGCCCACTGGATCAGGTCGGGGCTGGCGATCGGGCCGATCTCGGTCCTGACCCACTTGACCAGTTCCTTGCGCAGATCCTCGGTCGCCTCGATCCCCTTCATCAGGGTGACATAGGCATAGATACCCTGGCCCTTGATGTCGTGCGGATAGCCCACCACCGCCGCCTCGGCGACGTCGGCATGGGCGACCAGCGCGCTTTCCACCTCTGCCGTGCCCATCCGGTGGCCCGAGACGTTGATCACGTCGTCCACCCGGCCGGTGATCCAGTAATAGCCGTCCTCATCGCGGCGGCAGCCGTCGCCGGTGAAGTAATAGCCCTTGTATTGCTGGAAGTAGGTTTCCTGGAACCGCTGATGGTCGCCCCAGACGGTGCGCATCTGCCCCGGCCAGCTGTCGGCGATGGCCAGCACCCCCTCGACGCCGTTGCCCTCGATCACCGCGCCGGTGGCCGCGTCCAGGACCGCCGGCTTCACCCCGAAGAACGGCAGCGTCGCCGAACCGGGCTTGGTCGGCGTGGCGCCGGGAAGCGGCGTGATCATGTGGCCGCCGGTTTCGGTCTGCCACCAGGTGTCGACGATCGGGCAGCGCCCCTTGCCGACATGATGGTCATACCAGACCCAGGCCTCGGGGTTGATCGGCTCGCCGACCGTGCCCAGCAGCCGGATCGACGACAGGTCGTGCTTGTCGACCCATTCCGGCCCCTGCCCCATCAGCGCCCGGATCGCGGTGGGTGCGGTGTAGAACTGCGTCACCTTGTGCTTGGCGCAGACCTCCCAGAACCGCCCGGCGTCGGGCCAGGTCGGCACGCCCTCGAACATCAGCGTGGTGGCGCCGTTGGCCAGCGGCCCATAGACGATGTAGCTGTGCCCCGTCACCCAGCCCACGTCGGCCGTGCACCAGAAGATGTCCCCCGGACGATAGTCGAACACCAGCTCGTGCGTCATCGCCGCGAAAAGCAGATAGCCGGCCGAGGTGTGCACCACCCCCTTGGGCTTGCCGGTCGACCCCGAGGTGTAAAGGATGAACAGCGGATCCTCGGCCCCCATCGGCCGCGGCGGGCAGTCGGGCGCCGCCGTCTCCATCAGCTTCAGCAGGTCGACGTCGCGCCCCTCGGTCCAGTGGATCTGGTCGCCGGTATGCTTGACCACCAGGCAGCGGACCTTGTCCGAACAATGCAGAAGCGCGGCGTCGGCATTCGACTTCAGCGGCGTGCGCTTGCCGCCACGCGGCGCGGTGTCGGCGGTGATGACCAGCTTCGCGCCGCTGTCGTTGACGCGGTTGGCCAGCGAATCGGGGGAAAAGCCGCCGAACACCACCGAATGGATCGCCCCGATGCGCGCGCAGGCCAGCATCGCATAGGCGGCCTCGGGGATCATCGGCATGTAGATCACCACCCGGTCGCCGCGCATCACCCCCTGGCTCAAGAGGACGTTGGCCATCCGGTTCACCTTGTCCGACAATTCCCGGTAGGTGATGTGGCGGGCGGGCGCCTTGGGGTCGTCCGGTTCCCAGATAATCGCGGTCTGGTCGGCGCGGTGCGGCAGATGGCGGTCGATGCAGTTGACCGACACGTTCAGCACGCCGTCCTCATACCAGCGGATATCGACCTTGCCGAATTCGAAGGTGGTGTTCTTGACCTTGGTGTAGGGCTTGATCCAGTCCAGCCGCTTGCCTTCGGCACCCCAGAACCCCTGGGGATCGTTCATCGAGGCGGCATATCTCTCCTGATAGCCCTTGGCCGTGACCAGAGCCTTTTCCCAGCCCGGCGGCACCGGATGCACCTGGTCGGCCTCTGCCGGATTCCTGTCTGCCGCTGTCATGCTGCCCCCCGTCCCGCAAGTGATCATGCGACCGAGTTTAGAGCAATCGTTCGCGCTTTTGTAAACCACAAGATCGGCAGGAACCGCCTGACGCGAACGGCACCCGCCCCACCGTCCCGGAACTGAGACGGTCGCGGGCGGTCTTTGCAAGCGCGCGCCGGCATGTCAGGCTGAGGCAACCTTCCCAGCGCCATTCCGGTTCCATGCCCAGCCCCGCCGACCCTGTCCGCCCCGCCGATTCCGACGCCCGCGCGCTGGCACGCCGCCTGATGTCGTCAGCCCGCTTCGCCGCCCTGTCGTTCCTGCATCCCGACAACGGCCTGCCCTTCGCCAGCCGCATCGGCTTCGGCCTCGGCCCGGCGGGCGAACCGGCGGCGCTCCTGTCGGCCATCGCCCTTCACACCCGCGCGCTCCGCCGCAACCCGGCGGCCGCGCTCCTGATCGGCGAACCCGGCGAAAAGGGCGACCCGCTGGTCGCCCCACGCCTTGCGCTGCAGGTCACGGCGCGGTTCGAGCCGCGCGACGCCGCCGCCCACGCCGCCCGCCGCGCCGCCTGGCTGGCCGACCACCCGAAGGCGGCGCTATACGTCGACCTGCCCGACTTCGCCTTCGTCACCTTCGTGCCGGGAACGGGGCTCTTGAACGGCGGGTTCGGCCGGGCCTTCCACATCGCGCCGGACGACCTGCTGGCCGGGGGCTGAACGTCCCGGCCGTCACAGCGGATTGTCCATCCTGACCCGCACCTGCAACCGCCCCTTCGAGGCCGCCAGCCAGTTGACCCGCAACTCGTTCTTCGCGGTCCCCTGCTCGACATCCACATAGGGAAGGTCGCTGCGCCGTTCGCCGGCGGGGCCGGTGATCATCCCCTCGGCCACCAGCGCCTCGACATTGCGCGCCCAGCCGCCGAACGGCAGGAAGGCCCCCGGCGTCACCGCCCAGGTCGCCGCCGCCGTAACCTGGTCGACCTGGACAAGCGCCGGGTTTTCGCAGTTCTGCGCCACGCCGTTGAAGCTGTTGCCGTTGAACAGGACATTGCGCATCCGCCCGTTGTCCAGCCCGGCAAAGGTGGTGTCGACCCCCTCGACCCGGTCGACCGTCCCGTTGATGCAGCGGAAGACGTTCCCCGCCACTGTCAGGCCCTGGATGAAATGGCCCGCGCCATAGGGCTTGATCGACAGCCAGCGGAACCAGCCGGCGACATCGCTGGCCATGAAGCTGTTGCCCATCACCGTCAGCCCGCCGAACGAGAACTGGCTGGCAAAGGCGGGCGACGCTTCGTATTCGTTGGTCCATTCGACAAAGCAGTTGTCGATGTAGTTGCCGGTGATGGTGGTGCGCACGTTGGTCGAGGCCAGCACGATCCCGGCCATCCGCACCCCCTGGGTCACGTTGTCACCCTGGAAGAAATGGTTGCCGACCAGCAGGTTGCCGTTGCCGCCGATGACGCCGAAGTGGCGGAACTGCGTGGCCCGGTTCTCGCGGATCTTCACGTCGTTGGCGTTGGTGTTGAACACGATCGAGGTGCGGTTCTGCGCCGCCAGCGACCCTTCGTTCGACAGGAACTGGCAGCGGTCGATCAGCATCCCCTGGCAGCCGCCGCCGGTCGAGGTGATGGCCCGGTCCCTAGGGCTGGTGACATAGCAGTCGCGCATCTGGAAGGTCGATCCCGCCGGCGCCAGCATCACGCCGCTGGCCACGCCGTTGCACTGGATGTCCAGGTCGTCGAGGATCATCTTGTCCAGCTGCTGGAAGTTGGAGAAGTCCAGGACATACTTGAACCGGGTGAAGGTATAGGTCTGCGTTCCCGGCGCGGCATAAAGCGGCTGGCTCAGCGTCAGGGTTCCGGCGCCGATATTTTTGGCTGTGACATAGACCTCGCGTCCGACGCCGGTGCCCTGCACCAGCGCGCCCACCGGCACGTTGGCCACGTTCGCCACCGCGCTCAGCACGTTGGGGTTCGACGCGGCATAGCCGGCCTGCGAGGTCACCACCGTCGGCGCCCAGGCCGGGCCGTTGATCACGTTGAACTGGCCGTTGCGGATCACCCGGCGCGTTGAAAAGGTGGTCTTGTTGGCGACCGCCGCCTGCATGTCGATCGGCGCCGTCACCTCGACCCGCCGCCCGCCGAGGTCGAGCGATTCATGGTCGGTGAAGTTCAGAAGCGCCTGGAAGGCCTTGGCAAAGCCCAGCTCCTCGCTGCCGAAGGCCGCCGCATAGATCGGCAGGTTGAAGCCGCGGGTGATCGCCAGCCGCCGGTCGGCCGGCATGGTGACGGTGCCCTCGAACCGCACCGGCGCGTCCAGCTGCACGTCGGCGTTCAGGAAATAGCTGCCGGTCGAAAACAGCACCGTCCGTCCGGTGGCCAGCGCATCGGCATCCGCCGCCTCGACCGCGGCACTGTCGTCGGTCACGCCGTCGCCCCTGGCGCCATAGTCACGCACGTCGACCCAGTCCATCAGGTCGCGCAGGAAAGCCTCGGTGATGTCCTCGATCACCAGATCGTCGACCCGCACCACGCCGCCCACCGCGCCGGTCAGGTCAAGCCCGAAATGGCCCAGCGTCGCCGCCATGCCCCAGCTCATGTCGACGCCCTGCCGGGTGCCGGTGCCGACGATCGCCTGCACCGTCTCGACCTTGCCATAGGCGGTCAGCGCCACCGAAGGCCCGGTCTCGACCACGCCCCCCAGATGTGTGGCGGCATTGACGCCCGCCCAGGCGGCAATGCGCACCGAGGGCAGGTTGCCGCTCATCGCCTTCACCCGCGCGGTGACGCGCAGGTAGCAGCCCGGCAGGATCGGCGTGTTGGCCATCGACCTCAGGCTCATCACCGGCCCGGACTTCTGCATCTCTAGGCAGCCGCCGAAATCCTGGTCGGCCGCCACCAGCGCCGCATCCGCCGCCCCCTGATAGCTGGGCGATCCGACGGTTCCGTCGCTCCGCGACCATTGCGACAGACCGGCGCTGAACGGCGGCGGCATCAGGACAAGCCCGGCGGTGATGACCTTGTTCATTGGTGACCTCTTGATGAATCCAAGCCTCGCCCGGACTGCCCCGCCGGCGGTCGGCGGGGCTTTCGGGAAAGCGAGGGCCAGTCCGCCCCCTGCCGCACCGGAAATAGCAACAAGGGCTTAACCCGGCGGTGAAGTCACCGTGCGCTGCCTGCGGCGATTTTTCATTTTGCCGGCCCCGGCCCCCCGGCTATCCTGTATGCGCCACGGCACCAGCCGCCCGGCAGGAAGCCGCCCCAGGATGGATTTCGCCTTCCGCAGAAAGTCAGCCCGGCCCGGCGCCGACCTGCGCCAGATCGCGCTCGACCGGCTGTCGGCCTCGCAGGCGCTGTGCCAGGGCGGCGACGATCCCGCCACGGTCCACGAATTGCGCAAGAACATCAAGCGCCTGCGCGCCGTCATGGCGCTGTGCCGGCCACGGCACGATCCCGCCCGCCGGATCGACCGCGCCCTGCGCGACGCCGGGCGCAGCCTCGCCCCCCTGCGCGAAGGCGACGCGCTTGCCGCGCTCTTCGACAGCCTTGTGCCCGACCCGGCCGATCCGGCGCTGGCTGCCGCCCGCGCCACGCTGCTGGCCGCCGCCCCGGCCGACGATCCGCCATCCCGCGCCGCCACCATCGCCGCCCATGCCGCCGCCCTGAAGGCAATCGGTGCCGAGATCGCCGCCTGGCGCATCCCGGTCGCCGACTTCGCCGAACTGGAACGACACCTGCGCACCGCCCGCCGCAAGGCCCGCGCCCTGATGGAGCCCGCCCTCGCCGACCCGCGCGGCGAAACGCTCCATGACTGGCGCAAGCGGGTCAAGACCCACGGGCTGCACCTGCGTCTCCTGCACCCGATCCGCCCGGCCCGCATGGCCCCCGTTTCGGTGGCACTCGACCGGCTCGGCGATCTGCTGGGCGAGGCGCGCGACTGCGCAATCCTTGCCGAACGGCTCGAAGCGGCGGGCCTCGCCCCACCGGTCATCGCCGCCGCCCGCCAGCACGAGACGGACTGCCTCGCCGCCGCCGCGCCCGCCGCCCGCACGCTCCTCGGCCCCGGCGCTGCTGCCCAGGCCCGGCGCTGGCGCAAATGGTGGCAGGCCTGGAAGGCGCCGGGCGGGCGCAAGGCAGCGGCGCGGGCCTGAGCGCCGGCGGATCAGCCGGTCAATTTTCCGGCAAGCGCCTTCTCGACCAGGTCGGCGGTCTCCTTGACCCCGTAAAGCGCGATGAAGCCCCCGAACCGCGGCCCTTGGCTCGCGCCCAGCAGCACCTCGTAGAGCGCGGTGAACCAGTCCCGCAGCGGCTCGAACCCGTGGTCGGTGCCGACGGCGAAGACCATGGTCTGCAACCCTTCGGCGTCCAGCCCCTCGTCCCAGCCCCGCAGCCGCTCCAGCAGGTCCTCCATCGCGCCGCGCTCGCGGTCGGTCGGCGCGCGGAACACCCGGCCCGGCGCCACGAAATCGTTGAAGTAGCGCACCGCGAACTCCGCCGCCTGATCCAGCTGCGGGTTCGTCTCGGGGCTCGCGTCCGGGGCATAGTTGCGGATATAGCCCCACAGCCCCGACTTGTCCTTGGCCCCGGCCACCGAGGCCAGGTTCAGGAGCATGGCGAAGGACACTTTCATGTCGGACGCCGGCGGACGGCCGTTGTGGATATGCCAGACCGGATTGGCCAGCTGCTGCTCGACCGTCTGCCCCGGAAAGGCCGCCAGCTGCTGGTGATACTCGTCGACCGCCTTGGGGATCACGTCCCACCACAGCCGCTTGGCGGTCTTGGGCTTCTGGTACATGAAATAACCCAGCGACTCCGTCGCCGCATAGGTCAGCCATTCGTCGATGGTCAACCCGTTGCCCTTCGACTTGGAAATCTTCTGCCCCTGCTCGTCCAGGAACAGCTCATAGGTGAAATGCTCGGGCTTGCGGCCGCCCAGCACCTCGCAGATCCCGTCATAGATCGGCGTGTTGGTGGAATGGTCCTTGCCGTACATCTCGAAATCGACGTCCAGCGCCGCCCAGCGCGCCCCGAAGTCCGGCTTCCATTGCAGCTTCACCTGCCCGCCGGTCACCGGCAGCGTCCATTCGCGCCCGGCCTCGTCGTCGAAGGTGACGGTATGGTTCACCTTGTCGACATGCTTGATCGGCACATAGAGTACCCGGCCGGTCTCGGGATGGATCGGCAGGAAGCAGGAATAGGTCTGCTGGCGCTCCTCGCGCAGGGACGCCAGCATGATCTCCATGATCTTCTCATAGCGTTCCGCCGCCAGCCGCAGCGTGTCGTCGAACCGGCCCGACTTGTAGAATTCGGTGGCGCTGATGAATTCATACTCGAACCCGAACGTGTCGAGGAACCGCCGCAGCATCGCGTTGTTGTGCGCGCCGAAGCTTTCGTACTCGCCGAACGGGTCGGGCACGCTGGTCAGCGGCCGCTGCAGGTTGGCCTTCAGCATCTCCTGCTGCGGCACGTTCTCGGGCACCTTGCGCATCCCGTCCACATCGTCGGAAAAGCAGATCAGCCGCGTCGGAATGTCGCTGATGATCTCGAACGCGCGGCGGATCATCGTCGTGCGCTGCACCTCGCCGAAGGTGCCGATATGCGGCAGACCCGATGGGCCATAGCCGGTCTCGAACAGGACAAAGCCCTTTTTCGGCGGCGCTTTTTCATAACGTTTCAGCACGCGGCGCGCCTCTTCGAAGGGCCAGGCCTTGGAAACCATCGCAGCATCGCGCAAGGACGTCATCGGATCACACTTCCTCTCGGGCCGGCACTTCATGTGCCGCAAGGTCCGTCCCTATTGAACCCCGGCCGGATGGTCAATAATTTCGGCCCCGAAACAGCAAGGACAAAGCCCGTGACCCAAACCCTTCCCGCCTTCGACATCCAGGATGCGCTGGTCGCGCTGATGGTCACGGTCTCGGTCTCCGACGAAACCATCCGCACCTCGGAACTGGTCGCCATCGAGCGCCAGGTCAACCACCTGCCGATCTTCGCCAGCTACGACATGGCCAATGTCCGCGAGGTTGCCCAGACCGTCTACCGGCTGATGGAGGAGGAAGACGGGCTCGACACGCTTTTCGCCATGACCCGCGCGGCGCTCCCCGAACGGCTGCACGAAACCGCCTACGCGCTCGCCTGCGACGTGGCCGCCGCCGACGGCCGCCTCGGGCAGAGCGAACTGCGGCTCCTCGAGGAAATCCGCGAGGAACTCGACATCGACCGCCTCCACGCGGCGGCGATCGAGCGTGGGGCGCGGGCGCGGCATTTGAAGGGGTGAGGGGGCGGGAGGAACGCCCTCTTGCGCTGCCACCGAGAGTTGGGAGTTGATCCGGTTGGTAACACGTCGCGCTACTTGTGCGCTCCTTTTGTTGACCGTTTGCGCCTCCATTTCCTCCTGTAGCAACAGAGAGGAAGTTGAGGCCGCTCTGAACTTGAAAGACAGCGGCGCGAAATCCGCGATCGAAGCAAACGCTTCAGGATTTCTGAAAACACCTCCACGGATAACGCTCTTGGCGAACCGCGGAGTCGTGGCGAAAGTGGCCGTTTCAAACCCGACAAAGCACAAAGTATGTTTTGGCGACTTTCATCTGAGTATCATATATCGGGCGGATACTGGAAAAATTGGCCACGACAGTGTATATGGCGACATTAGAACTGTGCCAAAAGGCGAAGCGCCTCACCTCAATCTACCCGGTGAATCAAATAGCATCGGCGCAGGAGAGACGCGCATCTACGATATGGCTCTGGGGAAGATACCCTATATTAGATCCGATGTAGATGATTCATCAATCGACATGGTGCGGGAGCTGGACCAGCCCTTCGGACATGTCAGAAACATTGATGTGCGTTTTCAGGTTACGGGATTTTTCACAGGGTGCGAACGCGGTGATGTTGAAGGTCTGGAGATAGATTCCCCCGAAACCCGCAACATCAGGATAGATTATCAGTTGAAGTAGGTGCGCTATGCAGCAGAGGCGGAGTTGAACCACTATGGCAGGTCGCGCCACAGCCAAACCGGGTGACATCCTGAGCATCCCTCTGGCCGACGGATGGTTTGGCTATTGCAAGGTTTTGTGCGGTGTAGAGATCGGTTTTTATGATTTTCGTTCGGCAACCGAAATTTCGACGGAAGATTTGTCCGGCATTGATTTCCTATTCCGAATCTGGGTCATGAAGTACGCTCTCAAGAAATCCAGCACCTGGAAAGTTATCGGAAACGTCCTACTTACTGGTGAGGAGGCTCGGCCGTCAAGATTCTGCAAGAAGGATGCCTTGAGCGGCGCTCTTTCAATTTACCAGTCGGCACCAGCGGGCGGTACGGCTTATACCGAGACGCCGGCCACCTTTGCTGAATGCAAAGACTTGGAGTGTGCGGCCGTATGGGATCCCGAACATGTCGAGAGTCGGCTGGAAGATCATTTTGCTGGCCGCCCCAATAAATGGGTCGAAAGTATGCGGCTGAAAGAGAGCTGACATTCTATCAAGCCGGCACGGATTATGGGGCGTTCCGGCGTCCCTATCCATACCCGCAACACCATCGCCCGCTACGTTCGCTTACCTCCGCTCTTCACCCGTCCAACTCCGTCCCACCAGAAGATCGACCTACCCCCCTCACGCCCACCCCTGCAGCAACTGCAACTGCAGCCGCCGCGCCCGGCCCAGCCAGGCGGACAGGCCCGGCGGCCGTTCCATCTGGTCCTCGCTCACCGCGTCGTGGCGCGGCAGGTCGGCGGCATAGATGGCGAAGGCGCGCTCGGCGCCGGCGGCCGTGGTCAGATAGCCGACCAGCCCGGTGACGAAATTCAGCGTCCCGGTCTTGGCGACCACCCGCCGGGGCAGCGCCTGGCCCTCGGCGGGCTTCGGCAGGCGCACCTCCTTCATCAGTTCGCCCAGCCCGCCGCCCGGCCCCAGCCGGACCAGCGCCCGCACCATCTCGGCAGGGCTGATCCGCGATGCGGCGCCAAGCCCGGAATGGTCGACGAAGCCGCCGCCCAGCCCGCCGATGCGGTCGCCCAGCCAGCCGGTCATCGCCCGCGCCGAAGCGTCGTGCCCTGCAATCCCGCGGGCGCCCGAGGCGGTCATTCCCGCCGCCTCGGCGGTCATGTTGGTCGAGTATTTCATCATCTCGCGCAGGACCAGCGGCAGGGGGGCGCTGGCATGGCTGGCCAGCACCTGGCCCTCGGGCAGCGCTTGCGCGACCTCGGGCAAGGGCAGGCTGATCCCCTGCGCCGCCGCCAGGGTGCGGAACACGTCGCCGGCGTAAAGCTCTGGCCGGCGGACCGGCAGCCAGCGGCTGCCGTCGCGCCCCAGCGCGGCGTCGGCGACCGTCCAGCGTTCGCAATCGGGCGCGGCGGAATAGGTGAAAAGCGGCGTCTGCCGCGCCACCACCTCGATCTGCGCCACCCCCACTGCCGGCGCGAACCGTTCGGCCCGGGCGTCGAACCCCACCCGCCAGGCCGTCCCCGCCCGTTCCCAGGTGAAGTTCACCCGGTTGAAGTTCAGGTTCAGCCCGGACACCGCCGGATCATAACCCATCCACACCGGCTGGGCCGGATCGATCGACGGCAGATAGGGCAGCGCCCCCGACCAGACCAGGAAGCGGCCGCCGATGCCCTTGACCCCGGCCTGCGCCAGCGCCGCCGCCAGATCGCCCAGATCGTCGGTCGACAGCGTCGGATCGCCGCCCCCGGCCAGCACGAGATCGCCGGCGATCCGGCCACCCGTCACCGGGCCGGTCGCCAGAAGCCGGGTCTGGAACCGATAGCCGCGCCCCAGATGGTCCAGCGCATAAAGCGAGGTGATGGTCTTGGCGGTCGAGGCCGGCGGCATCGGCCGGTCCATCCCCTGCTGCGCCAGTATTTCGCCGGTGCCCAAGTCGGCCAGCGCGAAGGCCACCTCGCCGCTCAGGCCCGCCGCCGCGACCAGCGCCTCGGGCGTGGCCGGCGCAACCACGGGCGCCTTGACCTTTGCCACCGCCGGCATGCCGATGCCCACGGCCAGACCGGCCAGAAGGCTCCGCCTCGTCAGTTCCTGCATTTCGCTCCCTGTCCGCCGGTCCGCCAGTCTCCGCGCGCCCGGATGGCAGAAGATGACAGATCGTTCAACGGCATGTCCAGAAAGATCCAGGCCGGCGGACGGCGATCGGCCAGCGTCCGGGCCTCATCGGCACGAAGCCGCCAACGGCCATACTCCTCGGCCGCCCTCGCGCCCTGCGCCGCCAGCCGCATCCCCGGCCGGGCCAGCACCGCGACCGGCACCCGGTGCATGATCCAGTCCCATTTCTGCCAGCGATGGAATTGCGCCAGGTTGTCCGCCCCCATCAGCCAGACGAAGCGCACGCCGGGATAGATCGCCATGAGCCGCGCCAGCGTCTCGGCGGTATAGCGGGTTCCAAGCCGCGCCTCGATGTCGCTCACCACGACGCGCGGATCGCGCATCACTGCCCGCGCTCGCGCCATCCGCTCGGCCAGGGGCGCCGGCGGGTTCGGCTTCAGCGGGTTGCCCGGCGAGACCAGCCACCACACCCGGTCGAGCCCCAGCCGCTTCAGCGCCTCGCGCGTCAGGTGCGCGTGCCCTTCATGTGCGGGATCGAACGACCCGCCCAGAAGGCCGATCTTCATGCCGGGCGCGGCGGTGGGATAGCCGACCCTCATGGCCTACCGTGCGGGGTTGGTGGGAACATTTGCCTTACCATTCAAGTGCACAGCTCATTGCCTTCACCTCACGCGCCCACGCAAGCTCGGAATTGAAATCCTTTTTCAAAAGAACGCCCGCTCCATCCGGCGAGGCATCCGGGAACTGGCGGGCCATGTAGACGGGTTCATATGTGGGCGGCTTCATGGCGCGCAGTTGCGCGCAGAAAGCGAAGTTGAGAGGCCTGTTGGTCACGGAAAGGGCCATGGCCTTATCCACCATTTGCCTTTCAGTCGTGCTCAGTTCGCCCACCCATCGTGTCTGCATTTCACGCGCAATCAAAACAGCATGCTTGTCCTCGAAGCGCGCTGCATCGAAATGCACGCGCATGCCTGCCACGGCATAAAGCAGGAATGCGCGCAGGCCATCGCCGGCATCCACGCAGCCCTTGGCAGCCGCGCTCAACTCGACGGGCGTCTGGTCGGATCGTATGTCCTGCAACCCGATGCAGACCGCATTGGGAGCGCCGCCCTGATCCGGCGAAGTCTCCGCACGAGCAGCTTCAACGCCAAGGGCCGCCAGCAGGCAGAAAAGATGCGGCGTTGCACGGCGAGCGACCATCGAAAAAGCGTGGAAATCCATTGGTCTACCCCCCGGCTCCTGTCATCGCAGGCGTTCCCCCACTAGCAGGCAGGGCAAATTTTCTGTCAAGCACCCTGTCGCGCGGCGTCCCGACGTGCAAGCCGGTTATCCGCCCGGCAAGCCGCCGACCAGCGCACCGGGGCCGGGCAGGCGCCACCGGGACCGGCCGCGCTTGCTCTACCGAAATTACCTGACTATAGTCAGGCATCATGCCCCTGAGTCCGATTGACCGCATCCGCCGCTTCAATCGTTCCGTCACGGCCGAGGTCGGGGCGCTGGATTCGTCCTTCCTCGGGCGAGGCCGCCCGTTGGGCGCGGCCCGCGTCCTGTGGTCGATCACGCCAGACGGCACCGATGTCGCCGACGTCCGCCAGCAGTTGCGGCTGGATTCCGGCCTGATGAGCCGGCTGCTGCGCGGGCTCGAGGCCGAAGGGCTGATCACCACCGACATCCTGCCTGATGACCGCCGCCGCCGCGTCGCCCGGCTGACGGAGGCCGGCCTTGCGGAAAAGGCGGCCTACGACCGGCTGAACGACGACCGCGCCGCCGAGACCCTCGCGCGGCTGTCGCGCGACCCCGAACCGCTGCTTGCCGCGATGGATCTGGTCGCCAATGCCCTGAACCGCGACCGGATCGTGATCGCCCCCGCCGACCCCGAAGCGCCCGCCGCCCGGGCCTGCCTTTCCGCCTATTTCCGCCTGCTCTGTGAACGCATTCCCGGCGTCTCGCAGGCCCATGTGCCCGATCCCGACCCCGAGGCCGGCCAGTATAGGCCGCCGCACGGCATCTTCCTGATCGCTTGGTCCGATGGCCTGCCGCTGGGCTGCGTCTGCCTGAAGGCGGTCGACGGCGCGACCGGCGAAGTCAAGCGACTGTGGGTCGACCCGGCGGCCCGCGGCCTCGGTCTTGGCCGCCGGCTGATGAGCGCCATCGAGGACGCCGCCCGTACGCTTGGCATGAACCGCCTCCGGCTCGACACCAACAGCGGCCTGACCGAGGCAATCGCGCTTTACCGATCGGGCGACTGGACGGACACCGCCCCGTTCGGCCCGCCCTTTCCCGCCGACCTCTGGTTCGAAAAGGTCTTGTAAGGCCGCGCCCCTCTGCTTTTGCGCACGGCGACTTGCCTCGCCCCGCAACAGCGCACATCCCCTGTGCGGCCCCGTCGAATGGATTCGCACCGTCCCCGGCGCCATTATCAGGGCACCGCCGATCCCGGCCGCGAACCGACAGGACAAACCCATGACCACCCAGACCTATGACGCCCCCGCCACCACGACCAATCCCGACCTGGCCGCGCTGATCCTGCGCCTCTCGCTCGGCGGGCTTTTCCTCGCCCATGCCTGGCTGAAGATTGTCATCTTCACCCCAACGGGCACCGCCGCCTTCTTCCGGAGCCTCGGCCTGCCCGGCCCGTTCGCCTATCTGATCATGGCGGCCGAACTCCTCGGCGGCCTCGCGCTGATCGCCGGGTTCAAGACCCGCCTCGTGTCGCTGGCGCTGATCCCGATCCTTCTCGGCGCGATCGCCACCGTCCACTTCGCCCCCGGCTTCTTCTTCATGAACGAAGGCGGCGGCTGGGAATTCCCGGCCTTCTGGGCGGTCACGCTGCTGGTCCAGTCCTTCCTGGGCGACGGCGCCTACGCGCTCGGCAAGCGCTGAGCCCGCCCCGCACCGACCAACGCAAGGCCGCCGGCATCCCCGGCGGCCTTTTCATCTTCTGCCGCCGATTGCCCTTTCGCCCCATCTCCCCTAGAGCAGGCCCCGACAGACCACGCCCGGAGGGACATCATGGCATCCTATCAGTACGTCTATCACATGGATGGCGTTTCCAAGACCTATCCGGGCGGCAAGAAGTGCTTTGAAAACATCCGGCTGAATTTCCTGCCGGGCGTCAAGATCGGCGTCGTCGGCGTCAACGGCTCGGGCAAGTCGACGCTCCTGCGGATCATGGCCGGCATCGACAAGGACTTCACCGGCGAAGCCTGGGCGGCCAAGGGCGCGCGCGTCGGCTACCTGCCGCAGGAACCCCAGCTCGACCCGGCGCTCGACGTGCGCGGCAACGTGATGCTGGGCGTCGCCGCCAAGCAGGCCAAGCTCGACCGCTACAACGAACTGGCGATGAACTATTCGGACGAAACCGCCGACGAGATGGCCGCCCTCCAGGACGAGATCGACAGCCAGAACCTGTGGGATCTCGACAGCCAGATCGACGTCGCGATGGAGGCTCTGCGCTGCCCGCCCGACGACGCCAACGTCGAAACGCTCTCGGGCGGCGAAAAGCGCCGGGTGGCGCTCTGCAAGCTCCTCCTCGAAGCGCCCGACATGCTGCTTCTCGACGAACCCACCAACCACCTCGACGCCGAAACCATCGCCTGGCTGCAAAAGCACCTGATCGAATACCAGGGTACCATCCTGATCGTCACCCACGACCGCTATTTCCTCGACGACATCACCGGCTGGATCCTCGAACTCGATCGCGGCCGCGGCATCCCTTACGAAGGCAACTATTCGTCCTGGCTTGACCAGAAGGCCAAGCGCCTCGAGCAGGAAGCGCGCGAGGACAAGGCCACCCAGAAGACCCTTGAACGCGAACTCGAATGGATCCGCGCCGGCGCCAAGGCCCGGCAGGCCAAGCAGAAGGCCCGGATCAACGCCTACGAGGAACTGGCCGGCAAGTCGGAACGCGAAAAGATCTCGACCGCCAAGATCATCATCCCCAACGGCCCGCGCCTCGGCGGCAAGGTGATCGAGGTCGAGGGCCTGAAGAAGCACATGGGCGACAAGCAGCTGATCGAGGATCTGACCTTCTCGCTCCCCCCCGGCGGCATCGTCGGCGTCATCGGCCCGAACGGCGCCGGCAAGACCACGCTCTTCCGCATGCTGACCGGCCAGGAACAGCCCGACGCCGGCGCCGTCACCTATGGCGACACCGTCAAGCTCGCCTATGTCGACCAGTCGCGCGACGCGCTCGACCCGAACAAGACGGTGTGGGAGGAAATCTCCGACGGGCTCGAGGTTCTGGAGCTTGGCGACGCCACCATGAACAGCCGCGCCTATTGCGGCGCCTTCAACTTCAAGGGCGGCGACCAGCAGAAGAAGGTCGGGCTCCTGTCAGGCGGCGAACGCAACCGCGTCCACATGGCCAAACTCCTGCGCTCGGGCGGCAACGTGCTGCTGCTCGACGAACCCACCAACGACCTCGACGTCGAAACCCTGCAATCGCTCGAAGCCGCTCTGGAAGACTTCGCCGGCTGCGCCGTCATCATCAGCCACGACCGCTTCTTCCTCGACCGGCTCTGCACCCACATCCTGGCCTTCGAGGGCGATGCCCATGTCGAATGGTTCGAAGGCAACTTCGAGGCCTATGAGGAAGACAAGGTGCGCAGGCTCGGCCCGGAAAGCATCGAGCCGCACCGGGTGAAGTACAAGAAGTTTACGAGGTGAGGGAAGTTGGGTTTTTCTTGATCTAGGTGGAGAAAAGGGAGATAGCGATATGATTGATAAATCCGCACTTGATGAAAAGTTATACGAAAGTTACCTCCATTTTTCTCAACAAATCATTGAAATAGAATTCTCGACCGATCGCCCGCACCTTTCGTGTGAAGATGTGTTGGATGCACATTTCCTAATTGCTGAGCACTTTCGAAAACTAGGGGAAGGCATCGGTGGGTTTGGCCCAAAAGACATCGGAATGCTCTCCTCCGCCGTTGCGCGTCAGATTGCTTCGGCCGGTGGATCTTACGTTTATAATGGTGTGTGGGAAATTGGAGCGTCTTTGTTATTTGGCTTGATCAGCAATCACCCATTTCATGACGCCAACAAACGAACCGCTTTCTTATCAGTAGTTTTTTTCTTGCTCGAGCAAGGGTATATTCCTCGCGTCGATATCGAGGAAGTAGAAGATTTTACTGTAGAAATTGCAGAATTTCACCGAGCCAACGGCCGTCACATGATTGTTGAGGAAATTTGGCCTCGATTGAAAACTATGTTCAGGGAACAGGATAATCGGATCTCTTATGTGATTACTTTCCGCGAGCTTGACCAAATACTAAAACAGCATAGATGCTCTCTGCGAAATCCTTCTGGAAATTACATAGACGTGTTTAAGGGAGAAGAAAGAGTTGCAAAAATTGGCTTTCCAGGAATGAGTAAAGAAGTTGGCCGCAAGGCGATAGCGACTGTAAGGAAGGAAACAGGGCTCACCGCAGAAAATGGATTTGATGCCCAAGTATTCTTTAAGGGGGCTGACCCACTAAATGAGTTAATCGGACTTTACGAGGAGCCACTGCGTCGATTGGCCGATAGATAGCGCCCCGTAGCAAGCAGCAAGTGTAGGGTGGAGTTCCACCCCACCCCTTTCCCTTCCCCCCGCAACCATCGCGGCGCACATCATCCTTCCCGTCGAAATGGTGGGTTGAAAACCCACCCACGCCCCAGGCAAGCGTACGGTGGAGCCAAACCCGTTCCCACAAGCCTCCAACAAGCCTCCAACAAGATGACGATGATCGGGCGAGAAGCCGTCTGTCAATCGAGTCAAGATCAGAAGTACCAGAACAGGATCACAACGATCAGGGCGAGCACTAGCGCAATGACGTGTCGCATCAGAATCCTCCAATTACAGGAAGCGTAGGGTGGGGTTCCACCCCACCCCTATCCCTGCGCCCCCCGCAACCATCGCGGCGCACACCATCCTTCCCGTCGAAATGGTGGGTTGAAAACCCAACCTACTCCCCGAACTCCCCCTCGGGCACCTCACCCGACCATTCCGGCTCCACCCGCCCCAACCTGATATCCCGGTGGATCGACGAATACGGCCAATCGGTCGGTTTTTCCGCGAACCCGTGCTTCACCGGATTGAACCAACAATACCGGACATGGGCCAAATAATCCGCCTCGTCGCGGATATGGTGCTCCCAAAACCGCCGCTGCCAAACCGCAGCCTCCCGTTTTCCCACCGGTCGGCCGGGATTCCGCCGGGAATAACGCCCCGATTGTCGGACAGGGTATTCGGTTGGAAGGGGGGCCGGGCTGACGCCCGGCCTACGGCCCTCTCTGCGCAACGACATCGTGAACCGCGCCTTGATCGCGCCCCACCGCACCGAATAATCCGCGTCCTCGTCCGGCAAGGTCCACACCGCATGCAGATGGTCCGGCAACACGACCCAAGCCTCGACCGTGAACGGCCGCTCCCGCAGCGTCGTGGCCACAGCCTGCCGCAGCCGCCCGATCTCGTGCACCAGAAGGTCGGACCCGCGGTCCGCGAGCGCCACGGTGAAGAACACGGATGCGTCGGGCCGGCGCGGGCGGAGGTAGCGGGCCATCGGCGCAGTCTGGCGCCTCGGGGTTAACGAACCGTCAAAACCCGGCATGCCCCCGGCAGTGTCGGGACGGATGCGGGACGGAAACCCGACGCGGGCGGGACGGCGGCAGGACGGGCTATTTTGCCACCGACCCAGCACCCGGCACGTCACTCCCCCGCTCAATACCCCCCGTCCTTGCCATGCTTCTCCGTCCCCGCCAGCGCCGGGGTGAAGCAGCAGACCAGCCGCATCTCGGTGCGGGCGCGCAGCACATGGCGGTCGTGCTTATCGAGCGCATAGATTGTGCCCGGCCGGATCGGATGCACAACACCTGCGGCCAGATCCACCACCTCGCCCTCGCCCGACAGGCAATAGCAGGCTTCCAGGTGGTTGCGGTATTCCAGTTCCATCTCGGCCCCGGCGCGGATGATCGTGTCGGTCATCGTATAGCCCATCCCGTCCGGCTGGGTCAGCAGCCGCCGGCTCTGCCAACCCGGCCCGGTCACGTCATGCGCCCCGCCCGTCACCTCTGCCAACGTCCTGACAATCATCGCTTTTTCTCCCTGCCATCCTGCGCCAAGCTTCGGCCCGGTCGCGCGCCGAGGCAAGCGAAACTCACTCCCACTCCAGCCCCGGCAACAGGTCCGCCGCCATCTCTGCCCCGCGCGCGAACATCGACCCCGGCGCCGGACGGCTGTTGGGCTGCGGCTTGCGGTGGACATGGACGCCGATGACCGTCGGATCGTCCCACAACGCGCCCCCATGCGCCGGATCGAAGAAGCGCAGGGTCTCGGCCCCGTTCCAGATATAGAACGACCGCCGCGGCAGCGCGAACCGCGCCAGCCCGTGCTTGCGCGCCAGCCGGGTGAAGGCATCGTTGCCATAGATGGTCAGGCCCAGGTCGGCGGGCGTCCAAGGCCTTCCCTGCATCCGCCACAACAAGGGCTTCAGCACCCGGCGGCGGAACCCGAGCCAGTGCGGCATCAGGTCGGGGCTGTCATAGACCCGTTCATAGTCGACAAGCATCGGCGAGCCCTGCGGCACGTAGAAGACCGGGCTGCCGATCCGGTGGCCGTCCTCCCAGGCGAAGTAGGGGCGCGCGGGGTCGACCTCGAACCGGCGGAACAGGAGCACGTCGGTATCCAGCCACAGCCCCCGCCCCTGCTGCATCAGCGCGACGCGGAACAGGTCGGAATAGTTCATGATCCGCTGGCGGTCGGTGCGTTCCGGGTGGTGGGTCGGGTTGATCCGTTCCATCCAGTGACTGGCCAGAACCTCGCCCGCATCGCGCACCGTCACGCCGCGCGGCAGTCCGGTGATCCCGGCAAAACTGTAGATCTCGACCTCGAAGCCCAGCCGCACCCACGAGGCGATGCAGACCAGGTCCAGCTTGCGCACCGGGCCGGAATGCCAAAGCGAAACGATCCGCATGTCCGGCCCCTCTTTCCCGCCTGTTGGGAAGCTTTAGCCGCCGGGCGGCGCCCAGACAACCGGCCCGGATGTCCGGCCCCGCTCCGGTCACGGCATCCGGTTTGAAATCGGCGCCCCTGTTGGGTATGATGGGGGTGTAGGGGCTGCTGCCAAGGCATCCTTTGTCCGTCGGGCAAAGGATGTCGTTCTGCCCCTGCAAGAAGCTGCCTTGTTTCGACGTGAAATAAGGATGGGGGCATGAACAGAATCGCCGGACCGGCCGCCAACGTGCGCGGCGGGGCTGAGTCCTATCCCAGCGTGGAGACCCTCTTGCGGGAAGGGTCTTTCTACGAACGCCTTGAAAAGGCTCGGGTCCGCCGGGCCGAGGCGCTGGCGCGCCTTGCGCCGGACATCGAGTTTGCCGCCGAGGATGCGCTTGGCGCGCTCGCCGCGGACCCGGTGTCACCGGACGCATCCGCCGCTCCTGACGCGCCCACCGACAGGCGCGGAAAGTCCTTCATCCTCAATCCCGCACGCCCCTTCCCCGCCGAGGACGGCGATACCTTGCCGGTCGGCAAGCTGCTTTCGGCCGGCGACCTGAGTGCGCAACGGGCCGAATCGGTCGTGGAACCGGCTGCCGCGCCGGTCGTCCGCCGCAAGTGGCGGATCGCCGCCGGGTTCGCCTCCGGCCTTGCGCTTGGCGTGGCGGCCACGGTGTTCGCACCGATGATCCTTGCACCCACCCTGCCGCCCGCGCCTGCACCCGCCCAGACCGCGCCGGCCACGACCGCAACCGCGAAGCCGCTCTCCGCCGCTGCGATCCCGCCGGCAGCACTGACCGCGTCCGCCGCCGAAACCGCGCCGGTTCTGCCAGTGGCGGCGGCGGCCGTCACGCCCGCCGGTCGCCCGGCCGGCCTTGCGCCACCGCCAGCGGCCGCCGACGCCTTCGCCTTCGCCGAGCCGGTGGCAACGCCCCCGGCGATGCAGACGGCCCTTCCCGCGCCGGCGGCGCAGCCGGGTAACCCCGACCCGGCCATGATCGCCACCACCCCCGCTGCCGGCACGCTGCCCGACGCCCTGCCACCGGCTGCCCTGCCGGCCACCGCCCCCGGCGACAAGCCCTTGCGTGCCCAGCCCTCTCCGCCGCCGCCGGCCCCGGCCGCCCTGTCCCTTGCCGATGCGCATGTGCGGATTCTTGCCCCGAACGGCACCGCCAAGGCCTCGATCGCGGCGCTGCGCGACCAGTTGCAGAAGGCCGGCGTCAAGACGATCGAAACCGCTGCCTCGACCGTCGCGCTGCGCAAGACCCAGGTCAGGTTCTATCATGAGGCCGACCGGGCGGCCGCGGCCAAACTGGCCGACGCCATCGGCGCGACGTTGCGCGACGCGGGCGGATCGGCCCGCGCCCAGCCGCCCGGCACCATCGACATCCGCTATGCGGCAAGCGCCACCTCGGCGGCAAAAGCCAAGAAAACCGTGCACAGCCGCGACCTGGACGCTGAACTGGCGATCCTGCGCGCGCGCATCCTTCGGCAATTGCAGGGCACGGGCAACTGACCCGACCCCGTCACCAGTCACAGAACCGATGGAGCCGCCCGACCCCCGGGCGGCAACACCAGGACCAGGATCACGAATGCCCAGACCCCAATTGATCGCAATCATCACCGCGATGCTGTGTTTCGCGCAGGCCGGCACCGCCAACGCCGCCTACGACATCGCGCAATTGCAGGAAATCGAACGGCTGATCATGCGCAAGGATGTCGGCTCGCTGCGGATGTTCCTCGCCAGTAACCCCGGCGTCATGGAAGGTGACGACGCGCTGGCCCGGGAGTTGCAGTCCTTCTACGGCTGCGCCCAGTCCGGCGGGCTTGACTGCTTTGCCCGCCGGAACGCGCCGCCGACCACCCCGCCGGCCGCGCCGGCGGCGCTCTATGTCTACTGATTCCATCACGCTCCGGCGGCGGTCCCGGCCATGAAACCGCGGCCCAGCGTCGCCTATGTCACCGACCCCCGCCTGCCAGGCGGCACGTCGTCGGCGGTGGCGGCCGAACTGCTGGCAATCGCCGAGTTTGTCCGGCCCCAGGTCCATGCGCTGGAAAGCCAGATGTTCCATGGGCGATCCGTCGCCCCGCAAATTGCCGACGCAATGGACCGGCTGGACCAGGACCTGATCTGGTCGCAGCCGACGATCTGCGCGGATCTCGTCATCTTTCACAACCCCTCGGTCCTGAAATTCCAGCACCAACTGGGCGTCAGGATCGTCGCCCGCCATCTGATGGTGGTGACGCATGAGAATTTCCTGCGTCCCGGCGGGCACGAAGGCTTCGACGTCGCCGGATGCCTCGCGCAACTGGACCGCGCCACCCTCGCGCCACGGAAAACGCTGGCGCCGGTTTCGGCATGGAACAGGCGGACGGTGCAGGACTGGCTGGCCCGGCAGCCGAACCCCGGTCCCTGGTCGCTTCTGCCTGACGACTGGTTCAACGTCTGCCAACTGCCGCTGACGGCGCCGACAGCCACACCGGCCGACCGCCGCGGCCGCCATTCGCGCCCCGGCGCCGAGAAATTTCCCTCGATCGACGACATGGACCTGTGTTTTCCCGCCCAGGCCGCCGCCAATGTCATCCTGGGGGCCGACAGCTATCTGGCATCGCGGATCGACCGGCCGCACTGGTCTCTGCATCCGTTCGGGGGGCTGGCGCTCGACGACTATTTCAGCCGGTTCGACTTCATGGTCTATTTCACCGCCCCGGTCTGGCGCGAAAGCTTCGGCCGGGTCCTGGCCGAAGCGGTGGCGGCCGGCAAGGTCGCCCTGTCCGACCGGCAAACCGCCGCCGCATTCAATGGCGCGGTGATCGCCACGACACCGGCCGAGGCCGGGGCCGTCATCCAGAGCTTCATTGACCGGCCGGCACTTTACCGCAACCATGTGCTTGCGGCACAATCGCAACTCGAACGCTATTCCGCCGAGGCTTTCCGCGCCCGCTTCCGGCAGATCGCCGACAGTCTGACCAGAGAGATGGCATGATCCTGATCGAAGCCGGAGACCGAAGCCCCCATGCCTTCGACGCCAAGACGCTTCTGGCCATGAAGTTGGCCGAGGCCGGCCACCCTGTCGTGATCGACGCGGCCACAAGGCCGGCCGATCTCGACCGCACCCACCGCTATCAGGTGGCGCCCTACATGACCGACCCCGCCGACCTGGCGATCGGCCGGGTGCTGCTGATCGGCGCCGAGGCGCTGTCGCCGGACACGCTGCAGACGCTCGCGGGCTACCGGCTTGCCGCATCGGTGCCGGTCGCCGCTGCGGGGCGATTTGCCGACCGGCAGGCCCTGGTCGGGGCCCGGTCCAAACTGGCCTATGTGCTGGGCCGCGAACCGCTCATTATCGACCTGGCGCAACAGCAGAACCGGCCGCTCCTTGCGGGCTCGATGCTGCCGGTCCTTGCCTCCGTGCGCCGCACGCGCCCCCGGACCCAGGCGAATGTCTTCCTGTTCATCCCGGCCGAAAGCCTGGAGGATCCGGCGACGCTTCAGGCGCTGGGGGCGATGGACCACCTGCCCGCCTTCCGCCTGAACCTGATCCTGCCCGGCAAGGGCAAGGACGTTCTGCGCCAGACCCGACAAGGCCATCTGCGCGCCTTCGGCGCGGCCGAGCTTTCGCCGGTGGTCTTTGCCGAACTGGCCGACGTGGCGGTCTTCCTGGGCGATGGCATCGGCGGTGACCGGATGGCGATGCTGGCCGCCGACCTGATGCAGTCCGGCGGCGCGGTGATCGACGGCACGACGGACGCAGTCATTGCGGCGACGGGTGCCCCGGCGGTGCGCGGGCCGCAGGATCTGGGCGGGCTTGCCAACTTCCTCGTCCACACCGTCCTGCCCAATCTCGCCGAAATCGGCCGGCAGACCCAGGCCAGCCCCTGGCTGGAAGCCCACTCGCTGCAAGGATTCGCAGCGGCGGTGGACCTGCCGCCCCCAGCCCCCGCGCCGCCGGCCAAGGCCGGGCCACGGATCACCTTCGTGCCAACCAACGGCGTCGGCCTTGGCCATGCCCAGCGCTGCACCCAGATCGCCAGGGAAATGACCAATCCCGCCGATTGCGCCTTCGTGGCCTTTCCCAGTTGCGTGTCGCTGATCGAGGCGCAGGGCTTCGCCTGCCTGCCGCTGGTGGCCAAAAGCCCCCATCACCATGAAGAATATGCCAACGACCTGGTCAACCACCTGCGGCTGCGCCGCCATCTGGTGCGGGGCAGTACGCTGGTGTTCGATGGCGGATATGTCTTCGACTCGATCTACCGCGCCATCCTCGACCTGTCGCTGAACGGCATCTGGATCCGGCGCGGGCTGTGGCAGGCCGGCCAGATCCACAGCGCCGCGCTGGAACGGGAAAAGATCTTCGGCCAGGTCATCATCCCCGACGAAGCTTTCGACGAACTGAACACCGACTATACCTTCGGCCGTCACATCAGCCACGTCGGCCCGATCCTGCGCCGCCACGCGCAAGACCCCGAAGCCACGCGGGCACTGCGCAACCGCCTGTCGGAACGGTTCGGCAGCCCCTGCCGCGACCTGATCGTCACCATGCTGGGCGGCGGCATCGCCGCCGACCGCGCCGCGCAGCTGCAGGCCCTCTGTGCCATCGCCGAACAACGGCCCGGCTGCCTGCACCTGATCGTCGCCTGGCCCGGCGCCAGCATCCCCCCCGGCCTCTACGGCTGGAAGAACAGCCGCGTGGTCCGCACGAGGGACACGGTCGGGCTGTGCATGGCGGCCGATCTGGCCATATCGGCGGCCGGCTACAACGCCTTTCACGAAATCCTTTATCATGGTGCGGCGGCGATCTTCATGCCGCAGACCGCCAGCTTCATGGACGATCAGGAACGCCGGGCGCGGGCCGCCTCCGACCGGGGCCTTGCCGCGACTGTTCTTGCGCACGAACTGCTGCTGCTCGAACGCGAAGTGGCCGCCTTCCTTGACGAGGGCAAGGCCGCGCAGGTCCGCGCCGCACTGGCCACAACCGCCCTGCCCGCGCCGGGAAACGCCGCCGCCGCGGGGCTGATCGAACGGAGCGCCGCCAATGCCTGACACCCCCTGGCTGGCCGTCCTGTCGCGCCTCACCACCCATGCCCCGGTCGACCTGGACGAAGATCGCCCCGCCGCGCCGGCAGCCACAGGATTGCCCTTCGGATCGGCCGCGCCCCCCGACGCGCCGCCGGTGGCCTCGGGCCTGTGGGACCAGCCGGAAACCGATCAATCCTTCATCGGCGTGCGCATCCTCCAACCGGTGCAAAACCCGGCAAGCCTGGCGCTGCGGCTGGCCTCGGCGGCGCTGGAACGCGGGGTCATCCCGGTGATCCTGACCGCGCTGGAACAGACCGGGCTCGAACATTTCGGTTTCCGCATCGAACGGCTGCCGGCGGCAAGCGACGACCTGCGGGCGGCTTACGAGGCCGAGCTCGCGCGCTTCTGGAACCTTGCCATCATCATCGACGTCACCGAAGCCGCCCTGCTGGGCTGAACGCCGATTGCCGGCGCCCCCCAAACGTGCTGCAACTTGACCGAACGGCGGGGGGACGGGTCGCATGACATCAACGGACGGCGAAGCGGTTGCGGGACTGCGCGGGCGCAAGGTGCTGGTGACCGGCGCGTCAGGCTTCATCGGGCGGCGGCTTGTCGCGGCGCTGTGCGCCTCCGGGGCCGAAGTGACGGCGCTGGTCCGGTCCCGTCACGGGCTGACCGCCTTCGACGGCCAGCCGGTCCGTCCGGTTCTGGCGAGCCTGGCGGATGCCGACAAGCTGCCCGCCGCTGTCGCGGGGCAAGAGGTGATCTTTTCGCTCGCCTACGACGTGCGCGCCCCCGCGCAGACCAATCTCGACGGGTTCGCCAACCTGGTCCGCACTGCCGAGGCCGAGGGCAAGGCCCGCATCGTCCATGCCAGTTCGATCGTCGTCTATGACGGCTGGCCCGACGGCCCGGTCAGTGAAGCCACGCCGATGGACAAGCCCGGCGGCGGCCCCTATCGGCAGGCCAAGATCGCCGAGGAGCGGCAGTTGATGGGCGGCAGCCTTGCGGCGGCCATCCTTCAGCCGACCATCGTCTGGGGGCCGGGATCGAGCCTCTGGACGGACGGGCTGGCCGAGGCATTGCTGGCCGGCGCGGTGCTGCTGCCCCAGCCCGAGGGCCTGTGCCAGGGAGTCTTCGTCGATGACGTGGTGCAGGCCTGCCTGAAGGCGGCCGTCCTTCCCGACCTTGGCCGCGAACGGTTTATCGTCAACGGCCCGGCCCCCTTTGCCTGGTCGGCGCTGCTGTCGGGCTATGCCGGCCTTCTGGGGCGCGGCGAAGTGCGCTTTCGCCCGGCCGCCGAGCTTGCGCCCCCGGCTGACGCCGGCCCTAAAGGCGACGCCCCGCAGAAACCGCCGCTGGCGGCGCGGATCAGCGCGGCGGGACGGACGATCCTCGGGCGTGACCGTTTCGAGGCGCTGCTCCGCCATGTCCGACGCCACCTGAAGCAGGGCGGCGAAATGCGCCCCGACCCCCACCTGTTTCAGTTGTTCACCGCATCGGGCGCCTGCCCGCCCGATCTCGCGCGGGCACGCCTTGGCTACCGGCCCGCGTTCGACCTGCAAGAGGGGTTGGCCGCCACCGCCGACCACCTGCGCCGGCTTGCGGGCGGCTGATCCCCAGCCGACCGCCTAAGCTCTGCCCACGCCGCGCCACCCCGGAAACAGCTACAGCGCCTCGCCGGTGGCGTAGCGGCCCAGCCGCACATCCTCGTCCAGCAGCACCGGGTCACGCCGCGCCGGGTCGCGGTATCGAAGATCACCAGATCGGTGAAGGCTCCGCCCACATCGCCCCCCGGCCACAAGCCCCGCCATCACACCCCGACGTATTTCAGAAACTGCGGCGCCCCCGGTCCCAGCCGTGCGGCATCGGCCACCTCGGCGATCCGGCCGCCAACCATGAAGGCTACCCGGTCGGCGACCTTCAGCGCGGTATCGACCCTTTGCTCGACCAGGATCGTCGCCACCCCGGTCGCCTTCAGGTCGCGCACCGTGTCAGCGATCAGCGCGACGATCGACGGCTGCAGCCCCTCGGCCGGTTCGTCCATCAAGAGAACCTTGGGCTCCAGGCACAGGGCGCGGGCGATGGCCAGCATCTGCTGTTCGCCCCCCGACAGGGTCCGCGCCACCTGCCCCAGCCGGTCGCGCAACCGTGGAAACAGCGACAGCACATGATCGCGCGCCCGCGCGCCGCGCCGGCGGGCCATGAGGCCGATTTCCAGGTTCTCGGCCACGCTCAGGTCGCCGAACAGCCGCCGGCCCTGCGGCACATATCCCACCCCCTGCCGCGCAATCGCGTGTGCCGGCTGGCCCGACAGCGGCGCCCCGTCCAGCGTCGTTCTGCCCGCCCGCACCGGCACCAGCCCGACGATGGCCTTCAGCAGCGTCGACTTGCCTGCCCCGTTGCGGCCCATCACGCACAGAACCTCGCCGGAACGCGCCTCCAGGCTCAGCCCGTGCAGAACCTGCGCCGGTCCGTAAGCCACGTCGATCGCGTCGATCTGCAGCATTCAACCCCCCAGATAGGCGGCCTGCACCGCCGGATCGGCCCGGATCGCGGCGGGCGTCCCGGTGGCCAGGACCCGCCCGAAGTTCAGCACGGTGATGCGGTCGGCCAGGTCCATCACCACCTCCATGTTGTGCTCGATCAGCAGGACCGTGGTCGCGGGGGCCAGGCTGGCGACCAGCCGCTTGAATGCGTCGATCTCGCCCGCTGCCAGACCCTGGGTCGGTTCATCCAGGATAAGAAGCTTCGGATGCAGCGCCAGCCCCAGCGCCAGTTCCAGAAGCCGCTGATGACCGTAGGACAGATCGCCAGCGATCTCGCTGGCACGGTCCTGCAGCCCGACCCGTTCCAGCGCCAGGCGGGTTTCGCGCGCCAGCTGCCGCCGCACACCCCGCCCCTGCACGGCCAGCGCCACATTGTCGAAGACACTGAGCCGCGCGAAGATCTGGGTGATCTGGAACGTGTAGCCGATGCCGCGCCGGACGCGCCGATGCGCAGGCAGCCGGGTGATGTCGCGCCCGGCAAAGCGGATGGTGCCGGCCTGCGGCGGCATGCGGCCCGCCAGCAGGCCGACCAGCGTGGTCTTGCCGGCGCCGTTCGGGCCGATCAGCGCATGGATTTCGCCGCGCGCAAGGTCCATGTCGACGCCGTCCACCGCCTTCAACCCGCCGAAATGGCGGGTCAGCCCCCGCGCCTCCAGCAGCGTCACGGCAGCCATGTCGCCCCCCTGTCGCGCAGCGTGCCAAGGATACCCTTCGGCGCGAACAGCGTCAGCCCGACCAGCGCCGCGCCCACGACCAGCAAGGTCGCCGAGGTCACGCCCGAGGCATAGTCGATCAGGTAGAACATCAGGCAACAACCGACGAACGGCCCGGCCACCGTGCCCGCCCCGCCGAGCAGCACCCAGAGGAGCGGCAGGATCGAATATTGCACCGAGGCAAGGCTGGCCCCGGCATAGCCGAACAGGATCGCCTGCGCCGCCCCCGCCGCCCCGGCGTAGCAGCCCGAAACCGTCAGCGCCGCCAGCCGGACGGCAAAGGGATCAAAGCCCAGCATCCGTGCGCGCTCCGGGTTTTCCCGCATCGCCACCATCACGCGGCCAAACCGGCTGCGCACCAGCCACAGGCAGCCCAGCAGACCGCAGCCGAACAGGACCAGCGCGACGGGATAGCGCACCCGGTCGTCCGACAGGTCGAACCCGGCCAGCAGACGTGCCGCCTGCGGGATGACCAGCCCCTCGTCGCCGCGCGTCCAGCGACCCAGCGCCAGGATCGTCAGGTAGCCCGATTGCGCGAACATCAGCGTGACGATCATGAAGGCGACGCCCACCGTCCGCAGCGCCAGCACCCCGACCGCCGCGGCCATCAACCCGCCGGCCAAGGGACCGGCGATCAGCGCCACCATCGCCGGCTGGTCCGCGAGCGTCGCCGCGAACCCCGCGGCGTAAAGCCCGGCCGCGAAGAACAGCGCATGGCCAAGGCTGAGAAGCCCGGTATAGCCGAAGGCGAGGTTGTAGCCCGTCGCATAGACCGCCAGCACCATGATGCGGACCATGTTGGCATGGTGATAGGCCGGCAGCAGCCATTGCCCGGCCAGCAGCGCGCCCAGCAGCCCCGCGACCACCCATGATCCCCCGCCCCTCATGCGGTCGACTTGCCGAAAAGGCCCTGCGGCCGGAACACCAAGACCAGCGCCACCACAAGCGTCGCCGCGATCCGCGCGACGGTCGGCGGCAGGAAGAAGGCGGTCGACAGGACGCCGTCAACCAGCCCGATGAACAGCGCCGCCGCCAATGTGCCGCCCAGCGAGCCCAGCCCGCCAATGATGACGACGATGAACGACATCAGCAGCGGATCACTACCCATCAGGTAGTGCGCCTGCCGGATCGGCACGATCAGCACCGCCCCGATGGCCGCAAGCCCCGCCCCCAGCCCGAAGACCCCGGCATAGACCCGGTCGGTGTCGATCCCTAAGGCGCGCGCCATGTCGCGGTCGGCCTGGGTAGCGCGCATCACCAGCCCGATCCGCGTCCGGCTCATCACCAGCCAGATCAGACCCAGTAGCGCCAGCGCCGCCAGGATCACGCACAGCTTGTAGCCGGAATAGCCGAACCACGGCAGCTGGATGCGGAAATCGAAGGGCGGCGCGACCGGCCGCGCGTCGGGCCCGAACAGGCTCAGCGCCGCCTGCTGCAGGATATAGAGAATGCCGATGGTGGCGACGATGGTCGGCTCGGGCGCATAGTCCAACCGTTTGAGGATCAGAAGATCGGTCAGCACGGCGATGGCCGCGACCACCAGCGGGCAGACGATCAGCGCCAGGGCAAACCCCAGGGCCGGCGACCCCGGCAGGGCTTGCGTCACGAACCAGGCCAGTACTGCCCCCAGCATGAAGAATTCGCCGTGGGCGACATTGACCACCCGCATAACCCCGAAGGTCAGCGACAGGCCGGCCGCGGTCAGGGCCAGCACCGCCGCGCTGACCGCGCCCTCCATCAGCGCCAGAAGAAGCAAAGGTCCGAAATGCACGTCCTGCCCGCCGCCTCCGCAGGCGAAAGGCGCAAGACGCCTTTCGCCGGTTCCTGTCCTGTGCGCCTCACAGAGGCTGCGTGGTGTAGTCCACCTCGTCGGGATAAAGCCCGTCCTCGATCGAGGTCTTGTGCACCACGTTCAACCTGCCGCCTTCGACCTTCGAGATGTTCTGGATGCCGAAGACCTGGTGGGTCTTGCCGTTGAAGGTCTTGACCCCCTGCGGATGATCCTCGCCTTCCTCGAAGCCGGTCATCGCCTCGACGGCCTCGACGAACTTCGGCCGGTCGGCGGCGGTGGCGTAGCCCGAGGCCTCCATCCCCGCCTTGATGACCGACAGGGTTTCCCAGACCGAGAACATGTGGGAATAGGTCGCCACGTCGGCGGGGTCGCTGACCGATGCGCCCTTGTCGTCAACCCCGACCGCGGCGCGATAGATGGCTTCGGCCGGCGGGGCGTCCGTCTGCTTGTAGCGCGGCATCGCCTCCCAGAAGTGCGATCCGTCCAGGAATTCCAGCCCCGGCGAGGCGAAATCGACCGCCTCAAGGCTGTCGATGAAGCCAAAGAGCTGCGGGTGCCCGCCGCTGCCGTAGAATTCGCCCAGTTCCTTCACGAAGGTCAGGACCGCCGGGCCGACCATCACGTGATACAGCACCTCGGTCTCCGCCGGGATCTGCGGGAAATAGCGGGTGAAGGACGATTCCGTCGGCGGGATGGCGATCTGGGCGATCACCTCGCCGCCCTGCGCCTTGATCGCGGCGCTGAAATAGTCGCGGTGGTCATAGCCGAAGGCGAAGTCCGGGAACACCATCGTGACCTTCTTGCCCAGCGTCGCGGCCACCCAGGGCGCCATCGCCTGCACCTGGCTTTTCACGTCGGTGATGCCGGGCTGAAGGGTCCAGCGGTTCAGCTTGCCGCTGGCGACATGGTGACCCTCGGAACAGACGAGATAGGGAACCTTCAGTTCCGCGGCCCGCGGCGCGGTGCCGATCACCACGTGGCTGAACAGCGCCCCGAACACCAGGTCGCAGTTCGACTGGGTGGCCAGCTTGCCGAACACCTCTGCCCCGCGCGCCGGGTCGGTCCCGTCATCCTCGAAAAGGATCTCGACCGGGCGGCCGTTGATGCCGCCGGCGTCGTTCAGCCGCTTCAGCGCCGCCGTCGCGGTGCGTTCGTACCAGCGCCCGTAGGAAGCGCCGATGCCGGTGCGGTGCAGCTGGAAGCCCAGCCGGACCGGGGCCGAGGTCTGGGCATTGCTGTAGCCGGGGAAAAAGCCCGCCGCCGCCATGCCGGTGCCGGCCAGGCCCGCCAGAACCGTGCGGCGCGAAGGGGTGAAAGTCAGTCCGTTGGTCATGTCTGTCTCCTCTGCCATTGGGCGCGGATCATTCGCCTGCTGCGACTTCACTTGGAACTTGCGTGTGTGCACATAAAAATTCTTTATTTTCCAGAAACTTGCGTCGAGCCTCACTAGCCATGCGCCGCGGCGGCTGTAAAGCCCCGCCAGCCGGAATGACACCAGTCGCGGATCGGCTCATCGCAGGCCATCTTCGCCGCAGGCCAGCCATGCCTCGAGTCCCCCATCCGCGAATGCACCCGCCCGCCGACGGCCATCGCCGGTACGAACAGGATCTCGTCGGCGCGCGAGTTGTCCGGCAGCGAGACGGTAATCGCGTCGAAATGGCTGCGGCCATAGACGGCGTTGATATGGCCCAGGGGCACGTCGAGCGTCGCCCCATCGCCCCGAGTTTCATCGCCGAGGGCATCGATGGCGCGGCTTTCGCCCAGGAGTTCGCGCATCGCATAACCGCCCGGCATCGTGCCAGAGCGCCATACCGGCCTGGCCTGGCCGCGGCCGACGATGGCACCCTTGCCATAGGCGTCGATCCCCTCGCACCCGCCAAGCGCGGCGATCAGCTTGCGCAGGCGGAAGCTGACACGCGGATGCTCCGTGACAGGGGGGCCAATGGCAGGTACAGTCGTAGTTCTGCTGAGCCGCAGCCGACTGGCATCCGCCGTTCCTGCCGGCTGTCGGCGACCGGCGCGCGGCCGGCCTGCACGACAACAGTCGAACCGCCGTCGATCGTCAGTTCGCTGGCCTGCCGTTGGGCAGCGCCAGCAGCGCCGCGCAGGTCGCCCGCCCCGCGGCCTTGCTGCCGGTCAGGTAGTGAACGCCGCCCGGCGACAGGATCTGGCTGCCGTATTCGGCGGTCGTCACATGGCCGACGGGCTCGCCCGCGGCCCGCACCGGCGCGCCTTCGGGGCCGAGGAAGCGGTCGGTGTCGATCTTCACCTTGACCCCGCAATAGGAAAAGATCGCCTCGGTCACCACCGTCACCATGTCGGCACCCTCGACCACCGACGAAACGATGAAGGGCGCGGGCTTGTAGTCGGGATAGGTGGTCCCGGCGCCGATCCCGGTGACGAAGGCGTCGGCGGGGCGGATCACCTCGCCGTCCCAGCCCGGCCCGGCGAAGGGCACGACGCGCCCGCCCTGATCGAGCGTCCGCGACAGGATCGTCACCGGATCGCAGCGCACGATGCGGCCGCCGTCGTTGGCATAGCGGTCGCAGGCGCCGGTCTGGCCGGGGGCGATGAAGCACATCACCGGGCAGGCGTCGCAACGGATCTTGTCAGGGTCCTGCATCGTGGCCCTCCCCCCTGATCGCGGCCAGAAGCCGGTGCGGCAGGACCGGCAGCCGCGTCACCTGCACCCCGGTCGCGTCGCCGATGGCATTGAGGATCGCCGGCGCGGTGGGGATCAGAACGCGATGTTCGCCCAGCCCTTGGCGCCGAACGGTCCTTCGGGATGCGGAACCTCGACGAGGATCTGATCGATGGGCGGCACGTCGCCCACCGTCGGAATCAGATAGTCGTGCAGGTTGTCGGTCCGGCCGGGAAGATAGCCCTCCATCAACGCCATGCCGATGCCCTGGGCGATGCCGCCCTCGATCTGGCCTCGACCAGCGTCAGGTTGATGGCGCGGCCGACGTCATGGCGGCGGTGATCTTCAGGAGTCACCGTGCCCAGATCCATGTCGACCGCGAGTTCCACCATCTGGGCGCCATAGCCATAGACCGCGTAGGGGGCGCCCTGTCCGTCGGCGTCCAGGGGCGTGGTCGGCGGATCATAGGTTTCCTCGGCCGACAGCACATAGCCCGTGGCGCCGACCGGCAGCGCCGTCAGGTCGATCCGCCCGCCGCCGTCGCCGACGACCGCCCCCGGTTCCAGCGCCAGCCGCGCATCCTCGCCCCAGTTGCCCAGCCGCAGGATCGCCGCCCGCAGGCCTTGCGCGGCGGCCTGCGCGGCGCGGCCGGTGATGAAGGTCTGGCGCGAGGCCGAGGTCTTGCCCGCGTCCGGGGTCAGGGCCGTGTCCGGCCCGACCAAGCCGAAGGCTTCGACGGGCAGGCCCAGCGCCTGCGCCGCGATCTGGGTGATGACGGTGTTCGACCTCGGCCGATCTCGGTTGCACCCTGATGCAGCACCAGCCGGCCTTCGGCGGTCAGCCCCAGCCGGATGGTCGAGGGGCTGGGAAGCGAAGTGTTGCCGCAGCCATACCAGCAGGACGCCACCACGCCGCGCCGCAGCCGTCCGGCCGTCGCGTTCGCCTGCCGGGCCTCGGCCAGGGCGCGGGTCCAGGCCGCAGGGCAGCCAGGCGGCTTCAGTTGATGCCCACGCCTGAAAGCATTCGCCGCGGCGGTGGCGTCGCCATCGCGGAAGGCGTTCCGAATGCGGAATTTCCAGCCGGTCGATGCCGGCCAGCGCCGCCAGCCGGTCATGGAGCAGTTCCTGGCGCCACCGTCGCCCACCGCCAAAGCCACGCGAAGGCGCCTGGAGATCGGCCCGTGTGGATGGCCCGGGGCGCGGCCAGGACATGCGGGGTGCGGTAGGGGGCCGGTCGCGGACCGGGACACGGTTGGCCACGGTCGGCCCCAGCTGGAGAAAGGGCGCCGGTGTTGAAGGTGCCGTCGAACTCCATCCCGGTGATCCGCCCCGCCGCGTCGCAGCCGGCGCGGGCGGTGATGTCGGCCGTGGATGGCGCTTCGTCGTGGCCGCCATGCTTTCGGCCCGCGTAGTCACCGCACCGGCCGCCCGGTTTTCAGCGCCGCCAGACCGAGGAACAACGGGACCAAGGTCGAGCTTCGATCCGCCGCCCACGGCTGAGGGGATGATGTGCACCTTGTCGGGTGGCAGGCCCAGCAACGCCGCCAGCACGTCACGTGGTCGAGGATGGGGTGCTCTGCGCAGGCGCGGATGAAGAGCGGCAGTCGCCCTCCATCCAGGGCGCGCCGGCCTCGGGCTCGATGTAGGCGATGTTCGACGAAGCCGGTCTGACCCCACTTCGGCCAGATGGGCCGACGTACAGCGCGGCGGCGGCATCGCCGCGCCGGACGAGGCCCTGGGTCAGCAGATTGTCGGGCCGGCCGCCGCGTGGACGCGCCGGTCCAGATCAGCAGCGCCGCCGCCATCTCGTCCAGGCACCAGCGCCTCCCAGTTAACGGGAAAATCGGCAACGTCCGGCTCCGCCCCGCCGTCCTCGAAGGCCACCACCGCCACCGGCTCGCCCCGGAACCGCACCAGCCCCTCGGCCAGCGCCGGCTGGTCGGCGAACGCGGCGATGACGCCAAACCGATTGCGGCCCGGAATATCGGCCGCCGTGAACAGCGCCGAAACCTCGGGGTGATCGGCGCGCCAGCCATCCAGATCGCCGAACGTGAACCGCGCGTGGGCATGGGGGGACCGCACCGCTTTCAGGATCAGCCCGCCCGTCTGCCACAGGTCGGCGCCGTAGAGGTCGCGCCCTTCGACCTTGGCGCGCCCGTCCAGCCGTTCGATCCGCGCGCCGACTGGTCCGTCGCCCATCCCTTCCCCCAGCGCTGCGTGGCCCTCGGCGGCGGCGTCCATCACCGCCGCGACGATCTTGCGATAGCCGGTGCAGCGGCACAGGACGCCACCCAGCGCTTCCTCCGTCTCGGCCGCGCCGGGATGGGGGTTTTCGGCCAGAAGCGCCGCCGCCGCCATCAGCATTCCGGGTGTGCAGATCCCGCATTGCGCCGCCCCGTGGCGCAGAAAGGCCGCGCGCAGCCGGGTCAGGGCGTCGCTGTCGCCCTCGACAGTGAGAATATCAGCCCCGCCAAGCTGACCGGCCGGGGTCAGGCAGGCGCAGACCGCGCGGCCGTCGACCAGAACCGTGCAGGCCCCGCAATCGCCGGCATCGCAGCCGACCTTGGTGCCGGTCAGGCCGCAATCCTCGCGCAGAACCTCCGACAGACGCCGCGTCGGCGCGACCTCAAGCCGCCGGGGCCGGCCATTCAGGGTAAGGACGATCTCAGCCATCGACGCCCCCCTCCGCCATCGTTCCCACCGCCAGCACCGCCACCGCCCGCCGGATCAGTTCGGCCGCCGCGCCCGACCGATAGGCGGCGCTTGCGCGGATGTCGTCCAAGGGCGCCAGCGCCGCCGCCACATCGGCGTCCCGCACCCGCGCCGCCGCCCCGTCCAACCGCGCGCCTTCCAGCGCCGCCTCGACCATCGGCAGGCGGCGGGCCACCGGCGAACAGGCCCCGACCGCCACACAGGCCGTGGCCACGCGCCCCTCGCGCTCGACCAGCCGCACCGCGACCGCGGCGATGGAGATTACCAGATACCGGCGCGCGCCCAGCTTGGCGAACATCGACCGCCCCATCAGCGCCGCGCGCGGGATCAGAATCGCGGTCAGCAATTCGTCCGGCGCACGCGCCGTCCGCCGCGGCCCAAGGATGAACTGGTCCAGCGCCAGCCGGCGGGCGCCCCGCACCGAGGCCAGCTCGACCGTGGCATCGAGCGCCAAGAGCGGCGGCACCCCGTCGGCGGCGGGCGAGGCATTGCACAGGTTCCCGCCGATGGTGCCCGCGTTCTGGATCTGCCGCCCGCCCACCTCGCGCGCGGCGGCCTGCAGGCAGGCCAGCGCCGCCGGCAGAGGGGCCCGCGCAATCGCATCCCAGCTTTCGCAAGCGCCGATCCGCAACCCGGCGCCGGTCAGCTCGATCCCCTTCAACTCGTCGATGGCGGTCAGGTCAAGGATCGCGCCAGCCAATGTCTGCGCCGCCGTCGCCGGGTAAAGGTCGGTGCCCCCGGCTAGCGGGCGGAACGGCCGCTCGGCCATCAGGGTCAAAGCGCCGGCCAGACCGCCCGGACGCACATATGCCCCTGCCACGGTCAAGCGCCCCTCCTTCCCCCGAAAAGGTCGTATGTATGCAAACCAGCCTGCGCCCCGCCGCCGCAGTCTGTCAACGCCGGATCAAGCTCGCGCTTGCGCGTCTGCACGCCGCAGGCTATCGCATTCGGGGTGAGCACAACAGACAGACCTTATGTCCTGGACGACCAGATCGGGTTCGTGCTGCGCCGCGTGACCCAGCGCCACCTTGCGATCTTCGCCGACGCCATCCCCGAAGTCACCACCACCCAGTTCGCCGCGCTCGCGAAACTCTCCGAGCTTGGCCCGTTGTCGCAGAACCATCTCGGCCGGGTCACGGCAATGGATGCCGCCACCATCAAGGGCGTGGTCGACCGGCTGAGGCGGCAGGGCCTGGTCCAGACGTCGGCCGACCCCGGCGACCGCCGCCGGCTGACCGTCGCCCTGACGCCGGCCGGCGAACGGCTGATCGGCCGGATCAAGACCGTGGCCCATGCCGTCACCGCCAGCACCGTCGCGCCCCTGACCGACGAGGAAGCCCGGACCCTGATGGCGCTGCTGCTGAAACTTACCTGAGCCCGGCGCGTTCCAGACCCTCGCGCAGATGGGCAAGGTCTTCGGGCCGGGCATAGTGCATCGTCGCCAGAAAGGCCTGCGTGCCGAATGCCGGGTCGAGCGCCCGCACCCGGCCGGCATGGGCATCCGCCGCCGTCCGGTCGCCCAGCCAGCCATAGGCCGCCGCCAGAAACGCATGGTGGGTCTGGTCGGTCGCAGACAGCCGCATGAAAGCGCCGATCGCCTCGGGATATTGGCGGGCGGCGAAATGCGCCTTGCCCAGATGGCTCCAGAACCGTTCAGGATGGTGCGGATTCAGCCGCATCGCCTTGCGGATCCATTCGGTGCCCTCCTCCCGGGACTGCCGAGCCAGGTCAGAGCTCGCCCATCTGCACAACCGACAGGTCGTAATTCGGGTTCAGCTCCAGCGCCCGCTCCATATGGCTGCGCGCCTTGGCCAGATCGTCCCTTTCGATGCCGATCGCCCCCATCAGCCGCAGCACGTCGGCATCGTTCTGATCAAGCGAGAAGGCCTTTTCGATGCTGGCGGTCACCTCGGCGAAGGTCGCATCCCGATCCTCGCACCAGCCATAGGCCCATGTCTGGCCCAGGATACAGCCCCGCCAAGCGTAGGCATGGGCATATTCGGGATCGAGCTCGATCGCCCGTTCGATCAGCCTGCGCGCCTCGGTGATGTCCTCGCGGGTGCTGCGGTGGTGCAGAACCCTGGCGGCCAGCACGCATTCGTAGGCCGCCAGGTTGGCGGGAGTCTTGCGCGCCAGCTGGGTCTGCTGCGCGGCCTCGAGCCGGCCCGGCAGCGTGGCGACGATCGCCGTCGTCATCTCGTCCTGAACCTTGAAGATGTCATCCAGCTTGCGGTCGTATTTCTCGGCCCAGATGTGGCTGTCGTTGGCTGTGTCGATCAACTGGACGGTGATCCGCAGATGATCGCCCGCCTTTCGCACGCTGCCCTCGACGATATACTGGGCGCCCAGCTTCCGGGCGATCTCGGGAAGATTCACCGACTGGCCCTTGTAGACGAAGGTCGAATTGCGCGAGATCACGAACAGTTCGTGGCGGCGCGACAGTTCGGTGATGATGTCCTCGGTCAGCCCGTCGACGAAGAACTCCTGCTCCTGATCGCGGCTCATGTTGGCGAAGGGCAGGACGGCGATGGTCGGTTTGACGACGGCGCTGGTGCGCGGCCGCGCTGGCTCGCCGGGTACGGCGTGCGGCTGGCGGGGCTGTTCCAGCGCCACCCGGAACACCCGGATCGGGCGGCTGATGTTCTTCAGGCTCTTTTCGCCCAGATCCTCGAAGGTCACGTCCAGCCGTTCGCGCACCTGTTCGTAGACCGCCGAGGTCACGCAGATTCCACCGATTTCGGCCAGCTGTTCCAACCGTGCGGCGATGTTCACGCCGTCGCCGAAAATGTCGTCGTCCTGAAAGATGATGTCGCCCAGGTTGATGCCGATGCGGAACCTGATCTGACGGTCCGCCGGGACGTCGGCATTGCGCCGCGCCATCCTTTCCTGGATCTCGGCCGCGCAACGCACGGCATCGGCGACGCTCTGGAATTCGACCAGCATCCCGTCGCCGGTGGTCTTGATCACGTGGCCGTGGTTCTTGGCGATGGCGGGTTCGATCAGTTCGACACGGTGGGTGCGCAACCGCGCCAGGGTCCCGACCTCGTCCAGCCCCATCAGGCGGCTGTACCCGGCCATGTCGGCGGCCAGTACTGCGGCAAGCCTCTGTTCCATCCGCACCTCTCCCTGCACCATTTCTACGCCTGGCGCGGCAGGGAATCCACGTCATTTGCGGGTGCGCGCGTAGCGCAGTTGTGCGGTAACAACCCGCGCGCCCGGCTCTGCCACATGCGGAACAGGGCAAAGTCAGTGCGCAGGCACCGATGGCAGGCACCCGCCGATTGCGACGAGTCACAAATCAACGCCACACGATGCCTGCATCCGTGGGAAACTGGTGCACCCAGCGGACTTGAACCTGTGACCCACAGAATCAAGATGAGAGAGCCATATGCGACGAACCCTCTGCGGATCTTGGGATTGCGCTGTAAAACAACAGTTATTTTCGGACAACACATGACATGACAAGGATCGCCACCCCTTCCGTGATAACGATGTTTCGACCATCGAAGCTTTGCTCCAACATGACATCCTCTCAGGCGGACAGGGGCCGCAGGTGCCGCATGGTGCGACGCTCGACCCAGGCGAGGATGCGGGTAATGATCCAGACGAGGACCATGTAGATGACAGTCGCGGCAAGGAAACCTTCGTAGGCCAGGTAGTAGGTGGCGTTCAGCTTGCGCCCCGCCCCCAGTACGTCGATCACGGTCAGCATCGAGGCGATGGCCGAGCCATGCAGCAGGAACAGCGATTCATTGGCGATCATCGGCAGGCAACGCCGCAGGGCCGAAGGCAGGATGATGCGGCGAAGCGCCAGCCACGGCGTCATGCCCACCGCCACCGCCGCCTCGATCTCACCCTTGGGAACGGCGGCAAGGCCGCCGCGATAAATCTCGACCTGGTAGGCGGCGGAATTGACGGCAAAGGCGATGGCAGCGCACCACCAGGGCTCTTTGAGCACCGTCCAGAGGAAGCTCTCGCGGACCCAGACGAACTGGGCAAGGCCGTAATAGAGCACATAGGCCTGCACCAGCATGGGCGTGCCGCGAAAGACATAGACGAAGGCGCCGATCGCCCGGGAAATCACCGGTGCGCTGCGCCAACGGGCAACGGCCATGGGCAGGGCCATGATCGCGCCGCCCGAAAGGCCGATCAGCACCAGCAGCACCGTGTTCAGCGTACCCCACGCGAAGGTATCCCAGTGCGAGAGGATCAGCACGAAGTCCACCGGCGCGGAATGGGCCGAGAACTCCGTGATCCAGATCTGAAACTCGGGCAGGGTCATGTCTTGACCCTCCCCTTGGTGTAACGCCGTTCGGCCCACGCCAGGACCCATTCCGAGACAGCGGTCAGCACGAGGTAGATCGCCATGATGGCGATGAGGAACGTGAAGGGGTTGCGGGTGGACCGCCCGGCCGAGATGCCGAAGAAGACAAGGTCATGCAGGCCGATGACCGAGACCAGCGCAGTGGTTTTCAGAAGCACCATCCAGTTCACCCCGATCGAGGGGATCGCATAGCCCATCAGTTGCGGAAAGGTGATCAGGCGGAACATCTGGCGACGCGTCATGCCTATGGCCAGCGCGGCCTCGAACTGGCCAGTGGGGATCGAGCCATAGGCACCGCGGAAGGTTTCGGTCATGTAGGCGCCGAAGATGAAGGCGATGGTGACGACGCCCGCGGCAAAGGCATTGACGTCGAAATTCTCCCACCAGCCGGTGGCGGCGCCCAATTTGTTGAGAAGCGTCTGACCGCCGAAGAAAAGGAGAAGCATCATGCAGAGGTCGGGGACTGAGCGCACGAATGTCGTGTAGCTTCCGGCGATGCGACGGGCGACGGGGCCGCCGCCGATCTTGGCTGCCGATCCGGCAAGGCCGATCAGCAGGGACAGGATCAGCCCGGTCAAACCCAGGAGAAGGGTCATGCCCGTCCCCTGCAACAAGAGCCAGCGGTATTCCCAAAGACTGGCCATGTGCTGGCTCCCTCCCCGCTCAGGTCCGGAGATCGCTATAGACGAGGGCAACGTCCTCGATCGCCGGAACATCGGCCGCATTGCTCAAGGTGCCGAAGTCAGGTTCCGCCGCAGGCCGCGCCAGCATCCGACCCGCGATCCTGCTGCGCGAGACCGGCTTGCCGGTTACGCAGGCGGCCGCCGTCAGCACGTCCATCGGCGAGATGTTGCGGTGTTCGTCGGTCATCCAGACCAATTCGCCTTCGCCCGTGACCACGTCGGCGGCAGGAACGTTGCGGGCTGGGCTGATCAGTCTGTGGCACGCCATTTCCCGGGTGAACCGGCGCGTTATCCGTTCCAGTTCCACTGCCGTCCAGTCGCGGGGATCGAGCATCAACACCCCTTTCGAACCGCCGAAGAACAGGCCGGCGAAGGCACATTTCAATATCGTCAGTGCTGCCAGCGCCTCGACCTCAACCTCAGAGGCATCCAGAGCAGAGCGGATGCCACCCTTCACCGGTTCGACCTGCTCGAAATGAACCGATCGCCACCCGGTGAAGCTCTGCACATTGCCGCGTCGGCGGGCGGAAAAACCCTCGCAACAGGTTGCATTGACCTCGCGGGTGCGCTGAGCCAGGCCTTTGGGAAAGCACTTCGACGCAAAGGCGCGATCGAAAAGCCGGTTCACGGAGGCCAGAAAGTCCCGGCCCGTAGCCTCTGCCTGTTGCATATTGGTCGTCAATGGACACCTCCGGGTCTTTTCGGATGAATCGCCTGAGCGCGACCCCGCACCCGGGCCAGACCAGTTCGTTCATCACGGCTCCTTGTCGCGGACCAAGCGGAGCGAGATGACGAAGCGGCCGGGTCGTCTGCAGCAACTGCCCGACCAACACCGCGATGGTGTTTCATCCCGCCCTCCATTGGGTAAAGTCGAAGAGTCACCGAACCCGGTGGGGCACAGGGTTCGGAATTGGGGCTTGCCCGTTCAGTTGCCGTAAATGTCGCGGCCGAAGTACTTGTTGGACAGTTCCACATAGGAGCCGTCGTCGCGGGTTTTCTGGATCGCGTCGTCCAGTGCCTTCTTGAGGTCCTCTTCGCCCTTGCGAAGGGCGATGCCGTTGCCGATGCCATAGCATTGCACGTCATAAAGATCGTCCTTGATGGGCGCATAGGCCCCGCCGATGGCTGGATCGGATTTCAGCCAGGCGTCGCCCGGGATCGCATCAACCAGGATCGCGTCGATCCGGCCGGCCATCAGGTCGAGGTTGGCCTCTTCCTGGGTGGCGTATTGCACCATCTCGGCATCGGGCATGTTGTTGTGCATGTAGCATTCATGCGCAGAGGCGCGCTGCACGCCGATGCGCTTGCCCTTGGTGCCCGCCGCGTCGGCGGTGTAGCCCGCACCCTTGGCGGCAATCAGCGAGGCCGGCCCTTTGTAATAGGGGTTGGTGAAGTCGACCTGCTTCATACGCTCTTCATTGATGCCCATCGACGAGATGATCACGTTGAATTTCTTGGCCAGAAGGCCGGGGATGATGCCGTCCCATTCGATATCGACGAATTCGCAGGTCTTGCCCATGCGCTCGCAGAGAAGCTTGGCATAGTCGACGTCAAAGCCCGACAGCGTACCATCGGCATTCAGCACGTCAAAGGGCGGGTAGCCCGAGGAAATGCCGACTCTCAGCACGTTTTCGGCAAGCGCGGGGGCGGCAAGGGTGGCAAGGGCCAAGACTGTGGCGCTGACCAAAAGGGAACGACGGTTCAGCATGGAAGGTCTCCGTGTTGGATGCTGGGTGAACGCCGGTTGGCCCGGTCTTCTGTTGTGGATAAGTCGTGCGGATCGCGCATCAGACGGTGCCGACAAGGGGAGTGGCCACGTTCATCGCCTCAGCCCCGCATCCGCCCGCCTTCGGGGTCAAAGGCGCCTGTGGTACGGACCGTCACCTCACGGCGGTCGCCCAGGATGTCGACGTAAAGCCCATCGGTGGTGCCAGCGCATTCGCCCTTCATGTAGCCCAGCGCCACGCAATGGCCGACGCGGTGACCGAAGGCGGCAGAGGTGAGATAGCCCACCACCTTGTCGCCCCGCATCACCGGCTCGCCGCCCCAGGGCTCGGCATCGGTGGTGGCAATGTCGAACTGGCGATAGGTCCAGCGGGGGGCGGCATCGCGGACCCTGAGCGCAGCCTCGCGGCCCACGAAGTCACCCTTGTCGAATTTCACCAGCCTGCCCATCCCGGCCTCAAAGGGTGTATAGTCCGGGGCATATTCCAGGCCCCAGGCGCCATAGCCCTTTTCGATGCGCAGGGAGTTGAGCGCGCGGATACCCGCCAGCCTAACGCCCAGATCGACCCCGGCGCCCAGAAGCGCCTCCAACACCGGCAGATGTGAATTGAGGGGCGCCAGAACCTCGAAACCCAGCTCGCCCGTATAGGCGACACGCGACAGGATCGCATCGGCGGCAGGTCCCATCTGAACCCTGCCGATACGGCCGTATTTCCAGGCCTCGGCCGAGATGTCGGTATCGCAAAGCTTCTCGAGCAGCGCCCGCGCATTGGGGCCAGAGATGGAGAAGCCGCAGAGCTTCGTCGTCATGCTTTCGACGCTGACACCCTCGGCGGGCAGATAGGCCTCCCATATCCGGTGGTGATAGCGGTCGGCGGTACCGGACCCGACCAGCAGAAACTCATCGGGCGACAGTTGCGAGACCGAGAATTCGCCGACCAGCCGCCCCTTGGGCGACAGCATCGGGGTCAGCACCATCTGCCCGTCGCGCGTGGGCATCTTGTTCGCCATCAGGCGATCCAGCCAGGCATGGGCCTTCGGCCCCCGCACGATGTGCTTGCCATAGGTCGAGATGTCGATAATCCCGACACCCTCGCTTAGCGCCTTGCACTCGGTGCCCACATGCTGCCACCAGTTCGGGCGGCGAAAGGTCAGGCTGTCCCTGGCCTCCACCCCCTTGGGTGCGAACCACAGCGGGTATTCGACGCCATCCGAAGCGCCAAAAACCGCGCCCATATCACGATAGACGGCATAGGCGGGAGTCGTCAGCACCGGGCGGCCTGCAGGGCGTTCCTCGTAAGGATACAGCGTCTTGAAGCGGGTGGCATACATGTCGCCGGTGCGGGCCTTGGCATAGTCCTTGCCGGCCCAGCGGCCATAGCGCGCCACATCCCACATGAAGACATCCATCGGCGGCTCGCCCTCGCTCATCCAAGCCGCGGTCACCATGCCGATGGCGGCGGACTGGCTGAAACCGGTCATGACGCCGCAAGCCGTCCAGTAATTCGCCTTGCCCGGATAGGGGCCGATCAGGGGCGCGAGGTCGGGCGAGAAGATCATCGGCCCGTTGATCACCCGCTTCAGCCCCGCCGTGGCAAGGCAGGGCACTGCTTCGCAAGCTTGGGCAAGGTTGCGCTCGATTCGCTCCAAGGCGTTCGGCAAAAGTTCGTGGCCGAAGTTCAGGGGCGTGCCCTTTTCAGCCCAATGAACGCAAACGTCCTCGTAGACGCCCAGAAGCAGGCCCTTGCCTTCCTGCCGCATGTAATATTCGGCATCGGCATCCCCGATCAGCGGCAGCTCATGGCCCATCGCCTCGATCTCGGGGATCGTCTCTGTCACGAAGTAGTGGTGCTCGACCGGCATCAGCGGCAGACGGATACCTGCCAGCGCCGCCACCTCCCGCGCCCAGAGGCCCGCGGCATTGACCACGCGCTGGGCATGGATCGTCCCGGACGGCGTAACCACATCCCAGGTCAGGTCGGGACGCTGGTTGGTTTCCAGCACCGGGGCCTGACGATAGATCACCGCACCGTTGTCCCGCGCACCTTTGGCGAAGGCATGGGTCACGCCCGAGGGGTCCACATGGCCGTAGGAGGGCTCGAAAAGCGCGGCCTTGATGGTCGTGGGGTCCATCACGGGGGCCTTGGCCAGCAATTCCTCGGTCGTCAGCCAATGGGTTTCCACCCCGTTCCGCTTGGCCAGGGTGTGGTGCAGCTTCATCTGCTCCACCCGCGCCTCGGTGCGGCCCAAGGTAATCTCGCCCACATGGTGGAAGCCGCAGGACTGGCCGGTTTCCACTTCAAGCTTCGGATAGATCTCGAAGGAATACTTGTGCAGGAAGGTCGCATTGGCGCTGCCGCCAAAGGCCCCGGTGCCGCCCGCCGCGTGCCAGGTGGAGCCTGCAGTCAACTCGGTCCGTTCCAAAAGGACCACATCCTTGAACCCGGCCTTGACCAGGTGATAGGCGATCGAGCAGCCCGTCACGCCGCCGCCGATGATCACCACATCTGCCGTCGCTTTCATTATTCAGCCTCCAGGACCGTGTTTTTCAGGGTGCCGATCCCTTGGATTTCAACCTCCACAACATCGCCCGCCTTCAGGAAGCGCGGTGGGGTGTGGGCGCGGGCAACGCCTGCGGGCGTGCCGGTGGCGATGATGTCGCCGGGTTCCAGCGTCATGACGCGGGTCAGGAATTCGATCAGCTCGGCGATGCCGAAGATCATCAAGGCGGTGTTGCCGTCCTGCACGGTGTCGCCATTGACGTGTGTTTTGACGGACAGGTCCTGAAGGTCGCCGAGGTCATCGACGGTCACCAGGGCAGGCCCGCAGGGCCCGAAGGTATCCACCGCCTTGCCGCTGGTCCAAAGCTGGTTCGCCAGCTGGAAATCCCGCGCCGAGACGTCGTTGAAGGCCATTGCACCTGCGACATGGGATAGGGCATCGCCGCGCTTGATGTAACGTCCAGGCTTTCCGATCACGACCGCAAGTTCGGCCTCATAGTCGACATGGTTCTCGTCGCGCGGCGGGATCACGTCATCCTGCGGCCCCACCAGCGAATTGGCGAATTTGGCAAAGAAGATCGGCGAGGGCGGCGGGGTTGCCCCCACTTCCTTGGCATGGTCGTGATAGTTCAGGCCAATGCAGATGATCTTCTGCGGATCCGGGATCGGAGGCCCAAGCCGCAGGCTCGCCACCGGCGCGCCCGGCAGGGTCGCGGCGACTTTCGCCAGTTCGGCCATCCTGTCCGGCCCCATGGCCAGCAGGCGGCGGTTGGTCATGCCAGTCTCGGCCCAGCCGGCGGCGCCGGCAGCGGTGTCCAGCGTCACGGCGCGGCCTGCGATGTCGAAGGCGGCGGTCCAGTTTCCGGGTTTGCCAAAGGTGATCAGGCGCATGATCTCACTCGAAGCTCAGGTCGATGGTGCCAAGAGGGCCGAAATCCGCATGAAGCTTGGAGCCCGCCTTGACCTCTACCGAGCGCACCGGCGCGCCGGTGATCACGATATCCCCGGCCTTCAGATGCCCGCCAAGGCCCTCAAGTTCCGCCAGTTTCCCGGCCAGGAAGGCCAGCGGCGCGGCGGGGTGGTGCATCACATCGGTCGCGGGGGCGGATTGGGCGACGCCGTCGACCTCCATCGAGAGGGTCAGCGTGGTCACATCCAGTTCCTCAGGGGTCAGCGGTTTCGACCCCAGGACAACCCAGCCAGCGCCGGCATTGTCGGCAAGCGAGTCATTGGCCTTGGCCTTCATCGCGCCGACCCGACTGTCGATCACCTCGACGGCGGCCCAGATACGGGCGGTTGCAGCCAGCACGTCCTCGATGGTCACCTTGCCCTCCAGCGGGCGCGACAGTTCAAAGGCCAGTTCCGGCTCCGCCCGGGTATTCGACAGATGGCTCACGCGAACAGGCTGGTCCTGGGGCGTGAACATATTGTCCAGAAGGATGCCGAAATCCGGCCCGGTCATGCCGTACATCTTCTGCATGGCCTCCGAGGTGAAGCCGATCTTGTGCCCCTTGGGGCGGCCCCCGGCGGCGATCAAGTGATCCACCAGCTTGCGTCGCACGCGGTAGGCATCATCGAAGTCATAGTCGAGCGTGTTCGAGGGCGGGTCGATTCCCTGCCCTGCACGCACTGACTCGAACAGCCGGTCGGCCAGCGCCTGCTGCTGGGCATCGGTCAGCTTCATTGCGCCAACTCCACCCAGGCGGAATATTTCGGATCCTGCCCCCGCGCGGCCTTCTGGAAAGCGGCCTTGACGGCCGTGCCGATGGGGCCGGGATAGCCCACGGTGCGGTCATCGACCGAGGCGACCATATTCACCTCGGACGCCGTGCCGCAGACGAAGATTTCATCCGCGATATACAGATCCGACCGCGACAATTCGGTCGCCCGAACCTCATAGCCCAGGTCGCAGGCGATGGTGCGGACCGTGTCATGGGTGATGCCCTCAAGCCCTCCCGCCGAAAGGGGCGGCGTATGCACAACCCCGCTCCGCACCACGAAGATGTTCTCAGCTGTGCATTCGGCCACGAACCCCTGCGGATTCAGCATGATGCAATCGTCATAGCCCGCCCTGCGCGCCTCGGCCTTGGCCAGCGAGGAATTGACATAGTTGCCGACCGTCTTCGCCTCGGGCGGCATGATGTTGTGGTCGTGCCGCCGCCAGCTGGACACCTTCAGCTTTAACCCCCGCGCATCCGTCGCCGCGCCGCGCACCGAGGGCCAGCCCCAGGCCATGATGGCGATGTCAACCTTGCAAGGCCCGGTATCGAGGCCCATCTCGCCATAGCCGTAATAGGCCAGCGGGCGCACATAGCAGGCAGGAAGGCCGGTTGTCCGTACGACCTCTTTCGTCGCCGCGACGATCTCAGGCACCGAATAGGGCATCGGCATGCCCAGGATGTGGGCCGAACGGTAGAGCCGCTCGATATGCGGGGTCAGGCGGAACAGGCCTGGGCCCCGGTCGGTCTCATAGGCGCGCACGCCTTCGAAGATGCCGGTGCCGTAGTGCAGCGTGTGGGTGCCGATGTGAACATTGGCTTTGTCCCAGTCCACCATCGTCGCGTTCATCCAGATCTTCGGGGTGGGGACAATGGGCATGGGCGATTCCTCTGGCGCGTTTCGTTGCCCAAGCATGCGCCGGACTTTCGTCTTGTCAATAAATTTTCGACATTTCATGTATTTTCGATATTATTGCTTTTATCGAACCAAGCTGCGAG
>JAXMDK010000003.1:0-185807 GCA_046348855.1 Paracoccaceae bacterium | reverse complement strand
GGGGCCGGAAAAGCGCGCGACTAGGGCCGCCTCGAGCTCGCGGTTCAGCTCCTTGGCGCGCGCGATATATTCGGGGTTCCTGTCCATCGGAACGCCGGGTTTCCAGACCTCGGCCAGGTCGCGCACGGCGGCCCGGTCGAGCTGGAAGAACAGCTTTTGCAGTTCGGACGCCTCAAACTCGGACAGTCCCATGTTTTCAAGCGCGTAGCGCGCGACGCGCAGGCTTGAATCGAAGTATTCCCGCACGATGTCGTTGGCCCCGGCGCGGTAAAGCTCGAACACATGCTCGCGGTCGCGGGCGCGGACGATGATGTGCAGATCGGGCCGGATGCGGCGGGCATAGGTCACGAGCTTCAGCGCCGAATCGCGCCCGTCGACGCAGACGATCAGCACCCGCGCCGTGGCGATCCCGGCGGCCTGCAAGAGGTCAGGCCGGGTCGGGTCGCCGACAAAGCACTTGAAGCCGAACTGACGCAGAAGCTCGATGGTCTTGAGGTCCTGGTCGAGCACCGTGGTGCGGAAGCCCGACATGGTGATCATCCGGTTGACCACCTGGCCGAACCGTCCGACCCCGGCGATGATGATCGGCTGCTGATCGTCGATCTCGTCGGCCGGGGCGGCCTCGGCGCGGTCGGCAAAGCGCCTGGCCAGCCAGTCGTAGGCCAGGAAGGACAGGGGCGTCAGCAGCATCGACAGGGTGATGACCAGGGTCAGGGTCTGGGCGATCCGGGCCGGCAGGATATGCTGACCAAGGGCGAACGAGGTCAGGACGAAGCCGAACTCGCCGGCCTGCGCCAGCCCCAGGGTGAAGAGCCACAGGTTGCCCCCCCTCTGGCCGAAGAGGCGGCCGAGCCCGGCCAGGATCGCGCCCTTGGCCAGCATCACCGCCAGCGTCAGGATCAGGATCTTCAGGGGCTTGGACAGAAAGAGCCCGACATCCATGCCGCTGCCGACGGTGATGAAGAAGAGCCCCAGCAGCAGGCCCTTGAACGGGGCGATGTCGGATTCCAGCTCGTGGCGGAACTCGGAGTTGGCCAGCACCACCCCGGCGAGGAACGTCCCGAGCGCCGGCGACAGGCCGACGATCTGCATCAGGCTGGCGATGGCGACCACCAGGAACAGCGCAAACGCCGTCTGTATCTCGCGCATGCGGGCGGAGTGGACGAATCGGTAGGCGGGGCGCACCAGGAAATGCCCGGCCAGCACCACCAGCCCGACCGCGCCCAGCGTGGCGAGCGTCACCCCCCAGGCCGGCAGCCCGGCAAGCCAGTTCGAGGCGATGTGTTCGCCGTCGCCTTCCGACAGTGCCCGCGCGCCCGGCAGCGCCAGGAGCGGCAAAAGCGCCAGGATCGGGATGACCGACAGATCCTGCATCAGCAGCACCGAAAAGATCGAGCGGCCGCCGGCGGTCTGCATCAGGCGTTTCTCGCTGAGCGTCTGCAGCACGATCGCGGTCGACGACAGCGACAGGATCAGCCCGGCGGTCAGCGCCACCTCCCACCCCAGGCCGAGGCCAAGCCCGACCAGCAGGATCAGCAGGGCCGTGCAGAGGATCTGCAGGCCCCCCAGCCCGACCAGCTTGTGGCGCATGTTCCACAGCGCGGCCGGTTCCAGTTCCAGCCCGATCAGGAACAGCATCATCACCACGCCGAACTCGGCGACTTCCTGAAGGCCGACGGTTTCCGCGTCGACCAGCCCCAGCACCGGCCCGATGACGATGCCCGCCGCAAGGTAGCCCAGCACCGAGCCAAGCCCCAGCCGCGCCGCCAGCGGCACGGCCACGACCATGGCCATCAGGTAGAGCGTGGCCTGGAGAAGCAGCGCGTGCATCCGGTCCTCAGGTCGGCAGGGGGGCGTCGGGCTTGAACTGATCCATCACGATCTGGCTTTGCACCCGGGACACCGCCGGGTGGGCCAGCAGGACCTGATGGATCAGCCGGTTCAGCCCGGCCAGGTTTTCGCAATATACCCGCAACAGATAATCGGCCTCGCCGGTCAGCGTCCAGGCGCTGACGATTTCCGACTGCATTCCCACCAGCCGCGAAAAGGCCGCGCTGGTTTCGGCGCCGTGGCGGCGCATCTGCACCTGAACGAAGGCCTGCACTGCCAGCCCCAGGCGCGCCGGATCGAGCCGCGCCGCATAGCCGGTGATCAGCCCCTCGGCCTCCAGCCGCTGGCGGCGGCGGCCGGCCTGGCTGGGCGACAGGTTCAATGCCTCGCCCAGCTCCTGCGCGGTCAGGTGGGCGTTGCCTTGCAGAAGCGCCAGCAGGCGCTTGTCGGTGTCGTCGAGGTCTATGCGCGGATCATGCATGTTTTTGTCGCTTAGCGCAAAATAAACGCATCTGCACATGAAATTTCCGTGTAAATGCGCACATTCCGCATGAATCTTCGATCATACTTCTGGCCAGCGCGCACAGGAGGAACATCCATGGGACCTTTCCCGCATTCGGCCCCGAAATCGGTGATTTCCGAGGCCAACCCCGCCGGCACCGACGGTTTTGAATTCGTCGAGTTCGCCCACCCCGAGCCTGAGGAATTGCGCACCCTGTTCGGGCGCATGGGCTACACGATGACCGCCCGCCACAAGCGCAAGGCGATCGAGCTGTGGCAGCAGGGCGACATCACCTACATCCTGAACGCCGAGCCCGGCAGCCATGCCATGCGCTTTGTCGGCGAACACGGGCCCTGCGCCCCGTCGATGGGCTGGCGGGTGGTCGATGCGGCCCACGCCCATGCCCATGCGGTCGCCAAGGGCGCCATATCCTATGACGGCGCCGACAAGGCGCTGGACGTGCCGGCCATCGTAGGCATCGGCGGGTCGCTGATCTATTTCGTCGACCGCTATTACGAAACCTCGCCCTACAATGCCGAATTCGACTGGCTGGCCCAGTCCAAGCCCAGGGGGGTCGGCTTCTACTATCTCGACCACCTGACCCACAACGTCCACAAGGGCAACATGGACAAGTGGTTCGCCTTCTACGGCGACATCTTCAACTTTCGCCAGATCCGCTTTTTCGACATCGAGGGCAAGTTCACCGGCCTGCACAGCCGGGCGCTGACCTCGCCCTGCGGCCGCATCCGCATTCCGATCAACGAAGATCGCGGCGAAACCGGCCAGATCGTCGAATATCTGAAACGCTACAAGGGCGAGGGCATCCAGCACATCGCCGTCGGCACCGAGGATATCTACGGTGCCACCGACGCGATCTATGACCGTGGCCTGCGCTTCATGCCGAAGCCGCCGACGAGCTATTACGAGATGAGCCGCGAGCGGGTGCACGACCACCAGGAGCCGCTCGACAAGCTGGAAAAGAACGGCATCCTGATCGACGGCGAAGGCGTGGTGGACGGGGGCGAGACGCGCATTCTCCTTCAGATCTTCTCCAAGACCGTGATCGGCCCGATCTTCTTCGAATTCATCCAGCGCAAGGGCGACGACGGCTTCGGCGAGGGGAACTTCAAGGCGCTGTTCGAATCGATCGAGGCCGACCAGATCGCCCGGGGCGTGCTGAAAGCGGGCTGAGACCCGCAGTCCGGCAGGGGGGCGAGGGGCGCGGTTCTGGGGGCCGCGCCCCGTTTCCTTGGCGCCATGCCGCCCGGTCAGCCGCCCTTGACCATCTTCAGCACATAGGTCCGGCCGTTCTTCACATAGGTCAGTTCATTGTCGCCGATGGCCGCGACCTGGCCGCCGTCCAGCATGTCGCCGATCTGCACCTTGATGAAGCGTCCGTTCGGCATCCTGACCAGCGCCCGGCGGTGCGAGGGCGAGCCATAGACGCCGATCAGGTTCACGTCGCCCAGATCCAGCACATTGGCCAGCGTCGATTTCTTGGCCACCGTCTTGGTGGTGGGCATGGTTGGGACGCCGGCCTTCGGTTCGGGCTCCTCGACCGGCTGGCTGGCGGTGTCGGCGGGCGCGGGGGCCGGTTCGCTGGCCGGGGCGGTATCGGCCGCATCGTTCAGCGCGGCGGCGACAGCGTCGGCCGAGTTGATGTCGGGCAGGGCCGCCGGCGCGGCGGCGGCAACCGCCTTGGCCGCCGTGGCCAGGACCGCCTTGGGCCGGCGGGTCGGGACTTCCGACTTGCCGACCGCCTGCGCCGTTGCGCCGTCCTGCGCAGCCTGGGCCGCTTCCGCTTCGGCGCGGGCGGCTGCGGCGGCGGCGTCGGCGACCAGTTCATTCTTCTGGTGCGCGGCTTCGGCGGTCTTGAGCACGGCGGCTGGCCGCGACTTGGGCTTGGGATTAGCCAGGCGCGGGTCGGCGGTGGGCGGCGGGGCTTCGGCCGTCGCGGCGGTGTCGGGCGTCGTGGCCGGGGAGGGGGCCGCGGCGGCGTCCGGCGCGACGGCGGGGGCCGGCACCACCAGCGTCGCCGGCCGGGGGCGTGGCTTCACGGCAAACAACGGATTGGCCGCCTGCGCGGCGCGGGCGGCACTTTCGGCCAGGTTCGCCGGTCGCGCCGGCGGCAGGACCGGCGGCTTGCCGGCAAAGAGCATGAATCCTTCGGGCGACATCACCCCTTCGGCGGTCGGCTGAAGCTGCCCGTCCGGGCCAAGCGCCGGCATCTTGCCCAAGGGCAGGGGCAGCGGCTGGGCGGGCAGCGAGGCGTCGGCCTGGCCTGAACCCGACGCAAGGCCGGGACCAGCCGCAGGTTCCGCCGGGGGCAGGCCGGCGGCGGCCGGTGCGGCAGCATCGCCTGTCGCGGTTGCAGCGGCGTCGGGCTCCGGTGTCTTGGTCACGCCGGGCGCGACGGCCGGCACGCCGACCGGCGGCGCGATCTGTTCCGCCGCCGGCGGCGGTGCTGCGGCAACATCGGGGGCAGGGGGAGCGGCTGCCGTCTGGGTTTCGGTGCCCGTCGCCGCCGATGCCGGCGGCGGGGTGGCTGGCGCGGCCGGGGCGGGGGCCGCCCCGCTGTCGGCGGTTGCCGCAGGTGCCACCGGCGTGGCCGGTGTTGCCTCCGTTGTCTGGCCGATCTCTGCCGGGGCGCTGGCGGCGGGCGGGGTGGTCGGCGGGGCCGTGTCGCCACCGACCAGCAGCGACCAGAGCGCCACCGCCAGCAGCAGGAAACCCAGGGCGGCCGTCACCAGCACGATCAGCGTCGCCCGACTGGAGCCACCGAAGCGCTGCGCGAGCCGCCCGCCCGCGCCGGCATCGGCCTGAGCGGCATCCTTGCGCCGGGTTCCGAAGCGTGCCGACGAACGGGGCGCCTGCGGCCGGACCGGCGGCGGGGTTCGCACCGGCGGGCCATGCCGGGTTCGTTGGCGGCCAGCCCGCCAAGACGGGGGGCGACCGAGGCCAGCCGGCTGCCTTCGGCGCCGCCGGGACCGGAGGGCCGGCGGCTCTGGAACCCTTCGCGCGGCGCGGGTTCGCGCTCGACGGTCAGGGCGCCGACCTGGGCTTCGGTCATCCGGGCATGGGCGACTGCCTGTTCGATCCGGCGCAGGATGGCGGCGGTCTGGGCCGCATGGCCGCCCTCGGCGCCGTCCGGTGCCGAGGTCAGCGGCTTGCGGGCGGAGTCGTCCTCAAGCAGGTCGTCGTCGATGGCGATGAACGGCGCTTCGTCAAGCGCCGCCTCGGCCGCCAGCGGCGTGGCAGCCGGGACGGCAGGGGCTGGTGCAGGCGCTGGCTCGGGCGACGGCGGAGCAAAGGCTGCGGCTTCGAGGGCAGGCTCGGCCGGCGGTTCGGCCGAAATCTCGGGCAGGGCTTCGTCGTCCGACGCCGCGGTCGGGGCTGGATCGTCTTCGGCAAGCAATGCCGCCGCCAGCGCCGGCTCGTCCGCCACGGGATCGAGGTCCGCATCGTCGGGCATATCCTCGGGCGTGGGCGCCGGGGCGACTGCCTCCAGTTCGGGCGTCGGCTCGGGCTCCCCCTCGCCAGCCGGCTCGGGTTCCGCCGGCGCCTCGTCCCCGGTTCCGGCCGGGTCGGTTGCGACCGGCGTGGGGGTGTCCGGGTTTTCCTCGGCCTCGGGCACAAGGTCGGTGGCGATGAGATTGACCGGGTCCTGGTCACGGTCCAGCCGTTCACCTTCGGGCAGGTGTTCGGTATGGCGGGCGGTCAGGCCGAAGAACGGCTCGCCGCTGAACCGGCCGGTCTCGGGCACGGCGACATGGGCGACCGGATGCAGGCCGTAATTCTCGGCGAATGCCTCGGCCTCCTCCAGCGTCTCGCGGGCGACGACGGCGACCTTGGCTGTCTGCCCACTTTGCGACCAGTCGAACACCAGGTCGGCGACGTCATAGGGCGTCCGCCCTTCCAGCGCGGCGGCGATCTGGCTGCGACGGCTTTGGCGGTCGGGGCCCGGCGCGGGCACCTCCACGTAAAGGATCTGCGAATTGGGCAGGATCAGCTTGGAACAGAAGCCGCCCGGCGCCCGCGTTTCCATCAGACCGCGCAGCCGGGCCATTTCCCCATCGAGGTCGGGCACGTCGAGCCCGGTCGCGCCGATCTTCGTCCAGCCGCCGTGGCTTCGTTCCAGCAGGCTGATCGTGTCGTTGGTCAGGTCTAGGGCAAAGCGCGGCTTCATTCGGGCGATCTAGCATAGGCAGGGCAGCCACCCCAGCAGCCCTTTCAGTCGGACCCTAGCTAAAGCAGAAAATCGCGCATTGGAAGAAGCACCGCCAAGGAATAACTTGCCACGTGCGTCTGATATCGTGTTCGCGGCGCACATGAGGAGGTTTTCATGCGGATTCTGAACAGTTTGGCGGTGGCGGCCCTGCTCGCCGGTCCGGCTTTGGCCGACGATGCACGTCCGGTGATGGCGGTGACGGGCGAGGGGCAGGTGCAGGTCGCCCCCGACATGGCGACGGTGACGATGGGCGTGACCAACGACGCCGACACCGCCCGCGCCGCGCTGGACGCCAACAGCCAGGCGGTGGCTGCCTTGCTGAAGGAGCTGGCGACGGCCGGGATCGAGGCCAAGGACATCCAGACCACCGGCCTGTCGCTGGGGCCGCGGATCGACTATTCGTCGGGCGGCGGGCAGAAGCTTCTGGGCTATACCGCCTCGAACATGGTCACGGTCGAGGTGCGGGCGCTGGACAAGCTGGGCGGCGTCCTGGATTCGGTTGTGAACGAGGGCGCGAACACCCTGAACGGCATCAGTTTTGGCCTGCAGGACCCGGCACCCGCGACCGACGAGGCCCGCAAGGCCGCCGTCGTCGAAGCCCGGCGCAAGGCCGAGCTTTACGCCGCCGCTGCCGGGGTGAAGCTGGGCAAGCTCCGGTCGATCAGCGAAAACGGCGGCATGGCGCCGCCGATGCCGATGGCAGCCGACGCCTTTGCCAAGGGAGCGGCCCCGGTGCCGGTTTCGGCCGGGCAACTGTCGGTCAGCGCCTCGGTGTCGCTGGTCTACGAACTGGCGGAGTAGGTGCAACTGCGCGCCCCGCGCCCGACCGGCGCGGGGCGGCTTTTTGCTCAGGCCGAAGCCTTGGCCAGCGCCTGATCCAGATCGGCGATGATGTCGGCGACATCCTCGATCCCGATCGACAGGCGCACCACGTTCGGCGCCGCGCCCGCCGCCACCAGCTGTTCTTCGGTCAGCTGGCGGTGGGTGGTCGAGGCCGGGTGGATGACCAGCGACCGTGTGTCGCCAAGGTTCGCGACATGGCTGAAAAGCTGCAGCCCGTCGACCAGCTTGACGCAGGCGTCGTAGCCGCCCTTGACCGCGAAGGTGAACAGCGCGCCGGCCCCTTTCGGCAGGATCTTCCGCGCCCGCTTGTAGTAGGGCGAGGATTTCAGCCCGGCATAGGTCACCGATTCGATTCGCGGATCTTTCTCAAGCCATTCAGCGACTTTCTGGGCGTTCTTGATGTGACGCTCCATCCGCAGCGGCAGGGTCTCGATCCCCATCAGCGTGTAGTGCGCGCCTTGCGGGTTCATGGTCATGCCGAGATCGCGCAGCCCGACGGCGATCGAGTGGAAGGTGAAGGCCATCGGCCCGAGCGCGGCATGGAAGGTCAGCCCGTGATAGGCGGGTTCGGGCTGCGACAGCGACGGGAACTTGTCGCTGGCCGACCAGTCGAACTTGCCGCTGTCGACGATGACGCCGCCGGTGACGGTGCCGTTGCCGGTCAGGTATTTCGTCGCCGAATGGACGACCAGCGTCGCCCCCATCTCGATCGGCCGGCACAGCCACGGCGAGGCGGTGGTATTGTCGACGATCAGCGGAATGCCCTTGCGGTCGGCGATCTTGGCCAGCGCCGGAATGTCGGTGACATAGCCGCCGGGGTTGGCGATGGTTTCGCAGAAGATCGCGCGGGTATTCTTGTCGCAGGCGCGGGCCACCGCGCCAAGATCGTCGGTATCGACGAACTTGGCCGACCAGCCGAAACGCTTGATCGTCTGGCTGAACTGGGTGATGGTCCCGCCGTAAAGCCTTGTCGAGGCGACGATATTCTTGCCAGGCCCCATCAGCGGGAACAGCGACATGATCTGCGCCGCGTGACCCGAGGAACAGCAGATCGCCCCGGCGCCGCCTTCCAGCGCGCGGACCCGCTCGGCCAGCGCCGACACCGTCGGGTTGGTCAGGCGCGAATAGATGTAGCCGACTTCCTCGAGGTTGAAGAGCCGCGCCGCATGTTCGGCGTCCTTGAACACGAAGGCGGTGGACTGGTAGATCGGCACCTGCCGCGCGCCGGTCGCCGGATCGGGCTGGTTGCCGGCATGGACGGCCAGCGTGTCGAAGGCCAGGGTCTTGGTCATGGAATCGCCTCGTATGGGTTCTGTCGAAAGTCGCGGCGGGCAGGTTAGGGGATCGGCCGGGGTCAGGCAACCTTGCGGCCCATGGGCTCCCGTGCGGCCTGTCAGCGCAGCCACAGCCCCGCGGCCTTGATCCGGTTGCGGATCGCCTGTTCGCGCCGGGGCAGGTCGGCCCGGTCGAAGAGCGCCCGCACCTCGTGGCCCTTGCCCTGATAGACCAGGCGCTTCATCGGTTCATGGTCGCGCAGGATCTTCTTGATGCGGTTCGGGGCGGTCACTTCCTCCAGCACCGCCACGGCCCGGTCGCTTTCGCGGGCGTACAGCAGCGGCAGCGCCCGGTAGTGGCAGCTGACCGTGCCGTCGAGGCCGGCGAGCCCCGGCCCCGGCCGCCCGCCGCCGAACGAATGGATCACCAGGGGCAGCACCACCTGGTCGAGCCAGGGGTCGAGCGGCTGGCAGGCAAGTTCCTCGATCTCGCCGTCGCGCACCGACAGCGCATAATCCAGGAACCGCTGGCCGAATGCGGCGGGATCGCGAAAGAAGAACCAGCCGGCGTTGAAATAGAGATAGCGATCCCAGTATTCGTCCGGCTGGCCCAGGTCGAGCGAGCTTTCGAACGCCAGCCCGAAGCGGTCGTAGAGCGCCTTCCAGATGCCGGCATATCCGGGGCCGTAGAGCGGCACCTGCGGCCAGGTCCCTTCGCGCCGCATCGAGGCCGAGGGGTGGTCGAAATCGAACGTCACGCCATCGAGCGGGGCGGTGAACAGCGTATCGGTATCGAAGAACACGAACGGTTCGCCCGGCGGCAGGGCGGCCAGCACCTCGATCTTGTTGCCGTAGGGGTAGCTCTGGCCGAAGGCGCGGTTCTCGAACGGCAGGATTTCGGCGCCCAGCTGGCCCAGAAGGTCGCGGACTGGCCCCGGCAGCCGCGGGTCGGATTGCCAGCGCGGGCCGGGTTGGGGTTCGCCCACGATCAGCCTGCCGGCGAATTTCGGGTTTGCGGCGCGGAAACTGGCGGCGAGGATGACCGCCTCATAGGCCAGCCGGCCGTTCTGGGCGATGCAGACGACGTTCAGCGGGCGACGGACCGGAGCAGCGGACATGATACCTCTCGCATCCTGCAACTATAGCCGGATTGCCCCCGCCGGAAAGGCCGGCGCGACGCTGCCGTCAGCCCCGGCGCGGCGGGGCAAAGCGCAGGGACAGGCAGGACATGCCGCCGTCGAGCTTGGCGCATTCGCTGTTGCCGATCGGGATCACCTTGTAGCCGGCGCGCGCCAGCCGGTCGGCGGTGGCCGGGAAGCCGGCCGGCACGATCACCGCGTCGTTGAAGCGGATCGAGTTGGCCGCCGCCTCCTCGCCCTCGGCAGTCAGGATCACCCGATAGTCGGCAAACCCGCCCGCAGCCGCAAGGCGCGGCGTCGCCAGGATCGTCTCGCCGTCCAGAAGCGAACAGTCGGTCTTGAAATGCAGCACACCCGGCGGGGTGACCAGTTCGCGCACCTTGTAGCCCCAGCGCGACACCAGCCCGGTCAGTTCCGCGATGCCCGCCGCGTCGGTGCGCGCCGACCGGCCCACCAGGATCTCGGTCTCGGTGGTCAGGATGTCGCCGCCCTCGATGGTGCCCGGCCCGGCGATGGTCAGCACCTCGTCGTAGAAGCGCGCCAGCGTCGGCGCCATTTCGGCGGCCTCGCCCAGCCGGGTGGCGGCGCCGGGGCGCATGATCACCGCGCCCTCGGGCAGGCACAGCGCCGTATCCTCGACAAACTGCGCGTCGGGATACTGGTCGAGCGGCGGCAGCTCCACCACGGTCGCGCCTTCGGCCTTCAGCGCCGCCACATAATCGGCATGGTAGGCCCGCATCCGCCCGATGTCGGGCGCGCCGGTATCGACCGCCCGGATGCCTTTGGTGGCGCTGTCGGCCGGGCGGCGGGTGACGGCGTGGGTGAAGCGGAACGATCTGCCGGACATGGGGTTCTCCTTGCTGGACCCCGTCTAGCGCAGGCGCGCGGCCGAGGAAAGCGCGGCGGTGACGGATGAGGCCGGGGCAGGAGATGGTGGGCGACCCTGGAATCGAACCAGGCACGAGTCGCCTCGGCGGAGTTACAGTCCGCTGCCGCACCTTGCAGCACGTCGCCCACTGGCGGGGTGAATACGCGCGGGGGCAGGGTGCGTCAAGGCGGAAATTCCCGCTCCGATAGCCCCATTTCCGCCCGCCGGCGACTGTCGCGGTCTTGCCTTCGGCGGGGCGGGGCGCGATGGTGCGCCGTTGGTGCAATGGGACGCGGGCAGGGGCGTAAGAATGAAGAAACCGGCATGGGTCGTCGACAAGGAACGCACCCGGCGCGCCGCCGCCGCCGAAACCGTGTGGCTGTTCGGGCTGCATGCGGTGCGCGACGCGCTGACCAACCCGGCGCGGACCAAGCTGCGGCTGGTCCTGACCCGTAACGCCGCCGACCGGCTGGCCCAAGCGGTTGCGACGGCGGGGATCGAGCCCGAGATCGTCGACCCGCGCAAGTTCGACGCGCATGTGCCGCTCGACCCCGAGAACGTCCACCAGGGCGCGGCGTTGGAGGTCAAGCCGCTGGCCTGGGGCAAGCTGGCCGACCTGGCGGCTGCCGGGCCGGGCAAGCCGCTGCTGGTGCTGCTCGACCGGGTGACCGACCCGCACAACGTCGGCGCGGTGCTGCGGTCGTCCGAGGTGTTCGGCGCGCGTGCCGTCATCGCCCCCTTGCGCCATTCCGCGCCGGAAACCGGCGCCCTGGCCAAGACCGCCAGCGGCGCGCTGGAACGCCAGCCCTATCTGCGGGTGGTCAACCTGGCCGAGGCCATGCAAGATCTGCAGGCGATGGGCTATGTCCTTCTGGGCCTCGACGGCACCGCCGAGGTCACCCTGGCCGAGGCGCTGGACGAAGCCGGGTCACGGCCGGTGGGGCTGGTCCTGGGCGCCGAGGGACCGGGCCTGCGCGACAAGACCAAGGCGACCTGCGACCGGCTGGTGAAGATTCCCTTCGCCGGCGATTTCGGCTCGCTCAACGTCTCGAACGCCGCCGCCGTGGCGCTCTATGCCGCCAGCCAGCGGTGACGGACGGTTCCCGGCGCGAAAATCACCCCGCAAGCCGATCACCTTTGCGGGAGGCGGCTTTACGCCTGGACCCGCGCCGTGGCATTCTCGCGACCATGCCGCCGGACCACTCCGGCCGGAGCCACAAATGACTGCATCCGCCCGCCGAAGTGCCGGTGCCTTGGTTGCGCTGGCCTTCACCGTTCTGCCTGCCATCGGCAAGGAGCCGGCGATCTATGCGCCGGGTGGGATCGCCCTGTCGGGCTATGACGCGGTGACCTATTTCACCGAAAGCCAGCCCGAACGCGGCTCGCCCGAGCACATGCTGATGTGGCGGGGGGCCAAGTGGTATTTTTCCAGCCCCGGCACCATGGAGCGGTTCGAAATGAACCCCACCGCCTATGCGCCGCAATATGGCGGCTACTGCGCCTATGGAATTTCCGAAGGGCAGGCCGAAAGCGGTGCGCCGGGGGCCTTCGTCATCTATCACGGCAAGCTTTACATCCTGCATGACGCCAAGCTTCTGGACGAGGCGCGCGCCCATATCCAGCAGATCATCGACGCGGCAGAGCAGCATTGGCCCGCGGCGATCGGCCACTGAATGGCGAAATATTGCCGAAATCGTTCACAAACGTGAGACGGCCCCTTTTACGCCCCTTTTACAATCATAAGTTCTATAGTGGAGGCACGGCTTCGGAACAGCCGGGCCTCAGCTCACTGTCCCTCGTTCCGTACCTGGCGCCCGGCCACTGGCTCGGGCGCTTTTTTTGGTGGGGCTTCATGCACGATCCTGACGATGCAACGATCCGGCGCATCCTGACCGGAACGCGGACGGTGGCCGTGGTCGGCTGGTCGGCCAACCCCGAACGGCCATCGCACGGCGTCGCGGGTTTCCTGGCCGACGGCGGCATGCGGGTCATTCCGGTCAATCCCGGTCTTGCCGGGCAGGTCTGGCGGGGCGAAACCGTGCGCGCGGACCTGGCTGCGATCCCCCTCGATGCGCGGGTGGAGATGGTCGACATTTTCCGCCGGTCCGATGCCGTAGCGGGCATCGTCGACCAGGCGCTGGCCAGCCTGCCGGACCTCAAGGTGATCTGGATGCAGCTTGGCGTCCGCGATGACGCGGCAGCAGCGCGGGCGGCGGCGCGGGGGATCACGGTCGTCCAGGACCGCTGCCCGAAGATCGAGGCGCGGCGGCTGGGGTTGGGCCTGCCTTTTGTTGCCGGGGGCGTGCCGGGCTAAGGGCTGCTCGGTTGGCCGAAGCGCAAGCTCTGCCCGTGCTCTTGGCGCGGCTGTGGCAGACCGAACCATGGCGCGGGACGCCCGAGGCATCAGCCTCGCGCTACGACAAGATCACGAAACCTTTCGCGCCTGACCTACCTTAGAGAATCGCCAGCACCGCCTCGGGCGGCCGGCCAAGCGCGGCGCGGTCGCCGTTGATGACCAGCGGGCGTTCGATCAGCCGGGGATTTTCGGCGAGCGCCTGCAGGATCGCGCCGTCCCCGGCATCCCCGGGCAGGCCGAGCGCGCGGAACGCCTCGTCGCCGGTGCGGGCCAGCGCGCGCGCCGGCTGGCCGAGCCGCGCCACCGCCTCGGCCAGTTCGGCCAGCGTCGGTGCATCGTCCAGATAGTGCCGGATCGCCGGATCGAGGCCGCGCGCCCGCAAGAGTTCCAGCGTCTCGCGCGATTTCGAACAGCGCGGATTGTGCCAGATGGTCAGCGTCACAGCCATTCCTCCCTTCCGGTTCCGACCGCCGCCGCCACGGTGGCGAACCCGTTGCGTTCCAGCAGCCGGTCAAGGCCACGGGCGATGTCGGCGGCAAGGCTGAGGCCGCCGTAGACCATCGCCGAATAAAGCTGCAGCGCCGAGGCCCCGGCGCGGATCTTCTGGTAAGCCTGATCGGCGCTGCCGACCCCGCCGACCCCGATCAGCGGCAGGCGGCCGCCGGTCAGCTGCGACAGGCGGGCGAGCGTCCGGGTCGACCGTTCAAAGAGCGGCGCGCCCGACAGCCCGCCGGCCTGCCCGGCATGGCGGCCGGTCAGCCCGTCGCGGGCCAGCGTGGTGTTGGTGGCGATCACCCCGTCGATGCCGCTGGCCAGCGCCACTTCGGCGATGTCGGCCAACTCGCCCTCCGTCAGGTCGGGCGAAATCTTCAGGAACACCGGAATCGGCCGCGTCAGGCAGGCGCGTTCGGCCATAACCCCGGCCAGCAGCCCGGCCAGCGCCGCCTTGCCCTGCAGGTCGCGCAGCTTTTCGGTGTTGGGCGAGGAGACATTCACCGTGGCGAAGTCGACATGCGGCCCGCAGACGGCCAGCACCCGGACGAAATCGGCGGCGCGGTCGGCGCTGTCCTTGTTGGCCCCGAGGTTCAGCCCGACCGGCACCGACCGGCGCGCGTGCGCCAGCCGCGCGGCAATCGCCTCGGCCCCGTCATTGTTGAAGCCGAAGCGGTTGATGACCGCCCGGTCCTCGGCCAGCCGGAAGAGCCGCGGGCGCGGGTTGCCCGGCTGCGGGCGGGGCGTCGCCGCCCCCACCTCGACAAAGCCGAACCCGGCGCGCGACAGGGCGTCCACCGCCTCGGCGTTCTTGTCATAGCCCGCCGCCAGCCCGACCGGGTTCGGCAGGTCGAGCCCGGCAAGCCGCGTTTTCAGCCGGTCCGACGTGACCGGCCCCGGCAGGGGCGCCAGGCCCGAAGCCAGCGCCCGCAGCGAAATCCCGTGCGCCCGTTCGGGGTCAAGCCGGTGCAGGCCGCAAAGCGCGATCCGTTCCAGCAGCGTCACAGAAGCCCCTCGGGGAAGATGTGGCCGCTGGCGCCAAGCGGCAGCGACTTGTCCCACACCACCTCGTCCAACCTCGCCTCGCGGTAAAGGTGCGGGAACAGCGCGCCGCCGCGCGATGGTTCCCACTTCAGGTCGCGGCCCATCCGGTCGGCGTCGAAGGCGACCAGAACCAGATCGCTTTCGCGGGCGAAATGGCGGGCGGCGGTCTCGATCACCTGGGCGGCGGTCGAGAAATGGATGAAGCCGTCGGCCAGGTCGACCGGCGCGCCCAATGTGCGGCCGCTGGCGCGGAACTGGTCCCATTCGGGGCGGCGGAAGATCTTCAGGATCAGCATGGCACGCTCTTGCCTGTTTGTGGGGCAGGGGTCAATGGCCGGGGCGGTTGGGGGACGATTGGGGTTTGACAGTTCCAGCCGCCGGGCGGACCATCGCGGCATTCTGTCCCCCTGGAGGTTGCCATGAAGGAACGATCCTCGCGTCATCCGATTGCCCTGGCCATTGCCCTTGCCTGTTCGGCAACGGCGGGCGTCGCCGCCGACCAGACGGTCAAGCTGACCTTCCTCGGCGTGGGCGACACCTACAATTTTCTGGAAGAAGACGGGCGCGGCGGCTTTGCCCGGCTGAACGCGGTGGCGCGGGCCGAACGGGCGGCCAATCCGAACACCCTTTATCTGTTCGACGGCGACATGCTGTCGCCTTCGCTGATGTCGTCGTTCGACAAGGGCCAGAACACCATCGACCTGACCAACATCGTGCCCTTCGACCTGGCGGTGCCAGGCAACCACGAATTCGACTTCGGCCCGCAGAATTTCGCCGACAAGGTCAAGGCGTCGAAATACCCTTGGGCGGCGGTCAACATCACCAATGCCGACGGCTCGCCGCTGGCGGGCGTGGGCGGCACGATGGTCAAGGAGGTGGCGGGCCTGAAGGTGGCGCTGGTGCCGGTGGGGCAGGACACGTCGCCCGAAGTCTCCTCGACCGGCGATCTGAAGTTTCTGCCGACCGTCGACACCGGCATTGCCGCCGCCAAGGCCGCGCGCGATGCCGGGGCCGATCTGGTGGTCGGCGTGGTCCAGACCGACATGGACAATGACCGCCAGCTCATCAAGAGCCATGCCTTCGACCTGATCCTGTCGGGGGACGACCATTCCTACGCCACCGCCTATGACGGGGTGACCGCCTATGTCGAAACCTCGATCGACGCGCGGTTCCTGTCGCCGGTCGACCTGACGGTGACCGTGTCCGAAAAGGACGGCAAGAAGAAGGTTTCGTGGGTGCCGGCCTTCCGATTCATCGATACCGCCACCGTGGCGCCGGACCCCGAGACACAGGCGCTGGCCGACAAGTTCAAGGCGAGCCTCGACAAGACCCTCGATGTCGAGATCGGCACCACCGAAACCGCGCTCGACAGCCGCCGCAACGTGGTCCGGGCCGAGGAATCGTCGATGGGTGACCTGATCACCGATGCGATCCGCGCCCAGACCGGCGCAGACATCGCCATCATGAACGGCGGCGGCATCCGCGGCGACCGGACCTATGACGCCGGCACCAAGTTGACCCGCCGCGACATCCTGACCGAACTGCCGTTCGGCAATGTCACCGTGGTGACCGAACTGCCCGGCAGCCAGGTGCTGGCCGCGCTGGAAAACGCGGTCAGCCAGGTCGAGAAGGGGGCTGGGCGCTTTGCCCAGGTCTCGGGTCTGACCTTCACCTTTGATGCCTCGGCGCCTGCCGGAAGCCGGGTCAGCGAGGTCATGGTCGCCGGGCAGGCGCTGGCGCCGGACAAGCTCTACAAGGTGGCGGTGAACGACTACATCCTGGGCGGCGGCGACGGTTACACGGCGCTGGGCGGCGGCCGGATCATCACCGACACCGGCGGCGGCAACCTTCTGGCCAGCGACGTGATGGCCTATGTCGAAAAGGCGGGCAAGGTCGCGCCGAAGGTCGATGGCCGGATCAAGAAGGCCGGGCAATAGCGCCGGTCACTCGCGCCCATAGCCGCCGGGCGTGGGGGTGGTGACGATCACCGCCTCGCCCGGTTCCAGCACCGTCTGGTCGCATGCCTTCAGCCGCTCGATCCGCCCGTCGTGGCGGCGGATTTCGGTTCGTCCGACCTGCCCGTCGCCGCCGCCGGCCAGCCCGCGCGGCGGCGCGGCCCGGTGCGAGGATAGGATCGCGCAATCCATGTGTTCCAGAAAGCGGATGGTCCGCTGGGTGCCGTCGCCCGCCCGCCACCGGCCGCCCCCGCCGGATCCGGCGCGGATATGGAAGTCCTCCAAGAGCACCGGAAAGCGCAGTTCCAGGATTTCCGGGTCGGTCAGGCGCGAATTGGTCATGTGGGTATGCACCCCCGAGGTGCCGTGAAAGCCCTGTCCGTCGTTCATCCGCCCGGCGGGCGAGCCCGAGCAGATGGTTTCGTAATACTGATAGCGGTCATTACCGAATGTCAGATTGTTCATGGTTCCCTGGGCGTTCGCCAGCGCGCCCAGGGCCGCAAAGATCGCATTTGTGACATGCTGCGAAGTCTCGACATTGCCCGCCACCACCGCCGCCGGCCAGGCCGGGCGCAGCATCGAGCCTTCGGGGACGATGATCTCGATCGGCCTCAGGCAGCCGGCGTTCATCGGGATCCGCCCCTCGACCATCACCCGGAAAGCGTACAGCACCGCCGCCCGCGTCACCGGCTCGGGGGCGTTGAAGTTGTTGCCCATCATCGGCGAAGTGCCGGTGAAATCGACCGTGGCCTTGCGGGCGGCATGGTCGACGCGAATCTCGACGCGGATCACCTGGCCGGTGTCGGTCGGATAGTCGTGGCGCGACAGGGCGGGCAGGCGGTCGAGCACCCGGCGGACGCTTTCGGCGGCATTGTCCTGGACATGGCCCATGTAGGCCTGCACCGTCGCCAGCCCGAAGTGCGCCACCATCCGGCGCAGTTCGGCCACGCCCTTTTCGTTGGCCGCGATCTGCGCCTTCAGGTCGGCGACATTCTGGGCAAGGTTGCGCACCGGATAGGGGTGATCGGTCAGCTTTTGCACCAGATCGGCCTCAAGGAACCGGCCGCGGTCGACCAGCTTCAGGTTGTCGATCAGCACGCCTTCCTCCTCGACCGTGGTGGCCAGGGGCGTCATCGAGCCGGGGGCGGTTCCGCCCACGTCGGCATGATGCCCGCGGGCGGCGGTCCAGAACAGGATCTCGCGCCCGGCATCGTCGAAGACCGGGGTGACGACGGTGATGTCGGGCAGGTGGGTGCCGCCGTTGTAGGGCGCGTTCAGCGCAAAGACGTCGCCCGGCCGGATGTGGCCGCGGTTCTGGCGGATGATCGCCTCGACCGAACGGTCCATCGAGCCGAGATGCACCGGCATGTGCGGGGCATTGGCCACAAGTGCCCCGTCGCGATCAAAGACGGCGCAGGAAAAATCCAGCCTTTCCTTGATGTTGACCGAATAGGCGGTGTTTTGCAGGGTCACGCCCATCTGTTCGGCGATCGACATGAACAGGTTGTTGAAGACCTCGAGCAGGATCGGGTCGGCATCGGTCCCCAGCGCCTTGGCGGCGGCCAGCGCCTCGACCCGTTCCAGAAGGACATGGCCCTTGGCGTTGATCTGCGCGTTCCAGCCCGGCTCGACGATGATGGTCTGGTTGTCCTCAACGATGACGGCGGGGGATTGGGCGATGCGGTTGCCCGGCCCCATGTCGCGGCGCAGGTAGACGGGCGCGTCCTTCCACCAGCGGCCGGCGGTGAAGATGTCGGTCCGGCGCGCGGGGGTTGGAACGGCGGCGTCCAGCGGCAGGTCGGGTTCGTTGCCGGGGCCGTCGCGGCCATCGGCGCCCTCGACCCCCACCGATTCGACGATCATCGGCTTGGCTTCGTAGACAAAGCCGAACTGCGCCTTGTGGGCCTGTTCGAACGCCATGACCGCCGCGTCGACCGGACCGCCGTCGAACGGCACGCCCAGGGTGGTGTCGGTTCCTTCGTAGCGCACCTGCAGGATTGCGCGCCAGGATATGGCGTCGCGGGGCACGCCCTGTCCGGCCAGCTCGTCCGCGACGGCCTTTTCCAGTTCGTCCACGGCCGCGCCGATCGCACCGAGCGAACCCTGGGCCAGCGGCAGGATCAGCGCCTTTTGTCGCGCCGCGAACAGCGACGACAGGCCGATCCCGTAGGCCGACAGAAGGCCCGAGAGGGGATGAACGAGGATCGAGCGGATGCCGAGCGCGTCGGCCACCAGACAGGCATGCTGGCCGCCGGCGCCCCCGAACGAATTCAGCACATAGCCGGTCACATCATGGCCGCGCTGGACCGAGATCTTCTTGATGGCGTTGGCCATGTTTTCGACCGCGATGGTGATGAAGCCGTTGGCCACCTCCTCGGGCGTCCGGCCGTCGCCGACCTCGGCGGCAAGGGCGGCGAATCCCTGCTGCACCGCCGCGCGGTCCAGCGGCTGGTCCTGGCCCGGCCCGAAGATCGCCGGAAACAGGTCGGGGATCAACTTGCCGCACATGATGTTGGCGTCGGTCACCGTCAGCGGCCCGCCCCGGCGGTAGGCGGCGGGGCCGGGATTGGCGCCGGCCAGATCGGGGCCGACCTGGAAGCGCCCGGCGGCATAGCCGAGGACCGACCCGCCGCCCGCCGCCACCGTATGGATCTGCAGCATCGGCGCGCGCATCCGCACGCCCGCGACCTCGGTGTCGAAGGCGCGTTCATAGGCGCCGTCGAAATGCGCGACGTCGGTCGAGGTGCCGCCCATGTCGAAGCCGATGACCTGGGAAAACCCCGCCAGCCGCGCAGTTTCGGCCATGCCGACCACGCCGCCTGCCGGGCCCGACAGGATCGCGTCCTTGCCACGGAACAGGCCCGCATCGGTCAGCCCGCCCGACGACATCATGAACATCAGCCGCGGCGCGCCCGGTCCCGACCCGGCCCCAAGCTCGCCCGCCACCTGACGAACATAGCGCGCCAGGATCGGCGACAGGTAGGCATCGACCACGGCCGTATCGCCGCGCCCCACCAGCTTGATAAGCGGCGAGGCCTGATGGCTGGCCGACACCTGCGAAAACCCCATGCGCCGGGCCAGGTGGGCCACCGCCCGTTCGTGGTCGGGCCGCTTCCAGGCGTGCATCAGGACGATGGCCACTGCGTCGATCCCGTCGGCGCGGGCCTGACGCAGTTGCGGCTCGAGATCGGCCAGTTGCAGGGGCCGCTCGACTCCACCGTCGGCGCGCAGGCGTTCGTCGACCTCGACCACCCGCTCATAAAGCTGTTCGGGCAGGATGATTTCCTTGGCGAAGATGTCGGGCCGCGCCTGATAGGCGATGCGCAGGGCGTCGCGGAACCCCTTGGTGATCAACAGAAGTACCCGGTCGCCCTTGCGTTCCAGCAGCGCGTTGGTGGCGACTGTGGTTCCCATCTTCACCGTGCCCAGCAACTCGGGCGGGATCGGCTGGCCGGGGGCGACCCCCAGAAGCTTGCGGATGCCGGCGATGGCGGCGTCGCGGTAGGCCTCGGGATTTTCGGACAGCATCTTCTGCGCGTGAAGCCGGCCTTCGGGATCGCGGCCGATCACGTCGGTGAAGGTGCCGCCGCGGTCGATCCAGAAATCCCAGGTGCTGGCCTTCATCGCATCCTCCTGCCGTCGATTCGGGCGATGCTAGCCGGTCTTGGCGGGCGGGCGCCATGCCCGCAGCGGCGAAATCGCGCGTGGGGTGCTGGTGGGGCGGGACAAAGCCTTGACCGGCGCCTGTCGCTGCACTAGCTAGCGGACGTTGCGCGGGCGTTGTGTAATGGTAAGACCCTAGCCTTCCAAGCTAGAGACGCGGGTTCGATTCCCGCCGCCCGCTCCAACCTTCCCGACAGCCCGCGTTTCAGCGACCGACCAGCCCGGCCAGCGCGCCGGCCAGCCGCGTCACGCCGGCTTCGGTTGTCATCACCCCCGGCGACAGGCGCAGGGTCCGGCCACGGGCGTCGGCGGCGATGCCTTGCGCGCGCAGGCCGGCGATGACCTGCGCGGCCGGCCGATCCTCGGGCAGGAGCGCCATGACCGATCCGCCGCGGGCCTTGGCGTCGCGGGGGGAGACGAACGGCAGGCCAAGATCGGCGATCACCGCGTCGATGCGCGCCGCCAGCGCCCGGTTGTGGGCCAGGATCGCCGCCTTGTCCTGCCCTGCATGCCAGTCGAGCGCCGGCAGGCTGGCGGCGGCGGCCATTATTCCCGGCGTGCCGTGGTCGAACCGGCGGATGTCGGGGGCATAGCTGAAGCGGTCGAAATCCCAGTTGAACGGGTCAGGCTGGCTGAACCAGCCGCGCAGCGTCGGGCGGGCCTCGGCGATCAGGCGGGGCGCGACATGCAGCATCCCGGCACCCGGCGAGCCGCACATCCATTTCAGGCTGGTCGACAGGGTGAAGTCGACCTCGGGCGCCATCACGTCGAAGGGCAGGAGCCCCGCGCCCTGGGTGATGTCGACCCCGATCAGGCTGCCCATCCGCCGGCCGTGGGCGACCAAGGGCGCAAGGTCGCTTTTGTGCGAGGAGGTCGAGGACACCCAGGTCAGGAGCGTCAGCCCGACGTCGGCGCCCCAGCGGGCGAGGATATCCTCGTCCTCGGCCCAGTGGGCGCCCTGGCGCAGGGGCACGGTGTCGAGCGTGAAGCCGCGGCTGGCCTGAAGCCCCGCCAGCAGGAAGTGGACCGAGGGGAAGCAGTCGCCCGCCACCAGAAGCCGCCGCCCGCGCAGCGCCGCGTCGGGCAGGGCGCCGATCAGCGCGCTCAGCCCCGCCGTGACGCTTTCGGTGGCGGTCACCGTGCCTTCGGGCGCGCCGATGATCGCCCGCCAGCGGTCGATATAGCGCTGGCGGATTCCAAGCGCGTAGGGCCATTGCAGATCGTCGGGGCGGCCCCAGCTGGCCGCGAACTCGGCCAGCCCGGCGGCCATGTCCGCTGCCTTGCCGGCATACTGGCCGATCGAGTGATAGAGAAAATAGGCCGAACCGTCCAAATCGCCTGCCATCTGCCCCGTGCCTCCCGCCCTGTGCGCGGTGACAATAGCGGGTTGGGCGAAAAAGTAAATGCAAATGCATATATCTTTGCGGCGATGGCGGGCGGGATGGCATTCGCCCGCCACCTCTGGCAGGTTGGGGCCGATCCTGCCGGAGTGCGCCGATGACCGATTTTGCCGACCTGAACCTGTCGAACCTGGCGGTCAGCCTTGATGCGGCGGGGATCGCCACCGTCAGCCTGAACCGCCCGGCCAAGCGCAACGCGCTGGATGCCGCGACGGTCGAGGAACTGGTGGCGCTGTTCTCCGCCATCCCGCGCCGGGGGGTGCGGGCGGTGATCCTTCGCGGCGAAGGCACGCATTTCTGCGCCGGGCTCGACCTTGTGGAACATCACGGCGCCGACCGCAGCCCGGCCGAATTCATGCACCTGTGCCTGCGCTGGCACGAAGCCTTCAACAAGATGGAATATGGCGGCGTGCCGATCATCGCGGCGCTGAAGGGCGCGGTGGTCGGCGGCGGGCTGGAGCTTGCCTCGGCCGCCCATATCCGCATCGCCGACCGCACCACCTATTTCGCCCTGCCTGAAGGCCAGCGCGGCCTGTTCACCGGCGGCGGCGCGACCATCCGGGTGGCGGGTCTGGTCGGAAAGGCGCGGATGATCGACATGATGCTGACCGGCCGCATCTATCACGGGCAAGAGGCGGTGGACGTCGGGCTGGCGCAATATCTGGTCGACGATTCCGAGGTCAAGGCGCGCGAGCTTGCCGCCGCCGCCGCCGCCAACCTGCCCCTGACCAACTTCGCCATCTGTTCGGCGATCAGCCACATGCAGAACATGTCGGCGCTGGATGCCGCCTATGCCGAGGCGGTGGTGGCCGGCGTGGTCAATACCCAACCCGACGCCCGCGCGCGGCTGAAGGCCTTTGCCGACAAGACCGCCGCCCGCGTCCGGCCCGAATAGACCGATGCGCGACACCGACGCGCCCCTGACCGGGATCGGGCTGAAGCTGGTTTCGGTCGTGGTGTTCATCACCATGAGCACGCTGATCAAGATCATCGGCCACCGCGTTCCGCCGGGAGAAGTGGTGTTCTTCCGTTCCGCCTTTGCGATTCCGGTGATCCTGGTCTGGCTGGGGGCGACGCGCAGCCTGCGGACGGGACTGGCCACCCGCAACTACATGGGCCATTTCTGGCGCGGTCTGGCCGGCACCGCAGCGATGGGCTTCGGCTTTGCGGGCCTCGGCCTGTTGCCCTTGCCCGAGGTCACGGCCATCGGCTATGCCGCGCCACTGCTGACGGTGGTCTTTGCCGCGATGTTTCTGGGCGAGGAGGTGCGCACCTTCCGCTTTCTGGCGGTGGCGATCGGGCTTCTGGGCGTGCTCATCATCGTCTCGCCGCGGCTGACGGCGCTGCGCGACGGAACGGTGGGCGCGACCGAGGCGCTGGGCGCGGTGGTGTTGCTGGTCGGCGCGGTCTTTACGGCGCTGGCGCAGGTGTTCGTGCGCCGCCTAGTGTCGGTGGAAAGCACCAGCGCCATCGTCTTCTTCTTTTCGCTGAACTCGGCGCTCTTGTCGCTGGTGACGCTGCCTTTCGGCTGGAACTGGCCCGACCTGCAAACCGCCGCTCTTCTGATTGTCACCGGACTGTTGGGCGGGGTGGGGCAGGTGTTCCTGACCTCGGCCTATCGCCATGCCGATGCTTCGGTGGTGGCGCCGTTCGACTATGCCTCGATGCTTCTGTCGATCGTCATCGGCTATGTCGGCTTTGGCGAGGTGCCGGGCGGCGCCACGGTGCTGGGCGCGGCCATCGTGATCCTGGCCGGCATCATCATCATCTGGCGCGAACACCAGCTGGGGCTGGAACGGGTGCGCCAGCGCGAATCGATGACGCCGCAGGGGTAGGGCGAGACCCTATCAATCCGACTCTGCGACGGTGACTGAGCGCGAGGCCATCGCCTCGCGCATCAGGCGGTCGGTTTCAGCTTGCCCGGGCCGTGCTCCCAGAGCACGGCCAGCCCCCGCCCCCCGGGCGGCGGGGGCTTCGCCCCACCGGGGCGGGTGCCGTCCGTGCCCAATCCCGGATGCTGATCGCCCCTTGGCCTGCGCTTGCGCTCCGGCCAACGGACCGGGTGGCGCGCCACCGGCGCGTCCCCTGATCGGTCCGGGCGCGGCGCTCAGCCTTCCAGCCAGATCGTCACCGGACCTTGATTGACCAGCGTCACGTCCATGTCGGCGCCGAACTCGCCGGTTTCGACCGCGATGCCCAGCCGGCGCAGCGCCTCGGCGAAATGCAGGTAGAGCCGTTCGCCCTGATCAGGCGGCGCTGCGGCGGAAAACCCCGGCCGGTTGCCGCGCGAAGTGTCGGCGGCCAGCGTGAACTGGCTGACGACCAGCGCCGCGCCGCCGGTTTCGAGCAGCGCGCGGTTCATCTTGCCGGCCTCGTCGCGGAAGATGCGCAGCTTGGCGATCTTGGCCGCCAGCGCCTCGGCCCGCGCCGCGTCGTCGCCGGCCATCGCGCAGACCAGGATCATCAGCCCCGCGCCGATCGCGCCCACCGGGCGACCCGCGACGGTAACGCGCGCCTCGCTGACCCGCTGGACAAGCGCCCTCATGCCGAAAGCTCGCGCGCCCAGGGCGGGTTGGCCCCGGCGCGCGACACGGTGACCGCCGCCGCCCGCACGCCAAGGTCGAGCGCCGCCGCCAGCGCCGCCTGCGGCAGCGCCGCCAGCCCCGGCTGGGTCAGATGGCCGTCCCGCGCCAGCCCGGCAAGGACGCCGGCGTTGAACGTGTCGCCCGCGCCAACGGTATCGGCGACCGTCACCCGCTCCGCCGGGCGAAAGGCTGCCCCCTCACGCGTGAACCCGTGCGCGCCCTTGGCACCCTCGGTCACCAGCACCAGGCTTGGCCCGCGCGCCAGGATCGAGCCGGCCAGCGCCGTCATGTCGCCCGGGCCTTCCAGCCAGCCAAGATCCTCGTCCGACAGTTTCACGATGTCGGCGACACCGATCATCCGGGCGATCCGGGCGCGGTAGGCCGGTTCGTCGGTGATGAAGCCGGGGCGGATGTTGGGGTCGATCATCGTCACCCGCCTGCCGGCCTCGCGCAGCATCAGCGCCTCGTAGGCGCTGCCGCAGGGTTCGCCCACCAGGCTGATGCCGCCGAAGAACAAGGTGCCGATCCGGTCGGGCAGTACCGGCAGGTCGGCGGGCGCGAGTGTTCGCCCGGCGGTTTCCTCGTCATAGAAGGCATAGCGCGCCTGTCCGTCGACCAGCCGCACGAAGGCCAGCGTCGTCGGCCGCGCCCGGCGCACCGACAGCGATCCGTCGACCTGCGAGGCGGCAAGCGCCTCGTCCAGCATCTGGCCGAAGAAATCCGTCGACAGCCCGCTGAAGAAGCCGCAGTCCGCGCCCAGCCGGCCAAGGGCGATGGCGGTGTTGAAGACCGCGCCGCCGGCATGGGGCGCAAAGGCCGCCTCGCCCCCCGTGGTCGTGCGGGGCAGCATGTCGATCAGGGCCTCGCCGCAGCACAGGATCATGGGTCAGCCCCTCCTTGGGATGTTTGCGCAAACATGCCCGCCATACCCCGAGCCTTCCGCGCTGAAAAGGGGGCGCGTCCGGTCATGGCAGCGCGCGGCCAAGATAGTCCTGCACCTGCTGCTGGTTCTGCATGACCCAGGTCGCCGCCCCGAAGAGCAGCGCCAGGGCCACGAAGAACGCGCCGAGCTTGAACCAGGACCAGGGACGTTCGCCCTCGACCTTGCCGCTCTGGCCGTTGACGACGAAGCGGTAGCTCTGGTTGCCAAAACGGTAGGCGGCGGACCAGACTGGCAACAGCACATGCTTGAAGGTCACGTCCGACACGTCGGTCTGCACCGCCAGCACTTCCTGCCGGTCGCCGCCGATGTCGAAGCGGACGTCGCGGTCGATCATCCGGTCCATGAAGGCGCGCGCCTCGTCCATGCCGTCGTCCAGCTTGATCGTGTAGGTTTCCGCCCGGAACCCGGCCAGATATTCCGGCTGATAGGGTTGCAGGCGGCTGAGATCCCAGGGCAGCAGCGCCTCGGTATGGCTTTGCGGCAGCGCGTGCGAGGCCAGGACCAGCACATCGTCGAAATCGCGCTGGACCCGGCCGCTGGCCGAGGTCCAGCTGATCCGCGCCACTTGCCGCAATTCGGTGCGGGTGTTGCCCTGCGCATCGCGCACCATCACCGGCTGGGTTTCGTAATAGACGGTCCCGCGCCGGCCGGAATAGCTGGACCGGGTGCGGGCGTCGAACGTCCAGTAGGGCACGTAGACGCCCTCAAGCGCGCGTCCCCGCTGGGCATAGGCGACCAGGCCCGAGGGCGCGAACCACAGGCTACCCAGCCATTTCTGCATGGCGGCACGCGCCTCGGCCTCGCTGACGACAAAGGGCGCGACCCCGTGCGGGCGGATGCGGCGGGCGGGGTCGGGTTCGGCGACGACCGGCGTGGCGCAGAACGGGCAGGTGCTGGCGTGGACGGTCGGATCAAACTCGACCTCGGCGCCGCAGTTCGGGCAGCGGCTCAGGCGGCGCAGCTCGGTCTCGGTATCGGGCAGGCGCGCCTCGATGCCGCTGCGGAAGGCGATTTCGGGGATCGAGCCGGGCCGGGCCGACCCGGCCGCCAGCGGCTCGCGGTTGCCGCAATGGTCGCAGACCAGGGCCCCGTCACCCGGCGAGAACCGCAAGGTCGCCCCGCACTTCGCGCAGGGAAAATGATGGTCGCCGTCCGCGCCGTCCATGCCGGGCCGGCCTCAGGCCTTGGGCTCGCCGGTCGGAGGCGGTGGCGGCGGCGGGGTCGCGGCGGCGGTTTCGGGTACCGGCGGCGGCGCTACGGTGAAAAGCCGCGCCAGATCGGCGATGTCGCCGGCGCGCAGCCAGCCGTCCTGGCCCGGCGACCAGACCAGCGTGTCGCGCGACAGGCTGCCGTCCGCCGCCATCCGGCCGAGGTTCGCGCGGCTGAAGGGGCCGGTCGCCTGACCGTTGACCGCCACATGCCACACCGGCTCGGCCTGCGGCGGAGCCGCCGGGGCAGGGGCGGCGCCCCACGGCCCCTGCGCCCCCATCTGCGCCCCGAGCCCCGCTCCCATTCCCATGCCCATCCCGGCGCCAATCGCCGCGCCCATCGCCCCGCCGGCGCCGCCCTTGCCCAGGGCTTCGGCCGCCGAATACTGGGTAAAGCGGTTCAGGTCGCCGAGGATGCCCATCGAGGTCCGTTTGTCGAGCATCGCCTCAACTTCCTCGGGCAACGATATGTTTTCAATGTAGAATTCAGGTATCTCCAGCCCGTAGGCTGCGATGGCCGGGGAGATCGCCTTGGCGACGATCTGGCCCAACTGGTCGGTGTTGGCCGCCATGTCCAGAACCGGGATCTTCGCGGCCGCGATCATCCGGCTGAACTCCTGGACGATGATGTTGCGGATCTGCAGGCTGATCTCGTCGGCGGTGAAATGGCCGTCGGTGCCGACGATCTCCTGCATGAACTTGCCGGGATCGGTGACGCGCATGACATAGGTCCCGAAGGACCGCAGTCGCGTCGGCCCGAATTCGGGGTCGCGCAGCATGACCGGGTTCTTGGTGCCCCATTTCTGGTCGGTGAAGCGGGTGGTGTTGACGAAGTAGATTTCCGACTTGAACGGCGAATGGAACCCGTGGTCCCAGTGCTGGAGCGTGGTCAGGACCGGCATGTTGTTGGTTTCCAACATGTACATGCCGGGCTTGAACACATCGGCGATCTGGCCTTCGTGAACGAAGACCGCCGCCTGCCCCTCGCGCACCGTCAGCTTCGCGCCATATTTGATCGCATGGTCATAGCGTTCAAACCGCCAGACCATCGTGTCGCGGGTGTCGTCGGTCCAGGCGATGATGTCGATGAATTCGCCGGTCAGGAAATCCAGAATACCCATCCTACTCTCCTACGCTCGGCCCGCCGGGGCCTGGTCGGCGCCAGACTGCGCCAAGGCCGGGGCCCAGCGCAATAGGGACGAAGGCCGGGGTCGTGAGCGCGGGGAGGGGCGGGCCGGTCTTGACGCAGGTCAATGCGCCGGCTGCGCCCCGGCGACAGACTGCGTTCCATGCAGTAGATGGAGGAGTTGACCATGGTCGAGAAATCTCCGGCTACCCGATTCTGGCCGTCCTTTTACGAACCCTTCCGGGCGCTGGGATCGAAATTCGGCGAATGGCTGGCGCCGGCCGCGGATGCGATGTCGGACGAAAAGTCCTACCGGATCTCGATGGAACTGCCCGGGGTCGCCGAAAAGGACATCGACATCACCGTCGGCGACGGGGTGGTGACGGTGCGGGGTGAAAAGCGCACCGAACGCGAGGAAAGCGGCAAGACCTGGTATTTCAGCGAACGCCAGTTCGGGTCGTTCAGCCGCAGCTTCCAGTTGCCCGCCGATGCCGACCCGGCGAAGGTCACCGCCGACCTGAAGGAAGGCGTGCTGACCCTGACCATCGGCAAGGCCGCGCCCGAGGCGTCCCCGAAACACCGCAAGGTGCCGATCGGCAACCCGGCCTGAGCGGTCCGATTCAGCCTGACGGCGCTTCGCCCATCAGTTCGGCGGCGATCTGGCCGACGATCGGGCGCGCCTCGTCCAGCGTCATGCCGGGGCGCAGCCGGCGGTCATAGAGGAGGCGCAGCATCAGTTCGTCCTGCCGTGTCAGGTAGGCGAATTCCTGGTTGTCGTTGAAGATCGACGGCCGCGCCGCCGGGCTGTCGTTGACCAGCCCCAGCGCCTGGGCAAGTTCCTCGTGGAAACAGGACCGGCGCAAGAGCGGCGGCAGTTCGGCGCGGATGACGGCGAAGGCCCGATCATAGACCGGCGACTTGCCCGGCGAAAAGCTGAAGACCGTGCAATAGATGTCCTGGTCGAGGCTGACCGCCGACCGCAGCGCCGGCGAAATCTCGGGCGCGAAGCCGAGGATCTGCGCGCCGGACGCCCGGCGTTCGGCCGGATTGGCGATCAGACCACGAAGTTGGGGCGGTCGGCGGTCATGCGGACCGCCAGCCCGGTCAGCCGCGACAACCGGGCGAAATAGGCCGCGACATCGGCGCTGTCGCTTTGTCGCTGGGCCTCGGGAACGCTGGGGCCGAAGCGGACCCCGACCCGCAGGGGCTGCTGCCAGCGGTGCAGCACGTTCTGCGCGCCGCCTTCCACCAGCCGGCCGGCGCGTTCCGGAAAATTCGTCGAAGAAGGCGATCTTCAGGAAATTCGTCGCCAGATCGCGCGCCGAAAAGGGCGTATCCCGCCCGCCGCCGTCGGTCCGCAGCAGGCCCTGCGACAGGTAATAGCTTTCGATCCGGCGAAAATGGTCCTGCGCGGCCAATGTCTCGGCGTCAACCGGCGCGGGGGGCCGTGGCCGGGCCCGGCGAGCCGGGCGGCGCGATGGTCGGCGGCTCGGTGGTGCAGGCCGCGACCAGCATCGACAGGACCAGCCCGAAGAGCGGCAAACGCCCGATCCGCGCCACCCCGCCCGCCGTCATTCGCCCCCGACGATTCAATCGTTCCAGCCCCTGCCACCGGCCCGATCCTGTCATGCGGATCGGCCAAGGCCAAGGCGATTCCTGCAGGCCGCGCCGCCGCCGTCAGCCCTTGCGCGGCCGCCCCTTGCCGCCGGGACGCGGCCCCGCGCCGGGCCCCCGCTTCGGCCCACCGCCCGCCCCGCCATCGCGCGCCGGACGCCGGCTTGCCCTTGAAGCCCTCGCCGTCGCCTTTCGGCGCGCGCGGCTTGCGGTCGTAACCGGCACCTTCCGCGCGGGGTGGGCGGGGCTTGCCGGAAGATCCCTCGCCTTCGGCTCTCGGCGGGCGCGGCTTGCGGTCGTAACCCGTACCCTCGGCCCTTGGGGCGCGCGGCTTCCCGGCATACCCTTCGCCCTCGGCCCGGGGGGGCGGGGCTTCCTCACCAAATCCCTCGCCGTCGCCCCTCGGCGCGCGCGGTTTGCGGTCATAGCTGCCACCCTCGGCGCGCGGCGCGCAGGGCTTGCGGTCATAACCCGCCCCCTCTGCTCTCGGAGCGCGGGGCTTGATGTAGTCCGCACCCTCGGCTCTCGGCGCGCGCGGTTTCCTTGTAGCCCTCACCATCACCCCTTGGAGCACGCGGCTTGCGGCGAATCCTTCGCCCTCCCCCCTCGGGGGACGCGGCTTTCCCTTGTAGCCCTCGCTATCGTCGCGCGGGGCGCGCGGTTTGCGGTCGTAACCTGCCGCCTCGGCCCTCGGAGCGCGGGGCTTTCCGGCAAATCCCTCGCCGTCCGCCCTCGGCCCGCGCGGCTTGCCACGGAAGCCGTCGCCATCGGCCCGCGCCGGGCGCGGCTTGCCGCGGGCACCCTCGTCGCGTCCCGCCGGACGTGGCCGGCGCTCGGCAGAACCGGCACCGGGGCCTTCGCCCAGCTGCTCCCGCAAGACCTTGGCCTTTACCTCGGTCACATCGCCCGGTTTCATCTCGTTCAGGCGGAACGGGCCGTAGCTCACCCGGATCAGCCGGTTCACGGTCAGCCCGACCTCGGCCATCGCCCGGCGGATCTCGCGGTTCCTGCCTTCGCGCAGGCCGACGGTCAGCCAGGCGTTGGCGCCCTGCTGACGGTCGAGCGAGATTTCCATTGGCAGGAACTCCTCGCCCTCGATGGTGACGCCGCGCCGCAGGGGGGCAAAGGTCGCGTCGTTCGGGCGGCCGTTCACCCGCACCCGGTACTTGCGCAGCCAGCCGGTCGAAGGGAGCTCCAGCCGCCGCTTGATCGCCCCGTCGTTGGTCAGCAGGAGCAGCCCCTCGGAATTCAGGTCGAGCCGGCCGATGGACATGACCCGCGGCATGCCTTCGGGCAAGGTGTCGAACACCGTCTGGCGGCCCTTTTCATCGCGTTCGGAGGTCACCAGCCCCAGCGGCTTGTAGTAAAGCCACAGCCGCGCCGGCTGGGGCGCGTCGATCGGCTTGCCATCCAGCGTCACCCGGTCGGTGGGCGCCACGTCCAGCGCGGGCGACGTCACCACCGTGCCGTTCACCGCCACCCGCCCCTCGACGATCATGCGTTCGGCGTCGCGGCGCGAGGCGACGCCTGCGCGGGCCATTACCTTGGCGATGCGTTCGCCCTCTGTCGTGTCGCTGGTCATGGCCTACTCTATCTGCTGGGCGCCGTGCGGCAAAGCGGTCCCTTACAGGGGATTGGCGCGCGCGTGAAGGCTTGATCGGCGGCCGCGCCCGTTGCATCAGGGGCCATGCGCCCGTTTCAAAGCCAGATGGATGCCGCCCTTGCCGAGGCCCGCGCCGCCGGCGACCGGGGCGAGGTGCCGGTCGGCGCGGTGGTGACCGACGCGTCGGGCAAGATCGTCGCGGCGGCCGGCAACCGGACCCGCGAACTGGCCGACCCGACCGCCCATGCCGAGCTTCTGGCGATTCGCGCCGCCTGCGCTGTGCTTGGCTCCGAACGGCTCGACGGCTGCGATCTCTATGTGACGCTCGAACCCTGCCCGATGTGCGCCGCCGCCATTTCCTTCGCCCGCATCCGCAGGCTCTACTACGGGGCTGCCGACCCGAAGTCGGGCGGTGTCGCCCATGGCGCGCGGGTCTTTTCCCATCCGCAATGCCATCACCGGCCGGAAATCTACGACGGGATCGCCGGGGATGCCGCCGCGGCCCTGCTGCAAGCCTTCTTCGCCGCCCGCCGCGGCTGACCTCCCGGCTTTTCCCTTGACCAAATACTCCCGGGGGTGAGGCGCACCGCACCGAGGGGGCGGGGAGCCCCCTTCGCCCGGCCCCGCACAGCGGCGATGTCGTGTCTATCCCGCCACCGGCGTCCAAAGGACGTCGTCGATCCGGGGCGCGGCGGTGGCCAGCATCACCAGCCGGTCGAAGCCAAGCGCGATGCCGCTGGCCGGCGGCATGCGGGCGAGTGCGGCCAGGAAATCCTCGTCGACCGGGTAGCGCTCGCCATAGACGCGCTCCTTCTCGTCCATCTCCAGTCCGAAGCGGCGGCGCTGTTCGGCCGGGTTGGTCAGTTCGCCGAAGCCGTTGGCCAGTTCGACCCCGCAGGCATAAAGCTCGAACCGTTCGGCGACGCGGCCGTCGCCCGGCACCGGGCGGGCGAGGGCGGCCTCGGCGGCCGGATAGCGGTCGAGGAAGGTCATGCGCCCGTGGCCCAGGTGCGGCTCGACCCGCGCCACCAGCACCCGCGACAGAAGGTCCGACCAGCCGTCGTCCTCGCCCACCCGCAGGCCGGCCTGCCGCACCTGCGTCGCCAGCGCCGCGCGGTCGGTCGACCCGTCCGGCCGGATCGTCGCCAGAAGGTCGATCCCGGCATGGCGGTCAAAGGCCTCGGCCACCGACAGCCGCTCGGGTTCGGCGAACGGGTCGCAGGTGGCATCGCGGAACCGCAGCACCGAACTGCCCGCCGCCGTCGCCGCCAGCCGCAGGAAGGCCGCGCAATCCTCCATCAGCACCGTGTAGTCCTCGCCCGCGCGATACCATTCCAGCATGGTGAATTCCGGGCTGTGCAGCGCCCCGCGTTCGCGGTTGCGCCAGACATGGGCGAAGGCATGGATGCGCCGCTCGCCTGCCGCCAGTAGCTTCTTCATGGCGAATTCGGGCGATGTGTGCAGATATATCGGTCGCCCGACGGCGTCGTTGCCGATGGCGGTGGTGGCGAAGGCGTGCAGGTGCGCCTCGTTGCCGGGGCTGACCTGCAGGGCGGCGGGGTCGACCTCGACGAAGTCGCGGTCTGCCAGCCAGCTGCGCAGGGCGGCCTGGATGCGGTTGCGCGCCAGAAGCACCGGCCGGCGGTCGGCATGGCGGGCGGGGTCCCACCACATGGCGGGCGGATCGGAGGGGTTCGTCACGTCTGTCACGCTTTCGGCTGGCGAAAATGGGAAAGATCGGCTAAGGGCAGCGCGATCCGTTCAAGGATGGATGCCGGGGCATAGCCCGGGCGCCGTCAAGACTGCAAGGAATGTCATGGTTAAAGTGATCGCCTCTTCGCTGCGCAAGGGCAATGTCGTCGAACTCGACGGCCGGCTTTACGCGGTGCTGTCCGCCACCAACTTCCACCCCGGGAAGGGCACGCCCACCACCTCGGTCGACATGCGCCGCATTTCGGACGGGGTGAAGGTTTCGGAACGCTGGAAGACCACCGACCAGGTCGAAAAGGCGACGGTGGACGAACGCGAATACGACTTCCTCTACGAGGATGGTGAAGGCTTCCACTTCATGGAGCCGGAAACCTATGACCAGGTCACCGTCCATCCCGACGTGGTCGGCGACGGCAAGGTGTTCCTGACCGAAGGCATCCGCGTCTATCTCAAGACCTTCGAGGGCGTGGCCATCGCCATCGAATATCCGCAACGGGTGACGGTCGAGATCACCGAGACCGAGCCGGTGGTCAAGGGGCAGACGGCCTCGTCCTCCTACAAGCCGGCGGTCTGCTCGAACGGGCTGAGGGTCATGGTGCCGCCGCACATCGGCGCGGGCACCCGCATCGTCATCAACACCGACGACCTGAGCTATCAGGAACGCGCCAAGGACTGATCTGCCGCGCATCGCCGATCCGGCTCGGGCCGCCCTTCGGGGCGGTCTTTGCTTTGTTGGCGGCGTGGTGATGGGGCCACATACAATCCGGCCTTTCCGGGCGATACAATTCGATGCTTGGTTTCAGGGCGAATTCGTCTATCGTGCCGGCATTCCGCACCATCAGCCAAGGAGGCGTAGCATGATCTCGAACGAATACGCCAGGACCCTGCGTGGCGCGGCCTTCTGCGCGGGTGGTCTGTCAGCCTATCGCGGCTGATCCGATCCTGCCTTCGGCTGCCCCGCAGCCCCTTTTCCCACAGGCCTGAACAGCGGTCGTCGCGGCATTCCCGCCGCGCCCCTTGCCAAATCCCAATCATCGCCGGTTCCCGCACGGGCAGCCGGCTGGAGTCAGAACCATGAATGCGCAGATCCTGCACGAAGACATCCATCCGCCCACGGCGGTCATCGAACGGCTTCTGGCCGAACACGGGGCGCTCCGCGTCCTTGGCGCACTCCTGCGGGCGCTGGTCCGCCGCGACCGGCACCGGGCCTACAACCTCGACGATCTGTCCGGCCATGTGCGCCGCGACATCGGCCTGCCGGCCGAGCCGTCCAGTCGCAAATATTGGGAGTTGCGGTGAAAGCCCCGGTCAGGCGGCGCGACGCGCCCGCCTGACCGCTGCCAGCCCGCCAAGCGCGGCGGCCAGCAGCCCGACGCCAGCCGGCAGCGGCACCGGGGCAGGAGAGTCGACGTTGACGTTGATCGACGCCGACCCGGCCAGCTGCCCGGTCGTGGCCGAGAAGGCCGACAGGAAGATACTGAACTGCCCGTGCCCGAGGTTGGTGCCGGGAATGAAGCCGAGGTTCACGGAATTCTGTGCCAGATTGTAGGCGTTCAGGTTCCCGAAGCCGCCAAGCCGGAAGGTGGCGCCGCCCGCCGGGCTGGCGTTGGTGCCCAGGTAGTAGCCGGTCGACAGGAACGACATCGGGTTGTAGGACACGAGGCCGCCGACGTTGGTTGTGGGGTCAGTGTCGATGTCGATGCGGTAGGTATAGCCGCTCAGCGCCATGCCCATCCCGTCGGCGTTCGAGTTGATCGACCATTCGAAGTTGAAGATCGACCGGTTCGGCGGCGGGTTGGCCTGTGACGAGCTGAAGGAATAGCTGTCGCCGGGGCCGTAGTTGAAGGTGTTCTGCGGGCAGCCGAAACCACCGCAGCCATTGGTCGCGTCATAGCGCAGCTTGGCCCTCAGCCCCAGTTCCAGGGATCCCCAGCGCCCGCCGGAGAAAGCGCCGTTGGCGTTGCCGGAGCCGAAGATCACGTTGTTGGTGACCATCCCGGTGCCGTTGACGGTCGAGGCTTCGGCCCCACTGGTAAAGGCGGCGAGGGCCGCAACAAAGGCAGGAAACAGTCGGGACAGGGCCATTCTAACCTCGGTTCGGGTCTGGATGGGTCCGACCTAGGTGGCAATCATGGGCGAACTGTGGCGTCCGTTCAGTGTTTGTGGGGAACTGTCGCGGACAGGGAAACCGGCCGGCGCATCGGGCCAACACTGTTTCTGTCCCGGCGCGGATGGCACTCCTCAGACGGCGATGGCCTCCAGCACCTGCGGCTCGACCACCCTGACGCCGGGCAGGCCCTCGACCAGCGCCGCGGCGGATTGCTCCAGCAGCGGGAAGGTCCGGTAGTGGCAGGGAATGACCAGCTTGAAATCGAAATACTTCCGCGCCGCGAAGGCCGCGCGCTTCATGTCCATCGTATAATGCCCGCCGCTGGCGAGGATCCCGACATCGGGCCGGTGATATTCGCCCATCCAGTCCATGTCGGCCATGATGTCTGTGTCGCCCGAGACATAGGCGGTGTGGCCGTCGCCGGCGATCATGAAGCCCGCCTCCGATCCGGCGGGGATCGGGTTGCCGCCCTTGAAGTCGATGGACGACGAGTGGCAGGCGTTGACCATCGTCACTTTCGCGCCGTTCAGGTCGATGGTTCCGCCCTTGCCGAAGCCGATGGCGGACGCGCCTTCGCGTTCGAACCATTCGGACAGTTCATGGATGCAGGCGATCGGGATGGCGAGTTCCGTGGCGATGGCCAGCGCGTTGGCCGCGTGGTCGCCGTGCCCGTGGGTGACCAGGACATGGGTCGCGCCGCGGATCGCCTCGGCTCGCCGGGCCTCGGGGAACATCGGGTTGCCGGCAAGCCAGGGGTCGACCAGCAGCGTCGCCTTCTCGACCTCGATGCGGAAGCCGGAATGGCCAAGCCAGGTTATGCGCATGCTGTCCTCCTTGGGCGGCTACTTCTGGAGCACCAGGTCGCGGAATTCGCCGGTGGCGTTGGTGCGGGGATAGGGGATGTCGGGGATCGGCACGCCCAGACCGGCGCACAGGGGCTCCCACCCCTGTCCGACCTCGTGGCAGATCAGCCGGTCGGCGGGAACGGTGGCGCGGACAGTCGCGTTGTGGCGTTCATACAGTGCGATGGCATGGGCGCGGTCCTCGGGGCGGCCCTCGAAGATCACGTTGCGGATCACCGCATGGCCGAAGGTGGCAGGCGTGCTGTCCGGGCCGATGGATTCGAGGATGGTCCTGGAGAAACTGTCATACCAGCTGTCGCCGCTGCGGTGGGTCAGCAGCACCTTGGCCTTGGGGAAATGGCGCATGGTCTCGCGCCAGAAATGTGCCGAGGGCCAGTCGACCGCGCTGCCGTAACCCGCGAAGGCCGCGTCCCAGTCCGGCAGGTGCCCGGCCGCCGCCCGCCGCCACAGGGCGACCTGTTCGGGATCGGCCATGACCCGGACCATGTGGTGACAGGGGCCGAAGCCCAGATGTTCAAGCGCCAGCTTGGCCGAGTGCGTCCCGGTCCTGCCGAAGCCCGCGCCGATCACCGCGAGTGCCAATGGCCGTCTCCGATTGTGCCGCCCGTTGCGCTGCCCGGACCCTAGCATGGTCGCGCGCTGCCGACCAAGACCCTTGGCGGGCGGGTGCTTGAACGTCTCGGCCGGGCGGACCACATCGGCTTGAGGGGCCGCATCCCGGCCCGATGGAAGGAGATAGTCATGCGCCTGCTCGACCAGAAAATCGCCGAAACCCTCGGCCCCGACGACCGGCGCCTGTTCGAAGACCTGCGCGATCCCGGTTTCCTGAACACCGCCCTTGGCATCTTTTCCGGTCGCGACGGCTGGCCGGCGCGGGCGATCTATGTGTCGGTGGTGGTCATGTTCCTGGCCGGCCTGTGGACCGGCTGGCATTTCCTGTCCGCCACCGACCCGCTCTCGGCCCTGCACTGGGGCCTGCCCTCGGCGGTCCTGATGGTGATGGCGGTGGTGGTGAAGGTGGCGCTGATGCCCCGGATCGAGGCGGAGCGGCTCTTGCGGGCGATCGAGCGGCTGGAACTCTTGCTGCTGGCCCGCCGCTGACCGCCTGCCGGGCCTGATGCTTGCACCGGCGCGGTGGCGCGGCTAAACGGGGCGCGAAGTCTGGCGGAGTGGCCCCATGTCCATCGATATCGACACCGCGCGCAAGGTGGCGCATCTGGCGCGCATCGCGGTTCCCGAAAGCGATCTGCCGAAGCTGGCGGGCGAACTGTCGGCCGTCCTCGCCTTCATGGAACAGCTGAACGAGGTCGACGTGGCCGGGGTCGAGCCGATGACCTCGGTGACGCCGATGCGGCTGGCGCGGCGCGCCGATGTGGTGACGGACGGCAACATCCAGGCCCAGATCCTGAAGAACGCGCCCGACGCGCGCGAAGGGTTCTTTGCCGTGCCGAAGGTGGTCGAGTGAGGAGCGCCCGGAAATCGCTCCGGCGGAGCGGTTTCAGCGACGAACGGGCGGAGCCCGGAAAGGCTGAATGACGATGTCCAAACTCAACACACTGACCATTGCCGAGGCGCGCGACGCGCTGCGCAAGGGCGAGACCACGTCGACCGCGCTGACCGAGGCCTGTCTTGCCGCGATCGAGGGCGCGGGGGCGCTGAACGCCTTCGTCCACAAGACGCCCGAGATCGCGCTGGAACGGGCGCGGGCGGCGGACGCGCGGCTGAAGGCGGGCGATGCACCGGCGATGTGCGGCATCCCGGTCGGCATCAAGGACCTGTTCTGCACCAAGGGCGTGCCGTCGCAGGCCGCCAGCCGCATCCTGCAGGGCTTCCGCCCCGAATATGAGTCGACCGTCAGCCAGCAGTTGGCCGACGCCGGCGCGGTGATGCTCGGCAAGCTGAACATGGACGAATTCGCGATGGGTTCGTCGAACGAGACCTCCTGCTACGGCAATGCCGTCAACCCCTGGCGGCGGGCGGGATCGACCGCGGCGCTGACGCCGGGCGGCTCGTCGGGCGGCTCGGCAGCGGCGGTGGCGGCCGACCTGTGCCTGGCCGCGACCGGCACCGACACCGGCGGCTCGATCCGCCAGCCCGCGGCCTTCACCGGGATCACCGGGATCAAGCCGACCTACGGGCGCTGCTCGCGCTGGGGGATCGTGGCCTTCGCCTCGTCGCTCGACCAGGCGGGGCCGATGACCAAGACGGTGCGTGACGCGGCGATCATGCTGGGGGCGATGGCCGGGCATGACCCGAAGGATTCGACCTCGGCCGACCTGCCCGTGCCGGATTTCGAAGCCGCGCTGACCGGCGATATCCGTGGCAAGAAGATCGGCATCCCGCGCGAATACCGCATGGACGGCATGCCCGACGAGATCGAGACGCTGTGGAAGCGCGGCACCGAGATGATGCGCGACGCCGGTGCCGAGATCGTCGACATCAGCCTGCCGCACACGAAATACGCGCTGCCCGCCTATTACGTGGTGGCCCCGGCCGAGGCTTCGTCGAACCTTGCCCGGTATGACGGGGTGCGCTTTGGCCACCGCGCCAAGCTGGCGCAGGGCGACGGCATCACCGAGATGTACGAAAAGACCCGCGCCGAGGGCTTCGGCCACGAGGTTCAGCGCCGGGTGATGATCGGCACCTATGTGCTGTCGGCGGGCTTCTACGACGCCTACTACAACCGCGCCCGCAAGGTCCGTGCGCTGATCAAGCGCGACTTCGAACAGGCCTTCGCCGCCGGGATCGACGCGATCCTGACGCCCGCGACCCCGTCGGCGGCCTTCGGACTGGGCGAGATGGCCGACGCCGATCCGGTGGCCATGTACCTGAACGACGTCTTCACTGTCACGGTGAACCTGGCCGGGTTGCCCGGCGTGGCGGTTCCCGCGGGCCTCAGTGGGCAGGGCCTGCCGCTGGGCCTGCAGCTGATCGGCCGGCCGTGGGAGGAAGGCGAATTGCTGAATCAGGCCTATGTGCTGGAGCGGGCCGCGGGGTTTGTTTCCAAACCCGAAAAATGGTGGTAAGGGCCGCAAATCTGGCCAGGACCGAAGGTTTCCCGATGCGTTCGCTTCTCTCTGCTTCCGCCATGCTGGTGGCGCTTGCCGCCTGCACCCCCGCCAACCTGCGCGACGCGCCTGAAGCCGGGATGGCCGAAACCTCGCCCTACGCCGCGCCCGCTTACGCCGCTGCGCCGCCTCCCGCCGCCCCGGTGACGGAGGGCGCGATTCCGTCGTCGGAAATCAACCAGGCGCTGTTCGGCACCGCCAACGGGCCGGCGACCGGCGAAGTCACCTCGCCGCCTTTGGTGCCGCAGCCGGTTCCCGGGCCGACGACCGAGGCGGTTCCGCCCGTCGCGCCCGTGGTGCCTGCCATCCCGGCAGCGACCGATGCCGCGCAGGCTGCCCCGGTGGCGACCGATCCGACGCAGGCCGCGGCCGCGCCTGCCGCCGAAGGCAATGCGCTGGGCATTTCCGACACCCAGGACTTCAAGGCCGTGTCTGCCCGGGAATCGATCGAATCCAACAAGGCCCGGATCGAGGCCGACAAGGCCAGCTATCAGCAAATCCAGCCGACGGCCCTGCCGGAGCGGGACGCTTCGGCCAAGGTTTCGGCGGTGGTCGCCTATGCGATCTCGGCCCCGAACCGGCTGGGTCAGGCGATCTATGACCGTTCCTCGGTGTCGCCCGAAAAGCATCAGGCCGCCTGCATGGCCTTCACCTCGGAAGAGGCGGCGCAGGAGGCGTTCCTGAAGGCCGGCGGTCCCAAGCGCGATCCCAAGAAGCTCGACCCCGACGGCGACGGCTTTGCCTGCAAGTTCGACCCGACGCCGTTCCAGCAGGCGCGCGGCTGAGGTGGCAGGGGACTTCCCCTCGCCAAACCACGGGCAAAGGCGGGGCACCGGCCGGCCCGACATGATCGTGCTGCACTACACCGCGTTGCCCGACCTTGCCACGGCGCGGGCCCACCTATGCGACCCCGCCACAGAAGTCTCGGCCCATTGGCTGATTGCCGAGGATGGCGCGGCCGAGCAGTTGGTCGACGAACGCGCCCGCGCCTGGCATGCCGGGCGGGGCGCCTGGGGCGCGGTCCGCGACGTCAATTCCCATTCGGTCGGGATCGAGCTGGCCAACACCGGCGACGCGCCGTTCCCCGAGCCGCAGATGGCGGCGCTGGAGCGGCTGTTGCACGGGATCATGCGGCGCTGGTCGATTCCGCCGGAACGGGTCATCGCCCATTCCGACATGGCGCCCGACCGCAAGATCGACCCCGGCCCGCGCTTCGACTGGCGGCGGCTGGCGCGCGCCGGCCTGTCCATCTGGGCCGAGCCGGACCCCGAGGGCGACTCCAATCCGCTGCTGCCGTCGCTGCGGGCGATCGGCTATCCCGACCTGCCGGCCGACCTGCTGCTGGCGGCGTTCCGGCTGCGCTTCCGCCCTCAGGCTGACGGCCCTGAAACGGCAACCGATCGAGCACTGGCCCATGCCATCGCCCGCCGCTTCCCGGTTGACGGGCGGATCGGCGCGCCGTAGGGGAGGGGGGCGCGGAGGGTCGGATGACCGCGAGGCCCGGCAACGGGCCGCGAGGAAAGTCCGGACTCCCTGAAGCAACGGTGCCGGGTAACGCCCGGCGGGGGCAACCCCAGGGAAAGCGCCACAGAGAAGAGACCGCCTGTGCTTGCACGGGCAAGGGTGAAACGGTGGGGCAAGAGCCCACCGCGGGACTGGCAACAGGACCGGCAAGGCAAGCCCCACCGGGAGCAATGCCGAATAGGGGTCTCGCGCGGGGCCGCGTCTGCCGCAAGGCAGATACCGCCGCAGGGCAGCTTCGGCCCGAGAGACCCGGGTTGGCAGCTTGATCCCGCCGGCAACGGCGGGGCCAGAGGAATGGTCATCCAGGGGGCGCAAGTCCCCGGACAGAATCCGGCTTACAGACCCTCCGCGCACTTCGCCCACACCGCCGCCGGCGGCAATTTTTGGCCGACGGGGGCAAAAGGCCCGGGCTTTCCCATATCTGTCACGGGACCGTGCCGGTATCGTGCCGGAATGTTGAAATCCTGTCGATTAGGGGGGCACCATGAGTTTCATCAAGACGCTTGCAACACTGGCCATCGGCGTGGCCGCGGCCAAGGGCTATGACAAGTTCCGCCAGATGGGCGGCATGGCCGGTCTGGAAAAGAACCTGCGCGACGCGGGCGCCGAGGGCGGGATCGCTGACCAGATGGGCAAGATGGCCGAAAAGATGGGCATTCCCGGCGGCGCCCAGACCATGCGCGACATGGCCGCCAAGTACGGTCCCAAGGCCGCCGACGCCGGCCAGACCGCCGAGGCGGGCTTGGGCAGCCTGATGTCGGCGATGCAGGGCTCGCTGGCCGCCGGCGCGGGCGCGGTGGGCGAGATGATGTCGGCGATCACCGGGGCCGGCCCGGCCAGCGCCGCGGCCGAGGAAAACGCCAAGCTGATGATCCGGGCGATGATCCAGGCGGCCAAGGCCGACGGCGATCTGGACGCCGACGAAAAGGCCAAGATCATGAGCCACCTGACCAACGCCAGCGACGCCGAACGCGCCTTCGTCGAGGCCGAGATGGCCGCCCCGGTCGATCCGGTGGCGCTGGCGCAGGCGGCCGGATCGGCGATGAAGGCGCAGGTCTATTCCGCCGCGCTGATGGCGGTGACCGTCGACAACGCCGCCGAGTCGGACTACCTGCGCCGCCTGTCGGATGCGCTGGGCCTCGACGCGGCGGCGCGCGACGCGATCCATGCGCAGATGGGGCTCGCGCCGTTGGCTACCGCCTGACGCCCCGGGACGGAAAGCTGGTGGCGGGAAAGCTGCTTGACTCTGCCGCCAGCCTCCGTAAAAGGCGGGCTTCAAGGATTTCGCGGGCGGCGGTGCCGCCCTGCCAGTGGAGATAGACTATGGCGAAGCCGACGACGATCAAGATCCGTCTGAACTCGACGGCGGGCACCGGGCACTTCTACGTGACCAAGAAGAATGCCCGCACCATGACCGAAAAGATGGTCGTGAAGAAATACGATCCCGTGAAGCGGGAGCATGTCGAATACAAGGAAGGCAAGATCAAGTAATCCTGCCTCGACAAACGGACAGTGGGGCCGCGCCTTCGTGCGCGGCTTTTTTCTTGCGCGCCCTTTGCATGAGGGGATGCGTTCCGCAGGCGTGCCAAGGACGGGGCGGGTCAGATCATCCCGCGCGCCAGCCCCAGATAGGACAGGACGATCAGGCCCGCCCCGCTGAACAGCGCCAGCACGCCGCCCACGCCCAGCATGAAGCCACGGTCCTGCATCCTTATCCAGCCGATGTCGACGATGGCGGGATCGGACGGCAGGTAGATCAGGCGGACGGTCTGCCCGACTTCATAAGGCACCGGCAGGTCCGCGGCGGTAAAGACGGCGAACCGGAACCCCTCGTCGGAACCCCCTGCCAGGCCGGCACGTTCGGTATGGGAATGGACCTTTCCGTCCAGGGTCGTGAACTCGACCGTCACGTTCTGGATCCAGCGCCCGCATCGTGGGGACCAGCGATCAAGGCAGGAATAGTCCAGCCTCGTCACCCGTGCCTCGGTCATGACCCCGTGCCGCAAAAGCCTGAACCCGTCGCGCAGATCCTGCCAGGCCAAGACGAACAGCAGGACCGACAGGGCCAGCGCGGCAAGGCCGGCCAGAGCTTCGCGCGAGGCAAGCCATCCGAGGGCGGGTGGCGGCAAAGGCGGGCGGAACTGGTCGGGGCGGGGCAAGGTCTGGTCCGAATTCTTGCAAATGTGACCCGGCGACAAAAAGGGCCGGGAAATCCCGGCCCTCTTATCCGTCTGTCGCGCTTGTCAGCGGCGGTCGCCCATGAACTGCAAGAGGAACATGAAGAGGTTCAGGAAGTCGAGGTAAAGCTGCAGCGCCCCCATGATCGCCGACTTGCCCAGCCATTCGCTGTCGCCCTCCCGGGCATAGGCGATGTAGGTCGCCTTGATCTTCTGGGTGTCCCAGGCAGTCAGACCGGCGAACAGAAGCACGCCGATCACCGACACCGCGAAGGCCACCGCGGGCGAGCCGAGGAAGATGTTGACGATCGAGGCGACGATCAGCCCGATCAGCCCCATCATCAGGAAGCTGCCGAAGGCGGTCAGGTCGCGCTTGGTCGTGTAGCCGTAAAGCGAGAGGCCCGCGAAAGCGATGGCTGTCACAAGGAAGGTCTGCGCGATCGAGACGCCGGTATAGACGGCGAAGATCGAACTGAGCGACAGGCCGATCAGCGCGGCATAGGCAAAGAAGACCAGTTGCGCGGTCGCCGCCGACATGCGGTTCAGCATCGCGCCGAAGGCAAAGACCACGGCGAGCGGCGCGAAGATCACCACCCATTTCAACGGCGTGCCGAAGATCGCCTGGAGCATCTCGGGGCTGGTGCCCACCGCCCAGGCCACAAGGCCGGTCAGCACCATGCCGATCGACATCAGGCCGTAGACCTTGTTCATATGGGCGCGCAAACCTTCGTCGATGACACCATATCCGACGCCCGTCTGGCTTGCATTTATCGTCCGGTAGTCAGCCATCGAAACCTCCTTGCCTGCCGGCCCCCAAGACGCGGGCACGGCCGTTGGCTGCTATATTGGAAGGTTCCGGGCGGAATTCAAGCGCCGTCGCCGCTCCTCCAGTGGGCGGGTGCGTCCCAGACGGGGCGGGCGGCCTCGGTCCGGGCCTGGGCGGCGGTCAGGCCGATGTCGCGCAACTCGTGTGCATCCAGCCGGCCGAGCGACCGGCGCTGGCGGACAAGCGCGGTGGCGCGCGTCAGGATCAGGGCCAGCCGGGACAGCAGGGGCGGGCGGCGAGAGCAGGCGGCGGGGGCAGCGGGACAGGCGGTCGCGGACATGGTGAATCCATTCTGTTGCGTTATCGGTTTTGCATCGTGTATGATGATATGTGAACAAACTGCCACGGAAGCATCCTTTCCGAAATCGAATGTTTGTTCGGATAACGATCAGGATCTGTGATATGCCGCGCAACCTCGACCTGACCGCCCTGCGCGCCTTCATGGTGACAGCCGACACCGGCGGCGTGACCCGCGCGGCATCCTTGCTCAACCTGACCCAGTCGGCGGTGTCGATGCAGATCAAGCGGCTGGAGGAGGCGCTGGCGCGGCCCTTCTTCTTTCGCAACGCCCGCCGGCTGACGCTCACGCCCGAGGGCGAACAGCTTCTGGCCTATGCCCGGCGGATGCTGTCGCTGAACGACGAGGTGCTGGCGCGGCTGACCGACACGGCGCTGGAGGGCGAGTTACGCCTGGGCGTGCCGCACGACATCGTCTTTCCGGCGATCCCCGACATCCTCAAGCGGATGGCTCAGTGCTATCCGCGCCTGAGGATCAACCTGACCTCATCCTTCACGCTGACGATGAAGGAGGCGCTGGCGCGGGGCGAACTGGACATCATCCTGACCACCGAAGAAGAACCCGGCCCCGGAGGCGAATCCGTGGCGGATCATCAGCTGGTATGGGTGGGCGCGGCGGGTGGCTGTGCCTGGCAGGCCCGGCCGCTGCGGCTGGGCTTCGAGGAAACCTGCAAGTTCCGCCCCATCGCGCTCGCCGCGCTCGACCGGGCCGGCATTCACTGGGAAATGGGCTTTTCCGGCCGCTCGATCGAGGCGGTGCAGGCGATGATCGCCGCCGATCTGGCGCTGACGGTCAGGATGCGCAACCGGTTTTCCAAGGGCTGCGCCGAAGTGCCGGCGCAGGCGGGCCTGCCCGAACTGGGCGGGATGAAGATCTGCCTTTACGATGCCGGGCTGCAGAAGGGCGCGGCTGTCGAGGATCTGAAGGACCACATCCGCGCCGCTTACGCTGTCTGATCGCAGCGCACCACCACCTTGCCGGTCGACTTGCGGTCGCGCAAAAGCGCCAGCGCCTCGGCGGCGCGGGGCAGGGGCAGCACATGGCTGATATGGGGGTGCAGCTTGCCCTCCGCGAACCAGTCCAGGATCGCGCGCAGGCTGTCGGTGACGGCTTCGGGCCGGAAGGCCGCATAGCCGCCCAGATACAGGCCGATGACCGACAGGTTCTTGACCAGCAGCAGGTTCGCCGGAACCTGCGGGATGGTGCCGCCGGCAAAACCGACCGTCAGCATCCGCCCCTCGGGCCGCATCGCCCCCAGCACCTGATCGAACAGGGCGCCGCCGACCGTCTCGTAGGCGACATCGACGCCGCCAAGCGCCTTCAGCCGGGCCTTAACGTCGGGCGCGTCGCTGTCGATCGCCTCGTCGGCCCCGGCGGCGCGGGCGATGGCCAGCTTGTCGGTGCCGCGCGCCAGCGCGATCACCCGCGCGCCGGCCAGCTTGCCGATCTCGACCGCGGTCAGGCCGACACCGCCGGCCGCGCCGGTCACTGCCAGCGTCTCGCCGGGTTCGATCCGCGCCCGGCGCAGCAGCGCCAGATGGCTGGTGGCATAGGCGATCTGCAGGGCGGCGGCCTGCTCGAAACTCATTGTGTCGGGCAGCGCCAGGCAGGCGTTGGCCGGGACACAGGCATATTCAGCCAGCCCGCCATTGTTGCCGAAAACCGCCACCCGGCTGCCCGGCTTCGGGTCTGAAACGCCGGGGCCGAGTGCCTCGACGACGCCGGCCATCTCCATTCCCAGGGTGAAGGGCGGATCGGTGCGAACCTGGTAGCGGCCTTCGATCTGCAGCAGGTCGGCGAAGTTCAGACCGCAAGCGATGATTCGCAGCCGCACTTCGCCGGCCGCCGGTTCGGGGCGCGCAACCTGCCGGATTTCCGGCGCCTGGCCGATGTTGGTGACCTGAAATGCCAGCATGTCCCCTGCCTTCCACGGAAAAGTGATCGTTCTCCAAGGGTGTAAGCCAAGGGTCCCGCATCGGCCAGATACATCGGCGGCTTTTCGCCGGTAGCAAATGGCGAGGGGGAATTGCAGCGATTTCGCACTTTGCAATGCCGGCCGCAATAAAACCGATGCGATAATTGGCTTGTCGCAACTTGCCTTAGGCGCGAGCGGCGTCCGGCTGTACCGCGTTGACTAAACGCATAGACAGAATGGAATTTCCAGAAACAATTTTTTCTTGTATTTTGGCCCGCAACAAAGTTCGTTGCCCGGCGACTTGCTGAGTAATCTTGTGATGTTGGAGAGCCTCATGAAACACCCCGTTGATGTCCATGTCGGAAAGCGCGTTCGCCATCGCCGCTGGATGGTTGGGATGACGCAGCAGCAGCTGGCCGACAAGGTCGGCATCAAGTTCCAGCAGATCCAGAAATATGAAACCGGCATGAACCGGATTTCCGCCTCGCGGCTGTGGGACATCGCCGATGCGCTCGGCGTGGCGATCAGCTTCTTCTTCGAAGGGCTGGAAGCCCATGCCTCGACCGCCGACGAACACCTGGGCGACATCATGGCCGACAAGGAAGCGCTGATGCTGGTGCGGTCCTACTACGCCATTCCCGAGGCACAGCGCCGCCGCCTGTTCGACCTGGCCAAGGTCCTGTCCGACGCCGCCTGACCGACCGGGGCGCGCCGGCTGCTTGACCGTGGCCGAGGCGCGTCCTAACCCTGCGCGGACCTGACCAGACAGGAACCGCGATGCCGCCTGCCCATCCGAACCGTGAAGAATTGATCCGCGTCGCGCATGCGCTGGCCGATGCCGCGCGGATCGAGACCTTGGCGCATTTTCGCGCCGCCGGACTGACGGCGGACAACAAGCTGGCTGGTGGCTTCGATCCGGTGACGGTGGCCGACCGCAATGCCGAACGGCGGATGCGCGATCTTCTGGCCAACCTGCGCCCCGACGACGCGATCCTCGGCGAGGAGTTCGGCGCCAAGGCCGGTTCCAGCGGCCTGACCTGGGTGCTGGACCCCGTGGACGGCACCCGCGCCTTCCTGTCAGGCGCGCCGACCTGGGGGGTGCTGATCGCGGTCGATGGCGGCGACGGGCCGATCCTGGGGGTAATCGACCAGCCCTATATCGGCGAAAGGTTCACCGGCGGACTGGGCGTGGCGGCGATGGAAGGCCCGCGCGGCGGTGCGGCGCTGGCCACCCGCGCGCCGGTGCCCCTGTCCGAGGCCATCCTCTTCACCACCTTCCCCGAGGTCGGCACGCCCGCCGAAGGCGCGGCCTTCCGCGATCTGGCGGCCCGGGTCCGGCTGACGCGCTACGGAACCGACTGCTATGCCTATGCGCTGGTGGCCTGCGGCCAGATCGACCTGGTGGTCGAGGCCGGGCTTCAGCCCTACGACGTGCAGGCACCGATCGCGGTGATCGAGGCGGCGGGCGGGGTGGTGACCGACTGGACCGGCGGTCCGGCCCATCGCGGCGGCCGGGTGCTGGCGGCCGCCAATGCCGCCATCCATGCCGAGGCCCTGGCGATCCTGTCCCGCGCGCCGCAGGGCTGACCGCCCCCTTTGACGCGGCGGGGCGTTCCGGCCTAAGGTCCGCTTGCGCCCGAGTCCTTCCGCCCCCTTCTGTCGGCCGCCTGACATGCACCGAAGGGGCTGCGACAAAGGAAGGACGACATGCGGGACATCCTGATTTCCAATGCCGACGTCATCGTGACCATGGGCCCCGACCGGGCCGAGATCGCGGGCGGCGATCTTCTGATCCGCGGCGGGGTGGTGGCGGCGGTGGGCAAGGGGCTGCCCGCGCCGGGCGCCGAACGGATCGACGCAGCCGGCTGCGTCGTGACGCCGGGCCTGGTGAACACCCACCACCATCTTTACCAGTCGATGACCCGGGCAGTGCCGGGCGGGCAGGATGCGCTGCTGTTCGGCTGGCTGAAATCGCTCTATCCGATCTGGGCGCGGATGGGGCCCGAGGAAATGCGAGTCTCGGCGCTGACCGGGCTGGCGGAGTTGGCGCTGTCGGGCTGCACGCTGAGTTCCGATCACCTCTACCTCTTTCCCAACGGCGTGCGGCTCGACGACACGATCGCGGCCGCGCGGGAGATCGGTCTGCGCTTTCATCCGACGCGAGGCGCGATGTCCATTGGCGAAAGCCGGGGCGGGCTGCCGCCCGATGCGCTGGTCGAGGACGAGGCTGCGATCCTGGCCGACATGGAGCGGGTGGTGGACAGGTTCCACGATCCCCGGCCGGGGGCGATGGTGCGCGTCGGCCTGGCGCCCTGTTCGCCCTTTTCGGTGACGCGCGACCTGATGCGCGATACCGCCGTCCTGGCGCGCGACAAACGGGTGCGGCTGCACACCCATCTGGCCGAGAACGACGAGGACGTGGCCTATTCGCTGGCCCATTTCGGCTGTCGTCCCGGCCAGTATGCCGAAGACCTGGGCTGGACCGGCGACGACGTGTGGCACGCCCATTGCGTCAAGCTCGACAAGTCGGAGATTTCGCTTTTTTCGACCAGCAGGACCGGGGTTGCGCACTGTCCATGTTCGAATTGTCGCCTTGGTTCGGGTATCGCCCCGGTGCGGGCCATGCGCGATGCCGGGGTGCGGGTGGGGCTTGGCGTCGATGGCTCGGCCTCGAACGACGCGGGCAATCTGGTGGCCGAGGCCCGCATGGCGCTGCTCTTGCAACGGGTGGCGAACGGCGCCGACGCGATGGCCGCGCGCGAGATGCTGGAGATCGCCACCCTGGGCGGGGCGCAGGTTCTGGGCCGGGACGATTGCGGCTCGCTGGTGGCTGGGCAGCGGGCCGATCTGGCGATCTGGGACCTGCGCGGCATCGAGGCCGCGGGCGTCTGGGACCCGGTGGCGGCACTGCTCCTGTGCGGCCCGACCCGGGTGCGCGACCTGTTCGTCGAAGGGCGGCAGGTTGTGCGCGACGGGCAACTCGTCACGCTCGATCTGCCGCGGGTGATCGAGGACCAGAACCGCCTCGCGCGGCGACTGGCGGCCTGCTAGGCAGCCAGTTCGATCCACACCGGCACATGGTCGGACGGCTTGTCGCCGCTGCGCACCGCCTTGTCGATGCCGCAGTCGCGCAGCAGGTCCGCCGCCTGCGGGCTGAGCAGCAGGTGGTCGATGCGGATGCCGTTGTTCCGCTCCCAGGCCCCGGCCTGGTAGTCCCAGAACGAATAATGGCCTGGTCCTGGTTCGCGGGCGCGAAAGGCCTCGGTGAAGCCGAGGTTCTGGATGCGGCGGAAGGCGGCGCGGCTGTCGGGCAGGAACAGCGCGTCGGTCGCCCAGGCTTCGGGCCGGGCGGCATCTTCGGCCTGCGGGATGATGTTGTAGTCGCCCGCCATCACCACCGGCATCTCGGTCGCCAGCAGATCGGCGGCGCGCAGATTCATCCGCGCCATCCACGCCAGCTTGTAATCGTATTTCGGCCCCGGCGCCGGGTTCCCGTTCGGCAGGTAGAGCCCGCAGAGCCGCACCGACTGGCTGCCGGTGACCGTCGCCTCGATCCAGCGGGCCTGTTCGTCGGCCTCGTCGCCGGCCAAGCCGCGCTCCACATCCTCAAGCGGCAGCTTTGACAGGATCGCCACGCCGTTGAAGCCCTTCTGCCCGTGGGTTTCGACGAAATAGCCGCGATCCTCGAACAGATCGCGCGGGAAGGCTTCGTCGACCGACTTGATTTCCTGAAGCAGCACCACGTCGGGCCGCGCCTCGTCCAGCCAGGCGGGCAGGGCCTCGGCGCGGGCCTTTATGCCGTTGATGTTGAAGGTGGCGATTTTCATGGCGGGGTTCCTGCTGGGCTGGCTGTGGCCCATCATCGGGCCAAGGACCGCCCGGCGCAAGCCGGACGGTCCTGGCCCGTTCCGCCGGGCAGCCTGGTCAGCCGGTTACCGTCAGAAGCGTCCACATGCCCATCGCATAGTGGCTGGGCACGTTGCAGAACAGGATGTAGGTACCGGGCTTGAGGTCCAGCGTCAGCGATCCTTTCGCCCCCGGCTGCATCTCGGACACTTCACCCAGATGGCCGGCGGCATCCTCGTCGATCTGCAGGTCAGCCGACTTGTAGGGCAAGGGCTTGGCCGGGTTCTTGACCGGCGACACGATCATTTCGTGCACCACGTCCTGCGAGGCGTTGGTGACGTTGAAGGTGACCTTGCCCGCCGGAACCTTCACCTTGTCGACCTTCAGCCCGACCGGCGCCATGTCCATTTTCATGGCATTGGTCATGGCCATGCCCATGTCGGGCGCGGTCGGCATGTTGCCCATGGCCTCGCCGCCCTTGTCCCAAAGCGCAACGTTGACGACGGAACTGGCTGCCAGCCCCGCGCTGGCCCAGCCAAGGCCGACCAGGGCAACGGCAACAGAAATACCGTTCGATAGCAAACGCATGTGTGATCCTTCTCTCTGACCCGCGACGGCGCGCGGTGTTCGGCCCGGCCGATCCGGGCACGGCGGCGAAGCTAGGAGAGGAGGTAGGCTGGCCCGAGTCACGAACCCGAGAGAACTGCGCCGCCGAGGCAGGGATGGAACCGGAGTTGTAGCGCCGCCGCGGCCGGCAGAGCGCCCGTCTGCCACAAGTCATAGGCCCGCAAGGCCCCGCATGAACCCAAGATATACGCGGGAAGATGCCCGTCCGGCCGGGGAATTCCGCCGGCGCGCCGCGCGGGCCGAATCAAGCCCCGCCGGCGCCGGTCTCAGATCGAGAAGCTGGTGCCGCAGCCGCAGGAGGAGGTGGCGTTGGGATTTTCGACCACGAACCGCGCGCCGATCAGCTCGTCGGAAAAGTCGATGGTCGCATTGGCCAGGAACGGCAGCGATACCGAGTCGACCAAGACCTTCTGCCCGTCGCCTTCCAGCACCAGATCGTCCGGCGACGGATCGTCCAGCCGGATATCGTACTGAAAGCCGGAACAGCCGCCCCCCGCCACCGCGACGCGCAGCGCCTTGGCGTCGGCGGCGGCCGCGTTGATCTCGGCCAGGCGGGCGAAGGCGCGCGGCGTGACTTTCGGCGGCAGGGTCAGGTTCATGGTATGGTCCGGTGTCCAACGGTGATGCAAGCCAATATAATCACGGACAATAACCCGAACAAGAACAGCACGACATGACATTGGCCCCTTATGCCTGCCAGCCCGACGCCTCGCGCGGCAGGCTCTATGCCGAAAAGCTTTCGACCTTCCGCTCGCCCTTTCAGCGCGACCGCGACCGGATCATCCATTCCTCGGCCTTCCGCCGGCTGAAGCACAAGACCCAGGTCTTCGTCGAACATGAGGGCGACTATTACCGCACCCGCCTGACCCATACGATCGAGGTGGCGCAGGTCGCGCGCACCATCGCCGGGACGCTGGGGCTGAACGTCGAGCTGGCCGAGGCGGTGGCGCTGGCCCATGACCTCGGCCATCCGCCCTTTGGCCATACCGGCGAGGATGCGCTGGCCGAACTGATGAAGCCCTACGGCGGGTTCGACCACAATGCCCAGGCGATCCGCATCGTTACCTCGCTGGAACGCCACTATGCCGATTTCGACGGGCTGAACCTGACCTGGGAAACGCTGGAAGGCATCGCCAAGCACAATGGGCCGGTGATCGGGCCCCATGCCTCGGGTGCGCATTCGGTAAGCGATCCGGCGCTGATGCCCTATGCGCTGGCCCAGTTCAACGCGCGCTACGACCTGGAGCTGGACACCCACGCCAGCGCCGAGGCCCAGGTGGCTGCGGTGGCCGACGATGTGGCCTACAACCACCACGACCTGCACGACGGGCTGCGCGCCGGCCTTTTCACCGAGGCCGACCTGATGGAACTGCCGGTGACCGGCCCCGCCTTCGCCGAGGTCGACCGCCTGTATCCCGGCCTCGATCCGACACGCCGGCGGCACGAGGCGCTGCGGCGCGTCTTCGGCGAAATGGTCGAGGACGTGATCGCCGTTGCCCGAACCCGGCTTCAGACCAGCCAGCCGACCTCGGCCCAGGCGATCCGCGAGATGGACGGCCCGATCATCCGCTTTTCCAAGCCGCTGTTCCAGAACCTGAAGGCGATCAAGGGGTTCCTGTTCACACGCATGTACCGCGCCCCGACCGTCGTGGCCGAACGCCGGCGGGTGACGGCGATGATCAACGACCTGTTCCCGCTGTTCCTGAAGGATCCGTCGCAATTGCCGACGGAATGGCGCGCCGACGTGGCACGGGCCAGGGACGAAACCGATCTGGCGCGGGTGGTGCTGGACTATGTGGCGGGCATGACCGACCGTTTCGCCATTCAGGAACATGCGCGGCTGTTTCCCGAAGCGGGCGAGGCGGCTGCCAGTTATGTCTGATCGGATCCGGTCGGACAGGCGGCGGCCGCTCTGCTAGCCCAGGAAGATGCCGACGACCACCATCATCAGCCCGATGACCGAGACGAACAGCGCGCCCATGTTCCAGGCCACCACCCGCTGAAGCCGCGCCTTCAGCGCCGCATCGTCAAGGCCGGCCTTGCGGGCGCGGGCGACCGTCAGGATGCACCCGATCAGCCCGGCCAGCCCCAGAAGCGTGACCGCCGTGCCTGCCCAGATCAGCCCTGCCATCGTCCGGCCTCTCGTTCCGTTGCCCGTCCCCGCCGCCTAGCCGCTTTTGCCCCGGCGGGCAAGCCGCCGCCGGCCCCGGCCCACCGGCGCGGTTCGGCCCTTGAAGGCGCGGTGAAGCTTGTCTAGTCATCGCCCGAGCCATGAAGGAGCCCGCCATGAACGACGCCGCCTCGGATGCCGCCTACAACGTGACCGCAGCCGAGCTGCGCCAGTTCATCGAGCAGTACGAGCACCTCGAATCCGAGAAGAAGGACATTGTCGAGCAGCAGAAGGAAGTCATGGCCGAGGCCAAGGGGCGCGGCTACGACACCAAGGTCATCCGCAAGCTGATCGCGCTGCGCAAGCGCGACAAGGACGACATCGCCGAGGAAGAGGCGGTGCTGGAAATGTACAAGGCCGCGCTCGGCATGAACTGAGCGCCCGCACTCAGCCCGGCGGCGACAGGAACCGCACGCCGGGCATGGTGGCGATGGCCGCGCAGTCGGCCTCGTAGGTTTCGGTCAGGTCGGCCACCACCTCGTCGGTCCAACCCGGCAGGTCGACCGGCATGGCCAGTTCCTCGGCCCGGCCATGTTCCTCCAGCGCCGCGCTGACGCGGGCCGCCCAAGCCTCGGGCGAACCGGGCGGGTCGGCGGCAAGGCTGTCGCGCAGGCTCGTCGCCCCCGGATCGGACATCAGCGCCGCCGCCATGTCGATGTCGCCCTCCAGCGTCCCGTCATCGGGCAGGGCGCAGACGCGGCGCAGAATCTGCGGCCAGACCAGCGGCGCATCCTCGTTGCACCAGAGCGTCAGGTTGATCGAGCGGTTGGCCTCGACGATCTTGCGGATGGTCGGCAACCAGCGCTGGTTCGCCGTTGTCGCCGCCCCCATCACCGCGTCATAGCTTTCGGCCACGCCGCGCTGGACAAGGCTCGGGATCAGCGCCGCCGGGTTGCACAGCGCCATGTGAAACTCGCACTGATGGCCGGGGAACAGGTTGGCGATGGCCTGGATCCGCCGCGGCGCCATGGCATAGAGGCCGTTTTCCGAAACGATGCGCTGCGGCAGGCAGATCAGGTTTTCATGAAACAGCAGGATGCGTTCGGATTCGTCGTCGTCGGTCAGCGCATCCAGCAGCAGCGATTGCACCTCGTCGCTGGCGACCGCGCCGTTGAGGATGCCCAGCGTTTCGCGCAGAAGCGAGCGGTAGCTGCGCGGGCCGGGCACATGCACGGGACGTTCCAGAAGCGCGGTGCGGCTGCGCAGGATTGACCGGATCAGCCGGCCGTCATCCGTGCAATGCACCCCGAGATGAAAGACAATCTGCATTCCGGCCGCTCCCCGTCCCAGCCGCACCTTTACGATATTCGGCGCGCATGGCAACGGCGGCCTTCCCCGCATCTTGAGGGGTGGGCGAGATTGCCGCCAACATCGAACGGCCCGGCGGGGGCCGGGCCGTTCGATGCCACGCTCTGGCGGGTGCCGGGGGTCAGCCCCGGACGCCCGCTGCCGTCGCGGCCCAGTAGGGCAAGGCCGATTCCACGTCGCATGATCCGGCTGGAACCGTCTTGTCGCAAAGCGGCCGGATCATCGCGGCCGGAGGCGTTGCGGTGGCGGAAACGCACAGCGCATAGCGCACCCGCGAGTTGCACCCCGGCGCGGCCGGCGCCGGGGTAGACATGCCGCCGGGTCGGGTGCTGTGCGGGTGCTGCGGCAGGCCGGCGGCGCAGGCCTCAATAGCCGCGGCGAGGGTCACGCGGGCCTTTTCGCAGCTCTCGGTGCGGTAGGCGCTGGTGGAGCCGTCGAGGCAGGCCGCCGGCGCCAGGACCTGGCAGGCCTGCGGGCTGTAGGCACGCAGCGACCGTGACGCGCCGGGCAGGCTGACACCGCCGGCAACGGCACCGATCAGGAGAATCTTAACGATACGCATTTCAATAACCCCCTTTGCTGGGGCGCCCTGTCAGGAAGGGGCGCATGTTGGACTGAAGTGGATCCGCCGTTCCTGCCGGTTCTTGCGCCGGCCCGCCGGCGGACCCTGACGATCACTGTGCGCGCCGGGCGTCAGTCCTACGTGAGACCGCCGTCAATCAGGCAGGGCCTCCGGCCGAAAACTGCGTGAATAATCCGCTAATCCTGGCGCTGGCGCTGCTTTTCGCTCTCGGCGCCCGCGCAAGCCGTGGCATCCTTCGGACAGCGGTCCCGGTGGGGAGGGTAGCAGCATGGCTTGGGAAACTCGGGAACATGATCGGCGGTTGGCGGGCTATGCCGACTGGGAACTGGCCGCAGCACAGGCGCGCGGATACAAGGATGTTCTTCTGCCGGTCCTTGTCCGGCTGAAGGTCGACGACGGCGCCGATCCCGATCAGGTGTTCAGCCGGATCAACGGGCTGAGGGACCGGGTGTTTCTGGAAGATCACGAAGCCGACCTTCTGCGCACATCGCTTGCTGCCAAGCCGGAGGAGGGCAAGGACCTCGTGATCGTTCTGCATTGCCGGCCCGAAGCCCTGGGCAACGACATGTGGACAGTGCTGTCCGTCGGGTCGCCGGTTCCGGTGCCGGAGGTGCTGCCCGAACCCTATGGGGGCCGGGAGTTGAAGGTGGACCCGGACATTCGAGGCAAGGATCCCATCGTCGCCGTGATCGACGACGCGATCGGTTTTTTGAACGCCCGCTTCCGCGCGACGCCCGCGACCACACGCTTTGACGCGGTGTGGCTGATGGGGCAGGGGCAGCCGCCGGCTCCGCCTTCCCCGAATCCCGGTGCGGCGGTCTATTCCGGTGCGATCCTCGACCGCAAGGCCATCGACGCAGACCTTGCCTCGGGCGTGGGTGAGGCAAGCCTCTATCATCGACTGAACGAGGATCTGTTCAGGCCGAACGATCACAAGAGCACCAACCAGAAGGCCGGCCATGGCACGGTGGTCCTTGATCTGGCGGCAGGAGCCGAACCCGGCGCGCCCTTGTCGACGGTGCCGCTGCTGGCCGTCCAACTGCCGCCCTCGGCGATCGTCGCCACCTCGGGGCGGCGACTGAAGTTCCTGGTCATCCAGGCGATGCACTGGTGCGTCTGGCGCGCGCTGACGATGGCGAGCCTTGGTCATCGCGCGCCCCTGATCGCCAATCTCAGCCTCGGAACCCTGGGCGGCCCGCGTGACAAGACCGAGCTTCTGGCCACGTGGCTGCCGCCTGTCATCGACCTTTATCGCAGCCTGTCGCTGGGCGAGCCGATGCGCATCACCGCCGCCTACGGCAATGCCTGGCGCGACAGGCTGGCGGCGCGGGCCACGATGCTGCCATCGGGCAGCCTGAAGTTCGACTGGCGAATCCTGCCCGACGACCGGACGGCAAACTACCTGGAAATCCGGGTGCCGAAAGGCAAGGACAAGGTCGTCGCCCTGACCCTGACCCCGCCGGCGGGAGTGCCGCAACTGGTGCTGCCCAGGCTGCCGACGCCCGACGAAAAGATCGTCTATGTCTTGGGTGGCGATCTGGTGGCGGGCGTCTATTTCGTCCCGGAAACGAACCACGATCTGATCCTGGTCGTCACCGCGGCAACCCAGACCGACGGGCAGGGGGCCGCGGCACCGCCCGGACCCTGGACCATCGAACTGGAAAACCAGTCGCGGCGCAATGTCGACGTTCTGGTGCAGGTGGAGCGCGACGATACGCCCGATGGCTACCGGATGCGCGGCAGGCAGTCGTGGCTGGACCATCCCCAGGGCTGGACGTGGGATGGCGAGACGATGGACTGGACCATGCCGGGCGCACGCTGCCCGATTGAACGCGAAGAGACGGCGGTATCCTTTTGCGCCATAGACGATTTTTCCGTCCACCTGATCGGCGCGGCCATGCCTGACCGGGCGAAGGCCGACAGGTTCCGCCCCTCGCTCTACGCGGCCGAGGGCGAGCCGTCGCGGCATACCGGCCCGGCCCTGTCGGCCTTGGCCGATCAGGGCCGCGTCCTCCCTGGCCGCCGGGCGGCCGGCGTGATCAGCGGCAGTTCGGCGCGGCTATCGGGCAGCAGCGTCGCGGCCCCCCTGGCGGCGCGGGCGTTGCTTGACCATGTGCGCACGGCCGGCGCGCTGGCCGCCTATCCGACGCAGGCCGACCACGATCTGGAACTGGCCGACCTTCTCGGGACCGTGCCGGGCAAGCTTCCTCGCTATCCTGACAGTCGCCTGGGCAAGGGCACGATTCCGCCGTGACTTGGCTCGCCCAAAGAAAAGCCATCGCGGGTCGGTGCCTCCGATCCGCGATGGCGATTGTTCAAATATGCGCCGTCAAAATGCCCCTTGCAAAACAGGGTTATTGCCATTCGGCGATCATCGCACCCCACAGACCGCTCAGGACAGGGTCCGCCGACGATCCGGCCACGGCCAGATCACCGGCCAACCAGCCACCCAGCGATGCCCGCCAGCTGTCGAGCGTGAAGTAGCTCATGCTGGTTGCCGCATCGGCCTTCCAAGCGGGAACCCTTCCGCCGGCAGGGCTCAGCGCCGTGAACAGGGTCAGCCCCACCGACAGGCCCAGAAGCGCGCCATGCATGCTGTCGATGGGGAAATGCACCCCGGCGACGGTGCGGTTCTCGGCGATGCGGGCCGCCAGCCGGAAGGGGGCCAGCTCTGCCGGACCGGCGCCGAAGGACGGGGCCAGACGGGACAGCAGCTCGGTCACCGGATCAGCCGTGCCGCCGGCCGCAAGTTCGATCAGCGCCAGCACGGTGGCAAAGGTGAAGGCCTCGGTCGCGTGGCCGCTGGGATAGGTGCTGTGCGAGGGCGTGGCGATGATCGGCTGCACCTGCGGGGCGAAGTCGATGGGTCGGGGCAGCGCACAGGCCAGCTTCAGCGCCATTTCCGGGCCGATCACCGCCTCGTAGGCACTGACCAGCACCTGCAGCGTCCATTTCTTGCGTTCCGGGTGGAGGTTGAACTGGCCGCCGAAGAACGACAGCATGTCGCCCTGCTGCACCACGATCTCGGCCAGCCGGTCGGCGCGCAGGTCGGCGGCGGTGCGCATGTCGGGCAGCTGTCTTTTCAGGTGCCCCTCGTCCGGTGCCGTCAGCCTGAGCAGGCGGTCGCCGGTGCTGGCGGTCGGCAGGATCGACACGCAATGGACCCCCGCCTGATCGTCCACCGGGAAATAGGCCGCCAGCCGGTGCCGCAGGGCGACGGTTCGGGCATCAGGCTGCATCCGCGAAAAAACCCGCCAGCGGTCGGTATCGGCAAGCGGGCTGCGCGATGCGGCACCTGCCCAATAGCCGGTCGTTCCTTCCGCCGAACTGGCCAACGCCGCCGATGCCAGCGGATCGCCTTCCGGCCCCAGGGAGGCGCCGTGAACACCGTGCACACCATGAACCCCGTGGACGCCATGCACACCATGAACGCCATGGACTCCATGCACGCCGTGAACCCCTTGCAGTGCCATCGCCGCCCCCTCCTTGGTCTGCATGAAAATTGTGCCTGTGCGTGCCCGCTCGCGGAAGCCCATTCCTGCGCAGCCCGCCCGTTTTGACGCAATATTCACGAAGCTTTATAATTTTCGCGGCTGGTTTAAGCTTGGCGGATGCTCTTTCCGATGTGGACGGGTGAGAGGGGCAGATGGCTGAGGCGCTTTTCGTGCGGCTGGTCGGTATCCTTGCGCTGCGCGACAGGCACGGGCGCGATTGCACGCCCCGTGGCGCCAAGACCCGGGGACTGGTCGGGTTGTTGGCGTTGACCCCCGACCGGCGCCGCCCGCGTCGCTGGATCGAGGCCCGGCTCTGGTCGGATCGCGGCCCCGATCAGGCCAGCGGCAGCCTGCGGCAGGCGCTGGTGGAACTGCGTCAGTCGCTGGGGGATGCCGCCGACTGCCTGCAGACCGACCGGGACTTCGTGACGCTTGCCGGGGTGCAGACCGACCTGGAGGACGACCCCGAGGCGGCGCGCATGGCGCTGGCCGAAGGCCGGGAACTGCTCGAAGGCATCGACGTCCGCGACCAGGCGTTCGAGGCCTGGCTGCGCGAACAGAGATCCCGGCTGTCGGACGGGCCGCTGCTGCCGCCCTCTGTCGAGGTCGACGCCCCGGGCCTGCCGCTGCTGATCCGTGCCAGCGACATACCCGACGGTTACGGTGGCTTCGTGGCGCTGGCGCTGGCCGACGCGATCGGGGGGCTGGTTTCGGAATTTGCACTGGTCGATGTCTATGGTCCGAACGGGGCCATGGTGCAGCTGGCCCCCGGCGAACGCGGGCTGATCCTCAATCTCGAGGCTCTGGAGGCCGATGGGCGCCTGCACATTCTGGCCAACCTTTACGCCAGCCGCAGCGGCCAGATGCTGTGGTCGCGCCGGGCGGCCTTGCCGCTGCAACAGCAGGAACTTCTGACGCAGGGCGAGTTTCCGGGCCTGGTGTTCGAGGCCGCCGAGGCGGCGATGAACGCCTTGCCGAAACTGTCGGGGACCGAAATAGGCTCGCTGCAGGTGGGCGGGCTGGTGGCGCGCGCGGTGCGCGAGATGTTCACCTTCGAGGCCAGCCGGCTGAAGCTTGCCGACCGGCTGCTGCGGGAAGCGGCCCGCCTGGTGCCCGCGCCCCACATCTTCGCCTGGCACAGCACGCTGGCGCAGATCATGGCCATCGAACGCACCGACCCCGACCGCGACCGGCTGGTGGGCGAGGCGGACATGTTCGCCCGAAAGGCGATGGAGAACGCGCCCAGCAACGCGCTGGTCCTGTCGCTGATCTCGCAGGTGCAGGTCATGCTGAACGGCAATGTCGACGCCGGATCGGCACTGGCGCGCGACGCGCTTCATCTGAACCCGCACAATGCCTTCGGCTATGCCGCCAGGGCCGGGGCGCTGCTGCGCGTCGACCGGCCCGACCTGGCGCTGGCAGCCGCGCAGCAGGGGATGCAGCTGGCGAAGCGTTCGGGCTATCTGCAATGGTGGGAGGCGCTTGCCGGCCTGGCGCATGTGTCGCTGGGCAACGATCGAAGCGCCATCGAGGTGTTCGAGGCCGCCCATGCGCGCGCGCCGCACTTCCGTTCGCCGATGCGGCATCTGCTGTTCCTGTATCTCAAGACCGGCCAGACCGAAAAGGCGGTGCGGGTGCTGGAGGATCTGCGCCGGGTCGAGCCGGACTTTTCCTTCGAACTGATCCGCGGCGATCCCAACTATCCGGCCGGCACGCTGAGGCGGGTCGAGCTGTTGCGCCTGTCGCTGCCGGAGGAACGGCCGGGCGGCGGCGGCCCCCGCCACGGCAACCCTGCAACAGCGGGCGCCTCGCCGCGGCGGCGGTGGCGGCGGCCCATTGCGGCAGGCGCGCGGTTCGCCGATGATTGACCGGCCCAACCGCGAGAAAGCCGATGAAACCGATCCTTGTGCTGAACGGACCGAACCTGAACCTTCTGGGCCAGCGCGAGCCGGAGATCTACGGGCGCGAGACGCTGGCCGATGTCGAATGGCTGTGCGGCGAAGCCGCCGCGCGGCAGGGCCGGACGGTCGAATGCCGCCAGTCCAACCGCGAATACGAACTGATCGACTGGATTCACGCGGCCCGCGCCACCGCGGCGGCGATCGTCATCAATCCCGGGGCCTTCAGCCACACGTCGGTCGCCATCCTTGACGCGCTGAACGCCTTTTCCGGCCCGGTGATCGAGGTTCACATCTCGAACATCCACCGACGCGAGGCTTTTCGCCATCATTCCTACGTGTCGGCGCGGGCCGAGGCGGTGATCGTCGGCGCCGGCGTGCAGGGCTATGCCTTCGCCATCGAACGCGCGGCGCGGCTGCTGGGCGGGGCCTGAGAAGGGCGCCAGAGACGGGGCAGGGGCCCAGATCGCGGTCGTATCAATCGGACGCTCCAACGATGAAAGAGCGCGAGGCCGTTGCCTCGCGCGCTAGGCGGTCGGTTTCAGCTTGCTCCGGCCGTGCGCCTAGCGCACGGCCAGCGCCCGCCCATAGGGCGGCGGGCGCTTCTCGCCCGCCTGGGCAGGCGCTGTCCGTGCACGAACCTTGGGGACTGCGGCCCACCCCTTGGCCTGCGCTTGCGCTTCGGCCAACGGACCGGGTGACGCGCCACCGGCGCGTCCCCTGATCGGTCCGGGCACAGTGAGGACCGGCCCACGAGGCTTCGAGTTGATGTGATCTTTCCCTACCGCGCCAGGATCAGTTCCGCCTTCAGCCCGCCCAGCCGGTCGCTGCGCCCCAGCCGCAGGCTGCCGCCGTGGCTGCGGGCGATGTCGGCCGTGATCGCCAGCCCAAGGCCGACGCCGCTCGACCGGTCCTGGTTGCGCCCCGGTACCAGCCGGGCAAAGGGCTTGACCGCCTCTTCGCGCATCTCCTCGGGGATGCCCGGCCCGTCATCCTCGACCGTGTAGCGCACGGCGCGGTCGAGGATCGCCACCGACACCTCGGCCCGCTTGCCATAGGTGACGGCGTTGCCGATCAGGTTGTCGAGTGCCCGCCGCACCGCCTGGGGCCGCCAGTGCGCGGTGCCCTTGCCTTCGACCGCGCCGGCGGCCACCGCTTGCCCGGCCCGTTCGGCGTCGTCCACCGCCTGCCGCAGGATCAGCGCCGGATCGGTCTCGACCGTCTCGCCGTCCTGGGCCTCGCTGCGGGCAAAGGCCAGGAACCCGTCGAGCATCCGGCGCATGTCGTCGACGTCGCGCTCCAGCGCCGCCACATCGTCGCTGTCGCCCAGCATCGCCAGCCCCAGTTTCAGCCGGGTGAGCGGCGTGCGCAGGTCATGGCTGACGCCGGACAGCATCAACGTGCGCTGTTCGATCTGCCGCTCGATCCGCGCCCGCATGTCGAGGAAGGCCGCCCCCGCCGCCCGCACCTCGGCCGCCCCGGCGATCCGGTAGGGAACACTGCGCCCCCGCCCGAAGGCCTCGGCCGCCTGCGACAGCCGGCGGATCGGTCGCAACTGGTTGCGCAGGAACAGGAATGCCACCGCCGTCATCAGCAGCCCGGTCGCCAGCATGTAGACCAGAAGCTGGTGAGGATTGCGGGCGGTGATGCGGTTGCGGTCGAACGACAGCTCATAAGTGCCGCGCGGATTGTCGAGCACCAGTCGCACCACGCTCAGGTCCGACAGGTCGACCGACCTGAGGCCGGCCAGCTGCTGGTGCAGGGTCCGCGTCACCACGATGCCGGAAAAATCGTAGAAGACCCGGCTGTCGCCGATGCCCGGCCCGCTGCCCTGCTGCATGTGGATGTCGAGCCCGCGCGCCAGCCGCGTCGCGTCGGAAAAGCCGGCCTCGGCGGTTGCGCCGGTGCGGACGGTGGCGTCGATCTGGCCGATCTCGACCAGCATGTTGCGCGACATCTGCAGGGTGACATCGCTGAAATAGCGCTGCACGAAGACAATCGACACGACGACCTGGATGGTGACAATGGGAACGATCAGGATCAGTGCCGCCCGGCCGTAAAGGCCGTTTGGCATGAAGCGTTTGAGCCAGGCGAAGATCATGGGCCGACCCTAGCCCGGCCGGCGGCACGAAGGAAGAGAGAGCATGGCTGCGCCCGATGGGCCCTACGGTATCTGCGAAACCGTCGCGCCCGGCATCCGGCGGGTGCTGGCGCCGAACCCTTCGCCGATGACCGGGGCGGGCACCAACAGCTATCTGGTGGGCACGGGCGATCTGGCACTGGTCGATCCCGGCCCCGACGACCCCCGCCACCTCGCGGCGCTGCTGGCGGCGCTCGAACCGGGCGAACGGATCGGCCATATCTTCGTCACCCATGCCCACCGCGACCATTCGGGCCTGACCGCCGCCCTGTCGGCGGCTACCGGCGCGCCGGTCCTGGCCTTCGGCGACGCCTCCGCCGGCCGTAGTGCGCTGATGCAGGATCTGGCGGCACGCGAAGGTTCTCGCGGCACCGAAGGCACCGACGAATCCTTCCGGCCCGATCGCATTCTGGCCGACGGCGAACGGGTCGACGGCCCCGGCTGGAGCCTGACCGCGCTCCACACACCGGGCCATTTCGGCAATCACCTGTGCCTGCAATGGGGCGGGCAGGTCTTTTCCGGCGATCATGTGATGGACTGGTCGACCTCGATCGTCGCGCCGCCCGATGGCGACATGGGTGCCTACATGCGCTCGCTGGCCCGGCTGGCGCAGGCGGGGGCGGTCCGGCTCTGGCCCGGCCACGGCGCGGCGGTGGATGATCCGGCCGCCCGCATCGACGAACTGGTTGCCCACCGCCAGGCCCGCGCCGGCGCGATCCTGGCCGAACTGGGCCTCGGACCAAGCGACGCCGCGACGCTCGCCAGCCGCATCTACCGCGACACACCGGCGGTGCTGCTGCCGGCCGCTGCCCTGAACGTCTTCGCGCATCTGATTGAAATGACAGAGCTAAACCTGGCGGAACCCCTTGGTCCGATCCGACTGGGCGGCCTGTTCCGGCTGAAATGACCGGAGCCGCCAAAAACCGCGAAAACCCACTGGACGCCTCCCGGAACGCTTGCTATAGACCCCCCGGTGTTCCGGCGTAGCTCAGCGGTAGAGCAGTTGACTGTTAATCAATTGGTCGTAGGTTCGATCCCTACCGCCGGAGCCAAAATCTCCTAGAGATTACAACATGATAAAGGCCGCCTCTCAGGGCGGCTTTTGTCGTTTTCGGGGCATTTTGCAACGCTTTTGCAACGCGGACGCCTTGCCGTTTAAACATCGGTGCCCCTGACCACACGCGCCCCACACGCGCCAAAGTCTCGCCACATCAGGGCGTTACGGCTCGTTCCCATGAACCAGCGGCTCCGAATAAACATGGACTACAGCAGTCCCGTGTCGCCCATCCCGGCGACCGGCGACCGCTATGCCCTGCCCGCTGACTTCGTGAATGGCCTCGCATTCCTGCGCCCGCTACTGCCAAAGAAGGGTGGCCTGTTCGAGAAGGTCGTGAACCTGATCGGCGGGAAGCTGTATCTCCTGACCAATAAGCTGATCGTCGAGTATGATGCGGGCGGCATCGACCTTCCGCCTTGGTGCTTCAATCCTCGTGAGATCGCGATTCTTGAGGCGTTCGAGGCACCGCCTGCGGAGGTTTCCATCGCTGAGCCCAATCTTTACTTCCGTTGGGCAGACGGCCAAGAATTGCTCGTCCACAATAAGAGCTGGCTCAACGTGAGTGGCTGGCGTCTCGTGCCCCGAGATCACCACCTCACTCTGACGGAAGACCTTTTCCGCCGTTTTTGGCGTTTCACAGAAGGCACGCTCATCACCGACGACGCGCGCCGCAACCTTCGGAAGCTGTTCGGTGACAAGGAAATGGCACCGGACATCTTCATTGATGGGCAGCAGGTCGCAGGGCAGCGCGGCATCGAAGGAACGGAAGTCCTCTATTCCTTCCCGACAAATGCCTCCCGCCTGATGCGGTTCGACCGTGAAGCGTTCCTGAAGATGATCCGTGTGGCGAATGAGATCGACTTCTCCGTGTCGCCCGTTTGCTTCCGCCATGCGCATGGCCGGGGCCTGCTGATCGAACGCACGGCCACCACGGATCACCCAGACATGGGGCTGTCCGATGAGTGAGATTCGCGATGGCTTCTTCTACCACCCCTACGGCATGGCTCCGGCCGAGCAGATGCAGCGCCTGCTCGCAGGTGAACACAACCCTGCTTTCGACGATTTGTTCTCGACGACGATTTCCGAGGTCGCCGATGAGATCAGAGACGTTGAGGGCGCGCGGAAAAAGCTGCTCCAGCAACTTTCGACACTGCGTAAGAAGCTGCTGCGCCTCCGCGAACAGCGGGACGAGATCAAGCAGGCCGTGCAGACGTTCGCAGAGACGGGCGAGATCGCCCCTGTGTTGATCCCCGCCTGTGAAGCGATGGTTGCGAAAGAGCAGGCCGCGCTACGGGCAGCAGATGCGCCTACGAAGGATGCAGAGATCGGGACAGCGAAAGCGGCGCTGACGGAAAAGCTGCCCGACGGCTGGTCAGTCATGGAGACGACCGCAGACGACGAGTTTGTCTATGTCACGGTGCGGTGCAAGCGCGCCGTCGTGGCACCTGAGCGCCCAGATCGCGAAGAAGCCCGCACCCGCATCGTTGATCGGGTTCGGCAGGCGTTCGAGTCCTACGCCCGCGACTTCATGAACCGCCCGCAACCGCTCCGCCTTTCGGCAGTGCCCGCGAACCCGAGGGCATCCCCGTGAGAGTGATCGAGTGGAGCACCGAGGACCGCGCGCCTCATGAGAGCGACCTTTGGAAGTTGTTCTCGGACCAACCCGACAAACCCGCCGAAACCATCCTGTTCTACTCGCAACTCGATCCGCTCTTGCGGAAGATGCGCCTCACGGATGAAACGCGGCTGTACCATGTCTATGGGACCGGCGACATTGTCTTTGGCGGCATTGTAAGCCCCCTGGAAGGCATTCCTTTCCGGGCGACGGTGACGCAGCGCAATCTGCGCCGTGTTGCGGCGGCCATCGCAGGCCGTGGCCCAGGGGAAGTCGCGATCCAGTACCTCGGACGCCGAGAAACTAAATAGACAGAATCCTCGCGCGAAGTCCACAGGCCGTAGCTTGCGGAGCTTGCAGAAGCCTGCTGATATGTTCCAACGTGACGGAACTTACCGGAAGCAGAAATGGATCGCACCCGACCTCATCTACGCCAACCGCGATACGGCGACCTGACACAGGGCACAGTATTCTCTTGCGCGAGCACACTGAGATACGAAGGTTGCCATGTATTCGGCCTAACGATAACAGCCAGATGTGACGTCGCTCAAAACAAGTACCCTGTTCTTAACTATCTTCCAGTTGTGGCCCTGCACGATTGGCTAAGCCGGGACGGATTAGACATCCTAATCAGTCAAGAACAGAATGATCAGGCAGGCAACCTTCGTGGGATGCTAAAGCAGGCCAATGTCTCGGAATCTCTCTTGCTCTCGTTGTCACTTCAAAAAATAGCTGCAACGCACTTTCCAACCGATACAGGAACAAGCGCGCAAAAGAAAAATGCAGAGAAGTTCGCGACTCACATTAAGCTCATGGACGACTTCAACGAAGTTCTGAAAGCGCAGAACCAAGACGTCACCTACGGATGGTTTAAGAAAAATCGACCAAAATCTATAGAGCAACTAATCCACCGATTGAGCAGGCACGACGTACTTGGACACTACCTTTTAGAACGACTTTCGCTCGACGACCAACTTAGGCAGGGCTACGTTTGCTTGCTCAGAGAGGTCCAAACCCTGCCGAAGTCTATTTCAGATCGCTTGGGAAAAGGAATTGATTGCACTACCTATAGTAACTTGTGCCATAATGGATCTCCAATGGCATTTCAACTAGTAATCTCAGTAGATGATTTGGCGATGCCGATAATCGAAGTCGCATCTCCGACGATGGAGCATATTCTGCAGGCATTTTCGCAACTGTTTGGTCGCATTGGGGTCGCTGATCCTGTGCCAGCGGCTATTTCAGGACTTATTTCGACCTGCCTCGCAGAATCCGAAGGAGTAAGGGGATGAAGTATATATGCATAGATGACGGCGCGGTAGCCGAACTCATCTCCGGCCGCGAGTATCAATCCATCGACTTTGAACAGGGCGATAAGCTCATACAAGCACTGAAAGGGAAAGTGCAATTTTTAGCTAGGCTTGGAAAGATCACACTTTTTCAGGATTCAGAGGGCGTATTTCTCACAACATCGGGACCATGGAAGAACAAGAAATACTTAGTGATCGACTGTGAACAGTCAGCACTCTTCACTCAACTCCGCGCATCCGAAACTCTAACATCGTTCCAGAAATTACTGAGATTCTGCGCGAAGTACTGGTCGAATGGCATACTTAATATGTCAGAGAAAATTATCCCGGCCAGCACAAAAGCAGTTGTCTTCCCTCTTCCATACACAAATTCTTCACCATTTCGAATTGCCATCGAACGTGCGCCGCTACATGAACGCCTGAAAAAGCGCGATCTCGACGGGCACTTCTTACTCGTATACAAATCTGGAAATGAAGGTGCAAACTCATCTAGCGAGACCGCAGCTGAAACCAACTTTCGACGAGTCGTTGATCGTCTCGAGGATATCTATCGCACCACTGCTGATATTGCCAAGAATTCGAATGCCCTTCAGAGTATGTCGGGAGTTGGCTTGACTGAGCTGAGTTCGACGCCTGACTCGAACCGGTCGTTTCACATGCCGTATCGCGAGTGGTCCAATCTTCTCACCGCGCCGCAAAGGCGATTCATATACTCACCTAGCGACAGCCCCCATCGCCTCATCGGTCCTGCAGGAACCGGAAAAACCCTCTCTCTCATTCTTAGATGCGTTCACCTTTTGCAACAAGCCGAGCGCGAGAAACGGACCTTCCGCGCGCTCATAATTACCCACAGTGAAGCGACGCGGGAAACGATAGCAAACGCTCTGGCCACGATTGATACTGCTGGCTTTAACCAAAGGGATCTCAACAGCGACGCGGTAGCATTGACGGTTGAGACGTTGGCCTCGCTTTGCGCAAAGTTTCTGAGTCAAACGATAAGTGAGACCGAGTTTATTGACCGCGACGCCCAAGATTCCAAGCTACTTCAACAGATGTACATCGAGCAAGCGGTGTCTATTTCGCGAGAAAAAGATTACGCTTCATTCAGGACACACTTGAGCGAAACGTTTCGAAATCAAATCGAATCTCTTTCGGATGGTGACCTTGCGCCACTAGTGCAACATGAGATAAGCGTACTAATAAAGGGTAGGGCCGGTGACTCATTTGACGTTTACAAGAACTGCCCACCTCTAAAATACGGATTGGCAATCTCAAATGACTCCGATAAGGGGTATGCTTTCAATGTGTTTCAGCGCTACCAAGATCAACTGGAAACCTCAAATCAATTTGACACTGACGATGTTGTAATTTCTGCGATTGGCCAGCTCGACACTCCAATTTGGAGACGGAGGAGGTTGCGCGAGGGTTTTGACTTCATAGGTATTGATGAGACGCACCTATTCAACATCAATGAGCTTCATGTGTTTCATCATTTCACGCGCAGAGTTGGAGATTTTCCAATTTCCTTCACTTTGGACCCGGCTCAGGCAGTCGGTGACCGAGGATGGAGCGACGTTGTTCCGCTGTCGGAAATGTTTGGTTCAGGCATTTCAGATTCGACTGAGCAGACAGAGTATACTGCTGTATTTCGCTGCTCGCCTGCGATAACGGCATTTTCGGAGTCAGTTCTCGCCTCAGGCGCGACACTGTTTACGACGTTTCGAAATACCATCGGCGACTCCCAAAGCGTCTTTACACCAGAAGAGGAGAGAAGATCCCAGCCCGTTGCTTACGAGCAGTTCCCGGACGACGACTCGATGATTGCGGGAGCATTCGCTTTTGCCGAGGAGCTTCAGGACAAAACTGGCTCTGGTCGGTCGCAGACTTTGATTACCACACTTTCTGATGACGTATTGAAGAGACTTAAGACCTATTCTACGGCCCTTAACAAGCCGGTCACCTTCCTAGAGCGCAGGGGGGACTTCACTAGAGTTAAGCAAGCTGAGAAGTCTGGTCACATCGTGATCGGTCATGCGGATTTTGTCGGCGGCCTAGAATTTAACGTTGTCGTGATAGTTGGAGTTGACAGAGGTCGTGTGCCCTTTGAAGGGGAAACTAGAGATTCGAATTCTAAAAGTTACGCCTCTTACTCAGCTCACAATAGGCTTTATGTGGCGGCATCGAGGGCAAAGTATGCGCTTGGTATTTTGGGCGTGATGTCTCGAGGCCCCAGCGATTTGCTTCGCAATGCTGCCAACCATGGTCTAATCAATGGCGTTCCTGAGATTTGACCAGAGCAGACCGAGAAAATGTTATTGAGGGACAGCGAAGTATTCGTTCAATAAGCATCGGTCCGCTGGTCTATATTGATTATCGCGGCGATGGATCTAGAAGGCGCCCGTGAGTCGATGTTGCCCGACGACTTGATTGCCGAGGTATTGGGTCGCAAACGCCCCGACGATCAGGGCAATGCCAAGGTCGCCGTGCCCTGCCGCCGACCGCGACTGCGTGATGATCTGGTTTCCCGCCGCTGTCGTCTGCGTCGTGAAGGATGCCAAATCCTGCTCGATCTCTGCCCGCAGCGGCAGATCATGGGCGAAGCGAATTTCCCCGGCAGCAAATAAGACGGCCAAGTTTTCGATCATAAAGGTCTTGCCCGCGTTGACGTAGCGGCCCTTCCGCGTCCAATCCTGACCGCCGGTCATTTGCACGGCCTTGTGGTCGATGTTCTGATCCCAAAGCATGTCCGACACGACGCGCCCGATAGAAGTTCCGTCGATTGCCAATTCCGACTTGCCGCCGAACGGTGGAGCGTTGGTCAGGCGGATCAGATGATCCACGACCGCGACATAGGAAACGCCCCGGAAGCGGTCGGCATAGACGACGGTGCGCTTGCGCGGGCCGACGATCACCGCACCGTCGTCCACAATGGGCAGCGCCTCATCCTTGATCACCACCACGGCGGAATAGTCGTTGCTTTGCCCCAAGTCTGCTGCAATCTGAAAGCGACTGTATCCCGTCACGCGCGGGATGGCTGGGTCTTGGTTCGTTTCGTTCACCACCCGGCCATCGGGCAGATAGATCAGGTCGAGTTTGGGGATCACATGCGCGGACATATCGCGCCCTCCTGCGGATTGGTGGCCTGTTCGATGGCCGAAAGATCGAAGTAGCTGGTGCCGTCGGCCAAGAATTCGCCAAGAACTTCCTGACGAAAACGCGTGAGTGAAAGCTGCTGCCGCAGGCGTTCGACACGGGAGGCAAGCCGGGGGATCACGCTGCGCACCTATGGCGAGGACGACGACGGGGTGTCCTACGAGCCGAACGACTTCGGACTCAAGCATACGGGCGGATGGTGCGCGTGGGTGCCTCCCGAGGCGTGACCGCGTGTCGGGCTGATAGGGGCGTGTCGGGGTGGGCGATCCACCGTGACACGCTTTTTTTGTTTCAGCAACAAGCGGTTGGGCGGAAACGTGTCAGATATGACGGCTGTGACGTGGGTCACTTAGCGGAGCAGCGCGCATGTGCGGCCACGCTGGCCGAAAGCAAGGAATGGGTGACGCTGCGCACCATCCTGCAAGAAGTCTGCGACGAGGTGCCTTCGGCCCGCGAACCGCTTCTGCGGCGAATGCGCCACCATGTCCTGTCGGTCACGCGGGAGGATGCGGGCGTTGGCATTTGATGGCTTCCGGCAATGGTGCGAACAGGTCGAACGCGACCTCGACCCCGGCGCGCAGATGCTGCACTTCCTGCGGCAGGAGGTGCCTTCCGCGACCGAGACAGAGTGGTATCAGGTTGAGGCGCTGACCTCGACGGCATCGACTCTCGCCCTCAACATCTGCCGTCAGGCGGGCAAATCCTCGACCCTTGCGGCCATGGGGGTGCGGGAGTTGCAGGCGGGCGGCACGACGATTGCCCTGTGCCCTGCCGAACGGCAGGTGCGCGAACTGACGCGGAAGGTGCAGCTCTACCTTCGCGCCACCGACCTGATTGTGGAACGCGGAACGCAATCCGAGATCGAGTGCAACACGGGCGGGCGGTTCATCGCCGTGCCCGCGTCAGGCGCAACGATCCGGGGTTACACGGCCACACGGCTGCTTGTGGACGAGGCGGCTTGGATTCAGGATGATGAATCCATCATCACCGCCTTGCTGCCCATGCTGACCGACGACGGGGTTGTGGTTTACGCCTCAACGCCCGCAGGGCGAAACAACTTCTTCGCCCGCTTGTTCCTCGAACGGAAGCCGAATGACGGCATTCACAGGATCACCGTTCCCGGCACGTCGATCCGTGTAATCGCCGCCCTGAACTCGGCCAGCGTGCCCAAGTAGAAGCCGCGCTGCCGCGTTTCCATCAGCGGCGTGACCGATGCCCGCCCATCCGAATCCGTGTAGGAGTGCAGGCGTTCGAGGTATTGCGCTTTCCGCGACTTCTCGACATGCGGCAGCAAAGCGATGGCCCGAAGCGCGATTTCCTCGGGCGACATGCTGCGCCCGCCTGCCTTGTGGACAAGCTCGGTCAGTGTCTTGTTCGACAAGATGCCCGACGCCTTGGTATCATGCGGGCAGATGCCGTTGACCGCGATCTCGTGCAGCACAGCAACCACGGGATCGGACGCAACCTTGTCCGACGCCTTCGCATCCGTGCCGTAGCCATAGGTCAAGGCGCGCGCGTCCACCGCGTAATCGAGCAAGTAACGCAGGACGATGCCCGGGCCGTCATCTGACCGCATGAAGGCATGATAGGGTTGCCAGTAGTCGTATGCCGCCTGCTGCCCTTCTGCCGTGGTCATGTCGAACGGCTGAGGCACCTCGATCACAGTCCAGCGCCTGTCGTCAAAATCGACATGCACGGCCTGCTGTTCGTTGGTGGTGGCGATGATGCGGTGGACGTTCTTCGCCTGAATGGTCGCCTTGAACTTCTCCTCGTATGTCCACGACGGCGACGAGATGAAAGATTTCAGCTTTGCCGCCGTCTGTTTCGACCCGTGGAAAATCGACTCCTCGCAGGCGATGAAGGTCGCGCCGAAGATCGAACGGTTGAACTGCGAGAACAGCCGCTCCGACTCCTGCACCTTCTTGACATACCGCTCGCCAAAGATCGGGGTCAGGATGCGCTCTTGCAGGAACGACTTGCCGCCGCCCTGACGCCCGCGCAACGCGATGGCCGTCGGCGGGGACGGTTCGGTCGGATGCTGAACGGCATGGGCAAGCCACATCGTCACCCAATGCGCGAGGCCCCTATCGCCCGAGCAAAGCACCTCAAGGATATACCGCTCGAAGACCGAGGCATCGCCATCCTTCGGGGCAACGGCAAAGCCGCGCCAGACGTTGTAGGCGGGACCGTCGTAATCCACGGGTTCGCAGACCACCCCGGCGAACCGCGCGTGATCGGGGTCGCGCAGCCACAGGTGCGCAAGCGGCACGACCGACTTGCCCAAGCGGACGACCTGATCCGACGTCTCGTCGAACAACGCCTCCTTCTTGAACGTGGTGAACTCGGGGGCTGACTTGTCAATATACTCGACCACCCCGTTGATCGTGATTTTCGACCAGCGGCGATTGAACTTCTCGACCATGCGATAGTGCAGCGAGGTCGGCGTCCCCTTCTCCCGCTTCTTGGCCGAGCGCAGCAGGTTCGCGATCTCGCTCTCGGGCAGCGCGCCGTCCGCGAAAAGGTCGTGGAAATTCGCGTCACCATTCAGGCGGCGGATTTCGGCGTCCATCTCGGTATCCGGCCAGCCGCGCGACTGCATGGACATGGCGATGCGCAGCAACAGGTCATTGCGCCCCTTCGGATCGTCGGGGATGCGATAGCCAATGTCCGAGGCGTCGAGTGTCGGCGTGGCGTTCGCGATTTCACTGACCACCTGCGCCGACACGCGGCAACGTTCGTCGATGTGGCTGAACAGGCCAAGGACGCCGGTTTCGTCGCCAGGCATGATGCACTGCTCGTCGTCGATCAGCCAAGCGCACTCCCGCAACTGCCCGTTGATCGGCAGCCAGACGGCTGTCGGTTCATTGTCGGGCGTCACGACCGTCTGGGTTTCCTTCGGGAAGATCTCCGTCTTCGCCTGCACGGCTTTCGGCAGACGCTTCCGAAGGGCGGCAAGGTATTGGTACATCTGCTTCGCGGGGATCGGCTCATCGACGAAAACCACGATATGCAGGCCGCGCGACTTCGTGCGGAAGGCCGCGCAGCGGGTGCGCAGCCTGTCGCGCAGAGCCATCACGTCGTCCTCGGGCATGTCGTACCAATCGACGTCAAGCACGCCCCAAGAGCATGTGCTGTCCGCCTTCACAGGGGCGACGCCCACCGGCATACCCCCGTCAATGTGCCGTGCGGCGAGATCGACGGAGAGCGGGGCGTCCACGGTGATCGGCTTGCCGTTGACCTTGCCCTTCTTGTCTGTGGTCGTCTGGCCGTGCAATTCGATGTGCCGCTTCTCGTAGCCATCGAACAGGCGGAGCATGACGTCCGCCGCAGTGGGTTGGTTCTGAATCTGGTCCATCACTCAATCAGGATGGACCTGCCTTTGCCGGTTCAGCGTCGTGTCAATCTCGCGTATAAGCAAGTTATCCCAATACGACGCGATGTGCTGAACCGACGGGGGCAGGTCTCAAGCCTGCCCCCCAACTTCTTTGCGCTTCGCCCATTCCATGACGGAATGCAGGTCATAGCGCACAGAGCGTTCTGAGAAGTAGATGACCGGGGGTGCATCGCCCTTGCGCTTCCATTCGTAGAGCAGCGCCTCGGAAATGCCGAGGAAGGCGCACAGTTGGCGCGGGGTCATCAGGCGGGGGAATTTGAGCCGGGTTTCCAACTCTTGGATGCGCCATTCAAGGGCGCTCAGTTCGGGCGAGGACATAGCAACGGTTTCCTTGTCTGTCCAAGTCACAGACGGCCCTAGCGCGGTCTCTAACCGCCCGTTGCTATTTCGGCGTTGGGCCTCACAATCGGGTGCCGATCTCCCGACTGATATGCTGGTGCCCCCACGATTGGGCGCGACGGTCTCACGACGTTACATTGGCACATCCGCAACGTAGTGCAGTTAGGATGTTCCTTCAAGTTGCGAAGCAGGTAATGCCTTGATCCGCGACAAGTACACCTTCTCGATGTCTTCGACGGCGCGGCGGTTGCCCATGCGTTTGAGGTATTTCATCAGCATGTCATTACCGCTCCCACCTTTCTTGTCGCCGCGCAGGAACGCCGCGACATAGTCGGGAACGAAGGACTCGGCCTGCGCCTGCATATGATTGCGGCGGCCGTCGTGAGGAAGGAACACTCGCTCACGTTCGCCCTCGTCTTTCCCTTCGACCTTGATCAAGGTGAACGTGCCCTGCGGATCGGTAATGTAGCCGGTGGCCGAGTTGGCTGGAAAAACCCACTGACTACCCGACTGACGGATTTCCTTGAGCAGGTCGATCACGGTGTCCGCGACGGGCATCGTTCGCGCGAGGCCATTTTTCATCTTGGTCAGGTGGATCGTCTTGTTCTGCAAGTCCACCTGATCCCAAGACAGCGACCGCACGTTTTTCGACCGAATGCCCGTGAAGAACATCACGGCGAGTGCGGTCCCGACCAATACGTTCTGCTCCCGCCGCGCCATGATCGCGCCCCACGGGATCGACCAGTCGTCCGCGTCGAGACCGTGCTTACGGGCGACCATTGCCCACTGCGTTTCCGTTTCCTCGCTCTTTGCTACGCGGGTCTTCTTCTGGCTGACCGGGTTGACCACTGGGGCGAAGTTGAAGGCGTTGCCGATGCCGATGCGCACGGCGCGCGCCGTCGCCTTCTTGCCCTCGGCCATGAGGCCGTTAAGGACGGCCTGCACATTGGCTGAGGTTACATCCGCCACATTGCTGTCCATGATCTCCTTGGCGTGCATTTCAAGCTGGCGGGTCATGCGCTGGCGGTGATCGTCAGACATACCGCCCTGCGCCTGCGACGTGTCGCACCAGAACGTCCACCCCTCCCGCACGGTCTGAATGTTGCTGCTCGCAACCTCGGTCTTCGTGTCGCCCTTCGCCATCGCGTCGGGCGCGGACATGGACGGGAAGTCACCGATCTTGATCGACTTGGTCGTGCCATCGACGCGGCGTTTCACATACCAAGTGGATTTCGTCTTGCCGACGTTCAGGTAAAGGCCGGCGAACTTCGTGTCGATGTGGCGGTACATGCCGGGGGTGGCTTTGAGCAGCCGCGCGGGCTTCGTGAAGTCGATGGTCAGGGTCATCAGGGGCACTCCGTTTTGCAACGTTTTGCAACGCCCGCAATCACTAACATGCACTTTGGTGGCGTGTAAACCGATTGATTAGCGTTGCAAAACACGCATAACTGCTTGTTTTTACTCATACCATGCAGTAACCTGCACCAACCGTATAAATCTACTTGCTTGACTGTTAATCAATTGGTCGTAGGTTCGATCCCTACCGCCGGAGCCAAAAATCCCGATAGACGCTAATAACTGAAAAACCGCCGCGCCTCGGTTGCGCGGCGATCTGGCTTGTCGTCAGGCGGTTCGCCTTTTCAGGCCGGTCGGGTTCGGTCCCTCCCCCTGCGCTTTCGCTCGTCGGGCGGCGTCAGCGACGGCGCACGGAGGCCAACGCCCGGTCGAGGTATCTGCGGGCGCGGGTGCGGGGCTGGGCGGGGTAGAGGTCGATGCGCGACAGCGCCTTGCGCACCTCGTCGCTATTGGCGACATCCTTCCACACATCGTCCGACGTGACCTTCGCGTAGGAATTGGACGGCAGCTCCGGCAATTCCCGCACCTTGAGAAACCGGAAGATCGTATTCACCAGTGCAAGCCGGTCCGCCACATATTGTTCGTAGGTCACGACGATATGCGGCGTCTTCAGTTCGCGAAGACGTGCCTGCCAGTGATCGGACCAATGGGCGTAGTATCTGGCCTCGTCCGCGACAAAGGTCGGGTCGAGCATCACCGGCTGCTTGTCGTGGTCTTGCTGTTTCTGATCGACGCGGATGCTGAAAAGCTTCCGCTCTTTCGCGATCGTCGCCGACAGGGCGGCGCGCACCGGGTCGCGGGTCAGGAACACGATCGGCATCGACGAGCCGAACATGAAGCTTTCAAGGCCGATGTCGTGGCGCTGCTCAAGGTGGGTCATCAGCGCCTTGAACCCGACCGTCTTTCCGGGGGTGGCCGCCGCGACCTCGCGCAGGTAATCCTCGGCACCGGGCGTCCGTCCGTTCTGCCTGACGGCCTCGTACGACGGCGCCTTGTCGTGCATGTTATTCACCGGTTCCTGGCGAAACAATTCCTGGTGGCAGGCGATATCGGGGTGCCGGTCGATGTCGTCCACGAGGGGAGTCGAGCCGGTTCGCCCGCGCGTCAGGACGGCAAACAGGGTCATGTCGATCAAATCTCCGTGAGTCGCTCTCCTTGCGCGGGTAACAAACCACTGGCGGTTGCGCAACAAACTTCGTTTGTTCGGGGCAAATCGCGGCAGGGACATTTTCCGCTGCCGGTGGGCGATCCGGGGGCGCCTCGGGCAATTGCCGGCAGTTGGCGGAAGGCTTGTTGGGCAGGGCCGGAATCGGGGAGTCTGCCGGGTGCCGGCCCCGTCTCAGGCTGGATCGCCCGTCCCGCGCCGCTTCCGCCCCGACAGGCGCGCGCCGAGGTTTTCCAGCGCGACGAAGATCACCGGGGTCACGAACAGGGTCAGGACCTGGCTGACGGCCAAGCCGCCGACCACGGCGATGCCGAGCGGCTGGCGCAGTTCGGCGCTGGCGCCGGTGCCGAGGGCGATGGGCAGGGCCGAGAGAAGCGCGGCGAATGTGGTCATCATGATCGGCCGCAGGCGGCGGACGGCGGCCTCGTGGATGGCCTCGACCGGCGGGCGGTTTTCGGACCGGCGCAGGTCCAGCGCCACGTCGATCATCATGATCGCGTTCTTCTTGACAATCCCGATCAGCATCAGCAGCCCTATCAGCGCGATGATCGAGAAATCCAGCCCGGCGATCCACAGGGCCAGCAGCGCGCCCAGGGCAGCCGAGGGCAGGCCCGACAGGATGGTCAGCGGGTGGACGAAGCTTTCGTAAAGGACGCCCAGAACGACATAGATGGTCAGGATCGCGGCCACGATCAGCAGGCCGGTGTTGTCGGTGGCCTGCTGGAACAGTTGCGCGGTGCCGGCCAGCCCGGTGGTGACCGAGGCCGGCATGCCGATGCGGGCCCGCAGGGTCTGGACCTCGGCGGTGGCGGTACCCAGCGACACGCCTTCGGGCAGGTTGAAGGACAGCGTGACCGAGGCCAGCTGGCCGGTCTGGTTGACGCTGACCGGCCCGGCGGCGCGGGTGATGGTGGCGAAGCTGGCCAGCGGCACCAGCTTGCCGCTGTCGGAGGGGATGCGCAGCCCGGCCAGCGCCTGTTCGTTCCAGTTGCGGCTCTGGTCGAACTCGACGATCACGTCATAGCTGTCGCCGGTGGTCTGGATCTGGGTGGCGATCAGGCTGCCGAAGGCTGCCTGCAGCGTGTTGCGCAGCACGTCCGGGGCGATGCCGAAGGCGGCGGCGCGGTCGCGGTCGACGTCGACGCGCGCCTGCAGTGCGGCGTTCTGCAGGTCCGAGGCCACGTCGGTGAAGGTGGCACCGTCTGCCTGCATGGCGGCGCGCAGCTTTTCCGACCAGTCGCGCGCCAGCGCCGCATCCAGCGCCTGCAGGACCACCTGATACTGGCTTTGCGACGACCGCCCGCCGAAGCGCAGGCTTTGCTGGGGGGTGATGAAGCTGCGCAGTCCGGCGATGTCGGAGAGCGCGCGGCGCAGCGCGGCCACGGTCTTGTCGAGCGGCGGCCGGTCGGCGCGGGGTTTCAGTTGCACCAGAAGCGAGCCCGAATTGAGCGTGCCGCCGAGGTTCGACACTACATGCGCCACCGCCGGATCATGGGCGACGATGGCCGCCGCCTTGTCCTGCAAGGCCTTCATCGCCGGGTAGGAAATATCCTGGCGGGCCTGGGTCGAGATGCTGAGGATGCCGATATCCTCGGCCGGAAGGAAACTGCGCGGCAGCTGCGAATAGACATAGCCCGAGGCGGCGGTCGTCGCCAGGAACAGCAGGAGGATCGGCGTGGGGTGGCGCAGGCACCAGCCGACCGCGCGACCGTACCAGGCGGTCAGCCGACCAACGGCGGGAAGGCCCTCGGGCGCGGCTTCGGTGCGCGGCAGGCGGGCGGCCATCATCGGGGTGATGGTCAGCGACACCACCGCCGAGGCGAGGATGGCGATGGTCACCACCACGCCGAATTCGTTGAGGATCCGCCCGACGACCCCGCCCATCAGGAGGATCGGCAGGAAGACCGCGACCAGCGACAGCGACATCGACACGATGGTGCCGGTGATCTCGGCGCTGCCGTCGAGCGCGGCCTGAAACGGCGTCTGTCCGGCCTCGACCCGGCGGATGATGTTTTCCAGCATCACGATGGCATCGTCGACCACCAGCCCGACCGACAGCGTCAACCCGAGCAGCGAGATGTTGTCGATGGAATAGCCGAGGAAATACATGCCGGCAAAGGTCGCGACCAAGGACAGCGGCACCGCCAGCGCCGGAACCAGCGTGGCGCGGAACCGGCGCAGGAACAGGAAGATGACCAGGATCACCAGCCCGATGGTCAGGGCAAAGGTCTTCTGCACGTCGCTGACGGCATGGCGGATCGAGGCCGAGGCGTCGTTGAGAAGGTTGATGTGCATGCCCTGCGGCAGGCCGGCCTCGATTTGCGGCAGTTCGGCGCGGATCGCGTCGACGACCGCCACCGTGTTGGCGTCGGGCTGGCGGAAGACCCCCAGGCCAATCGACTGGGTGCCGTCGAACCAGCTGCCCTGATTGGGATTCTGCACTCCATCGCGGACCTGGGCCACGTCCTCCAGCCGGACGACCCGGCCGCCCGGCTGGGCGATGGCAAGGCTGGCGAAGTCCTGGGCATTGGTGCGCTGGGTCGGCACGTCGATGGTCATCGACTGGTGCTGGTCGGTCAGGGTGCCGACCGGGGTCTGGGCGTTGGCGGCCTTCAGCGCCGCGACCACGTCGCCGATGGCCAGGTTGCGGGCGTAAAGCCGGTCGGGATCGACCTCGACCCGCACCGCATAGGTCTTGGCGCCGAAGACCTGCGCCTGCGCCACCCCGGTGATCGTCGACAGGGCGGGCGAGATGACGTTCTGGGCGATGTCGTCCATCCGCGTCAGGTCGGCCTTGTCGCTGGTCAGCGACAGGATCAGCACCGGCGCGTCGGCGGGGTTCGACTTGCGGTAGCTGGGCGGCGTGGTCAGGTTCGATGGCAGTTGCCGCTGGGCGCGGGCGATGGCGGCCTGCACGTCGGCTGCCGCCTTGTCGATGTCGCGCGACAGGTCGAACTGAAGGGTGATCTGGGTGTTGCCGAGCGTCGAGCTGGCCGAGATCGTGCCGACGCCGGCGATGGTCTGGAACTGCTTGATGAGCGGGGTGGCCACCGACGAGGCCATCGTGTCGGGCGAGGCGCCGGCCAGTTGCGCCGAGACGTTGATCGTCGGAAAGTCGGCGCGGGGCAGGGCGGCGACCGGCAGGTGGGTGTAGGCGACGCTGCCCGCGCCGAGGATGCCCAGCATCAGCAGGATCGTGGCGACCGGCCGGCGGATGAAGATCGCGGAAAGACTCACTTCTTGGCCGCTCCGGCCGGGCCGGGCGCGACCTTGACCCCGTCGGCCAGCGTCAGCTGCCCCTCGGTAACGACCATGTCGCCGCTGGCGATTGTGCCGGACAGGCCCACCAGGTCGCCGGCGCGCTGGACCACCGCCACCTCGCGCCGCGCCACCGTGCCATCGGCCCCGACGACGAAGACCACCGGGCCGGAGCCCCCGGCCTGAACCGCGACGGCCGGCACGATGACCAGGTTGTCCGACGCGCCGAGTGTCACCTCGACCGACAGCGACTGGCCCGGCCACAGCCGCTGGTCGCGGTTGGGCAGGTCGGCGCGCAGCGTCACGGTCCCCGAGGCGCGGTCGACGGCATTGTCGATGAAGCCGACCGTCCCGGTCACCGGATCGGCCGGGGCGCCGCCGGATTGCAGCGGCCGCACCGCCACCGTCAGCGTGCCGGCCGCCAGCGCCGCGCGCATCAGCGTCAGGTCGGTGTCGGGCAGGGTGAACTCGGCATGGACCGGCTGCATCTTGGTCAGGGTTGCAATCGGCGTTCCCGGCCCGACGAAGGCGCCGGGCGACAGCAGAACCGCGCCCAGCCGGCCATCGAAGGGCGCGCGGATCAGGGTGTTGTCCAGCGCCACCTGGTCGATCTGCATGGTCGCGCGGTCCAGCGCCAGCGTCGCCTCGGCCTCGCGCTTGGCGGTGCTGGCGTCGTCGCGGGCCTGCTGGGTGGTGCTGCCCGACGACATCAGGTTTTCGGCCCGGTTGAAGGCGGCCTGGGCATTGTCGAGCGCCGCCTGATCGCGCGCCACCGCCGCCACGTCACGGTCGAGCGCGGCGCGCACCGCCCGGTCGTCGAGCCGGGCGATCACCTCGCCGGCCCGCACGTCGGCGCCGTCCTGCACCCGGATTTCGGCGATGGTCCCGGCGGCGAGGCTTGATAGCGCGGTCGAGGCGACCGGCACCACGGTTCCGACCGTCTGGCGCAGGACCGGCAGGGTTCCGGCCTTGGCCACCGCCGTCTGGACCCTGACCGGCGCCGCGCCGGCGGCGGCGCCCTTCTTCGATCCGGTGGCCGGGGCAGGGGAGTCCGATCCCTGGGCCGCCGCAAGGCCCATCAGGCCGGCGGCCTGGCGGGGCAGTTCTGGAAAGACCATTGCCGCAACCGCGATGGCCGCCGCGATGCCGAAGTAGAACCGTATTCCCGCCATCACGCCTGCCCTGGCCCGATCCCCGGCCGATCCCCCGGCCCGATCCGCCGGGATCGGGGCAGCAACAGGACCGTCCCGGACCGCCCATCGGTCCGCCGGATCGAGATTGTCTCTTTTAACGGACGGGGGCAATAGAACCGTCGGTCGCACCGATCACAGGCCGGCGAGCGGTTGCGGCCGCGCCGGCTTGTCCGGCCGGCGGGGCACGGCTACATAGCGCCGATGACACATCCGACCCCGCTCTGGTCCGCCGCGCGCCTGTCCGTCGCCCCGATGATGGACTGGACCGACCGTCATTGCCGCTATTTCCACCGGCAGATGTCGGGCCGTGCGCTGTTCTATACCGAGATGGTGACAGCGCAGGCGATCCTGCATGGGCCGCGCGACCGGCTTCTGGACCATGACGCCGCCGAACATCCGCTGGCCTTGCAGCTGGGCGGGTCCGAGCCGGCCCAGCTGGAAAAGGCGGTGCGGCTGGCCGCGCCCTATGGTTACGACGAGATCAACCTCAACGTCGGCTGCCCGTCCGACCGGGTGAAGTCCGGCTGTTTCGGCGCGGTGCTGATGAAGGACCCGGGCCTTGTCGCCGAATGCGTCGCGGCGATGGTCGCGGCCTCGCCGGTCGAGGTGACGGTGAAGTGCCGGATCGGCGTCGACGATCAGGAGCCGCAGGTGGTGCTGCCCGACTTCCTGGCGCGGGTGCGCGCCGCCGGGGTGCGGCGGGTGGCGGTCCATGCCCGCAAGGCCTGGCTTCAGGGTCTCAGCCCCAAGGAAAACCGCGAAATCCCGCCGCTCGACTACTCCGCTGGTGCTGGCGATGAAGCGGGCCTTTCCCGACCTGCATCTGCTCGTCAACGGCGGCATCACCTCGCTGGCGCAGGCGCGCGGTTTTCTGGATCAGGGGTTGGACGGGGCGATGATCGGCCGCGCCGCCTATCACGAGCCCTGGGACATCCTGGCCGGCGCCGACCGGGCGATCTGGGGCGACGGTGGCGAGCCGCCCGACCCTTGGCAGGTGGTGGCGCGGATGCGGCCCTATATCGAACGCCACCTTTTGGCCGGTGGCCGGCTGCACCAGATCACCCGCCACATGCTCGGCCTCTTTCACGGCCGCCCCGGCGCCCGCCACTGGCGGCGCATCCTGTCGGAGCGGGCCAATGCCGATGGCGCCGGGTGGGAGGTGCTGGAGGCCGCCCTTGCGGCGATGGGCGAGGCGCGGGCCGCCTGACCTCAGCCGCCGAGATGGGCGGCGAGCCTCTGCATCAGCCCGGCCGTCCCGGCCTTGCGATCGGCCAGGGTGCTCAGCCCGTCGAAATGGGCGACCTGTTCGGTCAGGGTCAGCGCGGTCCCGCCCCTTTCGGCGCGGAATTCCAGCGTCAGGACCGAGACCGAAAGAAGGCGACCGTTGAGCGTCATCTCGTAGCTGATGGCCAGCCGTTCGGCAGGCCGGGCCTCGGCGATGCGGGTGGTGTTGGTGATCTCGGCCCCGTTGGGTGCGGTCCCGCGCCAGTATTCCGAACCGCCGGTGCGGAAATCCAGCCGGTATTCGTGGGTGGTGAAGCCCGGCGCCTCGGTGAACCAGGCGCGTTTTTCGGTCGGGTCGGAGAAGGCGCGCCAGACGCGGGCGGGCGAGGCCTTGTACTGTTCGGTCAGGGTGAAGCTTCCGTGTTCGATGGCGGGTTTCATTCAGGTATCCTCCGGTGTCGGGTCTGGCGAGTGCGGGTCGGCGTCGAGATGCGCCCCCAGGCGGTGCAGCGCCTCCTCCCAGAAGGCCCGTCGCGCATTGATCCAGTCGCCCGCCGCGGCCAGCGCCGCAGGCTCCAGTTCGCAGACGCGGGTCCGCCCCTGCTTGCGGCTGCGCACCAGCCCGCCGGATTCCAGCACCTTCAGATGCTGGAGAACCGCCGGCAGGCTCATCGGCAAGGGCTTTGCCAATTCGCCGACCGTTGCCGGACCTTCGGAAAGCCGCGCGAGCATCGACCGGCGCGCGCCGTCGGCAAGGGCGTGAAAGACGGGATCGAGTCGGGAAGGAGGTGAATAATAGTTAAGCATATACTTAACTAATCGCCATCGGCCTTTCCGTCAAGCCGCTTTCCAAGCCGGATGCCGCCCGCTATTGCTGATCCCAACCGGGGGGGACCGATGACCGCACTCGTACATTTCCTGCCAATGCTCCTGCTGCTTATGGCCATCGGCGCCGTAGCCGGCGTCGTCGGCGGCCTGTTGGGCGTCGGCGGCGGCATCGTGCTGGTGCCGGCCTTTTTCTATGCGTTCCAGCATCTTGGCTATGGCGGGCCGCAGCTGATGCAGGTCTGCGTCGCGACCTCGCTGGCGACGATCGTCGTCACATCGCTGAAGTCGGTCAGCGGCCACAGCCGCAAGGGCGCCGTCGACTGGGCGATCCTGAAATCCTGGGGACCGTTCCTGGTGGTGGGCGCGGCGGCGGGGGTGCTGGTCGCCACCCACCTGGCCTCGGCCACGTTGCAGGGGGTGTTCGGGGTTCTGGCGGGGTTGGCCGGGCTTTACATGGCTTTCGGGCGTGACAGCTGGCGGCTGGGCGCAACGATGCCGGGCCAGCCCGAGGCGGGCGTCTTTGCCGGCGCCGTGGGGTTTCTGTCGGCGATGATGGGCATCGGCGGCGGAACCTTCGGCGTGCCGCTGATGACGCTTTACAGCCAGCCGATCCACCGGGCGGTTGGCACCGCCTCGGGGTTCGGGATGCTGATCGCGGTGCCATCAGTCATCGGATTCCTGATGATGCATGTCGCCGAAGCGCCGCCCTACACGCTGGGCGCGGTCAGCCTGCCGGCCTTCGCGGTGGTGATCGGCACCACCCAGATCACCACTCCCTATGGCGTCCACCTGGCGCATGTGACCAACCCGCGGCCCTTGAAGCGCATCTTCGCGGCCTTCCTGGCGCTGGTTGCCTTCAACATGCTGCGCAAGGCGACCGGCTGGTGACGGACACGCTTGCCGAGCGGGGATGGGCGCGGTTCGCCGCCGAACCGGCGACCCTGTCTTGGGCGGCGGCGGCGCTGGCCGAAGCGCGCCGGGTGCTGGACCAGCCCGGCGGCGACTGGCGGGCCGGCGGCACCTGGTTCGTGGGCGTCGATGCACTGGCCAACGACGCGGACGGCGCGGTCGCCGGGGTGCCGCTGGCCGGCCGGGCGGTGGACGAGGCTTTGCGCCGGCATGGGCCGCAAGCATGGCACCGCGCCCAACTGTCGGTGATCCGCCCCGGCTATCCCCGGCCCTCCGACGCCGAAAGCCCCGCCGCCTTCACCTTTCGACTGAACCGCGATGCGGCCCATGTCGACGGGCTGATCGCCGAAGGCCCGGACAAGCGCCGCTTCGTCCGCGAACCGCATGCCTTCGTCCTTGGCATCGCGCTGAACGATTGCGGGGCCGGCGCCTCACCGCTGGCGGTGTGGGAAGGCAGCCACCGGATCATGGCCGAGATGTTCCGCCGCACTCTTGCCGGCAAGGCCGTCGACGCGATGGGGGAAACCGACGTGACCGACGCCTATCAGGCGGCGCGGCGTCAGGCGTTCGAAACCTGTCCGCGCCTGCTCGCACCGCTCGAGGTCGGCGAGGCGATCCTGATGGACCGGCATCTGCTGCATGGGGTCAGCCCCTGGACCGAAGGCGCAAGCGCCCCGCCCGAAGGCCGCATCATCGCCTATTTCCGACCTGAATGCGCAACGGTCGCCGGCTGGCTTGGTGGATGAACTGGTGCGCCGCCGGGGGAACCTGGAGCGGCTGCGCATTCGCCGAAGCATCCGGTGTTGGAACTCGCCCCGGCGAAAGCTGTGGGTCCGATGGGTTTCTCAATGGAGCGAGGCCCTGGCTTTCGCAGGGGTGAGCCAAGGTAGGGCCGCGAAAGCGGCGGCTGATTCAGATCGACAGAAAACTGTCTTAGCCTGGCTTGCGGCCCTCGATCCGCGCCGACCGTCCGCCCCGCCGATGCGCCAGACGCGGCGCCCGTCCCGGCAGTTCGGCCATGATCGCCTGCCGCAACTCCGGCTCCATGCGGCTCCAGGCCGAGATTTCCTCGATCGTGCGGTAGCAGCCGACGCAAATCCGCTCGGTCGGATGGATCGAGCACAGCTTCTGGCAGGGGCTGTCGACCTCGTTCCGTTTCCAGACTTCGTCGCCCAGGTCACGCATCGCTTCGTTCCCGTCCTCGTTCACGTCGACCGCCTCAGGTTGCCGATCCGGTCCAGTGCTCCTTGCAGGATAAACCCGGCGGCCACGTGGTCGATGACCTCGGAGCGACGTTTTCGCGACGTATCCGCCTCCAGAAGCGCCCTTTCGGCCGCAACCGTCGACAGCCGTTCGTCCCAGAAGCCGATGGCCAGGTCGGTCAGGCGCGACAGGTTGCGGGCGAAGGCGCGGGTCGACTGGCAGCGCGGACCCTCGCTTCCGTCCATGTTGCGCGGCAGGCCCAGGATCAGCCCGCCGAGGTCGCGGTCGACGGCGATCTTCAGAAGGGCCGCCGCGTCGAGCGTGAACTTGCTGCGCCGGATGGTGGTCAGCGGCGACGCCACCCTCAGCGATCCGTCCGAGATTGCCACGCCGATGGTCTTGTCGCCAAGGTCGAGGCCCACGACCGCCCGCATCGGCGGCAGTGCGGCGGCGAAATCCTCGATCGCGTCGAAGATCACGGGACGACCCCCGCCTCGGCCGCCGCCGCCTTCATCGCATCGAGCCCCGCCGGATCGGCCGCCAGCGCCGCCTCGGCCCGCGCCAGCGCGGTCCTGGCGCGGTCCTTCTCGCCCAGAACCCCCAGCGCCCGGACCAGTTGCGCCCATTCGGCAGCGGAACCGCCCTTGGCCAGAAGCCGTTCTTCCAGTCCGCCGACCATGCCCTTGATCATCGCCGCCCTGTCGCCCGTGCTCATCGCGGCGGCGGCCGCAACGTCGGTCGCGCCCGGCCCCTTCAGCGACGGATCGCGGAACTCGGTGCCGGCGGCCGCGGCCACCTCCGGCAGCTGGTCACGCAGGAAGCCCACCCAGGGCGCTTCGGGCGGGCTGTCGGCCAGAAGCGCGTTCCACAGCCGGAAGGCCAGATCGGGCCGGCCGACCTGCGCCTCAAGAAGCCCCGCGTAGAAGCGGCCGGTGCCGTTGGCCGGGTCCTTGTTCAGCGCCGCGGCGATGGCCGTCTCGGCCTCGGCGGTGACGATGCCGCCGGCTGCGTTCACCAGGATGTCGGCCAGCGCCGCCTCGTCGTTGGCTGTGGCCTTGGCCCCAAGGGCCGCGACCAGCTGTTCCTGCGCCCGCGCAGCGGCGGAAAGGTTGCCGAGCGTGCGTTCGTTGCGCGCCAGAAGCTCGAGCCCCTGCACGTCGCCGGGCCGCTGGGCGACCGCGGCGCGCAGCTTGTCCATCAACGCGGCGTAGTCGGCCGGGGGCGCCGGGGGGGCGGGCCGGCGGGCGGCGGCCTCCGCCTCGGCCTGGGCCTGGCTCGGGCGTGCCGCCTTGGCCTCGGCCGCCCGCGCCAGCCGTTCGGAATGGGGCAGGTCGGGATAGCCCGGCGCGCCGATCGCCAGATACAGGCCCACCGCCCCGACAATCGCGATCAGCGCCGCCAGCATCGGCACCCGGGCGTCGCGGTCGTTGTCCGGCGCTGCCCGCCCGCCCGCCGCGCGGTCGCTGTCGAGGATGCGGCGCGCCACCTCGGCGCGGATCGCCGCCGCGTCGCCGGCGCCGACGATGCCGCGCGCCTCGTCGCGCTCCAACTCCGCCAGTTGCGCGCGATAGACCTCCAGATCGGGGTTGGCCGCGGCCACGGGCAGCGGGCGCAGCGCCGTGCGCCACAGCAAGGCCGCCCCGCCCACACACATCGCCGCCGCCAGTAGCCAGAAAACCATGTAGTCCCCGTCGCGTTCGCCCCACCCGATACAATGCCTGACCCGTCTTCGAAAGGCCAAACGCCCGCCCGCGCCGGGCACCTTGTCGCAGGTTGCGCGGTTTGTCGCATTTTTCCCGATTGCGACGATTGATGACCTGATATTCCGGCCGTTGCCCGGCATTCAGGCAAGAGGCGGCGCCAAGGCCGCACACAGGATTCGGGGCCACATGCCAATGAAGCGCTATTCGGTCTTCGCCATCGTCCGCGAGGCGATGAGCTATCACCAGAACTGGGAAGAGGCATGGCGCTCGCCCGCGCCCAAGTCGCGCTACGATGTCGTCATCGTCGGGGCCGGCGGCCACGGCCTCGCCACCGCCTATTACCTGGGCAAGAACTACGGCATCACCAACGTCGCGGTGATCGAGAAGGGCTGGCTCGGCGGCGGCAATACCGGACGGAACACCACCATCATCCGCTCGAACTACCTGCAGGATCCGTCGGCGGCGATCTACGAAAAGGCCCGGAGCCTGTTCGAGGATCTGAGCCAGGATCTGAACTACAACGTGATGTTCAGCCCGCGCGGCCTGCTGATGCTGGCGCAGACCCACCACGAGGTGCGCGGCTATCGCCGCACGGTCTATGCCAACAACCTGCAGGGCGTGGCGACCGAATGGATCGAGCCGAAGCGGGTCAAGGAACTGGTGCCGATCATCAACCTCGACGGGCCGCGCTATCCGGTGATGGGCGCGCTCTATCAGGCGCGGGGCGGCACGGCGCGGCACGACGCGGTCGCCTGGGGCTATGCGCGCGCCTGTTCGGCGATGGGCATGGACATCATCCAGCAAACCGAAGTCACCGGCATCCGCAGCGAAGGCGGCAAGGTCACCGGCATCTCGACCACCCGGGGCGACATCGCCTGCGGCAAGCTCGGCCTGGTCGTCGCCGGCCATTCCAGCGTCCTGGCCGACATGGCCGGCTTCCGCCTGCCGATTGAATCGCTTGCCCTCCAGGCGCTGGTTTCCGAACCGATCAAGCCCTGCATGGACGTGGTCGTCATGGCCAACACCGTGCATGGCTACATGAGCCAGTCCGACAAGGGCGAGATGGTGATCGGCGGCGGCACCGACGGGTTCAACAACTACACCCAGCGCGGCAGCTTCCACCATGTCGAGGAAACCGTCCGCGCCCTGATCGAGACCTTCCCGATGATCTCGCGGCTGAAGCAGCTGCGCCAGTGGGGCGGCATCGTCGACATGACCGGCGACCGTTCGCCCATCCTGTCGAAGACCCCGGTCGAGAACCTGTTCGTGAACTGCGGCTGGGGCACCGGCGGCTTCAAGGCCATTCCCGGCTCCGGCTGGGCGATGGCCGAACTGATGGCGCGCGGTGCCTCGCCGCTGACCGAGGAATTCTCGATGTACCGTTTCCGCGAAGGCAAGTTCATCGACGAAAGCGTCGCCGCCGGGGTGGCGCATTGATGGCCCCTTCGCCTTTTCCCTGTGGAAATACTCCGGGGGTCCGGGGGCAGCGCCCCCGGCCGCTCGCCGAAAGGACCGAACCATGCTGACCCTTGAATGCCCCTATTGCGGCGTGAAGGCCGAGGAAACCGAACTTCAGGCCGGCGGCGAGGCGCATCTGAAACGCTTCGGACCCGGCTCTTCGGACGAGGATTTCGACGCCTACATGTTCATGCGCAAGAACCCCAAGGGTGTGCATTTTGAACGCTGGCGGCACAGCTATGGCTGCGGCAAGTGGTTCCTCGCCGCCCGCGACACCGCGACGCTCGAGGTCTTCGGCACCTATCCGGCCCAGACCAAGGAGCCGCCCGCCGACCTGCAAGCCAAGATCAAGGCGAAACGCCCGAACTGGGAGGGCTACAAGTGAGCACCCGTCTGTCCAAAGGCGGTCGTCTGATCGACCGCACCAAGCCGCTCGCCTTCACCTTCAACGGCCGCCGGATGAAGGGCTATCAGGGCGACACGCTCGCCTCGGCGCTGCTCGGCCAGGACCAGATGCTTCTGGGCCGGTCGTTCAAGTACCACCGTCCCCGCGGGCTGATGGCTTCGGGCGCCGAAGAGCCGAACGCGCTCGTTGGGCTGGGGCAGGGCGTCCGCTTCGAGCCCAACCAGCGCACCACCACGACCGAGCTGTTCGACGGGGCCAGCATGGCCAGCCAGAACCACTGGCCGAGCCTCGAATTCGACGTGGGCGCGATCAACAATTCCTTCGGGCGGTTCCTGCCGGGCGGGTTCTACTACAAGACCTTCATGTTTCCGCGCTTTGCCTGGAAACACCTGTTCGAGCCGGTGATCCGTCGCTCGGCGGGCCTTGGAAAGGTGCCGCAGGACCGCGACGCCGACCGCTATGAATATGCCTATGCCTTCGCCGACCTGGTGATCGTCGGCGGCGGCATCGCCGGCCTAGCGGCTGCGCTGCAGGCGGGCAAGGACGGCAAGCGCGTCATCCTGATCGAGCAGACCGCCGACTGGGGCGGCCGCGCCGTGGTCGACGGGGTCGAGATCGACGGGAAGCCGGCCGAAGACTGGGTGAAGAACGCTGTCGAAGCCCTTGGCAAGATGGCCAATGTCACACTCCGAACCCGAACGATGGCCTCGGGCCTGTTCGACCACGGCTATCTGATGGCCTATGAGCGGGTCGCCGACCATACGCCCGGCGACGGTCGGCCCCGCCACCGGCTGTGGCGCATCCGCGCCGGCCATGTCGTGACCGCGACCGGCGCCATCGAGCGGCCGCTGAGCTTTGCCGGCAACGACATTCCCGGAGTGATGCTGGCGGGTGCGGTGCGCGACTATGTGGTCAACTGGGCGGTCAGCCCCGGCGACCGCACGGTCATCGTCACCAACAACGACGACGCCTATCGCACCGCGCTGGCGCTGGTTGACGCCGGGCTGATCGTGCCCGCCGTCATCGACGCCCGCGCCCACGTCAAGGGCGCCCTGCCCGAGGCGGCCCGTGCAAAGGGCATCCGCGTGCTCGAAGGCCGCGGCATCGCTAAGGTCAAGGGCGGCAAGCGCGTGAGTGGCGTTTCGGTCTGCGCCCAGGCGGGCGAGGGGGCTGAGCTTGAGTTCATCGACTGCGATGCGGTCGCCATGTCGGGCGGCTGGTCGCCGGTGGTGCATCTCTGGTCGCACTGCGGCGGCAAACTGGCCTGGGACGATGCCCGCGCCATGTTCCGCCCCGACGCGGCGAAACCGCCGACCGGCGACGATGGCAAGGCGATGGTCACTGCCGTCGGCAGCGCCAACGGCGCCCTGACCGCCGACGAGGTTCTGGCTGATGTCGCCGGGCAGATCGGCGGCAAGGCGGCCAAGACCAATGCGGTCGCCGAAAGCGCGCTGGAACCCGTCTGGATCATGCCGCAGGGCGCAGGCCCCGAACTTCGCATGAAGATGTGGCTCGACCCGCAGAACGACGTGAAGGTTTCCGACGTGCAGCTTGCCGCGCGCGAAGGCTACCATTCCGTCGAACATACCAAGCGCTACACGACGCTGGGCATGGCGACCGATCAGGGAAAGATCAGCAACATCAACGGCCTGGCGATCCTTTCTGACGCGCTGAGCCAGGCGATCCCGCAGACCGGCACCACCACCTTCCGCCCGCCCTATACGCCCATCTCGATGGGCGCCATCGCCGGCGAGGCGCGGGGCGAGATCTTCCAGCCCTTGCGCAAGACGCCGATGGACGAATGGCACGCCGCGCACGGCGCCTATTTCGAGCCGGTGGGCCTGTGGCGGCGGACCTATTGCTATCAGCGGCCGGGCGAGACGGCGCATGTGGCGGTGAACCGCGAGATCACCAACACCCGGACCAAGGGCGGCCTGCTGGACGCCTCGACGCTGGGCAAGCTGATCGTCAAGGGGCCTGACGCGGGCAAGTTCCTCGACATGCTTTACACCGGCGTCATGTCGACCCTGCCGGTCGGCAAGTGCCGCTATGGCCTGATGTGCACCGAAAACGGCTTCCTCAGCGACGATGGCGTGGTCGTCCGGCTGTCCGAAGACACCTGGCTTTGCCATACGACCTCGGGCGGCGCCGACCGTATCCACGGCTGGATGGAAGACTGGCTTCAGTGCGAATGGTGGGACTGGAAGGTCTATACCGCCAACGTGACCGAGGAATATGCCCAGATCGCCGTTGCCGGCCCCAATGCCCGCAAGCTCCTGGAAAAGCTCGGCGGCATGGATGTGTCGGCCGAAGGCCTGCCGGCGATGGAATGGCGCGAGGGCGTGCTTGGCGGCTGCCGGGCGCGGATCTACCGCATCTCCTTCTCGGGCGAATTGTCCTATGAAATCGCGGTCCCGGCCTCGGAAGGGCTGGCGCTGTGGAAGGCGCTGGCGGCGGCGGGCGAGGAATTCGGCGTCGCGCCTTATGGCACCGAGGCGATGCACGTGATGCGGGCCGAAAAGGGCTTCATCATGATCGGCGACGAAACCGACGGCACGGTGATCCCGCAGGACCTGAACCTGAACTGGGCGATCTCGAAGAAAAAGGCCGACTACCTCGGCAAGCGGGCGCAGGAACGGAGCCACATGGCCAGCCCCGATCGCTGGAAGCTGGTGGGGCTGGAAACGCTCGACGGCTCGGTCCTGCCGGACGGCGTCTATGCGGTGGCCGACGGCGTCAATGCCAACGGCCAGCGCAACGTGCAGGGGCGCGTCACCTCGACCTACTTCTCGCCGACGCTGGGCAAGGGCATCGCCATGGGGCTGGTGAAGCACGGGCCTGACCGAATGGGCGAGGTTCTCGACTTCCCGGCCGACAACGGCAAGGTGTTCAAGGCCCGGATCGTCGACCAGGTCTTCTACGACAAAGAGGGTGCAAAGCAAAATGCCTAACGCTGTCAGCGCCTTGCAAGGCAAGACTTATGCGGGTTTCGCCACGGTGACCGAGGCCGGCCTTCAGGGGATGATCACCCTGCGCGGCGATCTGTCGTCGGCGAAGGTGAAGAAGGCAGTGAAGGCGGCGGCGGGCGTCGACGTTCCCGCCCCTCGCCGGATCGCGCTGAAAGACGGCAAGGGCGCCGGCTGGATGAGCCCGGACGAGTTGCTGATCCTTGTCCCCTATGCCGAGGCACGGGCGACGGTCGAGGCGCTAAGCGCGGCGCTGGCCGGCGACCATGCGCTGGTCGCCGACGTGTCGGACGCCCGCGCCATGTTCCGGATCAAGGGCGCCAAGGCCGATCAGGTGCTGATGAAGCTCTGCCCCGTCGATTTTCCGTCGCTGGCCGAAGGCGAGCTGCGCCGCACCCGCGCCGCGCAAGTGGCGGCGGCACTGTGGAAATCTGGCCCGGACGAATTCACCCTGGTGTCGTTCCGGTCGGTCGCGGCCTATGTGTTCGGCACGCTGGAAAGCTCGGCCCGCACCGGCAGCGAAATTTTCTGACTTCGCGCAGAAGATGACTTGACGAAGAGCCCTCATTTGCAAAGGTTGTCCTTACCTGTGCAAGTGAGGTTATTATGCGCAAAACGATTTTCCTGGGACTTTTCACCATCATGGCTACCGCCCTGCCAGTGGGCGCGGCGACACTTTATGATTGCAAGATCGACGCCGGCCACGAAAAGACGATCATCGGGCCTGAGTACTACTTTGCCGTTCACGAAAAGACCGGCGTGGTGGAGGTTGGGGACGGGTTGATCCGGGGCGCAACCGGCAAGGACTGGATGGCGGCGAAGGTGAAGTCCAACGACGCGGCGCAACTGATCGTTACCTGGTCGGTCGATCGGTTGCGCAATGATGTCGGACAGATCACCGATCTTTCGTTCCGCGCTGTGCTGACCAAGGCAGACGGCACCATCGCGCTGACCGCAGTACCATCGGGCTACAACAACCGCTTTTTCCATCGCGGCAGCTGCACGGCCAAGCAGGTCAAGTAGTGCGCGGCGGCGCGATTGGGCCGCACCCGTCGCCTGCAGAAGTTCATGCGAAAAATCAGCCTGTTATATCCAGTTGTTTATAAGGAGTTATCCCGATGGAGAAGTGGAATGTCCGGTCCCTGACGGCGGCCGTTTTGATGATGGCGGCGCTTTCGCCGGCTGGGGCTTCGGCCGATACGCTTTACAAATGCGACTACGTCACCAGCCGGACCAAAGTCGAACCGGGTACGCACGACCTTTTCATCCAGTATGACGGTGGGTCTGACACGGCGATGGCGATGGATGCGGTCGCCTATGACAAGGTCAGGCATCCTGATCTGGTTCCGGCGCGGGTGAAAAGCCTTGGCGGTGGCCAGTTCCAATTGATGTGGGAGGTGGACGACGTGCGGAAAAAGAGCCTGTCGTCGGACTTGCGCTACATCGCGCGTCTGGACACGCGGGCCCTGACCGTCGATGTGACCATCACTCCGGTCAGCTATCCGGTTCCTTGGCACTACACCGGCCCGTGCACCGCCGAAAAGGTGAAGTAGGCCGGCCGGTTCCGGCCGGCCTGCCGATGATCCCTTGACCTTGGCCCGGCAACGGGGCTTAAACGCCGAAGGCTTTCCCCAAGCGCGAAAGGAGCCCCGCCATGGCCTTTACTCTTCCCGATCTCCCCTATGCCCACGATGCGCTGGCATCGCTCGGCATGTCGCGGGAAACGCTCGAGTTTCACCACGACCTGCACCACAAGGCCTATGTCGACAACGGCAACAAGCTGATCGCCGGGACCGAGTGGGAAACCAAGTCGCTGGACGACATCGTGCGCGGCACCTACCAGGCCGGCGCCGTCGCGCAGTCGGGCATCTTCAACAATGCCAGCCAGCACTGGAACCACAACGAGTTCTGGAAGATGATGGGTCCGGGCGACAACAAGAAGATGCCGGGCGCGCTGGAAAAGGCGATCACGGAATCCTTCGGCTCGGTCCAGAAGTTCAAGGATGATTTCGCCGCTGCCGGCGCGGGCCAGTTCGGGTCGGGCTGGGCCTGGCTGGTCAAGGACAAGGACGGCAGCCTGAAGGTCACCAAGACCGAAAACGGCGTGAACCCGCTGTGCTTCGGGCAGAAGGCGCTGCTGGGCTGCGACGTGTGGGAACATTCCTACTACATCGACTTCCGCAACAAGCGCCCGGCCTACCTGACGAACTTCCTCGACAAGCTCGTCAACTGGGAAAACGTCGCCTCGCGCCTCTGACGTGCTGACGCGGCGTCGATTCCTGTCGGGCCTGCTGGGGGTGACCCTGGCAGGCTTTTTCACCTCGGCCTACGGTTTTTTCATCGAGCCGATCCACCGGCTGCGGGTGCAGAACTGGCCGATCCGTCCGGCCGGCTGGACCGCCGGGCCGCTGAAGATCGCGGTCGTGACCGACCTGCACATGGGCGAGCCGTGGGTCACGCTTGGCCGGCTGCGGCGGATCGTGGCGCGCACCAACGCGCTTGGCGCCGACCTGATTGTCATCCTCGGTGACCTGCCGGGCGGGCGGTTCGTGCACAAGCGGGTGCCGACCGAGGCGACGGCCGGGGTTCTGGCCGGGCTGTCGGCGCCCCTGGGCGTGCATGCCATTCTCGGCAACCACGACTGGTGGCAGGACCATGCGGCGCAGGCGCGCGGCGGCGGGCCGTCGGCGGTGGCGGCCATCCTGCGCGACGCGGGCATTCCGGTTCTGGAAAACCAGGCGGTCAAGGTCGGGCAGGGGGAAAGCGCCTTCTGGCTGGCGGGGCTGGCCGACCAGCTGGCGATCGTGGTGCGCGATGGGGTCTATCGCGGCCTTGACGACCTGCCGGGGACGCTGGCCGCGATCACCGACGACGCGCCGGTGATCCTGCTGGCGCACGAGCCCGACATTTTCCCCAAGGTTCCCGACCGGGTGGCGCTGACGCTGTCAGGCCATACCCACGGCGGGCAGGTCCGGTTCATGGGCTGGTCGCCGGTGGTTCCCTCGGCCTATGGCAACCGCTATGCCTATGGCTGGGTGCGCGAGGGCAACCGCGATCTGGTCGTCTCGGGCGGCATCGGCTGTTCGATCCTGCCGATCCGTCTGGGGGTGGTGCCGGAAATCACCCTGGTGGAGCTGGCGTGAGCGGCGGGGGGGCCGGGGCAATGGGCAGATGGTTGCGGGCGCCGATCCTGGCCGTGTGCCTGATGCCGGCCGGCGTGGCGGCGGCGCAGGACTGGGCGACGCCGGAAACCTGTCGGATGGCGCCCCTGGCCGATCCGGCCGACGCCCTGCCGGCAGCCGACCGTGCGGTCATCGAGAAAGCGGCGGCGGCGATCCCCTTCGGGACCGGGCGGTTGTGGCGGATTACCGCGCCCGGCGGGCAGGTGTCGCACCTCTGGGGCACCCATCATTCGTCGGCCCCCCTGATCCTCGACCTGCCGCCCGAACTCAAGGCGCTGGTGCCGGGTGCGGCGGTGCTGGTTCTGGAAAACGATCCGGTGGCCGCCAGCCGCGTCCAGCTCGAAGAACGCGCGCTTCAGGCCGGGATGTGGCTCGCCCCCGCCGATGCCGACTATCCGAAGGACTGGCTGAGCGGCCCATTGCGCGACTGGATCGCCGCCCGACTCAAGGCCATCACCTTCCAGGACGGCACGCTGCCACGGCTGACCGATGCGGGGCTGGCCGAACTGATGCTAGGCGATCCCTGCGAGGATTTCGCCGCCGGCGTCCTGCCGGTTCAGGACAACCGGCTGTATCTGGCCGCGCACGAGGCCGGTGTGCCGGTCGCCGGGCTGGAAAAGGAAAGCGCCTTCCTGTCCGAAATGAGCCAGCCCGACCGGCGCGACGTGGCGCAGGCAATCGCGAAGGTCTACGGCGCCTACCTCGACCCCGACGGGTTCAGCCAGGGCCGCTCGGCGGTGGCGGCGCTGTACCGGCAGGGCCGGATCGGGGCGCTGATGGCGTCGAACCGCGCGTTCCTGGACCGGATTTTCGGGGCAGACGAGGCTGGCCGGCTGGCGGCGCTGGCCGATGGCTACCTGCTCGATGAACGCAACCGCACGTTTCTGGCGCGGATGAGGAAGCATCTCGATCATGGCCAGGCGCTGATTGCCGTTGGGGCCTTCCATCTCCCGGGTTCGCAGGGCCTGCTGGCGGACCTGCAGGCGGCTGGCTACAGGGTGGAGCGGGTGCCGACCTCGGGCGAGGCTGAATAGGGCAGGGCGGCGCGCAGGATCGTTTCGGTCGCGCCGACGTCGGCGGCGACCTGCACGAAGCCGCGGACCGACGAATCGGCGAAGCCTTCCTCGACGACCCGGTCGATCAGCGCCAGAAGCGGATCCCAGTAGCCTTCGCTGTTCAGGATCACGATCGGCTTGCGGTGCAGGTCGAGCTGCCGCCAGGTCAGGACCTCGAAGAATTCGTCCAGCGACCCGCCGCCGCCGGGCAGCACCAGCACCGCGTCGGCATTCATGAACATGACCTTCTTGCGTTCATGCATGGTCTCGGTGATGACGAGGGTCGACAGGTCGCGCTTGCCGACCTCCAGATCCATGAGATGGGTGGGGATCACCCCGAAGGTCTGGCCGCCGGCCGCCTGGGCGGCGCGGGCCACCTCGCCCATCAGCCCGACATCGCCCGCGCCATAGACCAGCCGCCAGCCGTTGGCGGCCAGCATCCGGCCGGTGTCGCGTGCTGCCTGCGCATAGGCGGGACGCGCGCCCTTGCGGGCGCCGCAATAGACGCAGACGGAAAACGGGGCAGGCGTCATGGGAAGGTCCGATCATCGCGGTTTCTTTGACCCCTGATAACGGCGTTGCTATGCTTGCTCAATAACCGGCGTGGCGGACCCGGATGGGGTGCAGCGGCGAAGCCGGGCAGGGGGGCAAATGCAAGAAGATGAAAAGACCGGCGGACGGGGCACGAAGGGCCTCACTCTCGCCGGGGGCGCGGCCGCAGGGATCGCGGTGGGCGTCGTGGTCTGGCTTTTGGCGATGCACGGGCCGCAAAGCGGGCAGTCGGAGGGCGGAAACGTCAGCACGGCGACGACCGCCGAAAGCAGTTCGACCACAACGGAAAGCGCGCCGGCTTCCACTGCTGCAGCCACGACCGAAGGCGGAACGGCAGCGTCGACGGCCGCTGCGACGGATATGTCCACGGCGACAGCCGAGGCCCCGGCGGCAACGCCCGCGCCCGCCATCGACACGGTCCGCGCCGAATCCGACGGATCGGTGGTGGTCGCCGGAAGCGCGCCGGCCGGGGCGACAATCGCGATCATGGTCGACGGCAAGGAGGCCGGGAAGGCCACGCCAGACGCCAGCGGCAAGTTCGCGGCCTTCCTGACCCTTGGCCCCTCGGCTGCGCCCAGGGTGCTGACGCTGATGGCGGCGATGCCCGACGGATCGACGGCGAAGGCCCCGGCCGAGGTCATCCTGAACCCGACCCCGCCCGCCGCCGTGGCCAGCGCCGCAGCGCCCGTAACCGAGACCAGCACTGCCGCGACAACCGAGGCATCGGCCGCGACGGCGACCGGCGCGACCGCAGCAGCGACATCGGAACCCGCCGCCACGCCCGGGGCAACGCCGCTGGTCGCCGACGAAAGCGGGGTCACCAAGCTGACCGCCGCTGCTCCGGTACCGGAGGTGGTGATCGACACGATCGGCTACGATACCTTGGGCAACGTCGACATCGCCGGGCGCGGCGCGGCAGAGGGCTTCGTGCGGCTTTATGTCGACAATGGCCTGCTGGCCACCGCGCCTTTGGCGACGGACGGCAAATGGCGGGTCAAGCTGACCTCGGTCGCGGCCGGGGTGCATACGCTGCGCGCCGACCAGGTCGACCAGGCCGGCAAGGTCACGTCGCGCGCCGAAACCCCGTTCCAGCGCGAGGAACCGGCCAAGGTCGCCGCCGCCACGACCGCCGCCGCTGCGGTGCCGGCCGATACGACGGGTGCAAGCGCCCAAACCGCAACCACGGCCGAAGCCACGGCTCCCGCGCCCGCCACGGCCCCCGCGACCCAGGCGACGATCATCACCGTCCAGCCCGGCTTTACCCTGTGGGGGATCGCGCGCAAATCCTACGGCGACGGGGTGCTCTATGTGCGGGTCTACGAAGCCAACAAGGACCAGATCCGCGACCCCGACCTAATCTATCCCGGACAGGTGTTCACCGTTCCCGCACCAGGCTGAGGCTCAACGCCGATCCGCACGGCAATTGCAGCCGCCGCGGCGGCATATTAGATGTGGTCCGTTCTGCCCTGCGGCCCGGTGTCGCAGCGGGCGGGACGCGGACACGGGCATCAAGGGCGGGCGATGGCAGGCGGCAATACGAATTCCGAGGGCCAGAGCGCCTTGCGCACCATCCGCCGGGTGGCGCCCTACCTGTGGCCGAAGGGTGCGCCCTGGGTCAAGCAACGGGTGGTCCTGTCGCTGCTGTTCTTGCTGGTGGCGCGGTTCGTGTCGGTGGCGACGCCCTTCCTTTACAAGGCGGCGGTCGATGCGCTGGGCGGGCAGACGCGCGGCGACGGCTGGCTGCTGGCACTGGGCGCGGTCGGGCTGACGGTCGCCTACGGGATGGCGCGGCTCGGCTCGGTCGGCTTCAACGAATTGCGCGACGCGGTCTTCGTTCGGGTTGGCCAGCGCGCGATCCGGCAACTGGCGCTGGAGACCTTCACCCACATCCACCGCCTGTCGATGCGCTATCACATCACCCGCAAGACCGGCGGCCTCAGCCGGGTGATCGAGCGTGGGGTCAAGGGCGTCGACTTCCTTTTGCGCTTCCTTCTCCTGTCGGTCGGGCCGCTGATCCTGGAACTGACGATGGTGACGATCATCTTCGCCTGGGTCTTCGACTGGCGCTATGCGGCGGTGGTGGCGGTGACGATCTGGCTTTACGTCACCTTCACCTTCAAGGTCACCGAATGGCGGGTCGGCATCCGCAAGAAGATGAACGAACAGGACACCGACGCCAACCAGAAGGCCATCGACAGCCTGCTGAACTTCGAGACGGTGAAATATTTCGGCGCCGAGACGCGCGAGGCAGCTCGCTATGACGAGGCGATGGAGGGTTACGAGGCCGCGGCGGTCAGGACCGGCCTGTCGCTGTCGTTCCTGAACTTCGGGCAGGGGCTGATCATCACCACCGGGCTGGTGATCGTCATGGTGATGGCAGCGATGGGGGTGCAGGCCCACAAGCTGACGGTGGGCGATTTCGTGATGGTCAACGCCTACATGATCCAGATCACCCTGCCGCTCGGCTTCCTCGGCACCGTCTACCGCGAGATTCGCCAGGCGCTGGTCGACATGGCCGAGATGTTCGACCTGCTCGGCCAGCCCGCCGAGGTGGTCGACCGGCCGGACGCGCCCGCCCTGAAGGTGGCTGGCGGCGAGGTGGTGCTTGACCGGGTGTCCTTCGGCTATGAACAGGCGCGCGGCATCCTGAAGGACGTCAGCCTGACGGTCGGGGCCGGGCAGACGGTGGCCATCGTCGGGCCGTCCGGGTCGGGCAAGTCGACGATCGGGCGGCTTCTCTTCCGCTTCTACGACGTGACCGGCGGCAGCCTGCGCATCGACGGGCAGGACGTGCGCGACATCACCCAGGACAGCCTGCACGACGCGATCGGCGTGGTGCCGCAGGATACGGTGCTGTTCAACGACACGATCCTTTACAACATTGCCTATGGCCGCCCCGAAGCGCGGCGCGAGGAACTGATCGCGGCGGCGAAGGCGGCCAAGATCCACGATTTCATCATGACGCTGCCCGAAGGCTATGAAACCAAGGTCGGCGAGCGCGGGCTGAAACTGTCGGGCGGCGAAAAGCAGCGGGTGGGGATCGCCCGGACGCTGCTGAAGAACCCGCCGATCCTGCTTCTGGACGAGGCGACCAGCGCGCTGGACACCCAGACCGAACGCGACATCCAGGAAAGCCTGAAGGCGATGGGCCGGGGCCGCACCGTCATCACCATCGCCCACCGCCTGTCGACCATCGCCGACGCCGACCGGATCGTGGTGCTGGAGGCCGGGCGGATCGTCGAGGAAGGCACCCACGAACAGCTTCTGGCCCATGACGGGCGCTATGCGGCGATGTGGGAGCGCCAGTCGGCCGAGGGCGACGAGGACGATGTCTCGGTGCCCGGCCCCGGCGTGGGGCCGGAGGGCGAGGAGAGCAACGACAAGGCGCGCCCTTTCTACAACAAATATCAGGCGGTGCCGAAAAGCTGACCGCAGCCTGGCGCCCCGGCGGGCGCGATTGCAAAGTTTCCGGTGCCGCCGCATAACGGCGCCATGCGGTTTCAGGATGTGAGTGCGGGACTTGCGGTTGCGGGGCTGCTGTTGCCCGAAGCCGTTGCCTATTCCGCCATCGCCGGCCTGCCGCCGGGCCGGGCGATCACTGCAGGCCTGGCCGGGATCGTCGCCTATGCGGCGCTGGGCCAGAGCCGGTTCGCGATCCTCACCCCCACCTCGTCGGCCGCCGCGATCCTGGCCGCGACGCTGGCGGCGATGACAAGCGGCGGCGGCGTGGATGGCGCGGCGCTGGCGACCGGGGCGGTGCTGCTGACCGGGGTGATGTTCCTCGCGGCGGCGGCACTGGGCCTTGGCGGGCTGACCAGCCTGATCCCGCACCCGGTCCTGCGCGGCTTTGCCTTCGGGATCGCGCTGACCATCATCATCCACCAGTTGCCGGCCATCGCCGGCGTCGCGGCCCATGCGCCCGATCCCTTGCGGCTTTTGCTGGCGCTGGCGAGCGAGGCCGCCGCATGGAGCTGGATCAGCATCGCGCTCGGGGCCGCCGCGCTGGCGCTGTTCTTCGCGCTGAAGCGGCTGCCGGGGGTGCCGGGGGCGCTGATCGTGCTGGCGCTGGGGGTGGCGCTGTCGTTCGGGCTGGGGCTCGCCGGGCGTGGCGTGGCGATGGTCGGGCCGCTGTCGGTGCAACTGGCCGTCCCGTCGCTGCCCTTGCTGCCGCCCGAGGGCTGGGCGCGGCTTGCCTCCTATGTCCTGCCGATGGTGCTGATCCTCTTCGCCGAATCCTGGGGCACGATCTCGGGGCTGGCAGTGGCGCATGGCGACCGGGTGTCGGCCAACCGCGAACTGGTGGCGGTGGGCGCGGCCAACCTGGCCAGCGCGCTGGTGCACGGGATGCCGGTCGGGGCGGGGTTTTCGGCCGGCGCCGCGGCCGAGGCCTCGGGCGCGCAAAGCCGGGGAACCGCGCTGGCGGCGGCGGCAGGGCTGGCGGGGCTGGTGCTGCTGGCGCGGCCTCTGGTCGCGGCGCTGCCGCTGCCGGTGCTGGCGGCGGTGGTGGTCGGCACGCTCGCCCACGGGCTCAGCCCCGCGCCCTTCGTCCGGCTCTGGCGGCTGGGGCGCGACCTGCCGCTGGCGCTGGCGGCGGCGGCCGCGGTGATGGGCTTCGGCGTCCTGAACGGCATGCTCGCCGCCGTGGCCCTGTCGCTGGGCGCCACCATCCACCGGCTGACCGAACCGCGGCTGGCGCGGCTGGGCCGGCTGGGCGACAGCCGCAATTTCGTCGACCTGGCCCGCCATCCAGAAGCTGCCGCCCCGCCCGGCGTCGGCATCTGGCGGCCGTCCGAACCCCTGTTCTTCGGCAATGCCGCGGCGATCCTCGACCGGATCGGGACCGAGGCCCGCGCCCGCGCCGACCTGACCGCGCTGGTGGTCAGCCTTGAGGAAACCTTCGATCTCGACAGCACCGCCTACGAGGCACTGGTCGACTTCGAGCGGGCGATGGCGGACGCGGGCCGCACGGTCTGGCTGGCGCGGGTTCACGATCATGTGCGCGACGTGCTGGTCGCGGGCGGGCAGGCGGGACTTCTGGGGCGCTGCACCTACAGCGTCGACGATGCCGTGACCGGGCTGGAGGCTCACGGGAAGGAGCAAGCCGATGCACCATGACGACCATCCGCTGCTGAGGCGCGCAAGGATCGCCGACCTGCGACCCACGCAACTGACGGTGGGCCTGCGCGAAGTGGCGGGCAAGCGGCAAAGCTGGGAACATCTGAAGGATGCCGAGGAACGCCGGTTCCTGGGCGACCACATGGTCCCGGTCGTCATCGGCCCCAAGGGGCGCACCTACATCCTCGACAACCACCACCTGACCCGCGCCCTGCACGAGGAAGGGATCGAACATCTGCTGATCCGGCCCGTCGCCGACCTTGGCCACCTGTCGGCGGCCGAGTTCTGGCGCTACATGGACAACCGCAACTGGCTGCGGCTCTACGACGCCCAGGGCCGCCGCCGCACCACCGACGACCTGCCAAGGACGGTCGAGGGGCTGAAGGACGACCCCTTCCGGTCGCTGGCCGGCGACGTGCGGCGGGCTGGCGGCTTTGCCAAGGATCCCACACCCTATGCGGAATTCCACTGGGCCGACCATCTGCGGGAACGGATGAAGCCGGCGCTTCTGCAGAAGAACTGGGCTGCGGCGCTGACGCGGGCGATGGCGCTGGTGCGCGACAAGGATGCGGCCTATCTGCCCGGCTGGTGCGGGGTGGATGACTGAACCCTGCCACCCGCGTCGCGCGGCCCGCAAGGCCCGGCGCACGGGCTTGGCAAGTTCGCGGCGTTGCGTGTAAGACGGGGCGAGCAGTTGACGGGGTGGGTCCTTGAGCGAAACCGACAGTTTCATTGACGAAGTGACCGAAGAGGTCCGCCGCGACCGGCTCTATGCGATGTTTCGCAAATATGGCTGGATCGGGGTGGCGGCGGTCGTGCTGATCGTCGGGGGCGCGGCCTGGAACGAATGGTCCAAGGCCAGGGCCGAGGCCCGGGCCCAGGCCTTTGGCGATGCCGTGGCCGCGGCATTGGCCAACAACGATCCGGCGGCACGAACCGCGGCGCTTTCGGCGATCGAGGCCAGTTCGGGCGCCGGGCATGGCGCGATCCTGGCGCTCTTGACCGCGTCGCAGGCCGAAGCCTCGGGCGACGTGCCCAAGGCGCTGGCCGCGCTGAAATCGGTGGCCGACGATACCAGCCTGTCGCCAACCTACCGCCAGCTTGCACAGCTGAAATCGGTGATGCTGGGCGGCGAGGGCATGGCGCCGGCCGACCGCGACGCGCTTCTGGCGGAACTGGCGGCGCCCGGCGCGCCGTATCGCACGCTGGCGATGGAACAGCAGGCGCTGGTGCTGATCGACGCCGGCAAGACCGACGAAGCGGTCAAGATCCTGACGGCCCTGCGCGACGATGCCGAGGCGAGCGGTGGTCAGCAGGCCCGCGCCATCCAGCTTCTGACCGTGCTGGGCCAGCCCCAGGCCGCAACCAATTGATCCTTTGTGCGCCCCGAATCGCACGGGCGCACGTGATGACCGCAAGGCAGGAGTGCTGGCCGTGACCCCAACCAAGACTCTCATCGGCTTTCTGGCCTTGGGTGCGCTCTTGTCGGCCTGCGCGCCGAAGGAAGAGATTCTGCCCGGCGAGCGGGTCAGCCCGCGCGATCTGGCGACCGGCAACACCGCCGATCCCAGCGCCGGCGCGATGGGGGCCGGGGTCACGCCCGTGCCGGTATCGTTGCCGGCGCAGCGCGCCACGGCCGACTGGCCGCAGACCGGCGGCAACCCGGCCCATCTTCAGGGCAACGCTGCCTTTTCCGGGGCGCTTTCGCCCGTCTGGACCGTGGCGATCGGCCAGGCCAGCAGCCGCAAGGACCGCATCAGCGCCGATCCGGTGGTCGCCGGCGGGCGCATCTTCACGCTCGACGCCGGCGAGGGCGTCACCGCGACCGGCACCAACGGCGGGCGGCTGTGGACGACCAACCTGACGCCCAAGGGCGACCGGCCTGGCGACGGATCGGGCGGCGGGCTGGCGGTGGGCGAGGGACGCCTGTTCGCCACCACCGGCTACGGCGAGCTGGTCGCTCTCGATCCGGCGACCGGCGCGGTGGCCTGGCGACAGGGTTTTGACGCCGCACTTGGCGGCGCGCCGACAGTCGCGGCCGGCAAGGTCTTTGTCGTCGCGCGCGACGGATCGGCCTGGGCGGTGAACGCCAAGGACGGCCGCATCGCGTGGTCGCAGCCGGGCGCGCCCTCCGCGGTCGGCGTGACCGGCGCCTCGGCTCCGGCCGTGCAAGGCGATACCGTGGTCTTTCCCTTCGCCTCCGGGCAGCTCGTCGCGGCCAAGACCGCCGATGGCGCCGTGGTCTGGCAGGGCTTCGTCGCCGGTGCCCGCGTCGGCCGTGCCTATGCCGGATTCTCCGACCTGACCGGCGATCCGGTCATCGTTGGCGACACGCTCTATGCCGGCTCGTCGGCCGGCCGCGTCACCGCCATCGACATGGCGACCGGACTGGCGCGTTGGACCGCCGAGGACGGCGCGATGAGCCCGGTGGTGGCGGCGGGCAACGCGCTCTTCCTCGTCAACGACGAAGACCAGCTTCTGCGGCTCGACGCTGCTACCGGCGCGGTCACCTGGCGCATCGACCTGCCCTATTTCCAGAACGACAAGAAGGACGTGAAGCGCAAGAGCATCTTCGCCCACTACGGGCCGGTGTTGGCCGGCGGGCGGCTGATCGTCGCTTCGTCCGACGGGTTGGTACGCGCCTTCGATCCGGCGTCGGGGCGGTTGACCGGATCGGCGGCGGTGCGTGGCGGCGCCGCGGCGGCGCCGGTGGTGGCGGGCGGTACGCTCTACATTGTCACCACGTCGGGCCAGCTTGCCGCTTTCCGCTAGGCCAAAAGCCGTGTAAGGGGGCGGCTTCCGTTGGAAAGACGTCAGACATGAGCTTTACCCTCGCCATCGTCGGCCGCCCGAATGTCGGCAAGTCGACCCTGTTCAACCGGCTGGTCGGCAAGAAGCTGGCGCTGGTCGACGACACGCCCGGCGTCACGCGCGACCTGCGCGAAGGCGAGGCGCGTCTGGGCGACCTGCGCTTTACCGCCATCGACTCGGCGGGGCTCGAGGACGTGACCGACGACAGCCTGCAGGGCCGGATGCGGCGGCTGACCGAACGCGCGGTCGAAATGGCCGACATCTGCCTGTTCGTGATCGACGCGCGGGCCGGCGTCACCGCCAGCGACCGGGTCTTTGCCGACATCCTGCGCAAGAAGAACGCCCATGTGATCCTGGCCGCCAACAAGGCCGAGGGGCGGGCGGCCGATGCCGGGGTGATCGAGGCGTGGGAACTGGGCCTCGGCGAACCCGTGCGCCTGTCGGCCGAACATGGCGAGGGGATGGACGAGCTTTACCATCTTCTGCGCCCGCACGCCGACGCCTTCGCCGAACGCGTCCGCGCCGACGCGCCCGAGGTCGATGTCGACGTGGCCGAGGACGACGAGGAGGGCGCGACGCCGGTTCCGACCGAGGCAAAGCCCCTGCAGATCGCGGTGATCGGCCGGCCGAACGCCGGCAAGTCGACGCTCATCAACCGCATCATCGGCGAGGACCGGCTTCTGACCGGCCCCGAGGCCGGGATCACCCGCGACGCGATCTCGGTCAGGGCCGACTTCATGGGCACGCCGATCCGCATCTTCGACACGGCCGGGATGAGGAAGAAGGCGAAAGTCATAGAAAAGCTTGAGAAACTTTCGGTTTCCGATGGCTTGCGTGCCGTGCGCTTCGCCGAGGTCGTGGTGGTGCTTCTCGATGTCGGCATCCCCTTCGAACAGCAGGACCTGCGCATCGCCGACTTCGCCGAGACCGAGGGCCGCGCGGTGGTGGTCGCCGCCAACAAATGGGACCTCGAAGAGGACAAGACCGAAAAGCTGAAGGAACTGCGCGAGGCGTTCGAGCGGCTGTTGCCGCAGCTGCGCGGCGCGCCGATGGTCACGGTGTCGGCCAAGACCGGCAAGGGGCTCGACCGGCTGCATGCGGCGATCCTCAAGGCCTATGACGTCTGGAACCGCCGCGTGCCGACGGCGCGGCTGAACCAGTGGCTCGGCGCGATGACCGAGGCTCATCCGCCGCCCGCCCCCGGCGGCCGCCGCATCCGGTTGCGCTACATGACCCAGGTCAAGACCCGGCCGCCGGCCTTCGTGGTGATGACCAACCATGCCGACCTGCTGCCGGACAGCTATTCACGCTATCTTGTCAATGGCTTGCGCGCCGACTTTGACATGCCTGGCACCCCGGTCCGCCTGACCTTCCGCGACCAGGGCGACAAGAATCCCTACAAGGACCAGAAGTTCCATACGCCCTCGCGGCTCAGGAAGCACATCGAGGGCAAGGCGCGCGAGGATTACCGCAAGCTGTAGGGCGCGCGCCCGCTTACTTTCTGTCTGGAAATATCCCGGGGGTGGGGGGGCCGCGCCCCCCCTCAGACCAGAACCCCTTCGGGCGTCAGCCGGGTCTTGCCGCCCAGCCAGGGCGACAGCGCCTGCGGCAGGTTGACGCCGCCGTCTTCGGTCTGGCCGTTTTCCAGCACCGCGATCAGGCAGCGCCCGACGGCGAGGCCCGAGCCGTTCAGCGTATGGACGAACTCGGGCTTGCCGCCACCCTGCGGCCGGAAGCGGGCGTTCATCCGCCGCGCCTGGAAATCGCCGCAGACCGAGACCGAGGAAATCTCCCGATAGCGGTTCTGGCCCGGCAGCCACACTTCCAGGTCATGGGTCTTCTGCGCGCCGAAACCCATGTCGCCGGTGCACAGGACGATGGTCCGGTAGGGCAGGCCCAGCCGTTCCAGCACCGTCTCGGCGCAGCAGGTCATGCGGTCGTGCTCGGCCAGCGAGGTCGCGGGCGAGGTGATCGACACCATCTCGACCTTTTCGAACTGGTGCTGGCGCAGCATCCCGGCCGTATCCTTGCCGGCGCTGCCGGCCTCGGAACGAAAGCACTGGGTGTGGGCGGTCATGCGGATCGGCAGGGCAGCGTCGTCGAGGATCTCGCCGGCAACGGTGTTGGTCAGCGTCACTTCCGAGGTCAGGATCAGCCACCAGCCGTTGGTGGTCTGATAGCTGTCCTCGGCGAATTTCGGCAACTGGTTGGTGCCATACATCGCCTCTTCCTTGACCAGGACCGGGGTGATCATCTCGGTCAGGCCATGTTCGGTGGTGTGCAGGTCCAGCATGAACTGGGCGAGCGCGCGGTGAAGCCGGGCGACGGCGCCCTTCAGCACCACGAAGCGCGCGCCCGACGGTTTCGCGGCGGTCTCGAAATCCATGCCGGCCTTGACGCCGGGAATGTCGAAATGTTCGCGCGGGTTGAACGAAAAGTCCCTGGCAGGCCCCAGCGGCGGATTTCCTTGTTGTCGTCCTCGTCCTTGCCGTCGGGCACTTCGTCGAGCGGCAGGTTGGGCACGGTCAGCAGCAGCTGGCGCAGGCGTTCGTCCTCGGCAGCGGCTTCCTGTCCGGCGATCTTAATTGACGTCTTCAGTTCTGCGATCTGTGTTCAGGCGCTGCAAGGCGATCCGCTTCATCCTGTGCCGACACGGGTCCGATTCCGGGCGCCGGTGCGAACTGTTTAGAAAGCTCATTCTGCCGGGCCTGCATTGTTTCGGCGGCGAGGATCTTCGCGCGCCGCGCCTCGTCGATCGCCAAGATTTCCGCTGACAGGGCCGGCTGGCCGGGCGGCGGGTCAGCCGCCGGTCGAACAGGGCGGGATTGTCGCGGATGGCGCGGATGTCGTGCATGGAGGCTCCTCTCGGCGGTCCCTGGCGGGGATTGGAAATCCCTTACCGGGTTCGGCGCGCGCGGTGAACAGGAAAAAGGCCCGCCTATCGCCGGTCGATCCGCGCCGCCAGATCGTCGGGCAGCGCCAGGGCCAGCGCGCCGAACGCGGGGTTGCGGGTGGCTTCGGCGACCATCACCCCCTGCAGCAGCCAGCCGTTGCCGACCTGGCGCAGCACCGCGCCGCCGGAAAAGCCGCCGACCGCGTGGCAGCTGAGCCCGATGACGGGCGGCGCCGCCAGCCGGACCTGGCAATCGTCCTGCCGCCGGGCGCGGTCGGGGGCGGCCTGAGGGTAGCCGAGCGTGGTCAGGCTCGCGTCGGCGGGTGCGGCGTCGGGGGCCAGGGGCAGCGGCGTGACGGCCTCCAGCGGGTGGGCAAGCCGCAGGAGCGCCAGGTCATAGGGCAGGGCGCCGTCCAGAAGCCGCCGCGCCGCGGGCAGGATGATCTCTGCCCCTTCGCGCTGCCGGCGGCCTGGCCGTCGCGCCAGCCGGCGGCGAAGGTCAGGCGGCCCGCGTCGCGCGGCTGGCCAGAGCGGGCGTCGACCAGGCAATGGGCAGCGGTCACCACCAGGTCGGGGGCGACGAGCACACCCGAACAGCCGGCAGTGCCGGGCTTGGGCGCGGCGCCATAGCCCAGCCAGCCGACCGCCGCCGGGTTGGGCGCCGGATCGGTGGGCGGCGCGGCAGGGGCGGCGCCGGGGGCGACGGACGGGCAGGCAGCGGCAAGCGCAAGCACGCGGGCAATTCGGAGCAAGGTCGGCATCGGTCCGGCATCGGCTGGGGATGTGCCGTTTCCGGCACGCTGACCGGCACCTTCATACCCCGACGGCAGGCCGGGTAAAAGCCCGCCCGCATCGCCTTGCCTTAGCCCGTGCCCGGCGATAGGGTGCGCGACCAGAATTTCGGGGGGCCGTCGCCCTCTGCCAGTCCGAAGGAAGTGCCGATGTTCGTGACCCCCGCCTATGCCCAGGCCGCCGGAGGCGCCACAGGCGGTTTCGCCGCTGCCCAGTTCCTGCCGCTGATCCTGGTCTTTGCGATCATGTACTATTTCATGATCCGGCCGCAGCAGAAGAAGATGAAGGAACATCAGGCCGCGCTGAGCGCGCTGCGGCGAGGCGATACGGTTGTCACCGGCGGTGGCATCGTCGGCAAGATCACCAAGATCGGCGACGACGCCGCCAAGGAGATCGAGGTCGAGATCGCGCAGGGCGTCAAGGTGCGGGTGGTCAAGACCACCATCAGCCAGGTCCTGTCGAAGACCGAACCCGCCGCGAACAGCAACTGAGATAGCCCGCCGTCATGCAGATCGCCCTGTGGAAGCGCATCTTTATCTGGGGCCTGTGCGCGCTCGCCCTGTTCTATGCCTCGCCGAACCTGTTCTACCCGCGGGTCGAACGGCACAATGACGCGATTGCGAAGATCGCCAAGGACGGCGAGACGCCCGAACTGGCCGCCGACCGCGCTGGCTGGCCGTCCTGGGCTCCGTCACAGGTTGTCAACCTGGGGCTCGACCTGCGGGGCGGCGCGCATCTTTTGGCCGAAGTGCATGTCGCCGATGTCTACAAGGCGCGGATGAACAGCCTCTGGCCGGAATTGCGCAAGGCGTTGACCGCCGAACGGGCCACGGTCGGGGGGGTGCGCCGCGCGCCCGGCCCCGATGACGAGTTGCGCGTGCAGATCGAAAAACCCGAAGGGATGCCGAGGGCGCTGGAAATCGCTAATGGCCTGTCGAGTCCGGTCATCACCCTGACCGGGGTCGGGCAGAAGGATTATGTGGTCAAGTCGGATGGTAACACGCTGACCATGACGCTCTCGGACGCGGAACGCGCCGCGACCGACAGCCGCACCATCCAGCAAAGCCTCGAGATCATCCGCCGCCGCGTCGACGAGGTCGGCACCCGCGAGCCGACGATCCAGCGCGAGGGCGAGAACCGCATCCTGATCCAGGTGCCGGGCATCGGCTCGGCCGCCGAACTGAAGTCGCTGATCGGCACCACGGCCAAGCTGACCTTCCAGCCGGTGATCAAGCGCACCACCGACCCCAATGAACTCGCCGGCCCCGGCAACCTGCTGCTGCCATCGCTGGACGAAAAGGGCGTCTACTACGTTCTTGAGGACAATGCGGTGGTGACCGGCGACGATCTGGTCGACGCCCGCCCCGAGTTCGACCAGAATTCGCAGCCCGCCGTGGGCTTCCGCTTCGATCCGACCGGCGCGCGCAAGTTCGGCGACTACACCGCCGAGAACGTCGGCCAGCTGTTCGCCATCGTGCTGGACGGCAAGGTGATTTCCGCCCCGCGCATCAACCAGGCCATACCCGGCGGCTCGGGGATCATCACCGGCAACTTCTCGGTCGAGACTTCCACCAACCTTGCGGTGCTCTTGCGCGCCGGCGCGCTGCCGGCCAGCATGACCTTCCTCGAGGAACGCACGATCGGGCCCGAACTCGGGCAGGATTCGATCGACGCGGGCAAGCTGGCGGCGGCGGTGGGCTATGTGGCGGTGGCTTTCTTCATGATCGCCTCCTACGGGTTCTTCGGTTTTCTCGCCGTCATCGCGCTGGCGCTGAACATGGCGATGATCTTTGCCGTGCTCAGCCTGATCGGCGCGACGCTGACCCTGCCGGGCATCGCCGGGATCGTGCTGACGATGGGCGTCGCGGTCGACGCGAACGTGCTGATCTACGAACGCATCCGCGAGGAATTGCGCCGCAGCCACGGCCCGGCCCGCGCCATCGAGATCGGCTATGAAAAGGCGATGTCGGCGATCACCGATTCGAACATGACCTCGCTGATTTCGACGGCGATCCTGTTCTTCATCGGCTCCGGCCCGGTCAAGGGCTTCGCCGTCACGCTGACCATCGGCATCATCACCTCGGTCTTTTCGGCCGTCTTCGTCACACGGCTTCTGGTCGTGACCTGGTACGGCTGGCGCCGTCCGAAAACCATTCAGGTCTGAGGGAAAATCATGGGCTGGCGTCTGAAACTCGTTCCCGAAAAGACCAACTGGGACTTCTTCCAGTGGGCCCCGCTGACCTTCGGCGCGTCGGCGGTGGCGGTGGTCGTGTCGATCATCCTTGTCGCCGTCATGGGCCTCAGCTTCGGCATCGACTTCAAGGGCGGGACCACGATCCGCACCGAAAGCACCCAGCCGGTGGACGTTGCGGCCTACCGCACCCAGCTTGAAGGGCTGAAGATGGGCGACGTGTCGATCACCGAAGTGTTCGACCCGACCTTCCGCGCCGACCAGCATGTGGCCCAGATCCGCATCCAGGCCCAGGCCGGCCAGGAGGCGCTGAGCCCCGAGGCCGTGGATCGGGTGCAGGCCGCGCTGCAGAAGGTGGCGCCGGACGTCAAGTTCGCCTCGGTCGAGACCGTGGGTCCGAAAGTGTCGGGCGAGCTTATCAAGTCGGCGATCCTGTCGGTTCTGGCCGCGACCTCGGCGATCTGCGCCTACATCTGGCTACGGTTCGAATGGCAGTTCTCCATCGGCGCGGTCGCCTCTCTGGTCCATGACGTCGTGGTGACGGTGGGGATCTTCGCGCTGTTCCGGCTGAAGTTCGACCTGACGACGATCGCCGCGCTTCTGACCATCCTCGGCTATTCGATCAACGACACGGTGGTCGTGTTCGACCGGCTCAGGGAAAACCTGATGAAATACAAGACCATGCCCTTGCGAGACGTGATGAACCTGTCGGTGAACGAAACGCTGTCGCGGACGCTGATGACCTCGGGCACCACGCTGATTTCGCTGGCGGCGCTGCTGGCCTTCGGCGGCGACGTGATCCGCAGCTTCGTCTTTGCGATCTTCCTGGGGATCATCCTCGGCACCTATTCGTCGATCTACGTCGCCAAGAACATCGTGCTGTACCTCGGCGTGAAGCGCGACTGGACGAAGCCGACCGACGACAAGGGCCCGAAGGGCACCCAGTTCGTCACCGGCAAGGGCTGACCGGCCGCCGATGATCGCGCTGGCCGACATCGACTATACCGGCCCGGCCCGCCCGGTCGACGGCTATGGGCCGGGGTTCTTCCGCATCGAAGGCAAGGTGCGGCGCGGGCCTTTGTTGCTGACACCCGAGGGGCCGCGTCCCTGGTCGGGCTGGGACGATAGGGCGCCGCTTCTGGCGCTGGCCGGGCAGGTGGACGTTCTGCTGCTGGGGATGGGCCGGGCGATGACCTACCCGGACACGGCGCTGGTCGCGGCGCTGGAGGCTGCCGGCATTGGCGTCGAACCGATGGACAGCCCCGCCGCGGCGCGCACCTGGAACATGCTGCTGGCCGAGGGACGCCGGGTCGGCGCGGCGCTGATCCCGGTCTGAGATGGCAGAGGCGCACCATACCCCCCCGGCGCTGGAGGTCTGCGATCTCGCGGTCGCGCGCGGAGGCATCACCATTCTGGCCGGGGTGGCATTCACGCTGTGGCCGGGGCAGGCGCTGGTGCTGCAGGGGCCGAACGGCGTGGGCAAGAGCACGCTTCTGCGCACCGTCGCCGGGCTGCAGCCGCCGGTCGGCGGGGCCATCGGCCTGCCACCCGACCAGCTGGCCTTTGCCGGCCATGCCGACGCGGTCAAGGCGACGCTGACGGTTGCGGAAAACCTGGCCTTCTGGGCGCGGATTCATGGTGCGGGCGATGTCGCGGCGGCGATGGCGGCGATGGACCTGACGGACCTGGCGCACCGGCCGGGGCAGAGCCTGTCGGCCGGGCAGCGGCGGCGGCTGGGCCTCGCGCGGCTTTTGCTGACCGGGCGGCGGCTGTGGCTGCTGGACGAACCGACCGTGTCGCTCGATGCCGCATCGGTCGCGCTGTTCGCCGGCGTCCTGCGCGCCCATCTGGCGGGCGGCGGCGCTGCGCTGATCGCCAGCCACCTCGACCTCGGCCTGCCCGAGGCTGTACGGCTGGACCTGACACCCTTCCGGGCCACCGGTGGAACCCGGGCGGCGGCCGGCGCGCGGCCCGGCTTCGACGAGGCTTTCCTGTGAACGGGCCTTTCCCTTGGCCAAATACTCCCGCCGGAGGCATCCGCCGTCGGAGCATGGCGCAAGCGCCCAAGGAGGGTAGCCCATGCGTGCGATCCTGATCCGCGACCTGCGGCTGGCCGTCCGCGCCGGCGGCGGCTTCGGGCTGAGCCTGGCCTTCTTCCTGATCCTGACGGTGCTGGTCGCCTTCGGCGTCGGGCCAGACCGCGCCGGGCTGGCGACCATTGCCCCCGGCATCCTGTGGGTGGGCGCGCTTCTCGCCTCGCTCCTGTCGCTCGACCGGATGTTCCAGCTGGACTGGGAGGACGGGACGCTCGACGCGCTGGCCGCGGCGCCGGTTCCGATGGAAGGCGTGGTGGCGGCCAAGGCCGGCGCCCACTGGCTGACCACCGGGCTGCCGCTGACGCTGATGGCGCCGGTCCTGGGGGTGCTGCTGAACCTGTCGGGGCCGGGCTACGGCTGGCTGGTTCTGTCGCTGCTGGTCGGTACGCCGGCCCTGTCGGTGATCGGGGCGTTCGGTGCGGCCTTGACGGTTGGGTTGAAGCGCGGCGGGTTGATCCTGTCGCTGCTGGTCTTGCCGCTGTATGTGCCGACGCTGATCTTCGGTGCCGAGGTTGCCCGGCGCGGGGCCGGGGGGCTGGCGGCGGGGTCGGTCCTGCTGATGCTGGGCGCAATAACGCTCGCCACGGCCGCTGCCTTGCCCTATGCCGCTGCTGCGTCAATCCGCGTCAATCTGCGCTGAGCGGCAGTGTGCTATCAGGGCCAGAGACACAGGAAACAGGCAATGTCGATCTGGGAATACGCAAATCCCAAGAAATTCATGGACACTTCAGGGCGGCTTCTGCCCTGGATCACTGTCCTGTCGGCGCTGACGCTGCTGACGGGGCTGGTCTGGGGATTCTTCTTCACGCCGGATGCCGACCGTTTCGGCTCGACGGTGAAGATCATCTATATCCATGTGCCCGCGGCCTTTGTCGCCATCAACGCCTGGGGGATGATGCTGGTCACCTCGCTGATCTGGCTGATCCGCCGCCACCACGTCTCGGCGCTGGCGGCGCGCGCGGCGGCGCCGGTCGGCATGGTGATGACGCTGATCGCGCTTTTTACCGGCGCGATCTGGGGGCAGCCCATGTGGGGCACCTGGTGGGCCTGGGATCCGCGGCTGACCTCGTTCCTGATCCTGTTCCTGTTCTACCTGGGCTATGTTGCGCTGTGGGCGGCGATCGAGAACCCCGACGCGGCGGCGGACCTGACCTCGGTCCTGTGCCTGGTCGGTTCGGTCTTCGCCTTTCTCAGCCGCTATGCCGTCTATTTCTGGGCGCAGGGCCTGCATCAGGGGGCGAGCCTGTCGGTTGACAGGGCCCAGCACGTGGCCGATGTCTATGCTTGGCCGCTGTGGGTGTCTATCGCGGGGTTCGTGCTTCTGTTCCTGACGCTGGTGCTGCTGCGTACCCGGACGGAAATCCGCGCCCGGCGGCTGAATGCGCTCTTGGCGCGGGAAAGGATGGAATGACGCCTGATCTGGGAAAATACGCGGCCACGGTCCTGTCGGCCTGGGCGGTGACGCTGGTTCTGCTCGCTGGTCTGGTGGGCATGTCCCTGTGGCGGTCGCGGCAGGTGCGCCGCGCGCTCGAGGCGCAGGAACGGAAGGCCGCCCGCAATGGCTAGGCTGTCGCCGCTGATGATCGCGCCGCCGGTCCTGTTCGCGGCGCTCGCCGGCCTGTTCCTGTGGGGCATGAACCGCGCCCACCCCGACCAGCTGCCGTCGATGCTGGAGGGCCATGCGGCCGGGCCGGTCGAGGTGACGGCGCTGGAGGGCCAGACCCCGATACAGGCAGCCGACCTGTCGGACGGAACGGTCAAGATCGTGAATTTCTGGGCCAGCTGGTGCGCGCCCTGCCGGGCCGAGCATCCCAACCTGCTGAAGCTGAAGGCCAACGGCGTGACCGTCCTGGGCGTGAACTACAAGGACAAGCCCGAGGATGCCCAGGCGTTCCTGGCCGAACTGGGCAGTCCCTATGCCAAGATCGGCGCCGACCAGTCGGGCCGCATGGGCATCGACTGGGGCATCTATGGTGTGCCGGAAAGCTTTGTGCTGGACGGGAAGGGCAAGGTCATCCTGCGCTTCCCCGGCCCGCTGACCCAGGACGTGATCGACAACACGATCCGTCCGGCGCTGGCGCAGGCGTCCGCGGGCGGCTAGGCCCGCGCTGGCCTAGTGGTGGTGGCCGACAAGGATCAGCAGGGCAAAGCCGAGGAGTTCGAACCAGGGCATGCTCGGGCAATAGAAGCTGGAATAAAGGCGTTTCATCATTGGGTTTTCCTGATCGGCTTCCGGCGTTTGCAAACGGCGGTGGTCGGTTTCTTTTTTCTTGGAGCGCGCTCGTTCAAGAGAAAACGCCCCGACCGGCGGGACGGGGCGTTCTCTGCAGCTCTTGGTCTGCGGCGGGCAATACCACCTCTTCCAAAAAATACCGACAAAGGGTGCCGGCTACCGTTCAATCCTTGCCCGTATCCACGGGGCCAAGCCCGCATTCCGATCCAGGCTAACCGTTCAATCGTTACTACTAAGCGCATCTTCCAATGATCTTAATGTAACGTGAATCACGAAAAAACTGAATGAAAATAATGGCTCTCGCGAGCGGGGGGCGTGAAATACATTGTTTCAGGCTCTCTCGGGGTTGCTAACTTTTAGACAGGTTTTCGGGGTAAATGGCGGTGCCGGGCGGGTTCGGGCCTTGCTGGAGCAGGTGCCGACCGGAAACGGCGGGGCTTGCTCGGCCCGGGGTTCAGGCGGGGATTCGCGGGGGGCACCAGGAGGGGGGCAGGTCTGCCGCCGCCCCCAAACAGAAAACGCCCCGACCGGCGGGGCGGGGCGTTCTCTGGAGTTGCGTCGTGCGACGGGAATTGTCGCCGTGTCCTGTAAAGCCGATCGCGTCAAACTGCCTGCGATCCCTTGACCAATTCGCCACCTAGCCCTGGGGCAAATCCCCTTTCTCGGCGTCGGCAGCATCTGAAAAGTTTCGTTCAATCTGTATCGTTCTGTATGAAATGACTATACCGCAGGTCGGCTTTCCGCCCAAGCGCCGCAGGGCCGAAATGCTGGTAGTGGCGTGAAAATCATTGTTTCAGCCTCTTTCAGGGTTGCTAACTTTTAGACAGGTTTTGGCGGTTTCGGCCGGATATTGGCATCATCGTCGCTTTGACGTGCGGTGCAGCGGCCGTGGCCACCTTCCATTCTGGCGCGGCCTGGCAGGGGGGGATTCGCCGGGCGTTACCGCCAGTATCGGGCCGGGTCCACAACGGAAAACGCCCCGACCGGCGGGGCGGGGCGTTCTCTGGAACAGTGTCCTGCGACGGAAATGCTCGCTGCATCTGCCTATGTCGACCGCCGCACAATCCGGCGATCCTGTCACCAACCTGCCACCTGGCCCCGGGAAGCAATCCCCCGCATCGGCGTCCGCGGCGTCTGAAATTCTTCGTTCAATCGGTATCGTTCTGATGAATTGACTATAACCCAGGGCGGTTTGCGGCCCAAGCGTTCATGGTTGAGAGTGCATGCCGAGGGTTGAAAATCATTGTTTCAGCCTCTGCCCGGGTTGCTAACTTTTAGACAGGTTTAGGGCTAACGGCCCAGATTCGGCGGGGCTCGGGGGCTGCCGGGGACCGGGGATCGTTTACCAAACGGCCCGCCGCCGAGGCCCGGATATTGCAAATCGCGGGGGTGATTCCGCCATTCTGCAACGCCTGAGGCGGCTCTGGGCTGCCGCCGGAATGCGAAAGGCCCCGGCAGCCGGCCGGGGCCCCTGAATGTGCGCGCCGGGCAAGCTCAGCCGTGGGCCAGGTTCCTCAGCACATAATGCAGCACGCCGCCATGCTCGACATACTCGATCTCGACCTCGGTATCGATGCGGCACTTGATCTGGATGGTGGTTTCGCTGCCATCCGCCCGCCGGATGGTGCAGGGCACCAGCGACAGGGGTTTCAGCCCGCCGGCGAGGCCGTGGATCGACAGCACCTCGTCGCCCTTCAGCCCCAGCGTCTTGCGATTGTCGCCGCCGGTGAACTCGAACGGGATGACGCCCATGCCGACCAGGTTCGACCGATGGATGCGCTCGAAGCTTTCGGCGATCACCGCCTTGACCCCCAGCAAGTTGGTGCCCTTGGCCGCCCAGTCGCGGCTGGAGCCGGCGCCATATTCGATGCCGCCCACCACGATCAGCGGTACGCCGGCCGCCTGATAGGCCATCGAGGCGTCGTAGATCGAGGTCTGCTTGCCGTCGGGGCCGAGCGTATAGCCGCCCTCGACCCCGTCCAGCATCTCGTTCCTGATGCGGATGTTGGCGAAGGTGCCGCGCATCATCACTTCATGGTTGCCGCGCCGCGAGCCATAGCTGTTGAAGTCGGCCGGGGCCACGCCATGTTCGGTCAGGTATTTGCCGGCCGGGGTGGCGGGCTTGAACGAACCGGCGGGGCTGATGTGGTCGGTGGTGATCATGTCGCCGAAAATGCCCAGAAGCCGGGCGCCGTCGATGTTCCTGATCGCGCCCTTGGTCCGGGCCATGCCACGGAAGTAGGGCGGGTTCTGGATATAGGTCGAGCTTGCCGGCCAGTCGTAGGTTTCCGATTCCGTGACCTTCACGCCCTGCCATTTGGCGTCGCCCTTGAAGACGTCGGCATATTTCTTCTGGAAGGCGGCACGGGTGACGGTGGTGTGGACCAGTTCGGCGATTTCCTTGTTCGTCGGCCAGATGTCCTTGAGATAGACCGGCTTGCCGTCCTTGCCGGTGCCAAGGGGTTCGCTGGTCAGGTCGATGTTCATGTCGCCGGCCAGCGCATATGCCACGACCAGGGGCGGCGAGGCGAGGTAGTTGGCGCGCACGTCCGGGCTGATGCGGCCCTCGAAGTTGCGGTTGCCGGACAGGACGGCCGCCGCCACCAGGTCGCTTTCGGCGATGGCCGCGGAAATCTCGGGCTGCAGTGGGCCGGAGTTGCCGATGCAGGTGGTGCAGCCGTAGCCCACCAGGTTGAAGCCGATGGCGTCGAGGTCTTCCTGCAACCCGGCGGCGCTCAGGTATTCCGACACGACCTGCGATCCGGGCGCGAGCGAGGTCTTCACCCACGGCTTGCGCGTCAGCCCCGCCGCCCGCGCCTTGCGTGCCAGCAGCCCGGCGCCGATCAGCACATAGGGGTTCGAGGTGTTGGTGCAGGAGGTGATCGAGGCGATCACCACCGAGCCGTCCCGCAGCCGATAGTCCTGTCCGGCGACCTTCGCCGTCTTGCGCACGTCGGTCGTGGCAGTGTGGTTCGGCCCTTCGCTGCCCATGTCCTTGGCGGCGATGCTGGCGTCTGTGCCACGGTAGTCGGCGACCACCCGGTAGAAGTCCTTGGCGGCGAGGTTCAGCGGCGTATAGTCCTGCGGCCGCTTCGGCCCGGAAATGGCGGGCACGATCTCGGCCATGTCGAGTTGCAGGGTCGAGCTGTAGACCGGATCATAGTCGGGTCCGCGCCACAGGCCGTTTTCCTTGGCATAGGCTTCGACCAGTGCGATGCGCGATTCCTCGCGCCCGGTCTGGCGCAGGTAGCGCAGCGTTTCTGCGTCGATCGGGAAGAAGCCGCAGGTCGCGCCATATTCCGGGGCCATGTTGGCGATGGTGGCGCGGTCGGCGAGCGGCAGATGGTCGAGGCCCGGCCCGTAGAATTCGACGAACTTGTTCACCACGCCATGCTTGCGCAGCATCTGCACGACCTTCAGCACCAGGTCGGTGGCGGTGGTACCTTCCATCATGTGGCCGGTCAGTTTGAAGCCCACCACCTCGGGGATCAGCATCGAAACCGGCTGGCCGAGCATCGCGGCCTCGGCCTCGATCCCGCCGACGCCCCAGCCGAGCACGGCCAGGCCGTTGACCATCGTGGTGTGGCTGTCAGTGCCGACCAGCGTGTCGGGATAGGCGACCTCGACCCCGTTCTGGTCCTTGTCGGTCCAGATCGTCTGGGCCAGGTATTCAAGGTTGACCTGATGGCAGATGCCGGTGCCCGGCGGCACCACGCGGAAGTTGCGGAAGGCCTTCTGCCCCCATTTCAGGAACACATAGCGTTCCATGTTGCGTTCGTATTCCAGGTCGACATTCTTCTGGAAGGCGCGGGGGTTGCCGAATTCGTCGATCATCACCGAATGGTCGATGACCAGATCGACCGGCACCAGAGGGTTGATCCGGGCGGCCGATCCCTTGAGCCCCAGAATCCCGTCGCGCATGGCGGCAAGGTCCACCACCGCCGGAACGCCGGTGAAATCCTGCATCAGCACGCGGGCCGGGCGATAGGCGATTTCGCGGGGATTGCGACCGCCGGCCTTGGCCCAGTCGGCAAAGGCGCGGATGTCGTCGACCGACACGGTGCGCCCGCCATCCTCGAACCGCAGCATGTTTTCCAGAACGACCTTCAGCGCGGCCGGCAGGCGCGAGAAATCGCCCAGGCCCGCTGCCTGCGCGGCGGCAATCGAATAATAGTCGACCGATGCGGCGCCGGCCTTCAGCGTGCGGCGGGTGCGGGCGGTATCGGTTCCGGTGATGACGGTCATGGCGGTCTCCCTTCCGGCGGGCCGTGATAGCGGCCAGAGGCTAATGCCCGATGAACCGGGCTGGATCAAGTGGGGTCTGCGCCGTTGTATGCCACAGTATCCCGTGGTATGCAATAATGCCCGGCGGTGTCACGGAAACTTGCGGGCGTCGCCAACAGGCTTGATTGGCGAAAGGCCCGGCGACGGGCTAGGGTTTGGCAGGGCCGCCACCGACCCTGAGAAGAACGGGTCACGCTTCGATGAAATCCCTACTGCTGCCGCTTCTGTTCGCCGTGGCCCCGGCCGGCGGGCCGCTGTGGGCGCAGTCGGTCGAGCGCCCGGCGGTTGTCGAGCTTTACACCTCCGAGGGCTGTTCGTCCTGCCCGCCGGCAGATGCGCTGCTGGAACAGCTGGCCGCCCGTCCCGAGGTGATCGCCCTGGCGCTGCATGTCGACTATTGGGACTATATCGGCTGGAAGGATACGTTCGGCGATCCGGCCTTTGCCGAACGCCAGCGCGACTATGCGCGGGCGGCGGGCGAAAAGATGATCTACACGCCGCAGATGGTGGTCAACGGCAAGGACATGATCGTCGGCAGCGATGCCGCGGCGCTGGCCGAGGTGCTGGAGCCGGCCGGAGGCGCGGACGCACCCGACCTGCAGTTGAGCCGCGACGGCGCTTCGCTGACCGTGCGCGCCCCGGCGGTGCCCGGCCTTGACGGGCCGGTGGTGGTGGAACTGGTGCGCTATCTGCCGCGCGCCACCGTCGCCATCGACCGCGGCGAGAACGCCGGCCAGGTCATCACCTATGCCAACACCGTCACCAGCTGGCGCGAGATCGGCCGCTGGGACGGGCAGAGCCCGCTGGAACTGGAAGTGCGGTCCGATGGCGACCAGCCGGCGGTGGTGCTGATCCAGGAAGAGGGGCCGGGCCGGATTCTGGCGGCGGCGCTGGCGCGGTAGATCGCAGTCGCACAACTTGGATTCTACTGCTGCGAATGAGCGCGAGGCCGTTGCGTCGCGCAGTTGGTGATTGATTTCAGCCTGCCCGGGCCATGCGCCAAGCGCACGGCCAGCCCCCCCTCCGGGCGGCGGGGGCTTTGCCCCCACCTGGGCGGGTGCCGTTCGTGCATGAACGTTGGCGACGGCTTAACCCCCCTTGGCCTGCGCTTGCGCTTCGGCCAACCAGACCGGGTGACGCGCCACTGGCGAGTCACCTGATCGGTCCGGGAAGGGAAAACCGGCCCCGGGAAGCTTCGATTCGATGTGATCTTGCCCGGTAGATCGCCCCCCTACTTCCACCGGCGATGAATCCAGAACCACTGGCCGGGATGGGCGCGGACGCGCGCCTCCAAGCTCTGGTTCATCTGGATCGTCATCGTCACCGGATCGCTGTGCGGAACCGGGGCCTCCAGTTCGATGTCGAAATCCAGCCCGTCGGGGCGGCGGGTCGCATAGAAGGGGATGAGGTCGGCGCCATAGCGCAGCGCCAGTTCCGCCGCCGAGGTGGCGGTGCGCACCTGCTGGCCCATGAAGGGCAGGCGGTCGGCGCCGACCACATGCTGATCGAACAGCAGGACCAGCAGCCCCCCCGCCTTCAGGTGGCGGACGAAGCCCGCCGTGCCCTGGCGGCCCTGGGGAAAGACCGGGCCGCCGAACGCCTCCATCGTGCGCACATAGTGGGCGTTGAAATAGGCGTTGGCCATCGGCCGGTAGAGCCCGCCGATTTGGTAGCCGCGCCCGACCAGCGCGGCGCGCGCCGCCTCGTAGTTGCCGAAATGGCCCGAGACCAGCACCACCGGCCGCCCCGCCGCCTGCGCGGCCTGAAGCGCGGCCAGCCCCTCGCCGCCGACCGGCGCCCGGCGCAGCCGGATCAGGAAGCCGCGCGTCGAATAGTTCTCGATCAGGGTGCGGCCGGCATTGTCGCAGCATTCGTCGGCGATGCGGATGCGCTCGGCCTCGGGCAGGTCGGGAAGGATCATCGCCAGATGCGCCAGCGCCCGCCGGCGATAGCCGGCCAGCGGCGCGACGATGCGGCGGCTGAGCCAGCCCATCAGCGGCACCCGCCAGCCGTAGGGCAGGATCAGCGCCAGCCAGATCAGGGCACGAAGGCCAAGATTGACCGCCCAGTCGGTGCGCTTCTGATCCTCGGTCCGCTCGCGTGGCATCGGCCGCCCGTCACCCGTCCTTCACGAAGCGGCGCGCGCCTCTCGGTGCCAGACATAAAGACCTGCGCCCACGATCACAAGCGCACCCAGGATGGTCAGCCGGTCGGGCCATTCGCCGAAAAAGACCAGCCCCCAGATGGTGGCGAAGAGAATGCCGGAATAGCCGAACGGGGCGATGGCGGCGGCCGAGGCGCGGGCGTAGGCGCGGATCAGGCAGACCTGCGCCAGCGTGCCCAGAAGCCCGATCAGGACGAAGGCCCACAGATCCCCCATCGCGACCGGCACCCAGATGAAGGGCAGGATTGCGCTGGTGATGAGCGTGCCGAAAAGCGCCGCATAGAAGAGCGAGGTCAGCAGCCCTTCGCCCGGCCCCATCGCCCGGGTCAGGAGCGCGAAGGTCGCGAAGGAGCAGGCGCAGGCCAGCGGCAGAAGTGCGGCGGGCGAAAAGATGTCCGACCCCGGCCGGATCACCAGAAGCGCCCCGGCGATGGCGATGGCGATGGCGATCAGCCGCCGCGGGCCGATGCTTTCGCCCAGAAACAGCGCGGCGCCGAGCGTGATCAGCAACGGGCTGAGATCGGCCAGTGTTGTGGCCGAGGCCAGTTCGATCTTGCCGAGCGACAGGAAGAAGAAGGCCGAGGCGCCAAACTGCGCCACCGACCGCGCCGCCTGGAAGAGCGGGTGGCGGGTGGCCAGCAGGTGGGCCGCGCGCGGCGCGATCAGGACCGACAGGATCAGCGTCTGGCCTACATAGCGTGTCCACACGACCTGAAGCGCCGGATAGTTGGACTGGACCAGATGCTTGGCCAGCGCGTCCATCATCGAAAAGATGAAGATCGCGGAAAGGTTCAGGAAAATGCCCTGGATGTTGGGCGAGGCAGGGAGGCGGCGGGCGGTCATTGGCCGACCCTAGAGGCGCGGCGCGGCCGGGGCAAGCGGTCACGCCCGCCGCCAAAGCGAAACCGCCGCCCGTTTCCGGGCGGCGGCTGATGTCAGGACCGGGGCGGGCGGATCAGAATCCGGCCTTGATCTTTTCGAACTCGTCCAGTTCCTTCTGGCGCAGCTCGTTGGAGTTCGGCACCTGCGCGAGGATCGGCACCGAGATGGCGCCGAGACCGGCGTCGTCCAGCACCTTCTGGTCCATTGCCTTCATCGCCTCGACGTTGGAATGGCCATAGCCGATCGCATCGACCAGCGCCGGGGCGGCATCGTTGCGCAGCCACGAATTCACATAGTCATAGGCCTTTTCTTCCTTGCCCGGCCCGTCCTTCATGTTGACGAGGCCGCAGAACCAGGTCGAGATGCCTTCGGTCGGCGCGCGCTCGAAGCCCACCGGGAAGTTGTCCTTCTTCAGGTAGTTCACCCCGTCGTTCCACGACCAGGCGATCAGCACCTCGCCCGAGGCCATGATCTGGCTCATCTCGGCGGAATCGTTCCAGTAGGAGCGGACGTTGGGATGGACCTTGCGCAGCCAGTCGGCGGCGGCCTTGAACTGGGCGTCGGTGATGTTGGTCCAGTCGGTGACGCCGGTGGCGAGATAGGCCAGCGCCCAGACGTCGTCGGACGAGTTGGGCAGCGACACGCGGCCGGCGTACTTGGGATCGGCGAAGACCTGCAGGGTCTTGACGTCGGCCTCGGGCACTTCCTTGGTGTTGTAGGCGATGGCGGTCACGCCCCAGTCGGTCGGGATGTACCAGACGCCCTTGTCATCCTGGAACACCTTAGAGTTCAGGAATTTCGGGTTGATGTTCTTGAACTCGGGGATCTTCGAGACGTCCCACGGCTCGATCAGGTTGGCCTCGCGGTATTTCGACACCATCTGCGCGCAGGGGTGCACCACGTCGGCCTTGAAGCCCGACGACACTTTCTGGAACGCCTCGTCGTCCGAGCCGAAGAAGGCATAGGTCGGCTTGTCGCCGTTCTTGTCCTTGTAGGCCTGCCAGAGCCCTTGCACATCGAAGCCGGCCCAGTCGAGGACCAGCAGATCCTTGTCGTCGGCATGGGCCGGCAAGGCGATCAGCAGCGCCGCGGCGGCGGCGAACAGGGTATGACGTGTCATCACTTCTCCCAACAGGTTGGCCGCGCGGGGGCGGCGGGGGACCGGACGGTCTGGCGCCAGCTAAGCGCAGCCGATCCGGCAGTTCAAGCGCCGCCGGCGGCGGTGGCGCAAGTTTTCTGCCCCGCCTTCCGCCCGGTCCCGGCAACCGCCCATTTGGTGGGCAGGACGGGGCGGCAGGCGGGGCAGGCGGATCAGAACCCGGCCTTGATCTTCTCGAATTCGGCCAGCTGGTGTTCATGCAGGGCCGGATCCTTCGGGGTCTGCGAAAAGATCGGCGCATGGACCGGGCCGAGCCCCGCGTCGTCCAGCGCCTTGGGGTCCACCATCGCCATGCCGGCCTTGTTGGTATGGCCATAGCCAAGCGCCGCGACCAGCGCCGGGGCGACCTCGGGCCGGAGCCACGAGTTGATGAAATCGTAGGCCTTCTGTTCCTGGCCCTGGCCGTTCTTGGCTTTGACATAGCCGCAAAGCCAGTCCGACGAGCCTTCCTTCGGGCTGCGTTCCAGCGCCGCCGGGAAGCCCTGGGCCTTCAGCCCGGCGACCGTGTCGTTCCACGACCAGGCGACCAGCACCTCGCCCGAGGCCATCAGCTGCTGCAGTTCGGCCGAATCGTTCCAGTAGGCGCGCACGTTGGGATGGACCTTGCGCAGCCAGTCGGCCGCCGCCTTGAACTGGTCGTCGCTGATGTGGTCCCAACTGGTCACGCCGGTGGCGAGATAGGCCAGCGCCCAGACGTCGTCGGACGAGTTGGGCAGCGAGATGCGCCCGGCATATTTCGGATCGGCAAAGACCTGCAGCGTCGAAACATCCGCCGCCGGGACCTCCTTGGTGTTGTAGGCGACCGCCGTCACCCCCCAGTTGGTCGGAATGAACCACAGGCCCTTGTCATCCTGAAAGACCCTGGATTTCAGGAACCTCGGGTCCACGTCCTTCAGGTCGGGGATGCGCTTGGGATCCCAGGGCACGATCAGCCCGGCGTCGCGGTATTTCTGCACCATCTGCGAACAGGGTTCGACCACGTCGGCGGTAAAGCCCGACGCCAGCTTCTGGAACGCCTCGTCGTCCGATCCGAAGAAGGCATAGGTCGGCTTGTCGCCGTTCTTTTCCTTGTACTGGGCATAGGCCCCCTCGATGTCGAGCCCGGCCCAGTCGAGCACCACCAGGCCGGGGTCGTCGGCCCGGGCTGGCAGGGCAAGGGCCGCAACGACACTCAGGGCTGCAAGGCCCGTGCAGAATTTCATGATGATCCTCCCCAGGATATTTTGATCAAAGTTTAACCGAGGCTTGATAAAAAGCAAGCCGTTCGTCGATCACGTTCCGGCGGGCCTTCGCCGGGGACGCGCTTTCCATGCGGGCGCGGGCGCGCTATCACTTCGGCGACTCGGCGGGATGTCCCTTTGCGGCGCGCCGGGTCTGCCGGACGGCCTTTCCCGGAAGGACTTCCCGGCTCGGCTGGAAGACCTGCCATGCCTGCGGGGCACATGCGAAGGGCAGGTCGCCGCCGGAGTTGAGGAAGATCGCAAGGAGGATTGCCCCGTGACCAAGCTTGACCTGACATTCGTGCGCAGCCAGTTTCCCGCCTTTGCCGTGGCGGGCCTGAAGGACCAGGCGTTTTTTGAAAATGCCGGCGGCTCCTATGCCTGCGGTCCGGTGATCGACCGGCTGACCCGTTTTTACCGCGAACGCAAGGTGCAGCCCTATGCGCCTTATGCGGCGGCGCAGGCCGGCGGGGCCGAGATGGACGAGGCGCGGGCGCGGCTGGCGGCGATGATGGGGGTGGCGACCCACGAGGTCAGCTTCGGCCCCTCGACCACCGCCAACACCTATGTGCTGGCCCAGGCGATGCGCCAGACCCTGAAGCCCGGCGCCGCGATCGTCGTCACCAACCAGGACCATGAGGCCAACTCCGGCCCCTGGCGGCGGCTGGCGGCCGACGGGATCGAGGTGCGCGAATGGCGGATCGACCCCGAGACCGGCCATCTCGACCCCGAAACGCTGGCGCCGCTGCTGGCGGACGGGCGGGTGCGGCTGGTGTGCTTTCCGCATTGTTCCAACGTGGTGGCCGAGATCAACCCGGTGGCCGGGATCGTCGAGATGGTCCACAAGGCGGGGGCGGCGGCCTGCGTCGACGGGGTCAGCTACGCCCCGCACGGCCTGCCTGACGTCGGCGCGCTGGGGGCGGACGTCTATCTGTTCTCGGCCTACAAGGTCTATGGCCCCCATCAGGGGATCATGGTCATCCGCGAAGGCTTCGGCATGGGGCTGGCCAACCAGGGCCACTATTTCAACGGCAGCACGCTTTACAAGCGTTTCACCCCGGCCGGACCGGACCATGCCCAGGTCGCCGCCGCCGCCGGGATCGCCGACTATTTCGACGCCCTGCACGCCCATCACTTCCCGCCTGAGCCGAACGCGGCGCGGCGAGGCGCGGCGGTGCACGATCTGATCCGCGCCCACGAGACCGCACTGTGCCAGCCGCTCCTCGACTATCTGGCGGCCCGCAACGACCTGCGCCTGATCGGGCCGCGCGATGCGGACCGGCGCGCGCCGACGGTGGCCGTGGCGCTGGACCGGCCGGCCGAGCCGGTGTCCGAGGCCTTGGCGCGCGACGGGATCAACTGCTGGGCCGGCGATTTCTACGCAGTGCGCCCGCTGGAGGCGATGGGCGTGGATCCGGCCCGCGGCGTGCTGCGGCTGTCGATGGTTCACTATACGTCGGGCGAGGATGTCGACCGGCTGATCGCGGCGCTCGAACGGGTTCTTTAGCGTGAGACCACATCCATCCGAAGCATCGCCGGGCAGCGTTCGTGGTGCCCGGACCGATCAGGGCACACCACCGGGGCTCTGCCCCGGACCCCGGGATATTTATCGACAGAAAGTGGGGGCGGTCACTTTCTGTCCTGAAATATCCCTGCCGGAGGCCGCCGCGCCCTCCGGCGCGGCTGGAAGGGGCCGTCGTGGGCTGGGCGCACGGCCGGGGCAAGCTGAAACCGCGGCCGGGCGCGCGAAGCGACAGCCTCGCGCTCGGCCTCCATCGCGGATTTCGATTGATGCAACCGCGATCCGGGCCGGGCGATGCCGTTCCACCGCCCCCGGTGGGCGCTCCCGCCACGGCCGGAAAGGCCACTTCAGGAAGGAACGCGACATGCGCCGATGTCGTTTTTGCTCGCCAAGCGACGTTTACCGCGCGGGACAGGCGGGGCGAACGGGTAAAAGGGGACATTGATTTTCCAGGAGCGTGAGACATGACTGAGGAAGTTCAGGGCCGTAGGGCCAGGGGCGGTGGCGCGGCACGGCGGGCAGAACGGTCGGCCGTGCATTTCGAGACCGCCAAGTTTATCGAGCGCAACATCCCGAATCTCGAAATCCTGAACGAAGAGGCGCTGCAGATCATCGAGGCGAACGCCGAGACGATCCTTGAGGAAATCGGCGTCAACTTCGTGGAAAACCCGGCGGCGCTGGAGCTGTGGAAGTCGGCCGGAGCCGACGTGAGGGGCGAACGGGTGCACCTGCCCAAGGGCCTGGCCCGCCATCTGTGCAAGACCGCGCCAGCTTCGTTCGTGCAGCATGCCCGCAACCCCGAACGCAACGTCACCGTCGGCGGGCGCGGCCTGGTGCTGGCGCCGGTCTACGGGCCACCCTTCGTGCGCGACGAAAATGGCCGCCGCTATGCCACCATCGACGACTTCCGCAAGTTCGTGAAGCTCGGCTACATGTCGAAGTGGCTGCACCATTCGGGCGGCACGGTCTGCGAACCCACCGACATTCCGGTGAACAAGCGCCACCTGGACATGCTTCATGCCCACATGACGCTGTCGGACAAGCCCTACATGGGCTCGGTCACCGCGCCGGAACGGGCGCAGGATTCGGTCGAGATGTCGGAAATCCTGTTCGGCGGGCTGAACGGCCGGACGGTGATGACCAGCCTCGTCAACATCAACTCGCCGATGACTTTCGACGGGATCATGATGGGCGCGCTGGAAGTCTATGCCCGCGCCAACCAGGCGGCGATCATCTCGCCCTTCATCGTTGGGGGCGCCATGTCGCCGGTGACGGTGGCCGGCACGCTGACCCAGGTGCTGGTCGAGGTTCTGGCGGGCGTCGCCTACAGCCAGTTGATCCGCAAGGGCGCGCCGGTGATCGCCGGGGCCTTCGTCACCTCGACCGACATGGCGTCGGGAGCGCCGACCTTCGGGACGCCCGAGGCGAGCCTTGTCACCTATGGCGCGGGCCAGTTGGTGCGGCGGCTGGGGGTTCCCTACCGGTCGGCCGGGGCCTTCTGCGGCTCGAAACTCCCCGACGCGCAGGCGGCCTATGAGAGCGCCAACAGCCTGAACATGGGGCTTCTGGCCGGGGTCAACTTCATGCTGCATGCCTGCGGCTGGCTGGAGGGGGGCCTCGTGTCCTCGTTCGAGAAGTTCGTGATGGACGCCGACCAGCTGGGTATCCTGCACCGGATCGCCGAAGGCATCGACATGTCCGAGAACGGCCAGGCGATGGATGCGCTGCGCTATGTCGGATCGGGGCAGGCGACCCACTATCTCGGTACCGACCACACCCAGGCCAACTTCAAGACCGCCTTCTGGCGGACCGACCTTCTGGACTACAAGCCGTTCGAGACCTGGCAGGAGGAAGGCGAACGCGACACCGTGCAGCTCGCGCGCGAACGGGTGGCGAAGCTGTTGGGCGACTACCAGAAGCCGGCGATTGATCCCGGCGTCGAAGAGGCGCTGGCCGAATATGTGGCCAAGAAAAAGGCGTCGATGCCCGACGCCTTCATGTAAGGGAAGGGCCGCGCGAGCGGCCCTTTTTCTTTCCGGCCCCGTTCAGGCCGGGGTTGAATCGCGGCGCGGCAGAAGCCGTGCCTCGGCCATCATCGCGATCAGAAGGTCGATGTGGCGGACGAAGGAATAGGCCGCGTCGCCCTTCTGGCGGATCTCCTCCAGCCGGCCCTCCTCCTCCAGCAGCAGCGGCAGCGCCTTGTCGGGCGCGGGCGCCGCCTGCACCCGCATGAGCCGCTTCAGATCGCGCGTCCGGTTATAGTCGGCCTGTCCCGCCCGCGCCGCGCGGATCAGAAGCTGGGGGCGGCGAAGGCCGGTGATGATCTGGACGAGGTCGGTCATGGCAGTCTCCTGGCGTAATTCAACCACAAGATGCGCATGGTTTTGCCGCTGTTGCAGAATTGGCCATACTGGCGCGCGTTTCTTTCAGGGAAATTTATAATTTATCAAGAATTCTCAGGATCGGTCCGCTGGTTAACGGACAGGTAAGAAATGCAACTCACGGTTGCATAGAATTTTAACGACCGCACCCCCGCAGGGCTGCATGCAACGGAGTGTCCATGAAAATCCAGGCGCTGATGCCGGCGGATTGGCCCGTCTGGCTGCCGGACGAGGCGCGGCTGTATTTGGCCCACGTCCGCAGCGGCCAGTCGATCCGCGATCTGGCGCGGGCCGAAGGGGTTCATGCCTCGACCATTCTGCGCCGCATCCGCGCTTTCGAACTGCGCCGCGACGACCCGCTGGTCGACGCCGCACTTTGCATCCTTGAACAGGGCGTCGTTGCCGCGCCGCCCGCACCGGCTTCAACTGAAAAGGAACCATCGCCCATGTCCGCACCGATCCGCGCGCCCCTGGCCGCACAACCCGACGCCGCAACGCTGACCCGCGAGGCTCGCCGCATCCTGCGCCGCCTGTGCGAACCCGGGGCGATTCTGGCGGTGGCACAGGACATGGACCGGGCGGCGGTGTTGAAGGGCACGGTGCGCACTGCGGTCGTCGAACGGGCCGTGGCGCAGGCCTTTGCGCTGAAGGACTGGATCGCGGTCAAGTCGAGCGGCCGGGTGACGACCTACGAGATCACCCCGGCCGGCCGGGCGGCGCTGAAACGCATCCTCGACCGCGATCAGGCCGCCCAGCCGGGCCTGGCCGAGGCCGGCACCGTCTTTGCTGCCCAGCACCGCGAATGGGACGAGCGGAATGTGATGGAATCTGATGCGGCGGAACCGCGGCGGATGCGCTACAACCTGGCCGAAAGCCCCTTCGCCGCGCTGGCGCGGCGGCGCGACAAGGATGGCAAGCTGTTCCTGGAACCGGACCTGGTGGCGGCTGGCGAACGCCTGCGCGAGGATTTCGAACTGGCGCAGATGGGGCCGCGGGTCGCGCAGAACTGGGACCGCTTCATGACCGGCTCGGATCGCGGGGCATTTCAGGGGGCGGCCGGGCCGGCGCAGGGTCCGTCGGCGGCGCGCGGCCGGGTGGCGGCGGCGCTGCGCGACCTCGGGCCGGGGCTGGGCGACGTGGTGCTGCGCTGCTGCTGCTTTCTCGAAGGGCTGGAGATCGCCGAAAAGCGCATGGGCTGGTCGGCGCGGTCGGGCAAGATCGTGTTGCGCATCGCGCTGGTCCGGCTGAAGCGGCACTATGAAGAGGTCTATGGCGGCAAGAGGCCGCTGATCGGGTGAAGGCCGGCCCATCGGAGTGGGTGCCGGGATTGCAGCGGTATCAATCGGTATCTGCACCAGCAAATGAGCGCGAGGCCCTTGCCTCGCGCGGCTGGCGGTCAATTTCAGCTTGGCCCGGCTGTGCCCCAGGTCGGGAATGCTGACAACCCCTTGGCCCTTCCACGCGCTATCCGGTCGGGCGCCCAGTGAAAATGACCCACGATGCTTCGAACTAATCTGATCCTGCCTTAACCCATCGCCCGGATCAGCGCCGCCAGTGCCTCGGCCGGATCCTCCGCCGCCCAGATCTCGGGGCCGATGCCGAAGAAGTCGGTGACCGGGGCCAGGTCGCGCACGACGGCCTCGGTCAGCGCGCCTTCGGCGACGACCGGCACCTCGATCATCTCGCTCCACCAGGCGAAAAGTTCGCGTTCGGCGCGGGCGCCCGATCCCAGCAGGCTCTCGCCCGCCGGACCGAAGGCCACATAGTCGGCGCCGGCCTCGCCCGCGGTCATGCCGGCGTCGCGCGACGTGCCGCACCAGGCGCCGACAATCGCGTCGGGGCCAAGCGCCTTGCGCGCCGCCCGCACCGACCGGGCGCTGTCCAGCAGGTGCACCCCGTCCAGCCCGTGCCGTTCGGCGAGGCCCACATGGGTGTCGATCACCGCCGCCACGTCGCGGTCGTGGGCGACCATGCGCAGGGCGTCCGCGGCGCGGCCCAGTTCGTATTCGTCCTTGCCGGCCAAGGCCATGCGCAGGCAGGCGACCTCGTTTGCGTCGAGCACCCGCGCCAGAAGATCGGGAAAGCGGTCCAGGTCGACCACCGGCGGGGTTATCAGGTAGATTTGCGGGCGGTCTTCGGACATCGGGGTTCCTTCCGGCGGTTTGGCTCGCCATAACCCAGAAAATCCGGCTTGGCTACTTGGGCGGCAGCGTTTCGACGAAGGCGCGGGCGGCGGCCAGCAATTCTCGCCGCAGGCTGTCGTCGTGCGCGCCCTCGGGCGACAGGCGCACCCAGCCCTCCATGCGCCGTTCGCCCATCGCCATCGGCGCGACCCTGTCGCGAGCCAGCGCGGCGGCGTCGTTGCCCTTGCCCAGCCGCAACAGGATGCCGTCGCCGCGCGCGCCGCACAGAAGGTTGCCGCGCCACATCCAGGCCAGGCCGCCGAACATCGCCGTGGTGCGCAAGCCGTCCAGCCCCGCCAGATCGGCGGTGACCAGCCGTTCCATCGCTTGGTCGCGCGCCACGCCGCACTCCTTGCCAGGGGGATGGGCCTATCGTATCAGGCGCGCGTCCGGGGAGCCAGAATGATGACCGACCTTCAGCCCGTCTTCGTGCTCGTGCGTCCGCAGATGGGCGAGAACATCGGCGCGGCGGCGCGCGCGATGCTGAACTTCGCGCTGACCCGGATGCGGCTGGTCGATCCGCGCGACGGCTGGCCGAACCCGAGGGCGGTGGCGATGGCCTCGGGCGCGGCGGGTCGGGTGCTGGACCAGGCCGGGGTTTTCGCAACGCTGCCCGAGGCGGTGGCCGACTGCGCCTATGTCTTTGCCACCACCGCGCGCGGGCGCGAACTGACCAAGCCGGTGATGACCCCCGAACGGGCGATGGAACATGCCCGCGCCCTTTGCGCCGGCGGCCAGAAGGTGGCGGTCCTGTTCGGGCCGGAACGCGCCGGGCTGGAAAACGCGGACGTGGCGCGGGCGAACGCCCTGATCTCGGTGCCGGTCAACCCCGCCTTTGCCTCGCTGAACCTCGGGCAGGCTGTGCTGCTCTGTGCCTACGAATGGATGCGACAGAGCAGCGAGATGCCCGCCGAGGTCGTCGAGATGGGCCGCACTGAATTCGCCAGCCGGATCGAGATCGACCGGCTGGGCGATCATTTCGAGGAACGGCTGGAGGCGGCAGGGTTCTTCTTTCCCGACATCAAGGCCGAAGGGATGAAGCTGAACCTGCGCAACCTGTGGAGCCGGATGCCGCTGACGCGCGCCGACGTGCAGACCTTCCACGGCATGCTGCGCCAGATCGTGCGCCGGCGCGACGGCGGGTAGGGCGCAGTCGATCCACCGGACTCTGCAATTACGAACGGGTGCGAGGCCGTTGCCTCTGGCGGGGATATTTCAGGACAGAAAGTGACCGCCCCACTTTCTGTCGGCAAATATCCCGGGGTCCGGGGCAGAGCCCCGGTCGCGTCCCCCGATCGGTCTGGCAATGAAACCTGACCCGCGATGCTTCGAGTTGATGCGGTCTTGCCTCGGGAGGCACGGCCCCTCGGCCAAGTTCAGCCTGCGCGGGCAATCGCCGGGACGAGATTCGCCCAAAGCCCCTGATGCGCTATTCTTTTCCCGTGCGATTTCAGCAGGAGGCGATCATGTGTGGCCATTGCTTCATTGTTCCAAAAGACGTTCTCGAACGGCTGTCGCGTAACGAAAGCCTGAGCGACAGCCTGCCGGCCGCGCTGAGGCGCACCGTCAGGCTCGATACCGAAATCCGCCGGCTGCGGGCGCAGAACCACCGCCTGATCCGGCTGGGCCGGCAGCTGGCGGCCGGGCCGACGCCCGCCGCCGCTCCGGTCGCGCCAGCGGTGCTGGTGTCCGATTGCCGCCACGGCACGACCCTGCCGGGCCTGCCGGTTGCCAACCCGGCACTTCCGCCGACTCGACCGCCCGGACGGTCTTTGACGAGACCACCGCGCTCGCCCGTTCCTACGCCCAGGTCTTCGGCCGCAAGTCGATCGACGACGCCGAGATGACGCTCGCCTCGTCGATCCACTACGGCGTCGACTACAACAACGCCTTCTGGAACGGCGTGCAGATGACCTATGGCGACGGCGACGGCCATATCTTCCTGGATTTTTCTCGGGGCAACGACGTGATCGGGCACGAGATCACCCACGGCGTCACCCAGCACACGATCCAGCTGGGCTACAACGAAGCCGGCGGCCTGAACGAAAGCCTGTCGGACGTGTTCGGCTCGATGTTCCGCCAGTGGCAGGCGGGGCAGGGCGTGACCCAGGCCGACTGGCTGATCGGCAAGGACATCATGGGACCGGACTCCGTGGCGCGCGGTTACAGTTGCCTGCGCGACATGGCCGATCCGGCGGCGGCGCATTGCCTCGCGCCGCAGATCACCCATTTCAGCCAGTTCAGGAAGGGCATGGACCCCCACCAGCAGCGGCGTGCCGAACTGGCCTTCACCACCGCCGCGCTGGCGCTGGGCGGAAGAGTTGGGAGAGGCTCGGCCAGGTATGGTATAGGGCGATGACGGGCTATCGCCCGGCGCCGAACATGAAGATGGCAGCATTCGCCGGCCGCACCCGCACCGCCGCCGCCACTTTATCCGGGCGACGCGGCGGTGGCAGGCGCGGTCGACCAGGGCTGGAGGAAGGTCGGTCTGTGACGGACGGGGGAAGGCGGGGGCGGGCGATTGCGTCGATGTCGAACGGATCGGCGGGTTCGCCGGGTTCGGCGGGCCGGCGGCGCGGATCAAGCCACGGCTCGCTGCCCCTGTCGGCGCTGAGCCATGCCGACCGCGCGCTCCTTGGAGCGGCTGATGGCCGGGAAGGGTCCGGCCCGCCCGACGCCGGACGAATTCCTGTACCGGATCACCCGCCAGATCGGCGCCAGCACCACCACCGTCGAGGTCGCGGGATCCAGGTTCCGGCGGCGCTGCGCGCCTAGCGTGCGCGACGAACTGCTGAACGACGGGCCTTCCTGCCCGGCCTTGAAGCTCGCCCGCCGCGCCCTGGTGTCGCGCCCAATCGAAAGGGCGGGACATGGCCGGACAGCGCAGCATATTCGAGGATGTGGGAAGCCAGGCCGAAGGCGCCGCCGCCGCCACAGGGCGGGATGATCGACGCCGGCCGGCGCGGGCGGGGTCCGGTGCGGATCTGGCTCTGCATCATCTTCGCGCTGGTCGCGCCAACGTGATCCTGGTCGGTGGGCTGACCCGGCTGTCGGACGCGGGCCTGTCGATCACCGAATGGCGGCCGGTCACCGGGGCGATCCCGCCGACGACCGACGCTGACTGGCAGGCGGAATTCCAGAAATACCAGCAAAGCCCGCAGTTCCAGCTGATGAACAGCCGGATGTGGACTTGCCGGCCTTCAGCGCATCTTCTGGTGGGAATGGGGCCACCGCCAGCTTGGCCGCACCATCGGCCTGGTTTGGGCACTGGGGTTTTGTTCTTCTGGGTGACCCGCCGCATTCCTGTGGGCTGGGCCGGGCGGATCTTGGGGCTGGGGCTGCTCGGCGGGCTTCAGGGCGCGGTCGGCTGGTGGATGGTGGCCTCGGGCCTAACCGGGCAGATGGTGTCGGTCGCGTCCTACCGGCTGGCGGTCCATCTTGGCATCGGCTTTGCCATCCTCGGGCTGACCGGCTGGTTCATCCTGTCGCTCTCGCGGCCGGAAAGCGCGCTGTTGCAGGCCCGCCGCCAGCAGGAGCGACAGTTGGTGGCACTGTCGACCGGGCTGATGCATGCGGTCTTCCTGCAGGTGCTGCTCGGTGCGCTGGTCGCCGGGATCGACGCGGGCCGTGCCTTTCCGACCTGGCCCCTGATGGGCGAAAGCTTCTTTCCGGCGGACGCCTTCTATGTGCCAGGCGGCGGCAGCCTGTGGCGGGCTTTCTTTGAAAATCCGGGGCTGGTGCAGTTCATGCACCGGATCATGGGCTATCTGGTCTTTGCCTTTGGCGTGGTGGCGGTGCTGAAAGGCCGGCGCTCGGCCCATGCGACAACCGCCGGGGCCTTCCTCGCCGTGGGGGCGATGCTGCTCCTGCAGGTCACCTGGGCATCCTGACAGTGCTGCACGCAGCACCCTTGGCCTCGGCATCGCCCATCAGACCGGGGCCATCGTCCTGTTCACGCTGGTGCTGCGGGCACGTCACCGGGCGCTCACCGATCGTCACTTCCATCCGGGACCAGAAACGATGAGCTGCTTTCGCCGAACTGATGGCCTTCCAGCGCGAGACCGAGGCGCTGGCCCAGATCGCCGGCCGGCTGGGCTGGGACCATGAAACGATGATGCCCCGTGGCGCCGCCGACCAGCGCGGCGAGGAGATGGCGGCGATCGAGGGCGTACTGCACGCCGCGGCGCACCGATCCGCTGGCTGGGCGACTGGCTGGCCGCGGCCCGAGCCGCCGGACGCGGCGGGGGCGCGGGCAGTCGAGCTGATCGGGCGCGCCTACCGCAAGTCGGCGCTAGTGCCGGCGAGCCTTGCCGCCGAGATTGCCCGCGTCACCAGTCTGGCGCAGGGCATCTGGGCGGATGCGCGGGCCAAGGACGACGTGGCCTTGTTCCTGCCGATGCTGAAGCGGGTCGTCGGGCTGATCCGTGAAAAGGGGCAGGCGCTGGCGGCCGGCGGCGACGCCTACGACGCGCTGCTGGACGATTATGAACCGGGCGCCAGCGGCGCGGCCATCGCCGAGATGTTCGCCGAGATGCGGCCGCGGCTGGTCAGCCTGCGCGCCGCGGTCCTGGCGGCGCCCCCGCCGCAGGCGCTGCGGGGCCAATTCGCCCGTGAGGGCCAGCTGGCCCTGGCGCGCGAGATGGCGGACGCCTTCGGTTATGACTGGGGGCGCGGGCGGCTCGACCTGGCGGTTCATCCGTTTTCGTCGGGCTCGGGCGACGACGTTCGCATCACCACCCGCGTGGCCGAGGCCGATCCGTTCAACTGCCTCTACTCGACCATCCATGAGGCCGGTCATGCCTGCTACGAACTGGCGATCGACCCGGCTTACCGGCTGACGCCCCTGGGGCAGGGCGTCTCGATGGGGGTTCACGAAAGCCAGAGCCGCATCTACGAAAACCAGCTGGGCCGGTCGCGGGCCTTCACCGGCTGGATCTTCGAGCGGATGAAGGCGACCTTCGGCGATCTGGGGCTGGCCGACGCCGGGGCCTTCTACGCTGCCGCCAACCGCGTGCACAAGGGGTTCATCCGCACCGAGGCCGACGAGGTCCAGTACAACCTGCACATCATGCTGCGCTTCGATCTGGAGCGCGATCTGATCGCCGGGCGGCTGGCGGTCGGCGACATCGAAGAGGCCTGGAACGCCCGGTTCCACAGCGATTTCGGCTATCCGGTCGACCGCCCGTCGAACGGGGTTCTGCAGGACGTGCATTGGGCGGCCGGCCTGATCGGCTATTTCCCGACCTATTCGCTGGGCAATCTCTACGCCGGCTGCCTGCACAAGGCGATGCGCCGCGACCTGCCCGACCTCGACGCCGGGCTGGCGCGCGGCGACACCGGCGCCGCCACCGGCTGGCTGCGCGACAGGTTGCAGCATTATGGCGGCCTGCGCCCGCCGGCCGCGACCATCGAGGCCGCCTGCGGCTTTGCCCCCACGCCCGCGCCGCTGCTCGACTATCTGGACGAGAAGTTCCGCGCGCTTTACCGGCTGTGACCGGGGCACAGCGCCGCGCGGTTGCCCTTCTGGCCATCGGCCAGACCCTGACCTATGCCGGGGTCTATTACGCCTTTCCCGCGCTTCTGCCCGCGCTCGAGGCCAAGACCGGCTGGGCCAAGGGCGCGCTCGCCCTCGGCCCGACGCTGTCCTACCTGCTGATGGCGGGGCTGACGCCCCTGACCGGGCGGCTGGTCGACCGGGGGCTCGGCGGCGAGATGCTGGCCTTCCTGCCGGTGCCGGCGGCTATGGCCATCGCGCTGATGGGGTTCGTCACCGGCCAGACGCAATGGCTGGCGCTCTGGGCCGTGGTCGGGATTTCGCAGGCGGGCTGCCTGTACGAGACCTGCTTTTCCTTCCTGATCCGCCGGCTGGGCGGCGAGGCGCGCCGCGCCATCGTCCAGGTCACGCTGATCGCTGGGTTCTCCGGGACCATCGCCTTTCCCTTCGGCCACTGGATGGCGCAGGCCGCGGGCGCGGAGGGCGCGCTGATCGGCTATGCCAGCATGATGGTCCTCATCGGCGTTCCGGCCAACATCGCGGGGGTGCGCATCCTGCGGAAAACGACCGGGCCGGCCGGGTCGGAACGGCACGCCGCGCCGTCGGGCCGGCTGCGGCTGGCGCTGTCGCGGCCGGCCTTCTGGGCGCTGTCGGCGCTTCTGGCGCTGGCCTACATGAACCACGGCATCCTCATCACCTATGTGCTCGAGCTTTTCACCGCGCGGGGCGCGGGGGCGGGCGAGGCGGCTTTCGCGGCGGCCTCGATCGGGCCCTGCCAGGTTCTCGGTCGCTTCCTGCTGCTCATGAACGAAGCCCGGATCGGCAACCGCCGCGCCACCGCGACGGCACTCCTGGGCCTGACCGGCGCGGCGCTGGCGCTGTGGCTGGCCGGTTTCGCGCCGGCGGCGATCTTCCTGACCGCGATGCTCCAGGGGGCGGGGATCGGCATCATCTCGATCATGCGGCCGGTGCTGATCGCAGAGCATCTGGGGCGCGAGGGGTTCGGGGCGATCTCGGGGGCGGTGGCGGTGGCGCCGATCCTCGCCTCGGCCGCGGCGCCGGTGGTGGGCGCATGGCTTCTGGACGCCGGCGCCGCGCCCTTGGTCATCGCCACCTGCGCCGGACTGGCGCTGGCCGCGCTGGCGATCCTGCTGCGCCTGCGCCCGGCGGGAGGTGAAGGTTAGGGCGCCGTCAGCCCCGCGTCCCGCGCTTGTCGAGAAAGGCGGCGATGCCTTCGTCGGTCTCGCGCCAGAGCATGTTCTCGACCATCACCCGGCCGGTCAGGTCATAGGCTTCGGTCAGGGGCAGGGCGATCTGGTCGTAGAAGGCGCGCTTGCCGATCCTGACCGGCGCGGCCTGCTTGGCGGCGATGGTGGCGGCAAGGCTGCGGCACTCCTCCTCCAGCCGGTCGGCGGGCACGGCGCGGTTGACAAGGCCCAGATCGGCGGCGCGGGCGGCCGAGACGAACTGGCCGGTGGTCAGCATCTCGAACGCCTGCTTGCGCGGGACATTGCGGCTGAGCGCCACCATCGGCGTCGAGCAGAAAAGGCCGATGTTCACCCCGTTGACCCCGAAGCGCGCATCCTCGGCGGCAATGGCCAGATCGCACGAGGCAACCAGCTGGCAACCGGCGGCGGTGGCGATGCCGCGCACCTCGGCGATGACCGGCTGGGGCAGGGCGGGGATTGCCTGCATGACCTTTGCGCAGCGGGCAAATAGGTCGGCGAAGAAGGCCCGTCCCCCGTCGGGCGCCGCGCGCGCGGCCTGCATCTCCTTCAGGTCGTGGCCGGCGCAGAACGCCCGCCCCGCACCGCGCAGGATCACCGCCCGCACCGATGGGTCGCGCGCCACATCGCCAAGCGCCGCCCCGAGTGCGTCGAGCATCGCGACCGACAGCGCATTCAGGCTGTGGGACGCGTTCAGCGTCAGGGTTGCCACGCCTGCGTCGGCCGTGGTCAGGATCAGCGGTTCGCTCACTTGTCATCCTTTCGCTTTGGCGACAGCTTAGGCCGGCCAGCCGCGGGGGAAAAGATGCGACCGATCCTGACTGAAACCGACCTGAGCCGTTTTCTTGACGAGGTCTTTCCGCAGGCGCGCGACGATTTCGCCGTCGAACGGCTGACCGACGACGGGATCGTGCTGCGCATGAAAGTGTCCGAACGCCACCTGCGGCCGGGCGGCACCATATCCGGCCCGGCGATGTTCGGGCTGGCGGACGTCGCCTTCTATTTCGCGCTGATGTCGCGGATCGGGCTGCAGGCGCTGGCGGTGACGACCAACGTGGCCATCGACTTCCTGCGCAAGCCCCTGCCGGACGCCGACCTGCTGGGCGAGGCGCGGATACTCAAGATCGGGCGGCAACTGGCGGCGGGCGACGTGCTGATCCGCTCCGAAGGGCAGGAGGAAGTGGTGGCGCGGGCGGGGCTGACCTTCTCGATTCCGCCGCGCAAGGCCGTATGATTGTGGGGTAAAATAATACCGTTCTTGCAAGCTGTTGAAAGATATGGTTTAAATATCAGTTCACGCCCTTGACGCTGCATCGCAAATGCAGGAAAAGCCCCCATCCGATCCGGGGCGGCCTGCGAGGCTCCGGCAGATTCCAAGAACCCGAAGGGTATCCGATGAAAACGTACACCGCAAAACCGGCGGAGATCGAGAAGAAGTGGATCCTGATCGATGCCGAAGGCGTCGTTCTGGGCCGTCTTGCCACGATCGTCGCCAACCGCCTGCGCGGCAAGCACAAGCCGACCTTCACCCCCCACATGGACATGGGTGACAACGTCATCATCATCAATGCCGACAAGGTGCAGATGACCGGCACCAAGCGCCAGGACAAGCGTTACTACTGGCACACCGGCTATCCGGGCGGGATCAAGTTCCGTACAGCGGCGCAGGTGCTGGACGGCGACCACCCCGAGCGTGTGGTGGTGAAGGCGGTCGAACGCATGATCACCCGCAACCGCCTGGGCCGCCAGCAGATGACGCACCTGCGCGTCTACGCCGGCACCGCGCATCCGCACGAGGCGCAGAACCCCGAAGTTCTCGACGTCAAGTCGATGAACCCCAAGAACACCCGGAGCGCGTAAGATGGCCGACGAAATCAAATCTCTCGACGATCTGAAGGCCGCCGTCTCGGGCGCCGCGCCTGCCGCTGCCGCTCCCGCCGCCGCGCCCCGCGCGCCGGAACGCGACAAGTTGGGCCGGTCCTACGCCACCGGCAAGCGCAAGGACGCGGTCGCCCGCGTCTGGATCAAGCCGGGTTCGGGCAAGGTCACGGTGAACGGCAAGGAACTGGCGATCTACTTCGCCCGCCCGGTGCTGCAGATGATCCTGCGCCAGCCGTTCCAGATCACCAATGTCGAAGGCCAGTTCGACGTGGTGGCGACGGTCGCCGGTGGTGGCCTGTCGGGCCAGGCCGGCGCGGTCAAGCACGGCATCTCGAAGGCGCTGCAGCTGTATGAACCGTCCCTGCGCGGTGCGCTGAAGGCCGCGGGCTTCCTGACCCGCGACTCGCGCGTCGTCGAACGGAAGAAGTACGGCAAGGCCAAGGCCCGCCGCAGCTTCCAGTTCTCGAAGCGCTGATTGGACCGACATTCTGGAAAACGCGGCCCTTTGGGGCCGCGTTTTTCTTTGCGCGGGATTTCAGCCGGGCGACAGGAGCCGGGTGAACAGCGTCTCCAGGAACGCTTGCGCCTCGGCATAGGGATCATGGCCCGCGCCCAGCACCGCCCGCACCTGCACGTCGAAATCGGCGTAATGCTGGGTCAGCGCCCAGATCGAGAAGATCAGGTGATGTGGGGGCAGGGCGGCGATCCGCCCCTCGGCCTGCCAGCGGGCGATGACCGCGGCCTTTTCATCGACCAGCCGCTTCAGGTCGCCCGACAGCGCCTCGGCGATGCGCGGCGCGCCTTGCAGGATTTCGTTGGCAAAGAGCCGGCTTTCGCGCGGGAAATCGCGCGCCAGATCCAGCTTGCGGCGGACATAGGCCAGAAGCTCGGCCTTCGGTTCCCCGGCCGGGTCGAGTGCCCTGAGCGGGTCGAGCCAGTTGTCCAGAAGCCGCGCCAGAAGTTCGACGTGAACGGCCTCTTTCGACGGGAAGTAATAGAGCAGGTTCGGCTTCGACAGTCCCGCGACCTCGGCTATCTGGTCCAGCGTTGCGCCCCGGAAGCCCTGCGCCGAAAACACGTCGAGCGCCGCATCGAGGATGGCCTGGCGGTTGCGCGCCTGAATGCGCGTCTCTGACCGTCTGGGTTTCGGCTCGCCCATCTGTTCCTTCCCCTTGCGAGCCAAGGATAGGGCCAAGTTCTGGCCACTGCAACGCCGGGCCAGCCGGCCGCAGCGGGGTGAAAAATTTATTTATCACTTTCGACAAATTCGCTTGGTTTCGCTTTATCTGGTCGTTGCGCTCTGTTAGGCTTCCCGCGACCGAACGGTCATCACATTCAGCCGCGAGCGACCGGGCTGGAAAGCCGGCGCGCCGCCCGTCCAACCGGAGATGCCTCATGGCGCTTGACCGCAAGCCCGCCCCGAACGACCTGAACGCCTTCTGGATGCCGTTCACCGCGAACCGCCAGTTCAAGCAAAGCCCGCGCATGTTCGTCGCGGCCAAGGACATGCACTATACCACCGCCGACGGTCGTCAGGTCCTGGACGGCACCGCGGGCCTGTGGTGCTGCAACGCCGGCCACTGCCGGCCGCTGATCACCGAGGCGATCCAGAAGCAGGCGGCGGAACTCGACTATGCGCCGGCCTTCCAGATGGGCCACCCGGTCGCGTTCGAGCTGGCCAACCGCATCATCGACATCGCGCCGAAGGGCATGGAGCACGTGTTCTACACCAACTCCGGCTCGGAAAGCGTTGAAACGGCTCTGAAGATCGCCATCGCCTATCACCGCGCCCGCGGCGAGGGCAGCCGCACCCGCCTGATCGGGCGCGAACGCGGCTATCACGGGGTGAACTTCGGCGGCATCTCGGTCGGCGGCATCGTCAACAACCGCAAGTTCTTCGGCTCGCTGCTGGCCGGGGTCGACCACCTGCCGCACACGCACATCCCGCAGAATGCCTTCGCCAAGGGCCAGCCCGAACATGGCGCGAACCTCGCCGACGATCTGGAACGGATCGTGGCGCTGCACGGGGCCGACACCATCGCCGCCGTGATCGTCGAGCCGATGGCGGGATCGACCGGGGTGCTGCTGCCGCCCAAGGGCTATCTGGAAAAGCTGCGGGCGATCACCAAGAAGCATGGCATCCTGCTGATCTTCGACGAAGTGATCACCGGCTTCGGCCGCCTGGGCTCGGCCTTCGCCGCCCAGCATTTCAATGTGCTGCCCGACATGATGACCACCGCCAAGGGCCTGACCAACGGCGTCATCCCGATGGGCGCGGTCATCACCACCGGCGCGGTCCATGACGCCTTCATGACCGGCCCGGAGCACATGATCGAACTGTTCCACGGCTACACTTATTCCGGCAACCCGATCGCCGCTGCGGCCGGCATCGCCACGCTGGACACCTACAAGCAGGAAGGCCTGTTCGAGCGCGCGGCCGAACTCGCGCCCTATTGGGAAAATGCGCTGCATGCGCTGAAAGGCACCCGCAACGTCATCGACATCCGCAACATGGGTCTGATCGGCGCGGTGGAGCTGGAGCCGATCGCCGGCCAGCCGACCAAGCGGGCGTTCTCGGCGTTCCTCAAGGCCTACGAAAAGGGCATCCTGATCCGCACCACCGGCGACATCATCGCCATGTCGCCGCCGCTCATCATCTCGAAGGCCGAGATCGACCGGCTGATCGGCACCTTGAAGGACGTGCTGGACACGCTGGAGTAACGGAATGGCCGGGGGCGACCCCGGCCTTTTTTTGCGCGCTGAGGCGCGCCCGACCGGAGATCAAGATGCGCCCCGCCTGCACCGCCACCCAGGTCATCGACGACGCCCGCGTGCGCGTCACCCGCTTCGACTTCGCTCCCGGCGCCGAAACCGGCTGGCACCGGCACGGTTTCGACTATGTCATCACCACGCTGACCGATTGCGAGATGCTGCTGGAGGAGCCGGGCGGCGGTTCGCGCCGGGTGACGATCCCGGCCGGCACCGCCTACCGGCGGACCGAAGGGGTGGAGCACAACGTGGTCAACGCCGGGACCGCGCCGATGAGCTTTGTCGAGGTGGAGTTGAAGTGAGGGGCCGGGCGCGAGGATGACAGCCGGCGCGGCGTATGGCATATTATGCCAATACCCCCGGAGGATTGCCCATGCCCACCCGCAATGTCGTGCTGACCGACCATCAGTCGGCGCTGATCGACGACCTCGTGGCCTCGGGCCGCTATCAGAACGCCAGCGAAGTGCTGAGGGCGGGCTTGCGCTTGCTCGAACGTGAAGAGTCAGAATGGGAGGAGGTTCGCGCGCGCGTGCTGCGCGGACTCGATCAGGTTCGCAATCGGGAGTTTGCCGAGGGCACGGGCGAAGAGGTCATGCGAAGGGCCTTCGCAGAGGGGCGAGCGCGGTTTGAGGCGCGGTCGCGGAAGTGAGTGCCAAGAGTTTGATCCTTTCGGCGGCGGCGTACGAGAGCCTGGCCGCTATCGGCGAATGGACACGGGAACAGTTCGGCAGCCGGTAGGCCGGTCGATATGAGGACAAGCTCATCGCACATTGCCAGCGGATCGCCGACGGCACCGCACCATCACTGAAGTTGCCGCGACATCTTCGCCCCCGAGGCGTGTGAGGATTTGCGCTTTGCGCGGGCCGGGGAACACTTTGTGATCTTCGTGGAGACGGCGCGGGAGGTGCTGATCGTCGATTTCATCCGCAGCCGCATGGACTTGCCGGGGAAGATCGGGCCACTTGGGACGGGGCGATAGCGCGGCCCAGTCCGGCCCGCCCCGGCATCACCCCACCCCGATGCCCCTGAGGATCACCGCCTTGACATTCTCCTTCGCATCGCGCCATTGCCGCTCGCTTAGTGCCTTGCCGCCGTTCAGCGTCTCGATCTGGTGGCCGAAGTCGGCGTAATGCTGGGTGGTGGCCCACAGCATGTAAAGCAGGTGCTTGGGGCTGACCGGGGCCATCTTGCCTTCGTCGATCCAGCGCTGGATCAGCGCCTCGCGGCCCGCCGTCCAGTCGCGCAGCGTGGTTTCAAGATAGTCCTGGATCACCGGCGCGCCGTGCATCACCTCGCTGGCCCAGACCTTCGACCCGTCCGGGTGGCGGCGGGAGATTTCCATCTTGGCGTCGATATAGGCGCCGATGCCGGTCGCGGGGTCGGGGGCGTCGTCGAACGTGTCGGCGGCATGCAGCCAGATGTCGAAGATGTTCTGCACCACCTTGCGGTACAGCGCCTCCTTGGTCGGGAAATAGTAATGCAGGTTGGCCTTGGGCAGGCCGGCCATGTCGGCGATCAGCTGCATGGTCGCGCCGCCGAAGCCGGCTTCGGCAAAGACCTTTTCGGCGGCGGCCAGGATGCGCTGTTCGTTTTCCTGGCGGATGGCGTTGCGCCTGGACTGGCGTTCCGGTTCGCTCATGCGCGCTTCCCGCGGGTCAGATTTTAGTTGACCGAATGGTCAGGTTGTGATGCTTTTAATCCTGACCATACGGTCAGGAAGCGAGTCGTCGCAAGGGGCATCAAGATCCCGGCGCACGACAGGGAGCAAGGCGATGACGGCACCAGGCGACAATTTCCGTATCGATTCCGCACGGCTGTGGGACAGCCTGATGGAGATGGCCAAGATCGGCCCCGGCGTGGCCGGCGGCAACAACCGCCAGACCCTGACCGACGCCGACGGCGAGGGGCGGCATCTGTTCAAGCGGTGGTGCGAGGCGGCGGGCCTGTCGATGGGCGTCGACACGATGGGCAACATGTTCGCCCTGCGCGCCGGCAGCGACCCTGACGCGCTTCCGGTCCATATCGGCAGCCATCTCGACACCCAGCCGACCGGCGGGCGGTTCGACGGGGTTCTCGGCGTTCTCGCGGGGCTCGAGGTGGTGCGGACGATGAACGACCTTGGCATCCGCACCCGCCACCCGGTCGTCGTCACCAACTGGACGAACGAGGAGGGCGCGCGCTTTGCCCCGGCGATGCTGGCTTCGGGCGTGTTCGCCGGCGTCCACAGCCAGGACTATGCCTATGGCCGCACCGACCTGGAGGGCAAGAAGTTCGGCGAGGAACTGAAGCGGATCGGCTGGGTCGGCGACGAAAAGGTCGGCGCCCGCAAGATGCATGCGATGTTCGAATATCACATCGAGCAGGGTCCGATCCTGGAAGCCGAAGGCAAGGAGATCGGCGTCGTCACCCACGGGCAGGGCCTTTGGTGGCTGGAGATCACCCTGACCGGCAAGGAGGCCCATACCGGCTCGACGCCGATGCGGCTACGGGTCAATGCCGGCCTCGGCATGGCGCGGATTACCGAACGCGTCCACCAGATCGCCATGAGCCACCAGCCGAACGCGGTGGGCGCGGTCGGGCAGGTGAACGTGTTCCCGAACTCGCGCAACGTCATCCCCGGCAAGGTGGTCTTCACCGTCGACATCCGCTCGCCCGAGCGCGACAAGCTCGACATTATGCGCGCCGAGGTCGAACGCGCGGCGCACGCGGTGGCGGCCGAACTGGGCCTCGGCTGTTCGATCGAGCCGGTCGGCCATTTCGACCCGGTGACCTTCGATCCGGGGCTGGTCAAGGTGGTGCGGGCCGCGGCTGACAAGCTGGGCCTGAGCCACATGGACATCATCTCGGGCGCCGGCCACGACGCCTGCTGGATCAACCGGGTGGCGCCGACGGTGATGATCATGTGCCCCTGCGTCGACGGGCTGAGCCACAACGAGGCCGAACTGATTTCCGAGGACTGGGCGGCCAAGGGGGCGGACGTGCTGTTCCACGCGGTGCTTGAGGTGGCGGGGGTGGTGGGGTGAGGACAGTTCTTGCCATCGCGTTGGGACTGGGTTCCGCTTCCGCCGCGACCGCAAACGTTGCTTACATCGGCCAAGGTGGGCGCACTTGTGCTGAGCTACAACTCGCAGCGCAGCAAGGCGACCTCCCGTTCAGGATTAGCTTTGGCCAATGGGCTATGGGCTTCTGGAGCGGTCAAAACGCAACATCAGTTATCACTTCAGATTTGTATCGAGACTTGTCAGAAATTGAGACGGAACTCGAAGCGTTTGATTTGGTCAATGCGGCTTGCGACGGGCACCCTACCGATTTTGCACAATTCGCAGCACTGAAGGTCTACCTCAGCCACCCTACAAGCAGATATAGCGAGGATTTTTCGAATAATGGCAAAGACTTGGGGAACTGAAAAAGGATCGGACTTTGCTTGCCCGCACTGCGGGGCTGTATACGAAACGCAGGTCAAACGATTTCCGGCGCGGGATAGCGACCGTGCAAGTTGCAATGTGTGCGGGAAGGTAATGGATGAGTGGAACAGCACGACTGTTCCATTTTACACCTTGAAGAAGAAGTCGGGTTGAAGGGGAACTGACCATGTCCACCATCATCAAGAACGGCACCATCGTCACCGCCGACCTGACCCACAAGGCCGACGTGCGGATCGAGAACGGCAGGATCACCGAGATCGGGCCGGACCTGAAGGGCGACAGGGTGCTCGACGCGACCGGCTGCTACGTCATGCCCGGCGGGATCGATCCGCACACCCATCTGGAAATGCCGTTCATGGGCACCTATTCCAAGGACGATTTTGAGTCCGGCACCCGCGCGGCCCTGTCGGGCGGCACCACGATGGTCGTCGATTTCGTCTTGCCGGCGCCGGGGCAGGGGCTGATCGACGGCTTGCAGATGTGGCACAACAAGTCGGGCCGGGCGAACTGCGACTATTCCTTCCACATGGCGGTGACCTGGTGGGGCGAGAAGGTCTTCGAGGACATGAAGACCGTCGTGCAGGAAAACGGCATCACCACCTTCAAGCATTTCATGGCCTACAAGGGCGCCTTGATGGTGAACGACGACGAACTCTATGCCAGCTTCCGCCGCTGCGCCGAACTGGGGGCCATCGCGCTGGTCCATGCCGAGAACGGCGACGTGGTGGCGGAACTGCAGGCCAAGCTGATGCGCGAGGGCAATACCGGCCCCGAGGCCCACGCCTATTCGCGCCCGCCACAGGTCGAGGGCGAGGCGACTAACCGCGCCATCATGATCGCCGACATGGCGGGTGTGCCGCTGTACGTGGTCCACACCAGCTGCGAGGAAGCGCACGAGGCGATCCGCCGGGCCAAGCAGGCCGGCAAGCGGGTCTGGGGCGAGCCGCTGATCCAGCACCTGACGCTGGACGAGACCGAATATTTCAACAAGGACTGGGACCATGCCGCACGGCGGGTCATGTCGCCGCCCTTCCGCAACAAGCGCCATCAGGACAGCCTGTGGGCCGGGCTCGCCTCGGGCTCGCTGTCGGTGGTGGCGACCGACCATTGCAGCTTCACCACCGAACAGAAGCGCTTTGGCGTCGGCGATTTCACCAAGATCCCCAACGGCACGGGCGGGCTGGAGGACCGGATGCCGATGCTCTGGACCCACGGGGTCAACACCGGCCGGATCACCATGAACGAATTCGTGGCGGTGACGTCCACGAACATCGCCAAGATCCTCAACTGCTATCCCCGCAAGGGTGCGGTGCTGGTCGGGGCCGACGCCGATCTGGTGGTCTGGGACCCCGAGAAGGAAAAGGTGATCCGCGCCGCGACCCAGCAGTCGGCCATCGACTACAACGTGTTCGAGGGCCAGCGGGTCAAGGGCCTGCCGCGCTATACGCTGACGCGCGGCCAGGTGGCGGTGAACGACGGCAAGGTCGAGACCCGCGAGGGCCACGGCCAGTTCGTCGCGCGCGAGCCGAACGGTTCGGTGAACCGGGCGCTGTCGTCCTGGAAGGCCCTGACCGCGCCGCGGCCGGTCAGCCGGTCGGGGATACCGGCGACGGGGGTCTAGGTGTCAGACCGGCGCCAGAATCTCCAGCTGCGGCAACAGCACCACGCTTTCCTGTTCATGCGGGTCGGTGCGGGCGATGACCGCGCGGACCGGGCTGTCGGTCGGGTTGAACGGCAGGTGCGGCACGTTGGCGGGAATGTAGATCATGTCGCCGGCGGTGAACTCCATCCGCTGTTCGAGATGCTCGCCCCAGAGCATGACGCCCGATCCTTCCAGCACATAGATCGCGGTTTCGTGGTCGGCATGCTTGTGGGCCCGGGCGCGGCCGCCGGGCGGCACGGTCAGCAGGTGCATGCAGATCGCCTGCGCGGCGGTGGCCTCGCGGGATATGCCTTCGAAATAGCTGAACCCCTGCTTGCCGGCAAAGCTGCGCGTGGGATGGAGTTTCTGGCATGAGGTCATCGGCGTGGTCCTCCTGCGGGGTGGGCGTGGGTCCGAGCATAGCCGGAAGCGCCGGATTCTCCTATGGTCGGCGAGCCGGGCCGGATCGGCGCGACCGGAGGCGGCCATGAGGGACACGCGACATGACGGGGAAGCGATGAAGGACACATTGAACGCCGGCCGCCCGGTGATCGAGGCGCGCGGCCTGAACCTGACGTTCGACACGGCCGACGGGGCGGTCCACGCGCTGAAGGACGTGAGCCTTTCCATCGGCAAGGGCGAGTTCGTCAGTTTCATCGGCCCGTCGGGCTGCGGCAAGACGACCTTCCTGCGCTGCATCGCCGCGCTTGAAACCCCGACCTCGGGCCGGCTGACCGTCAACGGCATGAGCGCCGACGAGGCGCGGCGCAAGCGCGCCTATGGCTATGTCTTCCAGGCCGCCGGGCTTTACCCGTGGCGGACGATTTCCGGCAACATCCGCCTGCCGCTGGAGATCATGGGCTTCGCCAGGGCCGAACAGTTCGCCCGCGTCGAAAAGGTGCTGGAACTGGTCGAACTGAAGGGCTTCGGCAACAAGTTCCCCTGGCAATTGTCGGGCGGCATGCAGCAGCGCGCCTCGATCGCGCGGGCCTTGGCCTTCGACGCCGACATCCTTCTGATGGACGAACCCTTCGGGGCGCTCGACGAGATCGTGCGCGACCGGCTGAACGAGGAACTGCTGAAGCTTTGGGCGCGGACCGGCAAGACCATCGCCTTCGTGACGCACTCGATCCCCGAGGCGGTCTATCTGTCGACCAAGATCGTGGTGATGAGCCCCCGGCCGGGCCGGATCACCGACGTGATCGACAGCCCGCTGCCGAAGGAGCGCCCCCTGGATATCCGCGACAGCCGCGAGTTCATCGAGATTTCCCACCGGGTCAGGGAGGGGCTGAGGGCGGGGCATGGCGATGAGGTGTGAACCGGCGGCATCGGACAGGGAGCGGGGCGGGGGGCCGTCTGCCCCCCGGCGCCCGTCGGGCGCTCCCCCTGAGGATATTTGGGCCAAGATGAAAGGGCCGGGGGCATGAGGAACGTCCTTCCGATCCTGACGGTGCTACTGGCAATCGTCGTGCTGTGGTACGCCGCCGCCATCTGGATGAACTCGGCCTGGACCTACGACCAGGCGGCGCGGGCGGGGACCACGGTCGGTTTCGCGGACCTGGTCAAGGATACGCTGGCCCAGGACCGCCCGGTGCTGCCGGCGCCGCATCAGGTCTTGAAGGGCCTGTGGGACGGCGTGGCGGGCGAGCCGGTGACGTCGAAGCGCAGCCTGGTCTATCACGGCTGGATGACGCTGTCGGCGACGATGGTCGGCTTTGCCATCGGCACCGGCCTTGGCATCCTGCTGGCCGTGGGCATCATCCACAATCGTGCGATGGACATGAGCGTGATGCCCTGGGCCATCGCCAGCCAGACCGTGCCGATCCTGGCGATTGCGCCGATGGTGATCGTGGTCCTGGCCAGCCAGGGGATCACCGGGCTTCTGCCCAAGGCGGTCATCTCGGCCTATCTGTCGTTCTTCCCGGTCGTCGTCGGCATGGTCAAGGGGCTGCGCTCGCCCGACCAGATGCAGTTCGACCAGCTGAAGACCTACAATGCCTCGCGGTCCGAGACCTTCTGGAAGCTCAGGCTGCCGGCGTCGATGCCCTATCTCTTTGCCTCTCTGAAAGTGTCGGTAGCGGCGTCGCTGGTCGGCGCCATCGTCGGCGAGCTTCCGTCGGGGGCGACGGTCGGGCTGGGGGCGCGGCTTCTGTCGGGCAGCTATTACGGGCAGACGATCCAGATCTGGTCGGCGCTCTTTGCAGCGGCGATCCTGGCGGCGGGGCTGGTCATCATCATCGGCGCCATCGAACGGCGGACATTGGCAAAGATGGGGATGCGCGGATGAACTGGCTGGTTCCTGCATTCCTGTTCTGGCTGGCGGCCTGGGGCTTGAACGGCTGGCTGGCGCGGTCGGCCTACGCGGCGCGGCGCGGGGTGCGGCTGTTCGTTCCGGCGCTGTTCGGGGTGACGCTGCTGGTCCTGTGGGAAGGGATCGTGCGCGGTCTGAACGTGCCTTCGGTGATCCTGCCCGCGCCGTCGGCGATCTGGCATACGCTGACCGGGTCGGTTCCGACCCTCTGGGAAGATTTCCGCCAGACGATCCTGAAGGGCGGGCTGGCCGGCTATGTCATCGGCTGCGGCGCGGCAGTCCTGACCGCGATCCTGATCGACCGGTCGCCCTTTCTGCAGAGGGGTCTGTTGCCGGTCGGCAATTTCGTCGCGGCGCTCCCCATCGTCGGCATCGCGCCGATCCTGGTGATGTGGTTCGGTTTCGACTGGCAGTCGAAGGCGGCGGTGGTGGTGGTGATGGTGTTCTTCCCGGTGCTGGTCAACACCGTCGCGGGCCTCGCGGCCAGCGAACGGATGCAGCGCGACCTGATGTCGACCTGGGGGGCGAGCTACTGGCAGACCCTGTTCAAGCTGCGCCTGCCGGCGGCGATGCCCTTCATCTTCAACGGGCTGAAGATCGCCACCACGCTGGCACTGATCGGTGCGATCGTGGCCGAGTTCTTCGGCAGCCCGATCGTCGGCATGGGGTTCCGCATCTCGACCGCGGTGGGGCAGCTGTCGCTTGACCTCGTGTGGGCGGAAATCGCGGTCGCGGCCTTGGCCGGATCGACGTTCTATGGTTTGGTGGCGCTTGTCGAAAAGACCGTCACCTTCTGGCATCCCTCGCAACGCGGGCGGACATGAGACGGCCCAACAAAAGACCAAAATGACAACAAGGAGGAACGACCGATGAAAAGACTTCTGGCCTCGGCCACCGGACTGGCGTTGATGGCAGGCGCGGGCTTTGCCGCCGACGACGTGACGCTGCAACTGAAGTGGGTCACCCAGGCGCAGTTTGCCGGCTATTACGTCGCCAAGGAAAAGGGCTATTACGACGCCGAGGGGCTGAACGTGACGATCAAGCCGGGCGGCCCCGACATCGCCCCCGAACAGGTGATCGCCGGCGGCGGCGCCGATGTGATCGTCGACTGGATGCCGGCGGCGCTGGCGGCGCGCGAAAAGGGCCTGCCGCTGGTCAACATCGCCCAGCCGTTCAAGCATTCGGGCATGATGCTGACCTGCCTGAAGGAATCGGGCATCACCTCGCCCGCCGACTTCAAGGGCAAGACGCTTGGCGTCTGGTTCTTCGGCAACGAATATCCGTTCCTCAGCTGGATGAGCCAGCTCGGCCTGTCGACCAAGGGCGGCGCCGATGGCGTGACGGTGCTGAAGCAGGGCTTCAACGTGGACCCGCTGTTGCAGAAGCAGGCGGCCTGCATCTCGACCATGACCTACAACGAATATGGCCAGGTGCTGGATGCGGGGATCAAGGCCGACGACCTCGTGACCTTCAAGTACGAGGATGAGGGCGTGGCGACGCTGGAGGACGGGCTTTATGTGCTTCAGGACAAGCTGAAGGACGCCGCCTTCCAGGACAAGATGGTCCGCTTCGTGCGCGCCTCGATGAAGGGCTGGAAGGATGCCGAGGCCGACCCGAACGCCGCCGCCGAGATCGTGCTGAAGAACGACGAGACCGGCGCCCAGACCGAGGCTCACCAGAAGTTCATGATGGGCGAGGTGGCCAAGCTGACCATGGGTTCGAACGGGGCGCTGGACGATGCCGATTATCAGCGCACGGTCAAGACTCTGATGGCCGGCGGCTCGGACCCGGTCATCACCAAGGAACCCGATGGCGCCTTTACCCACGAGATCACCGACAAGGCGCTTCAGTAAGCGCTTCGGTAACCGAATCCGGCGCGCGGGGGCAATCTTCGCGCGCCGCACCGTCAACGGGGCTTGGCTGAGCCGCAAATCGCGCTAAAAGAGCCGGACAGGTCGTCAGGATGGAGAAGTGACAGTGCCCGGCATATTCCGACCCCTGCGGCCCTGGGCCGGCGTGGCAGTGCTGTGCGCGCTGGCGCTGCTCTCTGCCTGCAACCGTGGCCGCGCGCCGATGACCGCCTGCGAAGGCGACAAGCCCGCCGTGGCGCGGATCAAGGATGTCGCCCCGCCGAACTGCCCGAAGAATTGATGCCGTTGCGTCAACAGGCTGGCATTGCCCCATGATTTTGGGGTGGCGAAAGAAAAAAACCGTGCGCATACTAAGAACAAGCCCCCGGAGAGCCACCGTGGGGCGCCAGAACCGCGCATATCAGAACGAGGCATAACCAAAATGGCTGCAGACAAGCAGAATTTGCAGGACGCTTTTCTCAATCAGGTCCGCAAGGCAAAGGTTTCCGTCACCATCTTCCTCATCAACGGCGTCAAGCTGCAGGGTGTGATCACCTGGTTCGACAATTTCTGCGTGCTCTTGCGCCGCGATGGCCAGTCGCAGCTTGTCTACAAGCACGCGATCTCGACCATCATGCCCGGCCAGCCGATCTCGCTCTACGAGGGCGAGGACTGAGCATTTCCGACCAGACTTTGGACAATGCGACCGGGGCGCCGCCGATGCGGGCCTATGTCCTCCATCCCGACATGAAGGCCGGCCGCCGCCGTGCGCCCGAACTGGCGCTGGCCGAGGCGGTCTCGCTGGCCGCGGCGCTGCCCGATCTGGTGGTGGCCGGGGCCGAGGTGGTGCGCCTGGCCAAGGCGCAGGCCGGGATGCTGTTCGGGTCCGGCAAGATCGCCGAACTGAAGGCAAGGTTCGAGGCGCTGGAGGTCGGGCTGGTGCTGGTCGACGGCGCGGTCAGCCCGGTCCAGCAGCGCAATCTGGAAAAGGCCTGGGGGGTCAAGCTTCTGGACCGCACCGGGCTGATCCTTGAAATCTTCGCCAACCGCGCCCGCACCCGCGAAGGGGTGTTGCAGGTCGAACTGGCGGCGCTGTCCTACCAGCGCAGCCGGCTGGTCCGGGCCTGGACCCACCTCGAACGCCAGCGCGGCGGCCTCGGCTTTGTCGGCGGTCCCGGCGAGACGCAGATGGAGGCCGACCGCCGGGCCATCGACGAAGAGGTGGTGAAGATCCGCCGCCAGCTGGCCAAGGTGGTCAAGACGCGCGAACTGCACCGCGCGGCGCGGCGCAAGGTGCCGTTTCCGGTCGTGGCGCTGGCGGGCTACACCAACGCCGGCAAGTCGACCCTGTTCAACCGCCTGACCGGCGCCGAGGTGCTGGCCCGGGACATGCTGTTCGCGACGCTCGACCCGACCATGCGCGGGGTGACGCTGCCGAACGGCCAGAAGATCATCCTGTCGGACACGGTGGGTTTCATCTCGGACCTGCCGACCCAGTTGGTCGCCGCCTTCCGCGCCACGCTCGAGGAGGTGCTGGAGGCCGACCTGATCCTGCACGTGCGCGACATCGCCCACCCCGAAACCGAGGAACAGGCGGCCGATGTCGGCGAAATCCTCGAAAGCCTGGGCGTCGACGCCGATGTGCCGATGTTCGAGGTCTGGAACAAGATCGACCTGCTGGGGGTCGAGGCGCGGGCGGCGCTTCTGCGGCAGGACGCGCGTTCGCCCGGCATCCACGCGGTCAGCGCCGTAACCGGCGAAGGGGTGGAGGGGCTGCTGGCGGCGATTGCCGAGACCTTGGGCGAGGCGCAGAGCGAGGAAGAGATCGCCGTGCCGTTCAGCGCCGGCAAGGCCCGGGCCTGGCTGCATGCGGCGGGGGTGGTGCTGTCGGAAAGCGAGGCCGAGGCTGGCCACACGATCCGCGTGCGCTGGACAGCGCGCCAGAAGGACGCCTTTTCCCGGCTGTGACGGGGCGGGCCGTGACGGGCCGCGCCCCAGTTCGCAGCGCCGGCTTACTTCTGCGCGGCGGTGACGATGATTTCCACCAGATAGTCGGGCGTCGCCAGCTTGGCTTCGCCGGTGGCGCGGGCCGGGGGATTGCCGGGGGCGACCCAGGCGTCCCAGACGCCGTTCATCTGGTCGAAGGTCTTGATGTCGGCCAGCCAGATCTGCGCGCGCAGGATGCGGGTCTTGTCCGACCCGGCCAGCGCCAGCAGCCGGTCGATCTCGGCCAGCACTTCCTTGGTCTGGCTGGCGACGGTGCCCTTCGGTTCGCCGACCACGCCGGCCAGATAGACGATGCCGTTGTGTATGACGGCATTCGACATGCGCTTGCCGGGTTCGAGACGGGTGATGTCGGCCATGATTTCCTCCTTCAAGTGACGGCCCTGCCTAGCCAATGCCGCGCGCTTCGGCCAGAGGAAATCAGACCCGCTCGATCAGCAGCGCGATGCCCTGGCCGACGCCGATGCACATGCAGCACAATGCGTAGCGGCCCTTGCGGCGCTGAAGCTCGTAGGTGGCGGTAGCGGCCAGCCGCGCGCCCGACATGCCGAGGGGATGGCCGATGGCGATCGCGCCGCCGTTGGGGTTCACATGTTCGGCGTCGTCGGGCAGGCCGAGCGCGCGGGTGACCGCCAGCGCCTGGGCGGCGAAGGCTTCGTTCAGTTCGATCAGGTCGATCTGGTCGAGCGTCAGGCCGGTCTGGGCCAGGAGCTTCCGCACCGCCGGCACCGGGCCGATGCCCATGATCCGCGGCTCGACCCCGGCGGCGGCCATGCCGAGGATGCGGGCGCGCGGCGTCAGGCCCTGGGCGCGGGCCTGCGCCTCGGAGGCGATCAGCAGCGCCGCCGCGCCATCGTTGACGCCCGAGGCATTGCCGGCCGTCACCGTCTTGTCCGGCCCGTTCACGCCGCGCAGCTTCGCCAGGTCTGCGGCGCCGGTCTGCGGGCGCGGATGTTCATCGCGGCCGATGACCAGCGGATCGCCCTTCTTCTGCGGCAGGACGACCGGGATCAGTTCATCGGCGAACCGCCCCGCCGCATCGGCCGCCGCCCACCGCGCCTGGCTACGCAGCGCAAGGGCGTCCTGATCGGCGCGGCTGATGGCGTGAAGTTCGGCCAGGTTATCGGCGGTCTCGGGCATGGAGTCGGTGCCGAAGGCGGCCTTCATCTTCGGGTTCACGAAGCGCCAGCCGATGGTCGTGTCGTAGACCGCATTGTCACGCGAAAAGGCCGACGCGGCCTTGGGCATGACGAAGGGCGCGCGCGACATGCTTTCGACCCCGCCCGCGATCATCAGCCCGGCGTCGCCTGACCGGATCGCCCGCGCCGCCGACCCCACCGCATCGAGCCCCGACCCGCACAGCCGGTTCACCGTCGACCCCGGCACCGTCAGCGGCAGCCCGGACAGAAGCACCGCCATGCGCGCGACATTGCGGTTGTCCTCGCCCGCCTGGTTGGCGCAGCCCAGGATCACGTCATCGACCGCCGCCCAGTCAACCGCAGGATTGCGCGCCATCAGCGCCGCAATCGGCAGCGCCGCCAGATCGTCGGTGCGCACCGGCGACAAGGCCCCGCCATAGCGCCCGACCGGCGTGCGCACCGCGTCGCAGATGAATGCCTCGGCCATGTTCGCTCTCCCCTTGTGCAGGACCGGGGAATCGCCTGGCCCGGATCGCTTCGCGCGGCAGTCTATTGTTCGAGCCGACGACCGCCAGCGGTTTTGGGGGAGTGGAGCGGGTGAAGGGAATCGAACCCTCGTCATCAGCTTGGGAAGCTGCGGCTCTACCATTGAGCTACACCCGCGACGCCACGACAGGTAAGCGAGCCGCGCCCCGCCGTCAAGCCGGCAGGCGCGCGGATTGGGCCGGGGGTGGACAGGGGTGCTTGGCTCTGGCCGGAAAGCGATGCTAGACTTGCATTCGGGAAGGCGCTAAGAGCCTGCCGTTAGCGCTAACAGCGCATCGGAGATGAGGAACACATGGTCTCGCGCGTCATTCCGGTCGATACGTTCGATCTCGTCGTGTTCGGCGGCACCGGCGATCTGGCGCGGCGCAAGATCCTGCCGGGGCTGTTCCGCCGCTTTGTCGGCGGTCAGATCCCCGAAGATGCCCGGATCATCGGTGCCGCCCGCGCCGAAATGGACGATGCCGCGTTCCGTGCCTTTGCCGCCACCGCCATCGCCGAGTTCGTCGATGCCGCCAAGCGCCAGGGCGATCTGGTCGAACGGTTCCTGGCGCACCTGGCCTATGTGCAGATCGACGCGACCGGCGACCGGGGATGGGACCGGCTGAAGGCGGTGGTGCGTGCCGATGTGGTGCAGGCCTACTATTTCTCGGTGGCGCCGACGCTCTTCGGTGAACTGGCCGAACGGCTGCATCGGTTCGGCATTGCCCGGCCGGATGCGCGCATCGTGGTGGAAAAGCCTTTCGGCCGCGACCGTGCCACGGCGCACGAGTTGAACGAAACGCTCGCCTCGCATTTCACCGAACACCAGATCTACCGGATCGACCATTACCTCGGCAAGGAAACCGTCCAGAACCTGATGGCGGTCCGCTTTGCCAACATCCTGTTCGAGCCATTGTGGAACGCCCGCCATGTCGACCATGTGCAGATCACGGTCGCCGAAACCGTGGGCGTGGGCGGGCGGGGGGCCTATTACGACAAGTCGGGCGCCATGCGGGACATGGTTCAGAACCACATGATGCAGCTTCTGTGCCTGATCGCGATGGAGGCGCCCTACAAGTTCGATCCCGACGCGGTCCGGGACGAAAAGCTGAAGGTGATCCACGCGCTCCAGCCCGTTCACCCCGACGAGATCGTGCGCGGCCAGTACCGGGCGACCAAGACCGAGCCCGCCTATGTGCAGGACGCCGAAAACCCGGCCTCGATCACCGAAAGCTACATCGCGCTGAAGGTCAACGTCGCCAACTGGCGCTGGAAGGGCACGCCTTTCTATCTGCGCACTGGCAAGAAGCTGCGGGCGCGGGCCTCGGAAATCGCGGTGGTCTTCAAGGAGGTGCCGCATTCGATCTTCGGCGACGCCGAGGGCTGGCACGAGAATGTCCTGTCGATCCGGCTGCAACCGAACGAGGGCATGACGCTGAGCGTGATGATCAAGGAACCCGGCCCTGGCGGCATGCGGCTGACCGAGGTGCCGCTGGACATGTCCTTCGCCGAGGCGTTGGGGGCTGAAGGGGCCGACATTCCCGACGCCTACGAGCGGCTGATCATGGACGTGATCCGCGGCAACCAGACGCTGTTCATGCGCGGCGACGAGGTCGAGGCCGCCTGGGCCTGGGTCGATCCGATCATCGCCGGCTGGGAGGCGCGGGGCGACCGGCCGAAGCCCTATGATCCGGGGTCGAGCGGGCCGGAGGATGCGCTGATGCTTCTGCACCGCGACGGGCGAAGGTGGCGGGAGATCCGGGAATGAAGTTCATCGACTATCCTGACCGCGAACTGATGATGTTCGCGGTGGCCGACCAACTGGCCAGCGGCCTGAACATGGCGCTGCGCCAGAATGAACGGGCCAGTTTCTCGGTGCCGGGCGGCACCACGCCGGGCCAGGTCTTCGATATCCTGTCGGGGCTGGACATCGGCTGGGACCGGGTGACGGTCATCCCCAACGACGAACGCTGGGTGCCCGAGGACAGCGACCGTTCGAACGCCAAGCTGATCCGCCAACGGCTTCTGAAGGGGCCGGCGGCGCAGGCTTCGTTCGTGTCGCTCTATGCCGACGCGCCCGAGCCCGAAGCGGCGATGGACCGCATCGCCGCCGCCGTGTCGCCGCACCTGCCGCTGTCGGTCCTGCTTCTGGGGATGGGGGCGGACATGCACACCGCCTCGCTCTTTCCCGGCGGCGACCGGCTGGCCGAGGCGCTGGCCCCCGATGCGCCGGTCGTCCTGCCGATGCGCGCCGCCGCCGCCGACGAGCCACGGGTGACGCTGAGCGCGCGGGCGCTGGCCGACGCGATGGCGATCCATGTGCTGATCACCGGCGCCGAAAAGCGCGCCGCCATCGAACGGGCCGAGAGCCTGCCGCCCGAAGCCGCGCCGATCCGGGCGCTTCTGGCCAACGCGACCGTCCACTGGGCGGAATGAGGACAAGATGAGCCTGTGGGACGATCTGAGAAACCACCGCCACGACAATGCCGGGCAAAAGATTACGGCATTGTTCGAAAAGCCTGATCGTGCCCGGCATTTTTCGGCGAGGGCAGGTGAGCTTTTGTTCGATTATTCCAAGACCACGGTTGACGCCCATGCCCGCGACCTGTTGATCCGGCTGGCCGAGGCGGCCGGTGTCGCCAGCCGGCGCGACGCGATGTTCGCCGGCGAAAAGATCAACGAAACCGAAGGCCGTGCCGTCCTGCACACCGCCTTGCGCAACCTTGGCGGCTCGGTGCTGGTTGACGGGCAGGACGTGATGCCCGAGGTGCGCGCCACCCATGCCCGCATGGCGGGCTTTGTGGCGGATGTGCGCGCCGGGCGGTTTCGCGGGCAGGGCGGTGCGATCACCGACGTTGTCAACATTGGCATCGGCGGGTCGGACCTTGGCCCGGCGATGGCGTGCCTCGCGCTGGCCCCCTACGCCGATGGGCCACGGGCGCATTTCGTGTCGAACGTCGACGGGGCGCATGCCCACGACGTGCTGAAGGGGCTGAACCCGGAAACGACGCTGGTGATCGTCGCCTCCAAGACCTTCACCACCATCGAGACGATGACCAATGCCGAAACCGCGCGCCGGTGGATGGCGGCGAAGGTGGACGATCCCGCCGCGCAATTCGCCGCCGTCTCGACCGCGCGGGACAAGACTGCTGCCTTCGGCATCGACGACGCCCGCGTCTTCGGCTTTGCCGACTGGGTCGGCGGGCGCTACTCGATGTGGGGTCCGATCGGGCTGTCGCTGATGATCGCCATCGGGCCGGAACGGTTCGACGAATTCCTGGCGGGCGGGGCGGCGATGGACGCGCATTTCCGCGACGCGCCCTTCGCCGAAAGCCTGCCGGTCCTGCTGGCGCTGGTCGGCATCTGGCACAACCAGATCTGCGGCTTTTCCACCCGCGCGGTGCTGCCCTACGACCAGCGGCTGTCGCGCCTGCCCGCTTATCTGCAACAGCTCGAGATGGAGTCAAATGGCAAGCGGGTGGCCATGGACGGCACTGACCTGACCGAGCAATCCGGTCCGGTGGTCTGGGGCGAGCCCGGCACCAACGGCCAGCACGCCTTTTACCAGCTGATCCACCAGGGCACCCGGATCGTTCCCTGCGAATTCCTGCTGGCGCGGGAAGGCCACGAACCCGACCTGGCCCACCAGCACCTGCTGTTGATGGCCAACTGCCTGGCGCAGTCCGAGGCGCTGATGAAGGGCCGCAGCCTGGACGAGGCGCGGGCGGTGATGGCGAAGAAGGGCCTGACCGGGACGGAACTCGACCGCCAGGCCCGCCACCGGGTCTTTCCCGGCAACCGGCCGTCCACCACCTTGCTGTTCCCGCAGTTGACGCCCTTTGCTCTGGGCCAGATCATTGCCCTTTACGAACACCGGGTCTTTGTCGAAGGGGTGATCCTCGGGATCAATTCCTTCGACCAGTGGGGGGTGGAACTGGGCAAGGAACTGGCGCTGGCCTTGCAGCCGGTCCTGGAAGGGCGCGGCACGGCCACCGACGGCTCGACGGCGATGCTGGTCGACTATCTGCGCGGCGCCTGAGGCGGCCCGCCGGGCCTCAGTGGCCGGCGATCTGGGCCAGATGATCGGCGCAACCTTCCAGCGCCGCATAGTCGTCTTCGATGACCTTGACCGGGAAGTCGTCCATGAACGCCGCGAACCGGCCCTTGTCGCGGAAGGCCTGCGGGAAGGGGCCGGCGGCCAGATAGTCAGTGAAGGCGCGGGCGACGCCGCCGATCATATAGATCCCTTCGAACGGCAGGTGGACCAGCGCCAGATCGCCGACGACCCGGCCCAGAAAGGCAAGGAACATGTCGCGCGTCCTGAGCGCGACGGGGTCTTTACCCCCGCCGATGTGCGCCATGATGTCGGCGGCCGACAGGTCGCTCGCCGTGCCCGCCTCGGTCGCGCACCAGCCATGAAGCCGCTCCAGGCCCCGGCCGGACAGGACATCCTCGATCCCGACGAAACCGTGGATCTGGGCGAGGCTCTCTGCCAGTCGCACCTCGTCGGCCTCCCTGACCGGCAGGCTTTCGTGGCCGCATTCCGACGCGGCGACGAAGACGCCGACCCGGGTGCGGTGGACCGGCGCGGCGTTGAAGCCGGTGCCGACGCCGATCACCAGCCGCGCGCCGGGGCGGGGGCTGGCGGCGCCGGGCAGGATGGTGCGCAGGCTGTCGGGCGTCAGCCGGTCCAGCGCATGGCCCTGGGCCTGCAGGTCGTTCAGGATCGCCACCAGATCGGCCCCGGTCGCGGCGCGGATGGCATCGGGCGTGATCGTCCAGTCGAGGTTGGTCATTTCCGCGACCCCGTTCTGGACCGGGCCGGCGACGGCGACCGACGCGCCCCGGCAGTCGCGGACGCCGGCGTCGCGCAGATAGGCGGACAGGATCGGCCCCAGCCCCGTCTGGCCGGCATTGGCGAAACGCCGGATCGACGAGCGGTCGACCCGCCCGTCGCGGATCAGCGCGACGCGCGTGTTGGTGCCGCCGATGTCGGCGGCAAGCATCGGGCCGCCGTGGGTTGGGGAACGGGACATGGACCTCTCGCCGGATAGTGCGCATGGGCTGCGGTTTGTCCGTCACTTACGGCCTTTTCGCGCCGGGCATCAAGCCCGGCCGTGGCCGGGCCGCCGCCAAGGGCGGAAAGCCAGATCATCTTTTGGTTGTTGCATGAGAAGCCAATTCCATTGACAGGAGATCAGGGTTTGTTATCGCTCACCGAAGCGTGGCGCCGCCGGGCCGTTCGGGGTTCCGGTCAAGGCAAGACCGCAGCACTGCAGGGAGGATGCGCAAATGAGGACATGGCTGACCGGCGCCGTTGCGATGGCGCTGCTTGCAGGCGCGGCGGTGGCGGACGATCTGAAGTTCAAGCCCGGCGAGGACCAGCGCTTCAACTGGCAGAGCTACACGGACTTTTCCGCCGCTCACAAGCTGGACGGCCAGAGCCTGACGATCTTCGGTCCCTGGCGCGGCGAGGATCAGGCGCTGGCCGAAAGCGTGCTGGCCTATTTCACCGCCGCGACCGGGGCCAAGGTCAACTATTCCTCGTCCGAGAACTACGAACAGCAGATCGTCATCGACACCCAGGCCGGATCGCCGCCCGACATCGCCATCCTGCCGCAGCCCGGCCTGATCGCCGACCTGGCCGCCAAGGGGCTGCTGACACCCCTGGGCGACGACACGGCGAAATGGCTGACCGACAATTACGCGGCGGGCGACAGTTGGGCCAGGCTGGGCACCTACAAAGGCAAGGACGGGAAGGACGCGCTTTACGCCTTTCCCTACAAGGCCGACCTGAAATCGCTGGTCTGGTATTCGCCCGAGAACTTCCAGGATGCCGGTTACGAAGTGCCCAAGACAATGGAGGAGCTGAAGGCCCTGACTGAAAAGATCGTGGCCGACGGCGGAACGCCCTGGTGCATCGGGCTGGGGTCCGGCGGCGCGACCGGCTGGCCGGCGACCGACTGGGTTGAGGACATGCTGCTGCGCACCGCCTCGCCCGAGACCTATGACAAGTGGGTCACGAACACCATTCCCTTCACCGACCCGGCGGTCGTCAATGCCATCGACGAATTCGGCTGGTTCGCGCGCAACGACAAGTTCGTCGACGGCGGCGCGGCGGCGGTGGCCGTCACCGACTTCCGCGACAGCCCCAAGGGGCTCTTCACCTCGCCGCCGAAGTGCTACATGCACAAGCAGGCGTCGTTCATCCCGTCCTTCTTCCCCGAGGGGGTCGAACTGGGCAAGGATGCCGATTTCTTCTACTTCCCGGCCTATGCGGGCAAGGATCTGGGCCGCCCGGTGCTGGGCGCCGGGACGCTGGCGATGATCACCAGGGACGGTCCCGCCGCCCGCGCCTTCATCGACTTCCTCAAGACGCCGATCGCCCATGAGGTCTGGATGGCACAGTCGGGCTTCCTGACCCCGTTCAAGGGCGTCAATCCCGATGCCTACGCCAACGATGTCCTGAAGAAACAGGGCCGGATCCTGCTGGACGCGACCACCTTCCGCTTCGACGGGTCCGATCTGATGCCCGGCAAGATCGGCGCGGGATCGTTCTGGACCGGGATGGTCGACTATGCCGGCGGCAAGTCGGCGGCGGACGTCGCGGCGCAGATCCAGAAGGACTGGGACGCGATCAAGTAGGCCCGCTGCGATGCGGGACGGAACCTGTCCGCCGCGCGCGTCCGTCGCGCCCGGCGGTCTGGACCGGGGGACAGCCGGATGACGCAGATCGGAACGGCGCTTTTCACCATCGTTCTGGGGATATTTGCGACGGTCAGCTGGTACTGGGGCGCCAACTGGTGCCTCGACCGGCTGTTGCCGGAGCAGGGCGGCGACCGCGCGGCGAATGCCCGGAACGCCGGCCGCGCCAGCCTGGTGCGGCCGTGGCTGTTCCTCGGCCCGGCGCTGGCGGTGCTGGCGCTTTATCTCGTCTATCCCTTGTTCGCCACGCTGTGGCTGTCCTTGCACGACAAGTCGGGGCAGGCGTGGGTCGGCGGCGCCAACTATGTGTGGCTGCTGACCGATCCGGGCTTTCGTGAAGCGATCTTCAACAATTTCCTGTGGTTGCTGGTCGTTCCTGCCATGTCGACCGGGCTAGGCCTGGTCGCGGCGGCGCTGACCGACTGCATCGGCTGGGGCAATGTTGCGCGGTCGCTGATCTTCATGCCGATGGCGATTTCCTTCGTCGGCGCGGCTGTGATCTGGAAGTTCGTCTATGACTACCGCGCCGGCGGCGACAGCCAGATCGGCCTGCTGAATGCACTTGTGACCCGGTTCGGCGCCGACCCGCAGGCCTGGATTGCGCTGCCCTTCTGGAACAACTTCTTCCTGATGGCGATCCTCGTCTGGATACAGACCGGCTTTGCCATGGTGATCCTCGCGGCGGCGCTGCGCGGCATCCCCGAGGAAACCATCGAGGCCGCGATCCTGGATGGCGCCAACCCGATCCAGATCTTCTTCTACATCCTGGTTCCGCAGATCTGGGGCACGATCGCTGTGGTCTGGACCACGATCACCATCACCGTGCTCAAGGTCTTCGACATCGTGCTGGCCATGACCAACGGCCAGTGGCAGACGAACGTGCTGGCGAACCTGATGTTCGACTGGATGTTCCGCGGCGGCGGCGACTTCGGCCGGGGGGCGGCCATCGCCATGGTGCTGATGCTGCTGGTCATCCCGATCATGGTCTGGAACATCCGCCAGGCGCATGCCGAGATGGAGGGCCGCTGACATGGCCCGCAACCCGCTCCGCTGGGCGGTCCACCTGTCGGCGCTGATCCTGGTGGCGCTGTGGGTCCTGCCGACGGCGGGGCTGCTGGTCACCTCGTTCCGCGACCGCGACCAGATCGCGGCCTCGGGCTGGTGGACGGCGCTGTCCGCGTCGGCGCAGAAGGAAATGTTCCGTGCCCCGGAAGGCGATGGCGAGGTGCAGGAGGGTGCGGCCGTCGTCCTGCGCGGCTCGGTTTTCGCTGGCGGGGCGGGCGAGGTCGAGGCCTTCGGCTTTTCCTCGAAGAAGCCCGACGCCTTCCGGCCGGGAGAGATCGCCGACCTGGGGCAGGGCGTCAGCCTGAGTGTCGCGGCCGACGGCGCCTTCGTCCTGTCCGGCCCGCACAGCTTCAAGGGCCAGCGCGGCCAGCGGATCTTCTACACCGCCACCGTGCCGCCGCGCTTCACCGTCGCCAACTACCGCAGCGTGCTTCTGGCCGAGGGGCTGGGCCGGTCGTTCCTGAATTCGTTGACCGTGGCGGTGCCCTCGACCGTCATCCCGATCCTGGTCGCGGCATTCGCCGCCTACGCGCTCAGCTGGATGCGCTTTCCCGGTCGGTCGCTGCTGATTGCCGGGGTGGTGGGCCTCCTGGTCGTGCCGTTGCAGATGTCGCTGATCCCGCTTCTGCGGATATACAACACGGTCGGGCAGGCGCTGGGGGTCGATCCGAAAAGCTATGTCGGCATCTGGCTGGCGCACACCGGCTTCGGCATGCCGCTGGCGATCTACCTGCTGCGCAACTCCATCTCCGGGCTGCCGCGCGAGATCATCGAAAGCGCCCGCATCGACGGTGCGAGCGAACTGCAGATCTTTTCGCGCATCGTGCTGCCCCTGTCCTTTCCGGCGCTGGCGAGCTTTGCGATCTTTCAGTTCCTGTGGACCTGGAACGACCTGCTGGTGGCACTGGTGTTCCTTGGGCCGCAGGATGACAAGCTGGTGCTGACCGGGCGGCTGGTGAATCTGCTCGGTTCGCGCGGCGGCGACTGGGATGTTCTGGCCGCATCGGCTTTCGTTTCGATCGCAGTGCCGATATTGGTGTTCTTCACCCTGCAACGGTATCTTGTGCGTGGCCTTCTGGCCGGCTCGGTCAAGTGAGGCAAGCGATGACATCGGCAAAAAACCAGACCAACCGCCAGCTTTCCGGCCCCGCCGACTGGTGGCGCGGCGCGGTGATCTATCAGATCTACCCGCGCAGCTTTCAGGACACCGATGGCGACGGGGTGGGCGACCTGCCGGGCATCACCCGGCGGCTCGACCATGTGGCGCGGCTGGGCGTCGACGCGATCTGGGTTTCGCCCTTTTTCACCTCGCCGATGAAGGACTTCGGCTACGACGTGTCGGACTACCGCGATGTCGACCCGATGTTCGGGACGCTCAGGGATTTCGACGCGCTGGTGGCGCGGGCGCATGAGCTGGGCCTGCGGGTGATGATCGACCTTGTGCTGTCCCATACCTCGGACCGGCATCCGTGGTTTCAGGACAGCAAGTCGGGGCGGACCGCACCCAAGGCCGACTGGTATGTCTGGGCCGACCCCAAACCCGACGGCACCGTGCCGAACAACTGGCCCTCGGTCTTCGGCGGCACCGCCTGGGCCTGGAACGGCAAGCGGATGCAGTATTATCTGCACAATTTCCTGACCTCGCAGCCCGACCTGAACTTCCACAATCCGGCGGTGCAGGAGGCGCTTCTGGACGTGGCGCGGTTCTGGCTGGATCGCGGCGTGGATGGATTCCGGCTCGATACGATAAATTTCTACTTTCACGACAGACAGTTGCGCGACAATCCTCCGCTGCCGGTTTCGGACCGCAACGATTCGATCGCGCCGCTGGTCAACCCCTATAACTGGCAGGAGCATATTTACTCGAAGAACCAGCCGGAAAACCTTGGTTTCCTGCGGAAACTTCGCGCGCTGATGGACCGTTACAACGCGGCGGCGGTCGGCGAGGTGGGCGATGCGCAGCGCGGGCTGGAAATCATGGGCCAATACACGTCCGGCAACGACCTGATGCAGATGTGCTATTCCTTCGATTTCCTGGCGGGCGAGCGGCTGACAGCGGCACGGATCGCCGAGATTTTCGCGCGGCTCGAGGAAAAGGCTCCTCACGCCTGGCCCTGCTGGGCCTATTCCAACCACGACATGCCGCGCCATATCAGTCGGTGGTCGATTTCAGACGAAGCGGCAAAGGCTTATGCGACACTTCTGATGTGCCTGCGCGGTTCAGCGTGCCTCTATCAGGGTGAAGAACTGGGCCTGCCCGAAGCCGATATCGCCTTCGAGGATCTGCAAGACCCCTACGGCAAGGAATTCTGGCCCGAGTTCAAGGGTCGCGACGGCTGCCGGACGCCGATGGCCTGGCAGAAGGATGCGCCGAATGGCGGGTTCAGCGATGGCCGGCCGTGGCTACCGGTTCCGGCTGCCCATCTTGCGCGGGCGGTCGATGCGGCGGAACGGGATGCGGGCGGGCTGCTCGCCCACTACCGGCAGGCGCTGGCGCTCCGCCATGCCCACCCCGGCCTGACCGGCGGCGAACAGGAGGCGATGCGGGCCGATGGCGCGGTTCTGTCCTTCCGGCGCAAGGGCGGGGGCGAGGATCTGTTCATCGCTGCCAACCTGTCGGACGAGGCGGCGGGCCTGACCTTGCCGAACGGCCGCTGGGAGCCCATCCAGCCCGGCGATGGCGACGCAGCCCATGCCGGGCACCTGTCGCTGACGCCCTGGCAGGTCCGAATCCTCAAGGCGGTCTGAAACGCCCGGCCTATTCGGCGGCGATCTTGATCACCGGCTCCATGCTGGCGAATTCGGCATCCGACAGGTGGCACTTGATCTGGTGGCCGCCGGCCAAAACTCGCATCGGCGGCATCTCGCGCTCGCACAGGCCGGCGGGCGTCACCCGCGATTTCCACCGGCAGCGGGTCTGGAACGGGCAGCCCGGCGGCGGGTTCATCGCCGAGGGGATGTCGCCTTCCAGCACGATGCGTTTCTTCTCGACATGGGTGTCGGCGATCGGCACCGCCGACAAGAGCGCCTCGGTATAGGGGTGGTAGGGAGGCGAAAAGACCTGCTCGGTGGTGCCAAGCTCGACCACATGGCCGAGATACATGACCATCACCCGGTCGGACAGATAGCGCACGATGGAAAGGTCGTGGCTGATGAACAGAAGCGTGGTGCGGTTCTTGCGCTGGATTTCCATCAGGAGGTCGGTGACCGCCGCCTGCACCGACACGTCGAGCGCCGACACCGGTTCGTCCGCCACCACCACCTTGGCACCGCCGGCGAAGGCGCGGGCGATGCCGACCCGCTGCTTCTGCCCGCCCGACAGCTGGCGCGGCATCCGCGTCGCAAAGGCGCGCGGCAGCTTCACCAGGTCGAGCAGTTCCAGCATCCGGTTCTCGCGGTCCCTGTCGTCCTTGCCCTGGCCGAAGATTTCCAGCGCCCGGATGATCTGGCGGCCGACGGTCATCGACGGGTTCAGCGTGTCGAACGGGTTCTGGAACACCATCTGCACGCCCGACACGGTTTCGGTCGTCCGCTTTTCGATCGGCGTGTTCTGGATGTCGCGGTCATAGAGCATGATCTTGCCCGAGGTCGCGGTTTCCAGCCCCATCAGCACCTTGGCAAAGGTCGACTTGCCGCAGCCCGACTCGCCGACGATGGCCAGCGTTTCGCCTTCGTGCGCCTCGAAGCTGAGGGTCTCGTTGGCCTTGACCACCTTCTTGCCGCCGCCGCCGAACATGCCCGACGAGACTTCGTAGTATTTCTTCACGTCGTCCATCTTCAGCACGACCGGGCCGATCTCGCCCTTGGCTTGGCCGGTCTTGGCGGCGGGAGGGGCGTTCCAGTCGATCTCGGCCACGCGCAGGCAGCGGGTATCGTGGCGGTCGTGGCCGGCGACCGGCACCATCGGCACGTCTGCCGCATCGCACTGGCCCTTGACGAAGTAGGAACAGCGCGGGCCGAAGTTGCAGCCGTTCGGGCGTTCGTGCGGCAAGGGAAAGTTGCCGGGGATCGACACCAGCGGGCGGGCGTTCTTGTCGGCGCCCGGCAGCGGGATCGAGCGGAACAGCGCCTGGGTATAGGGATGCTGCATCCGGTCGAACACGTCGACAACCGCGCCGGTTTCGACCGCTTCGCCCGAATACATCACGCACAGCCGGTTGCAGACGTCCAGCACCAGCCCGAGGTTGTGGCTGATGAACAGCATCGAGGTGCCGTACTTGCGGCCAAGATCCTTGACCAGGTCGACGATCCCGGCCTCGACCGTCACGTCGAGCGCGGTGGTGGGTTCGTCCAGGATCAGCAGCGCCGGCTTCGACATCAGCGCCATGGCGATGACGATGCGCTGCTGCTGGCCGCCCGAAAGCTGGTGCGGGTAGGACCGCAGGATGCGGTCGGGGTCGGGCAGGCGCACGTCGGCGACGATCTGGCGGGCCAGCTTCCACGCCTCGTCCTTGGCCATGCCTTCGTGGATCATCGGCACTTCGGCCAGCTGGGCGCCGATCTTCATCGCCGGATTGAGCGAGGCCATCGGCTCCTGGTAGATCATGGCGATCTCGCTGCCGCGGATGTGGCGCAGTTCCTCGTCGGTCATGTGGGTCAGGTCGCGGCCCTTGAAGCGGATCGAGCCGCCGACGATCCGGCCGTTCTTGCCGAGGTCGCGCATCACCGCCAGCGCCACCGTCGACTTGCCGCAGCCGGATTCGCCAACCAGGCCCATCGCCTCGCCGGCCATGACCGAGCAGGAGAAATCCATCACCGCCGGGATTTCCCTGAGCCGGGTGAAGAAGGAGATCGACAGGTTCTCGATCTCGAGGATGGGTTTGGAGGGGTCCCAGGTGGATGTGTCGGACATGATCGGGCCTTCCGTCTGGAGAGGAGGCCGGGGGCTCTGCCCCCGGACCCCCGGGATACTTGGACCAGGGAGAAGGGGCGGATGCCCCCTCAGTCCCTCAGGCTTTCTTCGCGCAGGCCGTCGGCCAGCAGGTTCAGGCCCAGGACCAGGCTCATCAGGGCGAGCGCCGGCACGAAGGCCGGATGGGGGGCGATGGTCAGGAGCTTGCGGCCGGCGTTGATGGTCGAGCCCCAGTCCGGGCTTTCCGGCGACAGGCCCAGGCCGAAGAAGCCGAGTGTGCCGAGCAGGATGGTGGTGTAGCCGATCCTCAGGCAGAAATCGACGATCAGCGGCCCGCGGGCATTGGGCAGGATTTCCCACAGCATGATGTACCAGGCCCCTTCGCCGCGGGTCTGCGCCGCCGACACATAGTCGCGGGTGCGGATGTCCAGCGTCAGGCCGCGGACGATGCGGAAGACGGTGGGCGCGTTCACGAAGATGACCGACACGAACACGATCAGGATGTTGGCGGGCACATGGATCAGGTCGATGCGTGCGGGCAGGAAGTTGATGCGGGTATCGGCCTCGCTGATCAGCGACAGGTAGGCCCAGCCGCCGATGATGACGATCAGTGCCACCGCGACGTTGCGGAACATCGGCTTCACATAGAAGCGCGAGTTCAGGAGCAGGACCAGGAACAGGAGCGGCAGCACGAAGATCGCTGCCGAGACATATTGCGGCAGGCCCGTCTGGACGATCTCGGGGGTGACGAGCAGGTAGAACAACAGGATCACCGGGAAGGCCAGGACCAGGTTGGCCAGGAAGCTGAGGCCCACGTCGAGCTTGCCGCCGTAGTAGCCGGCCGGAAGGCCGAGCGTGATCCCGACCATGTAGGCAAAGAGCGTCGCCAAGGGTGCGATGCGCAGCACGATCTGGCTGCCGACCACCATCCGGCTGAAGACGTCGCGGCCCAGGTGGTCGCCGCCCAGGAGATAATAGCTGGTACCGTCGGGCACCGGCGTGCCGGGCAGGACGTTCTTCATCTGGCCGATCTGCGACAGCACGTCGTGGTCGGCGATCAGGGGCGCGAAGAGGGCGGCATAGGCCCAGAACATCACCAGGGCAAAGCCGACCATGCCGACGGTCGAGTCGAACAGCTTGCCGTACAGCCCCAGCCGCCGCTTGAAGGCGATCGACAGGACGAAGGTTGCGATCAGCGCCGCCCACACCGGCCACAGGCGCAGCGCAATGGCCAGGATGATCTCGCTCCAGCTCAGTGGGGTCATGTCAGCCGATCCGAATTCTGGGATTGAGGAATGCATAGCCGATGTCGGAGATCAGCTGGGTGACAAGCACGACGAACACCGCGCAGACCGAACAGCCCAGCAGAAGCTGGATGTCGTTGTTGCCCGCCGCCTGCACCAGCGTCCAGCCGAAGCCCTTGTAGTTGAACAGGGTCTCGGTGATGACGACGCCGTTCAGCAGCCAGGGGAACTGCAGCATGATGACGGTGAAGGGCGCGATCAGCGCGTTCCTGAGCGCATGCCGCAGCACCACGTCGCGGAAGCTGACGCCCTTGAGCCGCGCGGTGCGGATATACTGGGCGGTCATCACCTCGGTCATCGAGGCGCGGGTCATGCGGGCGATGTAGCCGATGCCATAAAGCGCGATGGTGGCGACCGGCAGGAAGAAATTCTCGAAAGTGATGCCGTCCATCGCGCTGGCGGCCGAGCCCTTGAACCATTTCAGTCCGGTCAGCGACGAGGCGAAGATGACGATCAGCACGACGCCCGAGACATATTCCGGCGTCGAGGTCGAAGCGATCGACAGGGTCGAGAGCGACCGGTCGAGCCGCGAGCCTTCGCGCATCCCCGCGAGGATGCCCATCAGGAGCGAGATCGGCACCATCACCAGCATCACCCAGAACATCAGGATGCCGGTCAGGCCCAGGCGGACGGCCACGATCTTGCCCACCGGTTCCTTGAATACCGACGACATGCCCCAGTCGCCCTGCAGGAGTCCGCAGTAGCGGGGGGCGGTGGCCGGGTCGTCGCCGGGGCGGATGCAGCGGCCGGTCGCGGCACCCTGATTGTCGGTGCCGGTCCAGCCCGGCACCACCCCCAGCCATTCGCCGTAGCGCATGAGCATCGGGCGGGCATAGCCGTTATTTTGCAGCCAGCTTGCGACCTCGGCGTCGCTGATGCGCGATCCGGCCTCGAACTTGGCGATCTTTTCCAGGTTCGGCTGAAGGTTGGTCAGAAAGAAGATCACGAAGGTGATGCAGGCCGCCGAGACGATCAGCACCAGCAATCGTCGGACAAGGAATAGAAGCATAAGTCATCCCCCAGGTCGCGCGGTCGTGCGCCATCCCCCGCACGGCGGCCCGGAAGGCGCCATGTCTGTTCATGATGTCTGTTCATGGGGCGCGGCCACCCCGGGGGGAAGCCGCGCCGGATCGGTTCCTGGCGTCAGGCCTTGTCCATCCACCAGCGATAGTGGTGGTGTTCGAAGGTCGCATGCATGTCGATGTCATGGACGTTTGGCTTGGCGTGGCGGAAGAGCGAACGCCAGTAGGGCTGGATCAGCACGCCTTCGTCCTGCATGATCTTCTCGATCTTGGCCATCAGGTCACGGCGCTGATCGACGTTCGGCGTGCCGACCGCCTGAGTGAGAAGCTTGTCGAACTCTTCGTTCTTGAACGCGGTCTCGTTCCAGGCCACGCCGGACTTGTAGGCCAGGACCAGCACCTGCACGCCAAGCGGGCGCATGTTCCATTCCGTGCCCGAGAACGGGTACTTCAGCCAGTCGTTCCAGAAGGTCGAGCCGGGCAGGATGGTGCGCTTGATGTTGATGCCGGCGTCGCGGATCTGCGAGGCGACGGCGTCGCAGGTCGTGGCCTGCCAGCTGTCGTCGAGCGAGATCAACTCGAACTCCTCGCCGGCCTTGCCCGCGTCTTCCAGTAGCTTCTTGCCGGCTGCCGGATCGACCACCAGCGGGTCGAGCTTGGCATATTCCGGGTGGATCGGGCAGACATGGTGGTTTTCCGCCGGCTTGCCGAGATTGGCATAACCAAGCTCCAGCACCACCGCATTGTCGACCATCTTCTGCAGGCCGGTGCGGACCTTGGCGTCCTTGTAAAGGTCGGAGTCCTGGTTGAAGCGCACCGCGATGGTGGCCGATGTCAGGGCCTCGGTCTTGTTCCAGCCCAGCCCGTCGAACACCTTCACGAAATCGCCCAGCGTCTGGTAGGTGGCGTCGATTTCGTCGGCTTCAGCGGCGGCCTGAACCGCGGCAGCATCGGTGCCAAGATCGACATATTCGATCCTGTCCAGATACGGCCCGCCGTAGACCGCCGTGCCCCACCAGGGGTTGTCGGTGTTCTTGACCAGCACCTGCTTGACGCCGATTTCGTTGTGGTCGGGCTTGTAGGGGCCGGTGCCGATCGGGTTCGCGGCCGGATCGCCGCCCTTGTAGCTGGAATGGTAGACCGCCGCCGGATAGTCGGCCATGCCGACGATCACGGTGATGTCGGGTTCGGGCAGGGTCAGCTTGACGGTCATGTCGTCGACCTTGGTGATCCCGCCGTCACGGACCTTCTTCTTGTCGGCGTCGACCAGCCCGCCCATGCGGCTGGCCATCGAGTTGCCCTCGACCCCGGCGTCGCACCAGTCGGTGACGATGCGCACAACGTCGTCGGCGGTGAAGGGGTCGCCGTTGCTCCACTTCACGCCCTTGCGCACATGCAGCGTGAATTCGGTCGCGTTGTCGTTGGTGTCCCAGCTTTCCAGGAGCATCCCGCGCAAGGAGCCGTCATTGTTGTATTCGACCAGATAGTCGAGCCAGCCGCGGCCGAAGTTGGCCAGTTCCGACCAGTCCCAGGTGCGCGGGTCCTTGCCGGCCTTGGTCTCCATGTTCATGCGCAGCGTGCCGCCCGACACCGGGTCGGCGGCGCGGGCCGGCGTGGGCATCGCCGCGCCGATCAGGCCGTAGGCGGCGGCCGAAGACACCCCGAGCGCGGTCGTACGGGAGAGAAATTCGCGGCGGCTCAGCTGGCCGGCCTTGCATTCCTCGGCGTACATCCGGGCAGCCGGATGGATTGTCTCCGGCGTGTAGTGTTTGGTCATGTTCCAATCTCCCTGTGAGGCAATGAGGTGCGACACTTTCGGCCCCGGCTTCTGCGGTCGGGTCCCGGCGTGCGGATAGTGCTGTCACGCGGTCATTGCGCACCCTTTTTTGCGGCACGTCAATGCCGGGATGCGACATGAAGCGTCGCATTGCCCGCGAATGAATGTCGGATATGTCAAAATTTCCGTCATCACGGAAACTTTGAATCGGTCGGGTCGGGCCGGTCACGAGACCTTGCGGAAGGCGGTCGGGGTCTTGCCGGTGCGGTGCTGGAAGGCGCGGGTGAAGTAGGCCGGGCTGGTGAAGCCCAGGCTGCGCGCCACCTCCTGCACCGGCATGCTGGTTTCCGCCAGAAGCCGCCGCGCCTCGAAGATCAGCCGGTCGTGCAACAGGTCCGAGGCCGAGCGGCCGCAGGTCTTGTGGCAGACCCGGGTCAGGTGGGTGGGCGTGACGCCCAGTTCGCGGGCAAATTCGGCGATTCCCTTGCCGTCGCGGAATCCGCGTTCCAGCACGTCGGCATAGGCGCGCGCCAGCCGCCAGGCGGCATCGGGGCGCGGCGCGTCGTCGGCGGCGGTTTCCGCCATCCGTTCCAGCCAGACGCCCAGAAGGCCCAGATGGAACCGTGCGGCGCGTTCGGCACCGGACCGGTCGCTGTCCAGCTCGCGCTGGATGCTTTCGATCAGGCCCGACAGTTCCGCCTGTGGCCCGACATCGCGGATGCGCAGGTGCAGCGATTCATCGGGCAGGTCGAGCCCGTGCCTGTGCCCGAAGAACAGTGCAGTGCCCGAGGTCTGCGCGCCCACCTCGAACCCGTGCATCATGCCGGCGGGAATGAAGATCGCATTGTGCGCCCCGTAGCCGCGGGTGATACCGCCGATGGTGATGCGCCCCTGGCCGCGGGTGAACCACAAGAGCAGCGGTTCCGAGCAGGCGCGCATCGCCTCGACCCGCCAGCGCCCGCCAGTGGCCAGCCGGCTGATCGGCACCAGCCGCGTGTCGCTGTTGCGCGCCGGCGTCGGGGCCGCCTTCTGCGGCATCGCCACCGGCCGTGTTGCTGCCATGCCGGCCTGCGGCGTCTGCAGCCGGGACAGCGGCGTTCCTGTGAAAAGTTTCACCACATTCGGCTTCCGCTACTGGCCCGGTCCGGGCGGTTCCTGTCCTCGGTCGTCCGGGCGTGACTGTGCCGGGCGTTCGCGGAGATGATTAGGAAAACCCGTCGCGCCGTCCAAGGAAAAAATCATCAATATCAGACTTGTCGGCGGTCTGGTGCCGAAAGGACTCAGGGTCGGGGGACCGCCTGCCAGTGCGCCATCCGCCGCCGGAGCCAGGTGCGCTGGCGCTTGGCATACTGGCGGCTGGCGGCCTTGGCCAAGGATATAGCGTCCGGCAGGGGCAGGACCCCCTTCATGTAGGCGACAAGTTCGGGGGCGCCGATCGCCTTGGCCCAGGGTGCCGCCGGATTCCACAGGGGCAGGATCGCCCGGACCTCCTCCAGCGCACCGTCGTCGATCATGGCCTCGAACCGGCGGTCGATGAGATCGGCCAGCCAGTCGCGTCCGGCGTCGATGCGCAGCAGCGTGGCGTTGCCCTCGGGCAGAAGTGCCGGCCCGGTCGCCGCCTGCCAGCCGGCAAGCCCCCGTCCGGTCGCGCGCAGCACTTCCCAGGCCCGCTGGATGCGCACCGGGTTCAGCGGGTCGATCCGGGCGCGGGTTTCGGGGTCCAGCTCGCCCAGCATCCCCGCCGCCCCCTCGCGCGCCAGCCGGGCGTCGGCCTCGGCGCGGATTGCCGCCGGGGTGGGCGGGATGTCGGCCAGCCCCTCGGTCAGCGCGGTCAGGTAAAGTCCGGTGCCGCCGACGATGACCGGGTTCGGGTGCTGCGCCAGCAGGCCCGCCACCTCGCGCAGCCAGTGGCCGACCGAATAGTCCTGACCCGGATGCAGGTGGCCGAACAGCAGATGCGGCGCGCGCGCCTCGTCATCGGCGGTCGGCCGGGCCGACAGCACCCGCCAGCAGGCCCAGACCTGAAGCGCGTCGGCATTGACGATGACGCGGCCCTGCGCCTCGGCGATGGCCAGCGCCAAGGCCGATTTGCCCGAGGCCGTCGGCCCGGCGATCACCACCGGCCTGTCGGCGCGCCACGCCACAATTTGTCTTTCGCTACCGCTCATCGCGCAATCTGTCGTGTTTCCGGTCGCTTCTGCCGTTGAACCTCGCCTCGTTTTCGGCCATTTTGCGCGCGACTGACAAGGGGCGATCCGCGCCCTCCTGCTGACATTGAAAGAGAGCCTGATGACCGGGGCAACAGAACCCACCGTCACCTACAAGCGTGTCCTGCTGAAAATCTCGGGCGAGGCCCTGATGGGCGATCAGGGCTTCGGCCTGCATCCGCCGACGGTGAACCGCATCGCCGCCGAAGTGAAGTCGGTGCACGACCTCGGCGTCGAGATCTGCATGGTGATCGGCGGCGGCAACATCTTCCGCGGCCTGCAAGGGTCGGCCCAGGGGATGGAGCGGACCACCGCCGACTACATGGGGATGCTGGCCACGGTGATGAACGCGCTGGCCATGCAGGCCGCGCTCGAGGCGCTGGACATCCACACCCGCGTCATCAGCGCCATCCCGATGGATCAGGTGTGCGAACCCTACATCCGCCGCCGCGCGGTGCGCCATCTGGAGAAGAAGCGCGTCTGCATCTTCGCCGCCGGCACCGGCAACCCCTATTTCACCACCGACACCGCCGCGACGCTGCGCGCCAACGAAATGGGCTGCGAGGCGATCTTCAAGGGCACCAAGGTCGACGGGGTCTATGACAAGGACCCCAAGAAACACGCCGACGCCAAGCGCTATGACCTGGTCAGCTATGACGAGGTGTTGCAGAAGCATCTGGGCGTCATGGACGCCTCGGCCATCGCTCTTGCGCGCGACAACAACCTGCCGATCATTGTCTTTTCCTTGGACGAACCGGGTGGATTCCGGGGAATTCTGTCTGGAAAGGGCACCTATACGATCGTAAAGGGCTGAAAAGCCTATCCTTGGCGGCCGCGCACAGGTAAAAGGCGCGCGAGCCCCGCATAACGGAAGAACCGGGACGACACGCATGTCCGACGACCTCGAAATCGACATCGACGATCTGAACCGCCGCATGGAGGGTGCCCTTGCGGCGCTGCGCCATGACTTTTCATCGCTGCGCACCGGGCGCGCCTCGGCGGCGCTGGTCGAGCCGATCCATGTCGACGCCTATGGCCAGCTGACGCCGATCAACCAGCTGGGCACAGTGAACGTGCCCGAGCCGCGGATGGTCACCATCAACATCTGGGACAAGGGCATGGTCGGCAAGGTTGAAAAGGCCATCCGCGAAAGCGGCATCGGCATCAACCCGCAGACCAACGGCACCATCATCATGCTGCCGATCCCCGAACTGAACGAGGAACGCCGCCGCGAACTGACGCGGGTGGCGGCGGACTACGCCGAACGCGCCCGCGTGGCGATCCGCAACATCCGTCGCGACGGGATGGACCAGATCAAGAAGGCAAAGGCCGCCGGGATGCCGGAGGACGACCAGAAGATGTGGCACGACGAGGTCCAGGACCTGACCGACAAGTCGATTGCCGCGGTTGACAAGGCGCTTCAGGGCAAGCAGGCAGAGATCATGCAGGTCTGAGGCGGAACGAGGCAGGGACAGGCACAGGGCAGGGAGGCCGATGGCCGCGAAAGACATCAGCACCAGGACGGCAAGTCACGTCGCCATCATCATGGATGGCAACGGCCGCTGGGCGACATCGCGCGGGCTGCCGCGGCTGGTCGGGCATCGGCGCGGCGCCAACCGGGTGCGCGCCATCGTCCGGGCGGCGCCGGGGCTGGGCATCCGCTACCTGACGATCTACGCCTTCTCGACCGAGAACTGGAAGCGGTCGACCGAGGAAGTCATCGGCCTGATGTCGATGTTTGCCCGCTATATCCGCAACGAGGCGGCCAAGCTTCACTCGGCCGGCGTGCGGGTGCAGTTCATCGGCTGCCGCGACCGGCTGGAACCGAACCTGCAGAACCTGATGGCCGGAATCGAGGCGCGGACCCGCGACTGCGACAGGCTGACCCTGACCATCGCCATCAACTACGGTGGACGCGACGAGATCGCCCGCGCCGCGCGGCGGCTGGCCGAGGATGTGGCGGCGGGCCGGCTGGCGCTGGCCAATGCCGACGAGGCGGCGCTGGCGGCGCGGCTGGACACCGCCGGCATGCCGGACCCCGACCTCATCATCCGCACCTCGGGTGAAACCCGCACCTCGAACTTCCTGCCGTGGCAGTCGGCCTATTCGGAATATGAATTCACCCCGACGCTGTGGCCGGACTTCACCCCCGAGGAGCTGGCGGCGATCCTGTCCCGCTTTTCGTCGCGCGAGCGGCGATATGGCGGTGTCGTCGCCCTATGACATTTGCCGCGCAATGGACCGATCTCAGGGTCCGCATCCTTTCGGGCCTTGCCGTTCTGGCCGTCGGCCTGTCCGCCGTCTGGTGCGGGGGCATCCCGGTGCGGCTGCTGGCTTCGGGTGCGGCGGGGCTGATGATCTGGGAACTGGCGCGGATGCAGGCGCCCGACCGGCCGGCCGAGGCGCGGTTGAGCGGGGCCCTGGCCACGGTGGCGCTGGCGGCGGTCCTCTGGCGGCACGACGTGCGCTGGATGGTGGTTCTGCTGCTACCCGCGGCCGGACTGCTGCTGATGCCGGGCCGGGATCGGCTCCTGCATGCGATCTACGCGGCGCTCCTGATGCTGGCCTGCTATGCGTTCGTGGCCTTCCGCGAAGGATTCGGGCTGGCCTTCGCGCTGTGGCTTCTGCTGATCGTGGTGGCGTCGGACGTGCTGGGCTATTTCGGTGGGCGGGTCATCGGCGGGCCGAAGTTCTGGCCGCGGCTGTCGCCCAAGAAGACCTGGTCGGGGACGGTGTCGGGCTGGGCCGGGGCGGCGGTCGTGGGACTCGCCTTCGCGGCGCTTTACCGCGAGCCGCTTAACCTGGTCGTCCTGTCGGTGCTGACCGCCTTTGCCGCGCAGATGGGCGACATCGCCGAAAGCTGGATCAAGCGGCGGGCCGGGGTCAAGGATTCCTCGGCGCTGATTCCCGGCCACGGCGGGGTTCTCGACCGGTTCGACGCGCTTATCGGTGCCTCGGTCTTCATCCTTCTGTGGGTGATCGCGCGGATGCAGCTGCCGGACTTCGGCTACTGATGGGCGCGCTCAGGTCGGTTTCGGTCTTTGGTGCAACCGGGTCGATCGGGGAAAGCACCTTCGATCTTCTGGTCCGGCAGGGCGGGCGGGCGCGCTATCGCACCGTGGCGCTGACCGGCGGGCGCAACGTGGCGCGGCTGGCCGAACAGGCGCGGGTGCTGGGCGCCGAGGTCGCGGTCACCGCGCACGAGGAATGCCTGGGCGACCTACGCGCGGCGCTGGCTGGGTCGGGGATCGAGGCGGCGGCCGGGGCGGCCGCGCTGGCCGAGGCCGCCGACCGGCCGGCGGACTGGGTAATGTCGGGCATCGTCGGCGCGGCGGCGCTGGTGCCGGGGTTCCGGGCGCTGGCGCATGGCGCGACGCTGGCGCTGGCCAACAAGGAAAGCCTGGTGACGGCCGGGCCGCTGCTGATCGACGCCGCCCGCATCCACGGCGCGCGCATCCTGCCGGTGGACAGCGAGCATTCCGCGATCTTCCAGGCGCTTCAGTCCGAGGACATGGAAGCGGTCGAGCGCATCATCATCACCGCCTCGGGCGGGGCCTTCCGCGACTGGCCGCTGGCGAAGCTGGCCAAGGCGACGGTGGCCGAAGCCTCCTGCCATCCCAACTGGGCGATGGGCCAGCGCATCACCATCGACAGCGCCTCCATGTTCAACAAGGCGCTGGAACTGATTGAAACGCATGAGTTCTTCGGGATCGAGCCGGACCGGATCGAAGTGCTGGTCCACCCGGAATCGCTGGTTCATGCGCTGGTCGGCTTCCGCGATGGCGGCATGATCGGCCATCTGGGCGCGCCCGACATGCGCCATGCGATCGGCTATGCGCTGAACTGGCCGGACCGCGCACCCCTGCCGGTGGCGCGGCTCGACCTGGCGCGGGTCGGCAGCCTGACCTTTTCGGCGCCGGATCCCGAACGCTATCCGGCGCTGCGGCTGGCGCGCGCGGTGATGAAGACCGGGGGCCTTGCCGGCGCGGTCTTCAACGCCGCCAAGGAGGTGGCGCTGGACGGGTTCATCGAAGGGCGCATCGGATTTCTCGACATGGCCGGGGTCGTCGAAACGGTTCTTGAACGAATTTCGGCAACCACGGATCTTGGAACGCGGCCGGGGACGCTCGATATGATCCTCGGGGCCGACCGCGAAGCGCGCGCGGTCGCCGGGGCGGTTATCGGCGACGGAAGGAAGTGACATGGACATCGCGGCGCTGATACCGATTTTCGGCAGTCTTTTCTGGACATTGGCCGCCTTCATCGTGGCGCTGTCGGTCATTGTCGCGGTGCATGAATATGGCCATTACATCATCGGCCGCTGGTGCGGCATCCATGCCGAGGTCTTTTCGCTGGGCTTCGGCCCGCAACTCTGGTCGCGCGTCGACCGGCGCGGCACCCGCTGGCAGATCGCGGCGCTGCCCTTCGGCGGCTATGTCAAGTTCCTGGGCGACGCCAACGCTGCCTCGGCCGGCGCCGACACCAGGACGATGGCGACGCTCAGCCCGGCCGAACGGCGCCACACCATGCACGGCGCGCCGCTCTGGGCACGTGCGGCGACGGTGGCGGCGGGGCCGATCTTCAATTTCATCCTGTCGATCATCGTCTTTTCGCTGATCTTCGTCTTTTCCGGCGCGCCATCGGACAAGCTGGTGATCGGCAGCCTGCATGACCTGCCCGGCGGGGTCGGCGCGCTGCAAGGCGGCGACGAGATTCTGGCGGTCGATGGCAAGCCCACCCCCGGCTGGGCCGAGTTCGCGACGGTCGCCGACCGGCTGCCGGAAACCGCCTCGGTCTCCTACCATGTCCGCCGCGGGCAGGCCGAACTGGACGTGGCCGGCCCCTTCCCGATGCCGCCGCGCGCCGAGGCGGTTTCGCCGGGGTCGGCGGCGATGGATGTCGGCATGCAGAAGGGCGACGTCGTCACCGCTATCGACGGCCGGCCGATCCTGCGCTTTGCCGACCTGCAGGCGGCGGTCGAGGCCGGGCAGGGGGCGCCGATGCACCTGACGGTCTGGCGCGCCGGCCGCGAACTGGCGCTGACGCTGTCGCCGCGCAAGACCGACCTGCCGAAGCCCGGCGGCGGCTTTGAAACCAGCTACAAGATCGGCCTGGCCGGCGATTTCTTCTTCGCGCCGATCCTGCGCAAGGTCAGCCTGACCGAAGCCGTGCCGATTGCCGCCCAGCAGACCTGGACGGTGGCGCGCACCTCGCTGTCGGCTCTGTGGAACGTTGCAGCCGGGCAGATTTCGTCGTGCAACATGCGCGGCCCGATCGGCATTGCCGAAACCACCGGGCAGGTGGCCAGCCAGGGGATGAGCGACTTCATCTGGTTCATCGCGGTGCTGTCGACGGCCATCGGGCTGATGAACCTCTTCCCGATTCCCATGCTCGATGGCGGGCACCTGGTCTTCTACACCTACGAATGGGCGACGGGCCGGCCGCTTCCGCCGCGCGCGCTGAACATCGCCATGACCGTCGGGTTGATGCTGGTGCTGGCGATGATGACCTTCGGCCTGACCAACGACCTGATCTGCCCCTGAAGCCGGGGCCGCTTCGGGCCTGAAACCGCAAACTGCCGCCTCCTTGCCCAAATCGGGTCACATTCTTCTGCCATGATTGCGTCAAAGCAATAACGGGCGGAGATGACGGATGCATATGATTGCCAATGGCTACCGGGACCTGAATCAGCTGGTGCAACGGCGCGCCGACGGCGTGATCGCGCCCCTGTCGGTGATCGTCAGCCTGTTGGTCGCTGCGGCGATCGCGGTTGCGGTCATGCATCTTCAGCTGCCCCAGGGTGCGGCCTTCTACTGAGCCCCGGCGCGGCCTGTCATCGTTCCGGCGAATTGCGGCGCGACCCTGCAAAAGGGCCGCGCCGTTCCTTTGACAAGGTGTCCCAATCCCGCTAGTCACAGTGCAGATAAGAACGTGATTTGATCGGCGGGGGACAATGATGACGAGGCAAGAGCGGCGCGCGGTCGTACCGGGCAGACTCACTGGCCTGCTGTCGGGGACCGCCCTGTGCACGGCACTGTTTCTGGCCCTGGCGCCGGCCCCGGCGATGGCGGCAAACTACACGTTCTCGGCGGTGAAGGTCGAAGGCAACACCGCGGTCGAACCCGCGACCATCGTCAAGCTGGCCGGCATCGCCAAGGGCCAGCCGGTCAGCGACGCCGCCCTGAACGACGCGGCGCAGCGGCTGACCGCCTCGGGCCTGTTCGCCACCGTCGACGTGGTGCCCTCGGGCCATACGCTGGTGATCCGCGTCACCGAAAACCCGGTGGTCAATGCGGTCAGCATCGAAGGCAACCGCCGGATCAAGGACGATGTCCTGTCCAAGCTCATCAAGTCGCAGTCGCGCCGGATCTATTCGGCCAAGCAGGCCGAGGAAGACGCCGCGGCGATCACCCAGGCCTATGTGGCCCAGGGCCGGCTGGCGGCGCGGGTCGAGCCCAAGCTGATCGACCGGGGCGACAACAAGGTCGACCTGGTGTTCGAGGTGCGCGAAGGCAAGGTCAGCGAGGTCGAGCGGCTGTCCTTCACCGGCAACCGCGACTTTTCCGACCGGCGGCTGCGACAGGTGCTGCTGACCAAGCAGGCGGGCCTGTTCCGGGCGCTGATCCGCGCCGACACATTCGTTCCCGACCGGATCGAGGCTGACAAGCAGCTCCTGCTCGATTTCTACCATTCGCGCGGCTACATCGACGCGCAGGTGCGCGGCGTGTCGTCGGAATTCTCGCGCGAACGCGACGGATTTTTCCTGACCTTCAACATCCAGGAAGGCCAGCGCTACAGTTTCAACCAGGTCTCGACGGTCAGCGAATATGACGGCGTGGATGCCGCCGATTTCGCCAAGGTGGTGAAGATCCGCACCGGCGCCGCCTATTCGCCGGTGGCCATCGACACGACCATCCACCGGATGGAGGCGATCGCCGAAAAGAAGGGCATCGAGTTCCTGTCGATCGACCCGCGCATCACCCGCAACCCCCAGACCCAGACGCTGGACGTGACTTTCGTGCTGACCAAGGGGCCGCGGGTCTTTGTCGAACGGATCGACATCGAGGGCAACGCCACCACCCAGGACAAGGTCATCCGCCGGCAGTTCCGCATCGCCGAAGGCGACCCCTTTAACCCGCGCGCCATCCGCGAGGCTGCCGACCGCATCCGCAAGCTGGACTATTTCAAGACCTCGGACGTCAGCGCCAAGCAGGGCGCTTCCGAGGATCAGGTGATCGTCGACGTCAACGTCGAGGAAAAGCCCACCGGCTCGCTGAGCTTTGGCGCGTCCTACAGCGTGGCCGACGGGCTGGGGCTGAACGTCGGGGTCACGGAAACCAACTTCCTCGGCCGCGGCCAGTATCTCAGCGCCAACCTGGCAACCACGACGGACAACAAGGACAACTCGATCACCTTCATCGAGCCGTCGCTTTTGGATCGCGACCTGAAGCTGAAGCTGTCGGGCTGGTACAATACCACCGACAGCGCCCACGCCAGCTTCTCGACCAAGCGGCTGGGGGCCTCGGCCGGGCTGGAGTTCCCGATCGGCGAACAGCTGCGGCTGGACCTGCACTACAAGCTGTCGAGCGACAAGGTGAACAAGGTCAACGCCAGTTCGTCCAAGCTCTTGCAGGCCGACCAGGCCCGTGGCGCGGAAGTGACCAGCGCGCTTGGCTATACGCTGTCCTATGACACGCGGATCACCGGGCTGAACCCGAACGGCGGGCTGCTGCTGACCTTCGGGCAGGACTATGCGGGCGTTGGCGGCGACATCAAGAACCTCACCACCACTGCGAACGCGACCTACGAAACCAAGGTCCTGCACGAGGAGGTGACGCTGCATGCCGAGGCCGAGGCCGGCGTCGTGACGGCGCTGAATGGCACCACCACCCGCTATCTCGACCGCTTCTCCGGCAACGGCAAGGTGCTCGGCTTCGAGCCGAACGGCTTTGGTCCGCGCGACCTGTCGGCCCCCAACCAGGATGCGCTTGGCGGCAACTATTTCGCCGCCGTCAGGCTGGACGCGCGGTTCCCGCTCGGCCTGCCCGAGGAATATGGCATCACCGGCGGCGTCTTTGCCGATGCCGGTTCGGTCTGGGGCCTGAACAACCCCGGCACCATCGACGACAAGATGCACCTGCGCGCCTCGGTCGGCTTGTCGCTCTATTGGGACTCCGCCCTTGGGCCGCTGCGCATCAACTTCGCCAAGCCGCTGAAGAAGGAACCCTATGACAAGGAACAGGTCTTCGACCTGACCGTGTCGACCAAGTTCTGATGCGGGGGGCGCCGGGGGCATTTGCCGGGACGGCGCTGTTGGTGGCGATGCTGCCCGCCATGGTGTGCGGGCAGCAGGTCGTCGCCCCCTCCAGCCCGATCCTGACCATCGACCAGGAACGGCTTTATGCCGAGTCGCTGTGGGGCAAGCGCGCCGAGGCCGAGATCGCCGCGGCGAACAAGGACCTGCAGACCGAGAACAACCGCATCGAGGCCGAACTGACCGCCGAGGAAAAGTCGCTGACCGACCGGCGCCCGACCACGCCGCCGGCCGACTTCCGCAAGCTCGCCGACGATTTCGACCAGCGTGTCACCGGCATCCGCGACGCGCAGGACCGCAAGGGCCGCGAGATCGCCGCCCGCCGCGACCAGGCCCGGCAGGATTTCTTCAGCGCCGCGCTGCCGGTCATGGCCGACCTTCTGCGGGCCCGTGGCGCGGTGGCGATCCTCGACAACCGGGCGGTCTTCGTTGCCGCCAGTTCGATCGACGCCACCGAAGAAATGCGCAAGCGGCTGGACGAGGTTCTGGGGGCGGGGCCGGCCCTGCCGGGTGCGCCCGCCGCGCCATAGGCGCGTAACGGTGAAATGACAGCTTCTTGCGTCGCTTGGGCCTTGTTGCTAGCAAGACTTGAACAGGCAAGGCCAGTCAGGGGAGCCTTCGAGGCATGAATACCAGCGCAATCACCGAGGCGGACATCCACCTGATTCAGCGGATCATCCCGCATCGCTACCCGTTCCTGCTGATCGACAAGGTCAAGGACATCGTGCTGAACAAGGGCTGCGTCGGCATCAAGAACGTGACGATGAACGAGCCGCATTTCCAAGGCCATTTCCCGTCCAAGCCGATCATGCCGGGCGTCACCATCATCGAGGCGATGGCCCAGGCCTCGGCGGTGCTGGTCGGCCTGTCGATGGATGTGGTCGACCGCGACCTGCTGACCTATTTCATGTCGATCAACGAGTGCAAGTTCCGCCGCATGGTGGTGCCGGGCGACGTGCTGGAGCTGCACATGACCGTCAAGCGCGGCGGCGGCAAGATCTGGAAGTTCCACGGCGCCGCCAAGGTCGGCGAACACATGGCCTGCGAGGCCGAGATCACCGCGATGATGGACCTGCGGGACTGACCCCATGACCATCGACGCGACAGCGGCCATCCACCCCCTTGCGGTGATCGAACCGGGCGCGGTCGTCGGCCCGGGCTGCCGGATCGGGCCTTTCTGCCTGGTCGGCCCCGAGGTGGTGCTGGGCGAGGGGGTCGAGCTGAAATCCCATGTCGTCGTCACCGGCTGGACCGAGGTCGGCGCCGGGACGGTGGTCTTTGCCCATGCCTGCCTGGGCGAGGTGCCGCAGGATCTGAAGTTTCGGGGCGAACGCACAAGGCTGGTCATCGGTGCCCGCAACCGAATCCGCGAAAACGTGACGATGAACTGCGGGACCGAGGGCGGCGGCGGCATCACCCGGGTGGGCGATGACGGGCTGTTCATGGCCTCGTCCCACGTTGCCCACGATTGCCAGATCGGCAACCGGGTGATCCTCGCCAACAATGTCGCCATCGCCGGGCACTGCGCGCTTGAGGATGACGTCATCGTCGGCGGCCTGTCCGGGGTCCATCAGTTCGTCCGCATCGGCCGGGGCGCGATGATCGGGGCGGTGACGATGGTGACGGCCGACGTCATTCCGCACGGGCTGGTGCAGGGGCCGCGCGGGGTGCTGGACGGGTTGAACCTCGTCGGGCTGAAGCGGCGGGGCGCGGACCGGGGCGATCTTCACGCCTTGCGCGACCTTCTGGCCGACCTGGGCACCGGATCGTTCCGCGACAGCGCGCGGCTTCGCGCGGAAGCGGGGGCCGACAATTCCTACGTCCGCGAGGTGCTGGAGTTCATCCTCGGCCCGTCGGACCGTTCGTTCCTCGCACCGCGATGACCCGGACGGCACTGATCGCTGGCCGCGGGCAGCTGCCAAGGCTGCTGGCCGATGCGCTGACGGCGGCGGGCGAGCCATTTCTGGTGGCCGAACTGGAGGGGTTCGCGTCCGAGGTACGGGGCCCGGCGCCGATCATTTTCCGGCTGGAGCGGCTGGTGCCGTTCCTGGACCGTCTGGCCGACGAAGGCGTGACCCGTGTCTGTTTCGCCGGTGCGGTGCGCCGCCCGCGGATCGAGCCCGAACTGTTCGACGCCCGCACCGCCAGCCTGGTGCCGCGGCTGGTGGGCGCGCTGGCCGGGGGGGACGATGCGACCCTGCGCGCGATCATCGGCTTGTTTGAGGAATTCGGCTTTCAGGTTGCCGGCGCTGATCTGATCGCGCCCGATCTGGTGCCGGGGCCAGGCGTGCTGGCCGGGGCACCGACCGACGCTGACCGTGTCGATGCCGCCCGCGCCGCCGGGATCGTCGAGGCCCTGGGCGGGCTCGATCTCGGGCAGGGGGCGGTGGTGGCGCAGGGCCTGTGCCTGGCGGTCGAGACCCTGCCGGGGACCGATGCGATGCTGGCTTTCGTTGCCGATCACGGCGCGCGGCTGCGCCCCGACCCGAACGGCGCGAAGGGGCTTCTCTACAAGGCGCCGAAGCCCGGCCAGGACCGCCGCGTCGACCTGCCCACCCTTGGCCCCGACACGGTCGAGGCCGCCCACCGGGCCGGCCTCGGGGGCGTGGTGTGGCAGGCCGGATCGGTGCTGTTGGTCGACCGTGCGGCGATGATGGCCAGGGCCGGGGAACTGGGCCTGTTCCTGTGGTCGCGCGAGCCATGAAACTGTTCCTGGTCGCCGGCGAAGCCTCGGGCGATGCGCTTGGTGCGGCGCTGATGGCGGGGCTGAAGGCGCTGCGCCCCGACGTGACCTTCGCCGGGGTCGGCGGGCCGCTGATGGAGGCGGAAGGGCTGAAAAGCCTGTTCCCGATGGAGGAACTGTCGGTGATGGGCCTTCTGGAGGTCCTGCCGAAATACCGCCACCTGAAACGCCGCATCGCCGAGACCGCCGCCGCGGTCATGGCGGTGCAGCCCGATGCGTTGATCACCATCGACAGCCCGGATTTCTGCCTGCGGGTGGCGCGGCTGGTGCGGGCGGCCGAACCGGCGCAGCGGACCATCCACTATGTCGCCCCAACCGTCTGGGCCTGGCGGCCGGGCCGCGCGGCGAAGATGGCGCCGGTGATCGACCATGTGCTCGCGCTCTTCCCGTTCGAGCCGCCCTACATGGAGCGCGCCGGGATGAGCTGCGATTTCGTCGGCCATCCGGTGGTCGCCCAGCCGGTCGCCGGGCCCGAGGCTGCGGCGGCCTTTCGCGCCGGCCATGCCATCGGCGCCGATCAGCCGCTGCTTCTGTGCCTGCCGGGGTCGCGGGCGGGCGAGGTCCGGCGACTTCTGCCGCGCTTCGAGGCCGCCATCGACCTTCTGCGGCAGGATCATCCCGGCCTGCGGGTGGTGGTGCCGACGGTGCGGGGGGTTGCACCCCTGGTCCGCCAGCTGGTCGCGGGCTGGAGCGCCGCGCCGCTGGTGGCCGAGGAGGCGACCGACCGCCGCGCTGCCTTTGCCGCCGCCGACCTGGCGCTGGCGGCCTCGGGCACCGTCAGCCTCGATCTGGCGCTGAACCGGGTGCCGATGGTCATCGCCCATGATTTCAACTGGCTGACCTTCCGCCTGATGAAGCGGGCGGCGCTGATCGACACGGTGACGCTGGTGAACATCGTGTCGGAAACCCGGGTGGTTCCCGAATTCCTTGGCCCCGATTGCCGGCCTGCGCCAATTGCCGCTGCGCTTGACCGGCTGATGACCGACCCGGCTGCCCGCAAGGCGCAAAGGGATGCGGCGGACCTGACTATGCTCCGGCTGGGCCAGGGCGGCGAGCCGCCCGGCCTGCGAGCGGCCCGGTCGGTTCTCGGCCATCTGTGAGCGAAGAGCGAGGGACGCTGTCCCTCGTGCACCCTGGGATATTTGGACCAAAGTGAAAGAGGTGCGGGGCAACGCGACAATTCGGCCGTTGCGGCCCGGCCCCGGCAATTATATGGAGTCTGCCGCAGACGACCGCTGCCTGCGCGCGAAAGGACCTCCCATGACCGCATCCGTCGCCATCCTCGGCGCCTCCGGTTACACCGGGGCCGAACTTGTCCGCCTGATCGCCACCCATCCGGGGATGGTGGTGCGCGGCCTGTCGGGCGACCGCAAGGCCGGCATGACCATGCGCGAGGTCTTTCCCTTTCTCGCGCATCTCGACCTGCCGGTGCTGCAGAAGATCGAGGACATGGACTTTTCCGGCATCGACCTGGTCTTCTGCGCCCTGCCGCACGCCACCAGCCAGGCGGTGATCGCCGCGCTGCCCCGCGACCTGAAGGTCGTCGACCTGTCGGCCGACTTCCGGCTGCGCGATCCGGCGGAATACGAGAAATGGTATGGCAAGCCCCATGCCGCGCCCGATCTTCAGAAGCAGGCGGTCTATGGCCTGACCGAATTCTACCGCGACCAGATCCGCCCGGCGCGGCTGGTGGCGGGAACCGGCTGCAATGCCGCGACCGGCCAATATGCGATCCGCCCGCTGATCGAGGCGGCGGTGATCGACCTTGATGACATCATCCTCGACCTCAAGGCCGGGGTCTCGGGCGCCGGCCGGTCGCTGAAGGAAAACCTGCTGCACGCCGAACTGTCGGGCGGCACCCATCCCTATTCCGCCGGCGGTACCCACCGCCACCTGGGCGAGTTCGACCAGGAGTTTTCGGCGTTGGCCGGGCGGCCGGTCCGGGTGCAGTTCACGCCCCACCTGATGCCCTTCAACCGGGGAATCCTGGCGACCTGCTATGTCAAGGGCGACCCGGCGGCTGTGCACCGGGCGCTGGCCGCGCGCTATGAGGCCGAGCCGTTCCTGCATGTGCTGCCCTTCGGGCAACTCGCCTCGACCCGGTCGATCGCCGGCTCGAACTTCGTCCACATCGGCGTTTGCGGCGACCGGCTGCCGGGGCGGGCGCTGGTGACGGCGGCCTTGGACAACCTGACCAAGGGTTCGTCGGGGCAGGCGATCCAGAACGCCAACCTGATGCTCGGGCTCGATGAAAAGGCGGGGCTGATGCTCGCCCCGGTATTCCCATGAAAAGCCTGAAGAAACAGCGCCGCATCCAGATGATCCTTCTGGCCTTCGCGGCGATGGCGGCCAGTTTCGGCGCCTTCTACTATGCCGCGCCGAACGCGCTGCAATATTTCCGTTCGCCTACCCAGGTGCTGGCCGACCATCCGGCCGATGCCGAGGTCTTCCGCATCGGCGGGCTGGTCGAAAAGGGCTCGCTGGTGCGTGGCGCCGGGGCGACCGTGACCTTTCGCGTGACCGACACCAACGCCACCGTGCCGGTCAGCTTCACCGGCGTCCTGCCCGATCTGTTCGGCGAGGGGCAGGGCATGGTCGGCACCGGCCACATGCAGGGCGGCACCTTCGTCGCCACCGAGATCCTTGCCAAGCATGACGAGAATTACATGCCCAAGGAGGTGATCGACGCCCTGAAGGCTCAGGGCACCTATGTCGATCCCAAGACGGCGGCGGGCGCTGCCCCAGCCACGAATTAACCATTTGGCGGCACCCTTGGCCCTGTTTTCGCAAGGGCAGGGCCATGAAATCCGTCACCGACATCGCCAATGAAATCGTCGCCCGCGAAGGCGGCTTCGTCAACGATCCTGCCGATCCGGGGGGGGCGACCAACCACGGCGTGACGCTGGCGACGCTGCGGCGGCTGGGCATCGACGTGACCGGCGACGGCGCGGTCGATGTGGCCGACGTGAAGGCGCTGAGTGCCGAGCAGGCGGTGGGCATCTTCGTCGAGCATTATTTCCGCCGTCCCGGTTTGCAGAACCTGCCGGAAGCTGTTCAGGGTCCGGTCTTC
>JAXMDK010000002.1:0-218071 GCA_046348855.1 Paracoccaceae bacterium | reverse complement strand
GCACGCGCAGGCCAAGGGGTGTGCCGCAATCCCGAACATCTGGGCACGGACAGCGCCCGCCCGGTGGGGGCGAAGCCCCCGCCGCCCGGAGGGCGGGGGCTGGCCGTGCGCTTGGCGCACGGCCCGAGCAAGATTAAACCGGCCGCCTGCCGCGCGAGGCGATGGCCTCGCGCTCATTCGCAGCAGTGGATTCCGATTGATAGGGCCGCGCCCTAGTTGCCGCCGCTTTCCATCTTGCGATGGGCGATGACCCCTTCCAGCCAGCCCTGCTGCATTTCGGGAACCGACGACAGCAGAAGGTCAGTATAGTCGTCGAACGGCGGCGACAGGACGTCGGTCTTGGTGCCGTAGCGGACCACCTGCCCCTTGTACATGACCGCGATGGAATCGGCGATCGCCTTCACCGTCGCCAGGTCGTGGGTGATGAACAGGTAGGCCACGCCCTCGATCTTCTGGAGGTTCAGGAGAAGCTTGAGTATCCCCTCGGCCACCAGCGGGTCGAGCGCCGATGTCACCTCGTCGCAGATGATGAGCTTCGGCTTCGCCGCCAAGGCCCGGGCGATGCACACCCGCTGCTTCTGCCCGCCCGAGAGCTCGGCGGGGTAACGGTCGGCGAAACCCTTGCCCATCTCGATCTCATCCAGAAGCTCCTGCACGCGCTTGTCTCGGGCGGCGCCCTTCAGGCCGAAGTAGAACTCGAGCGGCCGGCCGATGATCGTCGCCACCGTCTGGCGCGGGTTCATCGCCACGTCGGCCATCTGGTAGATCATCTGCAACTCGCGCAGGTCGTCCTTGCTGCGCCCACCCAGATCGTTCGACAGCACCCGGCCGTTGAAGGTCATCCGCCCCTTGGCCGGCGGCAAAAGCCCGGTGATGGCGCGGGCCAGCGTCGACTTGCCCGACCCGCTTTCGCCGACCACGGCCAGCGTGTGCCCCGGCTCGATCTCGACCGAGACGTTCTTCAGCACGTCGATCGGCACCGAACGGTAGCGGGCGGTGACATTCTCGACCTTCAGGATCGGCTTGCCGGTCGTGGGCTTTTCGGCATGCACCTCGGAGCGGACCGACACCAGCGCCTTGGTATAGTCCTCTTTCGGGCGGTTGATGATCTGGTCGGTCGTGCCCCATTCGACGGTCCGGCCATGGCGCAGCACCATGATCTCGTCGGCGACCTGCGCGACCACGGCAAGGTCGTGGGTGATGTAGAGCGCCGCGACCCCGGTGTCGCGGATGGCGTCCTTGATCGCCATCAGCACGTCGATCTGCGTCGTCACGTCCAGCGCCGTGGTCGGTTCGTCGAAGACCACCAGATCGGGCTTGGGGCAGAGCGCCATCGCCGTCATCGCCCGCTGCAACTGGCCGCCCGAGACCTGGTGGGGATAGCGGTCGCCGAACGTGTCGGGGCTGGGCAGGCCCAGCTTGCCGAACAGCATCCGCGCCCGCGCCTCGGCCTCGGGCCGTGTCATCAGCCCGTGCAGGAGCGTGCTTTCGACCACCTGCTCCATCAGCCGCTTGGCCGGATTGAACGAGGCCGCGGCCGATTGCGAGACATAGGTGACCTCGCGCCCGCGCAGCGCCCGCAGGCCGGTGGCGCCGCCCTTCAGGATGTCGCGGCCGTTGACGAATATCTCGCCCCCGGTGATGCGCACGCCGCCCCGGCCATAGGCCATCGAGGTCAGGCCGATGGTCGACTTGCCGGCCCCGGATTCGCCGATCAGCCCCAGCACCTTGCCCTTGGGCACGGTCAGCGACACGCCATGCACCAGCGTCACCGTCTTCGGCCGTTCGCCGGGCGGATAGGTCGTCGCCTCGATGGTCAGGCCACGGATGTCGAGCAGCGGTCGTTCGGTCTGGTCAAGCACCGCGGCCTCCCTTCAGCGAAGTTGTCCGGTTCAGCACCCAGTCGGCAACCAGGTTGACCGAGATCGCCAGCACGGCGATGGCGACGGCCGGGATAAGCGCCGCCGAGACGCCCCAGGCCAGGCCGTCCTTGTTTTCCTTCACGATGCCGCCCCAGTCGGCCATCGGCGGCTGCACCCCGAGCCCGAGGAACGACAGGGTCGAGATGAAGAGGACCGCGAAGATGAAGCGCAGGCCGAGTTCGGCGACCAGGGGCGACAGGGCGTTGGGCAGGATTTCGCGGAAGATGATCCAGCGGGTGCCTTCGCCGCGCAGGCGCGCGGCCTCGACATAGTCCATGACGGTGATGTCGACTGCCACCGCCCGCGCCAGTCGGTAGACGCGCGTCGAATCGAGAAGCCCCATGACGAGGATCAGCACCGTCAGACTGGGCGGCAGCACCGACAGGACCACCAGCGCCAGGATCAGCGACGGGATCGACATGAACAGGTCGACGAGCCGCGACAGGACCTGGTCATACCAGCCGCCGATCACCGCCGCCGAAAAGCCCAGGACCGAGCCGGTCACGAACGACACGCAGGTCGCGGCGGTCGCCACGAAGATCGTGGTCTGCGCCCCGTAGATCATCCGGCTCAGCATGTCGCGCCCCAGCGTGTCGGTGCCCAGCCAGAACTGCGCCGACGGCGGCATCCAGGGATCGGCGCCGGGGATGATCTCGGACATGCCGTGCGGGGCGACCCAGCGCGCGAAGATCGCGACGAAGAAGAAGGCGCCGGTCAGGATCAGGCCGATCAGGGCCGAAATGGGAATACGCTTCATTTCGGGTGCCTCAGGCGCGGGTTGGCAAGGATCGAGATGACATCGGCCAGGATGTTCAGCCCGATGTAGACGGCGGCGAAGATCAGCCCGCAGGCCTGCACCACCGGAATGTCGCGCTTGGCGACGTGGTCGACCAGATATTGCCCCATGCCGGGATAGACGAAGACCACCTCGACCACCACGACGCCGACCACCAGGTAGGCCAGGTTCAGCATCACCACGTTGACGACCGGCGCCACCGCGTTGGGGAAGGCATGGCGGGCGATGATGGCGAAGGGCCGCAGGCCCTTCAGCTCGGCCGTCTCGATATAGGCCGACTGCATCACGTTCAGGATCGCCGCCCGGGTCATCCGCATCATGTGCGCCAGCACCACCAGCACCAGCACCGCCACCGGTAGGGCGATGGCGTAAAGCTCCTCGCCCAGCGCCATGCCGGGACGCAACGTCGAGATCGGCGAGAACAGCCGGAACTTCACCGCGAAAAGATACATCAGGATGTAGCCCGCCACGAATTCCGGCAGCGAGATCGTCGCCAGCGTCACGCCCGAAATCAGCCGGTCCGGCCAGCGGTTGCGGTAGCGCACCGCAAGCAGCCCCAGAGTGATCGCCAGCGGCACCGCGACGATCGCCGCCCAGAAGGCCAGGAACAGCGTGTTGCCCAGCCGGTCGGCGATCTCGCTGCGGATGTTGGCGCCGTTGGTCAGCGCCGTGCCGAGATCGCCATGCAGGATCCCCACCAGCCAGTGGAAATAGCGCACATGAGCCGGATCGTTCAGCCCCATCTGTTCGCGCAGGTTCGCCAGCGCCACCGGCGTCGCGCTTTGCCCGAGGATGGCCTGCGCCACGTCGCCGGGCAGCATTTCGGTTCCCGCGAAGATCAGGACCGATACTGCCAACAGCAGCAGCAGCCCGATCCCCAGTCGCTGGGCGACAAGCTTCGTGATCGGATGCATCTCACCCCCTCAAGCAGGGTCGGCGACCTTGCCCGCCGCCGCCCCTTTCGCGCATCTGTCCCTCCGGTGCCGCTGGCGCCAAACGCGCCGGCGGCCCGGTCCGGTGTTTATCCTTGGGCCGGCAGCCGATGGCCGCCGGCCGAAGCCGGCCCGCTCAGGCCAGCCAGGTGTAGTGCGACACCTTGCCGCCCATCAGCTCGAAGTTCGGATCCTCGCGCCAGCCGGCGATCGTTTCGCTGTAGGCGTCGATGAAGTCGTTGAACATCGGCACGATGACCCCGCCCTCGCCCCAGAGGATCTTGGCCATCTTGGCGTAGATCTCGGCGCGCTTGGCCGGGTCGAGCTCGCTGCGGCCTTCCAGCAGCAGCTTGTCGAAGTCGGCGTTCTTGAAGCGGGTGTCGTTCCAGTCGGCCTTGGAATAGTAGGCGGTCGCATACATCAGATCCTGCACCGGGCGGCCTTCCCAGTAGCTGGCGCAGAAGGGCTTCACGTTCCAGACGTCCGACCAGTAGCCGTCGTCGGGCACCTTCTTGATCGTCAGCGGGATGCCCGCCTGCTGGCAGGTCGCCTGCCACAGGGTCGCCGCGTCGACCGCGCCGGCAAAGGCGGTGTCGGCGACGATCAGCTCGATCGGGCTGCCGTCATGGCCCGACTTCTTGTAGTGCTCGGCCGCCTTGGCCAGGTCGAACGGCCGCTGCTCAAGCGCCTTGTCGAAGAACGGATAGGCGGCGTTGATCGGGGTGTCGTTGCCGATCGAGCCGTAGCCGCTGAGGATCTTGTCGACCATTTCCTGGCGGTTGATCGAATATTTCAGCGCCAGCCGCAGATCGTTGTTGTCGAAGGGCGCAGTGTCGCAATGCATGATGAAGACATAATGCCCGCGCCCGGCGACGGCCGACACCTTCATGCCCGGCGCGCTGCCCATCATCTTGGCGACCTTGGGGTCGACCATGTTGATGACATGGACCTGGCCCGATTGCAGCGCCGAGTTGCGCGCCGTCGAATCGTTGATGACGGTGATCTCGACCCCGTCGTAGTAGCCGCGGTCCTTGTCCCAGTCGTCGGCGTTCTTCTCGAACACATAAAGCACGCCCGCCTGCGCCGACTTGAGCTTGTAGGGTCCGGTGCCGATCGCCGCGTCGGGCTTGTCGACGCCGCCCTTGGGCTGGATCAGCAGATGGTAGTCGGACAGAAGATAGGGAAGGTCGGCATTGCCGCCGTCGGTGGTGATGACCAGGGTGTTGCCGTCGGCCTTGATCTCCTTCAGGCCCTTCATGATCCCGGCGGCGCCGGACTTGGTGTTCGCGTCCGAATGGCGCTTGTAGGTGGCGGCCACGTCCTCGGCGGTCATGGCCGATCCGTCATGGAACTTCACGCCTTCGCGGATCTTGAACTTCCATTCGGTGGCGTCGGCATTCGGTTCGTAGGATTCGCACAGGCGCGGCTCGACCTTGCCGTCGGGAGTGATGGTCACAAGCGTGTCGCCCCACTGGCGGTTGACCGCCCCGCCCACCTTGTTGGTGACCAACGCCGGATCGAGCGTGTCGGTCGTCTCGCCGCCGCCCAGACCCATCTTCAGGACGCCGCCCTTCTTGGGATCGGCGGCCCGCGCCGCGCCGCCCGCCAGCCCGGTGGCCAGCGCCGCCGTGGCTCCGAACGCCGCCGTGCGGGTCAGGAACCCGCGGCGGCTCATGCCACCCGCGTCGATGAAACCGATCAGTTTCGCAAGATCGTCGTTCATGTCATCTCCCCTTGTGAGTTTTTTTATTTCCCGGCCAGACTTGACCGATTGCCCTAGCAATTCAACAAAAAAAACGGGCGCGATCCCGTTAGTGATGATCGCGCGGAGCCTCCTGCGCCATATCGCGCGACCAGATCATCCTGTCGTCCTCCCAGGCTTCCAGCCGGGCGGTCAGGTGGAAGGTCTGTGCATCGGCATGTATGGAACAGGACGCCTCGGTCCGCAGGCGCTTGCCGTCCCGTTCGACCACCTCGCTCCAGTGCGCCCGGCCGCGCGCCGACAAGGGATCGTCGGGATGGATGTCCCAGCGTTCGCGGGCGACCGACCCGGCGATGCCGCCGTGGTCCAGGTTCTCCGCCTCGCCGAAATCGTCCTCGATCACCAGACTGACGACGCCGGTGCGCTGGTCGATCTCGGTCCGCCGGGCATGGGCGCCGGGCCGGATCTGGCGGGTGGCCAGCGGGCGCGCGGCCTCGGACGACGGGAACGACACTTCGTCCTGCCCGGCCGCCAGCCTGCGCACCGGCAGGTCGAGGCTGCCGCCGGTCAGGGTCAGCGCCGCCTGTTCGGGCATCGGCCACAGCATGGGCCAGTAGTTCGACGATACCGCCACCCGCAGCCGATGGCCGGCCGGCAGCCGGTAGGCGATATGGTCAAGCACGATGCGCACCTCGTATTCCTGCCCCGGCACCAGGGCCGCGGGATGTTCGGCGCTGTCGCGGTGGGCCAGGTTCAGCACCCCCCAGGTGATGCGCGTCGCCGCCCCGTCGGGGTGGATGTGGTTCAGCCGCACCGCCAGCTGCGCGCAGGGCTTGTCGGCCGTCAGGCGCAGGGTCAGGACCGACGCGCCGACGATGTCGGTCTGCTCCATCGGCGCGCTGTCGAAACAGGCCGACAGCGCATCGTCGCGGCGCTGGTCGCCGGGCATTTCGGGGCCAAGCCAGATGGCGCAGAACTCGCCGCCGTCCAGGCCGCAATCCTGCGGACTGGCCAGCAGCGTCGAAAAGGCGCCCGCCGCGCCCAGCCGGCCCGGACCCAGCGGCAGGGTCGCGGTCTCGATATTGGGCGACGGCCAGGAGGGTTCGGCGATCCAGCGGCCGGGGCGGTTTTCATACCAGGATGCGGGGCGCACCCCGTCCATCAGATAAAGCCGACAGGCCGGGTCATCCTCGACCCCGGTCGCCTCATCCTTCAGCCAGCGGCCCCACCAGCGCAGCGCCTCTTGCAGGAAGCCGATGCGCGGATGCGGCACGGCGAAATGCGGATACTTGTGGACCCAGGGACCGACGATCCCCTTGACCGGCGCGGCGACGTTGGCGACCAGTTGCGGCACCGCGTTCTTGTAGCTGTCACCCCAGCCGCCCACCGACAGCACCGCCGCCTTGATGGCGCCGAAATCCTCGCAGACCGAACCGTGCTTCCAATAGGCATCGCGGCGCTGGTGGCCCAGCCAGACCGCCGGCAGAAAGGGTTCGGCCTCCAGCCGCTCCAGCCACATCTCGCGCCAGTTCGGGCGCAGCGCCGGGTCCGGCGGGCGCGAGGAATAGGCCCACATCGTCGCGCCCCAGCCGAAATTCTCGTTCAGCAGACAGCCGCCCTTGTAATGGATGTCGTCGGCAAAGCGGTCGACGGTCGAACAGAGCGTGATGATCGCCTTCAACGGCTTCGGCGCCAGCGCCGCCACCTGAAGCGAGTTGAACCCGCCCCAGCTGATTCCCATCATCCCCACCCGGCCGTTCGACCAGGGCTGGGCGGCGATCCAGTCGATGACCTCGCAGGCGTCGGCCAGCTCCTGCGGCGTGTATTCGTCGGTCATCAGCCCTTCGCTGTCGCCGTTGCCTCGCATGTCGACGCGCAGGCAGGCCAGGCCGTGACCGGCGAACCAGGGATGCGTCAGCGCGTCGCGCTCGACCGTGCCGTCGCGCTTGCGATAAGGCAGGAATTCGAGGACGGCTGGAAACGGGCCGGGGCCTTCGGGCATCCAGACCCGCGCCGACAGGCGGGTTCCGTCGGACAGGAGGATGGCGCAATCGGCATCTTCGGTGACCGGATGAGGAAAGTCGGTGACGATTCTCATGTGGACGACGCCCCCCTCGCGCGGTTCCGGCAGATTTCCCGCCCGGTGAAAAGCCACAGTTCCAGATACGGCATTCCGCAGCCGCCAGCGACATCGGCCCCCGGCCGCACAGGCCGGATGCGGGACAGGACCGGTCGCAGACAGGCCAGCGACGCGGCGGCTGCGGGTGTCTTCTGGCCGCGCCAGACAAGATGCGTCCCGCGCAAGGAGATGCCATGACCAGCCGCCCCAATATCCTCATCCTGATGGTCGACCAGTTGAACGGGACGCTGTTTCCCGACGGCCCCGCCGACTGGCTCCATGCCCCGAACCTCAAGGCGCTGGCGGCGCGGTCGGCGCGGTTTTCCACCTGCTACACCGCCTCGCCGCTCTGCGCGCCGGGACGGGCCTCGTTCATGTCCGGCCAGCTGCCCTCGCAGACCCGCGTCTATGACAACGCCGCCGAGTTCGCCTCGGACATCCCGACCTACGCCCACCACCTGCGCCGCGCCGGCTACCAGACGGCGCTGTCGGGCAAGATGCATTTCGTCGGCCCCGACCAGCTGCACGGGTTCGAGGAACGGCTGACCACCGACATCTACCCCGCCGACTTCGGCTGGACGCCCGATTACCGCAAGCCGGGCGAACGGATCGACTGGTGGTATCACAACCTCGGGTCGGTGACCGGCGCGGGCGTCGCCGAGATCACCAACCAGTATGAATATGACGACGACGTCGCCCACCAAGCCGGCCAGAAGCTTTACGACCTGTCGCGCGGGCAGGACGCCCGGCCCTGGTGCCTGACCGTCAGCTTCACCCATCCGCACGACCCCTACGTCGCCCGCCGCCGTTACTGGGATCTCTATCAGGACTGCCCGCACCTGTCTGCCCCCGCCGCCATCCCCTACGAGGACATGGACCCCCATTCGCAGCGCCTGATGGACGCCTGCGACTGGCGCGGGATGAAGGTGACGCCCGCCCATGTCGAACGCGCCCGGCGCGGCTATTTTGCCAACATCAGCTACATAGACGACAAGATCGGCGAGCTTCTGGCGATCCTCGCCGCCACCCGGCAGGAAGCGGTGGTGATCTTCACTTCCGACCACGGCGACATGCTGGGCGAGCGCGGCCTGTGGTTCAAGATGAACTTCTTTGAAGGCTCGGCGCGGGTGCCGCTGATGATCGCCGCCCCCGGCCTTGCCCCCGGCCGCATCGACAGTCCGGTCTCGACGCTGGACGTCACCCCGACGCTGGCCGACCTCGCCGGGATCTCGCTGGCCGAGATCGCGCCCTGGACGGCGGGCGAAAGCCTGGTCCCGGTCGCAAGCGGCGGGCCACGCGGGCCGGTGCCGATGGAATATGCCGCCGAAGGCTCGATCGCGCCGCTCGTGTGCCTCCGCGACGGGCGCTGGAAATACGTCCGCTGCGCCGCCGACCCCGAACTGCTTTACGATCTGGAAACCGATCCCGGCGAACGCACCAACCGCGCCACCGACCCCGCCGCCGCCCCGGTGCTGGCCCGCCTGCGCGCCTTGGCCGACGACCGCTGGGACCTTGCCCGCTTCGACGCCGAAATCCGCCAGAGCCAGGCCCGCCGCTGGGTGGTCTACGAAGCCCTGAGGAACGGCGCCTATTTCCCCTGGGACTACCAGCCCTTGCGCGCCGCCTCGGAACGCTACATGCGCAACCACATGGACCTGAACGTGCTGGAAGAGAACAAGCGCTTCCCGCGCGGCGAATGAGCCTTTTCCCTTGTCAAATACTCCGGGAGGGTGCGGGAGGGCGGGCCCTCCCGCCCTTTCCTCAGCCGGCCAGCCGCTTGCCCAGCTTCGGCAGGCCCGCCCGCTTCAGAAGCGCCCGCAAGGGCTGCGGCTCGCCCGACAGCCGTTCGGCCTCGGCCCGAACCGCCTCGCAGACCGCCGCGACCGCGTCCGGCGCCCGGTCGTGAAGCCGCAGCAGGAACTGGTCGGGGTCGAGCCGCGCCAGCCCTTCCTCGGCCAGGATGTGGCGCGGGAAGTCGACGGCGTTGAAGGTCACGATCAGCTCGGCCCCCCCGGCGATGGCGGCGGCCAGCACATGCACGTCGTTGGGGTCGGGCAGCCACAGCCGCGCCGCCAGCCCCGCCCCCGGCCGCACCTCGGCCGCCGGAAAGGCCGCGCGCAGCGCCGCGATCTCGCCGCGCGCCACCACCTCGGCGCCAGGACCGAGCTTCACCGTCGCCCGCGCCCATTCCTCGAGGATCCGTTCGGACCAGAGCAGCTGGTAAAGCCCCGCCGCCGCCACGCCGGTCAGGATTTCGCGCAGGACCGTCGGGTAAAGGACGTTGGCGTCCAGAAGCGCCTTCACCCTAACCGTCCAGCCGGAAGAACAGCGCCTTCAGATAGCCGCTTTCGGCCAGTTGCGGCAGCATCGGATGATCCGGCCCGGCAAAGCCGGTATGCAGAAGCTGGCCCCGCCGCCCGGCCCGGCCGATGCCGCGGGCGCTGGCATTGCGGAACTGCGCCAGGTCGGCGGCGTGCGAGCAGGAACAGAGCCCCAGGTATCCGCCCGGTGCGACCAGCAGCGCCGCCAGCTGCGCCACCCGTTCATAGGCGCGCAGACCCGCCTCCAGCGCCGGCTTCGAGGGCGCGAAGGCCGGCGGATCGCAGACCACCAGATCGAAGCGCGCGCCCTCCTCGGCCAGCGCCTCCATCGCCGCGAAGGCGTCGCCCTGGCGGGTGGCGAAACGCTCGGCCACGCCCGAGGCCGCCGCCCCCCGCACCGCCAGCGCCAGCGCCGGGCCCGAGGCATCGACGGCCAGCGCACTGGCCGCACCGCCGGCCAGTGCCGCCAGCGCGAACCCCCCGACATGCGAAAAGACGTCGAGCATCCGCCCACCCGCCGCCAGCCGGCCGGCAAAGGCATGGTTGTCGCGCTGGTCGAAGAACAGCCCGGTCTTCTGCCCGCCGACCACGTCGGCCATGTAGGTCGCGCCATTCATCGGCACCGCGATCGGCCCGTCGACCTTGCCCTTCAGCATCAGGGTTTCCTCGGCCAGCCCCTCGAGTACCCGCGACCGGCCGCTGCTGTTCTTCAGAACCTTCGCCACGCCGGTCACCTGCACCAGCGCCTCGGTCAGCGCCGGAAGATGCTCCTCGGCCCAGGCGGCGTTCGGCTGGATCACCGCCAGGTCGCCGAAACGGTCGATGACGATGCCGGGCAGGCCGTCGGCCTCGGCATGGACCAGCCGGTAGAACGGCGTGGAGTACAGCCTTTCGCGCAGCGCCAGCGCCCGGGCGATCCGCGCGCCGAACCAGGCCGGGCCGATCTCGGCCTCGGGGTCGCGGTCCAGCATCCGGGCGATGATCTTCGACTTGGGATTGACCGTCACCAGCCCGAGCGCCCGGCGCTCGCCGTCTTCGAGTACCGCCAGGGCCCCCGGCTTCAGCGCCACAGTGCGGCGGTCGGTCACCAGTTCGTCGGCATAGATCCACGGAAAGCCGTGGCGGATCGCCCGCGCCTCGGCCTTGGGGCGCAGCCGCACGACGGGGCGGGTCGATGGTTCGGTCATGGTTTCCTCGCTTTGCCCTTCCTCTAGTCGCTCGGGGGCCATTGCGAAAGGGGGGCGCCGGCGGCAGACTGGCGGGGCGACGTGGCGGGCGGGTATTGTTAGCGCTAACGCTATGTGCTATCGCCACCCCGCCATTGCCAGGAGCCCACCGATGACCGTCAAGTCCAGCATCGCCAAGGTGACCGACCGGATCCGCGAACGCTCGCGCCCGACGCGGGCCGCCTATCTGGACCGGATCGCCCGCGCGGCCGAGGCCGGGCCGGCACGGGCCCACCTGTCCTGCGGCAACCTCGCCCATGCCTATGCGGCGATGGGCGAGGACAAGCCGGCGCTGACCGCGGCGCGCGCGCCGAACCTCGGGATCGTTACCGCCTACAACGACATGCTGTCGGCCCACCAGCCTTACGAACATTACCCCGAACTGATCCGCCGCACCGCCCGCGCCGCCGGGGCCACCGCGCAGGTCGCCGGAGGGGTGCCGTCGATGTGCGACGGCGTGACCCAGGGCCAGCCGGGGATGGAACTGTCGCTCTTTTCGCGCGACGTGATCGCGCTGGCCGCCGGGGTGGCGCTGTCGCACAATGTCTTCGACGCGGCGCTCTTCCTCGGCATCTGCGACAAGATCGTGCCGGGCCTCGTCATGGCAGCGGCGACCTTCGGCCACCTGCCGGCGGTGTTCATCCCCTCCGGCCCGATGCCTTCGGGGCTGCCCAACGACGAAAAGTCGAAAGTCCGCCAGCAGTTCGCCGCCGGCGAGGTCGGGCGCGAGGCGCTGATGGCCGCCGAGATGGCCAGCTATCACGGGCCGGGCACCTGCACCTTCTACGGCACCGCCAACACCAACCAGATGCTGATGGAGTTCATGGGCCTGCACCTGCCGGGCGCCAGCTTCGTCGCCCCCGGCACCCCCTTGCGCCAGGCGCTGACCGTGGCCGGGGTCGAACGGGCGGCGGCGATCACCGCGCTTGGCAACGACTACCGGCCGGCGGGGCGCATCCTCGACGAACGGGCCTTCGTCAACGGCATCGTCGGGCTGATGGCCACCGGCGGCTCGACCAACCTGGTGCTGCATCTGCCGGCGATGGCCCGGGCGGCGGGGATCCTGCTGGATCTCGACGATTTTGCCGATCTTTCGGCGGCGGTGCCGCTGCTGGCGAAGGTCTATCCCAACGGCCTCGCCGACGTGAACCACTTCCACGCCGCCGGCGGGCTCGCCTTCCTGATCGGCCAGCTTCTCGCCGCCGGCTGCCTGCACGAGGACGTGGCCACCGTCGCCGGCGACGGGCTCAGCCGCTATGCCGAGGAGCCCCGGCTGGACGGCGGGCGGCTGGTGTGGGGCGCCGGCCCGAAGGAAAGCCTGAACGACCGCATCCTGCGCCCGGCCGGCCAGCCCTTCCAGCCGACCGGCGGGCTGGCGCAATTGTCCGGCAACCTGGGGCGCGGGGTGATGAAGGTCTCGGCGGTCGCGCCGGAACGCCAGCTCATCGAGGCCCCGGCGCGCATCTTCGACGACCAGGACAGCGTCAAGGCCGCCTTCCGCCGCGGCGAGTTCACCGAGGATACGGTCGTCGTCGTCCGCTTCCAGGGGCCGCGCGCCAACGGCATGCCGGAACTGCATTCGCTGACGCCGACGCTGGCGGTCCTGCAGGATCGCGGCCTTCGGGTGGCGCTGGTGACCGATGGCCGAATGTCCGGCGCCTCGGGCAAGGTTCCCGCAGCGATCCACGTCAGCCCCGAGGCGGCCTGCGGCGGCCCGCTCGCGTACTTGCGCGACGGCGATCTGGTGCGGGTCGACGCGATCAACGGAACCCTGCAGGCGCTGGCGCCGGGCCTTATGGCCCGCGCGCCGGCCGAAGTCGATCCGGCGCGGGGCCAGCATGGCACCGGGCGCGAACTCTTTGCCGCCTTCCGCGATCAGGTCGGCCCCGCCGAGACCGGCGCGGCGGTGGTCGTCTGAAGAACGTTCCGCCTCTTGCCCTCTCCGCCGCCGCAACCGAAAGGCCCCTGCCCATGACCCCCGCCCAGCAAAGTCTCGAAGCCGCGCGCATCTGCGCGCTTGCCCCGGTGGTGCCGGTGCTGGTGATCGCCGATGCCGCCCATGCGGCAAACCTGGCGCGGGCGCTGGTCGCGGGCGGCCTGCCGGCGCTCGAGGTCACGCTCAGGACACCCGCCGCGCTCGATGCGATCCGGGCGATGGCCGAGGAGCCGGGCGGCGTCGTCGGCGCCGGAACGCTGCTGACCCCCGCCGATGTCAAGGCGGCCAAGGCGGCAGGCGCGCGCTTCGGCGTCTCGCCCGGCGCGACCGACCGGATCATCGCCGCCTGCGAGGACGAGGGCCTGCCCCTGCTGCCCGGCGCGGTGACGGCGACCGAGGTGATGGTGCTTCTGGAAAAGGGCTTCACCGTGCAGAAGTTCTTTCCGGCTGAGTCCTCGGGCGGGGCTGCGGCGCTGAAGGCGCTTGGCGCGCCGATCCCGCAGGTCGGCTTCTGCCCGACCGGCGGCATCGGGCCGGCGAACGTCGCCGATTACCTGAGCCAGAAGAACATCCTCTGCGTCGGCGGCAGCTGGGTCGCGCCGGCCGATGCCGTGGCCGCCGGCGACTGGACGCGGATCGAGGCACTGGCCCGCACCGCCGCCGCCCTGCCGCGCCGCTCGCAGGGCTGAAGAAGCCGCACCCGCCGGCGCGCCGCCGTGCTATCCTGCCGCCGGGAAAATCTGGCGCGCGGGGCAGTCATGTCGAACGATGACATCAAATTCGCCGGTTCCATACCGGCCTTCTACGAACAGGCGCTGGTGCCGCTGATCTTCACGCCCTATGCCGAGGACACGGCGGCGCGGATCGCCGCCCGGGCGCCGCGGCGCATCCTGGAAACCGCGGCGGGAACCGGCATCCTGACCCGCGCGCTCGCCCGCCGGCTGCCCGAGGCCAGCCTGACGGCAACCGACCTGAACCCGGCGATGCTCGAGGTCGCCCGCGGGCTCTTGCCCGAAGGGCAGCGACTGGTCTGGCAGGCTGCCGACGCCATGTCGCTGCCGCTCGCCGATGGTAGCTTCGACTGCGTCGCCTGCCAGTTCGGGGTGATGTTCTTTCCCGACCGGGTGAAGGGCATGGCCGAGGCGCGCCGCCTGCTCGCGCCCGCCGGCGCCTTCGTCTTTGCGGTCTGGGACAGTCTGGCGACCAACCCGATCGTCGCCGAGATCGATGCGGCGCTGCGCAGCCAGTATCCCGCCGACCCGCCCGACTTCATCGGCCGCATCCCGCACGGCTATCACGACCCGGCCCGGATCGAGGCCGACGTGCGCGCGGCCGGCTTTTCCAAGGTGCGGATCGAGACGATCACCCATGTCGCCCGCGTGCCGTCAGCCCGGGCGGCGGCGGTGGCCTGGTGCCAGGGAACCCCGATGCGCAGCGAGATCGAGGCGCGCGGCGGCCCGCTCGACGCGGTGACCGACCGGGTGGCCGAGGCGCTGGAACGCAATCGCGGCACAGGGCCGGTGGAAAGCGCGATCCAGGCCCTGATCGTTACGGCCGAGGGGTAGGCGACGGAGGGCCGGAAGTCTTGAAACGTCCGGCACCTTGCTACACCATCGCCGGACTGGGAAAAAGGGCGCGCGGAATGCCTCGCTTGCGCGGTTTCGGACTGCGCGGTTCTCGCCGGAATGGGTCCGGGCGGCGCGGCCCTGGCCGGGGATGGGGCGGATTTCGGCCGCACGCTGGCCGAGCCGATCAACGCCCCCGGCGCGTGGGCCGTCGTGGCGCATCAGGCTGGTCGACCTGCCAAGGCTGCGCGGCGGCTGGCATCGGTTCGAAGTGCACATCCGCTGGTCCGACGGCAACGGCGGCCTGGCCGAAGTCTTCATCGACGGCAAGCTTCGGGGGCGGATCTCAGGGCGGAACGTGACCGCCGGTGCGCCCCGGAGGAATTACTTCAAATACGGGCTCTATCTGCATGGCACCCACGGGACCGAGCAGGTGACCCCGGCCTATGCCTTCTATGCGGATGTGCATCGCACCCTGACGCGCGGCGGGCTCGGAAACTGAACCGGGCGGTGGGTCTGCGCCGTATGTTCAGCCACCCACCCGCGCGGCGCGGCCGCCGCGGCGGCTGGGGCGCGGCGCGGGCTTCAGCCCGTCAGCGAGGACCGCCGACATCGGATGGTTGGGGCGGTCCAGCGCATAGTGCGCGATCAGCGCCCGCGCGGCCTCGGCGGTGTCGGTGCCGATGGCGAGGCTCAGCGCCCAGTCGAGAAAGATCGACCGGCATTCGCCGGGGGTGATCCCGTCGATCGCGTAGCTTTCCCGCACCAGACCCTTCGGGTCGGCCTGCCTCAGTTCCATGATCTTCCTCGCCATTGCGGTCCCCGGTGCCTAAGCGCGCACCACATCCTGCCCCAGTCCGCGGGCCACGATCTCGCTCGTGCGCGCCACATGGGCTCCAAGTTCCGACGCGAGCGCCTCGAGCGAGGCCATGCCGGTCTCGCGCAGAAGGAACGACCGCCCGCCCTCGCCGATCGCCTGCATGTCGATGGGCTTGTCGCTGAGAAGCCGCCCGCCGGCCTGCAGCCGCCAGAAGAACCGATAGGCCGCCTGCAGCGCCGCCTCGTCCTCGCGCCCGATCAGGCCGGCGCGCAGGCCCGCGCGCAACTGTGCCTCGGTCCGCCGGGCCGGGTCGGCGGCGCGCAGCGCGCAGGCCTGGGCCAGAAGCTCGATGTCCTGCAGCCGGCCGGGACCGATCTTGGCCTCCCACGCCCCGTCGGGGGCCTTGGCGGCGAAGATGCGTGCGCGCATTTCCGCAGTGTCGGTCAGCACGTCGGCCCCGCCCGCCTTGTCGGCCAGCACCGCGCGCCGGACGGCCTCGACCTCGGCGGCCAGGTCGGCCGGGCCGGCGATCACCCGCGCCCGTGTCAGCGCCAGATGTTCCCAGGTCCAGGCCTCGGTCAGCTGATAGTCGCGGAAGGCGGCCAGCGACACCGCCACCGGCCCCTGCCGGCCCGAGGGGCGCAGCCGCATGTCCACCTCGTAAAGCCGCCCGTCGGTCATCGGCGCGGTCAGTGCAGTGACGAACGCCTGGGTCAGGCGTGCATAATAGGGGCGGGAAGCCAGGGGCCGCGGCCCGTCCGAGCCTTCGACCCCGCCATCGTCGTAGAGGATGATGAGATCGAGGTCCGAGGCCGCGTTCAGCCGTTCGGCCCCGAGCGAGCCCATCCCCACCACCACCGCGCCGCGCCCCGGCGGGGCGCCGTGCTTGCGCGCGAACTCGGCCACGCAGGGCGGCCACAGCGCCGCCACCGCCGCGCCGGCCAGGTCGGCATATTCGCGCCCGGCCTCGGCCGCGTCGATCAGCCCGCGCAGATGGTGGACGCCCACCCGAAAATGCCATTCCTTGACCCAGCGGCGGGCCTCGTCCAGCCGGCGTTCGTAATCGGCGGCCTCGTCCAGGCGCGCGGCCAGCGCTGCTGTCAGCGCCGCACAGCCCGGCCAGGGGGCGAAGAACGACCCGCCGATCACCGCGTCCAGCACCGAGGCATTGCGCGACAGGTAAGCCGCCAGCCCCGGCGCAGTGCCGCAGATGTCGACGATCAGGTCGATCAACTGCGGGTTGGCCTCGAACAGCGAAAACAGCTGCACCCCGGTCGGCAGGCCGCGCAGGAATCCGTCGAACTGCAACAGCGCCTCGACGGGGTTGGCGGCGCGCATCAGCCGGCCGAGGATCTCGGGCTGGACGCGGCGGAAGATCCGCACCGCACGGTCGGACCTCAGCGCGGGATAGGCGCGCCAGCCTTCGGTGACCTGCCGCATCTCGGCGGTCAGCTCCGGCCCCTCGCGCGTCTCGCCGGGGGCAAAGAAGCCTTCGGTCAGTTCCGCCACCCGGTTCAGCCGGTCCAGAAGGGCGGCGCGGAACCGGGCGGTGTCGCCCTCGCCCATCATCCGCGCCAGCCGGTCGAACCCTTCCGGCGAGACCGGCAGGTCATGGGTCTGGGCGTCGTTGACCATCTGGACGCGATGTTCGACCTCGCGGTGGGCGCGGTATTGGGCAACCAGCTCGTCGGCCACCTCGCCGGGCACCCAGCCCTTGCCGGCCAGCGCCGTCAGCGCCGGCACCGTGCCCCGCGACCGCAGGTCGGGGTCGCGGCCGCCGGCGATCAACTGGCGGGTCTGGGTGAAGAACTCGATCTCGCGGATGCCGCCGGGGCCGAGCTTCATGTTGTGGCCTTCCAGCGTGATCGGCCCGTGCAGCCCCTTATGGTCGCGGATGCGCAGGCGCATGTCGTGGGCGTCCTGGATGGCGGCGAAATCGAGGTGCCGCCGCCAGACGAAAGGGGTCAGGGACGCCAGGAACCGCCCGCCGGCGGCCAGATCGCCACCCGACGGCCGCGCCTTGATATAGGCCGCGCGTTCCCAGGTGCGGCCCTGCGCCTCGTAATAGCTTTCGGCCGCCGCCATCGAGATGCAGACCGGCGTGACCGAGGCATCGGGGCGTAGCCGCAGGTCGGTGCGGAAGACATAGCCCGCGTCGGTCAGGTCTGACAGCAGCGCCGTCATCCGCCGCACCACCTTGATGAACGAAGCGCGGGCATCATGCAGGTCGGCGGCGTCGAAGCGGGCATCGTCGAAGAGGCAGATCAGGTCGATGTCGGACGAATAGTTCAATTCGCCCGCGCCCATCTTGCCCATCGCCAGCGCCACCATGCCGCCGGCCACCGCCGCATCATCGGCGCCAGCGCCTGGCAGCTTGCCGCGCCGGATTTCGTCGGCGGTCAGCGCGACCAGACTTTCGTGCACCGCCGTATCGGCCAGTTCGGTCAGCGCCCCCGTCACCTCCTCAAGCGGCCAGACGCCGCCCAGATCGCAGAGCCCCGCCAGAAGCGCGATCCGCCCCTTGGCGCGCCGCAGGGCCGGGCCGAGGTCGTCGGAACCAAGCCCCCGCACCGCCGCCAGTTCCGCCGCCAGCGCCGCCTCGGGCGCTTGGGCCAGCGCCGCCTCCAGCCACGGCTGTTCCCGCTCCATCAGCCCGGCCAGGAAGGGGCTGCACCCGGCGGTTCCGGCCAGCAGCACCCGCACCTCCGGCGGCATCGCGGCGAAACGGGCCTCGGCGTCGCGCGCCCGGTCGGGGTCGTGGGCGATCGGGCAGCGGCTGAGACGCGAGGCGAAGGTCATGGCGGCAGACTAGCGCCCCCGCCGGGCGGGTCAACCGGCGGCAGGCGTGCGCCGGTCGGTCAGCCAGTCCAAGAGCGGCAGGTGCGCTGCCGCCAGTTCGGCAATCCGCGCCGGGGCCTCGGACGAGAACAGCCAGTCCGGCACCGCCAGCGGCGCCTGCGTCCGGGCGATCACCCCCTTGCGGCGTAGAAGATGATCCCAGTCCGGGTCGGCCGCAAAGCCCGCCGGCACCCGCGCCAGCGTCGGCGGGTCGAGCGTGCTGCCCGTCTTTTCCGCCTGAGCCAGCGCCGCGACCAGCCGCGCGCGGTCGGCCGGGTCCGACACCCGGCGACGGTAGCGGTCAAGATCGGTCGGGCCCAGCCCATACCAGCCGCCGCCATAGCTCAGCCCCTCGGGCCGCAGAACGAAATGGAACCCCGGCACCTTGTTGAAGGCCGGCCCGGTCGACAGGATCAGGTGCAGCGCCGGCTCGTAGGGTCGCTTGTCGGCGGCGAAGCGCACGTCGCGGTTCAGCCGGCGCAGCGACTGGTTCAGCTTCGGCACCGCCAGCAGGCCCGGCGCGCGGCCCGGCAGCGCCGCCGCGACCGCCGCCACCAGATCGAGTCCGGCGGCCAGCCAGTCGCGCTCATACAGGTCGCGGTGCGCCTCGAACCAGTCGCGGCGGTTGTCGACGGCAAGCGCGGCCAGAAAATCGACGGTGGCGCGGGGCAGTCCGGGGTAGGTCATGGGGCCTCCTGCCCCATTCTGGCAGGTCCGACGCGCGATTGCATCCCCGGCGGCCGCGCTTTTGCCGCTTGCGGGCGGCGGCGGCGCGGGCGATGACATCCCCATGACGGAAAAGCCCGACATCCTGTCCATTGGCGCGGTCCTGTGGGACATCATCGGCCGCACCGCGGTCGCCATGCCGCCGGGCGCCGACCGGCCGGGGCGCATCGTGCGGCTGCCGGGCGGCGTCGCCCTGAACATCGCCATGACGCTGGCGCGGTTCGGCAAGCGACCTGCGGTCCTGACCGCCATCGGCCAGGACGCCGAGGGCGACGATCTGATCGCCGCCTGCGAGGCGATGGGCATAGGCTGCGCCCATGTCTGGCGGGCGCCGGGTCGGCCGACCGACCGTTACCTCGCCATCGAGGGGCCAGAGGGGCTGGTCGCGGCCATCGCCGATGCCCATACGCTGGAGGAAGCCGGCGCGGCAATCCTCACGCCCCTGGCCGACGGGCGGCTGGGGTCGGCCGACCGTCCCTGGGCCGGGCCGGTCGCGCTCGACGGCAACCTGGCCGCCGACCTGCTGGCCACCATCGCCACCTCCCCCCTGTTCCGCGCCGCCGACCTGCGGGTCGCCCCCGCCTCGCCCGGCAAGGCGCTGCGGCTGTCGCCGCTCTTGCCGGTGGCGAACGCCACGCTTTACGTGAACCTCGAGGAGGCGGCGCTTCTGTGCGGCGCAAGCCCGGACAGCGCGCCCCAAGCCGCCGCCGCCCTGATCGCCAAGGGCGCGCGGCGGGTTCTGGTGACCGATGGCGCGCGGGCCGCCGCCGACGGCTGCGCCCGGCAAGGCGTCCTCTGCGCCGCACCACCTTCGGTCGGCATGGCCCGTGTCACCGGCGCCGGCGACACGTTCATGGCCGCCCACATCGTCGCCGAAAGCGCGGGCCGCGACCGCGAAGCGGCGCTCGCCGCCGCGCTCGCCGCCGCCGCCCGCTATGTTGCAGGAGAAGATTGCACATGACCGACCTGCCGATCTGCCTGTCCGCCGAAGTCGCCGCCGCCCGCGCCGAGGGCCGCGCCATCGTCGCGCTGGAATCGACCATCATCACCCACGGCATGCCCTGGCCGCAGAACCTGGAAACCGCCCGGCTGGTCGAGGCGGAAGTGCGCGCCCACGGCGCGGTTCCGGCGACCATCGCAGTGCTGGACGGACAGTTGCACGCCGGGCTGGAGGCGGGCGAGCTGGACCGGCTGGCCCGCGCCACCGGCGTGATGAAACTGTCGCGCGGCGATCTGGCGGCCTGCATGGCGGCGGGCCGCACCGGGGCCACGACGGTTGCGGCGACCATGATCGGGGCGCGGCTGGCGGGGATCGCGGTCTTTGCCACCGGCGGCATCGGCGGCGTCCATCGCGGGGCCGAGACCAGCTTCGACATTTCCGCCGACCTTCAGGAACTGGCGCAGACCGCCGTCACCGTGGTCGCGGCCGGGGCCAAGGCGATCCTCGACCTGCCGAAGACGCTCGAGGTGCTGGAAACGCTCGGCGTGCCGGTGATCGCCGTAGGGCAGGACGAATTTCCCGCCTTCTGGTCGCGCGCGTCTGGCCTCAAGGCGCCCCTGCGGCTGGACAGCGCCGAGGCGATCGCAAAGGCCCACCGGATGCGGGCGCGGCTGGGGCTGGCGGGCGGGCAACTGGTCGCCAACCCGATCCCGGCCGAGGCCGAAATTCCCAGCACCGAGATCGGGCCGGTCATCGAGCAGGCGCTGCGCGAGGCCGGGGCGCAGGCCATATCGGCCAAGGCGGTGACGCCCTTCCTGCTGCAGCGGATCTTCGAGCTGACCGACGGCCGGTCGCTGGCGGCCAACATCGCGCTGGTCCTGAACAATGCGCGCCTGGCGGCGGGGATCGCGCGGGCGCTGTCCGGCCCGCCATTGTGACCAACGCCCTGCCTGCCTACATCCTGTCGGCGCGACAGGGGGATGCGGATGACCGACAGACAGGCTGCACACGAACATCAACCGGGCCGCAACGCTCTGGCGGCCTTTCGCGCCAACTTCCTGACCGGCCTCGTCGTCGTCCTGCCCGCCGGGCTGACCATCTGGCTGATCTGGAACATCGTCGGCTGGATCGACAGCTGGGTGCTGCCGCTCATCCCAGGCTACTGGCATCCCGACGTGGTGATCGAACGCTGGCTCGGCTATGCCCCGCCGGTGCAGGTCCGGGGCGTGGGCGTCGTGCTGTTCCTGGTCTTCACGATCCTTGTGGGCTGGATCGCCAAGGGTCTGATCGGGCGGTCGCTCATCACCTGGGGCGAGGGGCTGGTGGACCGGATGCCGTTCGTCCGCTCGATCTACACCGGACTGAAGCAGATCGCCGAGACGGTCTTTTCCCAGGGTGAGGCCAAGTTCGACCGCGCCTGCCTGGTCGAATATCCGCGCAAGGGCATGTGGGGCGTGGGCTTCGTCTCGACCGCCGCCAAGGGCGAGATCGCCGAAAAGATCCCGGTCGAGGACGAGATCCTGACCGTCTTCGTGGCCACCACCCCGAACCCGACCTCGGGGTTCCTGCTCTATGTGCCGCGCCGCGACGTGATCATGCTCGAACGGATCGGCATCGAGGATGCGGCCAAGCTCATCATCTCGGCCGGCCTCGTCTATCCGCCCGAACGCCCGTCGGTGCCGGCAGCAGACCGCGCTCAGGAATAGGTCGCCTGCAGGTCCACGCTGCCCGCCCGGTTGATCTTGTCGCCATGCTCGCGCAGGAACCGCGCTGCAGCCTTGCGGCCCGCCGCCTTCAGTTCCGCCAGCATGCCCGTGGTGGGCAGGTACTTGCTGTCCACCCCGAGGCTGGTCATCAGCCGGTCGTCGGCGATCATGTGCACGAACACATCCTTCATCGCCCCCGCCGGCATCTTGCCGTCGCCGATCAGCCGCCGGACGAAGTTGATCGCCCGAAGCTCGCGCAGGAGCGAGGAGTTGAAGCTGATCTCGTTCACCCGGTTCAGGATGTCGGCGGCGCTATGCGGGACTTCCTCGCGCACCAGCGGGTTGATGTTCACCACCACGATATCGTTCGGCAGGCCCGGATCGAACAGCGGAAACAGCGCCGGATTGCCGGAATAGCCACCGTCCCAATAGGCCTCGCGCCGCCCGGTGGCCGGGTCGTCGATCTCGACGGTACGGAACAGGGTCGGCAGGCAGGCCGAGGCCATCAGCGCGTCGACGGTGATCTCCGCCCCCGAAAACACCCGGATCTTGCCGGTGCGCACGTTGGTGGCCGACACGAACAGAGCCGGCCCCTTCGGCGAACAGACATGGTCGAAGTGCAGGCTGCCCGCGATCTGGCGCAGCGGATCGACGTAGAAGGGACCGTAGTCGTAGGGGCTGACCACATGGCTCAGCCCGTCGAGCGCGGCCGAGGGGATGAAGGCCCGCATCGTCCGCAGCATCAGGTCCGGCCAGAAGGTCAGCCACTGGCCGAGATGCAGGTCGTCGGCGCGGTCGACCTCGCCCCAGAACCAGTCGAGGTTCTCGCGCGCGCCCTCGCGCCCGCCGCGCAGAAGCCCCGCCTTCAGCGCCGCGCCGTTCAGCGCCCCGGCCGAGGTGCCGGAAATGCCGGCGATCTCGATCTCCGGCTCTTCCAGCAGCCGGTCGAGCACGCCCCAGGTGAAGGCGCCGTGCGCGCCCCCGCCCTGCAACGCCAGGTTGATGCGACGCGTTTTCACATCGCGGTCCAGCCGCCGTCGACGCTGATCGTGGTGCCGGTCACCTGATCGGCATAGGGCGAGCAGAGCCAGACCACGGTGCCGCCGATCTGTTCGACCGTGGCGAACTGCCGCGAGGGCTGGCGGTCCAGCATCACTTCGCGGATCACGGTTTCGCGGTCCATGTTGTGGGCCTTCATCTGGTCGGGGATCTGCGCCTCGACCAAAGGCGTCAGCACATAGCCGGGGCAGATGGCGTTGCAGGTGACGCCCTGGCCGGCGGCCTCCAGCCCCACGGTCTTGGTCAGCCCGACCAGCCCGTGCTTGGCCGACACATAGGCCGACTTGAAGGGCGACGCCCTCAGCCCGTGGGCCGAGGCGATGTTGACCACCCGCCCCCACTTGCGCGCCCGCATCCCAGGCAGGGCGGCGGCGGTGGTGTGGAAGGCCGAGGTCAGGTTGATGGCGATGATCTGGTCCCACTTCTCGGGCGGGAAATCCTCGATCGGCGCGACATGCTGGATGCCGGCGTTGTTCACGAGAATATCGCAGGCCCCCGCCGCTGCGATCAGCGCTCGGCATTCGGCCCCCAGCGACATGTCGGCCTTGATGTAGCGCGCCTTGACGCCGTGGCGCTTGCCCAGGTCGGCCGCGAGGTCGTGGTCCTCGGCCCGGTCGGTGAAGGAATTCAGCACCACGTCGGCCCCGGCCCGCGCCAGTTCCTCGGCCACGCCGAGGCCAATACCCGAATTCGATCCGGTGATGATCGCCGTCTTACCCGTCAATGTCATCGCACTCACCCGCCTGTTTGTTGCAGTGCGGCAAGAGTAGGTTCTGCGATTGCAAAGGGCGAGAGGGAATCTGGTCGATTCGGCCGCCGGCGGCCGGTTGGGCCATCACATTCCGGTCAATAAAAAAACGCCCGCACGAAGCGGGCGTTCAGTTATTGAGGCAGGTTTCATACAGGCAAGAAACCTATCGAGCAGTGCTTCATTTATACGCATAACTCCGCCGCTGTCCAAGCTAAAAGTTTGAAAAGGCTGAAAAGGGCGGCTAGGGTCCGGCGCAAATCGGGCTGGGCGCGCGAAGGAGTGGCGGATGCGGACGGCAGGGCAGGTCGCGGCGCGGCTTCTGGCAGTGGCGCTGGCGGTGCTGGCGGCCGCCCCGCAGGCCGGTGCCGCCCCGCAGCATGGCATAGCTATGTATGGCAGCCCCGCCCTTCCACCCGATTTTGTGGCCCTGCCCTATGCCAACCCGGACGCGCCGAAGGGCGGGCGGATCGTGCTGGGCGTGGCCGGCGGGTTCGACAGCCTGAACCCGTTCATCCTCAAGGGGAATGCCGCCGGCGGCGTCGCCGTTCACACGGTGGAAACACTGATGGCGCGATCCATCGACGAGCCGTTCAGTCTCTACGGGCTCTTGGCCGAATCGGTCGAAACGCCGCCCGACCGCAGCTGGGTCGAATTCACGCTCAGACCCGAGGCGAAGTTCTCGGACGGCAAGCCGGTGACGGTCGACGACGTGATCTGGAGCTTCCAGACCCTCGGCACGCTCGGCCATCCGCGCTACCAGACCGCCTGGGCCAAGGTCGACCGCATCGAACAGACCGGCGAGCGCAAGGTCAGGATCACCTTCAAGGCCGCCGACCGCGAATTGCCGCTGCTGATGGGGCTTAGGCCCGTGCTGGAAAAGGCCCAGTGGCAAGGCAGGGCCTTCGACGAAGGCTCGCTTTCCATCCCCATCGGCTCGGGCCCCTATGTCATCGACAAGGTCGATCCCGGCAAGTCCGTCACTTTCCGCCGCAACCCTGACTATTGGGGCAAGGATCTGCCGATCAACCGTGGGCTGAACAATTTCGACGAAATCCGCTATGACTATTACGGCGACGGCAACGTGCTGTTCCAGGCCTTCACCGCCGGCGACATCACCGCCTACCGCGAGGACAATGCCGGCAAATGGCAGGTCGCCTACGGTTTTCCGGCCGTCGCCTCGGGCGAGGTGGTCAAGGAGGAAATCCCCCACCAGCGGCCCTCGGGCATCACCGGGCTGGTGATGAACATGCGCAACCCGATCTTCGCCGACTGGCGGGTGCGCGAGGCGATGACGCTGGCCTTCAACTTCGAATTCGTCAACCGCACGATGAACGGCGGTAGCGAGCCGCGCATCCTGTCCTACTTCTCGAATTCGGCGCTGGCGGCGGGGGACGGGCCGGCGACTGGCCGCGTGGCGGAACTGTTGCAGCCCTTCGCCAAAGACCTGCCGCCCGGCACGCTCGAAGGCTATGCGCCACCGGCCAGCAGCCCCGACGCGCCCCTAGACCGCGGCAACCTGCGCAAGGCAATGAAGCTTTTCGAACAGGCCGGCTGGTCGGTGCAGGACGGGGTGATGAAGGACGCATCCGGCAAGCCCTTCGCCTTCGACATCCTGCTGACGACCGGCGCCAGCGACAGCGCCACCGTGGTCGACATCTATGTCGAGGCGCTGAAGAAGCTCGGGATCAAGGCGACCGTCACCTCGGTCGACAGCACCCAGTACCGCGAACGCACCAACAGCTATTCCTTCGACATGGCCTGGTACACGCGGGCGCTGTCGCTGAGCCCCGGCAACGAACAGATGCTCTACTGGGGCGCCAAGGGCGTGACCGAGCCGGGCAGCCGCAACTGGATGGGCATGAATTCCCCCGCCGCCGAGGCGATGGTGGCGCACATGGTCGGCACCGACGATCCGGCCGAGTTCACCGCCGCCACCCAGGCGCTGGACCGGGTCCTGACCGCCGGGCGCTATGTCATTCCGGTCTGGTTCTCGCGGGTTTCGCGACTGGCCCATTCGCGCCATCTTCACCATCCGGCGCGGCTGCCGTTATATGGCGACTGGCCGGGCTTTCTGCCGGATGTCTGGTGGTATGAGGAGTGACCCATGAAGCTGATCGTAGCTATCGCCCTGCTGGCGGCGCTGGCGGGCTGCAACACCGTGGCCGGGGTCGGTCAGGACGTGTCGGGCGGCGCGCGCACCGTGCAGGGCTGGATGGGTGGCTGACGCCCCATTTCACCAGACCGTCAGGCGGCGGGACCGTAGCGGCGCCATGAACGTCCTTGTCCTTTGCACCGGCAATTCCGCCCGCTCAATCCTGCTGGAATCCTTGCTGAACAGGCTTGGCCAACCCATTGGCCTGTCTGCCTTTTCCGCCGGGTCGCACCCCACCGGCCGGGTTCACCCCGAGGCGGCGCGCCTGCTGGCCGGGCTTGGATACCAGACCGGCCGCCTGCGATCGAAAAGCTGGGACGAGTTCGCGCTCCTCGGCGCGCCGGTCATGGATCTGGTCATCACCGTTTGCGCATCGGCGGCTGGCGAGGCCTGCCCGCTGTGGCCGGGCGCGCCCTTGAAGGCCCACTGGGGTGTCGACGATCCCGCCGCCCTGCCCGAGGCCGACCAGCCATCGGCCTTCAGGGCGACGTTCGACATCCTGGAGCGGCGGGCGTGGGCGCTGGTCGCGCTTGACCTTGCCGGCACAAATCGCGACCGCCTGACGACTGAACTCGACCGGATCGGAAGGCTCTGACCATGCGCCGCGCGCTTCTTGCCGAATTCATCGGAACGCTGATCCTCGTGGCCAGCGGCATCGGCGCCGGCATCATGGGAACGAACATGGCCCCCGGCCTGCCGGGCCTGACGCTGCTGGCCTGCTCGATCACCACGGGGCTGATCCTCTATCTGCTGATCACCATCTTCGGCCCGGAGTCGGGCGCGCATCTCAATCCGGCCGTCACGGCCTATTTCATGCTCCGCCGCGAAGTCGGCTGGAGCGCGCTCGCCTATCCGCCCGTCCAGATCGCCGGGGCCTTTGCGGCGGTCTTGCTGACCCATGCGATGTTCGACCTGCCGCTGGTGCAGGTGGCCCAGACTCACCGCAGCAGCGTGGGCCTGCTTTTGTCCGAAGGGGTCGCCACCTTCGGCCTGATGCTGACCATCGCCGGCGGCCAGCGTCACGCGCCGGCGCAGGTGCCCGCACTGGTCGGCGCCTGGATCGCCAGCGCCTTCTGGTTCACCGGCTCGGCCAGCTTTGCCAACCCGGCGGTGACCTTCGCCCGGATATTCACCGACACGTTCACCGGCATCCACCCGGCCGACGCACCCAGCTATGTCCTTGCAGAACTGGCAGCGGCGCTGTTCGCGGCTACAGCCGTCGGAAAACTCTTTCCCCGCTGAAGCTTCGGGTGCACACTTTGCGGGCAGGCCAAACGCGCGGAACGGGCCTGCCAGGCGCAAGGGAGCACCGCGATGAAATGGCATCATGTCAGGGACAATTGGCCCGCCTTCTTCGACGCGATCGCCGACCGCTGGCCGGATGCCGATGAAGCCGATCTCGAAGCCATCGACGGCGATCAGCGCGCCTTCATTCTCTATATCGCCAACCTGACCGGCCAGGAACCCGAAGAGGCGCGCGACGAAGTCCGCGACTGGCTGACCGGCGAACTGCCCTCGGACGTGGTGATGGACGAACACCACGAAAACCACTCGATCAGCCTGTCGGGCAAGTTCATCCCGGATGGCGAGGATGCGTCCGACGACGACGCCCGCTTTGGCGACGACGCCAACGCCTGACAACGCCCCCCTTAAGGCTCCTGGCTCGTCACCCACAGGATCAGCGCGTCATCCTCGCTGGTCGTGATGACATTGTGGCCCATGGTCGCGTCGTAATAGGCGCTGTCGCCCCGGCGCAGGTCGGCGGGTTCGTAGAATTCGGTGTAAAGCCGGATGGTGCCGGTCAGCACATAGAGGAACTCCTCGCCGTCATGGCGCACCCAGCCTTCGAACTCATCCAGGCTGCGGGCGCGGATGACGGCGCGGTAGGGCAGCATCCGCTTGCGGGTCAGCGCGCTGGCCAGCAGTTCGTGTTCGTAGGTCGCCGTCGGCCGGGCCTGGCCTTCGCCGGCGCGCGTCAGCGCGATCCGGCCGTTGACCTGCGCCCGCGCCGGTGGGGTGAAGAGTTGCGGCACCGAGATCTTCAGCCCGTCCGCCAGCTTCTTCAGCGCCTCGTAGGTCGGCGACATCTGGCCGTTCTCGATCTTCGACAGCGTCGAGCGCGCCAGCCCGGCCTGCACCGCCGCCTGCTCCAGCGTCCAGCCCCGTTCCTTGCGCAGGCTGCGTACCCGCTGGCCGAGGTTCAGGGGCTCGGACTCGCTCTCCTCACCCTCGGCGCGGAGGATGCGCATGATCCCGGCTCCGTCGACGTCGCTCATCTCTGTTCATCCGTTGCGGTCGGCCTGTGCTTTATCGCGGGACGATGGCGGGTTGCAACCGTGGCGCATCGGGCGTAGCCATCGGCCATGCTGTCCGAAATCCGCTCTGCTCCGGGGCCCGCCTGCCCCGCCGCCTTCAATCTGGCGGCGCATGTCCTTGCCTCTGCCGGCAGGCTCGCCGACCGGCCGGCGCTGCAGATCCTGCATCCCGACCGGGTGGACAGCCTGTCCTACGCCGAACTCGAGGCGGCGGTTCTGGCGGTGGCGGCGGGCCTGCGGGCGCTGCGGCTCGCGCCGGCCTCACGCATCCTGCTGCGGCTGGGCAATTCGGCCGACTTCCCGCTCGCCTTCCTCGGCGCCGTCGCCGCCGGCCATCTGCCCGTCGTCTGCCCCGCCGCCCTGACCGCACCCGAGGTGACGCGCCTCGCCGCCGCCGTCCGCCCCGTGCTGATCGTCGCCGCGCCGGGCGTCAGCCTGCCGGACCCATGCCCCTGCCCTGTGGTGGCCGTCGCCGACCTGATGGCGGGCGGCACGGGCAGCGGCGGCTATGACCTCGGCGATCCCGACCGGCCTGCCTATCTGATCTACACGTCAGGCACCTCGGGCCAGCCGCGCGCCGTCCTGCACGCCCACCGGGCGATCTGGGCGCGGCGGATGATGCATCAGGGCTGGTACGGGCTGCGGCCGGACGACCGGCTGCTGCATGCCGGGGCCTTCAACTGGACCTTCACGCTCGGCACCGGGCTTCTCGACCCCTGGACGGTCGGGGCAACGGCGCTGGTGCCCGCGCCGGGCACTGCGCCGGGCCGGATACCCGATCTAGCCGCCCGGCATGGCGCGACGATTCTTGCCGCCGCGCCAGCACTTTACCGGCAGATGCTGAAGTCTATGCCCCTTCCGCCGATGCCCGCCCTTCGCCACGGGCTGACCGCCGGCGAAAAGCTGGCCGACCCGGTCCGCGACGGCTGGACCGCCACCACCGGCCTGCCGCTTTACGAGGCTTTCGGCCTGTCGGAATGCTCGACCTTCGTCTCGGCCTCGCCCGCGCGCCCGGCAGCAGCCGGCCTGACCGGCTATGCCCAGCCGGGCCGCAGCATCGCCGTGCTTGGTCCCGATGGTGCGGTCCTGCCACGCGGAGAGCCGGGCATCCTCGCCGTCCATCGCAGCGATCCGGGTCTGTTTCTGGGCTATTTCGGCGCAGAAGTGGAAACAAAGGCCAAATTCCACGGCGACTGGTTCCTGACCGGCGATATGGCCGAGATGCAGACCGATGGCGCCATCCGCATCGTCGGGCGCGGCGACGACATGATGAACGCCGGCGGCTTCCGCGTTTCGCCCGACGAGGTCGAGGCGGCGCTGATGCTCTGCCCCGGCGCCGGCGAGGTCGCGGTCATCGAGGCGGCGCTGGCGCCCGGCAAGTCGATCATCGCCGCCTGCTACACCGGCCCGGCCGATCCGCAGACCCTGCGGACCCACGCGGCGGCCCATCTGGCCCGCTACAAGCAGCCGCGCCGCTACGACCGCCTCGAGACGCTGCCCCGCACCGCGAACGGCAAGCTAAACCGCCGTGCCTTGCGTGAGAACTTCAGGATAGAGACATGATAAAGCTGGATATAATTTCGGACGTCGCCTGCCCCTGGTGCTATGTCGGCAAGGGCTTTCTCGACCGCGCGCTCGAGGCCCGCCCCGGCCATCCGTTCCAGATCGAATGGCATCCCTACCAGCTCAACCCGGAACTGCCGCCCGAAGGGATGGACCGCCAGGCCTACATGGCCGCCAAGTTCGGCAGCCGCGAAAACATCGTGCGCATCCATGAACCGCTTCTCGCCCATGCCGAAAAGGCCGGCATCGCCTTCGACCTGCCGGCCATCCGCCGGACGCCCAACACGCTCGACGCCCACCGGCTGATCCACTGGGCCGGGCTGGAGGGTCGCCAGACCCCGGTGGTCTCGGCGCTGTTCCGCGCCTATTGGCGCGACGGGCGGGACATCGGCGATCCGGCGGTGCTGGCCGCCATCGCCGCCGAGGCCGGGCTGGACGGGCCGACCATCGCCCGGCTTCTGGCCTCGGACGCCGACCGCGCCGAAATCCGCGCCCGGATCGCCCATTCGCAGGAACGCGGCGTGCGCGCGGTTCCGACCTTCATCGTCGCCAACCGCCATGCCGTGCGGGGCGCGCAGCCGACCGAACTTTGGTTGAACGCCATCGATGAACTGATTGAAAACGATAAAGAACACCAAGATGCGTGACACCGCCGCGCCACCGGCCGACGCCCGCCGCCGGGGCCGGGTGGAATTCACCGCGATGCTGGCGATGCTTTATGCCACTGTCGCCTTTTCCATCGACGCGATGCTGCCGTCGCTGCCCTCCATCGCCCATGAGCTGACACCGCTGGCCCCCAACCGGGCGCAGCTGATCCTGTCGGTCTTCGTCATGGGCATGGGGGTGGGCACGCTGTTCGTCGGCCCGATGTCGGACGCCTGGGGCCGCACGCCGGTCATCGCCGGCGGGCTGGTGCTTTATGCCGCCGCCGCGGCGGCCGCGCATTTCTCGGCCAGCCTCGGCTTTCTTCTGGTGGCGCGCTTCCTGCAAGGCGTCGGCGCCGCCGCCCCCCGGGTGGTCGGGCTCGCACTGACGCGCGACCTGTTCCACGGCCGCGAGATGGCACGGGTCATGTCCTTCGTGATGATGGTGTTCATGGTGGTCCCGGCGCTGGCGCCGATGGTCGGGCAGACCATCGTGCTGTTCGCCGGCTGGCGGGCGATCTTCCTGGCCTACATCGCCTTCGCGGCCATCGCCTGGATCTGGATGGGCCTCCGCCAGCCCGAAACGCTGGACCCCGCCGCGCGGCGACCGCTGGCGGCCGGGATGATCCTCGCCGGCCTGCGCGAGGTGCTGGCCAGCAGCGAGGTGCGCCTTTACACCTCGGTCATGGCACTGGGCTACGGCCAGATGCTGGGCGTCCTGTCGTCGATCCAGCAGATCTTCGATCAGACCTGGGGGCGCGGGGCGCAATTCCCCTACTGGTTCGCGCTGATCGCGGCAGTTTCGGCCACCGCCTCGATGGTCAACAGCCGGCTGATCCATCGCCTCGGCATGCGGCGGATCGCGCTTCTGGCCTACAGCGGCCAGGCGGCGCTGTCAGTCGCCATGCTGGTGCTGTTCGCCGGATTTAATCCCGGCGGAGCAATCGGTTTCGCGGCATTCTTCCTGTGGGTGACCAGCATCTTCTTCATCGCCGGGCTGACCTTCGGCAACCTCAACGCGCTGGCCATGCAGAAGATGGGCCACCTGGCGGGCATGGCGACCTCGGTGATCGCGTCGCTGTCGACGGTCATCTCGGCGATGATCGCCGGGTTCGTCGGCCTGCTGTTCAACGGAACCCCGGTTCCGGCGATGGCCGCCGCGGCCATCTGTTCGGCGCTGGCGATGCTGTTGATGCGGCAAGCGAGGCGGGGCTGATCAGGCCTTCGTCCTGGCCCGCGCCGCCGGCGCGGCAGCAGCTACCTTTTCGGCCAGGTCGCGGGCGGCGGCGAAGGCGGCCTTGATCCGGTCGGCTTCGCGGACGAAGTCCCCAGCGATGACGATCCGGTTGTCCTTGACCCGCGCCACGCCGCCCTGGGCCTGCAGGAATTCGACGAGACCCGCCGGATTGGCGAACTTGTCGTTGTGGAATTGCAGCGTGATCCCCTTCGGCCCGGCGTCCAGCCGGGCGATGCCGGCGCGCTTGCAGGTGCCCTTGATGCGCACCACCAGAAGCAGCGTGTTCACCTCGCGCGGCAGGGGTCCGAACCTGTCGATCAGTTCGGCGGCGAAGCCTTCCAGTTCGGCCTTGGTGGTCAGGTGCGACAGCCGCCGGTACAGGCCCAGCCGCACGTCGAGATCGGGCACATATTCCTCGGGGATCAGCACCGGCACGCCGAGGTTGATCTGCGGCGCCCATTGGCCGTCATCGTCGCTGGTGCCCTGCAACTCGCCCGACTTCAGCCGCGCGATCGTGTCTTCCAGCATCGACTGGTAAAGTTCATAGCCGACCTCGCGGATATGGCCGGACTGTTCCTCGCCCAGCAGATTGCCCGCCCCGCGCAGGTCGAGATCCTGCGAGGCCAGCGAAAAGCCCGCGCCGAGACTGTCGAGCGAGCCGAGCAGCCGCAGGCGCTTCTGCGCGGCCGGCGTCAGCGGCGCGCGGGGCTTGGTGGTCAGGTAGGCATAGGCGCGCGCCTTCGACCGGCCGACCCGGCCGCGGATCTGGTAAAGCTGGCTCAGCCCGAACATGTCGGCACGGTGCACGATCATGGTGTTGGCGGTCGGGATGTCGAGGCCGCTTTCGACGATGGTGGTGGCCAGCAGCACGTCATACTTGCCGTCATAGAAGGCGTTCATCCGGTCGTCCAACTCGCCCGCCGCCAGTTGGCCATGGGCGACGACATGGCTGACCTCGGGGACATGGGTCTTCAGGAACTCCTCGATTTCGGGAAGATCGGAAATTCGCGGAACCACATAGAAGCTCTGGCCGCCGCGATAATGCTCGCGCAGAAGAGCCTCGCGGATGGTGACCGAGTCGAATTCGCTGACGTAGGTGCGGATCGCCAGCCGGTCGACCGGCGGCGTGCCGATGATCGACAGGTCGCGCACCCCGGTCAGCGACAGTTGCAGGGTGCGCGGGATCGGCGTCGCGGTCAGGGTCAGCACATGGATTTCGCTGCGCATCTCCTTCAGGCGTTCCTTGTGCTGAACGCCGAAATGCTGTTCCTCGTCAATGACAAGAAGGCCGAGGTTGCGGAACTTCACGCCTTTCGCCAGCACCGCATGGGTGCCGATGACGATGTCGACGGTGCCGTCGGCCAGACCGTCGCGGGTGACGGCGGCATCCTTGGCCGAGACGAACCGCGACAGCGGCCGGACGCTGATCGCCGTGCCCCGGAACCGTTCGGCGAAGGTCTTGTAGTGCTGGCGCGCCAGCAGCGTGGTCGGCGCGATGACTGCCACCTGCACCCCCGACTGGGCGGCAATGAAGGCCGCGCGCATGGCGACCTCGGTCTTGCCGAAGCCCACGTCGCCCACGACCAGCCGGTCCATCGGGCTGCCGGCCTCGAGATCGGCGACCACATCGCCAATCGCCGCCAGCTGGTCGTCGGTTTCCTGATAGGGAAAGCGCGCGGCAAAGGCGTCCCAGTCGTGGTGCGGGGCCTCGAGGATCGGGGCGTGGCGCAGCGCCCGTTCGGCCGCAACCCGCATCAGCCGTTCGGCGATCTGGCGGATGCGTTCCTTGAGCTTCGCCTTCTTGGCCTGCCAGGCGCCACCGCCCAGCCGGTCCAGAAGCCCCTCTTCATGGCCATAGCGGCTGAGCAGTTCGATATTCTCGACCGGCAGGTAAAGCCGGGCGCCCTCGGCATATTCGAGATGCACGCATTCGTGCGGCGCGCCCAGCGCGGTGATGGTTTCCAGCCCCTTGTAGCGGCCGACCCCGTGTTCGACGTGCACTACCAGGTCGCCGGGGGTCAGCGACTGAGCTTCGGTCAGGAAGTTCTCGGCCCGCCTGCGTTTTTTCGCCCCACGGATCAGCCGGTCGCCCAGCACATCCTGTTCCGAGATCACCGTCAGGCCCGGACATTCGAACCCGTGCTCCAGCGCCCAGACGGTCAGGTAGAGTGTGCCCTTGCCATCGGCCACGTCGCGCAGATCGCGGGCCAGCGCCGCGCCCTTGACGCCTTCGTCTTCCAGCAGACCCTTCAGCCGTTCGCGCGCGCCCTCGGAATAGGAGGCGACGACGACCTGCCCCTCCTTCAGCCGCGCCTTCAGATGGTCGGACAAGGCACCGAAAAGGCTGACGTTTTCCAGACGCCGCTCGGGCGCAAAGTTACGCCCGATCCGGGCGCCGGCATCCAGCACGCCCGGCCCGGTCGGTTGCGGCAGCGCCACCAGTTGCACCGCCCGGTGCCCGGCCAGCGCCGTGGCCCAGTCGGATTCGTTCAGATAGAGCAGCCCCGGCGGGCAGGGCTTGTAGACCGAATCCAGCCGGTCCCGGCGTTTCAGCGCCTCAAGCCGCGTGTCATACTGATCCTCGATCCCTTCCCACCGCGCCAGCCGCGCCGGGGCGGTCTGGTCGTCGAGCATCACGCTCGCGCCCGGCAGATAGTCGAACAGCGTCTCCAGCCGGTCGTGAAAATAGGGCAGCCAATGTTCCATGCCGGCGTGCTTGCGTCCGGCGCTGACGGCTTCGTACAGGGGATCGTCGGTGCCCGCCGCGCCGAATTCGATGCGGTAATTCTGGCGGAAGCGAGTGATCGCGGCTTCGTCGAGGATGACCTCGGACACCGGGGCAAGCTCGACGGCGGTCAGCTTTTCGATGGTGCGCTGGCTGGCGGCGTCGAACCGCCGCGCCCCGTCCAGCACGTCGCCGAAGAGATCGAGCCGCACCGGCCCGGCCTGCCCCGGCGGGAAGATGTCGATGATCCCGCCGCGCAGCGCATAGTCGCCGGGTTCGGACACGGTGGGAGTCTGGGCGAAACCCATGCGCACCAGATAGGATTTCAGCCCCGCCTCGTCGATGCGCTGGCCGACCCTGGCGGTGAAGGCCGAGCTCTTCACCAGATCGCGCGCCGGCAGGCGCTGGCTGGCGGCGTTGAGCGTGGTCAGCAGGATGAAGGGGCCGGGCAGCCCGCGCGCCAGCGTCGCCAGCGTCGCCATCCGCGCCGCCGAAACGTCGGGGTTGGGCGACACCCGGTCGTAGGGCAGGCAGTCCCAGGCCGGGAAGGTCAGGACCGCGGCGTCGGGTGCAAAGAAGGCCAAGGCCGCCCGCATCGCCTCCATCCGCTTGTCGTCGCGGGCGACATGGACGACCGGCGCACCCCGCGCGAGTTCATTCGCCAGCGCGCGGGCGTCGAAACCCTCGGGGGCGCCGGACAAAGTGATATGGGCGGGCGCGGTCATGCGCCCTGACCTAACCGCCCGCGCATCGGTGTCAAGCGCGGCGCGGCCTCAGAAGGGCGTCGCCATGAAATTCTGCCAGGTTCCCCAGAAGCCGGTCACCAGGATCGCGACCATCCCCATCGCCTGGATCGCCACCCGGTGCAGCGCCAGCCGGTGACAGAGCGCCTCGCCCGCCAGATCCTCGCGCCCGATCCGCCGCGCCAGCGCCAGGCGCAGCCACAGGACCAACGGCAGGGGCGCCAGCAGCAGGAACAGCGCCTGGCAGAACTCGGCCCCGTACCAGAAGCCCATAAGCGCGAGCGAGGTCAGGAGAAAGGCGATCGCCCCGAGCAGGACCACCCCGGTCCAGCCGCCCAGCCGCGCCAGCCGCGTCCGGGCGATCCGCACCCCGTCCTCCAGATCGCGCATGTCCTGCCCGCCCAGTCGCCGCGCCCGCACCACCATGTCGAACGGCACGCCCATCACCCAGTGGCCGAGGCCCGACCACAGGACCGCCAGCGCCAGCCAGTACCAGATGCTGGCGAACGAACGCACGTCGAGAAGGCTGAAAAACAGGTGGGCAAAGGTCACTTCGGTCTCCGGTCAGGGCCTCGGACACCGGGCCGCACATGCCGGGTCCATGCTATCTGCCCCCTGCGGCGGTTTCTACCCTTGAGCGGCGGGAAAAACCGTGGCAGCGCTGGCGGACGCCACAGCATCTGCCGAGGACCAGACATGACACCGCGCATCCCCGCCTTTCCCGCGCTGCGGTTCCGCCGGCTGCGGCGCACCCAGGCCCTGCGCGATCTGGTCGCCGAAACCCGGCTGTCGGCGGCCGATTTCATCTGGCCGCTGTTCGTGACCGATGTGCCGGGCGCGGATGTCGAGGTTCCGTCGATGCCGGGCGTCGTGCGGCGCACGGTCGAGGGCGTGGCGCGCGCGGCCGAGGAGGCAGCGGGTTTGGGCATTCCGGCGGTATGCCTGTTTCCCTACACCGACCCCCGACTCAAGACCGAGACCTGCGAAGAGGCATGGAACCCCGACAACTTGTCGAACCGGGCAATCCGGGCGATCAAGGCGGCGGTGCCCGAGATCGCGGTGATGACTGACGTGGCGCTCGACCCCTACAATGCGCTCGGCCATGACGGGCTGGTGAAGGACGGGGTGATCCTGAACGACGAGACCGTCGAGGCGCTGGTCAGGATGGCGCTGGCGCAGGCCGAGGCCGGGGCCGACATCCTTGGCCCCTCGGACATGATGGACGGCCGGATCGGGGCGATGCGGCAGGCGCTGGAGGCGGCGGGCCACAAGGACGTGGCGATCCTGAGCTACGCCGCGAAATACGCGAGCGCGTTCTACGGGCCGTTCCGCGACGCGGTCGGCGCGACCGGCGCGCTGAAGGGCGACAAGAAGACCTACCAGATGAACCCCGCCAACCGCGACGAGGCGCTGCGGCTGGTCGCCCGCGACCTCGACGAGGGCGCGGACATGGTGATGGTCAAGCCGGGGATGCCCTATCTGGACATCTGCCGCGCGGTGAAGGACGCTTTCGGCGTGCCAACCTTCGCCTACCAGGTGTCCGGCGAATATGCGATGCTGAAGGGCGCGATCCTGAACGGCTGGGTGAAGGAGGCGGTGACCCTTGAAAGCCTGCTGGCCTTCCGCCGCGCCGGCTGCGACGGCATCCTGACCTATTTCGCCCCCGAAGCCGCGCGGATGCTGGCCGGCTGACGCGCCCTGCGCGCAAAGGCTTGCCGACCGGCGGCGCGCCGGCCAGCAAGGCGATGACAGAACCGGATCAAGCAGTTATGCTGCGCCAGGCCCGCCGGAAAAGGCGGGCGGCAACAACAGGCGGGCAGAGCATGACAGGAATCTCCAGACGATTTTCCAGGCGCGGCGTGATCATCGCGGGCGGCGCAAGCCTCGGGCTGGCGGCCTGCGGCAACGGCGTGGGCAGCAGCGGCGGCGCCACCATCGACGCACGGGTCGACGCGACGCGCGACTACATGCGCAAGAACTTCCCGCGCGCGGCCGAAAAGATGTCGCAGGCGTCCGGGGTTCTCTACATGCCGCTGGTGACCGAGGCCGGCGTATTCTTCGGCGGCGCCTACGGGCGCGGCGCGCTGAGGATCAACGATGTCACCGTCGACTATTATTCGGCGACCCAGGCCAGCTGGGGCCTGCAGATCGGCGCCCAGCAATATGCGCATGTGCTGCTGTTCATGACCCCCGACGCGCTGGCGAACTTCCGCGCCTCGCCGGGCTGGACGGCCGGAGCCGACCTTGAATATGCCTTCCCCGATGGCGGGAAAAGCGCGGGCGTCGACAGCACCACCACCACCGCGCCGGTCGTGGCCTATGTCTTCGGCCAGGCGGGCTTCATCGTCGGGGCCTCGCTCAAGGGCACCAAATACACGCGGATCATTCCCTGATGAACCGGCCGGGAGGGCTCTGCCCTCCCGGACCCCCGGGATATTTTCAAACGGAAGAAGGGCCGCGTTGGCCATTCGGAACTGATTGTGTAGAAAGAGCCTACCCGCCCGATGCAGGAGCCCGTGCATCGCCAAGTCCGGCTTCTCGGTATGCTTCCCGTCGGAGGCGGGCGATTATCCCAGCGCGCGCAGCCGGGCGATCAGGCTTGACGTGTCCCAGCGGCCGCCGCCCAGCTTTTGCACGTCCTTGTAGAACTGGTCGACCAGCGCGGTGACGGGCAGGCTGACGGCCAGTTCGTCGGCGGTGTCGAGGCAGATGCCCAGATCCTTGCGCATCCAGTCGGCGGCGAAGCCGAAGTCGAAGCGGTTCTCGGCCATCGTCTTGTGGCGGTTGACCATCTGCCAGCTGCCGGCAGCGCCCTGGCTGATGACCTCGACCAGATCGGGAATGTTCAGGCCGGCCTTTTCGGCGAAGTGCAGCCCCTCGGCCAGCCCCTGCACCAGGCCGGCGATGCAGATCTGGTTGACCATCTTGGCAAGCTGCCCCGCGCCCGGCGGCCCGAGGCGGCGGCAGATGCGGGCATAGGCGGCGATCACCGGCTCAGCGGCGGCATAATGGCCTTCGTCGCCGCCACACATGACCGACAGCACGCCGTTTTCGGCCCCCGCCTGCCCGCCCGACACCGGCGCGTCGACGAAGCCCGCACCCTGGGCGGCGGCAGCCTCGGCCAGTTCGCGGGTGACGCGCGCCGAAACCGTGGTGTGGTCGACGAAGATCGCGCCGCCCGCCAGGCCGGCGAAGGCGCCCCGGTCGCCGAGGCAGACCTGGCGCAGGTCGTCATCGTTGCCGACGCAGGCCATGACGAACTCGGCACCCGCCGCCGCCTCGGCCGGGCTTGCCGCCACCCGGCCGCCGTGGCGGGCCTGCCAGGCTTCGGCCTTGGCGGCGGTGCGGTTCCAGACCGTGACCTCGTGTCCCTTTGCGGCCAGATGGCCTGCCATCGGAAAGCCCATCACGCCCAAGCCAAGAAACGCCACTTTCGCCATTTCGCCCTGCCCTTGCCGACCCGAAGTGATTGCGGTTGCCCGCGTTCTGTCCTAGTGAACCGGCCTGTCCCTGCCGTCAATCCTTGTCACTGCCACCGTCACTACCCGGAGTCCCATGGCAACGCTCTTTCGCTGGCTGGTGCGCCTGATCGCGCTTGCGTTGCTGGTGGTCATCCTCGGCGCCGGGCTGGCCTATTATTTCGCCGCCGGCTCATTGCCCGACTACAACGCCCACCGCACCATCGCCGGCATTTCCGCCCCGGTCGAGATCGTGCGCGACACCGCCGACGTGCCGCACATCTTCGGCAAGACCGACGCCGACGTCTATTTCGCGCTGGGCTATGCCCATGCGCAGGACCGGCTGTGGCAGATGGTGGTGGCGCGGCGCACCGTGCAGGGGCGGCTGTCGGAAGTGTTCGGCGCCCGCACGCTGAAGACCGACGAGCTGATGCGGCGGCTCGACCTTTACCGGCTGGCGGTGAAATCGGTCGCGGCGCAGGACGCGCCGACCCGGGCGGCGCTGGAGGCCTATGCCAAGGGGGTCAATGCCTGGATCGGCATCGTCAATGCCGAGGCCAAGGGTCGCGGCGCGCCAGAATTCTTCCTCTATCCCGGCGAGATCGCCTATTGGCAGCCAGCCGATTCCATCGCGCTGATGAAGCTGATGGCCTTCGAGGAAACCAGTCAGGCCGAGAACGAGGTGCTGCGGGCGCGGCTGTCGCTGCTGAACCCCGACTGGCCGCGCGACCTGATGCCCGACATGCCGGGCGACGGGGTAGCGGCGCTGCCGCCCTATGCAAGCCTGGCGCCCGGGCCCCTGCCCGACCCGTCGCGCCGCTTTGCCGGCGAGGATGAGGCGGCCGATCCCCTGTCGCCGGTCCGGCCGCGGGCGCTCGCCGCGGCCTCGAACGCCTGGGCGGCGGCACCGGCGCGAGCGGCGGCCAATGCCTCGCTTCTGGCCAACGACCCGCACCTGCCCTTCACCGCCCCGGCGCCCTTCTACCTGGCGCGGCTGGAATTGCAGTCGGGCGGCGTGATCGGTGCAACCGTGCCGGGGATTCCGGCGGTTCTCGCCGGGCGCAACAGCAAGCTCGGCTGGGGGATCGCCGCCGCCTATGCCGACGACCAGGACCTGTTCCTGGAGGAACTCGACCCCGCCGACCCGACCCGCTACCGCTCGCCCGAGGGCTGGACCCCGTTCGAGACCCGCAAGTCGATCATCGAGGTCAAGGATGCGGCGCCGGTGACGATCACGCTCTACTGGACCGCCAACGGCCCGGTCCTGCCCAACGATCTTTACGACATCCAGTCGGTGACGCCCAAGGGCCATGTGATGACGCTGGGCTGGACCGGGCTCGACCCGGCCGACACCACCCTGACCTCGGCCATCCGGCTGATGCAGGCTGGCGACGTGACCGCGGCGGCGGCGGCGGGCGAGGCGCAGATCGCCCCGGCAATCAACGTCACGCTGGCCGACCACGACCATGTCGGGATGGCGCTCTTCGGCGCCCTTCCCGCCCGCGATGCCGCCAAGCAGGCGCAGGGCCGCCTGCCCTCGCCGGGGTGGGAGGCGGTCAACCGCTGGTCGGGCCGCCTGCCCTATGCCGACAACCCGCAGTTCATGGACCCCGCCGGGGGCATCGTCGGGGCGACGAACAACAAGATCATCGACCGGCCGTTCCCCAACCATGTCAGCTTCGACTGGGGCGACAGCCAGCGGGTGCAGCGCTGGACCAAGCTGATGGAGGAGCGCGAGGTTCACAGCCGCGAAAGCTTCATCGCCGCGCAGCTCGACACCAATGCCACCGACGCCCGAACCATCCTGCCGCTGATCGGCAAGGACCTGTGGTTTACCGGCGAGGCCGCGCCCGAAGGCAGCCCGGAACGCCAGCGCCAGCGGGCGCTGGAACTGTTGGCCGCCTGGGACGGCGACATGAACGAACATCTGCCGGAACCGCTGATCTACGCCGCCTGGGCGCGGGCCTTGCAGGCGCGGCTGGTGCGCGACGAGCTTGGCCCCCTGGCCGAGGCCTTCCGGCGGACCGAGCCCCTGTTCATCGAGCGGGTGTTCCGCAATGCCGACGGCGCCGGCCACTGGTGCGACATCCTGCAATCGGCCCCGGTCGAGACCTGCGCCGACATCGCCCGCATGGCGCTGGACGATGCGCTGGTCGACCTGACCCAGCGCTACGGCCCCGACATCGGCAGCTGGCGCTGGGGCGATGCGCATGAAGCCCGGCAGGACCATCCGGTGCTGGGCAAGGTGCCGGTGCTGAAATGGCTGGTCAACATCCGCCAGTCGACCAGCGGCGGCGACCATACGTTGATGCGCGGCGTGACCGGCGGCGATCCGGCAGCGCCCTGGCTGAACGTCTCGGGCCCCGTCTATCGCGGCGTCTACGATCTGGCCGACCCCGACAGTTCGGTCTTCATCATCTCGACCGGCCAGTCGGGGCATCCCCTGTCGCGCCACTATGACGATCTGAGCGAACTGTGGCGGCGGGGCGACTATATCCCGATGTCGCTCGACCCGAGCCTCGCGCGCGGCGCCGCGACGGGGATCACGGTGCTGGAGCCGGCCAAGCCGTAAGACGGGATGGGGGCGCTGCCCCCCGGTCCATTGGTTTCTTGAACCAATGGCGAAACCAACGGACTACCCCGGGAAATTTGCGCCAAGATGAACGAGAGGCGATCGTGGCCCGGCCGAACCGGGTCCAGGCGCCTTGGCGAGCGTTCAGATCGCGCGCAGGCCGGCGGCAAAACGCGCGGCGTTGCGGCGGTAGCCTTCGGCCGACTTCAGCAGCCTCGCCCGCGCCTCGTCATCCAGCGTGCGCGCCACCCGGCCGGGCGCGCCCATCACAAGGCTGCCGTCGGGGATGTCCTTGCCTTCTGTCACCAGCGCCCCGGCCCCGATCAGGCAGCCACGCCCGATCTTCGCGCCGTTGAGGATCGTCGCGCCCATGCCGATCAGGGTGCCCGCGCCGATGGTGCAGCCGTGCAGCATCGCCTTGTGGCCAATGGTGCAGTCGGCGCCGATGGTCAGGGGAAAGCCCATGTCGGTGTGCAGGACGCAGTTTTCCTGCACGTTGGACCCCTCGCCCACCTCGATCCATTCGTTGTCGCCGCGGATGGTGACGCCGAACCAGACGCTGGCGCGGGCGCGCAACCGCACCTTGCCGATGATGTTGGCATCCGGCGCCACCCAGACTGCTTCGCCGATCTCGGGGGCCATTCCGTCAAGCGTGTAGATCATCGGGCCTCGAACTCCTTGTTGAGACCGCGCACGAAGTCCGTAAGCCCCGGCTGGCGGTCGCGGCGCATCCGCTCGGCGCTCAGGATAGTCTTTAGGTCGGCCTCGGCGCGGTCGAGATCGTCGTTGATCAGCACATAGTCGTATTCCGCCCAATGGCTGATCTCGGCTTCGGATTTGGCCATGCGGCCGCGGATCACCTCGTCACTGTCTTGCCCGCGCGACCTTAGCCGGCGTTCGAGTTCGGCGATCGACGGCGGCATGATGAAGATCGACACCACATGCTTGCCAAGGTCGGAATTGCGGATCTGCTGGCCACCCTGCCAGTCGATGTCGAAAAGCGTGTCGCGCCCTTCGTTCATCGCCCGTTCGACCGGAGCGCGCGGCGAGCCGTAGAGATTGCCGAAGACCTCGGCATGTTCCAGCATCTGTCCGCCCGCCGCCATCGCCTCGAACTCGGGACGGGTCGAGAAATAATAGTCGCGCCCGTCGACCTCGCCGGCGCGGGGCGCGCGGGTGGTGGCCGAGACCGAAAAGCGCAGGGTCGGGTCCCAGGCCATCAGCCGCTTGGACAGCGTCGACTTGCCCGCGCCCGACGGCGAGGACAGGATGATGAGAAGTCCGCGCCTGCGCATCTGGGGCTGCATGGTCATTCCACGTTCTGAACCTGTTCGCGCATCTGGTCGATGACGGTCTTGAGGTCAAGCCCGATGCGGGTCAGGGCCGGGTTTCCCGACTTGGCGCAGAGCGTGTTGGCCTCGCGCATGAATTCCTGCATCAGGAAATCGAGCTTTCGGCCGACCGCGCCGCCTTCGGCCAGCAGCGACCGCGCCGCGTCGACATGGGCGCCCAGCCGGTCGAGTTCCTCGGTCACGTCGGCCTTCACCACCATCAGCGCCAGTTCCTGCGCGACACGCGCCGGGTCGGCCTCGGGGCCGCCGGCCAGAACGCGGGCGAGGTTTTCCTTCAGCGCCGCCTCTTGCAGCGGGCGGCGGGCCTCGGCGGCGGTGCGGGCCTCGGCGGTCAGCGCCGCGATCCGGTCGATCTGGCCGCCGATGATCGCCGCCAGCGCCGCGCCCTCGCGCGACCGCATGTCGGACAGGTCGCCCACCAGCCGCCCGAAGTCGGCGATCAGCGCGTCCAGAAGCGCCGCCGCCTCGTCGTCGCCGCCGGGTTCGGCGCCGAGGTCGAGAACGCCCCTCATCGCCAGAAGATCGCCCGCCGTCATCGGCCCCAGATCGAACCCCGCGGCACGCGCGGCCTCGTCGGCGGCCCGCAGCGTGACCAGCGCCGCCTGCAGGGCCGCCGGGTTCAGCCGGGGCGCCTCGCCTCCGCCTTCGCGCGTGATCCGCAGCGACAGGCTGACGTTGCCACGCACGATCCGCGCCGCCAGTGCGCCGCGCACCGCCTGTTCGAGCCCCTCGATCCAGTCCGGCAGGCGCGGGCGCAGGTCCAGCCCCTTGCCGTTGACCGACCGCAGATCCCATGCCCACACGTGGCCCGCCCCCGCGCCCCGCCCGGCGGCAAATCCGGTCATCGAGTTCAGCTGCCCCTTAACCATTTAAGACTTTTGCCCCTCTGGCTTGGTGAAAATCCGGCATATTAACGCTTGGGTAATCATTCCGGCCCTAGGGTTAACAAAGCCTGATCCTCGCGGCAACGCGATCCGGGCCGAAAGCCTGTCGGGGCATTGCGACGGCGAGGATTTGGCGATGCAGATTGGTGGGGACAGGGACAATGTCGTCCCGTTTTCGGGGGTGCGGACGGAGATGAGATTTCCCGCCGTGTCAGAGGTGAGGGCCTATTGGGAAGCGCTGCGCAACGGCCGCGCGGTGCCGCTGCGCTCCGAGATCGACCCGCGCGGGATCGAACGGGCGCTGGAACATGCCTTCATCCTGGAACGGATCGCCCCGCAGGTCGCGCGGTTCCGGCTGGCGGGGATGCACCTGACCGACCTGATGGGCATGGAGGTGCGGGGGATGCCGCTGACCACCCTGTTCGTGCCGGCGGCCCGCGCCCGGCTGGGTGGGCTGGTCGAGGATGTCTTTCGCCAACCGCAGATCGCCGAACTGACGCTTCTGGCCGAAACCGGCCCCGGCCGGCCGCCGATGGAGGCGAAGGCGATCTTCCTGCCCTTGCGCAGCGATCTGGGCGACATCAGCCGCGCCATCGGCTGCCTGTCGGCCACCGGCGCGATCGGCCGGGCGCCACGGCGGTTCGACATCACGGAGGCCGCCACGACCCCGGTCACCGACTGGGATGCCGTCCGACACGCCGCTCTGGTCCCCGGCTTTGCCGAGCCGCCGGACGCCTTCGATCCGCCGTCGAAGGCGGATCGTGGGCATCTGCGGCTGGTCTGGACCGACGACTGAGCCGGCGGCCCGACCTGAGCAAGAGCACATCAATTCGAAGCATCACAGGTCAGTTTTCACTGCGCGGACCGATCAGGGGACGCGCCAGTGGCGCGTCACCCGGTCCGGTTGGCCGAAGCGCAAGCGCAGGCGAAGGGGTGTGCCGCAATCCCGGAGGTTCGTGCACGGACAGCGCCCGCCCCGGTTGGGGCGAAGCCCCCGCCACCCGGAGGGCGGGGGCTGGCCGTGCGCTTGGCGCACGACCGGAGCAGGCTGAAACCGACCGCCCGCCGCGCGAGGCAACGGCCTCGCGCTCAGTCATCGCTGCAGAGTCCGGTTGATACGACTGCGATCAACCGCCCCCGGCCTCTCACATCCCCGCGGCGCGGCGCATCGCGCGGCGGTCCTGCAGTTCCTCGGCCACCAGGAAGGCCAGTTCCAGCGACTGGCTGGCGTTCAGCCGAGGATCGCAGGCGGTGTGATAGCGGTCCGACAGGTCCTCGTCCTTGACCGCGCGCACGCCACCGGTGCATTCGGTCACGTCCTTGCCGGTCATCTCGAAATGCACGCCGCCGGGGATCGAGCCTTCGGCCTTGTGGACGGCGAAGAACTCGCGCACCTCGCGCAGGACGCTGTCAAAGGGGCGGGTCTTGTAGCCCGAGGCCGACTTGATCGTGTTGCCGTGCATCGGATCACAGGTCCAGACGACGTTGGCGCCCTCTTCCTGCACGGCGCGGATCAAGCGCGGCAGGTGGTCGCCGACCTTGCCGGCCCCGAACCGGGCGATCAGCGTCAGCCGGCCGGCCTCGTTTTCCGGGTTCAGCTTGCGCAGCAGCACCTTCAGGTCGTCCGAGGACAGCGACGGGCCGCACTTCAGCCCGATCGGGTTCTGGACGCCACGGCAGAATTCGACATGCGCCCCGTCCGGCTGGCGGGTGCGGTCGCCGATCCAGATCATGTGGCCGGAACCCGCCACCGGCAGGCCGGTGGTCGAATCGATCCGGCACAGGGCTTCCTCGTATTCGAGAAGCAGCGCCTCATGGCTGGTGTAGAAATCGACGGTCCCGAGTTCATGCGCGGTTTCCGACGTGACCCCTGCGGCGGCCATGAAGTCCATCGCATCCTCGATCTGACGCGCCACCTCGCGGTAGCGGCGGGCGTCGGCCTCCACGGTGAAGCCGGCGATCCAGCTTTGCACCCGGTGGATGTCGGCATAGCCGCCGGTCGAAAAGGCGCGCAGAAGGTTCAGCGAGGCGGCGGCCTGGGTATAGGCCTGCAGCATCCGCGCCGGATCGGGCACCCGCGCGCCCGGCGTGAAGTCGAAGCCGTTGATGATGTCGCCCCGGTAGGACGGCAGCTCGACCCCGCCGATGCTTTCGGTCGCCGCCGAGCGCGGCTTGGCGAACTGTCCGGCGACGCGGCCGACCTTGATCACCGGAACCTTGGCGCCCCAGGTCAGGACGATGGCCATCTGCAGGATGACCTTGAACGTGTCGCGGATATTGTCGGCCGAGAATTCGGCGAAGCTTTCGGCGCAGTCGCCGCCCTGCAGCAGGAAGGCGCGTCCCGCCGCCACCTCGCCGAGCGCGCGCTTCAGCTTGCGCGCCTCGCCGGCGAAGACCAGGGGCGGCATCTGCGCCAGCGTCCCCTCGACGGCCTTCAACGCCGCCGCGTCGGGATAATCGGGCATCTGCACCCGCGGCTTCTTGCGCCAGTCGGATTTGGTCCAGCCCATGCTCATCTCAGTCTCCCGAAGCTTTAGCGATAACGGCTCGCGCTTATAAAGAAGGCCCCGGCGCCATGCAAACCACTTCCGGTGCGATTGCCCTTGCAGAGCCGTACTTTTGGTGATTTTGTGCGCAAAACGACAGGAGTGGGTCGCATTATGCAGATGGTCGCCGCGCGCGGCAAGAAGGAAGCCGACGAAACCAGCCGCACCCGGCGGTTCGTTTTCCTGCTGCTCGAGCGGTTCACGATGATCTCCTTCGCCGGCGCCATCGAACCTTTGCGCATTGCCAACCGGATGCTGCGGCGGCCGGCCTATTCCTGGGTTCTGGCGGGCGAAAACGGCAAGGACGTCACCTGTTCCAACGGCACCGCCTTCCACGTCGACGTGGGGCTGGTGGATGTCGACCGCGAGGACATGATCTTCGTCTGCGGCGGCATGGACATCCAGCAGACCACCACCAAGGCGGCACTGAACTGGCTCAGGCGCGAAGCCCGCCGCGGGGTGGCGGTCGCGGGGCTCTGCACCGGATCCTACACGATGGCCAAGGCCGGGCTGCTGGACGGCAAGCGCGCAACGATCCACTGGGAAAACCAGGACAGTTTCCTTGAAGAGTTCGAGGAAGTGCGGATGACCAAGCAGGTGTTCGTCATCGACGGAAACCGCATGTCGACCGCCGGCGGCACCTCGTCGCTGGACCTGATGCTGAAGATCATCGCCCAGGACCACGGCGAGGATATCGCCAACCTGGTGGCCGACCAGCTGATCTACAACTCGATCCGCAGCGACCAGGACACCCAGCGGCTGTCGATCCCGACCCGCATCGGCGTGCGCCATCCCAAGCTCAGCCAGGTCATCCAGATCATGGAGGCCAACATCGAGGATCCGATCAGCCCGGCGACGCTGGCCACCGACGTCGGCATGTCGACCCGCCAGCTGGAACGGCTGTTCCGCCGCTATCTGAACCGCAGCCCCAAGCGTTATTACATGGAACTGCGCCTGCAGAAGGCCCGCAACCTGCTGATGCAGACCGACATGAGCGTGATCAACGTCGCGCTGGCCTGCGGTTTCGCCAGCCCGTCGCATTTCTCCAAATGCTACCGCGCCCACTACCAGACCACGCCCTACCGCGAACGCGGAACCCTGGGCAAGCCCGGCCCGGCGCGGCTGTCGATCTGAGCCGTCGCCCGCGGCCCGAAAATCCTGTTGACAGGGTTTTTATTTCAAACTTAAAGTAAATCAGGAAGGGGAGAGCGCCGGCTTCACGCGACGGAACCACCGGACGGTCAATCATGTTTGTGATTGCTTTTCCGGCTTCACGATTTAGGTTCGCGGACAGGACGACGTTCCAACATGGGAGTGAACCAATGAAAAAACTTCTTGCCGCCACCGCGGCGAGCGCACTTTTGGCCGGCGTGGCGCAGGCCGAAGACATCAAGATCGGGATCCTCTACGGCTTCACCGGGCCGATTGAATCGCTGACCAAGTCGATGGCCGCCGCCTCGGAAGCCGCGATCGACGAAGTGAACGCCTCGGGCCTATTCCTGGACGGCAAGACCAAGGTCACGGCCGTGCGTGCCGACTCGACCTGCATCGACGCCGCCGCCGCCACCGCCGCCGCCGAAAAGCTGGTGACCTCGGACAAGGTGTCCGGCATCCTCGGCGGCGACTGCTCGGGCGTGACCGGCGCGGTCCTGGCCAACGTCGCGGTGCCGAACGGCATCGTTATGATCTCGCCCTCGGCGACCTCGCCGGCCCTGTCGACGGCCGAGGATCACGGCCTGTTCTTCCGCACCGCCCCCTCTGACGCCCGCGAAGGCGAAGTCGCCGGCGAGATCATGGCCGAACACGGGATCAAGACCGCGGCGCTGACCTATTCGAACTCGGACTATGGCAAGGGCCTGGCCGAAGCCATCCAGAAGGGCTTTGAGGCCAAGGGCGGCAAGATCACCATCTCGGCCGCGCACGAAGACGGCAAGGCCGACTATTCGGCCGAAGTCGCGGCGCTGGCTGCGGCCGGCGGCGACATCCTGGTCGTGGCGGGCTATGTCGACCAGGGCGGTTCAGGCATCCTGCGCGCCGCCATCGACACCGGCGCCTTCTCGAAGTTTGAACTGCCGGGCGGGATGATCTCGGACACGCTGACCAAGAACGTCCCCGAAGGGCTGAACGGCTCGTTCGGCCAGGTGCCGGGCAACGACTCGCCGGGCCTGAAGAAACTGGGCGACATGTCGGGCGGCAAGTTCGACGTGACCTCGCCCTACACGCCGGAAAGCTATGATGCCGCCGCGCTGATGCTTCTGGCGATGCAGGCTGCCAACTCGACCAAGTCGGCCGACTATGCGCCCAAGATCATGGACCTGGCCAACGCGCCGGGCGAAAAGATCTATCCGGGCGAACTGGCCAAGGCGCTTCAGCTCATCAAGGACGGCAAGGACATCGACTATGTCGGCGCCTCGGCGGTCGAGCTGATCGGGCCGGGTGAATCGGCCGGCAACTACCGCGAGATCGAGGTCAAGGACAACAAGATCGAAACGGTGAAATACCGCTGATCCGGCTTGATCCGCAGGGCAGTCCGAACCCAGGTTCGGGCTGCCTTCGCATACCAGGGACAGGCATTTGCAACCGACAGACGCCAAAGGCGCGGACGGGTGCAATTCTGGGGGGAACAACATGATCGTCGTCGAGGACCTGCACAAGCAGTTCGGCGGGTTTCGCGCTGTCAACGGCGCCTCCATCGAGATCGCCACCGGCTCGATCACCGGCCTGATCGGGCCGAACGGCGCGGGGAAGTCGACGCTCTTCAACGTCATCGCCGGGGTCTACAAGCCGACCGCCGGACGGGTGGTGATGGACGGCGAGGACATCACCGGCCTTGCGCCGCACGAACTGTTCCACAAGGGGCTGCTGCGCACCTTCCAGATCGCCCATGAATTTTCCTCGATGACGGTGCGCGAAAACCTGATGATGGTGCCCGCCGGCCAGTCGGGCGAAACGCTGTGGAACACCTGGTTCAACCGCCGCCGCATCCGCGAGGAAGACGAGGCGCTGGGGCGGAAAGCCGACGAAGTCCTCGAGTTCCTGACGATTTCCCACCTGACCCACGAAAAGGCCGGCAACCTGTCGGGCGGCCAGAAGAAGCTTCTGGAACTCGGCCGCACCATGATGGTCGATGCCAAGGTCGTGTTCCTGGACGAGGTGGGTGCCGGCGTGAACCGCACGCTGCTGAACACCATCGGCGACGCCATCGTGCGGCTGAACAAGGAACGCGGCTACACCTTCTGCGTGATCGAGCACGACATGGATTTCATCGGCCGCCTGTGCGACCCGGTGGTGGTGATGGCCGAGGGCAAGGTGCTGGCCAAGGGCTCGGCCGGCGACATCATGAAGAACGAGGCGGTGATCGAGGCCTATCTGGGCCGCGGCCTGAAGAACAAGGTGAAAGAGGAGGCCGGGGTTTGAAGGGTGTGCTGTCTCTGCTGACCTGCGTTTTTCTGTCGACCCCGGCGGCAGCGATGGAGATAGCGGGCCAAACCGAACTCTCTGGAAAGCCGATCGTAGTCTATACGGATGGGACCTGGCGTTTTGACGATGCCGTCGGAAACGTGTGCACTCCTCTGAAGAACATCGGACGGCTCTGCGCGCTACCGTCAGAATGGCATTTGTTTCAGCCGCGTGAGCGCGTCTACCATCCGGTCTTTCGTCACACAGAGGCGCTGATGGGTGAGGTTTTCAAGCTGAGTTCCGTATCTTCGACAAAGATGACTACAGACGATGTAGTCTCATTCCTTCGCCGCCAAGCCGTGGCAGACGGCATGCAAGGACTGATGATCGGCGAAGAGCAAACGAAGATCGGAAGCAAACCTGCAGATACGTTGATAATGCTTGGCGCTGGCGGGGTCAGGGTTGCGAGTTACGCACACTACAAGGAGGGCTTTGTGGTAGCCCTCACTGTTGAACAGGCCACGATATATACGGCGGACCACAAGCGAGCGCACGCCTCCTTCGTATCATCGCTGCTACTCGAGGATCAGGAATGAGCGAACCCTTCCTCATCGGCGACAAGATGACCGGCGGCTATGGCGCGGCCGACATCCTGCACGAATGCACGCTGGCCGTCGACAAGGGCCAGATCGCGGTGATCGTCGGGCCGAACGGCGCCGGCAAGTCGACGGCGATGAAGGCCGTCTTCGGCATGCTGAAACTGCGCGGCGGCCATGTCCGGCTGAACGGCGAGGACATCAGCGCCCTTTCCCCGCAGGAACGAGTCCGAAAGGGCATGGGCTTCGTCCCCCAGGTCAACAACGTCTTCCCGTCGATGTCGGTCGAGGAAAACCTGGAAATGGGTGCCTTCATCCGCACCGACAATTTCCGCGACACGATGGAGCAGGTCTACGACCTGTTCCCGATCCTGAAGGACAAGCGCCGCCAGCCGGCGGGCGAGCTGTCCGGCGGCCAGCGCCAGCAGGTCGCGGTTGGGCGGGCGCTGATGACCCAGCCCAAGGTGCTGATGTTGGACGAGCCGACCGCCGGCGTCTCGCCCATCGTGATGGACGAACTTTTCGACCGGATCATCGAGGTGGCGCGCACCGGCATCTCGATCCTGATGGTCGAACAGAACGCCCGCCAGGCGCTCGAGATCGCCGACCAGGGCTATGTGCTGGTCCAGGGCCGCAACCGTTACACCGACACCGGCAAGGCCCTGATGGCCGACCCCGAGGTCCGTCGCACGTTCCTGGGGGGATAGAGCAGTGCGAGCGCGCATGGCGATCCTCTGCTGCGCGGCCGCGACCCCGGCCTCAACGGCCCATGCGGCGGCGGAAGATGGCCAACTGCTTTGCGGCGTCGACATGGAGTGTGTCAGCGGCGTTTGCGCGAAGCCCCAGGATGCGGCACATCGGCAAGTGATTTTCATCTCGCCGCGTGGCCAGCAAGACCATATGGAGTTTGGAACCTATGATCAGGTTTTCACTGTCCGTTCGGAATTCGACATTCCCAAACATGGCCAGAACCTTCTGACTGGCGCGCGCATCTATAGCTGGCCGACCGAAGGCGGCGGCTCTGCGCGCCTCAAGGTTCAGGCCCCCGCGCCGACGTCGCATGGGGACGCCGCAGCATCATCAGCGTCCGATCCGGCGAACAGCCATTCACCTACGACCGCGATGTGACAATTGATGGAACAAAGGTGCCCGCTCATTCGTCAGGACAGTGCTTCGATCCCACCAACGACTTGCTTGGTCCAAGTCTTGTTCCTGGCGTCATTCACTCCGATGAAAACGAACGCTACTTTTCCGGTCCAAACGCCCGTTCCGAGTTGGTTGCGCACTGCAAGCTTCGGTCGGAGAATGCGGGAAGCGAAGTCACTGGCCCGGACATTTGGTTGGTCGCCGACGCACCCGGCACCGCCTGCGTCTTGGACCTGTCCAGCGATGCGCTGCTCTGTTTCGACATACGCGAGACCAAGTCGGGAAAACTCTTCGAGAGCGCGTTCGGCGACACGAACCTGCGCCTGCTGATCCGGCCGAATGGGGCGGCAACCTACAAGGAGGTTGAAAGCGGGCCGAAAGGCAGCCCACCAAAACTAACAAAATATTCAGGCACTTGTGAGAAGGGGCCAGCATTCCAGTGACAACCTTCGCCAGCCATCGCAGCACCGACCACAGCGTTTCCCGGCCCGGGTCGGCGGCGTCATTCCGGGCATCGGATCGCTCGGGCAAGACTTCCGTCCACGACAAACCAAAAGCTGGAACCCAATCTGCAACGGGAGAACTGCATTGGACGTCCTGAACGCAATCGTCGCCCTGCTGAATTTCGTGGTGGTGCCCGCCGCCGCCTATGGGGCGCAGCTGGCGCTCGGGGCGCTGGCGGCGACGCTGGTCTATGGCATCCTGCGGTTTTCCAACTTCGCGCTGGGTGACACGATGGCTTTCGGCACCGGGGTGGTGATCCTGCTGACCTGGTGGTTCCAGGCGCATGGCATCGGCCTTGGCCCCCTGCCCACCGCGCTCTTGGCCCTGCCCTTCGGCATCGCCGTCACCTCGGCGCTGGCGCTGCTGACCGACCGGCTGGTCTATCGCTATTACCGGCGGGTGCGGGCCAAGCCGGTGATCGTCGTCATTGCCTCGATGGGGGTGATGTTCGTGATGGCCGGCATCACCCGCTTCATCATCGGCGTCGAGGAGATCAAGTTCGTCGACGGCACCAAGTTCGTGATCGAGCCGAACAGCTTCAAGGCGGCGACCGGCCTGGCCGAGGGGCTGGCGCTGCGCTCGACCCAGCTCATCACCCTGGTGGCGGCGGCGCTGGTGGTCTGGGCGCTGTTCTGGTTCCTGAACAACACCCGCACCGGCAAGTCGATGCGGGCCTTTTCCGACAACGAGGATCTGGCCCTGCTGTCCGGGATCAACCCCGAACGGGTGGTGCAGATCACCTGGATCATCGCCACCGGCATCGCGGTGATCGGCGGCACGCTCTACGGGCTGGACAAGGCTTACAAGTCGTTCAACTATTTCTCGCTCCTGCTGCCGATCTTCGCCGCCGCCGTGGTCGGCGGGCTGGGCAATCCGCTGGGCGCCATCGCCGGCGGCTTCCTGGTGGCCTTTTCCGAGGTCGGCGTGACCTATGCCTGGAAGAAGGTGGCGACCTACCTGCTTCCGGCCAGCCTGGCGCCAGACAGCCTGCTGCAGATCCTGTCCACCGACTACAAGTTCTCGGTCAGCTTCGCGATCCTCATCATCGTGCTGCTGTTCAAACCGACCGGCATCTTCAAGGGGAAATCGGTATGACCATCAACTGGCGCAATATCGGCCTGTTCGCGGTCGTGGCGTCGCTCTTCGTGCTGGAGGGCACCGTGCGGTGGACCATCGGGCCGACCGGGACCGAGTTCACCATCTTCGGCGACAGCTGGAACTCGTCGCTGGTCATCATGAACCTGTGCCTGATCTCGGCGATCATGGCGCTGGGGGTGAACATGCAGTGGGGCTATGCCGGCCTGTTCAACACCGGCATCGTCGGCTTTGTGGCCCTTGGCGGGCTGGCGCCGGTGCTGATCTCGTCGCCGGTGGTGCCGGCGGTCTGGGTCGGCGGCGGGGTCTACCGGCTGATCGCCGCCTTCATCGTCGGCGCCGGCGTCATCGCCGCGGCGGTGGCGCTGTACGGCCGCACCACCGGCCGCACCCGGACCCTGTCGATGATCGCGCTTCTGGTGGCGGGCTTCTTCGTCTACCGCGGCATCCTCGACCCGGCCGTGACCTTCATCGAAGCCAACGACCCGGCCGCCCACGGCAATGTCGGCGGGCTGGACCTGCCGGCGCTGGTGTCCTGGCCGGTGGGCGCGCTCTTCGCCGCCGCCGCCGCCTGGGTGATCGGCAAGACCGCGCTGGGGCTGAGGTCCGACTATCTGGCCATCGCCACGCTGGGGATCGGCGAGATCATCGTCGCCATCCTGAAGAACGAGGACTGGCTGGACCGGGGGGTGAAGAACGTCATCGCCCTGCCCCGCCCCTGGCCGGTGCCGGACGAAGTGAACCTCCAGGTCAACCCGCGGTTCCTCGAATGGGTCAACAGCTTTGGCTGGGACCCGGTGACGGCCTCGACGATCATGGTCAAGCTGCTCTATGGCGCCCTGTTCCTGACGGTTCTGCTGATCCTGCTGCTGGCCTGCGAACTGGCGTTGAAAAGCCCCTGGGGCCGGATGATGCGGGCGATCCGCGACAACGAAACCGCGGCGCGGGCGATGGGCAAGGACGTGACCGGCCGGCATCTGCAGATCTTCATTCTCGGCTCGGCCATCTGCGGGCTGGCTGGCGCCATGCTCATCACCCTTGACGGGCAGCTGACCCCCGGCAGCTTCACGCCGCTGCGCTACACCTTCACCATCTGGCTGATGGTCATCGTCGGCGGGTCGGGCAACAACTGGGGCGCGATCCTCGGGTCGTTCCTGATCTGGTTCCTGTGGGTCAAGGTCGAGCCGTGGGGCAACGCGCTGATGTATACGCTGACCAGCGGGATGGACGACACCTCGGTCGCGAAGCACTACCTGCTCGACAGCGCCGCGCAGATGCGCACCATCACCATGGGGCTGATCCTGCTGATCGTGCTGCGCTTCGCCCCGCGCGGCCTCATTCCCGAGCGGTAAGCGCCGCCGACGCCGGCCAGATGCCGATCATGTCGCCGCCGAAGGACAGGGCCTGTTCCGGCGGCGTCTTGATCGGCGCGGTGGCCACCGGCCCGAACACCATGCCCTGCGGATGGGCGACCGCCCAGGCGACAAGGTCGGCGGCGGTGGCCGGCGTGGCGACCGGCTGGCGGTAGCGGGCGGTGAAGTTGACTTCGGCGTTGTAGGTCATGCCGGTCACCGCCAGCTGCCCGTCGCCGGCCGGGCTGAGCAGGATCGCCAGCCGCCGGCTGTCATAGTCGGCAAAGCCCCCGGCAACGTACAGGAACAGATGCAGCGCCAGCGTCGCGCCGGCACCCAGCAACAGGTGCCCCGGCAAGAGATCCATCCGCCGCGCCGCCAGCCCCAATGCCGCCAGCATCGCCGCCAGCCCCAGAAGCGGAAAGGTCTGCATCGCCAGCGGCGACGATCCGGCCGGCACGATCCCGGTGACCATCCCGGCAATCAGCGCCGCCGCCGCCAGCGCCAGCCACGGCGCGAGGCTGCGCCCCGGCCCGCCGACGCCCATCGGCCGCGCCGCCAACAGCGCCAGCGCCGGCAGTTCCGGCAGCAGGTAGTGCGCCTGCTTGGAGGAGACGAGCGAGAACAGCACCACCCCCGACACCGCCCAGATCGCGCAGAGCATCGCCGCCGGATCACCGCGCAGCGCCTTTGGCAGGCCCGACCAGAAACGCGCCGACCAGCCCCACGGGAACAGGATCACCGGCAACAGTGCCAGCAGGAACCAGCCGGGCCGGTCGTGCGCCATGCCGCCGGCAACCCGCTCGGCCGACTGGCTCCAGAGGAGTTCATGACGGAAGGCAGCGTCGGCGGTCAGCAGCGTCGGCACCAGCCACAGCGCCATCAGCCCCAGCCCGATCGCCAGCGCCAGCCCGAACCCCTTGGCCGCCTGCCGCAAGGCGGGCGGCTCGGGCGCCCAGAAGCGCATCAAGAGCAGGGGCGGCAGCAGGTGGATCAGGATCACCGGCCCCTTGGCATAGGCCCCGAACGCCAGCATCAGCCCGAAGGCGGCCCAGGGCGCCCGGCCCTGTTCGCCATAGCCCACCCGCCACAGCGCCGCGATCCCGCCCACGACCGCCAGCGACAGCATCGTGTCGAACATCGTGGCGCTGCCGTAAAGCTGGAACAGGCTAAACCCGGCCAGCATCGCCGCCGCCGCCACGGCCGGTTCGCGCTCGCCCGGCCAGAAGCTGCGCGCCAGCCCCGCCGTCGCGCCGACCACCGCCACCCCGAACGCCGGCGCCACCAGCCGCGCGGCGATCTCGCTGACCCCGGTCAGCCCCCACACCAGGTTGATGAGCCAGAACAAGAGCGGCGGCTTGTGCGCATAGGGGGCAAAATTGCGGGTCAAGTGCAGGGGGTCGCCGCTGAGGCGCATTTCCCAGGCCACCGCCAGATAGCGGGTTTCATCCACCGGCAGGAGCGGCCGCAACAGCAGCAGGCACAGGATCAAAAGGGCAAAGGCGGCCAGAATGCGCGGTATTGTCAGGCGAATCACGGGCCACTCCTTGCCGCGCCATGCGGTTCTGGCTTCGTGCGTAAAGCGAAGTCGTTCAACGGCCAATCAACTTCGCGCGCAGGCCGCCGCCGGGCCGGGAACATCGGCGAAAAACGACAATATTTGTCGAAGATCACTCATCTTCTGCCCGATGCCGCTGTAATCATCGCCTCCGACACTGGCGTGTATGCCGGAACAGGGAGCGAAAGATGAAAACCCATACCCAGGTGGCCGTGATCGGCGGCGGCGTGGTCGGCTGTTCGGTTCTGTACCACCTGACCAAATACGGCTGGAAAGACGTGATGCTGATCGAACGGTCGGAACTGACCTCGGGATCGACCTGGCATGCGGCGGGCGGCTTTCACACGCTGAACGGCGACACGAACATGGCGGCGCTGCAGGGCTACACGATCGGGCTTTACAAGGAGCTGGAAAAGATCACCGGCATTTCCTGCGGGCTTCACCATGTCGGCGGCATCACCATGGCCGACAACCAGGCGCGGTTCGAGATGCTGAAGGCCGAACGCGCCAAGCATCGCTATATGGGGCTGCACACCGAAATCCTGACGCCGGCCGAGATCGAGAAGTTCACCGACGGGCTGGTGAACACCGACGGCATCATCGGCGCGCTTTACGATCCGCTGGACGGCCACCTCGACCCGTCGGGCACCACCCATGCCTACGCCAAGGCGGCGCGGATGGGCGGGGCCGAGATCGTGCTGCACAACCGCGTTCTTGAAACCAACCCCCGCCCCGACGGCGGCTGGGACGTGGTGACCGAAAAGGGCACCATCCACGCCGAACACATCGTCAACGCCGGCGGCCTCTGGGCGCGCGAAGTGGGGGCGATGGCCGGCGTCTACCTGCCGCTTCTGCCGATGGCGCACCAGTATCTGGTGACCGACGACATCCCCGAGATCATGGCGATCCTGAAAGCGGGCCGGGAATTCCCGCATGTGATGGACCCCGGCGGCGAAAGCTACCTGCGCCAGGAAGGCCGCGGGCTGTGCATCGGCTTCTACGAAAAGCCCTGCGAACCCTGGAGCATCGACGGCACCCCCTGGGGCTTCGGTCACGAGCTGCTGAACGAACAGTTCGACAAGATCGAGGATTCGGTCAATTTCGCCTACCGCCGCTTCCCGGTGCTGGAGCGCACAGGCGTCAAGCGGGTGATCCACGGCCCCTTCACCTTTGCCCCCGACGGCAACCCGCTGATCGGGCCGGTGCCGGGCCTGCGCAACTACTGGTCGGCCTGCGCGGTCATGGCCGGCTTCAGCCAGGGCGGCGGCATGGGCAAGAGCCTCGCCGAATGGATGATCCACGGCGAGACCGAGGTCGATCCGCGCGGCTTCGACGTGGCGCGCTTCGGCAAGTGGACGACGCCGGGCTATACCGTGCCGAAGGTCGTCGAAAACTACCAGATGCGCTTTTCGGTCAGCTACCCGAACGAGGAACGCCCCGCCGCGCGCCCGTTCCGCACCACGCCGATGTATGACATCTTCGACAAGATGGGCGCGGTCTGGGGCCAGCAATACGGGCTCGAAGTGCCGAACTACTTCGCGCTGCCCGGTGAGCCGCGTTACGAGGAGCCGACCTTCAAGCGGTCGAACGCCTGGGAGGCGACGCGCGCCGAGGTTTTCGCCGTGCGCGAGGCGGTCGGCATCAACGAGGTGCAGAACTTCGGCAAGTTCCGGGTGAAGGGCAAGAATGCCCGCGCCTGGCTCGACATGATCATGGCCGGCACGATCCCGCAGAAGGGCCGGCTGTCGCTGACGCCGATGCTGTCGCCCAAGGGCAAGATCATCGGCGACTTCACCGTGACCTGCCTGTCGGAAACCGAATTCCAGATCACCGGCAGCTATGGCGCGCAGGACCAGCACCTGCGCTGGTTCGAAAAGCACGCCGAACCCGGCGTGACCGTCGAAAATGTCTCGGACCGCGTCACCGGCTTCCAGATCGCCGGCCCGAAGGCGCGCGAGCTTCTGGCCCGCGTCACCCGCAGCGACGTGTCGAATGCGGCGTTCAAGTTCATGGACGCAAAGCAGATCACCATCGGCATGGTCGATTGTCTCGTCCAGCGGGTCAGCTACACCGGCGATCTCGGCTATGAAATCTTCTGCGATTTCATGAAGCAGCGCAGCCTGTGGCATACGTTGTGGAACGCCGGGCAGGACCTGGGCCTGCGGCCCTTCGGCATGCGGGCGATGATGAGCCTGCGCCTGGACAAGTGGTTCGGCAGCTGGGCGCGCGAGTTCAGCCCGGACTATTTCCCCGGCGAAACCGGCATCGACCGTTTCATCCGCTGGAACAAGGAAGCCGACTGGATCGGCAAGGCGGTGGCGCTGAAGGAAAAGGCCGAAGGGCCGAAGCGCCGGCTCTGCGCCTTCGTGATCGACGCCGCCGACGCCGACGTGGTGGCCTACGAGCCGGTGTGGATCGGCGACAAGGTCGTCGGCTTCTGCACCTCGGGCGGCTATTCGCACTGGACGGGCAAGTCGGTCGCGCAGGCCTTCGTGCCGGTCGAGCTGATCCGCGACGGGCTCGAGGCCGAGATCGAGATCCTGGGCGAACGGCGCAAGGCGCGGATGGTCACCGGCGCCCTGTGGGACGCGGACGGCGCGCGGATGCGCGGCTGAAGCACCTCAAGGCGGCTTGTGCCGGTGGCGTAGCGGGACAATAGTCCCGTCACCACCAGCACGAGGCCGCCATGTCCCCCGCGTCCGATCTTGTCATCCTGATCCCCGCCGCCGGCGCCGCCAGGCGGATGGGCGGGCGCGACAAGCTGCTGGAGCCGGTCGAGGGCGAGCCGGTCCTGGCGCGGACCGTGCGGCTGGCGCAGGCCACCGGCGCGCGGGTCCTGGTGACGCTGGCCGCCCGCGGGCCGTTTTCGCCCGGCCGGCGGATGGCGCTGGCCGGGTCGGGGGCCGAGCTTCTGACCATCGACGCCGACGAGGGCCTTGCCGCCAGCCTGCGCGCCGCCGCGACGGCGGCCGGGACCGCCACCGGGCTGATGGTGATGCTGCCCGACATGCCCGAGGTCGACGCGGCCGACCTGGCCAGCCTGCTGCAGGTCTTCGCGCTGGACCGCGACCGGCCGGTCCGCGCCGCCTCGCCCGCCGGGGAAGCCGGCCATCCGGTGATCCTGCCAGCCCGGCTGATCGGCGCGCTGGCGCTTCTCAGCGGCGACCAAGGCGCGCGGCGACTGCTGGAGACCGAACCGATCAGCCTCTGCCCCCTGCCCGGCCGCCACGCGCTGACCGATCTGGACACGCCCGAGGAGTGGGTGGATTGGCGGGCGGGGCGGGGGTAGGAAAGATCACACCAACACGAAGCATCGCAGGCCGGTTCCTGCACTTCCCGGACCGATCAGGGGACGCGCCAGTGGCGCGCCACCCGGTTCGTTGGCCGAAGCGCAAGCGCAGGCCAAGGGTGTTCCGCTGGACCGGACGTTCGTACACGGACAGCGCCCGCCCCGGTGGGGGCGAAGCCCCTGCCGCCCGGAGGGCGGGGCTGGCCGTGCGCTGGGCGCACGGCCCGAGCAAGTTGAAACGGAGCGCCAGCCGCGCGAGGCAACGGCCTCGCGCTCATTCGCAGTTGCAACGTCCAGTTGATGCACCTGCGATCCAAGGCCATCGCTCCTTAGCCCGCCGCTGCAAAGCCGGGCCCGAACGCGCCTCACGCCGCGAGGATCGCCCTGACCTCGTGCGCCTTCAGCGACAAGCGCGCGGCCCCGTAGGCGGTCAGGCCGGGTTCGGTGGCCAGTTCGGGGAACAGCGTCAGGATCTCGGCCCGCTGCGCCGCGTCGAGCCCGCCCAGCGATGCCACGCCGGGCTGGAAGCTTTCGCTCCACACCCCGTCGGAGCGGACGATCTCATGCTGGTCAAAGAGGAAATGGATATAGCTCGCCGCAGTCGCCGGCGCCCGGCGGATGCCCGGCCGACCTACGAGATGCAGCGCGGCCGCCAGCACTTCGGTCTCGCCGCTGATGAGTTCGGCCCGCGCCCCGGTCAGCAACAGCCGGTGCTGCGGCGACACCACCATGTCGCGCTCCGGCAGGTCGGGGCCGAGCGCGCCCTTGCGGATCAGCACCGGCCGCAGCGCCGGGCTCGCCAGAAGCTCGGCCGCTGTCAGATCGCGCCGCCCCGACCAGCGCACCGGACGATAGCCGTTGTCGCGGGTCAGGACCCGGTCGCCCTCGGCGATATCCTCGACGGCGACCGGCCCGCGGTCGGTCTCGACCAAAGTGCCGGGGGTAAAGCAGGGGATGACCATCTCGATATTGGTGAAGGTCATGGTCCCGACGACATTGCCGTTGACGTCGAGGAACTGGACGGTGCCGTTTTCGTGGTTCGGCGAGGAATAGATGATGTTGGTGTTGTGCCAGGTGTAGCCCGAGCCGAACAGGTCGAGCACGTCATTGTCGGTATTGCCGGCGTCTTCCGAACCATCGACCACGTCGCCGGCGGTGATGCCAAGGAAGCGGTCGCTGCCCAGCCCGCCCGTCATCACATCATTGCCGGCGCCGCCGTCGAGCGTGTCGTTGCCGTCGCCGCCCAACAGCGAGTCGTCACCGGCGTTGCCCTGGATCGAATCGTTGCCGGCGCCGCCGTCGATCGTGTCCTTGCCGAGACCGCCGGCGATGGAATCGTTGCCGGCCCCGCCGGTGATCGTGTCGTCGTTGTCGCCGCCGTCGATGGTGTCGTCGCCGAGCCCGCCGATGATCGTGTCGTTGCCCGCGTCGCCGGCCAGCGAATCGTTGCCGTCGCCGCCGTCGATGGAATCGTCGCCCGCCCCGCCGCGGATCGTGTCGGAGAAGGTGCCGGTGCCGCCGAACAGCGAATCGTTGCCGGCCCCGCCGTCGATGCTGTCGGCCTCGGTCCCGCCGTCGATGGTGTCATTGCCGATACCGCCAGCTAGCGAATCGTTGCCCGAACCGCCGGTGATCGAATCGTCGCCCGATCCGCCGTCGACCGTGTCGTTCTCGGTGCCGCCGTCGATCGTGTCGTTGCCGATGCCGCCTAGGATCGAATCGTTGCCCGCCCCGCCCTGAAGGTTGTCGGCGCCCCCCAGCGTGTCGTTGGCATAGTCGCCGACCAGCGTGTCGTCGCCGGCGCCGCCGATCAGCGTGTCGTTGCCGGTGCCGCCCATCAGCGAGTCGTTGCCAACCCCGCCATCGACGGAATCGTTGCCAGTGCCGGCGTCGACGGTGTCGTTGCCGTCGGCCGACAGGACCGTGTCGTTGCCGGCCCCGGCCCGCACGTAGTCATCGTTGTGCGACGATCCGGCGAGGCCCGCGTCGTTGTTGTCGATGAAGTCGGTGCCATTGGCGATCGGCTCGACATAGGAGCCGTTGATCAGGTCGTTGCCCGAGGTGCCTTCGACATAGCCGTCGTCAAAGCCGGTGACCTGACGGATGATCGTCATGTCGGCACCGGTCTGGGCCACCGAATCGAAGGTAATCGACAGGATCGGCCGGAGTTCCTGCGCCGTCGTGTCGGCGTTGGCGGTGATTTCCGGCGCCAGGAACAGTTCGCCCGTCGTACTTTGCAGCACCACCGCCGAGATGGTGCCGGTCGTGCCGTCGGCGTAGGTTATGGTCGCGTTGTACTGGACGCTGGTGTCGAAGGTGAAGGTCTGGATGCCGGCGCCGACGTTGGTGGTGAACGTGTCGTTGGCGGTCGAATTGTTGCTGTCCATCGCGGTCGCCGACCCGCCGACGTTGGTCAGCGTCGCCGAGGTGACATGGCTGAACAGCGGATCGCCGCTGGAGCCGAAAGTCTGGCCCAGGAACGCGGCGTTGCTGACGTTTTCGGCGTTGGTATTGCCCTCGGTCGGGTCGAGTTGAACCGCCGGCTTGCCGAGATAGATCCAGGTGAATGTGTTTGACGTCGCCATCTGCGCGCTACCCGACCGGAACCGCGCGCCGCACATCGGCGTCGTGGCCACTTGTTACACCGCAGCCCGCGCCGCGTACTTGCCCTCCCCGTGCCGCCATCGACCCGACCTTGCGTCCCGTGGACCGCAAGCCTTTCCCGTGATTTGAGGCGCAGCATGGGGTGCGGGATGCAAACAAACCGGAAACACCCGGTTGGATCGTTAGAATTTTCGCCATTTCCGGGTCGGCATTGCGTCGGCCAGCCGCCGCCGGGCACGGTCCCGCCGCGCGCCTGCGGCCATGGGCATCGGCTGGCCTCACCTTAAGGGAGGACCGCGCCCGGAACGTCGTTCCGTAGCCGCACTGCCGATCGTTCCAGACCACGTTCAACCACCTATCGACCGCTTCTCGCCCCGGTGCACGACCGGGATCCTGGCGGCGTTCTTATGACTTAATGAATAATTCGTGAGCCGCGGAAAAACGACAATTTGTTTGCCGGGGCGGCACATAAACCGACCGCAACGTTGCGCCGGGACCACAAGCGCACGGTCCGATCAGCTAGGGATTGCAGGCGCCCCGCGGGGCTGCACCGGACGGTGGTATGCCGACCGCCTGTCCGGCCCGATGACGGCGCAGCGCCGCGCGGATTTCAGTGCGTTCCGCCGGGGTCAGCACGCCCCGGACCGCCAGTTCGGGGTGGAAGCTTTCGCCCCACAGGCCGGCCGCCGAGACCAGCGCGCCAGGGTCCAGGAGAAGCTGGACATAGGTGACGGACTGGCAGGCCCTGCTTTCAACCCCCGGATGCCCGACAAGGTCACCGACCGCGACCAGCCCGCCCGCCGTCCCGGACAGGGCGATGCGGTGACTGGGCGAGAAGGCCACATCGCTGGCTGGAAGGCCGGGCGCGATGGCGTTCGCCCGGATCACCACCGGCCGCAGCGCCGGGTTCAGCCCCAGAAGCCGCCAGTCGAAACTGCGCCGCCCGACCCAAAGCAGCGGTTGCGGAGGCCCGTCCCTGACCAGCAGCAGCTGGCCCGGTCGCAGCGCCCCGGCCGGCACCGGACCGTCGGGCGTGTCGATCGGCGTGTCGTCACAAAAACACGGCAGCGCCGCCTGGACGCAGGCGAGGGTCGCGGTGGCGGCGACCCTGCCGTCGCTGTCCAGCGCCTCGATCCGGGCGTCGGCGCCATGAAGGATGCGAAAGGACCGGCCTTCAGGCAGGACCAGCCCGGCGAGGAACCCCGGCCCGGTGGGCCGCGCCCGGCTGCTATTGGTGGTTCGCAGGTTCCGCATTCGGGTTTCCGCCATCAGCCCCGCCGGTCAGGGCGGCAGGTGGCACCATCAGACCCCGGACATGATGTCCAACTGTTTAACGGCGGCGCCCCCTGCCCGCCGTGACCGGAACAGCAACGGGGCTGGCAGCCGCGTTGCGTTTCGCCATCATGGACAATACCAGCACCGAGACGCACATCATCGACAAAATCATCTTGGCTCCAATCCCTTGCCGGCCCGCGGGCCGTCTATATCCTTGCCTTAGCCCTCGATCGCCCGGCGCACCGGCAGGGCCGGCTTGCGGTCGGGAAATATCTCGAGGATTTCTGTCCTCTGCGCGTTGCCGCGCGCACCCAGCGACGGATCGGCCAGGCAGAAAGCCTCGGCCCAGCAGCCGTTTGCCAGGACCACCTCATGCCGGTCGAACTCGACCAGGATGTAGCTGACGCCCAGCACCGAACAGGTGCGGATGGTCTTGCCGCCGCACAGGTTCTTGACCGCAACCAGCGCGTCGTCGCCCCCCGGCGCCGGCGACAGGCCAAAGGGCAGCCGGTCGCGGGCGACGAGAAGCCGCAGGTTGGGGCTGACGAGCATGTCACGCTCTGGCAGCCCCTTTCCCATGGCCCCCGCCGTCACCAGGACCGGCTGCAGATGCGGCACAATCGCCAGCTGCCCATAGTCATAGTCCCGCCGGGAAATCCGGCGGATCGTCTGCAATCCATTGTCGCGGGTGACGACGCGGTCGCCCTCGCAAAGCTCCTCGACAGGGCGTTCGCCCCTGAGGGTGGTGATCAAGATTCCGCTGGAAAAACAAGGCACTGTATTTACGTTCCTAATTGAACACATTCAAATGCCAGTTTCCCGGCGGCCGTCCTAATGTGCGGGTCTTCGGTTAATGATCCGGCCTTTCCCGCCTTGGCCAACCGCGCCTTTCGTTGCGGCTGACCCCAGATGGCCGGGCAATGATGGCGAAAATGTGGCGAAAACCGCGGCCCTACTGTTGCCCCAGGCCGGTTTCACCCGCCCCATGGCCGGCGATTGGGCTCAGTGAAGAAATTATGAACGCCCAAGCAACATACTGATAATATTGTATTTTCGTATTTTTCTGGCGAAACCGCCCCCGGATCGCCTTCGCAAGACTTGTCCTTTCGTTAGCTAACCGTTGAACAGGCGCAGACAATCGGCCGTCGCGGCGGGCCTCGCAAAAAGAATTGGGGCATTTTGGGGGCAGCCCGCCCGCGTTTCCCGGTCGCGCACAAACCGGGGGTCCCACCCCCGGATTGGTGCCGCCACGACAAGCAGCCCGCCGGCCGCCACCGGTTCGATTCGTCTTATACGTGATCTGGTGTGCTGGTGCCCGGAGCGGGACTCGAACCCGCATGACTTGCGTCGGCGGTGTTTGAGACCGCTGCGTCTACCATTCCGCCATCCGGGCGCGCGCCAACAGATAGCCGCGCCCCGCCCGGTTGGCAAGGCGCGCGGCCTCAGATGTTGTCGGTCGAGAACGTGTCGCAGGCGCGGATCGTGCCGGCCTTGTAGCCGGTCGACAGCCAGCGCTGGCGCTGTTCCGAGGTGCCGTGGGTGAAGCTGTCGGGCATCGGCCGGCGCCCGGCGCTGCGCTGCAACGTGTCGTCGCCGATCCGCGCGGCAGCATCGACCGCCTCCTGGATGTCGCCGGGTTCAAGCGTACCCAGCTTGTCGGCGGCATAGCGCGCCCAGACGCCCGAGAAGCAGTCGGCCTGCAATTCGATGCGCACCGAGATGGCGTTGCTGTCGGCCTCGGACGACTGCTGGCGCGCGTCGTTGGCTTTTTGCAGGATGCCAAGCTCGTCCTGCACATGATGGCCGACCTCGTGGGCCACAACGTAGGCGGCGGCGAAATCGCCATGCGCGCCAAGCTGCTGCGACAGGGTGACGAAAAAGCCGGTGTCGAGATAGACCTTCTTGTCCTCGGGGCAGTAGAACGGCCCGGTCGCCTCGGACGCGCCGCCGCAGGCGGTGTTGGTGGCGTCCTTGAACAGCACCAGCGTCGTCGGCGTGTAGGTCCGCCCCAGTTCCTTCTGGAAGATGTCGCCCCAGACCTGTTCGGTATCCGCCAGCGTGACCGAGACGAACTTCGCCGCCTGTTCGTCCTCGGGGGTAATCTGGCCGCCGCCCGACTGGATCTGGCCGCCGCCCGACAGACCCTGCTGCAAGACCGCCATCGGATCGCCGCCAAGCGCCCAGACGATCAGCGCCACCGCCACCAGCCCCAGCCCGCCGCCGCCGGCGACCCGGCCGACGCGCATGCCCCGGCGGTCCTCGATATTGTCGCTTTCGCGGCGACCTTCCCACTTCATGATACCCCCCCGGCCCGCGGGCCACCCTGACAGGTCAAGTCTATCCAAGGGCGGAAGGCACGAAAAGCCCTTGATGCGCCCTGCCCCGTCGCCATCGCCCGGTCACGGAGCTTTTCCTTGACCTCGCGCCGCCCCTGTGGCCAATGACCCCCACCAACGAGGGCCCAAGCGATGTTTCAGAAACTCTACGACTGGACCCTGTCCTGGGCGCGCTCGCCCAATGCGACGGCGGCGCTGGGGGTGATTTCCTTCGTCGAAAGCTCGGTCTTTCCGATCCCGGCCGACGTCCTGTTCATCCCGATGTGCGCCGCCCGGCCAGAACGCGCCATGCGGCTGGCGGGCATCGCCTCGGCGACCTCGGTGCTGGGCGGCATCTTCGGCTGGCTGATCGGGCATTTCGCCTTTGCCTGGCTGGCACGGCCGGTGCTGGAATTCTACCACAAGCTCGACGCGTTCGAGGCGATGCGCGCCGAAGTGGCGGGCAGCACCTGGATCATCCTGCTGCTTCTGGTCACTTCGGGCCTCGCGCATTTGCCGCCGATGAAGGTGGTGACGATCCTGTCCGGCGTGGTGGGCTTCAGCCTGCCGCTGTTCGTCCTGTCGGCGATCGTCGCCCGCGGCGCGCGCTTCTATGCCCTGGCCTGGGCGCTGCGCCGCTACGGCGCCTCGATCCTCGCCTTCATCGAACGCCGGCTCGGTCTGGTGGTGGGCGCGATCCTCGCGCTGCTTCTGGGGATCTATGGCGTGACGAGGCTGCTGTGAACCGACAGGCACGACAACTGGCGCTGCTGGCGGCCGCCGGATCGGCGGCGCTTCTGGGCGGGGCGTTCCTCTTCCAGCTTGCCGGCTATGCGCCCTGCAAGCTGTGCTGGTGGCAGCGCTGGCCGCATGCGCTGGCGATCATCCTCGGCCTGATCGTCTGGCAGACCGGGCGGCGGGGGCTGGCCTGGGCGGGGGCGCTGGCGGCGCTGGCGACGGCGGGGCTTGGCGTTTACCACACCGGGGTCGAGCGCGGCCTCTGGATCGGTCCGGCGACCTGTTCGTCGAGCCCAGTCCAGGGCCTGTCGACCGACGACCTGATGACCCAGATCATGAATGCGCCGCTGGTGCGCTGCAACGAAGTCGCCTGGAGCCTGTTCGGCCTGTCGATGGCCTCGTGGAACGCGGTCCTGTCGCTGGGGCTGGCGCTTTTGTGGGTGGCGGCGGCGCGGCGGCGCTGATCAGCGCCGTCCGGCGCGCCGGGTTGCCCAGTGCCGGCGGGTTTCGCTGGCCAGCACCCCTTCGTAGTTCCTGACCCTGGAGATCAGCGCATCCAGTTCTTCAAGCGTCCGGGTGCCGATCTCGGCGATCAGATCCCAGCGGCCGTTGGTCGAATGGACCGCCATCACCTCGGGCAGGCCGGTCAGGCGTGCAGTGATCCGTTCCTGGCCGCGCCCCTCGATGGCGATCATCATCAGCCCGCGCACCGGCATCCCGCCCAGATCGCTGCGGGTCAGGACGGTGAAGCCGACGATTTCGCCCTGCAACGCCAGCCTTTCCATCCGCGCCCGCACCGTGGCCCGCGCCAGCCCCAGCCGGTCGGCCAGGTCCGACCAGCTCGCGCGCCCGTCGCGGCGCAATTCGGCGATCAGCGACTGATCCACATCATCCATTTCGTCAATCCATCTTTTCAGTTTGGACAAACTTATACCCAAACCGACAAAAATCACCCTTCAAATTGACGCAGATCGGTTCATCCTGTGTTTGCACAGACGGGGATCCGAAAATGACCAAGACCTGCATCCTGATCGGCGCGCCGATCGACGCCGGACAGAAGCGCGCCGGCTGCCTGATGGGGCCTTCGGCCTATCGGGTCGCGGGCCTCGGCCTGTCGATCACCGACCTTGGCCATCGGGTGGAGGATTGGGGCGACGTCGCCCTGCCGACGCTGGAGGACGCCCATTGCCCCAACCCGGCCGTGCATTCGCTGGCCGAGGTGATCGGCTGGACGAAGGCCCTGTGCGACCGCACCGAGGCCGCGCTGCAGGCCGGCGGCTTCCCGATCCTTCTGGGGGGCGATCATTCGCTGGCGCTCGGCTCGGTGGCGGGGGCGGCCCGCCACGCCGCGGCGCAGGGGCGACAGCTCTTCGTCTTGTGGCTCGATGCGCACTCTGACATTCACACACCGCTGACCACCCAGTCGGGCAACCTGCACGGCACGCCCGTCGCCTATATCGCCGGCCACAGGGGGTTTGACGCCTTCCCCGCCTTCCCGGTGCCGGTGCCCGAGGAGCGGATCTGCCTGTTCGGCATCCGTTCTGTCGACATGGCCGAACACGCAAGCCTGCTGAAGACCGACGTGGCGATCTGCGACATGCGGGTGCTGGACGAACGCGGCATCGTCGCGCCCCTGCGCGAATTCCTGGACCGGGTGTATGAGGCCAACGGGATGCTGCATGTCTCGCTCGACGTCGATTTCCTCGACCCGTCGATCGCGCCGGCGGTCGGCACCACCGTTCCCGGCGGCGCCACCTTCCGCGAGGCGCATCTGGTCATGGAACGGCTGCATGAAAGCGGTCTTGTCACCTCGCTGGACCTGGTGGAGCTGAATCCCTTTCTCGACGAACGCGGCCGGACCGCGAAACTGATGGTCGAACTTGTCGGCTCGCTGATGGGCCGCAAGGTGTTCGACCGCCCGACGCGGAGCTACTGATCGTGCAACAGAATCTGAATATCGTTCCTTTCGTCAGCGTCGACAACATGATGCGGCTCGTTCTTCATCTTGGCGTCGAACGGGTCCTGACCGACCTCGCCGCCGAGATCGAGGCCGACTTCCGCCGCTGGCCGCTGTTCGACAAGACCCCGCGGGTCGCCTCGCATTCCGATGTCGGCGTGATCGAGCTGATGCCGACCTCGGACGGTGAGATGTACGGGTTCAAATATGTGAACGGCCACCCGAAGAACATGAAGGAAGGCCTGCAAACCGTTACCGCCTTTGGACTTTTGGCGGACGTGAACACCGGCTATCCGCTGCTTCTGTCGGAAATGACGATCCTGACCGCGCTGCGCACCGCCGCCATGTCGGCGCTGGCGGCGAAATGGCTGGCACCCAAGGGGGCAACGGGTCATGGCCCTGATCGGCAACGGCGCGCAGTCCGAGTTCCGGGCGCTGGCCTTGGGCCATCTGCGGCATCCGCGAGGTACGGCACGACGCATCGACCGGTGGCGACCCGCAAGTGCATGGCGAACCTGAAGGGCACCGGGCTTAAGCTCGTCGCCTGCGCCACCGCCGAAGAGGCGATCCTTCGCGCGCAGATCATCACCACCGTCACCGCCGACAAGCAATATTCGACGATCCTGACCGACAACATGGTCGGCGCCGGCGTCCACATCAACGCGGTGGGCGGCGACTGCCCCGGCAAGACCGAACTGCACCACGACATCCTGTTGCGCTCCGACATCTATGTCGAATATCCGCCGCAGACCCGGATCGAGGGCGAAATCCAGCAACTGGCCCCCGACCATCCGGTCAAGGAACTGTGGCAGGTGATGACCGGCGCCGTGGCCGGGCGCGCCGACGACCGGGCGATCACCCTGTTCGACTCCGTGGGCTTCGCTGTCGAGGATTTCTCGGCGCTGCGCTATGTGCTGCGGCAATTGAAGGCGCTGCCGAAGTCGCTGGCCTTCAGCACCGATCTCGACATGATCGCCGACCCGGACGAGCCGCGCGATTTATACGGGATGCTCTTGCGCAAGAAAGCGGCGCAGGCGGCCTGAAGCCTGCCCGACAGGCCGGCAACCACAACAAACCCGGCACCGGCTTGCCTTTCGCCATCCGGGCGGATCATATCCGCCTGTCTGGAGGATGGCGGCGGATATGAGCAAAAGCCTGAAACGTGTGGAAACCGCCCTGACCGCGGCCGGCGCGCGCCCTGACATCCGCGCGCTGTCGGACACCACCCGCACCGCGGCCGAAGCGGCGGCGGCGGTGGGTTGCGCCATCGACCAGATCGCCAAGTCGATCATCTTCCGCGGCGACGACAGCGGGCAGGTGGTGCTGTTCATCACTGCCGGAGGCAACCGCGTCGACGCCGGGGCGGCGGCACGGGTGGCGGGCGAGCCCTTGGGCAAGGCCGACGCGGCGCTGATCCGCGCCGAGACCGGCTTTGCCATCGGCGGCGTCGCCCCGATCGGCCATCTGAAGCCGGTCCGCGCCTTTTTCGACCCCCGGCTTCTCGACTTTCCGCTGGTCTGGGCGGCGGCGGGAACGCCGCACCATGTCTTCGCCATCGACCCGCACCTGCTCAGCCGGCTGGCCGGCGCGCCTCTGGCCGCCTTCACCGGCTGATGCGCTGGTTTCCGCCGATGCCGGGCCGGTCGCAACGGCCCATGTTAAAATAGTTCACATAGCCGCTTGACGGACCGCCCCTCACTCCCGATCTTGTCGAATGTGAAACGCATTCACATGAAAGACGGAGGTTCTCATGTCGACTATCGCCGCCTGGCCCTCGCGGGCCGAGAGCTGGCTCGATGACCGCGGTAAGGGCGCCTGGATGGCCGCCATGATCCTCGGTTTCATCTTCTTCTGGCCGGTGGGCCTTGCCCTCCTGGCCTACATGATCTGGAGCAAGCGAATGTTTTCAAGGGTAGCTGCGCCTTTGGCCGGCGGATGGGCCATAACGGGATGCACATGCACCGTCAGGGGTTCCGCTCGTCCGGCAACAGCGCCTTCGACGCCTACAAGGCCGATACGCTTGACCGGCTGCAACGCGAACAGGAGGAATTCGAGGCCTTCCTGGAACGGCTGCGCGCCTCGAAGGACAAGTCCGAGTTCGACCAGTATCTCGACGAACGCGCCAGGGCGGCGCGGGCCGAGGCCGAGGACCGGGCCGGCCCTTCGCCCGATGACCGCGCCCCTGGCGCCGGCCAAAGCTGACAATTCCCTCGCCGGGCCGCACCAACGGCCCGGCGGGCGCTTCAACAGTCCCGCCCCCGGGCCGATTTTGCGATGCAAACGCCGGTTCAATCGAACGGAATGGCTTGGCGGATGCGCGGGGCCTTGCTAACCTGAAATTCATCGTTCCCGGTTTTCTGTCGCACCCATGCGCCACACGCTGCCACTTGCGCCGCAATTCTACGTTACGGCTCCCCAGCCCTGCCCCTATCTCGAGGGGCGGTCCGAGCGGAAATTGTTCACGGCCCTTCCCGGCGAAAATGCCGTCAGGCTGAACGACGCCCTGTCCAAGCAGGGGTTCCGCCGGTCGCAGAACGTGCTCTACCGCCCGTCCTGCGCCGAATGCACCGCCTGCCTGTCGGCGCGCATCCGGGTGGCGGACTTCCAGCCCAACCGCGCCCAGCGTCGGGTGCTGCGCCGCAACGCCGACCTGCGGCGCGAAGCCACCAGCCCCTGGGCCACCGAAGACCAGTATGCGCTCTTCCGCCGCTATCTCGACCGCCGCCATTCCGACGGCGGCATGGCCGACATGGACATCTTCGAATTCGCCGCGATGATCGAGGAAACCCCGGTCAAAAGCCGGGTGGTCGAATATACCGCGCCGCCTTCGGAACTCGACGGCCGCCGGGTGCTGACCGCCGTCTGCCTGACCGACGTGCTCGATGACGGGGTCAGCATGGTCTACAGCTTCTACGAGCCCGACCGGGTGCGCGACAGCCTGGGAACCTACATCATCCTCGACCATGTCGAGATCGCCCGCGCCGCCGGCCTGCCCTATGTCTATCTGGGCTACTGGGTGCCGGGCAGCCGCAAGATGGGCTACAAGGCGGGGTTCAGCGCGGTGGAAATCTACAAGAACGGCCGCTGGCAGGATCTGGGCAACCCGGCCGACCACACCGCCGACACCCATCCCCTGTCGGTCGATCCGATCGCCGAACAGGTTGCCCGCATCTCGCTGCCCGAAGCCAGGCCGGTCCGCGCCAAGACATGACCGGCCCGCGGCAGCGGCTGGCATGCGTGGCGCTTGTGGTGCCCGACTATGACGCGGCGCTCGCCTTCTATGTCGGAAAGCTCAGCTTTCTGCTGCTCGAAGATATTGCCCAGGGGCCGGACAAGCGCTGGGTCACGATCCGGCCACCGGGATCGGAGTCCGGGTCCGCGCTGTTGCTGGCCAAAGCCGCGTCCGAGACCCAGTCCGCCGCCATCGGCAACCAGTCCGGCGGCCGGGTGTTCCTGTTTCTGGAAACCGACAATTTCGCCCGCGATCACCGCGCCATGCGCACCGCCGGCATCCGGTTCGAGGAAGAGCCCCGGCACGAAGCCTATGGCACCGTGGCCGTCTGGCGCGATCCGTGGGGCAACCGCTGGGATCTGGTCGAGCGGCGTTGCGAGCCGGGTGGTTAGAGCAAGGCACATCGATTCAAAGTATAGCAGGTCGGTCTTCACGGAGGCCGGACCGATCAGGTGACGCGCCAGTGGCGCGTCACCCGGTCCGTTGGCCGGAGCGCAAGCGCAGGCCAAGGGGGCATCCGTAATCCTGAACATTCGGGCGCGGACAGCGCCCGCCCCGGCGGGGGCGAAGCCCCCGCCGCCCAGGGGGCGGGGGCTGGCCTTGCTCTGGGAGCACGGCCCAAGCAGGCTGATACCGACCGCCGGCCGCGCGAGGCAATGGCCTCGCGCTCAGTTGCGGCTGGGGATTCCAATTAATAGGGCTACCCCCAGCGCCCTCAGCGTTGCGCCGTCTGCCAGCGCGGGCTGTTCCACGGCGGCGAATTCGCCGGCGCCAGCATGCCCTTGCCGAGGATATGGTCGGCGGCCTTTTCGCCGGTCATGATCGACGGCCCGTTGAGGTTGCCGTTCGTCACCCGCGGGAAGATCGAACTGTCGGCGACGCGCAGTCCCTCGACCCCGATCACCCGGCATTCGGGATCGACCACCGCCATCGGGTCGTCGCGCCGCCCCATGCGGGCGGTGCCACAGGGATGGTAGGCGCTTTCCGCATGTTCGCGGATGAAGGCATCGATCTCGTCGTCGCTCTGGTAGCCCGGCCCCGGCTGGATCTCGTGCTTGACGTAAGGCTCCATCGCCTGCTGGCCGAAGATCTCGCGCGTCAGGCGCACGCATTTGCGGAAGTCGGCCCAGTCGTCGGGGTGCGACATGTAGTTGAAGAGGATGCGCGGCGGGGCGGCCGGATCGGCCGACCGCAGCGTCACCGATCCCCGCGACTTCGACCGCATCGGACCGACATGGGCCTGGAAGCCGTGACCCTCGGCCGCGGCCTTGCCGTCATAGCGCACCGCGATCGGCAGGAAGTGATACTGGATATCGGGATAGTCGACGCCCTTGTCCGACCGGATGAAGGCGCAGCTTTCGAACTGGTTCGACGCGCCGATCCCCTTGCCGGTGAACAGCCATTGCGCGCCGACGATGGCCTTGCCCCACAGGTTCCAGTATTTGTAAAGCGTTACAGGCAGTTTCGAGGCGAACTGCATGTAGATTTCCATATGGTCCTGCAGGTTCGCACCGACGCCGGGCCGGTTGGCGACCACCGGAATGCCGTGGGCCATCAGCTGCTCGGCTCCGCCGATCCCCGACAGCATCAGCAGCTTCGGCGTGTTGATCGAGGAGGCGGCGAGGATCACCTCGGACCGGGCGCGGATCACCTCGGTGCCACCGCCGCGGCCGATCTCGACGCCGATGGCGCGGCCGTTCTCGATCACCACCCGGCGGGCGAGGCCGCGCACCACGCGGCAGCGGCCGTTCTTCTGCGCCGGGCGCAGGTAGGCATTGGCGGCCGACCAGCGCCGGCCCTTGAAGATCGTCGCCTCCATCGCGCCGAAGCCTTCCTGCTTCTGGCCGTTGTAGTCGTCGGTCACTTCATAGCCGGCCTGACGCCCGGCATCGACAAAGGCGTTGAACAGGGGGTTGCTGCGCGGGCCGCGCGTCACATGCAGGGGCCCCGAGGTGCCGCGAAAGGCGCTGTCGGCCTCGCCCGCGTCCTTGCCGCCATGCCAGGTTTCCATCCGGCGGAAATAGGGCAGCACGTCGGCGTAGGACCAGCCGGCGGCGCCCTGTTCGGCCCAGTGGTCGAAATCCTTGGCATGGCCGCGCACGAACACCATGCCGTTGATCGAGGATGACCCACCCACCACCTTGCCGCGCGGCGTGGCGAGCGTGCGCCCGCCCAGATGCGGCTCGGGCTCGGTGCGGAAACCCCAATCGTAGATCGGCATGTTCATCGGATAGGACAGCGCCCCCGGCATCTGGATGAACGGCCCGGCATCGGTGCCACCATGTTCGATCACCAGGACCTGATGGCCAGCCTCGCTGAGCCGGTAGGCCACCGCGCAGCCCGCCGAACCCGCACCCACGATCACATAATCTGCTTCCATCGCCGTCCCCATCACTCGTGCGCCGCCCCGGTCAGGGCGGCGAAATCCTCAAGTCCGATATTGCCGCCCGAAGCGACCAGCAGAACCGTCCGCCCCCTGGCCGGCAGCGCGCCGGACAGAAGCGCGGCAATCGCCGCCGCGCCGGAAGGCTCCAGCACCAGTTTCAGCCGCTCGAACGCCAGGCGCAGGGCGGCGCGCACATCGGCGTCGGAGACGCGGCAGCCTTCAGTGCCGGCGGCCTGCGCCGCGGCAAAGGGCGCGTCGCCCGGCCGCGTGGCCTGCAGCGCGTCGCACATGGTCCGTCCCCCGGCGGTCACCCGCTGCGCCGCGCCCTGGGCCAGAGACCGGCCCATGCCGTCGTAACCTTCCGGCTCCACCGCAAAGATCCGTGCGTCCGGGCACTGGTGGCGCACCGCCAGCGCCAGCCCGCCGACCAGACCGCCGCCGCCGGTCGGACAGGCGGCCAGGTCGGGCGTCGCGCCGGCTTCGGCCATCTGCTCCAGCGCCTCGATCGCCACGCCGGCCTGACCGGCGACGATTGCCGGATCGTCGAACGGATGCAGCAGCACCAGCCCGTCACGCGCTGCGATCTCGCGCGCCAGCGCCGCCGCGACTTCCTCGCGCGGGCGGTCGCCGTGATCCGACAGAACCACCCGCGCGCCAAAGCCTTCGGTCGCCTGCCGCTTGGTCGCGGGCGCGTCCTGGGGCATGACGATGGTTACCGGAACCCCCGCCGCCCGACCGGCGGCCGCCAGCCCCTGTGCGAAGTTGCCCGAGGAAAAGGCCACGACGCCGCGCGCCCGCTCCGCGTCATTGAGTTGCGCGATGCGCCAGGTGGCGCCGCGGAACTTGAACGACCCCGCCACCTGAAAGCTTTCCGCCTTGACGAAGACCCGCGCCGCGCCCGCCGCCGCGGCCAGCGCCGGACAGTCGAGAAGCGGCGTCCGCACCGTCGCCCGGCGGGTCACCGCATAGGCGTCGGTCAGGTCCGCGTATGTCGGAACCTCTGCCATCAATAGGGCGCGTCCACATCGCCAAGGTTCACGTAAACCGACTTGACCTGCGTGTAATGTTCGATGGCGGCCTTGGAGTTCTCGCGCCCGACGCCCGACTGCTTGGAACCGCCGAAGGGGGTTTCCACCGGCGTCAGGTTGTAGGCGTTGATCCAGCAGGTCCCGGCATCCAGCGCCGCCACCACCCGGTGACCGCGCGCCAGATCGCCGGTGAAGACCCCGGCCGAAAGGCCGAATTCCGTGGCGTTGGCTCGGGTTACAGCCTCTTCCTCATCAGCGAAGTCCAGAACCGCCATCACCGGGCCGAAGATTTCCTCGCGCGCGATGGTCATGTCGTCGGTCACATCGGCAAAGACCGTGGGCGCGACGAAATAGCCGCTGTTCGGCCCGGCGCGGTGGCCGCCGGTGACAAGCCGCGCGCCTTCCTTCCTGGCGGTCTCGATATAGCCCAGCACCTTGTCGAGCTGCGCGGCCGACACCAGCGGCCCCATCTGGGTGTCCGCCTCGCGCGGGTCGCCCAGGCGGATCGCCTCGGTGCGTTCCTTCAGGCGCGTCAGGAAGCGGTCCTTGATGCCCTTCTGCACGAAGACACGGGTACCGTTGGAACAGACCTGCCCCGCCGAATAGAAGTTCGCCATCAGCGCGCCGCCCACGGCATTTTCCAGGTTGGCGTCGTCGAAGATGATCAGCGGCGACTTGCCGCCAAGCTCCATCGTCACATGGCGGATGCCCTCGGCGGCCAGCGCATAGACCTTGCGCCCCGTGGGCACCGAGCCGGTCAGCGACACCTTGGCGACACGCGGGTCGGTCACCAGCGCCGCGCCGACCGCGCCGCGCCCCTGCACCACGTTGTAAAGCCCGGCCGGCAGGCCCGCCTCGTGCAGGATTTCGGCCACCTTCAGCGTGCAAAGGGGCGTCGTCTCGGAGGGTTTGAACACCATCGCATTGCCGAAGGCCAACGCCGGCGCGCCCTTCCAGCAGGCGATCTGGGTCGGATAATTCCAGGCGCCGATGCCGACGCAGACGCCCAGGGGTTCGCGCACCGTATAGACGAAGTCGCGGCCCAGGGGCATGGTTTCGCCGGTCACGGTCGGCGCAAGACCCGCGAAATATTCCAGCGCATCGGCGCCGGACGTGGCGTCGGCGACGGTGGTTTCCTGGATCGGCTTGCCGGTATCGAGCGTTTCCAGTTCCGAAAGCTGCTGGTTGCGCTCGCGGATCAGGTCGGCGGCCCGGCGCAGGATGCGCGCCCGTTCCACCGGCTTCGTCCGCGCCCATTCCTTCTGCGCCCGCGCCGCCGAAGCCAGCGCCCGTTCGATGATGGCGGGCGTCGCCTCGTGTACGCGGGCGATCACTTCGCCGGTCGCCGGAAAGATCACCTCGATGGGCGCGCCTGCCGTGTCCTCGACATACTGGCCGTCGATGAAATGGCTGGCCTTGGGTTGGGCGATCATGCGCGCGGCTCCAGTTCGAGAGAAAGGTAGGTCAGGGCGGTGGCGACGGCCCCTTCGCCGTCGGGCGCGGCCTGCTTCAGCGCCTCGCGGATATAGACCCCGTCGATCATCGCGCCGAGGCCGCCGGCCACCTGCCCCGCCCGGTCGCCGACGATCTTCTTGAGGTCGTGGCGCAGGTTGGCGTCCAGCCGGCGCTGGTAGATGCGCAAGAGGCGCTTGGCTTCGGGCAGGGTCTGGGCCAGCACGTAGAAGTTCAGCCAGGCGCCGATCACCTCGCGGCGGAAGTTTACCGCCGAAAAGCTGGCGCGGACGATGCCTTGCAGCCGTTCGCGCGGGCCATCGGCCATCGCCAGCGCGCCGCGCACCTCGGCCCCGTAAAGCGTCAGGATCTGGCGCATGGCGGCCAGGAAGATCTGTTCCTTCGAGCCGAAATAATGGTGGGCCAGCGCCGAGGACATGCCGGCGCGCTTGGCGATCTGGCTGACGGTGACGTCAAGCGAGCCGGTGCGCCCGATCTCGACGATCGTCGCCTCGACCAGCGCCGCCTTGCGAATCGGCTCCATTCCCACCTTTGGCATTCCCACAGTCCCTGAAGAGCGAACGACACCGCTACATGAGCCTTTATTGACTCGTCAATCAAGAAAAAAGAAGTGAACCCCGCCCGGTTTGCCTTGCCGGCGCTTTGCGCTAGGCTGCGACCGATCCGACAGCGGCCACGCGGGGACGGTCCGAAGATTTTCCTTGCACCGAAGGCCCGGATTGAAGTTAATTGACTCATCAATTAATGAAAACAGGGGAGTCCACCACATGAAACTGCGCGCGATGCTTCTCGCCTCGGCGGTCCTGGCGCTGGCGACGCCGGCCTTCTCGGCCGGCTGCGACAAGATCACCTTCTCGGACGTCGGCTGGACCGACATCACCTCGACCACGGCAGTCACCTCGCACATCCTCAAGGCGCTCGGCTATGAGACCGAGACCCAAGTCCTGTCGGTTCCGGTGACCTACGAGGGCATGGCCAAGGGCGACATCGACGTGTTCCTGGGCAACTGGATGCCGACGATGGAGCCGAACATCAAACCCTACCTCGAAGCGAAGACCGTCGACAGCGTGCGCACGAACCTCGAAGGCGCGAAATACACGCTCGCGACCAACGCCAAGGGCGCTGAACTCGGCATCAAGGATTTCGCCGACATCTCGAAGCACGCCAAGGATCTCGACGGCAAGATCTACGGGATCGAGGCGGGCAACGACGGCAACAAGATCATCATCGACATGATCGACAAGAACGTTGACGGGCTGAAGGACGCGGGCGTCGAGATCGTGGAAAGCTCGGAACAGGGGATGCTGGCGCAGGTCGCCAAGGCCGACGCCGACGGCAAGGCCATCGTCTTCCTCGGCTGGGAACCCCACCCGATGAACACGAACTTCAAGATGACCTACCTGACGGGCGGCGACGATTACTTCGGGCCGAACTTCGGCGGCGCCACCGTGGCGACGAACACCCGCGCGGGCTACGTCAAGGAATGCCCGAACCAGGGCAAGCTTCTTGAAAACCTGGTCTTCTCGCTCGACGCGGAAAACAAGATCATGGGTGCGATCCTCAACGACGGCAAGGACCCCGAGGTCGCCGCGACCGAGTGGCTGGCCGCGAACGAGGCGGCTTGGAAGCCCTGGCTCGATGGCGTGACGACCAAGGACGGCAAGGACGCCGTGGCGGCGGTCGAAGCCTCGCTCAAGTAAGTCGAACCGAAGGCCCCGGCGCAGCGATGCGCCGGGGCCTTTGCCGTCCGCCCGAGGGGGTCGCGCGGACTTGAAAACAGGGCGGCCAAGGCCGTGACGGGGGGACAGATGAACTGGGTGACGGAATACAAGATTCCGGTCGGCGACTGGTCGAAGGTCATCTTCGACTGGATGAAGGCCCATCTGAGCGGCTTCTTCGACGGGGTCGCCTATGTGCTCGACAATCTGATCAACGGCATCGAATGGCTCCTTCAGTCGCCGCCGCCCCTTGTGATGATCGCGATATTCGTGGCGCTCGCCTGGGTCTTGCAGCGCAACTGGAAGATCTGCGTCGGCGTGGCGCTCGGCTTCCTCTTCATCCTCAACCAGGGCTACTGGAAGGAAACGACCGAAAGCCTGACCCTGATCCTCGCGTCCTGCGTCGTCTGCATGGGGATCGGCGTGCCGATCGGCATTGCCGCCGCGCACCGGCCGCGGCTTTACCAGGCCATGAGCCCGATCCTTGACCTGATGCAGACGCTGCCGACCTTCGTCTACCTGATCCCGGCCATCGTCTTCTTCGGCCTTGGCATGGTGCCGGGCCTGATCGCCACGGTGATCTTCGTCCTGCCGGCGCCGATCCGGCTGACCCATCTGGGGGTCTCGACCACGCCCGCCGCCCTGACCGAAGCGCTGACCGCCTTCGGTGCGACCAAGCGGCAAGTCCTGATGAAGGCGGAGCTGCCCTACGCCTTCCCCCAGATCATGGCGGGGCTGAACCAGACCATCATGCTGTCGCTGTCGATGGTCGTGATCGCCGCCATGGTCGGCGCGAACGGCCTTGGCGTCCCGGTCATGCGCGCGCTTCAGTCGGTGAACGCGGCCAAGGGCTTTGAATCGGGTTTCGTGATCGTCGTGGTCGCCATTGTTCTGGACCGGATGCTGCGGCGGGGGAATGTGTGATGGCCAAGGACATGAATGCTGTGACCAAACGCGAGGTCGCCGTCGAGTTCGACCAGGTGAACATCGTCTTCGGGCCCGCGCCCCAGTCCGCCCTGCCGATGATGGACGACGGCAAGAGCCGGTCGGAAATCCAGGCGGCGACGGGTCAGGTGCTCGGCGTCCATAACTGCTCGCTGACGGTCGAGAAGGGCGAAATCCTTGTCCTGATGGGCCTGTCGGGGTCAGGCAAGTCCACGCTTCTGCGCGCGGTCAACGGGCTGAACCCGGTCGTGCGGGGCCGGGTCATGGTTCACGATCAAGGCTGGTCGACCGATGTTTCGAGCGCCTCGCGCGAGGATCTTCTGAAGGTCCGCCGCTCGATCGTCGCAATGGTCTTCCAGCAGTTCGGCCTGCTGCCCTGGCGGACGGTGCGCGAAAACGTCGGCCTCGGGCTGGAACTTGCCGGGCAGACGCCGGCGCAGATGCAGGACAAGGTCGACAGCCAGCTGAAGCTGGTGGGCCTTTACGAACGGGCCAGCGCCAAGGTCGGCGAACTGTCGGGCGGCATGCAGCAGCGCGTCGGCCTCGCCCGCGCCTTCGTCACCGACGCGCCGATCCTCCTGATGGACGAGCCCTTCTCGGCGCTCGACCCGCTGATCCGCACCCGGCTTCAGGATGAACTGCTGGAGCTGCAGGACAAGCTGCACCGCACCATCATCTTCGTCAGCCACGACCTTGACGAGGCGTTCAAGATCGGCGACCGGATCGCGCTGATGGAGGGCGGGCGGATCGTCCAGTGCGGCACCGCGCGCGAGATCATCGCCAACCCGGTCAGCGACTATGTGGCCGACTTCGTCAACCACATGAACCCGCTGTCGGTCCTGACCGCACGCGATGCGATCGAGCCCACGCCCAACACCACCCCCACCGCCGGCCAGATCGACATCGACACGCCGATCAAGGAAGTGATGGGCCGGCTGAAGGACGAGACCCGCGCCCTGACGGTGATGGACCACGGGGCGGTGGTCGGCCAGGTGTCGCGCAAGACGGTGATCGCGCGGCTGCTCGACCCGCGGGGCTGATCCCCTTCATCTTGGCCAAAATATCCCGGGGTCCGGGGCAGAGCCCCGGCCCTCACCCCCGCGCCAGGCCGAAGGCCAGCGACCACATGGTCAGCCCGACGATGCCGTCCAGCACCTGCCAGGCGCGGGGCCGCGCGAACACCGGCGCCAGAAGGCGCGAGCCATAGCCGAGCCCGAAGAAGAAGGTGAACGAGGACACCATCGCCCCCAGCGCGAACCACACCGCGCGGCCCTGGTAGTGAGCGGAAACCGAGCCGAGCAGCACCACCGTATCCAGCCAGACATGCGGGTTCAGCCAGGTCATCGCCGCCACCATCGCCAGGGTGCGGCGCAAGGTCTCGGCCGGTGCGTCGCCGGCATCCAGCCCGCCGCCCGGCCGCAGCGCGGCGCGGAACGACCGCAGCCCGTACCAGGCCAGGAACGCGACGCCGCCCCAGCGCAGCACCGAGGCCAGCCCCGGCGCGGCCTGCGATGCGGCGGCAAAGCCCGACACGCCGGCGGCGATCAGCACCGCGTCGGACAGGGCGCAGAACAGGCAGGTGGCGAACACATGTTCGCGCCGCAACCCCTGCCGCAACACCAGCGCATTCTGCGCGCCGATGGCAAGGATCAGCCCGAACCCCAGCCTGAACCCCGCAAATGCCGCATCCAACATCTTCGCCTCCCGATCTGACGGTTCTTGACTAGCCGCCGGGAATGGACAAGACAATTTAATTGATGTGTCCCTGATTAAGCATAGCTAATGTTCGATCCCGCCCAACTGCGCGCCCTCGCCGCCGTCCTGTCCTCGGGCTCGTTCGAGGCGGCGGCGCGGATGCTGAATGTCACGCCCTCGGCGGTGTCGCAGCGGATCAAGGCGCTGGAGGAACAGGCGGGCACGGCGCTGGTCTTGCGCGGCCAGCCGGCGCGGGCCACCCCGACCGGGGCGCGGATGGCCCGCCACGCCGAGGACATGGCGCTGCTCGATCAGGCGCTGGCGCACGATCTGGGGCTGGGCGGCGGCGGTTGGCCGCGGCTGAAGATCGCGGTCAACGCCGACAGCCTGGCCACCTGGTTTCCGGCGGCGATGGCGGCGCTGCCCGACGTGCTGTTCGACCTGGAAATCGACGATCAGGACCATTCGGCCGAATGGCTGCGGCGCGGCGCGGTGCAGGCGGCAGTTACGGGCGACAGCCGCGCCCTGCCCGGCTGCGACCCGCATCCCCTCGGGGCGCTGCGCTATGTCGCCACCGCCGCGCCCGCCTTCGCCGCCCGCTGGTTCGCGCAAGGCCTGACGCCCGCCGCCTTTGCCGCCGCACCGGCGCTCGAGTTCAACCGCAAGGACCGGCTGCAACGCGACTGGGTTCAGGCGCTGACCGGGCAGGCCATCGACCTGCCCTGCCACCGCATCGGATCGAGTACCGCCTTTGTCGAGGCGGCCGAGCGCGGCATTGGCTGGGGGATGAACCCCGAATGCCTGGTCCAGCCGGCCATCGCCGCCGGGCGGCTGGTGGTGCTGGCGCCTGGCCGGCCGCTGGACGTGTCGCTGTTCTGGCAGGTCACGCGCCTGCCGGGTGGCGCGCTGCGGCCGCTGACCGGCGCGGTCAAGGCGGCGGCCAGGGCAGTGTTGCGGCCGGTGTGACGGGCGCCAGGGGTCAGAGCTGCGCCGCGACCTCGTCGGGAATGTCGAAGTTGTGCGTCACCGTCTGCACATCGTCGTCGTCTTCCAGCATGTCGATCAGCCGCATCAGCTTCTGCGCGGTCTCCAGGTCGACCTCGGTGCGGACTTGCGGTTTCCAGATCAGCTTGGCTTCGGACGCTTCGCCCAACGTCTTTTCCAGCGCCTCGGTGACTTCGCCCAACCCATCGATCTCGCAGTAGATCCAGTGGCCGTCCTCGTCGCTTTCGACGTCGCTCGCCCCGGCGTCGAGCGCCGCCATCATCACCGTGTCGGCATCGCCCGCCCCGACGGGGAACGAGATCTCGCCCAGCCGGTCGAACCCGTGCGACACCGAGCCGGTCTGCCCGAGATTGCCGCCGCACTTGGTGAAATAGGACCGCACGTTCGAGGCGGTGCGGTTCAGGTTGTCGGTCAGCGCCTCGACGATGATGGCAATGCCGTTGACCCCGTAACCTTCATAACGGATTTCGGTATAGTCGGCCGCATCGCCACCCAGCGACTTCTTGATCGCGCGGTCGATCACGTCCTTGGGCATCGACTGGGACTTGGCAGCCTTGACCGCAAGGCGCAGGCGCGGGTTCTTGTCGGGATCGGGGTCGCCCATCTTGGCGGCGACGGTGATTTCCTTCGCCAGTTTCGAGAACATCTTCGAGCGCGCAGCATCCTGCTTGCCCTTGCGATGCTGGATATTGGCCCATTTGGAATGGCCTGCCATGTCCGTCTCCGTCGATCTTTCCGCGATTGCGCGCCTCTATATGTCAGGCGCGGCGCGGCCCGCAACCCCCGGCCCGATGGGCGGCGAGAGCGAGCGCCTCAGTAACCGTGCTCCGGCGTGTAGGGCACGCGGAACCGGGCCTCATCCCCGCCCGGCCCGGTCAGCAGGATGTCGGCATAGGGCGAGACCGCCGCGCCGAAGATCGGTTCCAGCCAGTTGCGGTGGCGAACCGTGACCTGCCAGTGCCAGGCGTGCGGACAGGCGGGGCCGAAGCCGCCTTCGCCGCCGGCCACCGGCACCTCGGCCAGGCAGCGCGCGCCATCGGAAAAGCGCACCTCCATCCGGGTGCCGCCGATCTCGGCCCGCAGGGGATGGGGCGGGCGGGCCTGTGGCGCGGTGCAGGCGGCAAGGAGCGGCAGGATCAGGAGCCGGGCACGCATTTGAAACCCTCCGTGCGTCAGAAATCGTAGAGAAGCGGGACGGCGATGGTCATCACCACCAGGCACAGCAGGTTCAGCGGCACGCCGAAGCGGATGAAGTCGGCGAACTTGTAGCCGCCCGGCCCGTAGACCAGCGTATTGGTCTGGTAGCCGATGGGCGTGGCGAAACTGGCCGAGGCGCCGATCATCACCGTGATGACCAGCGGCCGGGGATTGACCCCAAGCGACTGGGCCAGGGCGATGACCACCGGCGTCACGATGACGCCGACGGCGTTGTTCGACACGATCTCGGTCAGGAACGAGGTCAGCGCGTAGACCACGAACACCAGCACATAGGGCGACATGCCCTTCAACCAGGGACTGACGTGGGCCACGATCATCTCGACCGCGCCGGAATGTTCCAGCCCCGCACCAACCCCCAGCATCCCGAAGAGAAGCGCCATCAGCCGTCCGTCCACCGAGGTAAAGGCCTCGTCCGCGTCGATGCAGCCGGTGACAAGCACGATGGCCACGCCGACGAAGGCAAGGATCTGGATCGGCGCCAGGTCGATTGCCGACAGCCCGACGACGCCGAACATCACCGCCAGGACGATCGGTGCATGGCTGCGGCGGAAGGCCCGTTCCGAGGGCTGGCCGACGTTGACCATGTCCATGTCGGTCGCCAGCCGCTGGATGTCGGCGGCGGCGCCTTCCAGCAGAAGCGTGTCGCCGACCTGCACCACCAGGTCATCGAGCTGGCGGCCGATGTTCTGGTTGCGGCGGTGAACGGCCAAGGGATAGACGCCATAACGGCGGCGCAGACGCATCGAGCCGAGCGAGCGGCCCACCATGTGGCAGCCCTGCGCGATCAGCACCTCGACCGTCTCGGTCTGCACCGACGACAGCTTGTCGACCAGTTTCAGCTGCTTGTTGCTTTGCAGGCCGAGAACCTCGGACATGGGCGAACGCAGCACCACCCGGTCGCCGGCCTGAAGCCGCACCGCCGCCAGTTCGCGCCGCAGCGAGGCGTCGCCGCGCAGGACGTCGATGACCCGCACGCCGCCGCGCTTGAACACGTCGATCTCGTCCACCGCCTTGCCCAGCAGCGTCGAATCCTCGGGCACCGCGACTTCGGTGAAGAACTTCATCTTCGACCGGTCGCCCAGGAGCTGCGACATGGAATCGCGCGACGGCAGCAGGCGCGGCGCCGCCAGGCCCAGATAGATCAGGCCGGCGATGGCGATGGCGATGCCCAGGGGTGTGATCTCGAAGATGTTGAAATGCCGAAGCCCCGCCTTCTGCGCCACGCCGTCGACCACCAGGTTGGTCGAGGTGCCGATCATGGTGATCGTGCCGCCAAGGATGGTCATGTAGCTGAGCGGGATCAGCATCTTCGACGGCGCGATCGACAGTTGCCGCGACAGCGCCATGAAAATCGGCATCATCACCACCACAAGCGGCGTGTTGTTGACGAAGGCCGAGGTCAGCGTGACGAGAATGCCCAATGCCGCCAGCGTCCGGCCCGGATGTTTCGCCGCGTTGCGCGCCGCGATCTGGCTGACGCTTTCCAGCGCGCCGGTCCTGACCAGGGCGCCGACGATGATGAACATGGCGGCGATGGTCCAGGGCGCGCTGTTCGACAGGACCCCGTCGACCTCCTTGAAGGGGATGATGCCGAGGACCAGCATCAGCCCGGCGGCACCGACCGCCACCACCTCGATCGGGAAGCTCTCGCGCACAAACAGGACCAGCATCCCGGCCAGAAGCGCCAAGGATATGTAGGCCTGCATCGTCTGAGATAAGTCCAGCCCCAGCACGTCATCCTCCGCTTGCGCCCCGGCCACAGCCTAAAGGGCTTGGTCCCGCCAGATCAAGGCCGCGCCGGCGCCGATGGCGGGCGATGCGCGCGCGGCTGCACCAGGAACAGCCCCGCCATCAAGAGCGGCAGCGCCAACCAGACCAGCAGGCCGAAGCGTTCCCCCAGAAGCAGCATCGCCCAGCCGACGCCGGCGGCGGTGACCACATAGCTTGTCTGCGCGGCAAAGACCGCGCCGGCCTGCCGGGCCAGCCAGACGTAGGTGGCATAAAGCAGCCCATGCAGCGCCCCGATCAGGAACAGCGCCCGTTCCGGCGTTCCGGCGGGCCAGGGCACGAAGCCCTGCCCGGTCAGCAGCATCAACGGCAGCGCCAGCGTGGCCGCGGCGAGGCAGATCAGGAACATCGCCTGCATCGGGCCAAGCCCGGCCGTGCCCCAGCGCGCGATGATGTTGGCCTCGGCCGCGTAGCAGAGCGGGCCGACCAGCGCCACCGGCAGCCAGCCGGCCATCGCCGGATCGGGCAGGCTGGCGCGCGGCAGCGCGATCAGCGCCACCCCGCCAGCCCGCAGGCCAGCCCGCCCAGCCGCGACAGGCTGAACCCGTCCATGCCAAGCGCCACCGCCAGCGGAAACGAGATCATCGGGATCAGCGACAGGATGATCGACATGATCCCGGCCGGCAGGTGGCGGACCGACAGGTAGAAGGTCCCGTTCGGGACGATGGTGCCGACCAGCGCGATCACGAAGGCAAAGCGCAGCCCGGCGGCGTGGAACGGCACGGCGCGGCGGCGGGCCAGCAGCACCGCGCCCATCGCCAGCGCCGCCACCACCGACTGCCAGAAGATCAGCGCAAAGACCCCGCGCCCGCCGGCAACGGCGATCTTGCCCAGGGGCTGGGTCGAGCCCCAGCCGACCCCGAGCAGGACCAGCATCCCCACCGGCCATAGGCGCGCCTTCACGGCATCGCCTGTTCCAGCCGGCCGCCGACCCTGACCATGCGGACCGTCAACGCCCGCCCGGTGCGGTCGTCGGTTTCGACGAAGAGGCCGGACAGGGTCGCCTCGCCCTCGGCGGGGGTGAAGCGTTCCTTGGCCATGCCGGTGACGAAGCGGCGCATCGGTTCCAGCCGGTCCATGCCGATCACCGAATTGTAATCGCCGCACATGCCCGCGTCGGTCAGGTAGGCGGTGCCGCCCGTCAGGATCTGCGCGTCGGCGGTCGGCACATGAGTGTGGGTGCCGACGACCATGCTCGCGCGTCCGTCGCACCAATGGCCCATGCCCATCTTCTCGCTGGTCGCCTCGGCATGGAAATCGACGATGATCGCCTGCGCCAGCCCGCCCGGCGGATGGCTGCGCAAGACCGCGTCGATGGCCGAGAACGGATCGTCGAAGGGCCGTTTCATGAACACCTGGCCCAGCACCTGCGCCACCAGCACCTTGCGCCCGCCCCTGGCCTCGAACAGCCGCGCGCCCTTGCCGGGGGCGGTCTTGGCAAAGTTCAGGGGCCGCAGGACGCGCGGCTCGTTCTCGATGTAGGACAGCATGTCCTTCTGGTCGAACGCATGGTCGCCCAGGGTCACGCAATCGGCCCCGGCGGCCAGCAGCGCCCGGGCATGGTCGGCCGACAGCCCCGCGCCCGAGGTCGCGTTCTCACCGTTGACCACCACGAAATCCAGCCCCCAGTCGGTCCGAAGGCCCGGCAGCCGCTCGGCCACCGCCGCACGCCCCGCCCGCCCCATCACGTCGCCCAGAAACAGAAGCCTCATGCCCGCGCCTCCGGCCGGATGATGCCCGCCTCTGTCACGATCAGGTCCAGCGGCTGGTCGGTCGGCTCGATCGGCACCTGCGCAACTTCCTGCGCGGCAAAGGCGAAGCCGATCGCCGTCACCGGCCCGCGCGCCCGCAGGCCTTCCAGCGTGCGGTCATAGAAACCGCCGCCATAGCCCAGCCGGAACCCCCGCCGGTCGAAGGCCAGCAGCGGCACGATCAGGACCGTCGGCACAAGCTCGGCTCCACCTTCGGGGATCAGCGCCTTGAACGCGCCTTCGACCATCCGCGCCTCTGGGCTCCATTCGTGAAAGCGCAGCGCCTGCGCCGGGCCGGGGATCACCGGCACCGCGACCCGGCCCCCCTGCCCAGCGGCCAGATGGGCGGCCATGACCGGCAGGCAGTCGATCTCGGTGCGCATCGGCATGTAGCCGGCCAGGATCGCGCCGCGATGGGCGGAGAGCACGTCGGCCAGCATGGCGGCGTCGCGGTCGCCGCGCCGCGCGAAGGCCGCCTTTCGGCGCGCGAAAGCTTCGGCCCGCGCGGCGGCCTTGATGTCGGTCAGGGTCATAGGAGGATCAGCGTCGCAAGTCCGAGGAATGAAAAGAAACCGACCACGTCGGTCACGGTGGTGACGAAGGCGCCCGAGGCCAGGGCGGGATCGAACCCCAGCTTCTCGATCGCCAGCGGGATCAGGATGCCGCCAAGCGCGGCGGCCAGAAGGTTGATGATCATCGCCATCGCCATGACCAGCGCCAGAAGCGGCGAGCCGAACCAGAAGACCGTCGTCGCCCCCATCACCAGCGCGAAGATCAGGCCGTTCAGCCCACCGACCATCAGTTCGCGCACGATGATCCGGCCGGCGTTCGAGGGCGTCAGGTCCTTGGTGGCAAGGCCGCGAACCGCGACGGCGAGCGTCTGCGTCGCGGCGTTGCCGCCCTGCGAGGCGACGATCGGCATCAAGGTCGCCAGGGCGACGATCGCCTGGATGCTGTTGGAAAAGAGCGAGATCACCCACGAGGCCATGATCGCGGTCAGCAGGTTGACGGCCAGCCAGGGGGTGCGCCGGCGGCAGGTCTCGACGATGCCGTCCGAGATCGAGCTCTCACCGGCGACGCCGGCCAGGCGCAGCACGTCCTCTTCGTGTTCCTCGTCCAGCACGATCATCGCGTCGTCGATGGTGATGACGCCGACCAGCCGGTCGTGTTCGTCCACCACCGGGGCCGAGATCAGGTGATACTGGTTGAAGGCATAGGCGACCTCACCCTCGTCCTCGTTGACAGAGATGGTGCGGAAACTGTCTTCCGTGATGTCCTTCAGCCGCACCGCGCGCTTGGACGACAGAAGCTTGCCCAGCGTCACGTAGCCGACCGGGTGCCAGCGCGGATCGACCAGGATGACGTGGTAGAACTGGTCCGGCAGCTCGGCCTCGCTGCGCAGGAAGTCGATCGCCGCGCCCACCGTCCAGTCCTCGGGCGCGGTCACCACCTCGCGCTGCATCAGGCGGCCGGCCGAATTTTCCGGGTAGGTCAGCGACTGCTTGACCGCCGCCCGCTCGCTGTCATCCAGCGCGCCGAGGATCAGTTCCTGCTGCGGTTCTTCCAGATCCTCGACGATGTCGACCACGTCGTCGGAATCGAGCTCGCGCACCGCCTCGCTCAGCACGTCCGGCGGCAGGGCCTCGATCACTTCCTCGCGGATCGACTCGTCGAGTTCCGACAGGATTTCGCCGTCGATCCCGCGCGACCACAGCGACAGCAACTTGGCCCGTTCGCCCGACCCGATCTGTTCCAGGAGGTCGGCGATGTCGGCGGCGTGCAGGGGCTCCATCTCGGCATCGATGGTGGCAGTGTCACCGGCCTCGACAGCCTGCAGAATCGCCTCGACCGTGCGGGGGTCGAGCGAATAATCCTCTTCCTCCGCCCGTTCGGGCCGTTCCGCCAGATGTTCGTCCTGTTCGGCCATGCCACCCCCGCGATTGGCGCGACACTAGCGGAAGGAGTTTCAAAGAAACAGGGGCAAAGGGCGAATTTACCGGCCATCGCCGGGGGGTTAGAGTGCGCGCAAGACTGGTGGCGGAGGGACGGATGGCGGAACTTTTGATCGGGCAGACCCTGTCCTTCGCGGGCGATCCCCTGACCGCTGGCCCCGAGGCCGCCCGCCATTCCGCCCGTGGCGGCGTCCTGATCGAAGACGGCCGCATCCTGGCCGTGGGCGAGGCCGACGACCTGCGCCGCGCCCATCCCGAGGCCCGCGTGACCGACCACGGCCAGGCGCTGATCTCGGCGGGTTTCGTCGATGCGCACGTGCATTATCCGCAGACCGCGATGATCGCGTCGTGGGGCAAGCGGCTGATCGACTGGCTGAACAGCTACACCTTTCCCGAAGAGGCGAAATTCGCCGATCCCGCCTATGCCGCCGACATCGCCGGGCGCTATTTCGACCTGACACTGGCGAACGGCACCACCACCGTCTGTTCCTATTCCACCATCCATCCGGCCAGCGTCGACGCCTTTTTCGAGGCCGCCCGCGACCGTGGCCTGCGTGCCTATGCCGGCAAGACCTGCATGGACCGCAACGCGCCCGACAATCTACGCGACACCCCGCAGTCGGCCTATGACGACAGCAAGCGGCTTTTGGAGAAATGGCACGGGACGGACCGGCTGTCCTATGTCATCACCCCGCGCTTTTCGCCCACTTCGACGCCCGAACAGCTGATGGCGATGGGCGCCTTGTGGCGCGAGCATCCCGAATGCCTGATGCAGACGCACCTGAGCGAACAGACCGACGAAGTCGCCTGGGTCAAGTCGCTGTTCCCGCAGGCGCGCGACTATCTGGACACCTACGAGGCACAAGGCCTTCTGGGCGAAGGCGCGCTGTTCGGCCATGCGATCTACCTGACCGACCGCGAGATCGCCCGCATCCGCGAAACCGGGGCGGCGCTGGTCCATTGCCCGACCTCGAACACCTTCATCGGCTCGGGCCTGTTTCCGACGCTGGCGATGGCTGAGGCCGGCATCCGCGTCGGCCTGGCCACCGACACCGGCGGCGGGTCGTCCTTTTCGATGCTGCGCACGATGGCGGCGGCTTACGAGGTCGGCCAGCTGCGCGGCACGCCCCTTCACCCCTCGCAGCTCTGGTGGCTGGCGACGCAGGGGTCGGCCCGGGCCTTGCGCGCCGATCACCTGATCGGCAACCTCGCGCCGGGGCTGGAGGCCGACCTGGTGGTGATCGACCTGGCCTCGACCCCGGCCATCGCCCAGCGGTCGGCCCGAGCCCAGGACATCTGGGAGGCGCTGTTCCCGACGATCATGATGGGCGACGACCGGGCGATCCGCGAGGTCCGGGTGGCGGGCCGGCCGGTGCCACGGCCGGCCGGCTGACGGGGCGCCCGGCTCAGCCCTTGCGCCCGCCAGAGCAGGCGCCGGCCACCTTGCCCAGCACCAGCTTTCCAACGCGTTTGGACTGCCCCGGGTTCTGACAGCCGATCCGGGCCGGTTGCCCGGCCTTTCGGGCCGCAGCGGTCGGGGACGGCAGCGCGGGCGGCGGCAACAGGAGTGCGGGCGCGGCCGCCGCCGCAGGCGGCGTCACCGCGGGCGCCGGTGCCGCCGGAACCGTGGCGCCCGGCAGGCCGCAGATCATGCTGCGGAACTGGTCCCAGCCCATGCCGTGAAGCTGGTCGGCCGCGGAAAGGGTGTCGAACCGGCTGGTGCAATCCTCAAGGGCAGCGGCCGAAGCAGCAGCCGGCGCAGTCGCCGCCGAAGCGGCGTGGCCGCACAGCAAAAGGGCGACCGCCGTGCTCAGACAAAGGGCTCTGGTTGCCATGCCGTCCGCTCCTGTCGCCTGGCCGCCGCCCGGTTCAGCCCTGCAGCGTTCCGTTCGGGCTGGCGGCATCGACCGCCGCCGGCAGGTGCTGGGAAATCAGCGCCGCCACCTGATCGAGCGGCACCCCGAGCGAGGTCGCGATCTGTTTCAGATGGTCATTGCCCAGCGCCGACTGGATCTCGTCGGCGGTGATCGGCGTGTTCGGCCCCTTGCCCAGCCAGGAATTGACCTTTTCGCCGTAGCCGGCTTCGTTCAGCTTGTTCAGCACCCCCGACATGCCGCCCGCCTGCGCGAACACGTTGGTCAGGACGCCCTGAATCCCGCCGCTCTGGTTCAGAAGCCCGGTCAGTCCATCAAGCAAACCCATGTTTCCCCCTCGGGCCCGCGGCCCCGTTGACGGCAGACCGGGGGCAAGGCTGGCCCCCGGCCGATCCGGTTGTCAGCTCTTCAGCCGGGCGTTGCAGACGCTGTAGTAGCCGCCGCCCTTCTGGATCCAGGTCATGCCGCCCAAAGCGTTGTTCGCCTTGTCGACCCGATACTGGTCGAGGCAGGTGTGCATCCGCGCCTTGGCCGGCGTTTCGGTCGAATATTTGGACGAGAGCGCCCTGGGGAACACGACGTTCTTCGGCGTCGGAACCATCGGCGGCGCCGGCTCGGCGGCATTGTCGGTGTTGTCGGCGGTCGGCTCGGAGGTATCGACCGAGGCCTTGGGCTTGGCGGCCTTGGCCGTCTTCGCGGTGCCGGTGGAAGCGTCGGCCGCGCACTGGGCCTTGCGGAAGTCGTTCCAGCTCATCCCGTTCAATGTGCCGGCGGTCTTGGCCGCATTGTACTTGGCGCTGCAGTCGGCCATCGACAGGGCGCTGGCCGGTGCGCCGATCGCCCACAAGGCCAGCACGGCCGCGGCCGCAACAGTCAGTTGTCGTGCATGCATGATTTCCCCACCCTTGAACAAACACGCGGGATTCCGCTGCACCGCCGGCTCCGGCCCGGATGCGCGCCCGCCGGGCCAAGATAGCATCGCGCCGCGGCCCGACCGGTCACGTCAGCGTTATGCGGCCGTTACCCTGGCGTGTGCCGGCGGGTTTGCGCTCAGGCATCCGGGGGCGCGCTGGCGGACCGCAGCCATATCGGTTGGAATCTGCAGCAGCGAATGAGCGCGAGGCCATCGCCTCGCGCGGCCTACGGCCGGTTTCAGCTTGCCCGGGCCGTGCTCCCAGAGCACGGCCAGCCCCCGCCCTCCGGGTGGCGGGGGCTTCGCCCCCACCGGGCGGGCGCTGTCCGTGCACGAACCTGCGGGATTGCGGCACACCCCTTGGCCTGCGCTTGCGCTTCGGCCAACGGACCGGGTGACGCGCCACCGGCGCGTCCCCTGATCGGTCCGGGGCACAGTGAAGACCGCTCAGCCGCGATAGTCCGACCCTTCAGCGTCGAGGATCGCCATCAGTTCGGCCAGGTGCGCCTCGGCATAGCCGGCATAGCCTTCCCAGTCGCGCGCCGTCCGTTCGGCCACCTCGTCGCTCATCACCCGCAAGGGCCGGCCGGTCTGCAGGGCGCGGATGTAGGTCTCGGCGGCGCGCTCGAAATAGTAGAGCCGGTTGAACGCCTCGGCGACCGAGCGGCCGATCACCAGGATGCCGTGGTTGCCCATGATCAGCGCGGTCCGCGCCGGATCGGCCAGAAGCGTGGCGCAGCGCGCGCCCTCGGCCTCGAAGGCGAATCCGCCGTAATCCTCGTCGATGGCGGTGCGGTTGAAGAACATCGCGGTGTTCTGGTCGATCGGCGGCAGGCGCGAATCCGCGAGGCTGGCCAGCACCGTCGCATGGATCGAATGCACGTGCATGACGCAGCGGGCATGCGGGCAGGCGCGATGCAGCGAACCATGCAGGCCCCAGGCGGTGGGGTCGGGGGCGTCGGGGCGGTTCATGGTGGCGGGGTCGTTGGCATCCAGTTCCAGGATGTCGCTGGCGCGGATGCGGGAAAAATGCCGGGCGTTGGGGTTGATGAGGAACCGGCTGCCGCTGTCGTCCAGCGCCAGCGAGAAGTGGTTGCCCACCGCCTCGTGCATGTTCAGCCGCGCCGTCCAGCGGAATGCGGCGGCCAGTTCGCCGCGTTCGCGGCCGTGGGTCAGGTTTGTCAGTTCGGTGCGGGTCATGGGTATGGTCATGGCAAATCCTCTCAGAGTGCAGCGCGCCAGGGAATCTCGCCCCGGCCGAGGGCGGCGATGGCCTCGGTCACGGCGGCAAAGCTTTGCCGGGCGCGGGCGACGGTGTGGCGGGCGCGCAGGTGGCCATGCACGAGCCCCGCATCGACGACGGAATGGGCGCTGCCGCCGGCGGCATGGATCGCCTGAGCATAAAGCTGCCCGTCGTCGGCCAGGGGATCGCATTCGGCGGCATGGATCAGGGTCGGCGGCAGGCCGGCGAAATTGCGGTCGGCGAGTGGCCAGGCGGTCGGGTCGCCGTCGTGCGGGCCTTCGGGGCCGAAGCGGATGGTGCGGTAGAACTCGACGTCAGCCAGCGTCAGCATTGGGGCGTGTGCATGGCGCAGGGCGCTGCCCCGGTCGAGCGGTCCGCCAAGGCCGGGATAGATCAGCACCAGCCCGTCGATCTGCGGCCCGCCTTGGTCGCGCAGCCGGTGGGCGACGGCGGCGGCGAGGTTGCCGCCGGCGCTGTCGCCGGCCAGCACCAGCCGCATCGGCGCCGGCAGACCCGCCGCCACCGCCCGCGTCACCGCTAGCGCATCGTCGAAATGCGCCGGGTGGCGGTGTTCGGGGGCCAGCCGGTAGTCGGCCGACACCACCTTCAGCCCGCTGCCGTGGGCGAGTTCGGCGCAGATCGCATCATGGCTTTGCAGCCCGCCCACCACGAAGCCGCCGCCGTGGAAATAGACGACCGTGGCCGGCGGCGGCGTATCGCCGGCGGGCGTGTAGATCCGGCAGGGCACGCCGCCGAGGCTTTCGTCGCGGACCGTCAGGCCCGGCGGGTAGGGGTAATGGAAGGCCCGGCACATGGCATCATAGACCCGCCGCTGCTCGGCCACGGTGAAGGTGGCCGTCTCGGGCGGATACCAGCGGTCGGTCTCGCGGATGAAGGCCCAGGTCTCGGCGTCGATCAGGCGGCTGTAGTCGGGCGTGTCGGTCATGGTTCCTCCTGCGCGATCTGACCAGCCCCGGCGGCCGGGCTCTGCCCCCCGACCGACATGGGCGGCGACGTTTTTGGTGCAGCCTGCGCCGAGGGGTGCAGAAGCGGCCGGTAACCGGCGGCAAGGATGGCGACGAAGGGCGCCGGAGTCAGGACGGTGACCGGCCCGCGCGGGCGGGGGCGGGCGGCGAGATAGCCCGAAGGTGCATAGGGCAGGGCCGATCGGCCGACCAGAAGCAGCGCGGCGCCGTCTGCGCCGAGGACGAAGGTTCCGTCGGGCAGGCCCGCGGCCTCGGTCAAGTGGCGGCGCTGCGCTTGGCGCTCCAGCCGCGCCCGGTGCAGGATCAGGTCGATGTCCGGGGCGCGCGGCGCAGGGTCAAGACCCGCCGCCGCCCAGGCCTGGCGGAAAGCCAGGTAGTCGGCCCGGCGGCATTCGGCGCAGGGCCGATGCCCGGCGGCCATCGCCATCGCCTCGTCGAGGAAGAAGAGTTCGGTATAGCGGCCGGGCTGCATCAGCGCCCGGCGGCGGCCGCGGAATTCGGTCAGGCAGACGATCCACAGCCGGCCGCGGAACGGCCGGACGATGCGGCCACTGGCGTCATGCAAACAGCCGCGATTGCCCATGAACAGCCCGCGCGCCGGATCGGCGAGGAGAGTGGAAAACGGCGTGACCCGGTTCTGGCGCGGCATGGGGCGATGATAGGTCCGCGCCGCCGGCCGCGCCAGTATGGATGCGCGGAGAGATGGGGGCGCTGCCCCCGGCCCCGCGACTGCGGGGCCTCCCCCCGGATATTTTCGGACCGAAAGTGGGGGCCGGGTCTAGTCGACCGTTTCGCGCCGGCCGCTTTGGGCGGCTTCGGCGATGCGGTGGATGATCCGCTCGATCCTCAGCCCCTCAGCGAAGTCGGGCCAGGCGAGCGGGCCGCCGGCGATGGCGGCGAGGAATTCGACCGCCTCGATCACCTTGAGATCGTTGAAGCCGAGCTGGTGGCCGGGGGCGGGGCAGAAGGCGGCATAGGGCGCATGCGCCGGGCCGGTCAGGATGGTGCGGAAGCCGGCCTCGGCGCCGGGGCCTTCGTTGATGTAAAGCTGAAGCTCGTTCATCCGTTCCTGGGCGAAGGCGATCATGCCCCGCGTCCCGTGCACCTCCCAGTCGAGCCGGTTCTTGCGGCCCCAGGCCGAGCGCGAGGTCGAGAGCGAGCCCTGCGCGCCGGAGGCGAAGCGGAGGATGGCGGTGGCGGTATCCTCGTTTTCGACCGGGGCGCGGCCGCCTTCGGGCAGGGGACGGGTTTCGTGGATCGTCTGCATGTCGGCGATGAGGCTCTCGACCGGGCCCATCAGGTTCAGCATCATCGAGACCAGATGGCAGCCGAGATCGCCAAGCGCGCCGAGGCCGGCATCGGCCTTGCGCGCCCGCCAGGTCCAGGCGAGGTCGGGGTCGGCCTGGTAATCCTCGTCGACCCAGCCGCGAAAATGCACGGGTCGGCCGATCCGGCCGTCGGCGATCAGCTGGCAGGCATGCTTGAAGGCCGGGTTGCGGATGTAGTTGTAGCCAAGGAGCGTGTGGCGCCCCGAGGCCTGCGCCGCCGCCGCCATCGCCTCGGCGTCGGCCTCGGTCAGCGCCATCGGCTTTTCGCACCAGACATTCTTGCCCGCCTGCAGCGCCGCCACCGCCATCTCGCGGTGCATCCCGTTCGGGGTGGTGATCGAGATCACGTCGATGGCCGGGTCGGCCACCAGCGCCCGCCAGTCGTCGGTGGCCCCGGCAAAGCCGAACTGCCCGGCCATCGCCCGCGCCCGGTCAATGGGCGTGTCGCAGAGGCACGCCAGTCGGACCGGCGGCAGGCCGCCCATCACCCGGCCCGCCGCCGCCCAAGCCAGCGCGTGCGCCTTGCCCATGAAGCCGCTGCCGATAAGGCCGATCGAAAGTTCCCTGATCATGACCTATCCTTGTGCCTTCAGCCAGTCGCGGAAGCCTGCGACCATGTCGGGGTCGCTCTCCACCAGATGCTGGGGAGCGGGGTAGAGGCCTTCGTGCACCTCACGGGCGAAGGCGCCCATCGCGGCGATGCGCAGGTCCTGGAGCCGGTCGTATTCGGCGGCGAGATTGGCATAGACCTTGGCATGGCGCGGCACATGGCCGCGATTCTGCCCCAGCACGTCGTCGCTGAACAGATATTGCGCATGCCCGCCGCTGCCCGCGCCCATCGAGATCAGGAACAGGCTCGTCCGTTCGGCGATGGCGCGGGTCACGGCTTCGGGCACCACCTCGATCTCGGCGGCGAAGGCCCCGGCCGTTTCCAGCATCCGGCACTGGTTCCAGACCAGTTGCGCGGTTTCCATCGTCTTGCCCACCGCCCTGAAGCCGCCCGTCCAGGTGCGTTTCGACGGGATCAGCCCGACATGACCGCAGACCGGGATGGCATGGTCGGCCAGCGCCCGCACCGTGGCCAGCGCGCCCGAGCAATAGACCGCGTCGGCCCCCGCGCCATAGAGCGGAAAGGCCCATTTCAGGAAATCGGCGGTGTCGCCGACCTCGTGGAAATTCGCGCCCGGAACGGCGAAGGCGGTGGGCGCCGCCTGGCGGAAGCGGCGGTCGAGGATCATCGGCGGCGGGACCGACAGCAGTTCGACCCCCGCCTTCTCCGCCGCCTCTGCCTCTTCCAGCGTTTCGACCCGCAGCATGGCGAACGGATGCTTGCCGCGGGCGGCCAGCAGGTCGGCGACGGTCAGGCGGCTGAACATCTCAGATCTCGATCAGCACCCGGCCGCCGTCGAGGCGCACCGGATAGGTCGACAGGTTCACGCAGACCGGGGCGCGCTGCGCCTCGCCGGTGCGATAGTCGAATTGGCCGTTGTGCTTGGGACATTCGATCACGTAGTCCATGACCAGCCCGCCGGCCAGATGGACGTGCTCGTGCGAACAGAGCCCGTCGGTGCAGTGGAACGTGTCGTCGGGGCTGCGGTAGATGGCGAAGGTCCGTCCGCCGTGATCGAAGCGGATCACGTCCTCGGTGTCGATGTCGTCGGTGGCGCAGGCGTCGATCCAGGGCATGGGAACCTCATTCGGCGGGGTGGCCAAGGGCGGCCGGTTGAAAATCTTCGCGGTAGGGGCGCGCGGTGGCCGGCAGGTCGCGGCGGATGAAATAATCCTCGTATTTCAGCTGGCGCAGCAGCGCGGGCCACATCTCGCGGTATGCGGAGGCGATCGAGGGGCAGGGCGCCGGCAGGTCGGCGCCGATGCGCGCATGAAGGGCGGGCAGGCGGTGATAGGGCACCATCGGGAACATGTGGTGTTCGACATGGTAGTTCATGTTCCAGTAGATGAAGCGGCTGACCGGGTTCATCAGCACCGTGCGCGAATTCAGCCGGTGGTCGGTGACGTTGTCGGCCAGGCCGCCGTGCTGCAGAAGCCCGGTCATCACATGGTGCCAGGCGCCATAGAGGCGGGGCAGGCCCACGACCATCAGCGGCAGGATCGAGTGCATCCAGAAGACCAGCCCGAGGGTGATGGCATAGATCGCCGCCCAGACGCGGGCGATGCGGATCACCTTGGGCTTTTCGCTGTCGGGGATGAAGGTGGCCTCCTCGGGGTCGAGCCGGCCCGAGGCGTTCAAGAGCATCCGGCCCCAGCCGGTCCAGGCGTCGAGGATGCCGAAGAGGTTGAGGACCAGCTTCGCAAGGACCGGCGGGCGCATCACCGCGATTTCCGGGTCGCGCCCGACGATGATCGTATCGGTATGGTGGCGGGCGTGGCTCCAGCGCCAGGTGACGGGATTGCGGATCATCATGAAGCTGGCGATCTGGTAGACGACATTGTTCATCCACGGCGTGCGGAAGGCGGTGCCGTGCCCGCATTCGTGCCAGCGCGAATCCGAGGCCGAGCCGTAAAGGACGCCGTAGGCCAGCCAGAAGGGCGCCGACCACCAGCTGGGCCAGAGCCAGATGGCCAGGACGACGAACAGGATCATCAGCCCGTAAAGCAGGATCGTGTCGCGGATGGCCGGCTGGTCGCTGCGCGCCATCAGTTCCTTCATCTCCTTGCGCGGGACGTCGCTGTGATACCATTCTGCGGCGGCCAGACCGCAATCGACGGCCCGCCGGGCATCTTCCCCCAAAAGGCTGTAGTCGCGCTTCATCGCCTTTCCTTCCTCGTCCTGTGCCCGCTGCTGATAGACGATAGGGCCGATTCCCTGCCGCTGCCTACCGGGGGTGCTTGCCATTCCATCAAAACGCATCATGAATGACATCATTCATGATGCGAGTCTTGCAGGGGCGACATGGCGCGGCGACCGACGATCCAGGATCTGGCACAGGCGGCGGGGGTCAGCGTGGCCACCGTCGACCGGGTGCTGAACGGGCGGCTGAACGTGCGCGAGGCCACCGCCCGCCAGGTCTATGACGCGGCGCGCGGGATCGGCTATCACGCCGCCGGGCTGATCGGGCAGCGGTTGCAGGCCGACCTGCCGGCGATGCGGTTCGGGTTCGTTCTGCACAAGGAACGCCAGGCCTTCTACCAGAATTTCGCGGCCGAGATCGCGGCGGCCGTCAAGTCGGTGCCCGGCATTCGCGCCCAGGCGCAGGTCGAGTTCGCGACCTCGCAATCGCCGGCGGACTTCACCCGGATCATGCTGGGTATGAAGGGCAAGGTCGACGCCATCGCCGCGACTTGCGTGGCCCACCACGAGATTACCTCGGCGGTGAGCGAACTGAAGCAGGCGGGAATTCCGACCTTTGCGCTGCTGAACGACTTCGCGCAGGGAATTCGCCAGAATTATGTGGGGCTTAACAATATCAAGGTCGGCAGGATCGCCGCCTCGATGGTGGCGACGGCGGTGCACCGGCCGGGCAAGCTGGCGGTCTTCGTCGGCGGCTACCGCTGGCACGGGCATGAACTGCGCGAAACCGGATTCCGCAGCTATATCCGCGAGATGGCGCCGCAATTCACCGTGCTGGATACGCTGGTCAACCTGGAAACCCGGCAACTGACCTACGAGGCGACGCTCGACCTGTTGCAGCGCCATCCCGACCTGTCGGCGATGTATCTGGCCGGGGGCGGCATGGAAGGCGCCATTGCCGCCCTGCGCGAGGCGCGCCAGCCCGGCGAGGTGGCGCTGGTGGTGAACGAACTGACCCCTGAATCCCGCGCCGCGCTTCAGGACCGCTATGTGGTCATGGTCATTTCGACGCCGCTGGCTGCGCTGTGCCGCGACCTTATGGGCCTGATGCGCGATTCCGTGCTGTCGGGCGGGTCGGAAATCCTGGGCCAGCATTTCCTGCAACCGGAAATCTATATCGCCGAAACCGTCTGAGTGATGTGAAGCCATCAGGCGGTCGCGGCGCCCGGTGCGGGAAATGATGGAATCGCATCCGGCCTGATTGACGGGGCGATGCGCTTGCCACCAGTCTTGCGGCGGGCGCATCGGAAGGTGCCGGGCCGCGACCGGCCCGTGCCCCGAGGGGGAGGGTCATCGCATGCCGCAGTTCGCGCTGAATCACATGACCGTCGCGCGCCAGGGATTTGCGGGCCTTCTGGAAACGGCAAAGGCACTGGGGATGGTCGGGGTGGAATGCCGCAACGACCTGCCGGGCCCGCTGTTCGACGGGCTTGCGCCGCAGGAAGCCGGCGCGCGGATTCGCGGCGCAGGGCTCAGGCTCCTGGCGCTGGCCGAGGTCAAGCGGTTCAACGACTGGTCGGCCGACAAGCGGGCCGAGGCGCTGGCGCTGATGAAGATCGCCCAGGCGGCCGGGGCCGAGGCGGTCAGCCTGATCCCGCGCAACGACAATCAGGGCATGGGCAACGGCGAACGCCAGGCGAACCTGCGGCTGGCGCTGCGCGAACTGAAGCCGATGCTGGAGGACCACGACCTGATCGGCCTGGTCGAACCTCTGGGCTTCGCCGCCTGTGCGCTGCGCCGCAAGTCCGAGGCGGTCGAGGCGATCGAGGCCCTTGGCGCGCGCGGGCGCTTCCGGCTGGTGCATGACACGTTCCATCATTTCCTGGCCGGGGGCGGGCCGATCTTTCCCGAACATACCGGGCTCGTCCATATCTCGGGGGTGACGGCGCCGGCGGTCGCGGCCGACGACATGATGGACGCCCACCGGGTGCTGGTCGACAGCCACGACCGGCTGGGCAATGTCGAACAGCTGGCGGCCCTGCGGGCGGCCGGCTGGTCCGGCCCGGTTTCGTTCGAAGCCTTCGCCCCCGAGATTCATGCGCTGGCCGATCCTGCGGCGGCCGTGACGACATCCATGAACTTCATCGGGTCGGAACTGGCCGCCAAGGCCGCCTGACCCGGCGATGAGAAGGGCCCCGAACGGGGTCTCCGGCAGTTTACGGTCATCGGGGCGTGCCGGACGCCCTTTTTGGGAGGAAGACAAAATGAGGAAATCCCTGTTGATCGCGGGCTTCGCCGCGCTTCTGGGCAGCACGGCGCTGGCCGACGACATCGGCGTGTCGATGGCCAAGTTTGACGACAACTTCCTGACCGTGCTGCGCAACGGCATGATCGAACAGGCCAAGGGCATGGATGGCGTCAACCTGCAGGTCGAGGATGCGCAGAACGACGTGGCCAAGCAGCTTGACCAGATCAACAACTTCATCGCCTCGGGCGTGAAGGCGATCATCGTCAACCCGGTCGACACCTCGGCCACCCAGGCCATGTCGGACGCCGCCGCCAAGGCCAACATCCCGCTGGTCTACGTCAACCGCCAGCCGATCAACGTCGACACGCTGCCCGACAACCAGGCCTTCGTCGCCTCGAACGAGGCCGAATCCGGCACGCTCGAGACCAAGGAGGTCTGCAAGCTTCTGAAGGACGCGGGCAAGACCGAGGCCAACGCCTATGTCATCATGGGCGAACTGTCGAACCAGGCCGCCGTCCAGCGCACTCAGGACATCATGGACGTGATCGGCGGGCCCGACTGCGGGGTCAAGGTCAACATCATCGACAAGCAGACCTCGAACTGGAACCGCGACGAGGCGCAGAACCTGATGACCAACTGGCTGTCGTCGGGCACGGCCTTCGATGCGGTGATCGCCAACAACGACGAATCCGCCATCGGCGCGATCCAGGCGATGAAGGCGGCCGGCACCGACATGAAGGCGGTGGTCGTGGGCGGCGTCGACGCCACCCAGGACGCGCTGGCGGCGATGCAGGCGGGCGATCTGGACGTGACCGTGTTCCAGGATGCGGCCGGGCAGGGTGCCGGCGCGCTCGACGCGGCGCTGAAGCTCGCCAAGGGCGAGAAGGTCGAGCACAAGGTCTACATCCCCTTCCAACTCGTCACCCCCGCCAACATCAACGACTATCTGAAGAAGAACTGATCTTCGCACGGGGGCGGCCCGGTCTGGGCCGTCCCGCCTTGCGCCCGAGCGAGAGGGAAACGCGACATGACCGATGCGACGGCTACCGGGGGCGCGCTGGCGCGTCAGGCAAGACGGCCAAGACCGGCGGAACTGAACGTGCTGCTGGCGCTGGTCGCCATCGCCGCGATCTTCGAGGTTCTGGGCTGGATCTTCATCGGCCAGAGCTTCATCTGGAACACGCAGCGGCTGTACATCATCATCCTTCAGGTCTCGATCGTCGGGATCATCGCCGTGGGGGTTACGCAGGTCATCATCACCGGCGGCATCGACCTGTCGTCGGGTTCGGTCGTGGGGGCGACGGCGATGCTGGCGATGAGTTTCGCCCAGGCCGGCACCCGCAACGGTCAGGATTTCACCCAGGCGGTGTTCTGGAACCAGCACTGGCTTGACCTGCCGGTCATCGTGCCGGTCCTGGTGGCGCTGGCCTGCGGGCTGATCGCCGGGCTCGTCAACGGCTCGCTGATCGCCTACACCAAGATCCCGCCCTTCATAGCCACGCTGGGCATGATGGTGACGGCACGCGGCGTCTCCAACTGGTGGACGAAGGGCCAGCCGGTGTCGAACCCGGTCGAGGCCTACAAGTTCTTCGGCAATGGGCTCGGCGGCTTCATGCCGGTCGTCACCTTCCTGGTGCTGGCGGCGCTGTTCCAGCTGGCCCTGACCTATACGAAATACGGCAAGCACACCTATGCCATCGGCTCGAACGCCGAGGCCGCCCGCATCTCGGGCATCAATGTCGAGCGGCACCTGATGCTGGTCTATTCCATCGCCGGTATTCTGGCCGCGGTCGCGGCGCTGGTCGTCACCTCGAAGAACCTGACGGCGCAGGCGTCGATGGGGGTCATGTACGAGCTTGACGCCATCGCCATGGCGGTGATCGGGGGCATCTCGCTGTCGGGAGGGCGCGGCTCCATCGTCGGGACGGTGCTGGGGGCGCTGATCTTCGGCGTCATCATCTCGGGGTTCACCTTCCTGAAGATCGACGCCTTCTATCAGCAGATGATCAAGGGCGTGATCATCGTCGGCGCCGTGGTCGCCGACCAGGCCCGCCAGAAACGCCGGGCAAGGGGGTAGGGCCATGAGCAGGATCATCCTGGAAACGCGCGGCCTGACCAAGCATTACGGCGGGGTCCACGCGCTGATCGACGCCAACTTCCAGCTGCGCGACGGCGAGCATGTGGCGGTTGTCGGTGACAATGGTGCGGGCAAGTCGACCTTCGTGCGCCAGATCACCGCCGTCGAACAGCGGACCTCGGGCGAAGTGCTGTTCGACGGCCAGCCCGTCAGCTTCACCGGCCCCCTGGAGGCGCGTGAAGCCGGGATCGAAACCGTCTTCCAGAACCTGGCCCTGGCGGACGATCTTGACGTTCCGTCGAACCTCTATCTGGGGCGCGAGATCGTCCGCTGGAACCTTGGACCCTTCTCGGTTCTCGACCGCCGGGCGATGCGCGAGGCGACCCGCCGGGCGCTGGAGCAGACAGGGGTCAAGATCCCCGACATCACCAATACCATCCGCAACATGTCGGGCGGCCAGCGCCAGTGCGTGGCGATTGCCCGCGCCGCCGCCTTCGCCTCCAAGCTCATCATCATGGACGAACCGACGGCGGCGCTTGGCGTGCAGGAAACCGCGCAGGTCGAACATATCATCCGGGCGTTGAAGGAGCGCGGCGTGCCGCTGATCCTGATCTCGCACAACCTGCGCCAGGTCTTCGACCTTGTGGACCGGATCATCGTCTTCCGCCGCGGCCGGATCGTCGCGTCGCTGAACAAGGACGAAACCGACGGCAACGACATTGTCAGCTACATCACCGGCGTGAAGGGCGCGAGCGACGCCGCCTATGCCTGATCGGCCGAGCAGCAATCAGAAGGAACGGAACCGGCGGGGCCTCGCCCCGGCACGGTCCGCAGAAGGAGAATGAAATGACAGTCAGGTTCGGGCTTCTGGGCGCGGGGCGCATCGGCAAGGTGCATGCAAGGGCCATCACCTCCGACCCGCGGGCCCGGCTGGTGGCGGTGGCCGACGCGATGGCGCCCGCCGCGCAGGCGGTGGCCGATCAATATGGCTGCGATGTCCGCACCATCGCGGCGATCGAGGCCGCCAAAGACATCGACGCGGTGGTGATCTGCACGCCGACCGACACCCACGCCGACCTGATCGAACGGTTCGCCCGCGCCGGAAAGGCGATCTTCTGCGAAAAGCCGGTCGATCTGTCGCTGAAGCGGGTGCGCGACTGCCTGAAGGTGGTCGAAGCCGCCGGGGGCAAGCTGATGGTCGGCTTCAACCGCCGCTTCGATCCGCATTTCCGCGCCGTCCGCGCCGCCATCGACGAGGGCCGCATCGGCCAGGTGGAAATGGTGACCATCACCTCGCGCGATCCCGGCGCGCCGCCGGTCAGCTATATCAAAAGCTCGGGCGGCATCTTTCGCGACATGACCATCCATGATTTCGACATGGCCCGCTTCCTTCTGGGCGAGGAGGTCGAGACGGTCCAGGCCGCCGCCGCCGTCCTGACCGACCCCGAAATCGGCCAGGCCGAAGATTATGACAGCGTCTCGGTCATCCTGCGCACCGGATCGGGGCGGCAATGCATCATCTCGAACTCGCGCCGGGCGACCTACGGCTACGACCAGAGGATCGAGGTCCACGGATCCTTGGGGATGGCGGCGGCCGAAAACCAGCGCCCGGTGTCCATCGAAATAGCTTCAGGGTCTGGTTACAACCGCCCGCCATTGCATGACTTTTTCATGACACGCTATACCGAGGCCTACGCCGCCGAAATCGCCGCCTTCATCGCCGCGATCAGCGACGGCGCGGCGATCAGCCCGAACGGCAAGGACGGTCTGGCGGCGCTGGCGCTGGCCGAAGCGGCACTGAAGTCGGTGGCCGAGGGCCGCGCGGTCAAGGTATCCGAGGTCCTGGCCGGATGAAGCCGCTCGACCTCATCACCATCGGCCGGGCCTCGGTCGACCTTTACGGCGCGCAGGTGGGCGGGCGGCTCGAGGACATGGGATCGTTCCAGAAGTATATCGGCGGCTCGCCCTGCAACATGGCCGCCGGCACCGCGCGGCTGGGGCTGAAATCGGCGCTGATCACCCGGGTCGGCGACGAACACATGGGCCGCTTCATCCGCGAGGAACTGGCGCGCGAAGGCGTCGATGTGCGCGGCGTCATCACCGACCGCGAACGGTTGACCGCGCTGGTGCTGCTGGGCATCCGCGACGAACACCAGTTTCCGCTGATCTTCTACCGCGAGAATTGCGCCGACATGGCGCTGTGCGAGGATGACATCGACGAAAGCCTGATCGCCGAGACGCGGGCGGTGGTGGCGACCGGAACGCACCTGTCGCATCCCCGGACCGAGGCGGCGGTGCTGAAGGCGCTGCGGCTCGCGCGCAAACACGGGGCGCGGACGGCGCTGGACATCGACTATCGGCCGAACCTCTGGGGCCTGTCGGGCCACGGCGACGGCGAAAACCGCTTCATCGCCTCGGATCAGGTCACGGCCAAGCTGCAAAGCCACCTGAGCCTGTTCGACCTGATCGTTGGCACCGAAGAGGAATTTCACATCGCCGGCGGCTCGACCGACACGCTGGCGGCGCTGCGGGCGGTGCGCAAGGTGTCGGGGGCGGTGCTGGTCTGCAAGCGGGGCGCGGCCGGGGCCGTCGCCTTTACCGGCGCGATCCCCGGCAGTCTGGACGCCGGCCAGACCGGCCCCGGCTTTCCGATCGAGGTCTTCAATGTGCTGGGTGCGGGCGACGGCTTCATGTCGGGCCTCCTGAAGGGCTGGCTCGACGGCGAAAGCTGGCTGGTGACGCTGAAATACGCCAATGCCTGCGGCGCCTTCGCCGTCAGCCGCCACGGCTGCACCCCGGCCTATCCGTCACTGGAGGAACTGCGGTTCTTCCTGGATCGCGGCGTGCGCGACCGGGCGCTGAGGAAGGACCGCGACCTGGAACAGATCCACTGGTCGACCAACCGCAGCGGCGACTGGTCGACCATGCGGGTCTTTGCCTTCGACCACCGGATGCAGCTTGAGGATCTGCCGGGCGCGACCCCGGAAAAGATCGGCCGTTTCAAGGAATTGTGCCTGGATGCTGCAGCGACGGTCTCCGATGGGAGTCCGGGCTATGGGCTTTTGTGCGACAGCCGCCTGGGCCGGTCGGCGCTGTATCGCGCCGCCGGGCAGGGCCTGTGGATCGGCCGGCCGGTCGAATGGCCGGGCTCGCGGCCCCTGACGCTGGAGCCAGAGATCGGCCCGGACTGCGGCGGCCTGTCGGAATGGCCTCTGGCGCATGTGGTCAAGGTCCTGTGCTTCTGCCATCCCGACGACAGCGCCGAGATGCGGGCCGAACAGGAGGCCACCTTGACGCGGCTTTTCGCAGCATCGCGCCGCAACCGTCTGGAATTCCTTCTGGAAATAATTCCGTCCAAGGTCGGCCCGGTCGACGAGGATACCGTGCCGAAGCTGATCCAGCGTTTCTATGACATCGGCATCTTTCCCGACTGGTGGAAGCTGGAGCCCATGCAGTCGGATGCCGCTTGGGCCAAGGCAGTCGCCGCCATCGAGCGGAACGACGCCCATACCCGCGGGATCGTGGTCTTGGGACTTGGCCAGTCGGAGGATGAACTCGCCTCCAGTTTCCGGCTCGCCGCGCGCCACCCGCTGGTCCGGGGCTTCGCCGTCGGCCGCACGATCTTTGCGGAGGCCGCGCGCGACTGGATGGCGGGCAAGATCGGCGACGATGTGGCCGTAACCCGGATGGTAGACAATTTCCGCCGCCTGTGCGGCATCTGGGACGCGGCCCGCGCCGCGTCGGAGGCGAGGTGATGGGAACGATCAGACTGACCGCCGCGCAGGCGACGGTGCGCTGGCTCTGCGCGCAGAAGACGCCGGAGGGCGAACGGTTCATCGAAGGCATGTGGGCGATCTTCGGCCACGGCAATGTCGCCGGCATCGGCGAGGCGCTTTATGCCGAACGGCAGCGTTTTCCGACCTGGCGCGGCCACAATGAACAGACGATGGCCCACGCCGCCATCGCCTATGCCAAGGCGTCGAAGCGCCGCCGGGCGATGGCGGTGACGACCTCGATCGGGCCGGGCGCGCTCAACCTGGTGACGGCGGCGGCGCTGGCGCATGTGAACCGGCTGCCGGTGCTGCTGCTGCCGGGCGACGTGTTCGCCAACCGCGCGCCCGATCCGGTCTTGCAGCAGATCGAGGATTTCGGTGACGGGACGGTCAGCGCCAATGATGCGTTTCGTCCGGTAAGCCGTTATTTCGACAGGATTACCCGCCCCGAGCAGATCATGACAGCCCTGCCGCGCGCGCTGCGGGTGATGACCGATCCGGCCGACTGCGGCCCGGCGACTCTGGCCTTCTGCCAGGACGTGCAGGCCGAGGCCTACGATTACCCCGAAAGCTTCTTTGCCGGACGGGTCTGGCACATTCGCCGGCCCGAGCCGGATGCGGGCGAACTTGCGGCCGCCATCGCCGCGATCAGGGCGGCGAAGGCTCCGGTCATCGTCGCCGGCGGTGGCGTGATCTATTCGGGCGCCGAGGCCGACCTTGCGGCTTTTGCCACCCGCCACAACATTCCGGTGGTCGAGACTCAGGGCGGCAAGTCGGCCTTGGCGCATGACCATCCACTGAACTTCGGCCCGGTGGGCGTCACCGGCGGCGCGGCGGCCAATGCCGCCTGCGCGGCGGCCGACCTGGTGATCGGCGTCGGCACGCGGTTTCAGGATTTCACCACCGGCTCCTGGTCGCTGTTCCAGAACCCGGCGCGGAAGATCCTGTCGATCAACGTCCAGCCTTACGATGCCTTCAAGCACGGCGCGATCAGCCTGGTTTCCGACGCGAAGATCGCGCTGGATGCTATTGGAAAGGCTATCGGATCGCAGAGATGGCAGGTCAATGACGCGCTGAAGGCCGACTGGTCCGCCGCGACCGGCGCCGTCAAGGCCGCGCCGGGGGCGGGCAATGCGCTGCCGACCGACGCGCAGGTGATCGGCGCGGTGCAGCGCACCTCGGGCAAGGATACGGTGGTGATGGGCGCCGCAGGCACCATGCCGGGCGAGTTGCACAAGATCTGGGATGCCGCGCAGGGCGGCTATCACATGGAATACGGCTTTTCCTGCATGGGCTACGAGATCGCCGGGGCGCTCGGGATCAGGATGGCGCGGCCGGATGCGGACGTGGTCTGCATGGTCGGCGACGGCAGCTACATGATGGCCAACTCGGAACTGGCGACGGCGGTGATGATGGGGGTGCCCTTCACCGTGGTCGTGACCGACAACCGCGGCTATGGCTGCATCAACCGGCTGCAACAGGCGACCGGCGGCGCGTCCTTCAACAACCTTCTGGACGACAGCCATCATGTGAACCCCTCGGCCATCGACTTCGTGGCCCATGCGGCCTCGATGGGGGCCAGGGCGGTGAAGGCCAGGGATATCAGCGATCTGGAGGCGCAGCTTCGCGCGGCGAAAGGCGCGGCCCTGCCGGTGGTCATCGTCATTGACACCGACCCCGGCCCATCGACCGAGGCCGGCGGCCACTGGTGGGACGTGGCGGTCCCCGAGGTGTCCGGCCGGGCCGAGGTCCGGGCGGCGCGCAAGACATATGAGGACGCGCTCGGGCTCCGGCGCGCGGATTGAGAGGCAGACGTGATACAGTTCGGAACCAACCCCATCGCCTGGGCCAACGACGACGACCGTTCGATCGGCGCCGACATTCCCACCACGCGCATCCTCGACGAGGCCGGCCGCCAGATCGGCTTCGACGGGATCGAGAACGGTCATCGCTGGCCGGAAGATCCCGAGGAATTGCGCGCGCTTCTGGCCGGTTACGGGCTGAAGTTCATCTCGGGCTGGTATTCGACCAACCTGCTCGTCCGGTCGGTCGAGAACGAGATCGCGGCGGTCGGGCCGCATCTGGCGAAGCTGAAGCACAATGGCTGCAAGGTCTGCATCGTCTGCGAGACGTCGAACGCCATCCACGGCGACGCGGGGCGGCCGGTGAACGACCGTCCGCGCCTGACGGCGGCCGGGATGGCGGCCTTCGGGCGGAAGCTCGAAGCCTTTGCCGCCTGGCTGGCCGGCGAGGGCGTGACGCTGGTCTACCATCACCACATGGGCACCATCGTCGAAAGCCCCGAGGAGATCGACGCGCTGATGGCGGCGACCGGGCCGCATGTGCATCTTCTGTTCGACGCCGGCCACTGCGCCTTTGGTGGCGGCGACCCGGCGGCGGTGCTGAAGAAGCACATTGGCCGGGTGCGCCATTTCCATGCCAAGAATATCCGGCCCGGGGCGATCGCGCGGGTGCGGGGCGAGGGGCTGTCGTTCCTGCAAGGCGTCATCGCCGGGGCTTTCACCGTGCCGGGCGACCAGGAGGGCGGGATCGACTTCGGGCCCCTGTTGAAGGAACTGGCCGGGGCTGGCTACGATGGCTGGATCGTCATCGAGGCGGAACAGGACCCCAACGTGCGCAACCCGCTTCTGTATCAGACGCTGGGGCTGGCGACGCTGAAGCGGCTGGCGCGCGAGGCGGGGTTGATCTGAGAAAAGACCGGGGAGGCGCTGCCTCCCCGGACCCCACCGGAGTATTGGGACAAGGAAAAAGGGAGAAGCGCCATGCGGCTGTTGCGGCGCCCGGCGGGAACCAGCGGCAAGGTCCATGACATCAGCCCGAAAAGCGCCGGCTGGTCCTATGTCGGCTTTGCGCTTTACCGGCTGGCGGCCGGCGAATCGGTGGCCGAGGCGACCGGGCCGGCCGCGGGCGGGCGCGAGGTGATCCTGGTGCTGGTCGAGGGCAAGGCAAGGATTTCGGCGGGTGGCGTCGATTTCGGGGCTCTGGGCGCGCGGATGAATGTCTTCGAGAAGACCCCGCCGCATTGTCTTTACGTCCCGTCGGGCAGTCATTGGGAGGCGCTGGCCAGGACCGATTGCACGCTGGCGGTCTGTTCGGCGCCCGGACGGGCGGGCCATCCGGCGCGGCGGATCGGGCCGGACGGGATCGTGCTGACCCCGCGCGGGAAGGGCACCAATACCCGCCATGTCCACAATATCGCCATGGAGGGCGAGGATTGCGCCGACAGCCTTCTGGTGACCGAGGTCTTTACCCCCGCGGGGCACTGGTCCTCTTACCCGCCGCACCGTCATGACGAGGATGACTTTCCGCGCATGACCTATCTCGAGGAGACCTATTACCACCGGCTGAACCCGGCGCGGGGGTTCGGCGTCCAGCGCGTCTATACCGAGGATGGCAGCCTGGACGAGACGATGGCGGTCGCCGATCACGACGTGGTGCTGGTGCCGCGCGGCCACCATCCCTGCGGCGCGCCCTATGGCTATGAGCTTTATTACCTGAACGTCATGGCCGGGCCGCGGCGCAACTGGCGCTTCGCCAACGATCCCGCCCATGACTGGATCGCCCGCCGCGATGCCGGGCAGGGCTGAGGGCTCTTGCCGGGCGAGGGGGCCGAACCTAGACTTTCCGTCAGGGAGAGCGGGGAGGCGTCGGGATGGACGGGCCGGACGGAAACGCGGGCGAGTTGCCCGAGCCGATGGAGGTTGCGCCGGGCGCCATCGGCGCGGCGCTGAGGGCGGGTTTGGGCGACTTTCTCAGGGCGCCGGCCTTCGGGCTGTTCTTCAGCGCGGTCTATGTGGCGGGCGGGCTTCTGTTCTGGTTCGCGGCGACACGGGCCGGGCAGGAATGGTGGCTGATCCCGCTGGTGGCGGGGTTTCCGCTGCTGGCGCCCTTCGCGGCGGTCGGGCTTTACGAGGTCAGCCGCCGGATCGAGGCGGGGGCGCCGCTTGGCTGGGGCGCGGTGCTGGGGGTGGTCTTGGCGCAGCGTAACCGCCAGCTGCCGTCGCTGGCGGCGGTGATTCTGGTCGTCTTCCTGTTCTGGGTGTTCGTGGGCCATGCGCTGTTTGCGCTGTTCCTGGGCCTGTCGCCGCAGTCGGCCTCGGCCGGGGGGCTGGCGAGCTATTTCCTGACCGGGCGGGGGCCCTTGATGCTGGCCATCGGCACGCTGATCGGCGCGGGGTTCGCCGGGGTTTTGTTCTGCATGACGGTCGCAGGCCTGCCGATGCTTCTGGAGCGCGACGTCGATTTCATCTCGGCGATGATCGTCAGTTTTCAGGCGGTGCTGGCCAATCCCTGGGTGATGGCGCTGTGGGGGGCGCTGATCACAGTCCTGCTGGCCCTGGGCATGGCGCCGCTGTTCTTGGGCCTGTTCGTCGTCCTGCCGATCCTTGGCCATGCCAGCTGGCACATGTACCGCCGGTTGGTCGGCTAGGTCAGCCGCATCACCGCGTCCCCGTCGAACAGCGTCTCGGCCTGCGAAAAGCGCGGGTCGGGGGTCAGGAGCCCCTCGGCCATCGCCCGTTCGATCCCGGCGCGGGCGACCGACCAGCGCGGGTCATCGAAGATAACCAGGCTGCCTGCGTGAAGAAGCGGGCGGAGCATTATGAAATCGCTGTAGTAATTCGACCGTGCGCCGTCGATCCTGAGGATGTCGATGGCGGCTCCGGCATGGTCGCGGACATAGGCGGGCAGCAGGTCGGAAGAGTTGCCGACCAGAAAGCGCATGTCGCCGGGAAAGCGCCGCGACAGCCAGTCCATCGCTGCCGGGCAATAGATGTCGGCGCGCGGGTGGCCGAAGCCCGAGGTCTGGCAGAGGTCGATGCCGGTGCACAAGAGCGCGGGGTTGGCGGATTTTTCCAGAAGCAGCCCGTGGCCGCCGTTGACACCGATCTCGAACAGCGTCCGGCCGAGACGGGCGATGTCGAACAGCCGCCTGCGCTTGCGGTCGTTGCGGGTCATGTACTTGCTGGTCAGGATGCTGTCCTGCTGCATGTGCCGGTAGAAGGGATTGCCGCCGACCAGCGGCGGCTCGCCTGCGGCGACAAGGCTGTCGACCAGGCACCGGTTCAGGGCCAGCAGGTCGGCTTGCCAGCCGGGCGAGGCGATGAGGGCGTCGTAGCTGTCGGGCATGTCACCTGTTGGGTTGCCGGTCCGGGCAAGGCTAGCCAGAGGAGTGCGGTCTGTCCACGCTCGGATGGTGCGCGGGGTCGGGCGCGACGGAGCCGGCATCGGCGAAATTGGCCAGGATCGGGCAGTCAGGCCGGTCGTCGCCGGCGCAGCCGGCCACCAGCGTTTCCAGCGTCGCGACCATGCCCTGAAGGTCGCTGATCCTCTGGCGCAGGCCGGCGATGCGGTCCTCGGCCAGCCGGCGCACGTCGGCGCTGTGGCGGGAGCGGTCGCGCCACAGCGCCAGCAACTCGGCGATGGCCGCGACCGGAAAGCCGAGGTCGCGGGCCCGGCGGACGAAGCGCAGCATCTGCACGTCGGACGCGGAATAGGTCCGGTAGCCGGCGGCGCTGCGCCCGGCGGCGGGGATCAGGCCGATCTCCTCGTAATAGCGGATCATCTTGGCCGATACGCCCGAGGCGCGGGCTGCCTGTCCGATGTTCATGCGCGCTGCTCCGGCGACGGGGGGCGGAAGCGGGCAAGGCGGAGCGCGTTGCCCACGACAAAGACGCTCGACATGGCCATCGCCGCCGCCGCCGCGACCGGCGACAGCAAAAGCCCCGCCGCCGGGTAGAGCGCGCCCGCCGCCAAGGGGATCAGCGCGGCATTGTAGGCGAAGGCCCAGAACAGGTTCTGGCCGATGTTGCGCATGGTGGCGATCGACAGGGCGATGGCGCCCGGCAGGGCGGCGAGGCTGCCCGAGACCAGCACGACGTCGGCCGCCTCGATCGAGACCTCGGTGCCGGTGCCGACCGCGATGCCGACCGAGGCCGCGGCCAGCGCCGGGGCGTCGTTGATGCCGTCGCCGACGAAGGCGACCGGGCCGTTCGTCTCCTGCAGGTGGCGCAGCGCCTCGACCTTGCCGGCGGGCAGGACCTCGGCGATCACCTTGCCGATGCCCAGCGTCGCGGCGACGGCCTCGGCGGTCAGGCGATTGTCGCCGCTGATCATCGCCACCTCCAGCCCCAGCTCCTGCAGGGCGCGGACCGTGGCGGCGGCGCCGGGCTTCACCGGGTCGGCGACCGCCAGGATCGCCGCCAGCCGCCCGTCGATGGCGGCGTAGAGGGGCGTGCGGCCCTGGCGGGCCAGCGCCTGCGCCGTGTCGGCGAAGGGCGTCACGTCCAGCCCGAGGCCAGCCATCTGGCGGTCAGCGCCCACGGTGACGGCACGGCCGCCGACCTGGGCGGTGACGCCCATGCCGGGCAGGGCGGCGAAGCCTGCGGCGGGGGCCAGGGCCAGCCCCTCGGCTTCGGCCGCCGCGACAAGGGCGCGGGCGATGGGATGTTCGGAGCGCGCCTCGACCGCCGCAACAGCCGCCAGCACCTCGGCGCGGGCGAAGCCGGGGGCGGTGACCAGATCGGTCAGCTGCGGGTGGCCCTCGGTCAGGGTGCCGGTCTTGTCGAAGGCGACGGTGCGGACCTCTTTCAGCCGCTGCAGCGCGTCACCCTTGCGAAAGAGGATGCCCAGTTCGGCGCCGCGCCCGGTCGCGGCCATGATCGCGGTCGGGGTGGCGAGGCCCATCGCGCAGGGGCAGGCGATGATGAGGACGGCGACGGCGTTGACCAGCGCATAGCTGAGCCTGGGGTCGGGGCCGAAGGCCAGCCACAGGCCGAAGCTCAGCGCCGCCAGGGCGATGACGGCGGGGACGAACCACAGGGTGATGCGGTCCACGAGCGCCTGAACCGGCAGCTTGCCGGCCTGCGCGGCCTCGACCATGCGGATGATCTGGGCCAGCAGGGTGGCGCCGCCGACCGCCGTGGCGCGGAACCGGAAGGCGCCGGTCTGGTTGACGGTTCCGCCGACGACGTGCGCGCCCGGTCCCTTGGCGACCGGCAGGGGCTCGCCGGTGATCATCGCCTCGTCGACCCAGCTTTCGCCTTCGGTCAGCTCGCCGTCGACCGGCACCCGGTCGCCGGGGCGCATGTCGATGATGTCGCCCAGCCGGATGTCGGCGACCGGAACCTCGGCGATGGCGCCCGCCCGCCACAGCCGCGCGGTGCGCGGCTGCAGGCCGATCAGCCGCCGGATCGCCAGCGAGGTGCGGCCCTTGGCCTGCGCCTCCAGCATGCGGCCGAGCAGGATCAGGGTGACGATCAGCGCCGCGGCTTCGTAATAGACATTGACGGTGCCGGGCGGCAGCAAGGCCGGCGCGAAGGTCGCCACCGACGAATAGGCATAGGCGGCCCCGGTCCCCAGCGCCACCAGGCTGTTCATGTCCGGCCCGCCGTGCAACAGCGCCGGCACGCCCGTGCGGAAGAAGCGCCGCCCCGGCCCGGCCAGCACCAGCCCGGACAGGATCGCCTGAACGATCCAGTTGGCCTGCATGCCGATGGTCATGGCGATCAGGTGGTGAAAGCCGGGAACCAGATGGCCGCCCATTTCCAGCACGAAGACCGGCAGGGTCAGGACGGCGGCGAAGGTCAGGTCGCGGCGCAACTCGGCCGCCTCCTTGTCCTTGCGGGCGGCCTGTTCGGCCTCGGCCGCAAGGCTGTCGGTCGCGGGGCGGGCCTCGTATCCGGCGCGGGCTACGGCGGCGACCAGATCCTCGACCCCGGCGCTGCCGGTGACGCTGGCCCGTTCGGTCGCCAGGTTCACCGTGGCCGACGTGACGCCCGGCACCGCCGCCAGCGCCCGCTCCACCCGGCCGACGCAGGATGCGCAGGTCATGCCGGCGATGGCGAGGTCAGTGGCGACGTCGGGAACCGCATAGCCGGCCTTGCCGACCGCCGCCGCCAGATCGGCGCGGCTGACCGGGGCATCCAGCGTCACCGCGGCGCGGCCCGACAGAAGGTTGACCTCGGCTCCGGCCACGCCGGGAACCGCCTTCAGCGCCCGTTCGACCCGCCCGACACACGAGGCGCAGCTCATGCCCTCGACCGGCAGCGACAGGGTGGATTGCGGGGTCGGCGGTTCGGCGCGGGCGGGCAGGGCGGAAGGCATGATCACTCCGGGGGGCGTTGGTCCTGCCAGGATAGATGGGGGTTCCCACCATGGGAAGGTCAAGGGCCGCGCGCGGTTTTTTATGCGCCCCGATTCTCGCCAGGCGCCGCTGGCCGCGCCGCGCATGACGGAACAGCCCCCCGCTGCGGCAGGAATGCGCCTAATGTGCCGTTTCGCCAGGCAGCTATGTTTGCGGCATCTTTACATTTTCCGCGAAATCGGGGATTGCGCGCTCCGCACGGGAACGTGTCTGGAAATCATGCTGCCGATATGTGACTGAGGGGCGCATTTTGCCCGCAACGGCAGAGCGACGGGAAGAGTGGGGATGAACAAACAACTTGTCTCGCGGCGCGCGGTCCTGACGCGCGGTGTGGCACTTGGCGCGCTGATGACGACGACCGCGCTGCCGACATCCCTGCTGGCCGACAGCGCCACCACCGGCGAGGTGGTCCTGCCGCAGCCGGCGCCATTCGACTTCGACGTGCTGACCGCGATGATGCAGAACAGCGCCAAGGGGGCGAGCCCCGCGCCGGTCGCGCTGCCGGACTTCCTGGCGCAACTGACCTACGACGAATACAAGCTGATCCAGTTCGCCCCCAGCCGCACTCGCTGGGCCGATCCGGGCATGGACTGGCATCTGGTGCCGTTCCACGTCGGCTGGCTGTTCAAGGAGCCGGTGCTGGTCTACGAGGTCGCCGGCGGCAAGGCGACGCCGATGGCCTTCACCACCAGCGATTTCGAATATCGCCACCAGCTGGCGCAGAAGGTGCCGGCGAACTTCACCCTGCCGGGGGTCGCGGGGGTCAAGCTCTATTACCCGCTGAACCGGCTCGACGTGTTCGACGAAGTCATCTCGTTCGTGGGCGCCAGCTACTTCCGGGCGCTCGGCCAGGACAATGCCTATGGCATGTCGGCGCGCGGGCTGGCGATCAACACCGGCCTGTCGACGGCCGAGGAATTCCCCAAGTTCACCGCCTTCTGGATGCAGCGCCCGGCGCCGGGCGACCAGACGGTGACGGTCTTTGCCGCGCTCGACAGCACCAGCGTGACCGGCGCCTACCGCTTCGTCATCACCCCGGGCGCCGACACCACGGTCGAGGTGACGGCCCGCATCTTCTTCCGCGCCGCGGTCGAGGAGTTGGGCATCGCGCCCCTGACCTCGATGTTCCTCTTCTCGGACAACAACCGTTCGCGGTTCGACGACTACCGCCATCAGGTCCACGACAGCGACGGGCTGCGTGTGGTGCGCGCCGACGGCGATGTGATCTGGCGGCCGCTGAACAATCCGCTGCAGCTGGCCAGCTCCTACTTCGAGGAAAAGCGCCCGCAGCGTTTCGGCCTGATGCAGCGTGAACGATCGTTCGCGGCCTATGAGGATGACGAATCCCACTACGAACGCCGCCCCTCGGTCGATGTCGAGCCGATCGGCGACTGGGGTGCCGGCGCCATCCGTCTGGTCGAGATTCCCTCGAACCTCGAAACCCACGACAACATCGTTGCCTACTGGGTGCCCGAACACAAACCGGCGCCCGGCGACATGCTGGAAATAGCCTATCGGCTGCACTGGGGTAAGCTGCCCCCCGCCGAAACCGACCCGCGCGCCATCGTCGTGGCCACCAGGACGGGCATTGGCGGGCCGGCGGGTCTTGACAATCCGCCCGACACACGCAAATACGCCATCGACTTCCAGGGCGGGCTGCTGGGACGTCTGCCAGGTGACAATGCCGACATCAAGCCGGTCGTCACCGTGACCAACGGCAAGACCGACGTCGTCACCCTGCACAAGATCGACGGAACCGATACCTGGCGGCTGGTTATGGATATCGCCTCTGAACAGGGGGTTGTGTGCGAGATTTCGGCCCATGTTGCGGGCTATGAGAAGAAACTGTCGGAAATCTGGATGTGCCAGTGGGTGAAGCCATGATGATGAACGGTCCGATAATGAACGGCGACGCGGTGATCGTCGATGCGGCCGAACAGGACCGGGTGCTGCGGCTGGCGGCGGGCCGGCTGCCCGACGCGCCGCTTGCCATGCCGACTCAGGTGATCGAGCGTCCGCTGCCGCTGTTGTCCTCTCTGCGACTCTTCGCCGCCAGCCGCCAGCAGTCTGCCGGGGTCTGAGCCATGCCCGGCCCCCTGCACGGCCGCGCCGATGCGCCGGTCGGGGTGCTGGTTCTGCGTACCGTGGCCTTTGTCGCCGCGGTGCTGACCGGGGCCTGGGCGGCGGCGCTGTTCCTGCAATATACGGCCGCCAACGGCCTGACGCCGCTGGCGCTGGTCAGTTCACTGTTCCTGTTCCTGTCGACCTGCTGGCTGGCCTGGGGCGCCTCGCTCGGCCTGATCGGGCTGAAGTGGCTGCCGCCGGTGGTGCGGCGCCACGAAGGCCCGATCAAGGGCCGGACCGTCGTGCTGGTGCCGATCTGCAACGAAGACCCGGTGGTGACGTTCGCCCGGGTGGCGGCGATCATGCAGTCGGTGGGCGAGGCGACCGACGCAACCGTCCACTATGCGATCCTGTCCGATACCCGCGACCCGAACCTCGCCCGCAACGAAGAACTGTGGTTCGCGCGGCTGATGGCCGACACGGGCGGCGAGGGGCGGCTTTTCTACCGCCGCCGGACCGTGAACACCGGGCGCAAGGCCGGCAACATCGAGGATTTCTTCGCCCGGTCGGGCGGAGCCTACGACTATGCGCTGATCCTTGACGCCGACAGCCTGATGGAAGGCGCGACGCTGGTGGAGATGGTTCGCCGGATGGAGGCCGAGCCGGGCCTCGGCCTGCTGCAGACCCTGCCGGTGGTGGTGCGCGCCAGTTCGGTCTTCGGCCGGGTGATGCAGTTTGCCGCCGCCTTCTTCTCGCCGGTATTTTCGCGCGGCCTGTCGCGGCTGCAGGGCAATACCGGGCCGTTCTGGGGGCACAATGCGCTGGTGCGGGTCAAGGCCTTCGCCGAATGCTGCGGGCTGCCGGTGCTGTCCGGGCCGCCGCCCTTCGGCGGCCATATCCTCAGCCACGATTATGTCGAGGCGGCGCTTCTGGCGCGCGGCGGCTGGACAGTCCGGCTGGATACCGACCTCAAGGGCTCCTACGAGGAAGGCCCCGAAAGCGTCGTCGAACATGCCAAGCGCGACCGGCGCTGGTGCCAGGGCAATCTCCAGCACGTCCGGGTGCTGATGGCCCCCGGCCTGCGCAGCTGGAGCCGGTTCGTCTTCATGCAGGGCGTCTTTGCCTATGTCGCGCCGGTCCTGTGGGCGCTGTTCCTGATCAGCGTCATCGCCGACCGGATGACCCAGCCGCCGCCCAACTATTTCCCCGATCCCTACCAGCTGTTTCCGGTCTTTCCCAGCGACGAGACCGCCAAGGCCATCGGCCTGTCGATCGGCATCTTCGGCCTCTTGATCATGCCCAAGCTCCTGACCGCCGCCGAGGCGATCCTGACCGGGCGCAGCCGCGGCTTCGGCGGGACCGGGGCGGCGCTGAAGTCGGTCCTGTCGGACTTCGTGCTGCTCAGCCTGCTCGCCCCGGTGCTGATGGCCTACCAGACCCGGTCGGTCGTGCAGGTGCTGATGGGCCGCGACGGCGGCTGGCCGGCGAACCGCCGCGGCGGCGCCGACCTGTCGCTGGCCGAGGCGTGGGAGGCCAGCCGCTTCATCGTCTTCTTCGGGGTGCTGGGCCTCGTCATCGCCCATTTCCTGACCACCCACATCTTCTGGTGGGTGTTGCCGGTGGTGGTGCCGATGATCCTGGCGCCGGTGCTGATCGCCCGCACCTCGCTGCCGGCGTTGCCGGCGCGGCCGGGCAGGGTCCGGCTGTTCACCACGCCGCAGGAACTGGATGCGCCGCCGATCCTGCGCCTGCACGACCAGGTTCTCGCCCGCTGGCAGGGGCCCGCCCCGCAGCCCGACGCCGCGCCCGGCGCCGACGCTGCCCGCCAGCCGGTCGGCGTCTGAGCCGCACCGTCCGTCGTTTCCGCCTGCAATAATCCCCCCTTGCGGGCCGTCGCCGGCTTCGCCAGAGTGGAGCCATCGGGGGTGCCGTCCCCGTCCCGGTGGCGGGCGGATGGCTTGGGGGGATACGCAACAGCCTTCAACGGCGCTCTTGGGATACGCAAACGGAATGTGCCCGGCACGTGTCAATGCGAATATGGATCGCGGCTTCATCATCCCCATCGGTGGCGGCGAGGATCGGGCGAAGGAACGCCGCATCCACCGGCGCTTCGTCGAACTGTCCGGCGGCGCGGGGTCCGACATCGTGGTCATCCCGACCGCCTCCGAGCTGGAAACCACCGGGTCCGACTATAACCGGCTGTTCCGCGACCTGGGCGCGGCCGAGGTCGATTTCCTGCCGATCACCAGCCGGGCGGATTGCGACAATCCCCGCTATCTCGACATGCTGGACAAGGCCACCGGCATCTTCCTGACCGGCGGCAACCAGTTGCGCCTGTCCACCATCCTCGGCGGCACCGGCATCGCCCAGCGCATCCGCCGCCGCAACGCCGCGGGCATTCCGGTCGCCGGCACCTCGGCCGGCGCCTCGATCATGTCCGAACACATGATCGCCGGCGGCGACAGCAATTCCGCCCCGGCCGAAGGCGCGGTCAGCCTTGCGCCCGGCCTCGGCCTGACCAACGCGGTCATCATCGACCAGCATTTCACCCAGCGGAACCGGCTGGGCCGGCTCCTGGCGGCGGCAAGCTACAATCCGTTCCTGATCGGTCTCGGCATCGACGAGGATACCGCCGCCTTCATCGGCCCCGACGGGGTGTTCGAGGTGGTGGGCGCCGGCACCGTCACGGTGGTCGATGCCGCGAACCTCAGCCATTCGTCGATGTGGGAGGCGCGGCCGGGACAGGCGCTGACCCTTCTGGGCCTGAAGGTCGACGTGATGGGCGAAGGCTGCCGCTATGATCTGGTCGGCCGCCATGCCTATCCGCCGGACGACCATGCCGCCTTCTGCGCTTTGCCGAACCAGCCGGGGCAGGGCAGACCACAATAGAAAAGCCTGACAGGAAGGAGACCCGCCCATGAAGATTGTCTCGACCAACGTGTTCGTCGGTCCGAATGTCTGGGCGGGTTTTCCCGTCATACGGCATGTCGTCGATCTGGGAGTGCTGGAGGACTGGCCCTCGGCGAAGCTCGGCGACCAGTGGATCGACGGACTGGTCGAGGCGCTGCCGGGCCTGCGCGAACATGGCTGTTCCTACCGCGAACCGGGCGGGCTGATCCGCCGGCTGCGCGAAGGCGAGGGCACCTGGCTTGGCCATGTGGCCGAGCATGTGGCGCTGGAAATCCAGGGCGCCGCCGGGTCCGACGTCACCTTCGGGCGCACGCGCGGGACCGGGGTGCCGGGTCAGTACAACCTGGTCTACGAATATCACCAGCGCGATGTCGGGCTCGATGCCGGGCGGCTGGCGATCCGGCTGTTGATGCATCTCTTGCCGGACGCGGTGAAGAAGCTGACCGACTACGAATATGACGACGAGTTCGACTTTCCGGCCGAGCTGAAAAGCTTCATCCTCTCGGCCCAGCGGCGCGAATTCGGACCCTCGACCGGATCGCTGGTGAAGGCCGCCGAGGAACGCGACATCCCGTGGATTCGCCTCAACAACAATTCGCTGGTGCAATTCGGGCACGGCAAGTTCCAGCAGCGCATCCAGGCCACGATCACCAGCCAGACCAAGCACATCGCCGTCGAGATTTCCTGCGACAAGGAAGACACCCACAACATGCTGAACGACCTCGGCCTGCCGGTTCCCCAGCAGCGCCTGGTCTATTCGCCGACGGACGCGGCCCGGGCGGCGCGGCGCATCGGCTATCCGGTGGTGGTCAAGCCGCTCGACGGCAACCACGGGCGCGGCGTGTCGATCAACCTGACCGAGGATGCGCAGGTCGAGGTTGCCTTCCACGAGGCGAAAGCCCAGTCGAAAAGCCGGGGTATCCTGGTCGAACAGTTCATCACCGGGATGGATCACCGGATGCTGGTCGTGAACGGCGAACTGGTCGCCGTGGCCAAGCGGGTGCCGGGCCATGTGGTCGGTGACGGCAAGCATACGATCGCGCAACTCATCGACATCGTGAACAGCGATCCGCGCCGGGGGATCGGGCATGAAAAGGTGCTGACCAACCTGGAACTGGACGCCCAGGCCGAACGGCTGATGGCCGACGCCGGCCACACCGCCGAGACGGTCCTGCCGAAGGGCGAGGTCTTCTACCTGCGCTCGACCGCCAACCTGTCGACCGGCGGCACCGCCATCGACATGACCGACGTCTGCCACCCCGACAACCGCGACATGGCCGAACGCACCATCAAGGCGGTGGGGCTTGACGTGGGCGGCGTCGATTTCCTGACGCCCGACATCACCAAAAGCTACAAGGACATCGGCGGCGCCATCGTCGAGGTGAATGCGGCGCCGGGCTTCCGCATGCATGTGGCCCCGTCCGAAGGCCAGCCGCGCGACGTGTCGGGCAAGGTGATGGACATGCTCTTTCCGCCAGGCACCCAGTCGCGCATCCCGATCGGCGCGATCACCGGCACCAACGGCAAGACGACGACCAGTCGGATGCTGGCCCACATCATGAAATCCTCGGGCCGGATCGTCGGCATGACCTCGACCGACGGGGTCTATGTCGACGGCAAGCTGACGGTGAAGGGCGACATGACCGGCCCGGCCTCGGCGCAGATGGTGCTGCGCGATCCGTCCGTCGATTTCGCGGTGATGGAAACCGCGCGCGGCGGGCTGGTGCGCTCCGGCCTCGGCTATCAGCGTTGCGACGTCTCGGCCTGCCTGAACGTGGCCGCCGACCATCTGGGCATGGGCGGCATCAACACGCTCGATGAACTGGCGGTCGTCAAGCGGGTGGTGGTCGAGACCGCCACCGACACGGTGGTCCTGAACGCCGACGACCTGCATTGCCTGCGGATGGCCGATTTCTGCCACGCCACCCACATCTGCTATGTCACCATGAACTCCGACCATCCGCTGGTGAAGGAACATATCCGCGCCGGCGGCCGCGCCGTCGTGCTGGAAAAGGCGATGAACGGCGACATGATCACCATCTACGCCAAGGGCCTGCACCTGCCGGTCCTGTGGTCGCACCTGATCCCGGCGACCATCGAGGGCAAGGCGCTCTACAATGTGCAGAACGCCATGTTCGCCTGCGCGATGGCCTATTCCTTCGGGCTCGATCTCGACAACATCCGCCACGGGCTGCGGACCTTCGACACGTCCTTCTTCCAGGCGCCGGGGCGCACCAACGTCTTTGACGAGCATCCGTTCAAGGTGATCCTCGACTATGGCCACAACCCCGCTGCCATCGGCGCGATGGCGGGGCTGGCCGACCGGCTGGACGTGAAGGGCCGCCGGCTGGTGGTCGCGGCCATGCCCGGCGACCGGCGCGACGAGGATATCGTGGCGGCGGCGCAGGAGCTGGCGGGGCATTTCGATCACTATTTCCTCAAGCCCGACGATGACCGGCGCGGGCGGGGCGAGATGGAAGTGCCGAAGATGCTGAAGGCCGAACTCCTCAAGGCCGGGGTCAAGAAGGCCCAGATCACCCTGATCGACAGCGAGGTCGAGGCAATCGAGGCCGGGCTCGCGGCGGCGCGGCCGGGCGATCTGCTGGTGGTCTTTGCCGACGAACTGGCCCGGTCGTGGAAGCAGATCATCTATTTCAAGAAGGCCGAACGCGAAGCCATCGCCCATCCGCCGGTCAAGCCCGACCGCCCCGCCGTCGGGTTCGAAGACCTGCTGGCGGGCGGCGACCAGCTGATCCGCGACGAACGCGGGGTGCGGCTGGCGCGCGGCGCGGTCGAAGAGGCGGACTGACCCCGTGGCTGCCAGTTCGGAGCAGATGCAGGCGGCGCTGGTCCTGGCCTTGCCGGAGGATGCGCGGCTGGTCCTAGACAGTTGCCGCCGCCTGCTGGGGCCGAACCTTTTCGGGCCGCAGACCGGGGCGGTGGGCGATGCGCTGACCCCCGGCTGGCCGGCGGGCGACGTGCTGGACCGCTGGCAGGACCGGGTGCGGGCGCTGCTGGACGGCATGGGGTGGGGCGACGCGGAACCCCGCGCCCGCCTGTTCGACGGGGGCGCGAGCCTGTTCGTCGCCGCGCCCGCCGACCAGCTGTTCACCGCCGCCTATGTGATCGAGGCCGGCTGGTATCTGGCCGCGTCGGAACTGCTGGGCCTGCCCTGCACGCGGCTACCCTGTCTGGCCGCCGACCTGCGCATCGTCGCCGCGACCGAGGCCGATCCGCGTCTGCTGTCCCTGCTGGACGAGGCGGCGGATCGCGGCATCGACCGGCTGCTGGACGACGATGCGCTGACGCTGGGTCACGGGATCGGCGGGCAGACCTGGGAAACCGCCGACCTGCCGGCCGCACCCGACTGGGCGGTGCTGCACGACATTCCGCTGGCGCTGGTCACCGGCACCAACGGCAAGACCACCACCACACGGCTGATCGCGGCGATGGGGCAGGCGGCGGGGCTGACCGCCGGCCTGTCGTCGACCGAGTTCGTCAAGGTCGGCGACGCGATCCTCGACCGGGGCGACTATTCCGGCCCCGCCGGGGCGCGGCTGCTCTTGCGCGACGGCAAGGCCGAACTTGCGGTGCTGGAGGTCGCGCGCGGCGGCATCCTGCGCCGGGGCGTGCCGGTGACGCGGGCGCGGGCGGCGGTCGTGACCAACGTTGCCGCCGATCATCTGGGCCAATACGGAATCAACACCGTCGCAGAACTGGCCGAGGTGAAGCTCGCGGTCCGTCACGGGCTGGCGCCGGGCGGGATGCTGGTCCTGAATGCCGACGATCCGGCGTTGGTGGCGGCGGTGGACGAAGACCTGTCCGAGCAGGCGGCGTGGTTCTCTCTCGATCCGCAGAATCCGAAGATCGTCGCGGCGCGGGCGGCGGGGCGGCCCTGCGGCTGGCTGGAGGATGGCTGGCTTTGCCTGTCGGACGGCATGGGCGTGGTGCGCCTGATCGCGGCGGCCGAGGTGCCGCTGACGTTGGGCGGGGCGGCGCGCTACAATATCGAGAACGCGCTCGGCGCGGCGCTGGCGGCGCGGGCGCTCGGCCTGGCCGATGCGGCGATCCGGCAAGTGCTGGCGTCGTTCCGCAGCGATCCGGCCGACAATCCCGGCCGGGCCAACGAATTCACGGTCAAGGGCGCGCGGGTCTTCGTCGATTTTGCCCACAACCCCCATTCCATCGCCGCCGTGACCTCGGCGCTGCACGCGCTTCCGGCGCGGCGGCGGTTCGTCCTTCTGTCCCACGCCGGCGACCGTTCGGACGCCGACATCCGCGCCCTGACCGAAGGCGCCTTCGCGCTGGCGCCCGACGTGGTGGTGGCCGCGGAGAACCCCAAGTACCTCCGTGGCCGCCAGCCCGGCGAGGTGTCGGCGCTGATCCGCGCGGCGGCGCTGGAACGGGGCGGCGTCGAGGTGCTGATGGCCGACAGCCCCGCCGATGGCGCGCGAAAGATCATCGACCGGCTCGGCCCCGGCGATCTGGCGCTTCTCCTGGTGCATGACGAACGCGCGGCGATCTTCGCCATGTTGACCGCCGCCGGCGCCTGAGGTCATCTGGGGGGGCGGGTCCGACAGGTTGGCCCGGTCAGGGGGTAGACATGTCTGGTGCGGATATCGGGTTGGTCGGGCTGGGCACGATGGGCGCGGCCCTGGCGCTGAACATCGCCGAAAAGGGCTTCGGCATTGCCGTCTGGAACCGCCATGCCCAGGTGACGCGCGACTTCGTCGCCGGGGCGGGGCCGCTGGCGGCGCGGATCGTGGCGACAGAAAGCCTGGCCGATCTGGTTGCCGCGCTGAAGGCGCCGCGCGCGATCATTCTGATGGTTCCGGCCGGGCCGGTCGTCGACGAGATGGTCGCGGCGCTGCGCCCGCTGCTTGGCGCCCGCGACATGATCATCGACGCCGGCAACGCCAATTTCCATGACACCAACCGGCGGATGCGCGATCCGGCGGTCGGGCCGTTCCTCGGGGTGGGCGTGTCCGGCGGTGAAGAAGGCGCGCGACACGGGCCGGCGATCATGGCCGGCGGCCCCAAGCCCCTGTGGGACCGGGCCGCGCCGATCCTGACCGCGATCAGCGCCAAACATCAGGGTGAGCCCTGCGCTGCCTGGATGGGCGAGGAGGGCGCCGGCCATTTCGTCAAGGCGGTCCACAACGGCATCGAATATGCCGACATGCAGATGATCGCCGAAATCTACGGCATCCTGCGCGACGGGCAGGGGATGGCGGCGCCGGAAATCGGCGGGCTGTTCGACGGCTGGAACGACGGGCCGCTGAAATCCTACCTGATCGAGATCACCGGCAAGGTCGCCGCCGCCGTCGACCCGGTGGGCGGCGGGCCGATGCTGGACGCGATCCGCGACGCAGCCGGGCAGAAGGGCACCGGGCGCTGGACGGCGATCGAGGCGCAGAACCTCGGGGCGGCCATCCCCGCGATCGAGGCGGCGGTCATGGCCCGCAACCTGTCTGCGCGAATCGAGGAACGCAAGGCGGGCGAGGCGATTTTCGGACCGGCCCCGCGTCGGCTGGCCACCGGACTGGTCGGGCCGGGCCAGCTGGAACAGGCGCTGATCGCCGGCAAGATCACCTGCTATGCGCAGGGCTTCGCCATGATCGCCGCCGCCTCGGGCGAATTCGGCTGGGCGCTGGACCTGCCGGCCATCGCCCGGGTCTGGCGCGAAGGCTGCATCATCCGTTCGGCGATGCTGAACGACATGGCGGCGGCGCTGGAGGGCGGCGGTGGACAAAACCTGATGTTCGCCCCCTTCTTCGTGGACCTGATGCGGCAGGCCGAGCCGGACTATCGCCATGTGGTCGCCGAAGCGGCGCGCCACGGGCTTGCCGCCCCGGCGCTGGCTTCGGGGCTGGCCTACTTCGACCTGATGCGCACCGGGCGCGGCACCGCGAACCTGATCCAGGGCCTGCGCGACTTTTTCGGCGCGCACGGGTTCGAGCGGCTGGACGGGACCGGCGGGCCGGGCCAGCACGGCCCCTGGCACCGGGATGTGTCCGCGATCTGATAGGTTTCGCTGCGGCAGGCGAGGGGGCGCCGCCCCCTCGCGCTCCCCCGGGATATTTGGACCAAAGTGAAAGGGGGCCGGGGTCAGGAGGCGGGTGCGCGCACCTCGATCATCCGCGGCCCGACGCAGGGTTCCTTCAGCGCCGCCGCCAGTTCGGCGGGGTCGTTGGCGACCGAGCGGAACGGCAGGTCGCAGGCGGCGGCGAAGGGCTCCATCCTCAGGGGCGAGGGGTGGCAGCCGATGACGCTGATCTGCACGGTTTCCATGGCCTCGGCGATTTCCTGATAGCTGGCGCTGTTCCAGACGAGGAAAGTGACCGGCAGCTTTTCGTCGACGGCAGTGCGCAACTCGCCGGGGCTGAACTGGAGCCCGCCGTCGCCGACGAGGCAGATGACCGGTGTGCCGGGCTGGCCGAGCGCCGCGCCGACCGCCGCGCCGGGGCCGAAGCCGAGCGAGCCGAAGCCGGTCGCGGCGTTGAACCAGCCGCCGGGGCGGTCGTGGTCATAGACCAGGTTGCCGGCATAGATCGGCTGGGTGCTGTCGCCGACGATCAGCGCGCCGGGCATCGCGTCGCGCATCGTCTCGACCATCGCCAGCATCGGCGACAGGCGGGGCGACAGGCCGGCGAGGTCGCGGCGCGCCTCCCGCAGGGTGCGCGCCGCAAGGTCGGCGGCGCCAGTGTGTCGGGCGGGAGGCAGCAGCGGCAGGAGCCCGGCCATCGCCGTGCCGGCATCGGCGCAGATCGTCAGGCGGGCGGGATGGCGGGCCAGCTGGTCGGGGCAGACGTCGATGCGGATCATGCCCGACAGGTCGGGCAGCTGGCCGTTCGCGTACATGTCGTAATCGGTCTGGCCCAGCTCGGTGCCGATGGCCAGGATCTGGTCGGCCGAGCGCAAAAGCGCGCGGACCGAGGGCAGGCTGGGCGAGGCCGGGACCGACAGGGGATGGCCCCACATCACGCCCCGGGCGTTCGTCGTCTGCACCACCGGCGCATCCAGCCGTTCGGCCAGCGCCCGCAGTTCTGCCGCGTGGCGGCGCGCGCCGCCGCCGGCCAGGATCAGCGGCTGGCTGGCCCGCCCCAACAGCCGCGCGGCCTCGGCCAGGGCATCCGGGTCGGGCCGGGCGGGGGCGAGCGTCGGCGGCGGGGCGGTGGGCGCGGGGCAGGCCAGCGGCATCACGTCGGTCGGGATCTCGACATGGACCGGGCCGGGGCGGCCCGACAGCATGGCGGCGAAGGCCTGGTTCAGGACCGGCTCCAGCCGTTCGGGCGAGGTCACCTGGAAGCTCGGGCAGACGGCGCGCACCATCGCGCCCTGATCAGGCAGTTCGTGCAGGAGGCCCAGCCCCTGGCCCAGCGAGGCGCGGCGGTTGACGCCGGTGACGACGAGGACCGGGATCGAATCCTCGCGCGACTGGCCCATCGCGGTCAGGGCGTTGGTCAGGCCCGGCCCGGTGATGACGAAGGCCACCCCCGGCTTGCCCGAGGCCCGCGCATAGCCGTCGGCCATGAAGGCGGCCCCGCCTTCGTGGCGGGCGGTGACATGGCGGATCGCCGATCCGGCCAGTCCGCGATAGAGTTCGATCGTGTGGACGCCGGGAATGCCGAACACCACCTCGACACCGCGCGCCTCGAGCCCGCGGATGAGCATTTCGCCAACAGAAGCCATCAGGCAGCCTTTCTCAGTTCGCCGGCATAGGCCAGGATGCGGTCGCAGGCCTCGGTGATGGCCGCGTCGGGGGGGGTGAGCGCCAGCCGCAGCCAGCCGCCGAGCGCCGCGCCGAAGCTTTCGCCTGGCATCACCGCGACGCCGTGCTGGTCCAGCAGGCCGAGCGCGAAGGCCTCGCCGGACAGGCCGGTCGCGCGCACGTCGACCAGCACGAACATGCCCGCCTCGGGCCGGTGGACGGCAAGACCCGCCGCGCCGTTCAGGCGCCGGGCGATCAGGTCAGCGCGCCGCGAGAAGCGTTCGCACATGCCCGCCGCGACCGGCGAGGGCGCGGATACCGCCTCGGCGGTCATGTCGGCGATGAAGGGCTGGTTGCCGAACAGCATGGTTTCCGACAGGGGCAGCAGGCGGCTGACGAATTCCGCCGGCCCCACGCACCAGCCGGACCGGAAGCCCGGCGCGGCGTGCGACTTGGAGATCGAACAGACGACGACGACCCGGTCCTCAAGCTCGGGGAAGGACAGGGGCGAGGTGAAGGTCGCGCCGGGGAAGACCATGTCCTCGTAGACCTCGTCGCAGAGGACCCACAGGTCATGGACGCGCGCCAGCGCACCGATTGCCGCCAGGTCGTCGCGGGTCAGGATCGCGCCGGTCGGGTTGTGCGGGCTGTTGAGGAAGATCAGCCGGGTGCGCGGGGTGATGCGGGCGGCGATGTCGGCGGCCTGGATGCGGAACCCGCATTCGGCGCGCAGGGGCACGGTGACGGCCTGCGCCCCGGTGGCGGCGATCAGGCCCTCGTAGGTCGCATACATCGGGTCGCCAACGATCACCTCGTCGCCGGTTTCCACCAGCCCCATCAGGACGGCGTAGAGCGACGTCTGCGTGCCGGGCAGGCACATGATCCGGTCGCGCCCGATCGGGCGGCCGAGCCGCGCCGAATAGCGCCGCGCCAGTGCGTCCAGCAGCGCCGGTTCCCCCCGGCCGTTGGAATAGCCGGTGCGGTTGGCGTCCAGCGCCCGCTTGGCGGCCTCCTTGAGCGGGGCGGGCGTGTCGACGTCGGGCTCGCCGATGGTCAGTTCGATGATGTCGCGGCCCTCGGCCTTCAGGGCGCGGGCCCGGGCGTGGACCGCCCATTTGGCGCCGCCCAGATGGGCGAGCCGTTCGGTGACGGAAGCGTATCTCATGGTGTCATTTCCCTGGTCGTCGATGGGGGTGGGGAACCGGCCGGGCGTGTCAGGTCGGTCCCGAGAATCGCGCCGATCGCCTGGCAGCCGATCTGCGCCAGCTCGTCGTCGGCAAAGCCTTCGGCATAGGCCGAGCCTTCCAGCCACAGCCCGTCGATCACCGCCGTGCAGGCGATCGCCAGCCGGCGCACGTCGGCGCGGCGGGTCCGGCCGGGCAGGGCCGAGATCAGCAGTTCCATCTGGTCGCGGAAGGCGAGGTAGTTGGCCTCGTGCACCGCCGCCATCGTCGCGTCGCGGCGCACCATCTGTAAAAAGGCCGACCACAGGCCGACGGCGGTGGCGTTCATCACCGTCGGCACCAGCGTGGCGGTGACGAAAGCCGCAAGCCGCGCGGCCGGGTCCGGGGGCGCGCGGTCGACCGCATCGAAGCTGTGGGCGTTCATCTGCTGCATGTGCGCCTGATAGGCGGCGCGAGTCAGGTCGTCCTTGCTGGTGAAATAGTGGCGGATCAGCCCCTGGGTCACGCCGGCGCGTTCGGCGATGGCGCGCACGGTGGCCGCCTCGGGGCCCTGTTCGGCGATGATCTCCAGCGCCGCCGCCACCAGCTGGTCGCGCCGCCGTTCCTCGCCCTCGCGGCGGAACTTTCGCCGTTCTCCCGTCACCTTTTTTCGTCCTGCCAAAATTATACGCTTGCATAATTGTTCCAGGTTGGTGTTACTTGCAACAGAAAACTGGGGGCGGAGCCTTTGATGAAAGACATTGGCCAGGGTTCGGGCGCGTCGCGCCCCGAAGCGATCCGTATCGAAAATCTCCACAAGAGTTTTGGCCAGCTCGAAGTTCTGAAGGGCGTATCGCTGAGGGCCTGCGAGGGCGACGTGGTCGCCATCATCGGCGGCTCGGGTTCGGGCAAGTCGACGATGCTGCGCTGCATCAATTTCCTGGAAACGCCGACCTCGGGCAAGATCGTGATCGGCGGCGAGGAAGTGAAGATGCGCGCCGAAGGTGGTGCTGCCGACCGCAAGCAGCTGGAACGGCTGCGCCAGTCGCTGGGCATGGTGTTCCAGAGCTTCAACCTGTGGACGCACAAGACGGTCATGGAAAACCTGATCGAAGTGCCGGTGCATGTCCTGGGCGTTCCCAAGGCCGAGGCGGTGGCGCGGGCCGAAAAGGTGCTGGCGCGGGTCGGGCTGGCGGAAAAGGCCGCGGTCTACCCGGCCTTCATGTCGGGCGGCCAGCAGCAGCGCGCCGCCATCGCCCGGGCGCTGTGCGTGGAGCCGAAGGCGATGCTGTTCGACGAGCCGACCTCGGCGCTCGACCCCGAGCTGGTGGGCGAGGTGCTGAACGTCATCCGCGGCCTGGCCGACGAGGGCCGGACCATGATCCTTGTCACCCACGAAATGAAGTTCGCCCGCGAAGTGGCGAGCCATGTCGTCTATCTCTACAACGGCCTGATCGAGGAAGAAGGCCCGCCGGACCAGCTGTTCGGCGCCCCGAAGTCGGAGAGGCTGAAGCAGTTCCTGAAATCCGTGGCGTGACCACGGGGATAACAAACCACCAAGTCCAACCAAGAGGAAGATCATGAAGAAGCTTGCACTCGCGCTTGCCGCCGCCCTGGCGCTGGCCACCGCGGCCAACGCCGCCCCGGTCAAGGTCGGCATCGCCGCCGAACCCTATCCGCCCTTCGCCTCGCCCGACGCCGCCGGCAACTGGACCGGCTGGGAAGTCGACATCATCAAGGCCGTCTGCAAGGCCGCTGAAATGGACTGCGCCATCACCCCGGTCGCCTGGGACGGCATCATCCCGTCGCTGACCGGCGGCCAGATCGACGCGATCATGGCCTCGATGTCGATCACCGACGAACGCAAGAAGGTTATCGACTTCTCGGACAAGTACTACAACACGCCCACCGTGATCGTCGCCGCCAAGGGCTCGGGCCTGAAGCCGACCCCGGAAAGCCTGAAGGGCAAGGTCATCGGTGCGCAGGTTGCCACGATCCACGAAGCCTATATCAAGGCGCACTTCCCCGACAGCGAGCTGAAGACCTACCAGACCACTGACGAGGGCTTCCAGGATCTGGCGGCCGGGCGGATCGACGCCTCGCAGGCCGACAGCATCGCCATCGACGCCTTCATGGCCACCGATGCCGGCAAGGCCTGCTGCGAAGTCATCGGCGCCGTCGCCGACGATCCGGCGATCCTCGGGGCCGGCGTGGGCGTCGGCCTGCGCAAGGGCGACACCGCGCTGAAGGACAAGTTCAACGCCGCCATCAAGAAGATCCGCGAAGACGGAACCTATGACGAGATCACGAAGAAATACTTCGCCTCGTCGATCTATGGCGGCTGAGGTGCATGAGTGCTGACGCTTCTCGACTTCGGCGGGGCGTCTTCTGCACTTGACCTGCTGGCATGGTCGCCCCCCGGCTGGGGGGCGACGCTTGTCGCAGGCCTGCGGAACACGATCCTCATTGCGTTCGGCGCCTATGCGCTCGGACTGGCGATCGGCGTCCTCGGCGCCTTCGGCAAGCTTTACGGTGGCCCGGTGGCGAAAGACCTGCTGGGCGCCTATACGACGCTGGTACGGGCGGTGCCCGAACTGGTGCTGATCCTGATCCTGAACTACGCCTTCCGCGGCCTGCTCAACCAGGTGATGGCCAAGATGGGCTATCCGCCGGTCGAGCTTTCGGGCGTGGCGATCGGCATCGCCATCCTCGGCGTGGTGCAGGGGGCCTATTCGACCGAAGTCATCCGCGGGGCGATCCTGTCGGTCCCGGCCGGCCAGATCGAGGCGGCGCGGGCGATGGGCATGTCGCCGATCCTGCTGGCGCGGCGGATCACGCTGCCGCTGATGATGTCGGCGGCGATTCCCGGCCTTGCCAACCTGTGGCTGACGGTGACCAAGGACACCGCGCTGTTGGCGGTGGTGGGCTTTATCGAGCTGACCAAGGCGACCTCGCTGGCGGCGGCGACGACCAAGGCCTTCCTGACCTTCTATCTGGCGGGCGGCGTTCTTTACCTGGTGCTGTCGCTGGGTTCGACCGTGATCTTCCACCGGATCGAGAAATGGGCCCGCAAGGGCCAGCGACTGGTCGGACGGGGAGGCCAATGATGGGCGAATTCTTCCGGCCGACCCACCGCAAGATCATGGCGCTGGTGGCGCTGGCCATCGTCGGCAGTTGCCTGTGGTTCCTGAACTGGACTTGGGTGCCGAAATACCTGCCGCTGATCGAGTTCGGCGTCTGGACGACGATCTGGCTGACGATCCTGACCATGGCGCTTGGCATGGTCTTCGCCATCGCGCTCGGGCTGGCGCAGGCGGCGGGGCCGGCGTGGCTGGCGTGGCCGGCCAAAGTCTATTGCACGATCATCCGCGGAACCCCCCTGCTGCTGCAGCTGTGGCTGCTGTATTTCGGGATCGGGTCGCTGTTCCCGCTGATCCCCGGCCTGCGGCAAAGCTTCCTTTGGCCGATCCTGCGTCAGGCCTGGCCCTACGCCATCCTGTCGCTGACGATGAGCGTCGCGGGTTATGAGGGCGAGGTGATGCGCGGCGCCTTCAAGGGCGTGGCCCATGGCCAGCTCGAGGCCGCCAAGGCGATGGGCATGCCGCGCTTCACCGCCTTCCGGCGGATATGGCTGCCGCAGGCGCTGCACCGGGCCTTGCCGACCATCGGTGGCGAGACGGTGCTGCAGATGAAGTCGACGCCGCTGGTGGCGACGATCACGGTCGTCGATATCTATGCGGTCGCCGGGCGGGTCGGCAAGGAAACGCTGATCACCTACGAGCCGCTGCTGCTGCTCGCCGTGGTCTACATGACCTTCGCCGGGATCATCGTCCTGTTCTTCCGCTGGCTGGAAAGCCGCCTGCCGACGCGGACGGCCTGAGGGGCCGGGCAAGACCACGTCTATTTGAAGCAGGTTGGTCTTCACTGCCCGGACCGATCATGGGACGCGCCGGTGGCGCGTCACGCGGTCCAGTTGGCCGGAGCGCAAGCGCGCAGGCCAAGGGGGGTTCAGCCGCCGCCAACGTTCGTGCACGGACAGCGCCCGCCCGGTGGGGGCGAAGCCCCCGCCACCCGGAGGGGTGATGAGGGATCGGAAACGCGCCGGTGGCGCGTTTCCCCGAAGAACGCCGCGCCCGCGGCGCGGCTGGGAGGGGCTGGCCGTGCTCTGGGAGCACGGCCGGGGCCAGTTGAAGCCGGTCGCATGCCGCGCGAGTCGATGGCCTTGCGCTCAGGCGCCGTTGCCGAGTCCGAGATTGATCCGCCTGCGATCCAGACGGTGGCCGGCGTCAGAGGATGCCGGTCACCATCCGGTCCAGCCTTGTCCCCTCCCGGTAGCCCCAGCGGACGAGGACCGCGGCTGCGAGGCCGGTCAGGCCGCCGCCGAGAACGTCCGACACGTAATGCGTGCCGACATAGACCCGCGACAGGCAGACGAGGAGCGCAAGCGCCCCGACCACCCAACTGCGCCAGCCCTGCCGCGCCAGCACGAAGGCGGCGAATATCGCCACGGCGGCGGTGGCATGGTCGGACGGGAACGACCAGTCGGGGCTGGGCGCGATGATCAGGTGGCTGATCCCTTCGGCATAGGGGCGCGGGCGGTGGACGAACAGCAGGATCAGCTGGTTCAGCCCCTCGCCAAGCAGGAACGACAGGCCGGCCGCGACGCAGGCATGGCGCACATGGCTCCGGCCCGTCCGCGCCCACCATTGCAGCGCCACGAACCCGATCATGACCGGAACCCCCGCCCAGGTCGCGGCCAGCATCAGCGCGTCCGCCACCGGGCTGTGCCCGGCAGGGGAATTGAGCCATTGCGTTATCGCCTGATCCATTTTCATATCCCGCTGGACAAGTGACGACAGGCCGCGACCCCTGCCATGAACGAACGCCGCGTACATCAGCTATTCGAAATCGGCATCCTGATGAAGGGGGCGCATGCGCTGATCGAATGCGTCAGCGGGCTGATGCTGGCGCTGGTCGGCACCCAGACCATCGTCGATCTGGCCAAGCTCGTGACCCAGGACGAGCTGATCGAGGATCATGGCGACCTGATCGCCAATGCGCTATTGCATTTCGCCCAGACCTTTTCGGTCGGCACCCAGCATTTCTACGCCTTCTACCTGCTCAGCCACGGGGTCGTGAAGCTGGCACTGGTGGCGGGGCTGCTGAGCGGGCGGCTCTGGGCCTATCCGGCGGCACTGGGGGCGATGGGGCTGTTCATCCTCTATCAGCTTTACCGCTATTCCTACACGCACAGCTTCGGGCTGATCCTGCTGACGCTGTTCGATCTGGTGGTGATCTGGCTGATCTGGCACGAATACCGGCTGGTGCGGGCTGCGCGGGGCGCGGGCCGGGGCTGAGGGCGGGCCGGCCATTTGGCCTTTTACTCGGCCTGCCGGGGGGCTATCTTGGCCGGCGACCCCGTTCTTGCAGTCAGGATTCCGCCATGCCCGCCTATCGTTCCCGCACTTCGACCCACGGCCGCAACATGGCCGGCGCGCGCGGCCTGTGGCGCGCGACCGGCATGAAGGACAGCGATTTCGGCAAGCCGATCATCGCCATCGTCAATTCGTTCACCCAGTTCGTGCCCGGCCACGTCCACCTGAAGGACCTGGGCCAGCTGGTCGCGCGCGAGGTCGAGGCGGCGGGCGGCGTCGCCAAGGAATTCAACACCATCGCCGTCGATGACGGCATCGCGATGGGCCATGACGGGATGTCATTCGTTGCCGTCGCGCGAGCTGATCGCCGACCTTGTCGAATACATGGTCAACGCCCATTGCGCCGACGCGATGGTCTGCATCTCCAACTGCGCGAAGATCACCCCCGGCATGCTGATGGCGGCGATGCGGCTGAACATCCCGGTGGTGTTCGTCTCTGGGCGGGCCGATGGAGGCGGGCAAGGTCGTCCTGCAAGGCAAGGAAGTGGCGCTCGACCTGGCCGACGCCATGGTGGCGGCTGCCGACGACGCGGTCAGCGACGAGGAAGTGGCCAAGATCGAACAGAACGCCTGCCCGACCTGCGGGTCGTGCTCGGGCATGTTCACCGCCAATTCGATGAATTGCCTGACCGAGGCGCTTGGCCTGTCGCTGCCCGGCAACGGCTCGACGCTCGCCACCCATTCCGACCGCAAGCGGCTGTTCGTCGAGGCCGGCCACCTACGTCGACCTTGCCGCGGCGCTATTACGGCAGGAGAGCGCAGCATCCTCGGCCGCGCAACGTCGCCACCAAGGCGTTCGAGAACGCCATGACGCTCGACATTGCCATGGGCGGATCGACCAACACCGTCCTGCACATCCTCGCCACCGCCCATGAAGGCGACGTCGACTTCACCATGGACGACATCGACTGGCCGTCGCGCCGGGTGCTGGTCCTGTGCAAGGTGGCGCCCGCCAAGCAGGACGTGCACATGGAGGACGAACCACCGCGCCGGCGGCATCATGGCGATCCTCGGCCAGCTCGACGCCGCCGGCCTCATCAACCGCGAGGTGCCGACGGTGCACGCCCGCTCGATCGGCGCGGCCATCGACCAGGGACATCAGCCGCAACACCAGATCTGGTCCGCCAGTTCTACCTGCGACTTCGCACCGGGCGGCGTGCGCACCCAGATCGCCTTCAGCCAGTCGCGCCGCTGGGACGCGCTGGATCTCGACCGCGAAAAGGGCGTGATCCGGTCGGCCGCCACGCCCTTTTCCAAGGATGGCGGGCTCGCGGTGCTGGCCGGCAACCTCGCGCCCGAGGGCTGCATCGTCAAGACTGCCGGGGTGGACGAATCGATCCTGATCTTTTCCGGTCCGGCGCGGGTCTTCGAGTCGCAGAATGCCGCGGTCGAGGCGATCCTGTCGAACAAGATCAAGGCCGGCGACGTGGTGGTGATCCGCTATGAGGGGCCGAAGGGTGGGCCGGGGATGCAGGAAATGCTCTACCCGACCAGCTACCTGAAGTCGAAAGGGCTCGGGAAGGCCTGCGCGCTCATCACCGACGGACGGTTTTCCGGCGGCACCTCGGGCCTTTCCATCGGCCATGTCAGCCCCGAGGCCGCTTCGGGCGGCCTGATCGGGCTGGTCGAGGAAGGCGACCGGATCGAGATCGACATTCCCGCCCGCAGCATCGTGCTGGCCGTGCCGGAGGCAGAGCTTGCCCGGCGGCGCAAGGCCCAGGACGAAAAGGGCTGGAAACCCGCCAAGGACCGGCCGCGCAAGGTGTCGACGGCGCTGAAGGCCTACGGGCTGTTTGCGACCTCCGCCGCCACCGGCGCGGTGCGCAAGCTGCCGGAGGTGTGAGCCCATGTATGCAGCGAACCCCGCGCGCTATGACGCGATGACCTATCGGCGGACCGGACGGTCGGGCCTGAGGCTGCCGGCCCTGTCGCTGGGCCTGTGGCACAATTTCGGCGGCGATGCCGTCCATGAGACTGCCCGCGCCATGTGCCGGACCGCCTTCGACCTCGGCATCACCCACTTCGACCTAGCCAACAACTACGGCCCACCTCCGGGTTCGGCGGAAGAAGCCTTCGGACGCATCCTGAAGACCGATTTCGCCGGGTTGCGCGACGAGCTCGTGATCTCGTCCAAGGCCGGCTATCACATGTGGGACGGGCCTTACGGGATCATGGGCAGCCGCAAGTACCTGATTGCCTCGTGCGACCAGAGCCTGAAGCGGATGGGCCTAGACTATGTCGACATTTTCTATTCCCACCGTTTCGACCCCGACACGCCGCTGGAAGAAACGATGGGTGCGCTCGACGCCATCGTGCGGGCCGGCAAGGCGCTCTATGTCGGGATTTCCAGCTATACGTCAGAACAGACCGCTCGCGCCGCCGCGATCCTGCGCGATCTCGGCACGCCCTGCCTGATCCACCAGCCGCGCTATTCGATTCTTGGCCGCTGGACCGAGAAGGACCGGCTGCTCGACCGGCTGGAAACCGAAGGCATGGGCTGCATCGCCTTTTCGCCGCTGGCGCAGGGGCTGCTGTCGTCGAAATATCTCAAGGGCATCCCACCGGGCAGCCGCGCCGCCTCGGGCAAGCTGGCCGCCGACATCCTGAACGACGACGCCGTGCGGCGGTTGCGCGCCTGAACGACCTGGCCGCGGGGCGGGGGCAGAGTCTCGCGCAGATGGCCATTGCCTTGCGCTGCGCGACCGCGCATGACCTCGGCCATCGTCGGCGCCAGCCGGCCTGAACAGATCGTGGACAGGGCGTCGGCGCGCTGGCCAACCTGCGGTTCACGACCGAGGAGTTGAAGCAGATCGACGCGCTCGCCTTTGAAAGCGAGGATTGGGGATAAGATTCAGGCCGGGCGCGCGCCCGGCCTGCCACAAGCTCGGACCTTGCCGCCCGCTCAGGCGTTGGCTTCGCGGATCTTGTCGGCGGCTTCCTTGTTGTAGGCCACGCCCTTGGCGTCGAACAGCTGGTCCAGCTCGCCCGACAGCGTCATCTCGGTCACGATGTCGCAGCCGCCGACGAACTCGCCCTTGACGTAAAGCTGCGGGATCGTCGGCCATTCGGAAAAGTCCTTGATCCCCTGGCGGATGCCGGCGTCGGCCAGCACGTCCACGTCGACATAGTCGACGCCCATGAAGTTCAGCACCCCGGCCACCCGGCTGGAGAAGCCGCATTGCGGCATCGCCTTGGTGCCCTTCATGTAGAGGACCACGTCGTTCTTGGTCACGGTTTCGCGGATCTGGTCGATTGCGTCGGTCATTCTTTCACTCCGGTGCCTTGGTGGTCAGGGCCAGCGCATGCAGTTCGCCATGCGCCCCCGCCATCTTTTCCTTCAGCGCGGCATAGACCGCGCGTTGCTGCTGGACGCGGTTCTGCCCGCGAAAGCTTTCGTCGATGACCTCGGCCGCCCAGTGATTCCCATCGCCGGCCAGGTCGGTGATGGTGATCCTGGCCTTCGGGAACGCAGCCCGGATGAGATGTTCGATATCCTGGGCTTCCATCGGCATGGCGCGTCCTTTTCCTGGTCTCGGCGTGAATGTATGCCGGCCCACCGGCACCTGCAAGGCCGGGTCCGGTCAGCCAAGTGCGGCAAGAAGTAGCCCGAGCGCATGATCCACCGTCGCCTGGCGGACCGCGTCGCGGCCGATGGCGCCGAACTCGACGGTTTCAGTTCGGGTCGGGCGCCCCCGCGCCGCCAGCGCGAAACAGACCCGGCCCTCGGGCTTGAACTCCGACCCGCCCGGCCCGGCGATCCCGGTCGTCGCCACCGCCAGCGTCGCGACCGACCGCGCCAGCGCGCCTTCGGCCATCTCGCGCGCCACTTCTTCGCTGACCGCGCCGTGGGCGGCCAGCGTTTCCGCCGCCACCCCCAGCATCGCCTGCTTGGCGGCGTTGGAGTAGGTGACGAACCCGCACTCGAAGATCGCCGACGACCCGGCGACATCGGTGATCGCGCCCGCCACCAGTCCGCCGGTGCAGCTTTCGGCGGTGGCGATCAGCGCGCCGGCGGCGTTGGCCCGGTCCAGCAGCGCACGGGCGGCGGGGCGGATCACCTGAGCAGCCCCAGCAGGACGACATGATACAGCGCCGCGGCGACCAGCGCGGCACCCCCGGCGAAGAGCCCGGCCCACAAGTCGTCCAGCATCACCCCCGCCGCATCGCCGCGCCGGTCGGCCCGCCCGACCAGCCAGGGCTTCCAGATGTCGAAGATCCGGAAGAACAGGAAGGCAGCCAGCGGCGCCGGCCAGGGCAGGAACCCCTCCCATCCCCGCCACCAGAAGCCGGCGGCGGGAAACAGCAGCGCCAGCCACTGGCCCGCGACCTCGTCGATGACGATCTCGGACGGATCGGCGCCCGGCCGCCCCGCCAGTTCGCGCCCGCAGGCCCAGAAGCCCGCCGCCGTTACCAGCCCGGTCGCTGCCACCAGTGCCGGAAAGCCCGCATAGCGGTCGATCGCCCAGCCCATCAACACCGCGACCAGCGATCCCCAGGTGCCGGGGGCCGGGCGCAGGAACCCCGCGCCGAACCACACCGAAAGCATCCGCGCGAGGCTCATGGCGCCACCAGCGTCGCCGTGGCCAGCGCGGCGATCCCTTCCTCGCGGCCGGTGAAGCCCAGCCGTTCCGAGGTGGTCGCCTTGACGCTGATCCGCCCGGCCTCGATCCCGAGGATGCGGGCCAGTTCCGCCTGCATCGCCCCGGCATGGGGGCCGATCTTCGGCCGTTCGCAGACGATGGTGACGTCGGCATTGGCGATCCGGTAGCCCCGCGCCTGCGCAAGGCCCGCGGCGTGGGCCAGGAAGATCTCCGACGCCGCCCCCTTCCATTGCGGGTCCGAGGGCGGGAAATGCCGGCCGATGTCGCCTTCGGCCAGCGCGCCATAGATCGCGTCGGTCAGCGCGTGCATGGCCACATCGGCATCCGAATGGCCGAGAAGCCCGCGCCCGTGCGGCACCTTCACCCCGCAGAGCGTCACATGGTCGCCCTCGCAAAAGGCGTGAACGTCGTAACCGTTGCCCAGCCGCACATCCTGCATGCCGATGATCCTTTCGGCGCGGGCGAAATCGCCGGGCCAGGTAAGCTTGATGTTCTCCTCCTCGCCCTCGACGATGGCGACGTCAAGCCCGGCGGCCAAGGCCACCTCGACATCGTCGGCGGCCCCGCCCGGATGGGCGCGGTGGGCCTGAAGGATCGCCGGAAAGCGGAAACCCTGCGGGGTCTGGGCGCGATAGAGGCCGTCGCGCGCCCGCGTGCCCGTCACCCGGCCCGCCGCGCCTTCCCACAGCGCGTCGGTCACCGCCAGCGCCGGCGCCGCACCCTCATGCGTCTCCAGCGCCGCCAGCACCCGCCCGATCAGGGCCCGGCTGACCAAGGGCCGCGCCGCGTCATGGATCAGCACGCGGGTCACGTCCGACCCTTCGAGACAGGCCAGAGCGTTGAGGACGCTCTCCGCCCGGCTGTCGCCGCCCGCCACCAGCACGGCGCGGCCCGCCGACAGATCCAGCGCCCGGCTCATGTCGTCGGGGTGAACCACCAGATAGACCCGCCCCATCCCCTCGAACGCCGCCAGCGTCCGCGCCACGACCGGCCGGCCGCCCAGCATCCGCCACTGTTTCGGCTCGCCGCCGCCGGCGCGGGTTCCGCGCCCCGCCGCGACAAGGATGATTGCCGTCCGGTCGTCCATGAGGCCCTTGCTTTTCCCTTGCCCAAATACTCCCGCCGGAGGCATCCGCCGGCGCTGCCTGACCGCTCTAGCCGCCCCGGTTCAGGCTGGCAATGCTTCCGGGGGGAGCAGAAGGGCCGATCCGCTGCCTAATCGGCAGGCAAAGCTGGAACCAGGACGGCCGGACGCCGGGTTCCCGTTGTTTTCGCGCCCCGGTCGCAGTAGGAGAAAGGCCGAATGCATAAGGATTAGGCGGTTGCCCATAGAACTGGCAGAACTTCGGGTCGACCCGCCGGTGCTGCTTGCGCCGATGGCGGGGATCACCGACCTGCCGTTCCGTCGGATGGTGGCGCGGTTCGGGGCGGGGCTGCTGGTTTCGGAAATGGTCGCCTCGGGCGAAATGGTGACCGAACGGCCTTCGGTCCGGGCCAAGGCGCGCACCGACCTTGGGCTGGGGGATGGCGGCGTTCCGACCTCGGTCCAGCTGGCCGGACGCGAGGCGGCCCCGATGGCCGAGGCGGCGCGCATCGTCGCCGACATGGGCGCGCGGGTCATCGACATCAACATGGGCTGCCCGGCCAAGCAGGTGACGGGCGGCGCGTCCGGCTCGGCGCTGATGCGCAACCTCGACCATGCGCTTGGCCTGATCGAGGCAGTGGTCGGCGCCGTCGACCTGCCGGTCACGCTGAAATGCCGGCTGGGCTGGGACGCCGACTGCCTGAACGCCCCCGACCTCGCGCGGCGGGCCGAGGCGGCGGGCGTCAGGATGCTGACCGTCCACGGCCGCACCCGCCAGCAGTTCTACAAGGGCCAGGCCGACTGGGCGGCCATCGCCCCGGTCAAGGCGGCGGTCCGCATTCCGGTCATCGCCAACGGCGATATCTCCTCGGCCGGATCGGCGCGGCAGGCGCTCGTGGCCTCGGGCGCCGACGGGGTGATGGTCGGGCGCGGGGCGCAGGGCGCGCCCTGGCGGGTTGCCGAGATCGCCCATGCGCTGCACGGGACCCCGGCGCCGCAGGTGCCGCGCGGACCGGCGCTGGCGGCGTTCGTCGCCGAACATTACGAGGCGATGCTGGGCTTCTACGGCCGTGACCTCGGCCTGCGGATCGCGCGCAAGCATCTGGGCTGGTATGCCGCCGAGGCCGGCGCCGACCCCGGCCTGCGCGCTCGGATGATGGTGGCGACCGAAGTGGCGCAGGTCCTGGCGCTGGTCGGCGAGACCTTTTCCGCCCTGCCGGCGCGCGAGGCGGCGTGATGGCCCCGGCCGGCCCGCCCCCGCCGCAGTCGGTCTGGCCCACCCTGCCGTTTCCGGCCTTTTCCATCGACGCCGACGGCCGCATCCTGTCCGCCAACCCGGCGGCCGAGGAGTTTCTCAACAGTTCGGCGCGGGTGCTGGCGGGCCAGTTGCTCTTCGACCGGCTGGCCATCGACGCGCCGCTGGAGGAGGCTTTCGCCCGGATGCGCGCCGGCCATTCCTCGCTCCACATCAACGATGTCGAGGTCGGCACTGGCGACCGCCCGCCGGTCCTGTGCAACCTGCAGGCGGCGCTTCTAGACGAGGCCGACCAGCCGGTGCTGTTCCTGATCCAGCCGCGCGAATTCGCCGACCGGCTGGGCCGGGCGCAGGGGCTGACCAAATCGGCGCGCTCGGCCATCGGCATGGCCGACATGCTGGCCCACGAGATCAAGAACCCGCTGGCCGGGATTGCCGGGGCGGCGCAGCTTCTGTCGATGAACCTGTCGCCCGACGACCGCGAACTGACCGACCTGATCGTCGCCGAGACAAGGCGGGTGGTGAAGCTTCTGGAGCAGGTCGAGCAGTTCGGCCAGCTGAAGCCGCCGGAGCGGCAGGCGGTCAACATCCATGACGTGTTGGACCGCGCCCGCCGGTCGGCCGAGCTGGGCTTTGCCGCCCACATGCGGTTCGTCGAGGATTTCGACCCGTCGCTGCCGCCGGTCTGGGCCGACCCCGACCAGCTGACCCAGGTGTTCCTGAACCTTCTGAAGAACGCCGCCGAGGCCGCGGGCCAAGGCGGCGGCACCATCCGCATCCGCACCTACTACGACATGACCCTGCGCCTGCGCCGCGGCGACGGCAGCCGGACCTTGCCCCTGCAGGTCGAGATCACCGACGACGGCCCCGGCATTCCGCCCGCCATCCTCGAAGACATCTTCGAGCCCTTCGTGTCGGGGCGCGAGAACGGCACCGGGCTGGGGCTGGCGCTGGTGTCGCGGATCATCGCCGACCACGACGGCTGGATCGGCGCCGAAAGCCAGCCGGGCCGCACCTCCTTCCGCATCGCCTTGTCCAAAGCCTCTGCCGGGGAACCCTGATCATGGACGGAACCGTTCTTGTCGCCGACGACGACCGCACCATCCGCACGGTGCTGACCCAGGCGCTGACCCGCGCCGGCTGCAAGGTCCATGCCACCTCGTCGATGGTGACGCTGCTGCGCTGGATCGAGGAGGGCAAGGGCGACCTGGTGATCTCGGACGTGGTCATGCCCGACGGCAACGGGCTTCAGGCGCTGCCCGCCATCGCCCGCCAGCGGCCGGGCCTGCCGGTCATCATCATTTCGGCCCAGAACACCATCGTCACCGCCATCCGCGCCGCCGAGGCCGAGGCCTGGGATTATCTGCCCAAGCCTTTCGATCTGCCCGACCTGATGAAGCGCGCGGCCAGGGTGCTGGATGCCCGGCCCGATGCGGCGGCACGGACGGCCCCGCCGGCGCCCGCCGCCCGGCCGGTCGAGGGCGACTTGCCGCTGGTCGGGCGGACCCCGGCGATGCAGGCGCTTTACCGGCTGGTGGCGCGGGTGATGAACGCCGACCTGACGGTGCTCATCACCGGCGAAAGCGGCACCGGCAAGACGCTTCTGGCCCGCGCCATCCACGATTTTTCCGATCGGCGCAGCCAGCCTTACGTGGCGGCGCAACTGGCCGACCTGAAGTCGATGGACGGGCCGGCCGCCCTTCTGGCGCGGGCGCGGGGCGGCACGCTGGTTTTCGAGGAAATCGCCGATTTCGACGACGAGGCGCAGGGGCGCATCGTGCGGATGCTGGACGCCTTGCCCGACCCGGCCCCGCGCATCATCGCCACCTCGCAGGGCGATCTCGAATCGCGGATCGCCACGGGGGGCCTGCGCAAGGATCTGTTCTTCCGGCTGGGGGGCGTGTCTCTGGCGGTTCCGGCGCTGCGCGACCGGGTCGAGGACATCCCGCTGCTGGCCGACCATATGCTGGCCCGCGCCGCCCGCGACGGCCTTGGCACCCGCCGCCTGTCGGCCGAGGCGATGCAGCTTTTGCGCGCCAGTCCCTGGCCCGGCAACGTGCGCCAGCTGGAAAACACCCTGCGCCGGCTGGCCGTCACCGCGCTCGGGGCGGAGATCACCCGCGCCGAGGCCGAGGCGGCGCTGGCCGGCCAGCAGTCGCCCGCCGCCCGCGCCGATGACGGCGAGCGGCTGTCGGCCTCGGTCGCCCGGCACCTGCGGCGCTATTTCGGCCTGCACGGCGGCGCCTTGCCGCCGCCGGGGCTTTACGACCGCATCCTGCGGGAAATCGAGCTGCCGCTGATCGACATCGCGCTTGAGGCGACGGCCGGCAATCAGGCTAGATGTGCCGATCTTCTGGGGATCAATCGCAATACTTTGCGCAAGAAGATCACCGACCTTGATATCCGCGTGACACGCCGGCGCAAGTTGATGTAAAAGCGCAACAGAACCTGTGGCGCATCGGCACCTTTGCCGGGACCAGACCACGGGCATGGCAATGGCGGTAACCGCGCCCCGGCGCGGAGAGGAGAGGCGCCCCTTGCAGGGCATCGGCAGTTCGTGGACCTGGGACAAGATCAGCCGCCTGCGGCGCCAGCGGCGCTGGCAAAATGCGGTGACGCTGGGGCTGGTGGTGCTGGGGCCGGTGCTGGCGCTGGCGACCTTCGTGATTCTCGGGCCGTTGGGGCAGGGGGCGCAATCCGACGCGCTGCGGCTGATCCTGCTGACCGATCTGGTCTATTTTCTGGTGCTGGCCGGGCTGGTTCTGTCGCGGCTGATGGGCATGATCGCCGCGCGGCGTGCCAAGTCGGCCGGTTCGCGCCTGCACCTGCGGCTGACCGCCGTGTTCGCGGGGATCGCGCTGTTCCCGACCATCCTGGTGGCGATCTTCGCCGGTCTGACGGTCAACATCGGCCTTGAGGGCTGGTTTTCCGACCGGGTGCGCAGCGTCGTCGGCTCATCCCTGCAGGCCGCCGAGGCTTATCACGAGGAGCATCGCCGCGATCTGGAACAGGACAGCCAGGCGCTGGCCCAATATCTGAACCTGTCGCGGCAGACGACTTTCCTTCTGTCGGACGCCGACCTGCGCCAGATACTGACCAACGGCCAGAAACAGATCCAGCGCGGCCTGCGCGAAGCCTACCTGATCGACGGCGGCGGCGAGATCCGGGCGCGCGGCGAACGCAGCTACCTGTTCGACTACGACCGCCCGACCGACGCTGAACTCGCCCGCGCCAAGGCCGGCGAGACCGTGTTGATCGAGGACTGGGCCAACAACGAATTCCGCGCGCTGGTCTACCTGTCGGCCTTCCCCGACCGTTATCTCTACATCAGCCGCGACGTTGACGGAAAGATCCTCAGCCTGCTCGACCAGACCCGCGCCACCGTCAAGCTCTACCAGCAGCTGGAGGCGACCCGCGGCCGGGTGATCTTTGAATTCGGGCTGGTCTACCTGGGATTTGCGCTGATCCTGATCCTTGCCGCGATCTGGATGGGCCTGTGGTTCGCCGAGCGGCTGTCGCGGCCGGTGGGGCGGCTGGCGGGCGCGGCGCAGCGGGTCGGCGCCGGCGATCTGGGTGTGCAGGTCGCCGAGGAGGAAGGCGACGACGAAATCGCCATGCTGGGGCGCATCTTCAACCAGATGACCCGCCAGCTCAGCAGCCAGCGCGCCGCGCTGATCGACAGCCACCGCCAGACCGAAGACCGCCGGCGGCTGTTCGATTCGGTCCTGTCGTCGGTCACCTCGGGCGTGGTCGGGCTGGACGCCGAGGGCCGGGTCGACTTCCTGAATCCGGCTGCAACAGGCCTGCTGGCCCTGGACGAAGGGCGTGACCACGGCCGGCCGCTGGCCGAAGCGGTTCCAGAATTTTCCAGCCTGTTCAACGATCTGCGCGACGGTCTTGGCGAGGTTGCGCAGGAGGAGATCAAGGTTAGCCGCGGCGGCAAGCTGGAAAGCCTGCTGGTCAGGATGGCCCAGCGGCGCAACGCCGAGGGCGGGCTCGAAGGCTATGTGGTGGCGTTCGACGACGTGACCGAGCTGGTCAGCGCCCAGCGCATGGCCGCCTGGGGCGACGTCGCCCGCCGCATCGCGCACGAGATCAAGAATCCCCTGACGCCGATCCAGCTTTCGGCCGAACGCATCCGCCGCAAGTTTCTGAAAATGGCCGGCGACGAGGCGCCGCAGCTGGAGCAGATGACCGACGTCATCATCCGCCAGACCGGCGACCTGCGCCGGATCGTCGACGAGTTTTCCAAGTTCGCGCGGATGCCGGAACCCGACCGCCGCGACCACGACCTCGCCAAACTGATGCGCGACGCGGTGACGTTGCAGGAAGGATCGCTGCATGGCGCGCGGCTGGTCGCCGACCTTCCCGCCGGACCGCTGATGACCGAGATCGACGCGACGATGATTTCGCAGGCGGTGACCAACCTGATCAAGAATGCCGGGGAAGCCGTTGAGTCCCTGTATGAAAAGGGCGCACCTGACGACTATGTGCCCGAGGTTCGCGTCAGCATGGTCGCCAATGACGATCTGGTGACGATCCGCATTGCCGACAACGGGACCGGCCTGCCGCCCGACCGGGCGCGGCTGTTCGAGCCCTATGTGACGACGCGCGAAAAGGGCACCGGGCTTGGCCTGCCCATCGTCAAGAAGATCATCGAGGAACATGGCGGCACCCTGACGCTCAGCGATGCCGAGCCGTTCCTGCCGGGCGCGCATCCGGGCGCCCTGGCCGAAATCCGCCTGCCGCGGGCGCGTGTGCCCCAGCGGGCAATCAAGGAGAAGGCGCCCGAGAGCGCCGGAGGTGGTAGATGAGCGACATACTGATCGTAGACGACGAGCGCGACATCCGCGAATTGATCTCGGATATCCTGCGCGACGAAGGCTTCACCACGCGGCTGGCGGCCAATTCCGACGAATGCATGGCCGAAATCAACGCCGCGCAACCTTCGCTGATGATCCTCGACATCTGGCTGAAGGACAGCAACATGGACGGGATCGACATTCTCAAGACCGTCAAGCGCGACAACCCCGATGTGCCGATCATCATCATCTCGGGGCATGGCAACATCGAGATCGCCGTCGCCGCGATCAAGCAGGGTGCCTACGACTTCATCGAAAAGCCGTTCAACATCGACCAGCTGACGGTGGTGATCGCGCGTGCGATGGAAACCTCGCGGCTGAGGCGGGAAAACTCGTCGCTGCGCCGGCGCGACGTGACCTCGCACGACATGATCGGCAATTCTGCTGCCTACCGGACGCTGAAGGCCAATCTCGACAAGGTGACCAAGTCGAACGCCCGGGTGATGCTGACCGGCGAGCCGGGGGCGGGCAAGGAAGTGGCGGCGCGCTTCATCCATGCCAATTCCAACCGGGCCTCGGGGCCGTTCGTGTCGGTCGCCTCGGCGGCGATTGAGCCGGAACGGATGGAGGAGGTGCTGTTCGGCCGCGAAACGCCGGGGCGCGGCGTCGAAAAGGGGCTTCTGGAACAGGCGCACGGCGGCTTCGTCTATTTCGACGAGGTGGCGGACATGCCGCTTGGCACCCAGTCGAAGATCCTGCGGGTCCTGACCGAACAGCAGTTCAGCCGTGCCGGCGGCACCGACAAGGTGCGGGTCGATCTGCGGGTCATTTCCTCGACCACCCGCAATCTCGTCGCCGAAATCGCCGCCGGCCGTTTCCGGCAAGAGCTGTACGATCGGCTGAACGTGGTGCCGATCGCGGTGCCGGCGCTCGAGGAGCGGCGCGAGGACATTCCGATGCTGGCGCGCCATTTCATCGAACAGTTCAACAAGTCGCAGGGCCTGCCGCTGCGACCGCTGTCGGCCGAGGCCGAGGCGGTGATGCAGACGATGGACTGGCCGGGCAACATCCGCCAGCTGCGCAACGTCATCGAACGGGCGCTGATCCTGGGCGATTCCGCCCAGCCGATCGAGCCGCAGGACCTGCCCGGCGAAGGCGGCGCGACGGCGGACGAGGGGCGCATCACCCTGACCGGCGGCTTGGCGACGTTGCCCCTGCGCGAGGCGCGGGAACTGTTCGAGCGGGAATATCTGCTGACCCAGATCAACCGTTTCGGCGGCAACATCAGCCGAACCGCCAGCTTCGTCGGGATGGAGCGTTCGGCGCTGCACCGCAAGCTGAAGTCGCTGGGCGTCGTCACCACCGCCAAGTCGGGCGCGCGGCAGGCCCATTTCGAGGATGAGGAGGAAGGCGTCTGACGCCGTCCCGCCGGGCCGGATCAACGCTTTGGTAAGGCTGCGGGGCGATGCTGGTCCGGCCCGATTGGCGGGCGGGACTTGGACGGAATGCCGGCGGCCAGCACGACCACACTTCTCGGGCGCAAGATCGCCGCTGGCCGGCCTGCACCCGATCCGGCGGTGATGACCGCCGAACGGGCCTTCCACATCGCCTTTGCCCGCGCCGGCGAACGGCAGATGAACCTGCCGCTGCGGGTGGTGGCGCTGGCCGAGCAGGCGCTGTCCGGTCCCGAGATTGCCGAGGTCGTGCCCGAACAGGCGCTGCTTCTGCTTCTTCACGGGCCGGGCGACGGCATGGGACTGGCTGCCTTCGCCCCCACCGCCCTTGCCGCGCTGATCGAGATGCTGACGCTCGGGCGGGTTGCCGATCATCCGCCGCCGCCCCGCCGCCCAACCCGCACCGACGCGGCGCTGGTCTGTGCCTTCGCCGATCACCTGCTGGCCGAATGCGAGGCACTGCTGGACGCGACCGAGGACCGGATCTGGATCGGGGGGTTCCGCTTCGGCACCCATCTGCCCGATCCGCGCCCGCTCGGCGTCATGCTGGAAGAGCCCGCCTACCGGGTCTTCCGCCTGACGCTGGCCTTCGGCCTGCCGCGCGGCCCCGAGGCCGAGGTGCGGACGGGCGAGGCGATGCTGGCCTTCCCGGCCACGGGCCGCAGCCAGCCGCCGGCGCCGCCGCCGCCCGGTGACGGCGATGCCCGGGCGCGGGAGGAGGCCGACGCCGGTTGGCGGACCGCGCTTCAGCGCGTGGTCCTGTCGGCCGATGCCGATGTGCGCGCCGTTCTGGCGCGGGTGACCTTACCGCTGGCCGATCTGCTGAAGATCGAAACCGGCCAATCCCTGCCCCTGCCGCCGGGGGCGCTGGGGGCGGTGCAGCTTGAAGGCAGCGACGGCAGGCTGATCTGCCTTGGCCAGCTCGGCCAGGGACAGGGCCATCGCGCGGTGCGGCTGGCGCCGGAAGAGGACGGCGCGGCGCCGGTTCCGCGGCCGGTGCGGGCCGGCGAACTCTTGCCCTCGCACCTCCAGCCCCTGCAGCCGGGCGGTCGCCTGCACGGCCTTTCCCCGAGCCAGCCGGGCGCGCCGCCGGCCGGCCCAAGCCCCGCCAGCGTCGAACCGCAAGTTGCCGCGCTTGCGCGAGCGCGGACGAAATAGAGCAAAAGGCCGCAACCGCCGGACCCCGCCCTTGACCGGGTCCGCCGAAACCGTTCTGGTTCGCGAAAGCCAAGCAAGGGGGCCGCCATGTTCCGTGCACTTGTCGTTGAAAAGGCCGCCGACGGGCAGACCAGCGCCACGGTCCAGCTGTTGGCCGAGGACCGGCTGCCGGCCGGGGAAGTGACGGTCGACGTCGAATATTCCACCCTGAACTACAAGGATGGGCTGTGCCTCGGGGCCGGCGCCGGGCTGGTGCACGCCTGGCCGCACGTGCCGGGGGTCGATTTCGCCGGGACGGTCAGCGACAGCACCGATCCGCGCTATCGCCCCGGCGATCCGGTGATCCTGACCGGCTGGCGGGTGGGTGAAACCCAGTGGGGCGGCTATGCCGAAAAGGCCCGGGTCCGGGCCGACTGGCTGGTGCCGCTGCCGGCCGGCCTGACGGCGCGGCGGGCGATGGCGGTCGGGACGGCAGGGCTGACGGCGATGCTGGCCATCGCCGCGCTGGAGGCCCACCGGCTGCGGCCCGGCCAGGGCCCGGTGCTGGTGACCGGCGCGGCGGGGGGCGTGGGTTCGGTCGCCACCGCGATCCTGTCCCGCCTCGGCCATGAAGTCGCGGCGGTGACCGGCCGGCCGGAAACCGAATCCTACCTGCGCGGCCTGGGCGCGACACGGATCGTTCCGCGCGCCGAACTGGCCGAAACCGTGGCGCGGCCCCTGGAAAGTGAAACCTGGGCCGGCTGCATCGACGCGGTCGGCGGGGCGATGCTGGCCCGCATCCTTGGTCAGATGAAGCACGGGGCCTCGGTGGCGGCGGTCGGCCTTGCCGGCGGGGCCTCGGTGCCGGCCTCGATCGTGCCGTTCCTGCTGCGCGGCATCAACCTTCTGGGCATCGATTCGGTGATGCAGCCCTATGCGGCGCGGGTCGAGGCCTGGCGGCGGATCGCCGAGCTGCTGCCGGCCGACCTGATCGACGGCATGATCGTTCCTGCGCGGCTGGAAGATCTGCCGGCGCTCGGCAAGGCGATCCTGAAAGGCGCGGTTCGGGGCAGGGTGGTGGTCGACCCCCGCGCCTGACCACCCGGTCAGTAGGTGCGGATCAGCCCGACCAGCCGGCCCTGGACCTTCACGCTCTCCTCGGGCAGGACCCGGGTTTCATAGGCCGGGTTCGCGGCTTCGAGCGCGATCATGCCGGCGCGGCGGCGGAAGCGTTTCAGCGTCGCCTCGTGCCCTTCGACCAGCGCCACGACGATGTCGCCGTTTTCGGCCGTCGTCTGTTCGCGGATCACCACCACGTCGCCGTCGTTGATCCCGGCGTCGATCATCGAGTCGCCCTTGACCTCGAGCGCATAGTGGTTGCCACGGCCCGACAGCATCGCGCCCGGCACCGCCACATGGTGCGAGACTTCGGAAATCGCCTCGATCGGCACGCCGGCGGCGATACGGCCCATGACCGGCAGTTCCAGCGCATGAACCGCCTGAACCGGCACCGCGCCGGGCGGCGGGTCGGTGCGGTCGCCACGGATCACCCGCGGGCTGAAGCCGGGCTTTTCCATCGCCTCGGGCAGTTTCACCACCTCGATCGCCCGGGCGCGGTGGGCCAGGCGGCGGATGAAGCCCCGTTCCTCGAGCGCGGTGATCAGCCGGTGGATGCCGGACTTCGACCGCAGGTCGAGCGCGTCCTTCATTTCGTCGAACGAGGGCGGCACCCCGTCGCTCGCCATGCGTTTGCGGATGAAGTCCAGAAGTTCCAACTGCTTGCGGGTCAGCATCCTGGCGTTGTCCTTCAACGGGGGGTTGGGCTCGTTCCAGTCATGTTCTAGCCCCGTTCCCCTTTTGTGTCAATCGCCCCGCTTACAGTGGCAGGTAGTCCACCACTTCGCCCGCCTTTCGCGGCCCGTCGCCCACCGGCCGGATCAAGAGCGCGTCGGCTTGTGCCAGGACGGTCAGCAGGGCGCTGTCCTGATTGTTCAGGGCGGCGATCTCCGGCAGGCCATCGCCGGTGGCCAGGCGGGCGCGCATGTAGTGGGTGCGCGGGCCATTGGCGGCGACGTCGCCGGCCAGCCGCGCCCGGCGTGTGTCGTGGCGCGCGGGCAGGCCCTGCAGGTGGTCGAGAAGCGGCACCAGGAACAGCCGGGCGCAGACGATGGCCGACACCGGGTTGCCGGGCAGGCCCAGAAGCGCGGCGCGGCCCAGACGGCCCGCCATCAGCGGCTTGCCGGGGCGCATGGCGATCTTCCAGAACCGCTGGTCCATGCCCATCTCGCGCACGACGCGGCCGACAAGGTCGTGGTCGCCGACCGAGGCGCCGCCGATGGTCACGATCACGTCGGCGTCCTCGGCCAGCCCCAGGGCAAAGGTCAGATCCTCGATGCGGTCGCGGGCGATCGGCAGAAGCCGCGCCTCGGCGCCGGCGGCCTCGGCGATGGCAGCCAGGGCGAAGCCGTTCGAGGCGATGATCTGGTCGGGGCGCGGGTCTTCGCCGGGCTGCACCAGTTCGTCGCCGGTCGACAGGATCGCCACCACCGGGCGGCGGGCGACCGTCACCTCGGGCTGGTTCATCGCCGCGATCAGCGCCAGATCGACCGGGCGCAGGCGGAACGGCGGCTCCAGCCGGCGGCCGACATGAAAATCCTGCCCCAACCGCCTGATATGATCCTGTTTTTCCAGCCTGTCGCCCAGCCTGACCCGGTCGCCGTCGCGGCTGCAATCTTCCTGCAGCACGACGCGGTCGGCGCCGGCCGGGACTGGCGCGCCGGTGAAGATGCGCACCGCCTGGCCGGGGGCAAGCCCGCCGGTGAAGGCGTTGCCGGCGCCGGCCTCGCCGATCACCGTCAGAACCTGCCCCGGCTGGTGGTCGGCCTCGCAGAGCGCGTAGCCGTCCATCGCCGACGCATCGAAGGGCGGCTGGTTCAGGCGCGCCACGACCGGCCCGGCCAGCACCCGGCTGGCGGCTTGGCGCAGCGCCACGGTTTCGGCCGGCAAGGGGTCGGCCAGGGCCAGAACCTGCGCAAGCGCCTCTTCGACAGAAATCATGGGTTCGCCTCGTAACGTCCTGATTTTCCGCCATCTTTCAGGATGACGCGCAGGCCCTCGATGACCATCGAGCGTTCGGCGGCCTTCAGCATGTCATAGACGGTCAGCGCCGCGACCGAGGCGGCGGTCAACGCCTCCATCTCGACCCCGGTCTGGCCGCGGGTCTTGACCGTGGCAGTGATGCGGACGCCGGGAAGGGCCGGATCTGCGGCGAGATCGACGGCGACGCTGGTGATCGGCAGCGGATGGCAGAGCGGCACCAGATCGGCGGTGCGCTTGGCGGCCATGATCCCGGCCAGCCGGGCCACGCCCAGGACGTCGCCCTTCTTGGCCCGGCCCTCGGTCACAAGCGCGAGCGTGGCAGCCTGCATCAGCACCCGCGCCTCGGCCACCGCCGCCCGCTCGGTCTCGGGCTTGGCGCCGACATCGACCATGTGGGCATTGCCCTTGTCGTCGAAATGGGTCAGCGGCATGGCGAACCTGCCACCGGATCGGCGAGGATGGCGCGCGTCGCGGCGGCGACGTCGGCCTGCCGCATCAGGCTTTCGCCGATCAGGAAGGACCGCGCGCCGCAATCGGCCATCGCCGCCAGATCGGCCGGCGTGAACAGACCGCTTTCGCAGACCAGCATACGGCCCACCGGCAGCCGGGGCGCCAGCCGCCGCGTCGTATCGAGACTGACCTCGAAGGTCTTGAGATTGCGGTTGTTTACGCCGATCATCGGTGAAGACAGGCGCAAGGCCCGGTCCAGTTCGGCCTCGTCATGGACCTCGATCAACACATCCATCCCCCACCCGGTCGCCGCCTGTTCCAGTTCTGCCGCCAGCGCATCCGAAACCGAGGCCATGATGATCAGGATGCAGTCGGCCCCCCAGGCCCGCGCCTCGGCGACCTGGTAGGGGTCGTAGAGGAAATCCTTGCGCAGCACCGGCAGGTCGACGGCGGCGCGCGCGGCCATCAGATAGGCGGGTGCACCCTGGAAGGACGGGCCGTCGGTCAGGACCGACAGGCAGGCGGCGCCGCCGGCCTGATAGGCGCGGGCCAGCGCCGGCGGGTCGAAATCGGCGCGGATCAGGCCCTTCGACGGCGAGGCTTTCTTGATTTCTGTAATCAGCCCGTAGCCCTGCGTCTCGGCGCGAGCCAGCGCCCGGCGGAAGCCGCGCACCGGGCTGGCGGCACGGGCGGCCTCTTCCACATCGGCCAGCGGAAGTGCGCGCTTGGCGGCGGCCACTTCCTCAAGCTTGTAAGCCTTGATCTTGTCGAGAATATCCATGCGCCCCTTCTAAACCGCCGCCGCGGCGCTTGCAAACTGCCGGTGGGCCGACGGCGCGCGCCGACTTTGCCTTGACCGGGGCGGCCCGGCGGAACAATGTGGGGCCAGGGCGGATCGGCCCGACGGCACGCGGGTCGCGGCATTTTCGCCGGCGCCCCCCTTGCGTGCCGGAAGGGAGCGATCATCATGCGGCTCATCACAGTCATGGGGCCCTCGCAGTCGGGCAAGACCGAGCTCGTCAAGCGTCTGGCGCATCTGGACGGCCATCCGCCGAAGGTGGAACAGGCCGGGCATCTGGCGCTGTCGCGCTTCACCTTCCTGGGCGAGCCCTGGTGTGCCATCGACATGGCGGGCGGCCCCGAATATGCGCGCATGGCCGGGGCGGCGCTGCTGGCGTCTGACGCGGTGGTCCTGTGCGTGGCGCCCGATCCGGCCGAGGCGGTTCTGGCCGCGCCCTACCTGCGCGCCATCGAAGCCGCCGGCACACCCTGCCTGATCTTCATCAACCGGATGGACACGCCCAAGGGCCGCGTCCGCGACATCGTGTCGGCGCTGCAGGCCTATACCTCGCATGCCGTGGTCCTGCGCCAGATCCCGATCCGCGAAGGCGGGCAGGTGGTCGGTGCGGTCGACCTGATTTCCGAGCGCGCCTGGCGCTACCGCGAGGGCCTGCCCTCGGTCCTGGTCGAGATGCCGAACGCCGAAAGCGACCGGGAGAAGGAAGCGCGCTCGGCGCTTCTCGAACATATGTCGGAATATGATGACAAGCTGCTGGAGGAACTGATCGAGGATCACGAACCGGCGCGCGGGGCGCTTTATGAAATCGCCCGCCGCGAGACCCAGGAAAGCGTGATCCTGCCCTGTTTCCTTGGCGCGGCGAGCCATGCCAACGGGGTCATGCGGCTGATGAAGGCGCTCAGGCACGAGGCGCCGGGGGTCGAAGCGCTGGCCGCCCGGATCGGCGGGGCCAAGGCGCTGGCCGTCGGTTTTCATGCGCAATACCGCAAGCATCTGGGCAAGTGCGTGTTCATCCGGGCCCTGTCGGCGGGGGTGGCGCAGGGCGCGGCCCTGGGGGGGGCGTCGATCGGCGGCCTGTCGGAGCTGGGCGCCAAGTCGGGCCACGACCAGTTGGCGGTGGGCGACGTGGCCATCGCGGTCAAGGCCGACCATCTGAACGCCGGGATGATCTACGGCGCGGCCGACGCCACGCCCGCGCCCGACTGGGCGCGCGGCGCGCCGCCGGCCCTGGCGCGGCTGCTGACGCCCGCCCACGAACGCGACGATGTGCGGCTGTCGGCGGCACTGGCGCGGCTGGCCGAGGCCGATCCGGCGCTGGCGGTCCAGCAGGACGAAGGCTCGGGCCATGCGCTCTTGCGGGTGCAGGGGCCGATGCACTTGCGCCATACGCTGGTGCAGTTGGCCGACGGGTTCGGGGTCGAGGTCGAGGCGCTGGTGCCGCAGCCGCGCTACCGCGAATCGATCTCGTCGGCGATCGAGGAAACCTACCGCCACCGCAAGCAGTCGGGCGGCGCCGGCCAGTTCGCCGACGTGGCGCTGACTGTCGGACCGATGGCGCGCGGCGAGGGGTTCCGGTTCAGCGAAACGGTGAAGGGTGGCGCGGTGCCGCGTAACTACATCCCCTCGGTCGAGGAAGGCGCGCGCGACGCGCTGGTCAAGGGGCCGCTGGGCTTTCCGGTCATCGACGTGGCGGTGACGCTGACCGACGGCAAGCACCATGCGGTCGACAGTTCCGACTATGCCTTCCGCACCGCCGGCCGGCAGGGGGTGAAAGAGGCGCTGTCGAAGGCCGGGCCGGTGCTGTTGCAACCGGTCGAGCGGGTCGACGTCCACATCCCGTCGATCTTCGCCGGCTCGATGGTGTCGCTGATCTCGTCGCTGAAAGGGCAGGTGCTGGGCTTTGACCGCGATCCGGCCTGCCGGGGCTGGGACATCTTCCGCGCGCTGCTGCCAGCGGCGGCGGAGGAGGACCTGATCACCGCACTCGGCTCGGCCACCCAGGGGACGGCGTGGCACGAAGCGACCTTCGACCATTACGAGGAGCTTTACGGGCGCGAGGCCGAGCGGATCTCGAAGGAGCACGCAGAGGCGTGATCTCAGTCGGGCAGCGCAAGGACAGCGCCGGACTGCCGACAAGCCCATCGGGCGAACAGCCTGATCTCGCGCTGGCGCGGATGGTCCCGCCGCCAGACCACGAAGAAGCCGTAGCCGGGCAGCGAGAACGCCCCGACATCGAGAAGGGCGCCGGAGCCAAGCTCCGGTGCCACCAGCACGTCGCTGCACAGGCCGATCCCCTGTCCGGCGATGATCGCGCCAATACCGTGCAGTTCTTCGTGGAACCGCATGGCCGGACGAAGGGTCAGTCCATCGGGCCAGCCGCCCCGCTCGCGCGCCGCGGTTTCCCAGCGGTGCCAGATCGGCGCTTCCAGGTCGCTTGCCGGCCAGCCCAGCTCGATCAGCGGCAGGCTTGCAATGTCACCGGGCGCGAGCGGCAGGTTTCGCCCGGCGACGAGATTCGGCCGCGCGACCATGTGGTGACGGTCGCGAAGAATCTCGACGCTGATCCCGTCGGGCGGCGCAGTGCGCGCATAGCGGATGGCCACATCCGCCTCGCCGGAGCGCAGGCTGAGGATCGCATCGGTCCCGACAATGTCGAGCAGGATGCCCGGATGCTCGGCGTTCCAGCCCACAAGTCGGGGCACCAGCCAGCGGGCCGCGAAGGCATTCGTGGTCGTGACCCGGAGGCGCGCCGCATCGGGCGCGCCGCGGATTGACGCGATTTCGGCTGCCATCGCTGAAAAGGCCGCGCCGACGACTGGCAGCAGCCGCCCGCCGGCAGGGGTCAGTCTCAGCGGACGGGGCTGCCGGTAAAACAGCTTCTGGCCGCAGAACTGTTCGAGCAGGCGGATCTGGTGGCTGATCGCGGTCGGAGTCACCGACAGGTCTTCGGCGGCCTTCCTGAAGCTCAGGTGGCGCGCGGCGCTCTCAAAAGCCAGAAGTTCTCGCAGAGGGGGCAGCGGCTGCATCGTCGCATTCTAGATGAATCTGGTTCATCCGTGCCTGAAATCTTTGGATTTGCTCTTGTGCCGCCCTGGCCGCACCTTCGGTGCCGGACGTAGGCAGCGCGACAGGAGGCGAACATGAAGGACTTCTCCAACGCTCATCGGACCGAACTTCTTGATGCGCTTGATGGTCTGCAACCTCTGGTCGCCGACAGCCGTGGCGATTTCGACCGCAACCGCCGCCTGCCAGACACGCTGATGCGGGCGCTGGCACGGGCAGGGATGTTTCGGCTTCTGCTTCCCGCCGGGTTGGGCGGGCTCGGGCTATCGCCGCTGGATTTCATGGACGTGGTCGAACGTGCGGCCTCGCTTGACGGTTCGGTCGGCTGGCTGGTCGGCAACGGCGGCGGGATGAGCCGGGCAGCGGGCATGCTGGCCGAAGGTGCGGCGAAGGCCATCTTTTCCGATACCGATTGTTTCGTTGCGGCCTCGACCGGGGCAGTGGGCAAGGCGGTTCCGACCGGGGAGGGGTTCGCGGTCAGCGGCCGCTGGCTGTTCGGCAGCGGCTCGTCCCATGCCACCTGGTTCGCGGTCCTGTGCGAGGTGGACGAGGGCCAGCCCGCCGGGCAGGGGCGCATGATCTTTGCCTTCGTCCCGCGCTCGGCGGTGACGGTCATCGACACCTGGCATGCCTCGGGCCTTAGGGCGACGGCGAGTTGCGACTTCACCATTGCCGACGCCTCGGTGCCGGCGGCCTTCTGCCACGACTTTCAGCCGACCCCGACCCAGCCCGGCATCACCAATCGGCTGCCGACGCGCTCGATCTTCTCCTGGACCGTGGCGACCGTGCCGCTGGGGATCGCCACGGCGGCGCTGTCCGCCTTTCGCGCGCTCGCCGCAGGTCACAGGCGCCAGGGGGGCGCCGTGCCGCTGGCCGAGCGTGGTCGGTCCAGTTCGAAGTCGGACGCATCGCGGCGCGGATGGGGCCGCGCGCGCGTATCTGCGTTCGACGATGGGCGATCTCTGTCGGCACGTCGAGGCCGGCGATCCGATGAACGCGGACGTTCGGCTGGAGTTGCGACTGGCCGCGGCCCTCGCGGGCGAGACGGCAAGCCGGTCAGTCGCGAAGCTCTGCGACATCGCCGGGGCGGCGGCGGTCTTCGAGGCATCGCCGCTCGAACGCTGCGAACGCGACGTCCGCGCCGCGGTCAAGCATGTGGCCATGAGCCCCGCGATCTATGTCACCGAAGGCCAGGGCCGGCTGGGGCTCGATATCAGCGCCGCTCGATTCTAGGCCGCCGGCGCCCCATCAGCCCCGACCCGCCTTAGCGCTGTTCGATCGCCACATAATCCCGCTGGGTCGGCCCGACGTAAAGCTGGCGCGGGCGGCCGATCTTCTGGGTCGGGTCGGCGATCATTTCCTTCCACTGCGAAATCCAGCCGACAGTGCGCGAGATGGCGAAAATCGGCGTGAACATCGAGGTCGGGAAGCCCATCGCCTCGAGGATGATGCCCGAATAGAAGTCGACGTTGGGGTAGAGCTTCTTCGAGACGAAATAATCGTCCTCGAGCGCGATCCGCTCCAGCTCTTTGGCCACCTGCAGCGTCGGGTTGTTGTGGATGCCCATCAGCTCCAGCACCTCGTCGGCGCTTTCCTTCATCACCTTGGCGCGCGGATCGTAGTTCTTGTAGACCCGGTGGCCGAAGCCCATCAGCCGGACGCCCGAGGTCTTGTCCTTGGCCCTGGCGATGAAGTCGGGAATGCGGTCGACCGAGCCGATTTCGCGCAATTGTTCCAGCGCCGCCTGGTTGGCGCCGCCATGGGCCGGCCCCCACAGGCAGGCGATGCCGGCGGCAATGCAGGCGAAGGGGTTGGCGCCCGACGAGCCCGCCAGCCGCACCGTCGAGGTCGAGGCGTTCTGCTCGTGGTCGGCATGCAGCATCATGATCCGGTCCATCGCCTTGGCAAGCGCCGGCTGGACCACATAATCCTCGCACGGGACGGCAAAGCACATGTGCAGGAAGTTCGATGCGTAATCGAGCGAGTTCTTCGGGTAAACGAAGGGCTGGCCCATAGAATATTTGAAGGCCATCGCGGCGATCGTCGGCAGCTTGGCGATCATGCGGATCGCGGCGACCTCGCGCTGCCAGGGGTCGTTGATGTCGAGGCTGTCGTGGTAGAAGGCCGACATTGCGCCGACCACGCCCACCATCGTCGCCATCGGGTGGCTGTCCCGGCGGAAGCCGCGGAAGAAATAGTGCATCTGTTCATGCACCATCGTGTGCCGCGTCACGCGGTTTTCGAAATCGTCGAGCTGCGCCTTGCTCGGCAGTTCGCCGTAAAGCAGCAGGAAGCAGACTTCGAGGTGGCTGGACTGGTCGGCCAGCTGTTCGATCGGATAGCCGCGATACAGCAGTTCGCCCTTGTCGCCGTCGATGTAGGTGATGGCGCTGTCGCAGGCTGCGGTCGAGGTGAAGCCGGGATCGTAGGTGAAGACGTCGCCTTCGGCATAAAGCTTGCGGATGTCGAGAACGTCCGGGCCGACGGTGGGCTTCAGGATCGGCAGGCTGAGGCTCTTGTCGCCGAACGTCAGGGTCGCGGTCTTGGTGTTGGTCATCTTGGTGTCGGCCATGGTCTTACTCCCCAAGCCGGTCCCTGGCAGGGTTCCGGCGCTGTTGCAGGTCAGCGGGTGGCCCCTCAGCCTGCGGCATCTGACAGCCGGGCGAGGCTTTCGTCCCGCCCCAGCACAAGCATCATGTCGAAGACCGACGGGGTCACCGTCCGGCCGGCAAGCGCGGCGCGCAAGGGGGCGGCGATCTTGCCCAGCCCCAAACCGTGCGCGGCTGCCACGCCGGCCACGACCGCATCGAGTTTGTCGCGTTCCCAGCTAGCATTTTGCAGCTGCGGCGTCAATTCGCGCAGTATACCACGGGATACCGTATCCAGAGCCTTCTCGGCCGCCGAATCCGGCCGGATCGGGCGGGTCGCAAAGATGAATTCAGCCTTTTCAATCAGTTCTGGGAAAGTCTTCGCGCGTTCTTTCAGGCTGTAGAGGCCGCGTTGCATCAGGCGCCGCTGGTCGTCGGTCAGCGGAGCATGGCTGGTCGAGGCGAGAAATGCCTCAATTTCAGGCAGCAATGCTGCATCTGCACTGGCGGCAATGTGCTGGCCGGACAGGTTTTCAAGCTTCTTGAAGTCGAGCCGCGACGGCGCGCGCCCGATTCCCGACAGATCAAACCATTCTTTCGCCTGCGCATCGGTAAAGAATTCGTCATCGCCGTGCGACCAGCCCAGCCGGCAGAGATAGTTGCGCATCGCCGCAGCCGGGTAGCCCAGCGCCTGATAGTCGTGCAGGCCGACCGCGCCGTGGCGTTTCGACAGTTTCTTGCCGTCCGGCCCGTGGATCAGCGGGATATGCGCCCAGACCGGCACCGGCCAGTCCATCGCCTTGTAGATCTGCGTCTGGCGAGCGGCGTTGGTCAGGTGGTCGTCGCCCCGGATCACATGGGTGACCTCCATGTCGTGGTCGTCCACCACCACGGCCAGCATGTAGGTCGGCGTGCCATCGGCGCGCAGACAGACCATGTCGTCCAGCTGGTCGTTGCCGAACGTCACCGGCCCCTGCACCTGGTCGTCGATCACGGTCGCGCCTTCGCGCGGGGCCTTCAGCCGGATGACATAGGGCCGGTCGGGCCAGGTCGCGGGGTCGGCGTCGCGCCAGGGGCTGCGGAACAGGGTCGAACGCCCCTCGGCCCGCGCGGCTTCGCGGAAGGCTTCGATTTCCTCCTGCGTGCAGAAGCACTTGTAGGCCGATCCTCGTGCCAGCATCTCGCGCGCGACCTCGGCATGGCGGTCCTTGCGGGCGAACTGGCTGATCGGTTCGCCGTCCCAGTCGAGGCCCAGCCAGGTCAGGCCCTTCAGGATCGCCTCGGCCGCCTCGGGGGTGGAGCGTTCGCGGTCCGTATCCTCGATCCTGAGCAGGAACCGGCCGCCGCGCCCGCGGGCGTAGAGCCAGTTGAACAGCGCCGTCCGCGCCCCGCCGATGTGCAGGTAACCGGTAGGCGAGGGAGCAAAGCGGGTGACGATGGGGGCGGGCATCGGGCGCGTTAACCTTTCGGAAACCAAGATGAGCAAATCCTGACCGCAAGCGTTCTAGGCAATCGGCGAAAGGGTGACAAGGTGGGCGAGGCGGCAAGCGACGTGGCGGGCGGCCTGACCGGCGGCGTTCCGGTGTGGCGCGGGCTAGCGCCGCTGGCCTGGGCACGGGCGGCGCTGGAGCGGATCGAGGGGTTGCGCGGCCAGCTTCTGCCATGGGCGCCAGTCTTCCTGTCGGTGGGGATCGGCGGCTATTTCGCCTTGCCTGCCGAGCCGGGGCCATTGCTGCTCGCCGTTGCGGCGGGCCTGTGCCTGCTGGCCTGGCTTGCAGCCTGGCGCGGCCCGGACCTCGCGCGATTGCCGGCGAACGGGCTGGCGCTGGCGGCGGGCGGGTTTCTTCTCGCGGTGGCGCGGGCGCATATGGTGGCGGCGCCGGTGATGGCCTATCCGAGCTTCGGCCCGGTCGAGGGGCGGATCATCGACATCGACCGATCCTATTCCGACCAGATTCGCCTGACGCTCGACCAGGTGGCGCTGCCGGACGTCACCGATGCGCCGGTGCCCTGGCGGGTGCGGGTGGCGCTGCACGGCGACCAGCCAGGTTTCGTGCCCGAACCGGGGGCGCGTGTCCGGCTGACGGCGCGGCTGGCGCCGCCCGACGGGCCGACCGAGCCCGGCGGCTTCGATTTCCAGCGGCTGGCGTGGTTTTCCGGGCTGGGCGGGGTCGGCTACAGCCGCGACCCAGTCGAACTGACCCAGCCGCCGACGCCCGACCTGTGGCTCTGGGCCTTCCGCACCCGGATGCACCTGTCGGCGGCGATGCAGGCGCGGATGGCGCCGGGCCAGCCGGCGGCCTTTGCCGCGGCGCTGATGACCGGCGACCGTTCGGGCGTTTCGTCTGCCACCAACCAGATGCTGCGCGCCTCGAACCTGTCGCACATCATTTCGATATCGGGGCTGCACATGGGGCTGCTCAGCGGCTTCGTCTTTGCGCTCTGCCGCTATGGGCTGGCGCTGGTGCCGCCCGTGGCGCTGCGGCTGAACAGCAAGAAGGTGGCGGCGGTGGTGGCGCTGGTGGCGGCGACCTTCTACATGCTGTTGGCCGGGCCGGACGTGGCGACGCGGCGGTCCTACATCATGGCGGCGGTGATGCTGCTGGCGGTTCTGTGCGACCGGCGGGCGCTGTCGCTGCGCTCGGTCGCCATTTCGGCGCTCATCTGCCTGGGGCTGGAGCCCGAAAGCCTGGTCGAGCCGGGGTTCCAGATGTCGTTCGGGGCGACGGCGGCGCTGATCGTCGGGTTCGACCTGTGGGGCGCGCAGATCCGCCGCCTGCCGCCGCTCCTGCGGCCGGTGGCGATGTCGGTGCTGTCGTCGGTCATCGCCGGCGCCGCCACCGCGCCGATTGCCGCGGCGCATTTCAACCGGATCGCCGAATACGGGCTTCTGGCCAACCTTCTGTCGATCCCGGTCATGGGGATACTGGTCATGCCCGCCGGGGTCCTGGCGGCGATCCTGGCGCCGGTAGGGTTGGCGGCGCCGGCCCTGTGGGTGCTGGAAAAGGGCAGTGCGCTGATCCTGCTGATCGCCGCACGGGTGGCGGCGCTGGACGGGGCGGTGATCCCGGTGCCGTCACCGCCCTATGCGGTGCTGCCGCTGATCGGGCTCGGCGGCGCGCTGGCGCTGATCGGATCGCGCTGGCTGCGCGGCGCCGGTGTGGCGGTGCTGGCCGGGGCGCTGGTCCTGTGGGCCGGGGGCGTGCGGCCGGGGCTGCTCATTTCGGGCGACGGGCAGCTGGTGGGGCTGCTGACCCCGGCTGGCCGGGCGCTGTCGAAGGAAAGGGGCGGCGGCTTCATCGCCCAGAACTGGCTGCAGGGCGACGGCGACCTGGCCTTGCAGGCCGATGCCTTCGCGCGCCCGGCCTTCACCGGCAAGAAAGGCGCGCTCAGCGCCGAATTCGCCGGCCGGCCGCTGCGGGTCTTTGCCGGCAAGGGCGCGGCCGAACGGGCGGCCGGGGCCTGCAGCGACGGCGCGATCCTCGTCCTGTCGGAACGCTGGCCGGGGCCTTTGCGTGGCCAGCCCTGCCGGATCTTCGACAAGAGCTGGCTCAGCCACTATGGCGCGGTGGCGATCCGGGCCGAGGGGGCGGAGCTTGTGCTGATGACGGCGCGCGACATGGCGGGCGAGCGGCTGTGGAACCTGCGCCCGCCGCGCCCGAGGCCGGCCCCGACACCGGCCGGCAGTCCGGTCATGCCGGCGCGATGAACGGCTGGTAGATCGCGCGGAACGGTTCGGTCGCCTCGAGCCGTGCCGACAGCGCGGCCAGTGCCGGCAGGTGCGCCGGATCGGCCAGGCCGGGGTGCGCCTCCTGCATGTGGCGCCAGATGGCGACGATGGCGATTTCGGCATGGCCGGGTTGTCCGCCCACCGGCCGGGCGGCCTGAAGCCGTTCCAGCTCGGCCCAGCCTTCGGTGATCTGCCGCCGGCAGCGCGCCACGAACAGATCCGAGGCCTGCTGGTGCAACCTCAGTTCATAGAACAGCGCCACCGCCTTGTCGCCGATGCCGCAGGCCAGAGCCGCCCGTCGGAGCGCGCGGCGGCGGTCGGGCTCAGTCGTCGGGAATAGGCGGGCGGCGGGGCCGACCAGGCTGTCGAGGTGGTCGAGGATCATGTGGCTGTCGATCAGTGCCTCGCCATCGTCCAGCACCAGGACCGGAACGCGGGTCAGGGGGTTGTGGGGGCGGATGCGGTCGGCGTCGCCGAAGACCGACCAGGGTTCGTGGCGGAACGGCAGGCCGTAGAGGGTCAGCGCGATCCCGACCCGGCGGACGAAGGGGCTGTCATACTGGCCGATCAGGATCATGGGTGGCTCCTAGGGTTGCGCCGGCACGATCTTCAGGTAGGCGGCGATGGCGGCGCGGTCCTCGGGCGGCAGATGGGCGGTGTTCTCGACCACCAGCGCCATGTGGCCGCCGGCGCTGTCGAAGGTCGGTGTGAAGCCCGAGGTCAGGTATTCGACGATGTCGGCCTGCGACCATTTCAGCTTGGCGGGTGTGATGTTCGGAAACCGGCCCTTGGCGCCGGGGATCGGCGCGCCGGCCAGCCAATGGTCGCGCTCCAGCCCGCCGAAGGGGCCGCGCGGCGTGTGGCATTCGCCGCAATGACCCAGCCCCTCGACCAGATAGCGCCCCCGCGTCTGTTCCGCCGTCAGATCGCCCGTCACCACCCAACCGCGGCCGAGGTAGAGCCGCTTCCACAGGCCCAGCCCGCGGCGGATGTTGAAGGGAAAGCCGACCTTGTGCGGCTGGCTGGGGGTGGCGACCGGCGGCAGGGTCTGCAGGAAGGCATGCAGGTCGGCCACGTCCTGAAGTTCGGCATTGGCGAAGCTCGCATAGGGAAAGACCGGGTAATAGTGCCGCCCGTCCGGCGAGACCCCGCGCAGCATGGCGTTGGCGAGGTCGGCGACGGTCCATCCGCCGATGCCGTTCTTCGGGTCGGGCGAGATATTGGGCGCGACGAAGGTGCCGAAGGGCGAGGGGAATTCCTGCCCGCCGCCCAGCACCAGCTTGGCCGCGCCCTCGGCCTTGGCGTCGGCATGGCAGGCGGCGCAGCCCCCCGCCCAGAAGATGCGCTCGCCCCGCGCGGCGTCGCCGGTCAGGCCTGCCGTCGCCGAAGCGGGCAGGGGCTGCGGCATGGTCAGCCACCAGAAGGCCGCCGCCCCGATCAGCAACAGCACGGCCGGCCAGATGAAAAGCTTGCGCATGGGTCGACTCGCTGCCTGTGCCGTCTCAGCCAATCAGGCCCGGCCGGCAAAGTCACGCGCCCCTTCACCCGCGGGCGGGCCGGGGGCGCGGGACCGGATCACTGCATGCTGGCGCGGAATGCCTTGTGGCAGGCCCCGCAGGCGCCGCCGAGGTCGTTCATGGCTCCCTTGAGGCTGTCGAGATCCTTGCCCGCCGCCGCCTGCATCGCCAGCGCGGCCTTTTCCCAGTTCTCGACCTTTGCGCCGATGTCCGAACCGTCCGCCCAGATCGCCGGCAGGGCGTGGGTGGCGGGGTTGGCGCTGTTGTCGGAACCTTGCGGCCACAGCATCGGCAGGTCGAGGTTGTAGACCCCCACCAGCGCATCGGCCGCCGCCTTGGCCTTTTCTGCGTCATACGGGGTCTCGCCCTTGGCCATGCCGGCAAGGACGCCGATGTTCAGGGCGTTCAGTTCCATCAGCCCCTGGCGGGCCTTGATCTGGCTGGTGAAGGGCGCGTCCTCGGCGCCGGCGAGTGTGGCGAGCGCCACGAAAGCGGCCGTTGCGGTGACGAGAATCTTCTTCATGTTGAACCTCCTTGCAATGCCGCCCGATGATAGGGGTGCGACAATTCGCGCCTATTCGCTAAATTCGCGCGTCGGCTGATCAATTTTGCACAGATCGCGCAAGACCCGGCAAGGGCTGGCATTTTCGGCGAATCCGGGCCGGTTGGCGCGGGGCCCGGCGGGGCGGCCATAACGCAATCGTGAAGCCGCGCGGCGACGCGCAGGCCCTTTCCGGCGGGGCAAAGGCCTGCAAGAATGGCCGCCGGAACAGGCGGGCACGCATATTTCGCCCGCACCCGTTGGCTCTGACCGGCGGAACCGTCCGGCGCCCGCCGCCGCCAGCCTGAGGGGAACCGCCCGTGACACGCGCCAACTGGGACGATCTGCGCTATGTGCTGGCGGTGGTCGAGGAAGGCTCGGTCAGCGCCGCCGCGCGGGTGCTGGGCGTGAACCATGCGACGGTGCTGCGGCGGATCGCGGCGTTCGAGGCGGCGCATGGGCTGGCGCTCTTCGACAAGACCGCGCGCGGCTACCGCATCCCGCCGGACCGGGCGCAGGTGGTCGAGGCGGCGCGCGATGTCGATCAGGCGGTGCAGCGGGTGGCGCGGCTGCTGGCCGGGGCGCGCTCGCCCCTGGCGGGCGAGATCCGCCTGACCTCGACCGACAGTTTCTGCCAGCGGCTTCTGCCGCCGATCCTGGCCAGGATCGCCGCCGAGGCGCCTGACCTGCGGGTGTCGCTGGTCAGTTCCAACCTGCATCTGGACATGGGCCGCACCGCCGCCGACATCACCGTGCGCCCGACCGACCGCTTGCCGCCGGACCTGGTCGGCGAATGCCCCGGACAGATCGCCTTTGCCGCCTATGGCCCGGCCGCGGGCTGCGGGTCCGACAGCCCGTGGCTGAACCTCGGCGGCGTCCTGGCCCGCAGCATCCCGGCACGCTGGCTGGCCGCCAACGTCGCGGCCGAGCAGATCGGCGACGGGGCCGACAGTTTCCTGACGCTGGCCGAGATGGTGGCGCTTGGCCGGGGCGTCGCCTTCCTGCCGAGCTACGTGGGCGATGCCGACAAGCGCCTCGCGCGGGCGGCGAATGGCGCGCCGGTGCTGACGGTGAACCTGTGGGTCGCCTCGCACACCGATCTGGCCGCGGTGCCGCGCATCGCGCTGATGCGCCAGAAGCTGGCCGAACGGCTGGCCGAGGTTCTGGCGCCGCCGGCCTAGAACCTGACCTTGGCTCGCGAATTCACCGTCATCCAGTCGGGCCAGTAGCCGGCCTTTTCGATGCCGAAGACCGCCAGGCACAGGGCGATCACCGCCGCCCACAGCAGGACGCGCCACAGGGGCGGCGGATGGTGCGCCCATTGCGCCATCCGCAACAGCCAGCGTTCGGGAATCATTCGTCGGTGAACCGCACCTTGCCGATGAACGGCAAGTTGCGGTTTCTCTGGGCGAAGTCGATGCCGTAGCCGACCACGAATTCGTCGGGAATCTCGAACCCGGTCCAGGTGGCGCGGATGTCGACCTCGCGGCGCGACGGCTTGTCGAGCAGCACGCAGACCTCCATCCGGCGCGGCTCGCGGCTTTTCAGCAGGCGCACCACATGGGACAGGGTGAAGCCGGTGTCGACGATATCCTCGACCACCAGCACGTCGCGGCCGGCGATCTCGCCGCGCAGGTCTTTCAGAATTCGAACCTCGCGCGAACTTTCCATCGCGTTGCCGTAGGAGGAGGCTTCCAGGAAATCGACCTCGACCGGCAGGTCGATCTCGCGCACCAGATCGGCGATGAATACGAACGACCCGCGCAGCAGCCCGACGACCACCAGCTTGTCGGTTCCGGCGAAGGTCCGGGTGATGTCCTTGGCCAGCGCCTCGACCCGCGCGGCGATCGCCTTGGCCGAGATCAGTTCGTCGATGACATAGGGCCGATGTGGCATGGGTCCCCCTTGATTTCCGCCCCTGCTTAGCCGAAAGGGGCGGGCACTGTCATCGGGAAACGGGGCGCCTGGAATGCCGGCACACAAGGAAAAGCGACCGCTGCCCTGGACCGCGGAGCAGATGTACGCGCTGGTCGCCGACGTGGCGCGCTATCCCGAATTTCTGCCCTGGACCAGCGCCGCCCGCATCCGGTCGCGCACGGCCCGCCCCGACGGCGCCGAGGTGGTCGACGCCGATCTGGTCATCTCGTTCAAGGTGTTCCGCGAACGGTTCGGCAGTCGGGTGATCCTGTACCCCGCCGAAAAGCGGATCGAGACCGACTATCTCGACGGCCCGTTCCGCCACCTGCATTCGCACTGGCAGTTCTCGCCGCGCCCCGAAGGCGGCTGCGAGGTCGATTTCTCCGTCGATTTCGAATTCCGCAACGCCATCCTGCAGGCGATCATCGGCGTGGTCTTCGACGAGGCCATGCGCCGGGTGGTGCGCGCCTTCGAGGCCCGCGCCGAGGCGCTGTACGGCCGGCCCTGATCTTGCGGTCGCCAGGCGGCCCCGCCGGTTGCGGGGCCGTTGCCGGTTTTCAGGTCACGGCGTCGGCAAAGGCCCTGCGATAGATCGCTGACAGTGCCGCGAGCGGTTCGGACGAAACGCCCAGCCGCACCTCCTTGCCGCCGAAGCGGCCGACCGTCGCCGCCGAAACCCCGGCGGCCTTGGCGGCGGCGAGGAAGGGTTCGACTTGGGCGGGGTCCAGCGCCACCAGATAGCGGGCCTGATCCTCGCCGAAGAGGATGCCGATGGCGGTCGCGTCGAGAGCAAGGCCGATGCCGGCGGCCTCGGCCATCTCGAAGGCGGCAAGCGCGAGGCCGCCATCGGCGAGATCGGTCGCGGCCCGGACCATCTGTCGGCTGGCGCGCAGGAAATCGCCGTTGCGCCGTTCGACCGCCAAGTCGACGGCGGGCGCGTCGCCCGCCTCGATCCCGAAGGCCTCGTACAGCAGCGCCGACTGGCCCAGATGGCCGCCGGTCTCGCCGATCATGACCGCAACGTCGCCATCGGCCGGCAGTCCGGCGATCAGGTCGTCGAGCGAGGCGAGCAGCCCGACCGCGCCGATGGTGGGCGTCGGCAGGATGCCCGACCCGTCGGTTTCGTTGTAAAGCGACACGTTCCCCGACACGATGGGGAAGTCGAGCGCCCGGCAGGCCTCGCCGATGCCTTTGATCGCGCCGACGAACTGACCCATGATCTCGGGCTTTTCGGGATTGCCGAAATTCAGGTTGTCGGTCGCAGCCAGGGGTGTCGCCCCGGCGGCGGTCAGGTTGCGCCAGGCTTCGGCCACCGCCTGCTTGCCGCCCTCATAGGGGTTGGCCTTGACATAGCGCGGCGTCACGTCCGAGGTGAAGGCCAGCGCCTTGCCCGTGCCATGCACCCGCACCACGCCGGCGCCGAGGCCGGGAATGCGCACCGTATCGGCCCCGACCTGGCTGTCATACTGTTCCCAGACCCAGGCCTTGTGGGCGTGATTGGGCGAGGCGATCAGCGCCTTCAGCCCCTCGATCGGGTCGATCTGCGGGATGGCGCCCAGGGGCGCCGGCGCCGGGGTGGGGACCCAGGGCCGGTCATATTCCGGCGCGCTCGACGACAGTTTCGACAGGGGCAGGTCGGCCTTGACCTGATTGCCGTGCAGGATCAGGAAACGGTCCTCGGCGATGGTTTCGCCGACGATGGCGAAGTCGAGGTCCCATTTCTCGAAGATCGCCCGGGCGACCGCTTCGCGTTCGGGCTTCAGCACCATGAGCATCCGCTCCTGGCTTTCGGAAAGCATCATCTCGTAGGCGGTCATGTTGGTTTCGCGCTGCGGCACCGCGTCGAGTTGCAGCTTGATGCCGAGCCCGCCCTTGTCGCCCATTTCCACCGCCGAACAGGTCAGGCCGGCGGCGCCCATGTCCTGAATGGAAATGACGCTGTCCGAGGCCATCAGTTCCAGACAGGCTTCCAGCAGGCATTTTTCGGTGAACGGGTCGCCGACCTGCACGGTCGGCCGCTTTTCCTCGATCGTGTCGTCGAATTCGGCGCTGGCCATCGTCGCGCCGCCGACGCCGTCGCGGCCGGTCTTGGCGCCGAGATAGACCACCGGCATGCCGACGCCCGAGGCCGCCGAATAGAAGATCTTGTCGCTGTCGGCCAGGCCGGCGGCAAAGGCGTTGACCAGACAGTTGCCGTTGTAGCTGCGGTGAAAGCGGACCTCGCCGCCGACGTTCGGCACGCCGAAGGCATTGCCATAGCCGCCGATCCCTTCGACCACGCCCTTGACCAGATGGGCGGTCTTGGGATGCGAGGGCAGGCCGAACGACAGCGAATCCATCGCCGCGATCGGGCGTGCGCCCATGGTGAAGACGTCGCGCAGGATGCCGCCGACGCCGGTCGCCGCACCCTGATGCGGCTCGATGTAGGACGGGTGGTTGTGGCTTTCCATCTTGAAGATCACGGCCTGCCCGTCGCCGATGTCGACGACGCCGGCATTCTCGCCGGGGCCGCAGATCACCTGCGGGCCGGTGGTGTGCAGCGTGCGCAGCCATTTCTTCGAGGATTTGTAGGAACAATGTTCGTTCCACATCGCCGAAAAGATGCCAAGTTCGGTGAAGGTGGGCTTGCGGCCGATGATCGTGAGGATCCGGCCGTATTCGTCCGGCTTCAGCCCGTGGGCGGCGATCAGCTCGTCGGTGATTTCGGGCTCGGTCATGCCACTTTCCCTTTCTTCGGCTGGGTTGCGCGCCTCATAGGGCATGGGCGCGTTCAGGGAAAGGGGCAGGCGCGCAAAGATGGCCGGCGGCGGGGCGGTTCGGCGGCGCAGGCCGGGCAGGGGCCAAAAAAAAAGGCCGAGACAAAGCTCGGCCCAAGTCCAACAGGGAGGTATGAACCGGCGAGAGTTTCCTCAACCGCCCGTCCATGACGTTCATCTAGTGCCGCGGGATTGGGCGTTCAAGCGCAAAAATGCTGCGGGTGCATCATGGCGGCCATGCGTTGCCATCATGCCTCAGTCGGGGCGCGGAAAGCCGCTCAGGCCACCAGGTCTTCGGCCTGGCGTTTGCGGTAGGCGGCGATCTCGTCGGCGACGAAATCGCGGAAGGCGCCGACCCGCTTCGATTGGCGCAATTCCTCGGGGTAGGCGAGGAACACCGGCACGTCGTCGCTTTCCACCTCGGGCAGGACGCGGACCAGATGAGGGAAGTCCTCCCACAGGTAATCGGGCAGGACGCCGATGCCCAGATGGTTCAATACCCCCTGCAGCACGCCGAAGTAGCTGTTCACCGTCAGCGACGAGCGGATGTCCTGGTCCATCAGCAGCTGCACCAGCGTCGCCCCGGCCGCCACCTGCGGCGTGTTGGGGTTCTGGCTGATCAGCCGGTGGTCGGCCAGGTCGGACAGGCGCGCCGGGGTTCCGTTGCGGGCCAGGTAGTCGGGGGTCGCGAACAGCTGCATGCGGATGTTCATCAGCCGCCGGCGGATCAGGTCGGCCTGCGACGGCGCCTTCATGCGGATGGCCACGTCGGCCTCGCGCATGGGCAGGTCAAGCACCCGCTCCTCAAGCATCAGCTCGATCTTCAGGTCGGGATACTTGTCGTAAAGCTTGGGCAGGCGCGGCACCAGCCACAGGGTGCCGAAGCCGGTGGTGGTGGTCACGCGCAGGACGCCGAACACCTCTTCCTCGCTGTCGCGGATGCGCGCAGCGGCGGTTTCGAGGCGCTTGTTCATCGAACTGGTCGCCTCGAACAGCAATTCGCCCTGTTCGGTGAGAATCAGTCCCCGCGCATGGCGGTGGAACAGCGTCGTGTCGAGGCTTTCCTCAAGCGAGCGGATCTGGCGGCTGACCGCCGACTGGCTCAGATGCAGCTGATCGCCCGCGTGGGTCAGCGACCCCGCGTCCGCAACCGCGTGAAATATTCTGAGCTTGTCCCAGTCCATCGCCTTCCAACCAGTCGCGTCAACCGCCACATACATTCGGTATGTTTCAAACGGCCGCGCCGAACCCATGCGCCGCGTTCATAGCGGATATGCAGATAGGCGCAAAACCCTAAGTTTGGAAGGGGCGGACATTCCTCTTTATGGGTCAATATATTTGACCTATACTGGGGGCGGATGCACAACCGCCGGGAGGGCAGGATGACGCGTCAGGAAATCAGTCTTTCCGACAAGTTCGATCTGGCGAAGTCGCCGGTCCTGATGAACGGGACGCAGGCGCTGGTGCGCCTGATGCTGATGCAGAAGGCCCGCGACCGCGCGGCGGGGCTGAACACCGCGGGCTATGTCACCGGCTATCGCGGCTCGCCCCTGGGCGGGGTCGATTTGCAGATGGGCCGCGAGGCGGCGCGGCTGAAGGCCGAGGACATCGTCTTTCAGCCGGGCCTGAACGAGGATCTGGCCGCGACCGCCGTCTGGGGCAGCCAGCAGGCCGAAGTCCGGGGCGAGGGTCGCTATGACGGGGTGTTCGCGCTCTGGTACGGCAAGGGGCCGGGGGTGGACCGTTCCGGCGACGTGATGCGGCACGGGAACATGGCCGGATCGTCGAAGTTCGGCGGCGTGGTCATGGCGATGGGCGACGACCACACCGGCGAAAGCTCGACCGTGCTGCACCAGTCCGACTGGGCGATGGTCGATGCCTATATTCCGGTGGTCTCGCCGGCGGGGGTGCAGGAAATCCTCGATTACGGGCTGTACGCCTGGGCGCTGTCGCGGTTCGCCGGGGTCTGGGTCGGGCTCAAGACCATGAAGGACACGGTCGAGGCCACCGCCGTCGTCGATGGCGACCCATTCCGGCTGTCGTTCGTCACCCCCGATTTCCCGATGCCCGAGGGCGGGCTGAACATCCGCCTGGCCGACACGCCGGTCGCGCAGGAAGCGCGGATGATTGACCACAAGCGGTTCGCGGCCGAAGCCTTCGCCCGCGCCAACCGCATGGACAAGCGCGTCTGGGGCAAGCCCGGCGCCAAGGTCGGCTTCGTGGCGGCCGGCAAGAACTGGCTCGATCTGGTGCATGCCTTCGACCTTCTGGGCATCGACGCGGCCGAGGCCGAGCGGCTGGGGATCACCACCTACAAGGTCGGCCAGACCTTCCCGCTGGACATGACCAGCTTCCACGACTGGGCCGAGGGGCTGGACCTGGTGGTCGTGGTCGAGGAAAAGCGCAAGCTGATCGAGGTGCAGATCAAGGAAGCGATCTTCGACGACCGGCGCGGTCGGCGCGTCTATGGCTGGTACAAGGGCGGCGCGGGGGGGATGCACCGCGAGGAACTGTTCCCGACCCGCTATGCGCTGGACCCGGTGATGATCGCCGAAAAGATCGGCCAGATCCTGATCGAGGAAGGCCGCGGCACCGAGGACGTGAAGGCGGGCCTCGCCGCCATCGCCAGCGCGCGGCGCGCCGACAATGCCCCCGAGATCATCACCCGCAAGCCGTGGTTCTGTTCGGGCTGCCCGCACAATACCTCGACCCGGTTGCCGCAGGGCAGCCGTGCCTATGCCGGGATCGGCTGTCACTACATGGTGCAGTGGATGGACCGCGACACCGTCGGCTTTACGCAGATGGGCGGCGAGGGGGTGAACTGGGTGGGCGAGGCGCCGTTTTCCAAGCGCCGCCATGTGTTCCAGAACCTCGGCGACGGCACCTACAACCACTCGGGCATCCTCGCCATCCGCGCCGCCTTGGCCGCGGGCACGACCATCACCTACAAGATCCTTTACAACGACGCCGTGGCGATGACCGGCGGCCAGACCAACGAGGGCGGCCTGAACGCGCCGCGGATCGTGCGTGAACTGCTGGCGATGGGCGTGAAGAAAGTCGCGCTTGTCCATGATCCGAAAGAGGAACTCGACCTCGGGGCCTTCCCGCCGGGGATCGAGATCGCGACGCGCGACGAACTGATGGCGGTGCAGGAACGGCTGTCGGCGGTCGAGGGTGTCTCGGCCATCGTCTATGTGCAGACCTGTGCTGCAGAAAAGCGGCGGCGGCGCAAAAAGGGCACCTTCCCCGACCCCGACCGCCGGGTGTTCATCAACACCGATGTCTGCGAAGGCTGCGGCGATTGTTCGGTGCAGTCGAACTGCGTGTCGATCGTGCCGGTCGAAACCGAACTGGGCACCAAGCGCGCCATCGACCAGTCGTCCTGCAACAAGGATTTCTCCTGCCTCAAGGGCTTCTGTCCGTCGTTCGTGACGGTCGAGGGCGGCAAGGTGCGCAAGGCCGGGGCGCGGGACTTCGTCCTGCCCGACCTGCCGGAACCGGCGTTGCCGGCGATCCGGCGCACCCACAATACGGTCCTGACCGGCGTCGGTGGAACCGGGGTAGTGACGGTGGGCGCGGTGCTGGCGATGGCGGCGCATCTGGACGGCAAGGGTGCCGGGATGATGGAGATGGCCGGGCTGGCGCAGAAGGGCGGCGCGGTCCACATTCACCTGAGGATCGCCGCGCAACCGTCCGACATTTCGGCAATCCGCGTGGCAACGGGCGAAGCCGACTGCGTGATCGGCGGCGATCTGGTGGTGACGGCCGGGGCCCGGACGCTGGGCCTGATGACCGAGGGCCGGACCGGCGCGGTCGTCAATGCGCACGAGATCGTCACCGGCGACTTCACCAGGAACCGCGATTTCCGCCTGCCCGCCGACCGGCTGCGCCTGTCGCTGGAAGCACGGCTGAAGGATGGGGTGCGTTTCTTCGATGCGACGCGGCTGGCCGAACGGCTGCTGGGCGATTCCATCTATTCCAACATGATGGTGCTGGGCGCCGTATGGCAGCGGGGGCTCCTGCCGCTGACGCGCGCGGCGATCCGGCGGGCGATCGAGCTGAACGGGCAGGCGGTCGACGGCAACCTGCGGGCGTTCGAGATCGGCCGCTGGGCCTCGACCGAGCCGCTGGCGGCGGCCGGGTTGCTTGAGGATCCGGCGGCAAGGCCCTTGTCACTTAAGGAAAAGATCGACGACCGGGCGCGCCGGCTGACCGAGTATCAGGATCCCGCCTATGCCGCGCGCTATCGCCGGCTGGTCGAGGCCGCGCCCGAGTCGCTACGCGAGGCGGTGGCGCTGAGTTTCCACAAGCTGATGGCCTACAAGGACGAATATGAGGTGGCGCGGCTGCACCTGACCTCGGCCGACCGGGCGCGGGATCTGTTCGATGGCGACCTGAAGCTGACCTTCCATCTGGCGCCGCCGGTGCTGGGCGGTACCGATGGCGCGGGGCGGCCGAAAAAGCGCGCCTTCGGGGCGTGGATGATCCCGGTCTTCCGGCTGCTGGCGCGGGCGAAGGGGCTGCGCGGTACCGCGCTCGACCCGTTCGGCCGGACGGCGGAACGTCGGGGCGAGCGCGCCGCCATCGCCGAATATGAGGCCGACATGGCCGAGGTGTTCGCCGCGCTGACCCCGGCGACCCTGCCGGTGGCGCGGGCCCTGGCCGAACTGCCGCTGTCGGTGCGGGGCTTCGGTCCGGTGCGGGCGGCGGCGGCGGCCAAGGCGGCGGCACGGCGGGCCGAGCTTCTGGCCGAACTGCGCGCCGGCGGTGCGCCGCTGGCGACGGCGGCGGAGTAGCGCGCAGGCCGCGGCCGCTGGCCGCAGGGTGCCAAGGCGGCAATGGATTTCCGCCGCCGAACCTCGTATGACTGGTTGGCGGGGTGGCGGGTTTTCACGCTACGGCCCTGAATCAGAACGAAAATACCGGGGCAGATGCACCGGGGACGGGGGCGCGCATGGCGGTGGGCATATTCGATTCCGGTCTGGGCGGGCTGACGGTGCTGGATGCCGTGGCGCGGCGGCTGCCCGACCTGCCGCTGGTCTACCTGGGCGACAATGCCCATGCCCCCTACGGGGTACGCGGCCCGGACGACATTTTCGGCCTGACCTGCGCCTCGGTCGAACGGCTGTGGGCCGAAGGCTGCGATCTGGTGATCCTGGCCTGCAACACTGCCTCGGCCGCCGCGTTGAAGCGCATGCAGGAAACCTGGGTTCCGGCCGACAAGCGGGTTCTGGGCGTGTTCGTGCCGCTGATCGAGGCCTTGACCGAACGGCATTGGGGCGACAATTCGCCGCCGCGCGAGGTGCAGGTCAAGCATGTGGCGCTGTTCGCCACCCCCGCCACCGTGGCCAGCCGCGCCTTTCAGCGCGAACTGGCCTTCCGCGCCATCGGCGTCGATGTCGAGGCCCAGCCCTGCGGCGGCGTGGTCGACGCCATCGAGCAGGGCGACGAGATCCTGGCCGAGGCGCTGGTGCGGTCCCATGTCGAGGCGCTGAAACGGCGGATGCCGCACCCCGAGGCGGCGATCCTTGGCTGCACGCACTATCCCTTGATGGAAAGGACCTTCCGCGCCGCCCTGGGCGACGGCGTCAGGGTCTTTTCGCAGCCGACGCTGGTGGCCGACAGCCTGGCCGACTACCTGGAGCGGCGACCGGAGTTCGTCGGGCCGGGGGCGGGGGTGAAGTTCCTGACCACCGGCGATCCCAAGGCGGTATCGGACCGCGCCGTGCAGTTCCTGCGCCGGCCGGTGGTCTTCGAGGCGGTGTGAAGCGCGGGAGGGCGCTGCCCTCCCGCACCCTCCCGGAGTATTTCGCAAGGGAAAGGGATCAGGCCGGCTGGCCCTTCCAGATCCAGCCGCCGCCGAGGATGCGGCTGTCGCCGGGCTGGTAGAACACGCAGGCCTGGCCGGGGCTGACGCCGTCTTCGGGATCGAGCAACTCGACCATCGCCTCGGTTTCCGACAGCGGCCGCAGGATCGCCGGGCGCGGCGGCCGGGTCGAGCGGACCTTGACCGCGACCTGCCATTCGTCCTGGGCGGTCAGGGGCTGGTCGCCCAGCCAGTTGATCTCGCGCAGCGGGATCAGGCGGGTGGCCAGCGCCTCTTTCGGGCCGACGATCACCCGGCGGGTTTCGGGGTCGAGCCGCACGACATAAAGCGGATCGCCGGTGCCGCCGACGCCGAGCCCGCGCCGCTGGCCGATCGTATAATGGATGACGCCGCCGTGGCGGCCCAGCACCCGCCCGTCGAGGTGGACGATCTCGCCGGGGTCGGCGGCGCCGGGGCGCAGCTTCTCGATCACGCTGGCATAGTTGCCGTTGGGGACGAAGCAGATGTCCTGGCTGTCGGGCTTGTCGGCGACGGTCAGGCCGTATTTGCTGGCTAGCGCCCGGGTTTCGGCCTTGGACGGCAGATGCCCCAGCGGAAAGCGCAGGAAGGCCAGCTGTTCCGGCGTGGTCGAGAACAGGAAATAGGACTGGTCGCGGGCGGGATCGGCGGCGCAGTGCAGTTCCGGCCCGTGCGCGCCCATCTTGCGCTGGATGTAGTGGCCAGTCGCCATGCAGTCGGCATCGAGATCCCTTGCCGTCGCCAGCAGGTCCTTGAACTTCACCCGTTCGTTGCAGCGGATGCACGGCACCGGCGTCGCCCCGGCGAGATAGGCGTCGGCGAATTCCTCGATCACCGCCTCGCGGAACATGTTCTCGTAGTCGAGGACATAGTGCGGGAAGCTCATCGCCTCGGCGACGCGGCGCGCGTCATGGATGTCCTGCCCGGCGCAGCAGGCGCCCTTTTTCGCCAGTGCCGCGCCATGGTCGTAAAGCTGGAGCGTGACGCCCACCACATCGTAGCCTTCGTCCTTCAACAGCGCCGCCACGACCGAACTGTCGACGCCGCCGGACATGGCGACGACGACCCGCGTGTCGGCGGGGGCCTTGGGCAGGCCGAGAGAATTGAGCGGCTGGTCTTTCATGGGTGGGTCCAGGGGGGGATCGGCGGGAATATAGGAAAATTCGAGGCAGTCACAAGCCTTGGTTTCATCCTGCGTTAAACCGGATGCGTCAGCCTGCCCCCCGGTGAAGGAAGGAGGGGTATCCATGTTCCTCAAGAAGATCGACGGCCCGCGGGCGGTGACGCTGCCCGACGGTACGATCATGACGCGCGCCGACCTGCCGGTGCCCGAGACCCGCCGCTGGGTCGCCAGCCGCAAGGCGAGGGTGGTGCGGGCGGTGGCCTTCGGGCTGATTCCGCTGAAGGAGGCGCTGGAACGCTATGGCCTGTCGGAAGAAGAATTCGAAATCTGGCGCAGCGCGGTGGAGCGGCATGGCGAGATCGGTCTGAAAGTCACGAGAATTCAGAAATATCGCCATCTTTGAGGTATAATTCGCGTCAAGGTTGTTTAGGTAACCCGTGATTAACCAATTGGTTGGAAGGTCGCGGTAATGAACTCTTTAACGCGGAGTGCGGCAGATGCGAATTCTTCTGGTCGAAGACGACCCCACCACCTCGCGCAGCATCGAACTGATGCTGACGCACGCCAACCTGAACGTCTATTGCACCGACCTGGGCGAGGAAGGGATCGATCTGGCCAAGCTCTACGATTACGATCTGATCCTTCTGGACCTCAACCTGCCCGACATGACCGGCCACGACGTGCTGCGCCAGTTGCGCCTGTCGAAGATCGACACGCCGATCCTGATCCTGTCGGGGGCCGACGATACCGAAAGCAAGATCAAGGGCTTCGGCTTCGGTGCCGACGATTACATGACCAAGCCCTTCCACCGCGAGGAACTGGTCGCGCGCATCCACGCCATCATCCGCCGGTCGAAGGGCCATGCCCAGTCGGTGATCCGCACCGGCCGGATCAGCGTCAACCTCGACCAGAAGACCGTCGATTCCGAAGGGCTGCCGGTGCATCTGACCGGCAAGGAATACCAGATGCTGGAACTCTTGAGCCTGCGCAAGGGCACGACGCTGACCAAGGAGATGTTCCTCAACCACCTTTATGGCGGCATGGACGAGCCGGAACTGAAGATCATCGACGTGTTCATCTGCAAGCTGCGCAAGAAGCTGGCCGAGGCGACGGGCGGCGACAATTACATCGAAACCGTCTGGGGGCGCGGCTATGTGCTACGCGAACCGCAGGGCGGCGAATATGACCGGCGGCTTGCGGTGGGCGCCTGACGAAAGGCCGTAACCGCAGCTTTCCCGGCCGGGCCGCACCCGTGATCCGCCGGGCCGGTCGGCCGATGGCTGGCGGCCCGGCCGACGGAAATTGCCAGAGGGTCCGCACCACCCTCGGACAGGCGGCGCCGGAAACGGGCCGCCTGTTTTCCCTGCCGGGGTTGGTCTCGGTGATCGCCGTGGACCAGGTGATGCGGCGCCGGTCCGGTCGGAACGAATCACGTTGATAGGCAATCATGTTCCGGTGGCCCATCGCTGTCAGGTGATCCGGTCAGGGCGGACCGTGCTCGCCGGGCAATCGCGTCCGATCAGGCCGCCGCAGCCGGGCAATCCTTGTCCGGGCGGGCAGCCCGGTCCGGCATTCCCCGCCAAGTGCACCCAACGGGCGGTCCCGTTCGCGGGGGCCGCCATCCGTCCATCGCCGCCGGAACCGGCCCGGCCAAACCCTGCGCGAGACGGCTGGACCGGCGCGGCCCATGAACCTAACAGTAGCGGAGCGGCAGGGACGGAGGCGGTCATGGCGGAACCGGAGATGGACAGGATGACCGAAGCCGAGGCGCGGGCCGAATGGCGGCGGCTGGCCGGGCAGGTGGCGGCGGCCAATCTTGCCTATTACCGCGAGGATGCGCCCGAGATCAGCGATGCGGACTATGACGCGCTGAAGCGGCGGATGCTGGCGATCGAGGCGCGCTTTCCCGATCTGGCCGCGCAAAGCCCCAGCGGCCAGGTTGGCGCGACTCCGTCCGAGACCTTCGCCAAGGTCACCCACGCCCAGCGGATGCTGTCGCTGGAAAACGCCTTTACCGACGAGGACGTTGCCGATTTCCTTGGCCGGGTCCGGTCGTTCCTGAACCTGGCGGCTAACGCGCCGCTGGCCGTGACCGCCGAGCCGAAGATCGACGGGTTGTCGCTGTCGCTGCGCTATGAAGGCGGGCGGCTGGTGCAGGCGGCGACGCGCGGCGACGGCGAGGTGGGCGAGAATGTCACCGAAAACGCCCGCACCATCGCCGACATTCCGAAGCTTCTGCGCGGCGGGCCGGAGATCCTTGAGGTGCGGGGCGAGGTCTACATGAGCCACGCCGATTTCGCGGCGCTGAACGAACGCCAGATCGCGGCGGGCGACAAGAGCTTTGCCAACCCCCGCAACGCCGCGGCCGGTAGCCTGCGCCAGCTCGATCCCGCGGTCACGGCGGCGCGGCCCCTGCGGTTCTTCGCCTACAGCTGGGGCGAGATGTCGGCGCCGCTGGCCGCCACCCAGACCGGGGCGGTTGCACGGCTGGGCGAACTGGGCTTTGCCGTCAATCCGCGCATGCGGCTCTGCGAGGGTGAGGCCGGGCTTCTGGCCGCCTACCGCGAGATCGAGCAGGCGCGGGCGACGCTCGGCTATGACATCGACGGGGTGGTCTACAAGGTCGACGACCTCGCCCTGCAGGCGCGGCTCGGATTTCGGTCGACGACGCCCCGTTGGGCGATCGCCCACAAGTTTCCCGCCGAACTGGCCTGGACGCGGCTTCTGGGTATCGACATCCAGGTCGGCCGCACCGGGGCGCTGTCGCCGGTGGCGCGGCTGCAGCCGGTGACGGTCGGCGGCGTGGTGGTGTCGAACGCGACGCTTCACAACGAGGATTACATCGCCGGCCGCGACGCGCGCGGGGCGACGATCCGCGACGGCAAGGACATTCGCGTCGGCGACTGGGTGCAGGTCTACCGGGCTGGCGACGTGATCCCGAAGATCGCCGATGTCGACCTGTCGCAGCGCCCCGGCGACGCGCAGCCTTACCATTTCCCGACGATCTGCCCGGAATGCGGGTCGGACGCCGTGAGGGAGGAGGGCGACGCGGTCCGCCGCTGCACCGGCGGCTTGATATGTCCGGCGCAGGCCATTGAAAAACTGAAGCATTTCGTCAGCCGCGGGGCCTTCGACATTGAAGGGCTGGGGGCCAGGCAGATCGAGATGTTCTTTGCCGACGACCAGCTTCCGGTGAAGGAGCCCGCCGACATCTTCACCCTTGCCGCGCGGGACGCGGCCAACCTTGCCAAGCTGAAGAACCGCGACGGGTTCGGCGAGAAGTCGGTTGGCAACCTCTTTCAGGCCATCGAGGACAAACGGAACATCCCGTTTGCCCGGCTGCTGTTCGGACTCGGTATCCGGCATGTGGGCGAGGTGGCGGCGCAGGATGTGGCGCGGCACTTCGGGTCATGGGAGGTCTTGGTCGAAAGCCTCGATCTTGCCCGCCCTGCCGCCGTTGCGCATCGCGCGGCCGATGCGGCCGAGGATGCCGAGCGCCTGGCGGCCGCGTCGGAAGGTCGCCGCCCCCGGATATCCGAGGCTCGGAAGGCTGCCCTGTCTGCGGCAGATGTAGCGCCAGAGGCGCAGGCCGCCTGGGACGATCTCGTCGGAACCGATGGTGTGGGTCCGGTGCTGGCCCTGTCGCTCTCCGACAGTTTCGCCAATCCGCAGGAACGCGGCGCCATCGACCGTTTGATGGCCCATCTCACCGTGCTGCAGCCCGAGGCATGGGCAGTGGCAAGCCCGGTCGCCGGCAAGACCGTGGTCTTCACCGGCACCCTGGAAAAGATGACCCGGGCCGAGGCCAAGGCGCGGGCCGAGGCGCTGGGGGCCAAGGTCGCGGGCTCGGTCAGCGCCAAGACCGACCTGGTGGTCGCCGGGCCGGGCGCGGGCACCAAGGCCAAGGAGGCCGAGCGGCTGGGGGTCGAGATCATCGACGAGGACGCCTGGCTGCGGCTGATCGGCGCATGAGCCGGCCGGCCGCGCTCTTTCCGCTGTTCGCGGAGCTGGAGACGCTGGCGGGCGTCGGGCCGAAGGCGGCGAAGCTTCTGCCGGCGCTGGGGGTCGAGCGGCCGCGCGACCTGTTGTTCACGCTGCCCTATGCGGTGATCGACCGGCGGCCGCGCGCCACGATCCGGGACGTGACCCCGCCGGCGACCGTCACCGTCGAGGTCGAGGTCGGCGCCCATGTGCCGCCGCGCACCAGGGGCGGCCCGACGCGGGTTTTCGTCCGCGACGCGGCGACCGAATTCCAGCTGGTCTTTTTCCACGCCCGCGGCGATTTCCTGCAACGGCAACTGCCGACCGGCCAGCGGCGGCTGATCTCGGGCCGGATCGAACTGTTCGACGGGCTGGCGCAGATGGTCCATCCCGATCACATCCTGCGCCCCGACGAGGCGGGCGAGCTGCCGGCGTTCGAGCCGGTCTATCCGCTGACGGCGGGCATCACCCAAAAACAGATGACGCGGGCGGCGGGCTCGGCGCTGGAACGGGCGCCGAAGCTGGCCGAATGGATCGACCCGGCGCTGAAGGCCCGCGAAGGCTGGCCAGACTGGGCCGGGGCGCTGGTGGCGGCCCATGCGCCGAAAGGGGCCGATGATGTGGCGCCCCATGCTTCGGCCCGCACCCGGCTGGCCTATGACGAGCTTTTCGCCCACCAGCTGACTCTGTCCCTGGCCCGCACCGCCTTTCGCCGCGGCAAGGGCGTGGCCAGCCATGCCACCGGGCGGTTGCAGCAGAAGGCGCTGGCGGCGCTGCCCTACCGGCCGACCGCCGCGCAGGAGCGGGCGATGCGCGAGATCGCCGCCGACATGGCGTCGGACCGGCGGATGAGCCGGCTTCTGCAGGGCGATGTCGGCGCCGGCAAGACGCTGGTCGCGTTTCTGGCCCTTTTGATCGCGGTCGAGTCCGGCGGGCAGGGGGCGATGATGGCGCCCACCGAAATCCTGGCGCGCCAGCATCTGGAGAGCCTGCGGCCCCTGGCCGACAGCGCCGGCGTGGTGCTGGAGATCCTGACCGGGCGCGACAAGGGCGCGGAACGGGCGGCGAAGCTTGCGGCGCTGGCCGAGGGGCGAATCCAGATCCTCGTCGGCACGCATGCGCTCTTCCAGAAGGACGTGGTGTTCCGCGACCTGCGGCTGGCGATCGTCGACGAACAGCACCGCTTTGGCGTGGAGCAGCGGATGGAACTGGGCGAAAAGGGGCTGGCGGCGGACGTCCTGGTGATGACCGCGACGCCGATCCCGCGGTCGCTGGCCCTGGCGCAATATGGCGACATGGACATATCTGTGCTGGACGAAAAGCCCGCCGGGCGCAAGCCGGTCAGGACCGCGCTGATTTCGGCCGGCCGCTATGACGAGGTGGTGCGCCATCTGCAGCAGGCGCTGGCCGAGGGGCGGCGCGCCTACTGGGTCTGCCCGCTGGTCGAGGAAAGCGAACTGGTCGACCTGACGGCGGCCGAGGATCGGTTCAAGGCGCTGCGCGCGGCCCTGGGCGAAGGCGTGGTCGGGCTGGTCCACGGCCAGATGCCGCCGGCCGAAAAGGATGCGGCGATGGCCGATTTCGTTGCCGGGCGGACGCGGGTGCTGGTTGCCACGACGGTGATCGAGGTCGGCGTGAACGTGCCCGAAGCCTCGATCATGGTGATCGAGCGGGCCGAGATCTTCGGGCTGGCCCAGCTTCACCAGTTGCGCGGCCGGGTCGGGCGGGGGGCGGCCGAATCGACCTGCCTGCTGATGTACCAGCCGCCCCTGTCCGAAAGCGCGGAACGCCGGTTGCAGATCCTGCGCGAGACCGAGGACGGGTTCCGCATTGCCGACGAGGATCTGGCGATGCGCGGCGCCGGCGACCTGATCGGCACCGCGCAGTCGGGACTGCCGAGGTTCCGGATGGCCGATCTGGAACGGCAGGCGGGGCTGATGCAGACCGCGCAAAGCGATGCCCGCGCCCTGTTGGCCGCCGATCCGGGCCTGACCGGACCGCGCGGCCATGCGGCGCGGATGCTGTTGTGGCTGATGGGGCAGGATCAGGCGATTCGGCTGATCTCGGTTGGCTGATCGCCGTTCGTTCGCGGATGTTCCTAAAAAGTTCTTTACAAGGCTTGCGCCATATGAGAACAAAATGGCAACTGATCCGAACGGGAGGTTCCGATGATTGCCGAACTGAAAGACGCTTTGTTCCGGTCGCAACCGACCTTGGCGGCGGACGCCGTCGGGGTCCTGTCGCTGGTGGCCATGTTCATCCTGGCGCTGAGCCTGACGAACCTTTCCTGACCATCCTGCCCGCGCGGTGTTCCCGAGCGCCTGCCTGTCCCGCAGGGCCGTCCCCCAGTCGGCCAATGCTTCCTCGGAAACCGCTGACTGCCGCCGTGTGCATCCGCCACGGCGGCTTTTTTTTGTGCCGTCAGCCGGCCTTGGCGAAGGCTTCGGCGGCGGCTTCCAGCACCAGCAGGATCGAGGCATGGCGGTTGCGGTAGTCGCGGGCCGGCGACAGGACTTCGTAGCCGTCAAAGGGCGGCGCCGGCGCCGGGCCGTTGTCGCGCAGCATGGCGGCAAGCTGGTCGCGGGCGGTGGTGACTTCGGCCGCGGTCCGCCCGATCATCCGCGCCCCGGCGATGGCGGCCGAGGCCTGACCCAGTGCGCAGGCCCGCACCTCCTGGCCGAAATCGGCGATCCGCCCGTCGCGCACCGTCAGGTCGACGGTGACGGTCGAGCCGCAAAGCGGCGAGCGGCGCGTGGCGCTGGCGGTCGGCGCGGCCAGGCGCGCGGCGTGGGGAATGTCGGCGGCCAGCGCGAGGATGCGTTCGGAATAGAGTTTGATAAGATCGGTTTCGCTCATTTGCCTTGGTCCGCGTCTTTGCCTAAAGATAGGCAATGCCCCCCGGAAAGCAAAGGGACCACGATGGCGTTCGACCCGGAAAGCCTGACCTATGACGCCAACGGCCTGATCCCGGCGATTGCCCAGGATCATGCGACCGGCGAGGTGCTGATGCTGGCCTGGATGAATGCCGAGGCGGTGCGCAAGACTCTTGAGACCGGCCGCGCAACCTATTGGTCGCGTTCACGGAAAAGCCTGTGGGTCAAGGGCGAGACCTCGGGCCATGTGCAAAGGCTGGTCGACCTGCGCATCGACTGCGACCGTGATGCGCTGCTGATGCGGGTCGAACAGACCGGGCCGGCCTGCCACACGATGCGAAAGACCTGTTTTTACACGGCGATAAGGGACGGCGTTGAAGTGGAACTGATGGTGCCCGCCACCTGATCGGGGTCGTGATAGTCGTGGGTGCGGCCCTGCCAGTCGGTGACGCGCCAGTGGCCGGGGCGCGTGCCGGGCGCCAGCCAGGGTGAAGCCAGCGGCACCTTGCCGTGGCCGCCGGGAATGTCCAGCACATAGGTCGGCAGCGCAGTGCCCGAGACGCGGCCGCGCAGGGCGGCCATCAGCGCCAGCCCGTCGGCGATGGTGGTGCGGAAATGGCCGGTGCCGCGCGCCAGGTCGCAATGATGCAGGTAATAGGGCTTGACCCGGTTGCGCACCAGAGCCCGGAACAGGTCGGCCAGGGCGCTTGCGCTGTCGTTGACGCCGCGCAGCAGCACCGACTGTGAGAGCAGAGGTATGCCCGCCCGCGACAGGCGCGCCAGCGCGGCGCAGGCATCGGCGGTCAGTTCCTGCGCATGGTTGGTATGGACCACCACATAGACCGCCAGCCGCCCCTCCAGCGCCCGGATCAGCGCCGGGGTAATCCGTTCCGGCGCCACCACCGGCACCCGGCTGTGAAAGCGCACCACGTCAACATGGTCGATGGCGGCGAGGCCCGTCATCAGCGCCTCCAGCCGGCGCACCGACAGGGTCAGCGGGTCGCCGCCGGTCAGGATCACCTCGGTGATCGCCGGATGGGCGCGGATATAGTCGAGCGCCGCCCGCACCGCCTCGGCCGACAGGGCGCCGCTGTCGCCCACCGCCTCGCGCCGGAAGCAGAAGCGGCAATAGACGTCGCAGGTCTGGGTGACTTGCAGGATCACCCGGTCGGGGTAGCGATGGGTCAGGCCGCGCACCGGGCTGTGGGCCAGATCGCCGATCGGGTCGGTCAGCTCGGTTTCGGCGATGGTCAGTTCGTCGGCGGCGGGCACGAACTGGCGGGCCACCGCGTCGCCGGGCCGGCCCACCGCCCGCAGCATCTCGGGCGACATCCTCAGCCGGAAGGCCGCGCCGACGCTGTCGGCCATCGCCCGGTCTTCCTCGCCCAGAAGCCCGGCGGCGATGAAGTCGCCGGCGCCGATCAGGGGGCGATTGGGTGGTGGGCTGGTCATCTTTGGTCCTTGGGGGCGCGGGCCGGGGTATGTGCCATGATCCGCCGGCGCGCGCAAGGGCCGCGGCCCGCCGAGGTTGCACCCAGCCCTAGGGATGGGCTATAGTCGCCGCAACAAGATATTGAGGCGAGCACCTTCGTGACCGACGAACCGGAAGTCCCTGAAAAAGAAGAAGAATCTCACGCGCGCATGGCCCACGACGGCCCCTCGGTGGCGATCGAGACCGAAATGCGCAATGCCTATCTGGATTACGCGATGAGCGTGATCGTCAGCCGGGCCATTCCCGACCTGCGCGACGGGCTGAAGCCGGTGCACCGGCGCATCCTCTACGCCATGCACGAAACCGGCAACAGCCACGACAAGCCCTATCGCAAGTCGGCCCGGCCGGTCGGCGACGTGATGGGGAAATACCACCCCCACGGCGATGCCGCGATCTATGACGCGCTGGTCAGGATGGCGCAGGATTTCTCGATGTCGCTGCCGCTGCTGGACGGGCAGGGCAACTTCGGCTCGATGGACGGCGACAGCCCGGCGGCCATGCGCTACACCGAGGTGCGGATGGACAAGTCGGCCGCCAGCCTGCTGGCCGACATCGAAAAGGAAACCGTCGACTTCCAGGACAATTATGACGGCAAGGACAAGGAACCCACCGTCCTTCCCGCCCGCTTTCCCAACATGCTGGTCAATGGCGCCGGCGGCATCGCCGTCGGCATGGCCACCAACATCCCGCCGCACAACCTTGGCGAGGTGATCGACGGCACGCTGGCGCTGATCGCCAACCCCGACCTGTCGACCGAGGCGCTGATGGAGATCATCCCGGCCCCGGATTTCCCGACCGGCGGGCTGATCCTCGGCCGGTCCGGCGCGCGCAAGGCCTATCTGGAGGGGCGCGGCTCGGTCATCATCCGCGCCAAGACCCGGATCGAGGAATTGCGCAAGGACCGCTTCGCCATCGTTCTGGATGAAATTCCCTACCAGGTGAACAAGGCGACGATGATCGAGAAGATCGCCGAACTGGTGCGCGACAAGCGGATCGAAGGCATCGCCCATGTCCAGGACGAAAGCGACCGGGTCGGCGTGCGGGTGGTGATCGAACTGAAGCGCGACGCGACCCCCGATGTGGTGCTGAACCAGCTCTTCCGTTTCACGCCGATGCAGACCTCGTTCGGCTGCAACATGCTGGCCCTGAACGGCGGCCGGCCGGAACAGCTGACGCTGCGCGATTTTCTCAGCCATTTCATCCTGTTCCGCGAGGAAGTTGTCGCGCGCCGCACGGCGTTCGAGCTGCGCAAGGCCCGCGAACGCAGCCATATCCTCTGCGGTCTCGCCGTGGCGGTGTCGAACGTCGACGAGGTGGTCGCCACCATCCGCGCCTCGGCCGACCCCGCCGAGGCGCGCGAACGGCTGATGACCCGCCGCTGGCCCGCCCACGACATCGCCGAATATATCCGGCTGATCGACGACCCGACCCACCGGATCAACGAAGACGGCACCTACAACCTGTCGGAAATCCAGGCCCGCGCCATCCTCGACCTGCGGCTTCAGCGGCTGACGGCGATGGGGGTCAAGGAAGTGACCGACGAACTTCAGGATCTGGCCGCAAAGATACGGGACTACTTGGATATTCTGGGTTCGCGCGATCGGATCATGGCGATCATCTCGGCGGAATTGCGCGAGGTGAAGGATGCCTTCGCCGTGCCGCGCCGGACCGAGATCGTCGACTGGGCGGGTGATCTGGACGACGAGGACCTGATCGAGCGCGAGGACATGGTCGTGACCATCACCTCGGGCGGCTACATCAAACGCACGCCCCTGGCCGAATTCCGTGCCCAGCGGCGGGGCGGCAAGGGTCTCGCCTCGATGCAGACCAAGGAAGACGACGTGGTGACGACGCTGTTCGTCGCGAACACCCACACGCAGCTTCTGTTCTTCACCACCGACGGGATGGTCTACAAGCTGAAGTGCTGGCGGCTGCCGCTGGCTGGTCGACAGGCCAAGGGCAAGGCGATGGTCAACATCCTGCCGATCGGGCCGGGGGTGTCGATCGCGGCGCTGATGCCGGTCGACGCGCCCGAGGAGGAATGGGACAACCTGCAGATCTTCTTCGCCACCTCGGAAGGCGACGTGCGCCGCAATGCCTTGTCGGACTTCACCAACGTGAAGTCGAACGGCAAGATAGCCATGAAGCTGCCCGAGGGCGTCAGCCTGGTGAACGCCCGCATCTGCGACGAAAGCGACGATGTGATGCTGGTCACCGAAAGCGGCCGCGCCATCCGCTTCCCGACCACCGAGGTTCGGGTGTTCAAGGGCCGCGATTCCACCGGCGTCCGGGGCATTCGCCTCGCGGCGGGCGACATGGTGGTGTCGATGTCGGTCATCCGCCATTTCGAGGCCGACCCCGCCGAGCGCGCCGCCTATCTCAAGCAGCGCCGCCTGATGGCCGGCGTGACCGAGGACGAGACCCCGGACGAGGACGAAGAAGCCGTGGCCGAGGGGCAGCTTTCGCCCGAACGCTATGCCGAAATGTCGGCGGCCGAGGATCTGATCCTGACCGTCACCGCCAGCGGTCTGGGCAAGATCTCCTCGTCACACGACTATCCGGTGCGGGGCCGGGGCGGCCAGGGCGTCAAGGCGATTTCGCAAGGCAGCCGTGGCGGCCGGCTGATCGCCTGCTTCCCGGTCGAGCCGGACGACCAGGTGATGCTGGCCACATCGACCGGCCAGTCGATCCGCTGCCCGGTCGAGGGAATCTCCTTCCGCTCGCGCGGCGCCGGGGGCGTCAAGGTCTTCGACACCGGCGAGGGCGAGGAAGTCGTGTCGGTCGCGCGGGTCGCTGAACAGGGCGAGGACGAGGCCGAATAGTCCGGCCGAGCTGTGCGTTCACCGACCGAATCCCGTCCGTCCGGCTCGCCGGGCGGGCGTGTCCGCAAGTCGGGCCTGCGCGCCTTCGCGGTGAAAATCGTCGCGGAAACATTGATTAAATCCCGAAAGATTGTTTCTTTTTCGGCACGACATGTTCTTGACACATTCTCAACGAATTCGCGTCTAAGTTGACCCTGCAAGATAAGTCATTGGCAGGGCGGCGGCTCTGCCCGACAGCAGGGGATGCAGATGGCCTACACGGGATTTGCCGAAGAATTCGTCGAAACACAGCCGCGCGCGGGTGGACTGCGCCGCTGGCTGACCGGGTTGTTCCGGTCCGGTTCCGACCTGCCCGCGATGGCGGGCGATGCCAAACCCCGCAAGCTGGCCGGCCCGCTTCCCGGCGACCGCAACGCCCGCGGCTATCTGGGCGACCTGGACATCGAAGTCGGTTTCTGATCCGACGCCCGCAAGGGCTTCGGCTGGCGCGGCATCGTCCGGCGGCGATGCCGCGCTGCTGATTCTGGGGGGATTGATTCCGGGGGCAGGGGCCTCAGAAGCCCCGCACCATGTCCCCCAGGCCCCGCCGTCCAACCAGAGCCCCCGCGCCGAACTTGTAGTCGATCGAAAGGCCGACGACGTTGTCGTGGTGGCCGGGCGCGTTGACCCGCGCCGCGTTCAGGCCGAAGACCAGGCTCGGCGACAGATCGTAGCTCAGCCCAAAGGAAAACCGCTTCAGGTCGGCGGAGCCGTTGGCCGCGAAATAGCCGGCGCGGATCGACGAGCGGTCGCTGACATCCAGCGCGGCATCCAGCCCGAAGCCGTTGAAATCGCTCCGGCCCTGGTTGCGCGCCACCCGCATCAGGTAGCCCTCGACCGTCAGCGGCGTAGCGCCCCGGGTCGAAAAGCGGCCCTCGATCCCATAGTCATAATCGTGGAAATTGCCCGACCAGTTTTCATAGGTCAGGAATCCGCCGACCGCCGCCTGCGACCCCAGATCGTAGATCAGGTGGGCGCCGGTCGCGACCGAATCGGTGGCGGCGCTGCGCGAATGCCCGGCCAGATCGGCCTGAAGCGTCAGGCCGTCCATCAGCCCCAGGTCCAGCGATCCGCCGACGGTTGCCCGAGAGGCGCCGTGGGTGATGTTGCGGTCATAGGCCAGGCCGACCTGCCCGCCGATGATGGCCTGTCCCTGGGCGGCGGCCCCGAAAACCGTGAGGGCGGCCGTTGCAAGCAAGGTGCGATGGATCATGATGCTGCCTCAAGATATTGTTGTTTTGCAGTGACATACCACGAAGCCAAGCGGATGCAAAGCCGCGTGGACGGTGGGGTATGAACTTTCTGCCCCTTTCAAACCCTCGGCTTTTGACCTAAATCCGCACGATGGACGCGGAACTGCATATCGTCGGCGGCGGCATGGCCGGGGCCGAGGCCGCCTGGCAGGCGGCCAGCCGCGGCATTCGCGTCTGCATCCATGAAATGCGGCCCGGAACCGCGACCTTTGCCCACCGCACCGGCGACCTGGCGGAAATGGTCTGCTCGAATTCGTTCCGGTCGGACGATCACGAACGCAATGCCGTGGGGCTTCTCCATTGGGAAATGCAGGCGGCCGGCGGGCTGGTCATGGAAATGGCCCGCCGCCACCGCCTGCCGGCCGGAGGCGCGCTGGCGGTGGACCGCGATGCTTTTTCCGGCGCGGTGACCGCCCGGCTCCGGTCGCATTCACTGGTGTCGGTCTCGCACGAGGAACTGTCGGAACTCCCGGCCGAGGGGCAATGGATCATTGCCACCGGGCCCTTGACCTCGACGGCGCTGGCCGAGGCGATCCGCCGCGAAACCGGCAGCGATGCGCTGGCGTTTTTCGACGCCATCGCGCCGATCGTCTATGCCGAAACGGTCGACATGTCGGTGGCCTGGATGCAGTCGCGCTATGACAAGGGCGAGACGGTCGAGGAGCAGACCGCCTACATGAACTGCCCGATGGACAAGGCGCAGTACGAGGCGTTCATCGACGCGCTTCTGGCCGCCGACAAGACCGAGTTCCACGAAGGCGAAACCGCCGGCTATTTCGACGGCTGCCTGCCGATCGAGGTCATGGCCGAACGCGGGCGCGAAACCTTGCGCTTCGGCCCGATGAAGCCGGTCGGCCTGACCAACGCCCACCGGCCCGAGGTCAAGCCCTATGCCGTGGTCCAGCTGCGCCGCGACAACGCGCTCGGCACACTCTACAATATCGTCGGCTTCCAGACCAAGATGAAGTATGGCGCGCAAGTTGATGTTCTAAAAACGATTCCGGGACTACAGAACGCTTCGTTCGCCCGGCTTGGCGGCATCCACCGCAATACCTTCATCAACTCGCCCACACTTCTCGACAGCCGGATGCGGCTTCGCTCGCGGCCGAACATCCGGTTCGCCGGCCAGATCACCGGGGTCGAGGGCTATGTCGAAAGCGCCGCAATGGGGCTTCTGGCCGGGCGGATGGCGGCGGCAGAACTGCGCGGCGGCGATCTTGGCCCGCCACCGCCGGAAACCGCGACCGGGGCGCTGGTCACCCACATCACCGGCGGGGCCGACGCCCGGACCTTCCAGCCGATGAACGTCAACTTCGGCCTCTTCCCGCCGATCGACGCCAAGGGCGGGCGCCGCGGCCGCAAGGATCGCTACAAGGCCTATACCGACCGCGCAAAAGTGCTGTTTTCGGAATGGCTTGCGGCGCAACATTGATGCGAACCCGGTTTGCCCCGTCGCCGACCGGGCCGCTGCATCTCGGCCATGCCTACGCCGCGATTGTTGCCCATGACCTGGCGCGCGCGGCGGGCGGCGAATTCCTTCTGAGGATCGAGGATCTGGACCAGGGCCGCGCCCGGCCGGAATGGGAACAGGCGATCCATGACGACCTGACCTGGCTCGGCCTGACCTGGGACGGGCCGGTGGTGCGGCAATCCGAACGGACGCCTGCCTATCGCGCCGCCCTTGCCGACCTCTGGGCGCGGGGCCTTCTCTATCCCTGTGCGTGCAGCCGGGCCGACATCGCCGCCGCGCCGTCCGCGCCGCAGGAAGGGGCCGGGCCGGTTCTCGGGCCGGACGGGCCGGTCTATCCGCGCACCTGCTTCGGGCGCAACTGGCCGGAGTTTGCCTTCGACGCCCGCGCAGCCTTCCCGCTGCCAGAGGCGCAGGCGCTGCGGCTGGACATGACGGGCGCGCTGGCGCTTCTGGCCGGGCGCACCGATCCGGCGGCATGGACCATCGGCTTTACCGAGGACGGCGAAGGCCCGAACGGCGAGCGGGGCCGGATCGAGACCGCCGGCGCCCTTCTGACCAGCACGATCGGCGACGTGGTCCTCGCCCGGCGCGGCATGGCGGCGGCCTATCACCTCGCGGTCGTCGTGGATGACGCAGCCCAGGGCGTCACCCATGTGACGCGCGGCGCGGATCTCTTTGAGGCGACGCGCATCCATGTTCTTCTCCAGCAGCTTCTCGGCCTGCCGACGCCCGTCTATCACCATCACCGCCTGATCCGCGACGATCAGGGCAAGCGACTGGCCAAGCGCGACGATGCCCGCGCGCTTGCCACCTGGCGCGCCGCCGGGGCCAGCCCGGCCGACATCCGCCGGCTGGTCGGGCTCGGCTGATTCATCTTTCCCTTGGCAAATACTCCGGGGAGCGCGAGGGGCTGGCCCCTCGCTGCCCGCCGCCTACAGGGGGCGAACCTTCAGCCGGGTGATGCGGTTGTCCTTGCGGTTCAGAACCTCGAACCGGAAGCCGTGGAACGAAAAGACCTGCCCCTCGGCGGGGATCATCTGTGCCTCGTGGATGACCAGTCCGGCGACGGTGTTGGCCTCGTCGTCGGGAAGCGACCAGTCGGTCGCGCGGTTCAGGTCGCGGATGGTCATCGCGCCGTCCACCACGTAATCGCCGCCCTCGGCCGGCTTGATCTGGTGGTCGGCGTCCAGGTCAAACTCGTCGGCGATCTCGCCGACGATTTCCTCGAGAATGTCCTCGAGCGTGATCAGGCCCCGCAGCGCGCCATATTCGTCGACGACCAGCGCGAAATGGGTCCTGAGCTTCAGGAAGGCGCGCATCTGTTCGTCCAGGGGGGTGGTCTCGGGAACGAAATAGGGCTTCTTGGCCACGCTCAGGATGTCGAGCCCCTGGATCGAGGCGAAGGCGCCGTCTCCGCCGCGCGCCAGCTTCTCGACCGCGCGCAGCAGGTCCTTGGCATGGATCACGCCGAGGATGTTCTCGCGCTCGCCGCGGAAGATCGGCAGGCGCGAATGCGGCGAGGCGAGGACCGTGGTCAGGATGTCGGCCGGATCGGCGTCGGCGTCGATCATGGCGATTTCCGAACGGTGGAGCATGATCTCGTCGACGGTGCGGTCCGACAGGTCGAGCGCGCCCAGAAGCCGGTCGCGGTCCTCCTTGTGGACGGTGCCTTCGGAATGGGCCAGCGCCAAGGCCCCGGCGATCTCCTCGTGCAGCGAGAAGAGGTGGCTGTTGGGGTCGGTGCGCACCCCGAACAACAGAAGGATTCCCCGGACGATGCCCTGCACCAGCGCCAGGACCGGCGACAGGATCCGCATCAGCATCTGCACGCCCACCGCCACGCGCGAGGCGACGGCCTCGGGGTAGGTGATGGCGTAGGTCTTGGGCAAAACCTCGGCGAAGATCAGGACCAGCACGGTCATGATGCCGGTGGCGATCACCACGCCGGTTTCGCCGAAGGCCCGGGTCAGGAGCGCGGTCGCCAGCGAGGCCGACAGGATATTGGCGATGTTGTTGCCCAGAAGCAGTGCGCCGATCAGGCGTTCGTTGTCCTCGGTGACCTTCAGCGCCGCCTCGGCGCCGGTGCCGCCCTTGTCGGCGCTGGCGCGCAGCTTGGCACGGCTGGCGCCGGTCAGCGCGGTTTCCGAGCCGGAAAAGAAGGCCGAGGCCAGAAGCAGGAGCGCGATCGCACCGCCATAGGCCCAGAAGGAAGGATCGAAGCTGGTTGACCAGGTCATGAAAATGTTCCCGTGCCGGCGGCCGGCGGGCGACCGTCAGCCGAGCCGGTCGCGGAAAGGTTCAAGATTGTAGCCCCAGCGGGCGGCCGTGGCGATCAGTTCGTCGGCGGGGCGGCGGCCGGCCTGGGTCAGCGCCCAGACGACCGAACAGCGGTTGCCCGAGGCGCAATAGGCAAAGACCGGGCCGGCGGCCTGCATCGCCGCCGCCTGGCGGGCGATCAGGTCGGGGGTGAACTGGCCGGGCAGAACCGGGTTGTCGACGAATTCCATGCCGGCGGCCTCGACCCGGGCGCGGATCGCCTCGGCCTGCAGGGGCGGCGGCACCTCGCCGTCGGGGCGGTTGCAGATCACCCGGACGAAGCCCGCCGCCTTCAGCGCGGCCACGTCCTCGGGCGCGATCTGCGGCGATACGGAATAGGTTTCGGTCAGCTTGCGGATTTCCATCTTTCGCTCTCCAAGGGCGTCGGTCAGTCGGGCGATCAGTGCCCGGAGCGCGGGCGCCGCGACCATACCCGCCACCATTGCAAGAAGAAAGAGCAGACCCGCCCGCCCGCCGAACGACAGGCTTGCCAGTGCCGGGCCGGGGCAGAAGCCCGCCAGTCCCCAACCCACGCCGAACAGCGCCGAGCCGATCAGCACGAAGCGGTCGGGGCCGGTCTTGGGCGGCGGCGGGAAGGGGGTGCCCAGAGCCGCCGCCTGCCGCCCGGCCGCCACCCGCCAGGCCAGCGCCATCGGCAGGATCGCGCCCCCCATCACGAAGGCGAGCGTCGGATCCCAGGCGCCGGTCACGTCGAGCCAGCCCTGGACGCGGACCGTGTCGGTCATTCCCGACAGAAGCAGCCCCGCCCCGAACAGCGATCCGGCCAGAAGGGCGAAGAGGTTGCGCCGCATCAGATCACCCCCCAGAGGTGGCGGAACAGCAGCACCGTCAGCACCCCGGCCAAGAGGTAGACGAGCGTTGCGGCGATGCCCGCGACCGACAGGCGCGAAATGCCGCAGACCCCGTGGCCCGAGGTGCAGCCATTGGCCAGCCGGGTGCCGGCGCCGACCAGAAGCCCGGCGGCGACGATGACGGCGGGTGCGTGGCTCAGGTGGGTGGCCGGCATCGGCAGCACCAGGCCCAGCACAACCGGAAGCCCGACCAACCCCAGAAGAAAGCTGGCCTTTTCGACGCGGCCGCGTTGCGCGCCGCGATCCACCAGCCCGCCGAGGATCCCCGATGCGCCCATGATCCTGCCGTTGACCAGCAGGTACACCGCCCCGGCGCTGCCGATCACCAGCCCGCCCAGCAGTCCCCACAACCAGCTTGCCTGCATTTCCGTCTCCGCGCTCCTGCATCGTCCATATGAGGGGCCGGCCCGGTCCTGCAAGGTTTGACTTGCATCAATGACGGGCGAAGCGCAGTTTTCTACCAGAGGGGCAATGACAGGAGCCGCCATGACCGCACTTGCTGAACGCCGCGCCGCGCTGACTGCCCGCCAGGCCTTCCTGATGAAGCGCCTGAACCGGATTTCGACCGAGCTTGACACCCACGAGGCCAAGGACTTCGAGGAAATGGCCACCGAGCGCGAAGCCGACGAGGTGCTGGAGGATCTTGGCCAGTCGGCCCAGCAGGAACTGCGGATGATCGAGGCGGCGCTGAAGCGGATCGAGGCCGGCGAATACGGCGATTGCGTGCGCTGCGGCAACGAGATCGACCCCGGTCGGCTGGACCTGCTTCCGGCGACGCCCTTCTGCGCGGATTGCGCGGCGCGGCACTGACAAGGGCGCGGGCCGCGCCTTTGCCCGCGCCTTCCCCATTGCAAAAAAGCCCGTCTTGACAGAGAGTTGACGGCGAAGGGCTGGGGCAAAGGGGCTGCACCTGCAATGACCGATCCGGTCGGATACGAGGCCGCAGACGGCGTGGCCGTCATCACCATGGACAATCCGCCCTTGAACGCGCTTGGCCATGGCCTGCGGCAGGGCGTGGCTATGGGGCTGGAGCGGGCGCTGGCCGACCCGGAGGTGCGGGTGGTGATCCTGCGGGCGGCGGGGCGCAGCTGGCCGGTGGGCGCCGACATCCGCGAATTCGGCAAGCCGCCGCAGTCCCCGACCTTGCCCGAACTCTGCAACCTGCTGGCGGGTGCGGCCAAGCCGGTGATCGCCGCGCTGCACGGCTCGGCGCTTGGCGGCGGGCTGGAACTGGCGCTGGTCTGCGCGCTCCGGGTTGCCGCCAAGGGAACGCAGCTCGGCCTGCCCGAGGTGACGCTGGGCATCCTGCCGGGTGCGGGCGGCACCCAGCGCCTGCCGCGGCTGATCGGCGCCGAGGCGGCGCTGGGGCTGATGCTGGACGGCGCCCCAGTCAGCGCCGAACGGGCGCGCGAACTGGGGCTGGTCGACCGGGTGGCCGATGGCGATGTCGACGCGGCGGTGCGCGCCATCGCCCGCGCCCATGCCGACGGACGCCTGAGCCTGCCGGTGGCGGCGCGGCGGCGGATGACCGGCACCGCCGATCCGGCCGCCTACCTGAACACCATCGCCGAGGCCCGCAGCCGCCGGCGCGAGGCCTACGATTTCGCCTCGGTGCGCATCATCGACTGTGCCGAGGCGGCGCTGCTTCTACCGCCGTCGCAGGGGCTGATCTTCGAACGGACCGCCTTTCAGGATCTGGTCGACACGTCGGTGGCCCGGGCGCTGCGCCATGCCTTCTTTGCCGAACGCGGCGCGGCGCGCAGCCTTCCGGCGGCGGCGCGCAAGGGCGGCGCGGTCCTGAACCGCATCGCGCTGATCGGCGGCGGGCCGCTGGGGGCGGGCATCGCCTCGGCGGCGCTGACGGCGGGGCTTGAGGTGACGATGGTCGGGCGCGATCCGCCCGGACTGGCGGCGGCGCTGTCGCGCATCGCCAAGCTTCAGGATGGCGCGCAGGCGCGCGGCACGATCGACGCCGACCGGCGCAAGGCCGACTGGGAACGGCTGCGCGCGGCGGTCGGAATCGCCTCGGTCGCCGATGCCGACCTGGTGATCGAGGCGGTGCCCGACGATGCCGCCCAGAAGGCCGAGGTGCTGCGCACCATCAACGCAGTCCTGCCCGAAGGCCGCGCCATCCTCAGCGTCACCTGCCGGCTGTCGCCCGCGCAACTGGCCGAAGCCGCGCGCCGCCCGGACGGTCACGCGACGCTGTGGCTGGCCGAGCCGGTCAGCCGCACCGTCCAGGCCGAGATCGCCGGGTCCGATACGGCGCTGGCGGCGTTCCAGGCAGCGCAGACGCTGGCCGGGCGGCTGGGCTGGCGGCTCTTGCGGCAAGGGGCCGGCACGGCGGCCGGGCAGGGGTTCCACGGTCGCCGGTTCTGGTCGGCCTTTCAGGATTGCGCCGACCGCTGCCTGTCGGCCGGAGCCTTGCCGGACGATGTCGACCGGGCGATGCGGGCCTGGGGCTTGCCGCAGGGTCCGTTCGAGCGCGCCGATATCTATGGGCTGGACCATGTGCTCTACGCCCAGCCCGAACGGCGGCCGGGCGCGCTGGCCGATCCGCTGGCCGAGACGCTGCGCATCTGGCTGCGGGCCGAACGCAGGCTGGGCCGGGCGGTCGGGCGCGGTTATTTCATCTATGGCGCCGACGGTGCCGGGGTGGCCAAGAGCGACGCCCCGCTGGCCGAACAATTGGCCCACCTGCGGGCGCGGCGCGGGCTGGGTGGCGGGGCGATCCCCTTACGGATCATCGCCGGACTGGCCAACGACGGCGCCTGGGCGCTGGCCGAGGGCCGGGTGCGCCAGCCCGCCGACATCGACCTTGTGGCGATGGCCCAGCGGTTCCCGCGCTGGCGGGGCGGCGTGATGCAGGCCGCCGACGAGATCGGCATCTTGAGGCTGCGCAACCTGCTGACGACGCTGGCCGCTGCCGGCGACAGTTTCTGGCAGCCCGCGCCCCTCTGGGACGAGCTGATCCGCAACGGGCGGAGGTTCGGCGACCTGAACGAGGGGTGACGGGCGGCCCGGCGCAAGCCTGTCAGGCGGGTTCGCTTCGGTGCGCAAACGCGAGGCCGCTGCCTCGCTCGTCAGGCGACCGGCAAACACATGCCCGGCCGTGCGCCAAGCGCGCGGCCAGCCCCCGGCCAACGGGCCGGGTGACGCGGCCCCCGCGTCACCTTATCAGTCCGGGAAAAGGCGATCCCCGCCCGGCCCTCTGTCCGAACGGTGGACAGGCCCTAACTGTCCGGCGCGATCAATCCCAGGCCGCGCAGGTAGATGCCGATCCCGGCCTCGAGCAGTTCCTCGGGCGGGAAGGGGCCGCGGCTGCCGGGGGCGCCGCGGGCGAAAAGCTCGACCACGCCGTGGCTCAGCGCCCAGATGTGGTTGGCGAACATCGCCGCCGGCGGGCGGCGGGCGGCGGGGATATGCTGGGACAGCGCCTCGGCGGCGCGGGTCAGGACCGACCGCGCCCGATCGGCGGCGCGGGCCAGTTCGGGATTGCGGTTGAAGTTCAGGCCGCTTTCGAACATCGCCATGTAATGGCCGGGAAACTTGCGGGCAAAGGCCAGGTAGGCGCGGCCCGTCGCCTCGAAGGCGCTGAGTGCGGTTGGCCTGCCGTTGTTGTAGGCATGGTCCATCAGGTCGGCGAAGATCTCGAAGCCTTGCCGCGCGCATTCGGCGATCAGGTCGTCGCGCCCGGCAAAGTGGCGATAGACGGCGGCTGGCGTCACCCCCGCCGACTTCGCCGCGTCCGACAGGGTGAAGCCCTGCGGACCCTGCTTTTCGATCAGGACCAGCGCGGCGTCGAGCAGCGCCTGGCGCAGGTTGCCGTGGTGATAGCCCTGCTTAGCCATCCATAATTCCGGGGTCGCCGCAGATGTCCTTGTCGATCTTGCCGATCGCCTGCTTGTCGCGGTGGCGGTAATCGACGGCGCGCAGGACGGTCTGGATCGCGGCAATGCGGGCGCGGTTCTTGTCGTCGGCGCGGATCACCGTCCAGGGGGCGTGCTTGCTGTCGGTCTTTTTCAGCGTCTCATGGATCGCCTCGGAATAGGCGTCCCATTTCTTCAGACCCTCGACGTCGATCCAGCTGAGCTTCCACTGTTTCAGCGGGTCATGTTCGCGCGCCAGGAACCGGCGCAACTGTTCGGCGCGCCCGACCTCGAGCCACAGCTTGACGAGCGTGATGCCTTCGTCGACCACCATCTTCTCGAAATCCGGCAACTGGCGGAAGAACAGCTTGCGCTGGTCGTCGGTGCAGAAGCCGAAGACCTTTTCGACCACGCCGCGATTGTACCAGGATCGGTCGAAGAGCGCGAATTCGCCCTTGGCGGGCAGGTTGTCGATGTAGCGCTGGAAATACCATTGGCCGGCTTCGCGTTCGGTGGGCTTCGACAGCGCGACGATGTAGGCCGAACGGGGGTTGAGGTTTTCGCGCATCCGTTCAATGGCGCCGCCCTTGCCGGCCGCGTCGCGCCCCTCGAAGATCACCACCAACCGCTGGCCGCTGGTCACCAGGAAATGGTGCATCTTCACCAGTTCGACCTGCAACCGCTTCATGTGGTCTTCGTATTCGTCGTCGTCCATTTCCTTGCGGTAGGGATAGGACTTGTCGAGGATGTCCTTGTGGCCGGCGCCGGCAATCGCCTTGCGCAGCGAACCGGGCGCCTCGGTTTCCAGAAAGCGGGTGATGTCGCCGACGAAGGGGATGGCGTCGGGGTCGGGTTTCGCCTGCGCGGCAGTTTCGGGTGCGGTGTCGGCCATGACTTGCTCCTTCGCCTGCCCCCACTATGGGCAAAGCGGCGAAAAGCGCAACGCGGAGCGTTGGCGCGCGGTCAGGTCCCGATGTCGGACAGCCGGAAGGGCGTCGTCTGGTAGATCTCGTTGACCCAGTTGCCGTAGAGCAGGTGGGCATGGCTGCGCCAGCGGTTCAGCGGCGGGCGCGTCGGGTCGTCGCCGGGGTAATAGTTCTGCGGCACGTTGATCGCGGTGCCGTTGGCGACGTCGCGGTCATATTCCTCTTTCAGGGTGCCGCTGTCATATTCGAAATGGTTGAAGATATATAGCGCGCGGTGGTCGGGGTCTTCGACCAGGCAGGGCCCGACCTCGTCGCTGCCCAGAAGCGTGCGCAGCCCGTCGGCGCGGTCGATCTCGGCCTGCTTCATCTCGGTCCAGCGGCTGACCGGGATGACGAATTCGTCGGAAAAGCCGCGCAGGTAGGGCGAGGCCGGCAGCAGGTTCTGGTGGCGGAAACAGCCGAAGGCCTTGTGGTCCAGCATGTGCTTCCTGACGCCGTGGAAATGGTGGATCATCGCCATGCCGCCCCAGCAGACGCCGAAGGTCGAATGGACATGGGTCTGGGTCCAGTCCATCACCTCGCGCAGTTCGTCCCAATAGGTGACGTCCTCGAACGGCAGGTGCTCGATCGGGGCGCCGGTGATGATGAGGCCGTCGAACTTTTCGTCGCGGACCTCGGCAAAGGGGCGGTAGAAGGCCGCCATGTGCTCGGCGGCGGTGTTCTTGGTCTCGTGCGTGGTCATGCGGATCAGCTGGAAGTCGATCTGCAGGGGCGTCGCGCCGATCAGCCGGGCAAACTGGTTTTCGGTCTGCACCTTCTTCGGCATCAGGTTCAGAAGCCCGATCCGCAGCGGCCGGATGTCCTGGTGGACGGCGCGGTCGGGCGACATGACCATGACGCCTTCCTTCGACAGGACATCGAAGGCGGGCAGGGTCTCGGGCAGGGTGATCGGCATCTCGCTCTCCTTCGGGGGGCGATCTAGGCAGGGTGGGCCTGCGCCTCAAGGGCGCGGGCGATCAGGTCGGTGAAGTCGGCGGCACTTTGCACCTCGGCCACGTCCTCGGCGGTCAGGGTCAGTCCGCGGCGAGCCATCGCCTGATAGCGCGGCTGGCGGTGGTCCAGGAGGCGCGCATAGGCAAAGCGCAGGAACATGTCGGGGTCCACCCGGTCGCCGGGCAGGCGCTGTTCGGCCAGATAGTCCTGCCAGACGCCGGCGAGGAATTCGGGCTGGTAGTAGATGGGCTTCGGCGCGCGGTCGAAGCGGCGGATCAGTTCGGCCCTGTGGGCGTCGCCGCCCTTGATCCAGACCAGCAGCAGATTTTCTGCGAGCAGCGTCAGCAACGGGTCGGCTGGATCGTCGGGATTCACCACCTCGCAGATCGAGCCGCCGGAATCGCAGACGAAGTTCGGATAGCCGTAGAGCGACCGGGCCCGTTCGATGAAGGCCGGCGTGTCGCCGAGTGCCGCGATCTCGGCCAGGCGGTGCTGTTCCTGGCGGCGCAGGTATTCGTCGAAGGGCACGCCGCCCTTGGCCGGATCGCCGGGCTTGCCCAGGTAGGTCGAGAGCGGCGCGAGGTTGTTGAAGGTGATGTTCGAGGTGATGTGGACCGAATCCGTCATCAAGAGTTCGCGCAGCAGCGGAACCTTCATCGCCTCGCGCTTGAAGTTGTCGGCGATATGTTCGCCCATGTAGCGGGTGCCGATCCGGTAATCGACGGAATAGTGGAACCAGCCGCCGTCGGCGCGCAACAGGTTGGAAATGTGGGTCTTGCCCAGCCCCGACATGCCGAACAGCAGGACACGCTTGCCGTCGGCCTGACGCCAGTCCTGCGCGCTGCGATAGATCATCCCGCCTGTCCCGTCCCTTGCCCTGCCTGAGGCTGATTAGCGCCGGGCTGCGGAAAGTTCACGCAGAAAGTGCGGGGGGCGCCCGTGCTGGCGCGGTTTGCGTCAGTTGGCAGCTACAGCGGTGAATGAGCGCGAGGCCGTTGCCTCGCGCGTCTGGTGGTCGGGTCCAGCTTTGCCGGGCCGTGCTCCCAGAGCACGGCCAGCCCCCGCCCCCCCGGGCGGCGGGGGCTTCGCCCCCACCGGGGCGGGTGCCGTCCGTGCCCGGACGACGGCGGCGGCTGAACCCCCCTTGGCCCTTCCTCGCGTCAGGGCCAACGGACCGGGCAACGCGCCACTGGCGCGTCGCCTGATCGGTCCGGGCAGTGCGATGGCTGGCCCGCAATGCCTTGCGTTGATGTGATCTTACCCTAGCTCGGCTGCCGCCGCCGCCCGATGGGCAGACGGCCGTCGATGACCAGAAGCCCCGCCGCCAGCAGGGCAAAGCCCACATAGTCCGAACCCGTCAGGCTTTCGCCGAAGAGGATCGCCCCCACGACCACCGACACCGGCGCGATCATCAGCGTCACCAGGCTGACATTGCCGGCGCCCGCCAGCCGCAGCACCCGGTAATAGCACAGGAACGCCAGCGCCGAGGCGAGGAAGCCCGCATAGGCCAGGGCCGCCCACGTCGCGGCGTGGTAGGCCGCGACCGCCGGCACGCCGTCGCTGGCCAGCGCCACCGGAACCATCACCACCGACGAGGCGGTCAGCATTCCCGCCGCCGCGACCTCGGGCGGCTGGCCGGTCAGGAACCGGCGGGCAAAGACGCCCGAACAGGCATAGCAGACCGAGGCGCCAAGGATCGCCAGTTGCGACAGCGAGGTCAGGTCGAGCGCGGAAAGCGCGCTTGCCCCCATCACCACCACCACCCCGGCCAGGCCAAGGACCACGCCCACGGACTTTTCGGCGGTCATCCTCTCATCGGCGTAGACCGCCGCCGCCAGCGCCACGGTGAAGATCGCGGTCGAGGCGTTCAGGATCGCCGCCAGCCCCGAGGCGATGTGCTGCTGGCCCCAGACGATCAGGCTCCAGGGCAGGATGTTGTTCAGCAGCCCCATGCAGGCGTAGATGGCGATAACCCGCCAGCCGCCCCGGACCGGCAGGCCGCGCGCCGCGATATAGAGCCAAAGCGCCAGCGCGCCCCCGGCAACGCGGAAGGCGACGAGGGTGAAGACGCCGACCTCGGCCAGGGCGGTGCGGGTGGCGGCGAACGATCCGCCCCACAGGATCGCCAGCAGCGCCATCAGCGCCCAGGCTTCGGGGGTGATGCTGCGTTGGGTTCTGGTATTTGCGCGGTCCATGACGACGGACGCTAGCCGGGGACGGGCCGGCGCGCCACCCGGAACTTGCGGAACGGGACGGGGCCCAAACGCAGACGGCCCCGCCGGGGGGCGGGGCCGTCGGTCAATGTTGGCCGGGCCGGATCAGAAGGAATAGCCGATCCGAACGCCCACGGCGACGACATCGTTGCCGGTGAAGTTGGCGCGCGCCACGTCCGGTGTGCCGGTTTCGGGCTGGGCGTCGCCGAGCTTGGTATAGTTGACGCCGGTGGTGATCTTGAGGTTGTCCTGGGTGTAGACCGCGGCCAGCGTCATGCCGACGCGGCCATTGGTCGGCGCCAGCGGCGACACCAGCGGATCGCCCTTCTTCTCGTAGCTGACCGAGACCGCGCCCGACCAGGTGTCGTTGAACTTGCGGCCAAGGCCGACGGTCCAGGTGGTGGTATCCTGGAGGTCGATCAGGCCGCCGCCCTTCACGAACTTGCCGCCATTGGCCATCGTGGTGAAGGTGATCGGGTCGATGTCGAATGCGCTCCAGTCGGCCCAACGGACCTGGCCGAACAGCAGCGTGTTCTCGGCGATGCCGGTCTGGAAGTCGAGGTTGACCGACTGCGGGGTCGACACATCGGTCGGCTTGTTGCCGATCGGCGCGCCGCCCAGCGTTTCCAGAGTGTCGAACTTGTGCTTGATTGCCGAATTGTAGGTCAGCGCCACCCGCAGCGCGATGTCGGGCCGTTCGTAGGCGGCGCCGACCAGATAGCCATAGCCCACATCGTCCGAAAGCTGGACGCGGTAGCCGCTGAAGGGGCCATAGGCCAGACCCTTGAGCGTGATGTCGCCCGACGCCTTGTCGGCGCGGACGCCGCCATAGACCGACCAGTTGTCATCGAACTTGTAGCGCAGGACGCCGGTGGCGCTGGTCGCGTCGGCGCTGACCTTGGTTCCACCCAGCGCGATCGAGGTCGGCGCATAGTTCAGGTCGGCCCCGAACGGCTGGTCGATGATGATCGCATAGGACAGCCGGTCGTTGATGTCGGCCTTGTAGGCCAGGCTCAGCTGGGTGAAGTCACCCGCGACGTTGCCCGAGGGCTGGCCGCCGAAGGCTGCCACATCCTTGCCCGATACCGACGGGTGGGAGGTGCTGAAGCCCAGTTCGACGTAGCTACCCTTTTCGAAGATCTGGCTGACCCCTTGTCCCGAGCGGTCGATGCCCCCGGCAAAGGCCGAACCTGCACCAACAGCTGCCAGACCTGCCCCCAGAATTATTGTTCTCATGCTCCGTATCCCCCATGAGATGTATTTCGATGCGGTCAGCCTAAGCGCCAGTTCGCGCGCCGGTCAACGAATGACGTTGCGTCCGTGCGAGATCCGGGGCGCATTGCGACCTTCTTGCCGCGCTGCGGGCTGCCGGTCAGGCGCGGGCGGTCCGGCGGCTGTCGGCGACGATGTTCATCCAGTTGGCGGCGAAGATGATCGCGCCGCCGACCAGCACCCAGAGATCGAAAGGTTCGGCATAGAACAGCGCGCCGATGGCGGCGATCAGCGGCAGGCGGGCGAAGTCGATCGGCACCACCAGCGAGGCCGGCGCCAGCGACAGGGCCTTGGTCAGGCTGAAATGCGCTCCCAGCCCCGCCAGCCCGATGACCAGCACCCAGGGCAGGGCGGCGACCGGCGGCAGCGCCACATGCCCGTCGGCGGCGGCGCAGGCCAGGCCCATCAGGCTTTGCATCAGCGTCAGCCAGAAGAGGATGCACAGGACCGAGGTGACGCGGGTCAGCCGCTTGGTCAGGATCGCCGCGCCGGCAAAGCCGAAGGCGCTGAGCAGCGCCGCCAGCAGGCCGACCGACAGCCCGCCCGCGCCGAAGGGGCGCGACACGATCAGGATACCGGCAAAGCCGGTGGCGGCGGACAGGAGCCGCGTCGCCGTCAGCCGTTCGCCCAGAAGCAGCGGTGCGCTCAGTGCCACCAGGATCGGGTAGGAGAATTCCAGCGCGAACAGCTGCGCCAGCGGGATCAGCGACAGCGCGAACAGCCACAGGTTCTGGCCGGCGAAATGCACGGCGTTGCGCAGGAAATGCGTGCCCAGATTGCGGCGGTTGATGGCGCCCAGCCGCCCGGTGGCGGTGGCTGTCAGGCCGATCACCGCCACCCCGACCAGCGAGCGGTAGAGCATGACCTCGAACGTATCGAGATGGGCCTTCAGCGCCCGCCCGGCAATCGCCACCAGGCAGAGGCCGCAGACCGATCCGGCCATCCACAGGGTCGCGGCCAGGGGGCGATGGGGCTGGGACATCCGGTCTTCCTGAAGGTTGGCGGCGGTCAGATCAGGCTGACCCAGGCGCGGGCGATGGCGAGGCCGGCGGCGTCGGCCTCAGGGCCTTTCTCGGCGGCCATGGCCGGATAGTCGGCCAGCCAGCCGGGGCGGATGCGCTCGGCGGTTTCGGGGAACAGGCGGTTCCAGTCCTCGATCACCGGGCGGCTGGCCTCGAAATGGAACTGCATGGCATAGCTCGCCCGGCCGATGCGGAAGCACTGGTTGCTGGCGGCGGGGTTTTCGGCCAGATGGACCGCGCCGGCGGGCAGCGTGAACGTGTCCTTGTGCCACTGGAACGACAGGAAGTCCTGCGCCAGCACCGACAGGACCGGATCGCGGCGGCCCTCGGCGGTCAGGCCGATCCGCTGCCAGCCGAACTCGGGTGCGGTGCCCAGATGGTTCGCGCCGCCCCAGGCCCGCGCCATCAGCTGACCGCCCAGGCAGATGCCCAGAACCGCCTTGTCCGCCTGGCCCATGCGCCGCATCAGCCGGGCAAGGTCGGGCAGGTAGGGATGGGTGTCGTCGGCCAGGGCGTTCTGTTCGCCGCCCAGCACCACCAGCGCATCGTGATAAGACCCGTCCGGCAGGGCCTCGCCCGCCCAGGCCCGGAAGACCTGGATTTCGGCGTCGGCCTCTCGCAGGGCCACGCCGACCTGGCCCAGCGACGACACTTCGGTATTGTCGATGACCGCAACGCGCATGTCCGCTCCTCCTGCCCCGCGGCCGAGTGAAACCACGGGTTTGCGGCAGGGGCAAGGGCCGGCGCGAAGGCGGCGTTTTTGCCTTGCACTCGCGGCCGCCCCGTGAAAGAGCGAAGTGCCAAACGCAATCGCCTGCCAGGAGGTACACCCGTGCAGATTCGTGAGGCTCTCACCTTTGACGACGTGCTTCTGGTTCCCGCCGCATCCAGCGTGCTGCCGTCCGACGCCGACACCTCGACCTTCGTCACCAGGGCGATCCGCATGAACATCCCGCTGCTGTCCTCGGCGATGGACACGGTGACCGAGGCGCGGATGGCGATCGCCATGGCCCAGACCGGCGGGATCGGCGTCATCCACCGCAATCTCGGGCTTCTCGAACAGGCGGCGGAAGTCAGCCGGGTCAAGCGGTTCGAAAGCGGCGTGGTCGACAATCCGATCACGCTCCGCCCCGACCAGACGCTCGCCGACGCCAAGGCGCTTCAGGAACGCTACAACGTCACCGGCTTTCCGGTGGTGGACGAGAAAGGCCGCGTGGTCGGCATCGTCACCAACCGCGACATGCGCTTCGCCTCCGACGACCGGACGCCGGTGCGGGTGATGATGACCGCCGAAAACCTGGCGATCCTGCACGAACCCGCCGATCTGGAGACGGCGAAAAGCCTGATGAAGGCGCGGCGGATCGAGAAGCTGCTGGTGACGGACGGGCAGGGCAAGCTCACCGGCCTGCTGACGCTGAAGGACACCGAAAAGGCGGTCCTGAACCCCCATGCCTGCAAGGACGAGATGGGCCGCCTGCGCGTCGCCGCCGCCTCGACCGTGGGCGACGCCGGGTTCGAACGCAGCCAGGCGCTGATCGACGCCGGCGCCGACATGGTGGTGATCGACACAGCCCACGGCCATTCCGAAGGCGTGGCCAAGGCGGTCGAACGGATCAAGAAACTGTCGAACCGGGTGCAGGTGGTGGCCGGCAACGTCGCCACCGCCGAGGCGACCCGGGCGCTGATCGGGGCCGGCGCGGACGCGGTGAAGGTCGGGATCGGCCCCGGCTCGATCTGCACCACCCGGATCGTCGCCGGCGTCGGCGTGCCGCAACTGACAGCGATCCTCGACGCGGTCAGCGCGGCGGGCGACATTCCGGTGATCGCCGACGGCGGCATCAAGTATTCCGGTGACTTCGCCAAGGCGATTGCCGCCGGGGCCTCCTGCGCGATGGTCGGGTCGGCCATCGCCGGCACCGACGAGAGCCCGGGCGAGGTCATTCTCTACCAGGGCCGCAGCTTCAAGAGCTATCGCGGCATGGGCTCGCTGGGCGCGATGGCGCGCGGCTCGGCCGACCGCTATTTCCAGAAGGACGCTGCCTCCGACAAGCTCGTGCCCGAAGGGATCGAGGGGCAGGTGCCCTACAAGGGCTCGGCGCAGGCGGTGGTGCACCAGCTGGTCGGGGGGTTGCGGGCGGCGATGGGCTATACCGGCAACCGCACGATTGCCGAGATGCGGCGCAACTGCGAATTCGTGCGGATCACCGGGGCGGGGCTGAAGGAAAGCCACGTCCACGACGTGCAGATCACGCGTGAAAGCCCGAACTACCGGTTGATATGATGACGGTTTGCCAAGGGCTTGTGGCCCGTTCCTTGAGCAGGTCGTGACCCCAGCCGCGCGCGTCCAGGCCGCCGTCGGCGTGCTCGACCAGGTGTTGGCCGGCCGGCCGGCCGAAGCGGCGCTGACCGGCTGGGCGCGCGGCTCGCGCTTTGCCGGGTCGGGCGACCGGGTGGCGGTGCGCGACCTGGTCTTCGACTCGCTGCGCTGCCTGCGCAGCTTCACCGCGCTGGCCGGCGCGTCCGAACCGTCTGGCCGGGCGCTGATGATCGGCAAGATACGGGCGGAAGCCACTGATCCCGTTGATCTTTTCACCGGCGCGTCCTATGCGCCGCCGCCACTGTCGACCGAGGAACAGGCGGCACTCGCAGCGGCGCCCGATCTGGACAGCCTTGCGGACGGCGTGCGGTTCGACTGGCCCGACTGGCTGCTTGACGCGGTGAGGTCGGCGTGGGGCGCCGAAGCGCCGGCGGTGATGGCGGCGCAGCGGCAGCGCGCGCCGGTGTTCCTGCGGGTCAACGGGATCAAGGCGGATCGCCCGGCGGCCATCGCCGCGCTGGCCGCCGACGGGATCGAGGCCACACCCTCCGATCTGGCCGAGACGGCGCTTGTGGTGGTAAAGAATGCCAGCAAGATCAAGGCGTCACGCGCCTATCTTGATGGCCTTGTCGAACTGCAGGACGCCGCGTCGCAAGCTGCGGTCGAATGCCTGCCGCTCGCCGATGGCGACCAGGTGCTCGACTATTGCGCCGGCGGTGGCGGCAAGGCGCTGGCGATGGCGGCAAGGGCGCGGCTGGCGCTGGCGGCCCACGACGCCGACCCGGCGCGGATGCGCGACCTGCCGGCGCGCGCGGCGCGGGCCGGGGCAGCAATCGCCTGCGTCGACGCCAAGGCGCTGAAGGGCCGGCAGTTCGATCTGGTCCTGGTTGACGCGCCCTGCTCAGGCTCGGGGACATGGCGGCGCACCCCGGACGCCAAATGGCGGCTGACGCCTGCGCGGCTGCAGGACCTGTGCCGCCTGCAGGCCGAGGTCCTGACGGCCGCCGCCTTCCATGTGCGACCCGGCGGCCGCCTCGCCTACATGACCTGCTCGATCCTTGGCTGCGAGAACGAGGATCAGACCGCAACCTTCGTCGCGCAGAACCCGGGTTTCCGGCTGGACTGGCAAAGGCGGTTTTCGCCGGTCACCGGCGGCGACGGATTCTTTGCCGCACTCTTGACGCGCGACCGCTGAGGAAAATACACAATTTAAAGATGTATTCCACCGCAAGTTAAGCGGCGCTTAGGGATTTGCGCCCGCAATGGCCGCGAGCGAATCTTTTTTGGGGGAACCACGGACGTGCTGTCGGTGATGACATTCGAGCCGGTGATGCGAACCGCCGACCGCATTGCGCCGCGCGCGCTGTATCTGGCGGTGGGGTCGGCGCTGGCCTGCCTGGCCGGCCTGCTCGTCCCGGCGGTTCCGCCGCTGGCCGCCTACGGCGCGGCCGGGGCGCTGGCCGCAACCGCGGGATTGCTGGCGATTCTCGCACGCCGCCCGGTCAAGGGGCGCGACGGGCTGGGGGCGCAGCTTGCCGCCTTCATCGGCCAGGATGTCGCGCCCAGCTTCACCACCGATTGCGACGGCGAAATCCGCTTCCAGAACCGCGCGGCCATCGAACGGTTCGGCACGCGCGGCGGCCAGACGCTGACCCGGGTGCTGGGCGAGGTCTTCGCCAATCCGGCCGCGGTCCTGCACCGGCTTCAGACCCGGGCCGAGGCGGCGGGGGCGGCCCATGAGGATCTGGTGACGCGGCGCGGCCATGTGCGGCTGGCCGCCCACCATCTCGACCGGACGGGGATGCTCTGGCGGCTCGAGGACATGGCCGAACGCGCGACCGGCGGGCGCGGGGCCGAATCGATCAGCCTGCCGATGCTGACGGTCTCGAACGCCGGGACCATCCTCTTCATGAACGAGGCGCTGCGCCGGATCATCGGCGAACGGGTCAGGACGCTCGACCGCATCTTTCCCGACCTGCCGCTGCGCCCCGGCGAGGAACACGAGATCACCGCCGCCTCGGGCAAGATGCGGGTGCTGATCGCCGATGTCGAAAGCGCGGGCGGACGGCGGGAGATCTATTTCCTGCCGGCACCGGGCCGGGCGGCGGCCCCGCGCGACCCGATGGCCTTCGAGCGGCTGCCCATCGCGCTCTTGCGGCTGTCGGCCAGGGGCGAGTTGCGCGAAGCCAACGCGCCGCGCGGGCCTTCATCGGCGAACGGCCGCAGGGCGCCGCCCTGGGCGAATTGCTGGAAGGACTGGGGCGGCCGGTGCAGGATTGGCTGGCCGAGGCCGTGGCGGGCCGCGCCGAGAACCGCCCGGAGGTTCTGCGCCTGAAGGGCGAGGCCGAGGATCGCTATCTTCAGGTGATCCTCACGCGGACGCTGGAGGAGGGCCAGCCGGGCCTGATGGCGATCCTGTCGGACGCGACGCGGCTGAAGTCGCTCGAGGCGCAATTCGTGCAAAGCCAGAAGATGCAGGCCATCGGCCAGCTGGCCGGCGGCGTGGCCCACGATTTCAACAACCTGCTCACCGCCATTTCCGGCCATTGCGACCTGCTGCTCCTGCGCCACGATACGTCCGACGCCGACTATGGCGATCTGGTCCAGATCAACCAGAACGCCAACCGCGCCGCGAGCCTTGTCGGCCAGCTTCTCGCCTTCTCGCGCAAGCAGACGCTGAAACCGGCGGTACTCGACCTGCGCGATACGCTGTCGGACCTGACGCACCTGTTGAACCGGCTGGTGGGCGAGCGGACCGAACTGACGCTGGCGCACGATCCCGATCTGCGCCCGATCCGCGCCGACAAGCGCCAGCTGGAACAGGTGATCATGAACCTCGTCGTCAATGCGCGTGATGCCATGCCCGATGGCGGCCGCATCCAGATCTCGACCGAGAATGTGCATCTGGAGCGCGACCTCGTCCGCGACCGGGCGACGGTTCCGGCCGGCGACTATGTGGTGGTGCGCGTCGCCGACCGCGGCACCGGCATCGCGCCGGACAAGCTCGACAAGATATTCGAGCCTTTCTACACCACCAAGCGACCCGGCGAGGGCACCGGGCTCGGCCTGTCGATGGCCTATGGCATCGTCAAGCAGACCGGCGGCTATATCTTCTGCGATTCGATCCTGGGTCGCGGAACGACCTTCGCACTGTTCTTCCCCGCCCATGAGGCGGGAACGGGCGATGTGGCGGAACCGGCCCCGGCGGTCGTGCGGCCCGAGCGCGGCCTGCGCCTGGGCGAGGGCGTGGTGCTTCTGGTCGAGGACGAGGCCCCGGTCCGGGCCTTCGCCAGCCGGGCGCTGACCATGCGCGGCTACAAGGTGATCGAGGCCGAGAATGCCGAGGAGGCGCTGCGCCTCCTGGCCGACCGGGCGCTGGCGGTCGATGTGTTCGTGACCGACGTGATCATGCCGGGGATGGACGGGCCGACCTGGGTGCGTGAGGCGCTGAAGGACCGGCCGGACACGCGGGTCGTGTTCGTTTCCGGCTATTCGGAGGAAAGCCTTTCCGAAGAACGCGACCGGATTCCCAATTCGGTGTTCCTGCCAAAGCCCTTCTCGCTCAGCGAGCTGACGGCGACCGTCCAGAGCCAGCTGCACTGAGGCGAGGCCGCCGTGCGATCTGGTGCTCGTGACGTCGGCGGGGGGTGGACGCCGGGCGGGGGGCAAGTCGGGTCGTTTGCAGGTCAGGCCGCTGGACAGTCCGGCGCTGCCTGGCTGCGCCGGGGTGCACGGACGGCACGTCGTCGATGGGTCGGTGAAATGTTTCCAGTTGAATGCGCGGCGCAGGCGGCAGATACCCCACGCCAGCCGGCACCGCGGCTGTGCCTGTCAGACGAGACGGTCGCAGAACGGGAGGTCGGACACTGGTCGGGCGCGAAGCCTCCTGTCGGTTTCCTGCGTGCGGCCCAGCCGGGCAGCGGGAGAGCGGTTAGGCGCGGCAGCGTCAGGCTGCGGTCGCGCCAATCCGCGCCAGCCGTCCCCCGGGGGCCCGCGCCGGTCAGGCGAGGCGGTCGTAGAGCGCGAGGTCGGGCGCGAGGCGGGCGCGAAGCCGGCGATCGGTTTCGAGCGAAAGGTTCAAGTCCGCGGCCGGGGAGCCGTTCAGATGGGGCAGGGCAAGGCTGCAGTCCAGCCGGTCCTCGAAAAAGGCGACGAGGTCGGCCATCGCCTCGTAGCGGAAGATCCGGTCGACCAGCGGCTTTGCTCCCTGCCCGCACAGGAACCGCGACTGGGTGCCGACGGCCATGTTCGGGGCCTGCGGCTCGGCCAGGTAGCCGGCCACCGCCTGCTCGAACGTCAGGCCGCGGGTCGAACGGTCGCGCCCGACGATGTCCTCGCGCTGGCGGAAGCGGAACCAGCTGCCCAGCCAGTCCACCGGCTCGCGCATCAGGGCGACGGTGGTGAAGGTTTCGCCCGCCAGCCCTTCGAGCAGCGGCGCCAGGTGGCGGCGATATTTGCCGGCCGGGATGTGCTTGAGCTCGGGCGGGCGGCGCAGCGCCGCATGGGCAAAGGGTTCGAGCACGGTTTCGAGCGAGGTCGAGCCGGTCTTGGGCGTCGCCAGAAAGACGAGGCGTTCTTTCCAGAAGATCAGCATAGCGGGGCAATCGGGCTTGATGGATGGGGCGTCGCGGCCTTCCTAGCCGGGCCTTGCGCCGCCGGGCAACCCGCCACGGCGCGAATTTTCGCAGGCAACCCTCGGCGTAAACCGTCTGTTAACCTTGCGCCCGCACAGTTGGGCAGGAAAATTCGATTGAAATGTTCTGGTTTTGGTCCCATAAGAACGGAACAAGGCAAGAACAAAGGCAATGATTGCCGCCCCCCGAGGGGTGTGAAATAAGGAGCGGGACAATGGCAGTGGCGAACCTTTTCGACATGAACGACAAGAAGAACAGCGACCGGCAGAAGGCGCTCGACAGCGCGCTGGCCCAGATCGAACGGCAGTTCGGCAAGGGCTCGATCATGAAGCTCGGGGCGGGCAGCCCGGCCTTGGAGATCGAGGCGACCTCGACCGGCTCGCTCGGCCTCGACATCGCGCTCGGCATCGGCGGGCTGCCGAAGGGGCGCGTGATCGAGATCTACGGGCCGGAATCGTCGGGCAAGACCACGCTGACCCTGCATGTCGTGGCCGAGGAACAGAAAAAGGGCGGGGTCTGCGCCTTTGTCGATGCCGAACATGCGCTCGACCCGCTTTATGCGAAGAAACTGGGTGTGAACCTGGACGAATTGCTCATCAGCCAGCCCGATACCGGCGAACAGGCGCTGGAGATCGTCGATACGCTGGTGCGGTCGGGCGCGGTCAGCCTGGTCGTCGTCGATTCGGTCGCGGCGCTGACGCCCAAGGCCGAGCTCGAGGGCGACATGGGCGACGCGACGGTCGGCGCGCAAGCGCGGCTGATGTCCCAGGCGATGCGCAAGCTCACCGCCTCGATCAGCCGGTCGAACTGCATGGTGATCTTCATCAACCAGATCCGCATGAAGATCGGGGTGATGTTCGGCAACCCGGAAACCACGACCGGCGGCAATGCGCTGAAGTTCTACGCTTCGGTGCGGCTCGATATCCGCCGGATCGGGGCGATCAAGGACCGCGAGGAGGTGGTGGGCAACACCACCCGGGTGAAGGTGGTCAAGAACAAGGTGGCGCCGCCCTTCAAGCAGGTCGAATTCGACATCATGTACGGCGAAGGGATTTCCAAGACCGGCGAGTTGATCGACCTCGGCGTCAAGGCCGGCGTGGTCGAGAAGTCGGGCGCCTGGTATTCCTACGGCGACGAACGGATCGGCCAGGGGCGCGAGAATGCCAAGCTGTTCCTGAAGGAAAACCCCGATGTGGCCCTGGCGATCGAGGACAAGATCCGCGCCAGCCACGGGCTGGACTTCGGCGCGGCCCCGGACGAGGGCGGTGACGACGTAATGGAGGGCTGACGGAGCGGGCCGTTTCGGCCCGGCCGAGTCGGTCAAGCTTCATCCGGCCGATTGGCTCGGACGACATGACGCAAGGGCCGGGCATTGCCCGGCCTTTCTGTCTTTGAAGGGGATATGCGGCCGGCAGGTGTCGTTTGCCCGGGCCGCGCCGGTCAGCCGCCCCGCGCCTCGGTCAGCATCTGCTTCATCACCTCGGGCGGCACATAGCCGCGCAGCATCTGGCCGCCGAGGACGAAGGTCGGGGTTCCGGCGATGCTGAGCGTTTCGCCCAGCCGGTGGTTGTCGTCGATCACCTTGGTCACGTCATCGGCGTTCATCGCCGCGAGGATCGGGGCAGCGTCGATCCCGAGGCCCTGGGCGAAGGCGGTCAGCGTGTCGGGCGTCACCTCGCCGCGGAAGCTTTCGTAGAAGCCGGCGTTGATCTTGGCATAGGCCTCCGGCCCGGCGACCTTCAGCGCCGCGATGGCGAAGCGCGAGGCGACCACCGAATCATCGCCGAGGATCGGGAATTCCTTGACGACATAGCGGATGTTGCCGTCGGTCTTGACCAGGTCGGAGACACTTTCATGGGCCTTGCGGCAATAGCCGCAGCGGTAGTCGAGGAACTCGACCAGCGTCACGTCACCGTTGGGGTTGCCGCCGACAAAGCTGTAGCCGTCCGAAAAGATCGCGGCGGCATTCTGGGCGACCAGCGCCTTGTCGTCGTCGGCCTGGCGGGCGGCGACCTTGTCCTGCAGCGCCTTCGAGACCTCGACCATCACTTCCGGGTTGGCCAGCAGGTAGGAGCGAATCTCGGCGTCGAATGCGGCCTGTTCCTCGTCGGTCATGTGGGTGATGTCGAAGGCGGCTGCCGGGGCGGCCTGCAGGGCGGCCGCGAGGGCAAGGGCGAGGGCGAAACGCATGGGCGACACTTTCTGTTCGGGCCGCCAACGGGGGCGGCGCAACCGTCTTGCACAGGTCCGGGCGGCAGGGAAGGCCCGCCGGCCCAGCTTAACCATTGACCTCGCGGCGGCGGGCGATATTGAACGGCACAAGCGCCCCGGCTGGCGGGCGGCAGGATGGGGCAGGCAGGTGCTGGGTTCAAGGGCGGGCTGGATCGGTCGCTGCTTTGTGATGGCGCTGGCCATCCTGATGGCGCGCATGCCGGCGCTGGCCGAGGATCTGAACGCGCTTGCCATCCTCGACCCGAACGCCACCTTCCTGCGCGACGAGGGGCAGGGGCTTAGCGTCCGACTGGCGATCAGCCAGGCGGTGCCCTACCGCGTCAGCTTCATGGCCGACCCGCCGCGTCTGGTGGTCGATTTCCGCGAGGTCGAGTTCGGCGCGGCCCCGCCGGCGGCGTCGGACCGATCCGAACGGGTGGCGGACCTGTCCTGGGGGCCGTTCCTGTCCGGCTGGTCGCGGCTGGTCGCGGTGCTGGACCGGCCCTTGCGGCTGAAAAGCGCCGAGGAAACGCCCGGCCCCTCGGGCGGCGCGGTGATCCGGCTGGACCTGCAGCCGACGACCGAGGCCGATCTGGCGGCCACCGCAGCGCGCGACGCAAGCCTTGAGAGCGACTGGGCGCTGCCGAAGCCGGTGGCGACCGGCGAGCCGGCGATCCACCGCCAGACCGGCGAGGCGCCCCTGAAGATCGCCATCGACCCCGGTCACGGCGGGCTCGACCCCGGGGCCGAAAGCGGCAAGACCACCGAGGCGGCGACCGTCCTAGCCTTTGCGCTGGAACTGGCAGAGCTGCTGCGGCGCGCCGGGATGACGGTCGACCTGACCCGCCAGACCGACGTGTTCGTGCCGCTGGAAACCCGTATTTCGGTGGCGCGCGCCGCGCAGGCGGACGTGTTCCTGTCCTTGCACGCCGACGCGCTGGCCGAGGGCGAGGCGACCGGTGCGACCATCTACAAGCTGGCGGAAAAGGCCTCGGACACGGCCTCGGAGCAATTGGCCGAGCGCCATGACCGGGCCGACATTCTGGCCGGCGTTGACCTGAGCGGCAACGATGACGAGGTGGCCTCGGTGCTGCTCGATCTCGCGCGGCGCGAGACCCAGCCGCGTGCCGACCGGCTGGCCGAGGCGCTGCGCAGCGCGATGCAGTCGGCGGGCGTGAAGATGCACCGCCATCCGGTGCAGGAAGCCGCCTTTTCGGTGCTGAAATCGGCGGACATCCCGTCGCTTCTGATCGAGATCGGCTTCCTGTCCTCGCCCGACGACCGCGCCCGGCTGGCCGATCCGGTCTGGCGGGCCGGGATGGAGGAGGCGATCCTGAAAGGGCTGGAGGCTTGGGCCGTCCCCGACGCCGCCGAGGCGCGGCTTCTGCGTCAATAGGCGGTGATCTGCCGGCGGGCCGGTCGGCTTTGACCCCCGCCTGTGCTAAGAGTATAGAGGCCGCTGCAACAGCAAAGGTTTGGTCCCTTGTTCCGTTTCGTCCTGTCCGTTCTGGGCGCGCTTTTCAGCTGGCTGGTCACGGCGCTGGTCTTCGGCGGCCTCGCGCTGGGGGCGGTCTTCTGGTTCTACAGCCGCGACCTGCCGGACTATGCGGCGCTGGAAAACTACACGCCCAAGACCATCAGCCGCATCTATTCCGGCGAGGGCAAGCTGATGGACGAGTTCGCCACCGAACGGCGGATCTTCGTGCCGATCGACCAGGTTCCGCCGCTGGTCAAGGACGCCTTCATTTCGGCCGAGGACAAGAATTTCTACACCCACCACGGCTTTGACGCGATGGGCATCGCCGGCGCGGTGTGGGAGGGGATCCGCTCGCATGGCAAGACCCTGCGCGGCGCCTCGACCATTCCCCAGCAGGTGGCGAAGAACTTTCTTCTGTCGGGCGACCGGACGCTGGAACGCAAGATCAAGGAACTGATCCTGTCGACGCGGCTGGTCAATGCGCTGCCCAAGGACAAGATCCTGGAACTCTACCTGAACGAGATCGACCTTGGGTTCCAGTCGTTCGGCGTGGCCTCGGCGGCGCAGACCTATTTCAACAAGACGCTGACCGAACTTCGCCCCGAGGAGGCCGCCTATCTGGCGGCGCTGCCCAAGGCGCCCTACAGCTATCATCCGGTCAAGCAGCGCGAGGCCGCGATCGAGCGGCGCAACTATGTGCTGCGCGAGATGTTCCAGAACGGCTATCTCGACAAGGCGGCCTTCGACGAGGCGATTGCGGCACCGCTGAAGACGGTGCAGGGCGGTGACTATCCGTCCTTCCGCAGCACGATGGCGCCGCGCGACTATTTCACCGACGAGATTCGCCGGCAGCTGTCGAAAAGCTTTGGCCAGGAGGAATTCTTCGGCGGCGGCCTGACCATCCGCGCGACGGTCGACCCGGAAATCCAGGCGGTCGCCGCCGATGCGCTGCAAAGCGCGCTGGAGAAATACGACCGCAGCCAGGGCGTCTGGCGCGGCACCCGCAAGACCCTGCCGGCCGAGGTGCTGAAGGACGAAACCCAGTGGCGCGCCGCGCTGGCGCAGGTAAGCGATGTGCCGCGCGACGTGCCGGGCTGGTTCCCGGCGGTGGTGCTGGAACTGGGCGACAAGGGTGCGCGCATCGGCATCGAAGGGATTGCCGAAGACAGCGGCCATTGGGTGCCGAACAGCGACGTGACCTGGGCGCGCAAGCGCAACGACGACGGCAGCCTCGGGCCGAAGGCCAGGGTCGCGGGCGACCTGGTGTCGGTGGGCGACGTGGTGATGGTCGAGGAGCGCGCCAAGGACGATGGCAGCGACAAGCACTGGTCGCTGCGCCAGGTGCCGGAGGTGCAGGGCGGCTTCATGGCGATGGACGTCAACACCGGCCGGGTGATCGCCATGCAGGGCGGCTTTTCCTATCAGTCCTCGGTCTTCAACCGGGCGACGCAGGCGGCCCGCCAGCCGGGGTCGAGCTTCAAGCCCTTCGTCTATGCCGCGGCGCTCGATTCCGGCTTCACCCCCGCCACCATCGTCGTGGACGCGCCGATCGAGGTGAACACGCCGCAGGGCCTGTGGCGGCCCAAGAACGCCTCGGACAAGTATTACGGCCCGACGCCGATGCGCACCGGGATCGAACAGTCGCGCAACCTGATGACGGTCAGGATCGCCCAGGCGGTCGGCATGGACGTGGTGGCGAAATATGCCGAGAAGTTCGGGGTCTACGACCATCTCGACCCGTTCCTGGCCAACGCGCTCGGCGCGCAGGAAACCACGCTTTACAAGATGGTGGCGGCTTACGCGATGATCGCCAACGGCGGCGAGCGGGTCGAGCCGACGCTGGTCGACCGGGTGCAGGACCGCTGGGGCCGGACGGTCTACCGCCACGACCAGCGGGTGTGCGAGGATTGCGCCGATGCGACCCTGCCGCCCGGCGCCGCGCCGGCGATCAAGTCCGACCGCGAACGGGTGATGGACGCGATCACCGCCTATCAGCTGACCTCGATGATGGAAGGCGTCATCAAGCGCGGGTCGGGCACCGGCGTCCACCTGCCGATCCCGATCGCCGGCAAGACCGGCACCACCAACGACGCCAAGGATGTGTGGTTCATCGGCTTTTCGTCGAACATCGTCGCCGGCTGCTACATGGGCTATGACCAGCCCCGCACGCTGGGTGCCAATGCCTTCGGCGGCACGCTCTGCGTTCCGGTGTTCCAGGCATTCATGGAACAGGCGATCAAGAAATACGGCGGGACCGAGTTCCGCGTGCCGTCGGGCGGGCATTTCATCAACATCAACCGCTTTACCGGCGAGCCGATCGTCGACGGCGCGACCGGCGACTTCGTGCAGGCCGAATATTTCCGCGACGGCCAGCAGACCGAGTTCGGCATGGCGACGCTGGTCGACGGTGGGTTCGCCATGGGCCAGAACCTGCCGATGTTCGACCAGGGGGTCTTCGTCGGCGACGAGGGCGACCAGTCCGGCAACATGACCACCACCTCGGACGGCGAACGCAAGGTCATTCCGAAGAAGGCCGACTTCGGCACGGTGTCGTCGGGCGGCCTTTACTAGAAAGATCGCATCCCTTCGGGGCATTGTGGGTCGATCTTCCCTGTGCCCGGACCGGGTGCCGCGCCAGTGGCGCGGCACCCGGTCCGGTTGGCCGAAGCGCAAGCGCAGGCCAAGGGGTGTTCCGCAATCCCGAACGTTGGGCACGGACGGCGCCCGGCCAGGTGGGGGCCTGCCCCTTGCCCGGTGCCGGTGGACGGGCTATGACCCGCCTCGCCTAAAGGAGAAGTCAGGCCATGCGCGCCGAAACCCAGAATGCCGTCGATGCCATCCGCAAGTCGCTGAAGCTTCTCGGCCAGCGGATGGACTGGGAAACCGCGCCGCACCGGCTGGAAGAATTCAACGCCATGATCGAGGACGGCGACCTGTGGTCGGACCCGGCGCGCGCGCAGAAACTGATGCGCGACCGCCAGGTGCTGCTCGACAAGGTCGAGACCTACCGCCGGATTGACCGCGAACTGACCGACAACGTCGAACTGATCGAACTGGGCGAGACCGAGGGCGACGAAGAGATCGTCGGCGAGGCGGAAAAGGCCCTGAAGGAGCTGCGCGACCTCGCCGCCGCCAAGGAGCTTGAGGCGCTGCTGGATGGCGAGGCGGACGGCAACGATACGTTCCTCGAAATCAACGCCGGGGCAGGCGGCACCGAAAGCTGCGACTGGGCGTCGATGCTGGCGCGCATGTATGTCCGTTGGGCCGAAAAGAAGGGCTACAAGGTCGAACTTCAGTCGGAAACCGCGGGCGACGAGGCCGGCATCCGCTCGGCCGCCTACAAGATCAGCGGCCCCAATGCCTATGGATGGCTGAAATCGGAATCGGGCGTGCACCGGCTGGTGAGGATTTCGCCCTATGACAGCGCCGCGCGGCGGCACACGTCGTTTTCGTCAGTCTGGGTCTATCCGGTCGTCGACGACAATATCGAGATCGTGGTGCCTGACAACGAGATCCGGATCGACACCTACCGTTCGTCCGGCGCCGGCGGCCAGCACGTCAACACCACCGACTCGGCGGTGCGGATCACCCACCTTCCGACCGGCATCGTCGTCACCAGTTCGATGAAGTCCCAGCACCAGAACCGCGACGCGGCGATGACGGCGCTGAAGGCGCGGCTTTACCAGCTGGAGCTGGACAAGCGCAACGCCGCGATCAACGCCGCCCATGAATCGAAGGGCGACGCCGGTTGGGGCAACCAGATCCGGTCCTACGTGCTGCAGCCCTACCAGATGGTGAAGGACCTGCGCACCGGCTACGAAACCTCGGACACCGGCGGGGTTCTCGATGGCGACATCGACGGATTCATGGCCGCAACGCTGGCAATGGACGTGGCCGGCAAGAGCCGGGCCGAGGCACAGGCCGACGAATAGGCCGTCTGGCCGGAAATCCTGTCAAGTCAAGGTGATGCGAGCGCCGCCCGGTGGTGGCGGATGGGCGGTTTCCGGCCGGAAACGCGCTGCGGAATGGCCGGAACCGGCCGGTCGCGGGTCTTGCCGCGCCATTGTCGCTCACATGCCCGTGCGCGGGGGTTGGCCCCGGCTGTGGTGGCGTTATGTCCAGGGCAGGCCGTGCCGCAGCAGTGTCCCGCACAGGACTGGCCGGCCCAGGAACAGGAGACTGACATGATGATTCCCGCAACTTCCATTCGCAGCGCCGGCCTTGGCGTGCTCCTCGCCGGGCTGGCGCTTCCGGCCTTTGCCGGCGGCATGGGCGCGCCGGTCGTCGAGCCGCCGGTCATGGCGCCGGCGCCGGCTCCTGCCCCGATGGTCAACGGCGACTGGACGGGGCCGTGGATGGGGCTCGACCTGGGCACGGGGCGCAGTTCGACTTCCGGCATCAAGCACAACGGCAGTGTCTACGGGCTTAGCGGCGGCTATGATTATGACTTCGGCCAGTGGGTCGTGGGCGGGGCGCTGTCGTGGGACAAGTCGAACATCGACCTTGGCCCGGCCCCCGGCAAGCTCAAGGACGTGGCGCGGCTGTCGCTGCGCGCCGGTGCCGATCTCGGGCCGACGCTGGTCTATGGCACGGTGGGCGCGGCGCGCGCCTCGGCCGACATCGGCGGGCAGAGCCTGCATGACACCGGCTGGACCGCCGGCATCGGCGCCGACTACCGGCTGAACGACCGCTGGACGCTGGGCGGCGAAGTGTTGACCGACCATTTCAAGAAGTTCGGCGGTACGGCGAGCGACGTGAACGACACCACCGCGCGCCTCACCGTGGGCCTGCGCTTCTGATCTGGCGAACCGGCAGGGGCGGCTTTAGCGGCCGCCCCTTGCCCTACCAGTGGCCCGAGGCCCCGCCGCCCGACGACCGGCCACCACCGAACCCGCCGCCCGAGCCTGACGAGGGCCGGCTGGTTCCGACGCTCCACGGCCGGTCCTCCCGATAGTTGCAGTGCAGGCAGCGGGTGACGATCATCCCGGTCGGTGGCGGCGCGCCGGTAGGGAGCGGGGTGGTTTGCGCCTGGGGCAGGACATGCTCGCGGTGCATGCCCCTCTGGCCGCATTGCGGGCAACGGCGGAAGCGGTAGGACCAGTCGCCCGCCAACCGCGAGAACAGGCTGCTGCCGACGATGAAGGCGGCGAAGGCACCGAAGACCCAGGGAAAGATGCGATCGATGATGGTCTTGGCCGGTCCCGGCGCGGGCTGGCCCGCAGCGTGGGGCCGGGCGATGCGGGTGATGATCTCGGCGGTTCCGTCACGGACGCCCGCGCCATAGTCGCCCTTGCGGAAGGCCGGCAGGAGCCAGCTGTTGACGATGTCCTCGGCCATCAGGTCGAAGCCGCGGTCATAACCCTGGCCAAGCTCCAGGCGAACATCGCGGTCATCGGGCGCGACCAGAAGCAGGATGCCGTCGTTGCGGTTGGCAGCGCCGACACCCCAGGCGTTGAAGAGGGCGGTCGCATAGGCTTCGAGCGACTGCCCATCATCGGCATTGGCCTTCCACGACGGCAGGGTCAGGATGGTCATTTCGACCCCGGTGTCCCGTTTCAGGTCGGTCAGGTCGGACTTGAGCTGGCTTTCGCTGCCGGCATCGATCACGCCGGCATAGTCGTTGACAAAAAGGTCGGGATGCGGCGGATAGGTCGCCGCGCGCAGCGCCGTCGGCGCCACGAGCGCCAGAAGCAGGGCAAGGGATCGCAGCAGTCGGGTCATCGGCCGGTCCTCAGTTCGTCAACCACTTGGGCAATCGTCATTACATCGTCGCGCGTGCAATCGAACTGGCCGACCTGCACCCGGATCACGAACCGCCCTTCGTGCCGGGTCTGGGTCAGGTAGATGCGCCCGTCGTCGTTGATCCGCGCCAGGAGCGACTCGGTCGCCGCATCGCCATCGCCGAGCGCGAAGGTGAACAGCGACAGCGACGGGGGCGTCACGATCTCGACCCCCGGCAGGGCGGCCAGCGCCCCGGCCACCTCGCGCGACCAGGCGACATGGTTGCGGATGCGGGCGCGAAGCCCCTCGAGCCCGTAAGCGCGCAGGAC
>JAXMDK010000001.1:0-223106 GCA_046348855.1 Paracoccaceae bacterium | reverse complement strand
CGGCCCCTATGCGGGCGAAGGCTGGGGCGGCATGGCGATCGACGGGTTCCTGACCCGGTCGGTCCGCGACACGGCGGCCTTTCTCGACGCCTGCCAGGGCGCCGATCTTGGCGCCCCCTACTGGGCGCCGCCCCTGCGCGACAGTTTCACCGCCGCCCTGCGCCGCCCGCCGCGACGGCTGCGCGTGGCGCTGTGCGACACGACGCTGTCCGGCACGCCGATCCACCCGGACTGCCGGCAGGCCGTCCATTCCGCGGCGAAACTGCTGGAAGACCTGGGCCACCATGTCGAACCCGCCCGCCCCAGCGTCGACATCGGCGCGATGATGCGGGCCTGGACCGACATCGTCGCCTGCGGCACCGCCCTGTCGGTGACGAAGACGGTTCGGGCCCGGGGCCGCCCGCTGGCGTCGGGCGAGATCGAGGGGGTGGCGCGCGGGGCGATGGCCCATGCCGCCTCCCTGTCGGGCGCCGACTATCTGGAGGCGGTTGGAACCATCCACGCCTTCGGGCGCGACATGGCCGCCTTCTTCACTGGCTGGGACGTCCTGCTGACCGCGACCCTGGCCGAGCCCCCTGCCCTCGTCGGCCGCTTCGCCCACACCACCGAGGATTACGTGAACTATCGCATCGGGCCGGGCATGGTCTTCGACTATTCGCCCTTCTGCGCCGCCTTCAACGCCTCGGGTCAGCCGGCGGTTTCGCTGCCTCTGCACTGGACGGACGGCGGCCTGCCGGTCGGCATCCATCTGGCGGCGGGCTTCGGCGAGGACGAATTGCTGATCGCACTTTCGGCCGAGATCGAGGCGGCGCATCCTTGGGCCGGCCGTCGTCCCCCGCTGCTTGCGACCTGACAAGACCGGCGCAAACGCATTCTGGTGTTGCGTCGAATCTATTTAACGCCAATATGATCAAAACCTCAGCCAGACAGGGAGCCGCCAATTGAACCCAACTGCCGTCGAGGCCCGGGACGTGTCCAAGCATTTCGGCCAGGGGGATGGCGCGGTACGCGCGCTGGACAACGTGTCGGTCGCCATCGGCAAGGGCGAGTTCTTCACGCTTCTCGGCCCGTCAGGTTGCGGCAAGACCACGCTTCTGCGGATGATTGCGGGCTTTGAAAGCCCGACCTCGGGGCAGATCCTGCTGGACGGCCAGGACATCACCGCACTGCCGCCGAACCGCCGCCCGGTCAACACGGTCTTTCAAAGCTATGCGCTGTTTCCGCACCTGACCGTCGCCCAGAACATCGGCTTCGGGCTGGAAATGCAGGGCCGGCCGGCGGCCGAGGTCAAGCAGACCACCGCGCGGATGCTGGCGCTGGTGAAGCTCGAGGCGATGGCGGATCGCAAGACCAGCCAGTTGTCGGGCGGCCAGCAGCAGCGGGTGGCGCTGGCCCGGGCGCTGGCTCCGGCGCCCAAGGTGCTGCTTCTGGACGAACCCCTGTCGGCGCTGGACCTGAAGCTGCGCAAGGAAATGCAGATCGAGCTGAAGCGGTTGCAGACCGAGACCGGCATCACCTTCATCTTCGTGACGCACGATCAGGAAGAGGCCCTGACCATGTCCGACCGGATCGCGGTGATGAGCGCTGGCAAGATCCAGCAGATCGGCAGCGCCCGCGACATCTACACCCGCCCGGTCAACCGCTTTGTCGCCAGCTTCATCGGCGAGTCGAACTTCCTGCCGGCGACGGCGGCCGGGGGCAAGGTGACGCTCAAGGCCGGAGGCTCGGTCGATGCCAGCGGCGCCGAGGGGCGCGCGGGCGAGGTGACGGTCGCCGTGCGGCCCGAACAGGTGCGCATTCTCGACAGGTCCGAGCCGGGCGCCCTGCCCGCCACCATCACCAACCTAGTCTATTTCGGCACCGACACCCACTGCCACATGGCGCTTGCCGACGGGTCCGAGGTCGTGGCGCGGCTGCAAAGCCCGGCGACCGGCGACGCCGGGCTGGAACTGGGAGGCAAGGTCGGCCTGCGCTTCGCGCCCGGCGCGGCGCAGGTGCTGGGGGATTGACGATGGCGAACCTCGAAGAGGCCCGCGAAGCAGAGTCCCGGCGCAACGGCTGGCTGCTTTCGACGCCGGCGCTGGTGGTCCTGTTCCTTGCCGCGGTCGGCCCGCTCCTGATCGTGCTGGTCTATTCGTTCCTGTCGCCGGGCGAATATGGCAACGTCGAATGGCATTTCAGCCTGAACGGCTGGATCGGCGTGCTGTTCGAGCGCGACATCTTCGACGAGTCGCTGAAGCTGGCCGACGGCAACATCACCATCTTCTGGCGGTCGGTGAAACTGTCGTTCATCACCACGGTGCTGACCTTCCTCGTCGGCTTTCCGACCGCCTGGTTCATCGCCACCCGCCCCCCGAAGGCGCGGGCGCTGTGGCTGTTTCTCATCACCATCCCGTTCTGGACCAACCTGCTGATCCGCACCTTCGCGATCAACCAGATCATCCGCAACGAAGGGGTGATGAACACGCTTCTGCTGAAGGCCGGGCTGATTAGCGAGCCGATCCAGCTGACCTATACCGACACGGCGCTGCTGATCGGCATGGTCTACGTCTATCTGCCGCTGATGGTGCTGCCCCTGTTCGCCACGATCGACCGGTTCGACATGCGCCTGCTGGAGGCGGGATATGACCTTTACGCCGGACGCTGGCATGTGCTGCGCCGGATCATCCTGCCGATCATCCGCCCCGGCATCATCGCCGGGTCGATCCTGGTCTTCATCCCCTGCCTCGGCGCCTATGTCACGCCGCGCATCCTGGGCGGCGGCAAGAACATGATGATCGGTAATTTCATCGAGCTGCAATTCGGTCAGGGCCGCAACTGGCCGATGGGTTCAGCCCTGTCGGTAGCGCTTCTGATGATCGTCACCGTCGCGCTGCTCGTCTATGTGCGCACCATCAGCGGAGAGCGGAAAAATGGCTGAGACGCGCCGCTATTCGGTCACCGACCTGCCGGGCTTCGCGACCATCGCGCTGGTCACGTTCGTCGTCCTTTACGCACCGATCTTCGTGCTGATCATCTATTCCTTCAACCAGGGGCAGTCGCCGGCCGCCTGGGAAGGGTGGTCGCTGCACTGGTACCAGATCGCCTGGGCGAATGCCGAGGTGAAGGCCGCTACCATCGTGTCGTTCCAGGTGGCGACGGCGGCGGCCATCCTGTCGACGGCCCTGGCGACGGCGGCCGCGCTCGGCACCACGCGGCGCAAGGCGTTCACCGGCCAGACCTTCATCTACGTGATGATCAACCAGCCGCTGATGGTGCCGGAAATCGTCACCGCCGTCGCTCTGCTGCTGGTCACTGCGGCGATAAAAAAGGCCACCGGCTATACCGGGCTCGGCTATCTGATCGTCGCCCACAGCGCCTTCTGCATCCCCTTCGCCTATCTGCCGATCCGCGCGCGGCTGGAAGGGATGGACCTGACGCTGGAAACCGCGGCCTCGGATCTTTACGCCAGCCGCTGGCAGACCTTCCGCCGGGTGACGCTGCCCCTTTTGATGCCGGGGATCTTCGCCGGCGCGATGCTGGCCTTCGTAACCTCGCTCGACGATGTGGTCATCACCGAGTTCATCAAGTCGCCGGGGCAGGATACACTGCCGACCTACATGCTCGGCCAGTTGCGCCGGGCGATGCAGCCCGACGTCAACGCCATCTCCACCGCGATCCTGGGGCTGACGCTGGTGCTTCTGTCAGCCTTCTACCTGCTGTCGCGGACCCGAAAATAACCAAGAGCCAGGGCGCCATCCTGTGCCCGACACAACAGAGGAGTATGCAATGAAACGTTCCCTGACTGCGGTCGCGCTGCTGCTGGCCAGCACCGCGGGCGCCTTCGCCGATGGCGAACTGCACCTGTACAACTGGGGCAACTACACCAGCCCGGACCTCATCAAGAAGTTCGAGGACCAGTACAAGGTCAAGGTCACGATCACCGACTTCGACAGCAACGACACCGCGCTGGCCAAGGTCGAGGCCGGCGCCTCGGGCTTCGACCTGGTGGTGCCGTCGGCCGGCTTCGTGCAGATCTACGCCGACAAGGGCCTGATCCAGGAACTTGATCAGTCCAAGCTGCCCAACCACAAGAACATTGCCCCCGAATGGATGAACGTCGAATGGGATCCGGGCCGCAAATGGTCGGTTCCGTGGCAGTGGGGCTCGACCGGCATGTCGGTCAACACCAAGGATTATACCGGCGACATCAACACTTCGGCGATCTTCCTGGACCCGCCTGCGGAACTGGTCGGCAAGATCAACGTCGTGCCGGAAATGGGCGACGTTCTGGCGCTGGCCACGATGTACGAGGGCGGCAAGGTCTGCGACGACGATCCGGCCGTGATGAAGAAGGTGCGCGACGCGCTGCTGGCCGCCAAGCCCAAGTGGATGGCGATGGATTACTCCACCGTCGAGAAGATGACGAACCACGACTATTCGGCAACCGTCGACTGGAACGGCTCGGCGCTGCGCCAGCGGCTGGCGGTCCCGGACATCCATTATGGCTATCCGAAGGAAGGCTATGGCCTGTGGATGGACAATGTCGTCCTGCTGAAGGACGCACCGAACCCCGACAATGCCTACCTATTCCTGGACTTCATCATGCAGCCGGAAAACGCGGCGATGCTGTCGGCCTTCGCCCGCTATGCCAACGGCATCTCCGGTTCGGAACAGTTCATGCCGGATGACATGAAGGGCGCGCCCGAACTGAACCCGCCGGCCGAGTTCAAGGACAAGGGTCATTTCGTGACCGTCTGCTCGGGCAAGGCGCTGGAGTTCCAGAAGGCGATCTGGACCGAACTGCAGAAGTAAGACTGCTGACCTGACCGCCGCCCGCCGATACGGTGGGCGGCGGCAAGAGGGCACCGGATGGACATCACCGCACGTTCCGCAACCGACCTGTCGCGCGCCATCGCTGCGCGCCAGATTTCCGCCGTCACGGTGATGGAGACGTTCCTCGACCGGATCGCGACGGCGAACCCGGCGCTCAACGCCATCGTTTCGCTGCGCGACCGTGCCGAACTGATCGCCGAGGCCCGGGCCGCCGACACGGAGGCCCCGAGGGGCTGGCTGCACGGCCTGCCCATCGCCGTCAAGGACCTGGTGGCGACCAAGGGGTTGCGCACCACCTACGGCTCGCCGCTGTTTCGCGATTTCGTTCCTGCCGCCGACGATCTGGTGGCGGCGCGGCTGCGCGCCGCCGGCGCGATCCTGATCGGCAAGACCAACACCCCCGAATGGGGGCACGGGTCGCATTCCTTCAATCCCGTCCACGGCACGACGCGGAACCCCTATGATCCGTCACGCAGCGCCGGCGGCTCGTCTGGGGGCGCTGCGGCGGCACTGGCGGCGCGGATGGTTCCGGTCGCCGACGGGTCGGACATGATGGGCAGCCTGCGCAACCCGGCGGCCTTCTGCAACGTCTACGGCTTTCGTCCGACCTGGGGCCTGGTGCCGCAGGACGCCCTGGGCGACACATTCCTGCACACGCTGGCCACCGAAGGGCCGATGGCGCGCACCGTCGAGGATCTGGCGCGACTGTTGCAGGTGCTGGCCGGCCCGAACCCCGGAACCCCGTTCGGCCGGGCAACCGAGGATTTCACCGCGCGGCTTGACCGGCCGGTGCGGGGGATGCGGATCGGCTGGCTGGGAGACTGGGGCGGCGCCTACGGCTGCGAAACCGGCATCCTGGTCGCCTGCGAAGCCGCGCTTGCGGTCCTTGCGGCCGATGGCGCCATCGTCGAGCCGGTGGCGCCGCCCTTCCCCGCCGAAAAGCTCTGGCACAGTTGGACGACGCTACGCGCCGGGCTGAACGCCAACGCGATGGCGGCGCTTTACGACGACCCGGCCAAGCGCGCTCAACTAAAGCCCGAAACCATCTGGGAAATCGAGCGCGGTCGGGGCCTGCCGATGGCCGATTTCTATCAGGCCTCTGTGATCCGGTCGCAATGGTATGCGCGCGCGGCGCGGCTGTTTGAAACCTATGACGCGCTGGCCATGCCCGCCGCGCAGGTCTGGCCCTTCCCGGCCGACTGGCGCTGGCCCGAAAGCATCGAGGGACGACCGATGGACACCTACCACCGCTGGATGGAGGTGGTGGTGCCGGTCAGCCTTGCCGGCCTGCCCAGCCTGTGCGTTCCCGCCGGCTTCGGCGCAGCCGGCCTACCGACCGGGGTCCAGCTGTTCGGGCCGACCGGGGCCGACGCGCGGATCCTCGGGCTGGGCCAGGCCTACCACCGCGCGACCGACTGGCCGGGCAAACGCCCGTCGCCGGTATGACGCTCATGCCGTCACCCACCGAACAGACGGGGACAGCCGCGCCACGATGACCAGTTCGAAGTCCTATCCTGCGCTGCACCTGCGCCTGACCTTCGCCGCCGGCAGCTGGATCGGCCCCGGCAAGGCCGACCTGCTGGAAGGCATCGCCGAAACCGGCTCGATCGCGGCGGCGGGGCGGCGGATGGGCATGAGCTACAAGCGCGCCTGGGGTCTGGCCGAAGTCCTGAACGGAATGTTCCGCGAACCGCTGATCGCCTCCAGCCGCGGCGGATCGCAGCATGGCGGCGCCAGCCTGACGCCGCTGGGACGCGAGGTTCTGGGCCACTACCGCGCCTTGCAGGCCCATTGCCTGGCCGCCGGCGCCGTCGACATCGCGGCGCTGGCGCGGCTTGCGGCGCCGCCCGATGTGGCTGACGGGAAATAACGCTTGCGCCTCAAAGTCGAGCATCGTTATATCCCGACGGACATATCGAGGGAATCCACATGATCCGCTTCAACAGCCTTGCCGCCGCCCTGGCCGTTACGCTGCTGCCGTTCGCCGTTGCCGCCGAAACCGCGCAGGTCGCCGTGGCCGCCAACTTCGCCCCGACCGCCGAAAAACTGGCAGATGACTATGCCAAGGCCTCCGGTGACAAGATCGAAGTCATCGCCGGCGCGACCGGCAAGATTTATGCCCAGGTCAAGTCCGGCGCGCCCTTCGCGGCCTTCCTGTCGGCCGACCAGAAGACCGTCGACAAGATGGTCGACGAAGGGCTGGCCGACGGCAAGGACCGCTTCACCTATGCGCGCGGCCAACTGGCCCTGTGGACGTCGAAGACCGGCGCCGACCTGTCGAACCCCAAGAAGGCCATCGCCGCCGCCACCCATGTCGCCATCGCAAATCCAGAACTGGCGCCCTACGGCAAGGCCGCCGCGGAAGTCATTGAAAAGCTGGGGCTTCCCGCCGACCTTGGCGGCAAGATCGTGATGGGTGAAAACATCGGCCAGGCCCAGACGATGGTCGCCAGCGGCAGCGCCGACCTGGGCTTCGTCGCGGCTTCGGCCGTCGTCGGGCAGACGGACGGATCGGTCTGGCTGGTCCCCGAAGACATGCACAAGCCGCTCTTGCAGGATGCCGCCCTGCTGACCGCCGGCAAGGACAATACCGCCGCGAAGGGCTTTCTCGACTTTCTGCGCACCGACGAGGCCCGCAAGCTGATCGGCGCGGCTGGATACGGAACCGAATGAAGGGGGCCGACCTAGAGGCGCTGTGGCTGACGCTGCGGCTGGCGGCGCTGGTCACCGGGCTTCTGATTGTCCTTGCGACGCCCCTGGCCTGGTGGCTGGCCCGCAGCCGGTCACGTCTGGCGCCGGTGGTCGAGGCCCTGACCGCCCTGCCCCTGGTGTTGCCCCCGACGGTGATCGGCTTCTACCTTCTGCTGGCCTTCGCGCCCACCGCCCCCATCGGCGGGCTGTGGGTGCAGATGACCGGCAAGACGCTCAGCTTTTCCTTCGTCGGGCTGGTGATCGCCTCGCTGTTCTATTCGCTGCCCTTTTCGGTGCAGCCGCTGCAATCGGCGTTCGGTCTTCTGGGCCGCGCGCCGATCGAGGCGGCGGCGAGCCTTGGGGCCCGGCCGCTCGATGCCTTTCTCAGCGTCGCCGTGCCGCTCAGCCTGCGCGGCTACCTGGCGGCGGGGGTGCTGACCTTCACCCATACGCTCGGCGAATTTGGCGTGGTCCTGATGGTGGGTGGCAATATTCCCGGCCAGACCCGGGTGATTTCGGTGGCCCTGTATGAGGAGGTCGAGCGGCTGGACTATGGTTCGGCCCACCGGCTGTCGGCGCTGCTGCTGGTCCTGTCCTTTTCGGTCCTGCTTGTCCTTTATCTGCTGAACGCAAGGGCCGGCCGCCATGACCGGGCTTGAACTGGACTTCCGCCTGGATCGTGGCAGCTTCCGGCTGGAGATCGACCGCACCCTGCCCGACGAAGGCCTGACCGCGATCTTCGGCCCCTCCGGTTCGGGCAAAAGCACGCTTCTGCGCGCCATCGCCGGGTTCGAACGCACCGGCGGGCGCATCGCCTTTCGCGGCGAGACCTGGAACGAGGGCCGCCGGTTCGTCCCCCCCCACCTTCGCCGGGTCGGCTATGTCTTTCAGGAGCCACGGCTGTTTGCCCACCTGGATGTCGCCGGCAACCTGGCCTACGCCGCCCGCCGCGCCGGGATGCTGGGCGACATGGACAGCATGGTCCGGCGGTTCGGCCTTGGCCCGCTGCTGGCGCGGCGGACGCCCCAGCTGTCCGGCGGCGAGGCGCAGCGCGTGGCGCTGGTGCGCGCGCTTCTCGGTCGTCCGCGCCTGTTGCTGATGGACGAACCGCTGTCGGCGCTGGACGTGGCGCGGCGGGCCGAGATCCTGCCGCTGATCGAGGAACTGCGCGACGAAGGCCGCCTGCCGATCCTGTTCGTCAGCCACTCGCTGGCCGAGGTGGTGCGGCTGGCCGGGCCGATGCTGGCACTGGCCGATGGCCGGGTCGCGGGCTTCGGGCCGGTGGCCGAGGTGCTGGGCGACTGGGCCGCAGCGGCGGCTTTCGGCGGCGAAGACCCCGGCAGCCTGATCGAAACCCGCCACGCCGGGACCGAGGCCGACGGTCTGAGCCGCCTGACCTTTGCCGGCGGTTCGATCCTTGTGCCGGCGCTGGCCTTCGCGTCGGGCGAGAGGGTGCGCCTGCTAGTGCACGCCCGCGACGTGATGATTGCCCTTGGCCACCCCGAAGGGCTGAGCGCGCTGAACGTGCTGGCGGCGCGGGTGGTCTCGGTCACCCCCCTGGACGGTGCCGCCTGCGAGGTGCGGCTGGATTGCGGCGGCACGGCCCTGACCGCGCGGATCACCCGGCGGTCGGCCAAGGCGCTCGGGCTGGTGCCGGGCAGCGCCTGCCACGCGATCCTGAAATCAGTGGCGCTGGCGCAGGATTGACCGGAGTGGGGGCGATGGACCCGCCGGCCCGGGGCGGCTAGGGTGCCGGCATGAGCCCGTCCGCCCTCATCGTTGCCCATGGCCAGCCATCCGACCCCGCAGCCGCCGCGGCGGACCTCGCGCAACTGGCCGGGCGCGTGGCTGCGCACCTGCCGGGCTGGCGGGTCGCCTCGGCAACGCTGGCCGAAGACGGTGCCCTTGCGGCGGCACTGGCCGGGCTGGCGCGACCGCTGGTCTTTCCCTTCTTCATGGCCGACGGCTGGTTCACCGCCACCGCGCTTCCCGACCGGCTGGCAGGGGCCGGCGCTGATGACCTGACAATCCTGCCCGCCTTCGGCGTGATGGCCGAAGTCTCGGAACTGGCGGTCCGCATCCTGCGCGAGGCCGCCGAAGGCCACGGCTGGCCGGCCGGCGAAACCGAGGTGGTGCTGGCCGCGCATGGCTCGGGCCGCAGCCCCGCCCCCGCCGCCGCCGCCGAACGCATCGCCGGTGCTGTGCGGGCCGCCGGTTTCGCCGGGGTGCGGCTCGGGTTCATCGAGGAAGAACCGTCGATCACAGACGCCGCGGTCGGCACCGGCCAACGCGCGCTCTGCCTGCCGCTGTTCGTCGCCCGCTGGGGCCATGTCGAAACCGACGTGCCGGCAGCGCTGGCAAGGGCGGCTTTCGCCGGCGCCTGCTTGCCACCGATCGGCGCGCACCCCGAGGTGCCGGAGTTCATCGCCGCGGAACTGGCGCGCACCGGCGACCCCGATGGCGGATAGTGCCGGGGCTAGGGCAGCACGGATCGGCCAACGGAAAGGCAGAGTACCCCCACGGCGGGTCACTTAATTTTCCATTAAAAATCAATGCGTTACAGGCGCGCCTTCAGGGATTCCCAGCCTCTTGCACATCGAACCCGGAAAATGCATCCGTCCGGCACGCCGGGCCGTGGTCAACTGCGGGTGCAGTTTGTCCTGCGGCCTCCGGGCCAGCGCCATTCCAGCATGTTCGGTCCACCGCGCAGACGCGCACCGTCGCCCGCGGCGAAGGAATAGGGCAACAGCAGATGATTGCTCTTGAGGACGAGATAGGTCTTGCCGCCGATCGCCACATCAGCCTTGCCGCCGCCGCGATAGATCATCAGCGCAAGCCTGCCATCGGCGCCGCAGGAATAGTTCAGGCGCGCCTCGAAATCGGGGGGCGGCGCAGGGGCAATGGGCACGACCGGGACATGGCCGCCACCGGCACCGGCTCCGGCAAGGTCCAGATATTTGCCGGACGCCCAGCCCACATCGCCGTTCGCCCGCCGCACTTCATACCAGATGCTGCCCCGGGCCTTGCAGGCATAGGCGATCGAGCGGCCGGTATCGTTCAGCCCGCCCTCAGCCCCCTGACAAGTGGTTTCGCACTGCCCCTTGGCCCGCGCCGCCCGCCCGGTAGAGGTGACGCCCTGCTCGCCCGGCCGGATGCGGGCGACGAGCGCATAGGAGGAGGCAGGTCCGGTGCGCATGTTGAGCGTATCGTACGCCGCAATGCCCACGACGGTCAGGGACGTGCCCCGGGCGGGGTCGCAGATGGCCTCGGCAAAGGCGGGAAGGGCGGTAAGCAGAAGGAGGGCGAGGCTGCGCAGGATCATGGCATGACCTTTCGAGCTGCTGCTGGGGGCAGGCTGCGCCCGTGCGAGGGATTCGGTCAACGGGAATTCCGGCAGCGCCCCCCCGGGGGCAGGCGCCAAAGGACCGAAAGGTGACGTGCCGGTGGCATGCACCCGGTCCGGTCGGTCGCAGTGCGCGCGCAGGCCAAAGGGGTCCTTGGCCGTTCCAAACGTTTCCGCACGGGGCGATGGCCCCCCGTCTTGGACATTGCCCGGGCGCAGGTCACAACAGGCGAAAGCGGCGAACGTCATCGGCGCGCACCCAGAGGTGCCGGCGCTCATCGCTGCCGGGTCAACGCGCGCCGGCACGGCGGACGGCCCCGCCGGCTGACGCCGCCCAGTCGGGCGGAGGCTAGGGCTTCAGGTGCAGCGCCACCTCGCCCGACCAGGGTTCGGTCACGCCCCGCCCGCCGCCCAGATCTTCAAGGATCGGCCGCAGCTTGTCGAGGTTGCCGATCATCGCCGGGCGCGCGGCGGCCATCGCCGCGAGACTGTCCCATTCGCCGATGATGACATAGCTGCGTTCGCCCGACTTCATGACCCAGAAGTTCCGGCCACCCGGCATCGAGCTGGCGCGAAACTCCTGGTGGATTCGGATGAATTCGTCCTCTTTTCCCGGCTTCACTCGCATGTGCACGACGTTCATGGCGGTCATGATCGGCTCCTTTCGCGCTGGACCGCGGGCAGGATAGCACAGGTGGGGTGGCGGGCGGAGTGGGGTGCGCTGAAGCGCACCCTACGGCTGAAGCGACTGTACAAACACACCGTACTTGCTACCCAAGCCAATGATGTGAACGGATTGCGGCACCGATGTCAGCCAAGCCTCATTATCGTTTTTGATCGGCAACCAACCGACAAACCGGGCAATCCGAATGCAGCTGTCATACCGGACGGAACCCCGCCAACCGCCATATCCGCAGGTTGAAATCCATGCCGTAGTGTCAATGCTGACCGTTGTTTCTGCAGCAACCGCGATCGCCCAGGGCAAGCCAAACAGACCAACGCAATTGATCGCCAGAAATACCGCAAAAGCGGCCAAGGGACCTGCAGGCACAAATCTGGAAATACTGGCAATCGGCGGTCGCGGTGGCGCGTGCCCGGCGCGAGTGCGCTCTCCACGGAGAACCAACACTGCGGAAAGCGCCGCGACAAGGACCGTTGGCCCAACTGCCTTCATAAGCCAATTGTTGGCGATCAAGAAGGTTCCGGACAGCGCGATCATGGTTGCGCCCGAGATCATCAGCACACAGCCGGAAGCGCCGATCCAAAACAATGACCACGCATCACCGGATCGGCGCAAGACCCCTCGCCCCTCACTGATCCAGGAAGCTCCTCAACTTCCTGCTCCTGCTCGGATGCTTCAGCTTCCGCAAGGCCTTCGCCTCGATCTGCCTGATCCGTTCGCGCGTCACGCTGAACTGCTGACCGACTTCCTCAAGCGTGTGGTCGGTGTTCATGCCGATGCCGAAGCGCATGCGCAGGACCCGTTCCTCGCGCGGGGTGAGCGACGCCAGCACCCGCGTCGTCGTTTCCTTCAGGTTCTCCTGAATGGCGCTGTCGAGCGGCAGGATCGCGTTCTTGTCCTCGATGAAATCGCCAAGCTGGCTGTCTTCCTCGTCGCCGATGGGAGTTTCCAGCGAAATCGGTTCCTTGGCGATCTTCATCACCTTGCGGACCTTTTCCAGCGGCATCTGGAGCTTCTCGGCCAACTCCTCGGGCGTCGGTTCGCGGCCGATCTCGTGCAGCATCTGGCGGCCGGTCCTGACCAGCTTGTTGATCGTCTCGATCATGTGGACCGGGATGCGGATGGTGCGGGCCTGATCGGCGATCGAGCGCGTGATCGCCTGCCTGATCCACCAGGTCGCATAGGTCGAGAACTTGTAGCCGCGGCGGTATTCGAACTTGTCGACGGCCTTCATCAGGCCGATGTTGCCTTCCTGAATGAGATCAAGGAATTGCAGGCCGCGGTTCGTGTATTTCTTGGCGATCGAGATGACCAGCCGCAGGTTGGCCTCGACCATTTCCTTCTTGGCCTGACGGGCTTCCTTCTCGCCCTTCTGGACCTGGTTGACGATCCGGCGGAACTCGGCGATGTCGACGCCGACATACTGGCCGACCTTGGCCATTTCGGCGCGGATGTCTTCCAGCTTGTCGCGGCTCTTCTCGATCAGCGCCTGCCAGCCGCGCCCGGACTTCTGCGACATGCGGTCCAGCCAGGCGGGGTCAAGTTCGCGTCCGCGATACTCCTGGATGAATTCCTGGCGGTTGATGCGGGCGGCGTCGGCCAGCTTCACCATGCCGCTGTCCAGCTGCATGATCTTGCGGTTGATGCCGTACAGCTGGTCGATCAGCGCCTCGATGCGGTTGTTGTGCAGGTGCAGTTCGTTGACCAGCAGCACGATTTCCGACCGCAGCTTCTGATAGGCTTCCTCGTCGGCCTTGGTGAACGAACCGTCCTCGTTCAGCGTCGCCGACATGCGCAGATCCTGCATCTCGGCCAGGCTGCCATAGTCGCGGGCGATGATTTCCAGCGTTTCCAAGACCTTGGGCTTCAGCGCCGATTCCATCGCGGCCAGCGACATGTTCGAGGCGTCGTCATCCTCGTCCTCGTCCTCGGCCCGCAGGATCGGATTGCCGTCAGCGTCAAGCTCGGGCTCTTCGGCGCCGGCCTCGCGGCGCGGGGCGGCGGCGGCGGTGACGTCGACCTCGTCGATGACCGGGCCGTCCAGCTCTCCCTCGCCGTCGAGCGACCGGCCGAAGGTGGCCTCAAGGTCGATGACGTCGCGCAGGAGGATGTCTTCGTTCAGAAGTTCGTCGCGCCAGATGGTGATCGCCTGAAAGGTCAGAGGGCTTTCGCAGAGGCCCGCGATCATGGTGTTGCGCCCGGCCTCGATCCGCTTGGCGATGGCGATCTCGCCCTCGCGCGACAGAAGCTCGACCGATCCCATCTCGCGCAGGTACATGCGCACCGGATCGTCGGTGCGGTCCAGCGTTTCGCCCGAGGCGGTGGCGACCGCCACTTCGCGCGAGGTCGAGGCTTCGACCACCGCGCCGCCCTCGCCTTCCTCGGCCTCTTCTTCCTCGATGACGTTGATGCCCATTTCCGACAGCATCGACATCACGTCTTCGATCTGTTCGGAGGACACTTGTTCCGGCGGCAGCGCCTGGTTCAGCTGGTCGTAGGTGATGTAGCCCCGCTCGCGCGCGTCGGCAATCATCTTCTTGACCGCCGCCTGACTCATGTCCAGCGTATGTTCGTTCTCTTCGGTTTCCGGCTTCTGCTCGTCGGTGTCTTTGGCGGCCATTGGGATTCCTTGCGGTCGGTCAGGCGATTCGCCGGCGGCGAATCGCGTTATCGGGTTCTAGCGAATCGCGCGCGCGAATCACAGTGGCGGGCGCGCGGTCCGGTCAGCGTTTCTTCTGCCAGATGGCTGTGTCGATCATGCGCTGAAGCTCGGCCGAAAGTGCGGCACGGTCTTCGCCCATCTCGGCGTGATCATCCAGCTTCGACCGTTCCGCCCGATGGCGCGCCTCGGCCGCCTGATGCAGGCGCCAGGTCAGGCCCTCGTCGGCAAGCCCGGTCAGGTCTTCCATCGCCTCCTCGATTTCAGCTTCGGCGCCGCGCCGCGCCTGAAGTTTGGCCACTTCCTCGGCCAGGCAATTGCGCGCCAGATCATGATTGTCGGCATTGCGGACCGGAGGGGCGATCTGCACGTGGGGAAGCGACAGGATCTTTTCAAGCGTATCCTGGGCCGGGTCGCCGATTTTTCGCCGGAAGAGGGCGGGCGGGCAGTCGGCGGGCAGGCCGTCGTGCGCGGCCCGCAGGATCGCGTCGCGCAGGTCGGCATGGCCCGGCCCGGTCATCGGCACGCGGTCCAGCTGGCTTTCCAGTTCGGGGACGAGGTTGGGGTGCGTCGCGCAGATCGCCAGGATCATGGCTTCGCGCAACTGCTCGTCAACCCGGCCCGCGTCGGTGCGGCCCAGCAGCGATTGGCGGGTGGCGGCAAGGGGGGCCACTGGTAAGGGCGGCGCGCCCCGGCGCGGCCGGGCCATGCCGGGCGCCATCGGGCCGGTGGCCGGCCGGGCATCGCGGCGCTGGCCGAACAGTTCCTGGCGAAGCTCGCGGATCGCGTCGCCGTAATGGGCGCGGATCGACGGATCGGCGATGCGCTTCAGCACCGTGCGCAGGTTGCGGTCCAGCGCCACCCGCCGTTCGGGGCTGTCGAGCACCTTTCCTTCGGTCTCGCGGCGCCACAGAAGCCGCACCATCGGCTCGGCCCCGTCGATGGCCGCCTGCATGGCGGCGGCCCCGCGGGCGCGGATCAGGTCGTCGGGGTCCATCCCCTCGGGCAGGACCACGAAGCGCAGGCCGTTGCCGGCCTCGAGCAGCGGCAGGGCCAGGTCGATCAGCCGCAGCGCCGCGCGGATGCCGGCGGTATCGCCGTCGAGCATGATCAGCGGCTCGGGCGACAGCCGCCACAGAAGCCGCAACTGATCCTCGGTGATCGCGGTGCCCAAGGGCGCGACCGCGCCGGTGAACCCGGCCTCGACCAGCGCGATCACGTCCATGTAGCCTTCGGCGACGATCAGCGGCCGGCCCTTGGCGCAGGCGTCGCGCGCCGGGCCGTGGTTGTAGAGGCTGCGGCCCTTGTCGAAAAGTTCGGTTTCCGGCGAATTCAGATACTTGGCGCTGTCATTGGGGTCCATTGCCCGCCCGCCGAACGCGATGCAGCGGCCGCGCGCGTCGCGGATCGGATAGATGATGCGGTTGCGGAACGTGTCGTAGGGGGCCTTGCCCTGCTGGCTGGGCCGGGCCAGACCGGCGCCCAAAATCAGGTCGTCGGCGATACCCCTGCCCTTCAGTTCGTCCCACAGCGCCTGCCAGCCCTCGGGGGCAAAGCCGATCTCGAACCGGTCGCGGGCGGCCTCCGACATCTTGCGCCCGTCGAGATAGGCGCGCGCCCGCGCCCCGGCGGCGGTGCGCAGTTGCAGCCGGTAGAAGCCGACCGCCGCCTCCATCACCCTGGCCAGTTCGCTGCGCCGGTCGGCGGCTTCGGCGGCGCGCGGATCGGCGGCGGGCATCTGCATCCCGGCCTCGCGGGCCAGGACCTCGACCGCCTCCATGAACGACAGGTTCTCGGTCTCGCGCAGGAAGGACACGGCGTCGCCCTTCTGGTGGCAGCCGAAGCAGTAATAGTAGCCCTTGCGATCGTCGACGTGGAACGAGGCGGTCTTTTCCTGGTGGAACGGACAGGGCGCCCAGAGATCGCCCTTGGCCTGGTTCGATTTGCGCTGATCCCAAGTCACCTTGCGCCCGACCACGCGCGACAGCGTCACGCGGGTGCGCAGTTCGTCAAGGAATCCGGGGGGCAGGCTCATGGGGCCTTTCTAACCCAGCCGGGCGGGACTGTCTGCCCCTTGCGCTCAGGCAGACGCGCGCGCCGCCTGGGACTGCATCGCCAGTTCAATTTCATGCGCCGCCGAGGCGGCCATCGAACGGAAGACATAGATCGTGAAGGACCGCGGCGAGGATCGATGGACCAGCGCCATCATGTGGCCAAGCCCGGTGCGGGCGGTCGCCCCTTCGGGAAAGGCGGTGGCCGACAGGTCGATGGCCACCAACCGCGCCAGCGCGGCGGCGGCAGCCGGCCCGCTAAGCTTCAGCGCCACCCAGCCATCCGACAGGTCGGTCAGTGCCGCCGCCTCGGCCAGCGCCGGCGGCGGGGCAACATCGGCCAGGAAGGCCTGATCGCGGCCCGACCACAGGCAGACGCCCTTGGCGCCCTTGGCCGCCCGGTCGGGCGACGGCCAGTCCAGCCCCATCGCCTGCAACGCCTTCGCCGCGGCCGGGGCCGACCCCGGCCAAGGCGCGATGGCGACCAGCCGCTTCGGCGTGGCGTCGGACAGGGTCAGGCCGCCCACGGTCACGGGCAGGATGTCCTCGGTCGCGGACTTGGCGATGAGCTTAGCCACGGGCGCGCCCTCCCTCGGGGTCAAAGAAGATCGGGTTGATGACTTCACAGGGAATGTCGGTGCCGCGCAGATGGTCGACCAGCCGGACCGACTGGCCATGCCGCGCACGGCCGTTCTTCAGGAAGGCCAGGCCCAGATGGGTCGACAGCGTCGGCGACCAGGCGACCGAGGTCACATAGCCCTGATCGTTTTCGCGCACCGGGGCCGCGCCCGGATCGAACAGATGCGCCCCGGCGCCGAAGGCCTTTTCCGGCGCCATCGGCTTCAGCCCCACCAGTTGCTCGCGCTCGGGTCCGGTCAGGCCGGGGCGCTGGCTGGCGGTCTTGCCGATGCAATCCTTCTTGGTGCTGACCATTCCCTGCAGTCCGATGTCGAACGCGGTGACGCGGCCGTGAATCTCGGCATGGGTGATGAAGCCCTTTTCCACCCGCAGGACGTTCAGCGCCTCCATCCCGTAGGCGCAGCCGCCCAGGCTTTCGGCCCGCGCCACCAGATCGCGGTAGAGCGGCTCGCCATAGCGGGCGGGCACGGCGATCTCGAAGCCAAGCTCGCCCGAGAAGGAAATGCGGTAGAGCCGCGCCTCGACCCCGCCGACCCGGACGGTGCCACAGGACAGGAACGGGAAAGCCTCGCGGTCGATCGGCGCGTCGAGGATCGAGTTCAGCAGTTCGCGCGCCAGCGGCCCGGCGACGGCGAATTGCGCCCATTGTTCGGTCACCGAAATGGCCCGCACCTTCCAGTCGCGGCAGAAGGCCTGCTGCACGAAATCGAGATGGCGCATGACCTGCCCAGCCGCGGCGGTGGTCGTGGTCATCTGGTAATGACCCGGCGCCAGGCAGGCGGTGGTGCCGTCGTCCATCACCATGCCGTCTTCGCGCAGCATCAGCCCATAGCGCACCCGGCCGGGCGCGAGCGTCGAGAAGGTGTTGGTATAGACCAGATCGAGAAAGCGCCCGGCGTCCGGTCCCTGAATCTCGATCTTGCCGAGGGTCGAGACATCGCAGATACCGACCCGGTTGCGCACCGCCATGACCTCGCGGTCGCAGGACTGCCGCCAACTGGTTTCTCCCGGACGGGGGAAATACGAAGGCCGATACCAGAGGCCGGCCTCGATCATCGGCGCGCCGCGTTCAGTCGCGGCCTTGTGCGAGGTGGTGAACCGCTGCGGCGCAAAGCTCTTGCCCTGCCCGCCGGCGCCAAGCGCGGCAATCGAGATCGGGGTGTAGGGCGGGCGGAAGGTGGTGATCCCGGTTTCGGCGATGGTGCGGGCGGTGGCGTCGGCCAGCACCGCGAGCGACGCGACGCTGGAATTCTTGCCCTGGTCGGGCGCCATGCCCTGCGTCGTGTACCGCTTCATATGCTCGACCGAGCGGTAACCTTCCTGCGCCGCCTGCCGGACGTCCTTGGTGGTCACGTCATTGGCAAAGTCGAGCCAGGCGCGTCCCTGTGCGTCCGGGACCTCCCAATAGGCCCTTAGGCGGCAGCCGCCGTTCTCGGCCTGCGGCAGGTCCACCTGCGGCACGTCCCGGCCGAGGTCGCGCAGCGCCTCGGTGGCGCGGGCCAGTCCCTCGGCCAGGGCGGCCGAGGTGGACATCGCCCCGCTTGCCGCGCCCGCCACCGACAAGCCGGGAACCATGCCCGGCTGCGGCACGAAGGCGGCGATATCCTCGCGCCAGACGGGACGGCCGTTCATGTGGCAGGCCAGATGCAGTGCCGGGTTCCAGCCGCCCGACACCGCCAGGCAGTCGGCGGCGACGGTGACGTCCGCGCCGCTCGTCCGGCGGATGGTGACTTCGCGCAGGCCGTTGCGGCCCCGCGTGGCGACGACCTGCGCGCCGGCGAACAGCGGCCAGTCGCCGCCGCGCGGCGCGTCCTCGCGCACGTCGATCACTGCGGTGATCGCCAGACCGGCGGCGGCAAGGTCGCGGGCGGTGCGGTGGGCGTCGTCGTTGTTGGCGAAGATTGCCACCTTCTGACCCGTCGCCACGCCCCAGCGGTTCAGGTAAGTCCTGACCGCGCTGGCGGTCATCACGCCGGGCCGGTCGTTCGACGGAAAGGCGATCTGCCGTTCCTGCGCGCCCGAGGCCAGGATCGCGCGGCGGGCGACGATCCGCCAGAAACATTCGCGCGGCAACGATTTCGGCGGGTTGGCCAGATGCAGCCCGACCCGTTCCAGCGCGCCGAAGGTGCCGCCGTCATAGGCGCCGGTGACGGTGGTGCGCGCCATCAGCCGGACATTGGGCATGGCCTTCAGTTCGGCCACGACATCCGACGCCCACAGATGCCCCGGCCGGCCGCCAACCTCCTCGACCTCGCCGTTCAGACGGCCGCCGAAGACCGCGTCCTCCTCGGCCAGGATCACCTCGGCCCCGGCGCGGCCGGCGGCCAGCGCCGCCATCAGCCCGGCCGGACCCGAGCCGACGACCAGCAGGTCGCAGAAGGCCCAGGCCTTTTCATACAACTCTTCGTTGTGCTTGCCCGATAGGGCCCCCAGCCCCGCCGCGCGGCGGATCGCCGGTTCGTAGAGCTTTTCCCAGAAGCTGCGCGGCCACATGAAGGTCTTGTAGTAGAAGCCCGCGCCGAAGAAGGGGGCGAACAGGTCGTTCATCTCCATCAGGTCGAAGCCCAGCGACGGCCAGCGGTTCTGGCTGCGGGCATCGAGCCCTTCGTGGATTTCCTGAACCGTCGCCCGGACGTTCGGCACCTGCGCGGCACCCTGGCCGACGGTCACCAGCGCCGAAGGCTCCTCCGATCCGGCGGTCACCACGCCGCGCGGCCGGTGATACTTGAACGACCGCCCCATAAGCCGCACGCCGCTGGCCAGCAGCGCCGATGCCAGCGTGTCGCCCTGAAAGCCGGTATAGTCGCGGCCATCGAAGCGGAACCCCACCGTGCGGCCGCGGTCGATGATGCCCTTGCCCGCGATCCTCATTCCGCAGCCTCCCCCGCCGTCTTGCGCGGCTTCTTGCGCGGGCTGTCGCCGCCAGGCTCTGCCCCGTCCGCGACCAGGCGCGCGGACATGATTTCGTGAGTGACCGTGTTGCGGTGCACCTCGATCCAGGCCGAACAGCCCAGTTCGTGATACCAGAGGTCGCGCGTCGGCCCGGCCGGGTTGTCGCGCAGGTGCAGATAGTCGTCCCAGGCTTCGGGGGCGGCGCCCTCGGCGGGCCGGTTCAGATAATCGTCCGACCCGTAATAGTAGAATTCGCGCCGGTCACGGGGGCCGCAGAGCGGACAGGGAATGCGCATGATGTCCCCTTAGTGCAGGTTGTGCTGTGAACCGGTGCCTTCTTCATCGATCAGATGGCCGGTGGTGAAACGATCCAGGCGGAAGCGGCGGGCGATGTCGTGGCTTTGGCCGGTGGCCATCAGATGCGCCATAGACCAGCCCGAGGCCGGCGTGGCCTTGAAGCCACCGTAGTTCCAGCCGCAATTGACGAACAGCCCGTCGATGTGGGTCTTGTCGATGATCGGGCTGCCGTCCGGCGTCATGTCGACGATGCCGCCCCAGCCGCGCAGGATCTTGGCCTTGCCGATCATCGGCATCAGCGTCATGCCCGCCTCCATCACATGCTCCAGCATCGGCAGGTTGCCCCGCGCGGCGTAGGACGCGTAGAAGTCGAGGTCGCCGCCAAAGACCAGCCCGCCCTTGTCGGACTGGCTGATGTAGAAATGCCCCATGCCGAAGCTGACGACATGGTCGATCACCGGTTTCAGCCCCTCGGTCACGAAGGCCTGAAGGACGTGGCTTTCGATCGGCAGGCGCATCCCGGCCATCGCCGCCACCTGGCTCGACCGGCCGGCGACCGAGATCCCGACCTTGCGGGCGCGGATGGCGCCGCGGGTGGTCTGGACGCCGACGACCTTGCCGTCCTGAACGTCGATGCCGGTCACTTCGCAGTTCTGGATCAGGTCCACCCCGCGCCCATCAGCCGCCCGCGCATAGCCCCAGGCGACGGCATCGTGGCGCGCGGTGCCGGCGCGGCGCTGGATCAGGCCGCCGTAGATCGGAAACCGGGTCTGTTCGTAGTCCAGATAGGGGATCATCCGCTTCAGCTGGTCGCGGCTCAGCAGCTCGGCGTCGTCGCCCTGGTTGACAATGGAATTGCCGCGCCGCGCCGCCGCGTCGCGCTGGCCGTCCGAGTGGAACAGGATGATATGGCCGCGCTGCGAATGCATGACGTTGTAGTTCAGTTCGCTTTCCAGCCGCTCCCACAGTTTCAGCGAATGGCTGTAGAATTCGGAATTGCCCGGCAGGAAGTAGTTGGCGCGCACGATGGTGGTGTTGCGCCCGACGTTGCCGCCGCCCAGATAGCCCTTTTCCAGCACCGCGACATTGGTGATGCCGTGGTTTTTCGCCAGGTAATAGGCCGCCGCGAGCCCGTGCCCGCCGCCGCCGACGATGATCGCATCATATTCGGCCTTCGGCTCGGGGTCGCGCCAGGCCGGCCGCCAGCCCTTGTTGCCAAGCAGACCCTCGGCCAACACCCTGAAGCCGGAATAGCGCATGACCTCGTCCCTCGTCTTTCGGCCCGGCGGCGCCGGGGAAGTTGCCCGAATATTCACCGCAACATGCGCCATTCCTTCGCTGCCCGCGACAAATATCTGTCGCATTCGATGGCCGGCGCCGCCACCTGCCGCAAAGGGGCGCGATCCTTTACTTCCCGCCGGCCCGCCACTAGCCTTGGCCCGCCGGCGGCGCCCGATGCCGGCCGCCAGCACGAGGCCCCGCCCGATGATCCCCCGCACGATCGGCCATATCTGGATCGGCCCCCATCCGCCGCCGTCCGAATGGCTGGACAGCTGGAAGGCCGCCCATCCCGGCTGGAGCTACCGCCTTTACGACAATGCCTACCTGACCGGCCGGCGGTTTCGTAACCAGCCGCTCATCAACGAATACTTCCGCCGCGGCAAGTATGCCGGCGTGTCGGACCTGATGCGCTACGAGATCCTGCACGAACAGGGCGGCTTTTTGCCCGAGGCGGATTCGATCTGCCTGAACCCGGTTGACGGACTTTTTACCCGCCCCTGCGCCTATACGGTCTATGAGTTCCCCGAAGGCCGGACCGGGATGATGTCGCCGTTCCTGGCCAGCGAACCCGGCAACCCGGTCATCGCCAAGGTGATCGAAACCCTGTCGCAGTTGGACGAAGGCGAATGGAACAATCCCTGGACGACAACCGGAAACGGCTTTCTCAGGCGCTTCTTCCTGGCCAATCCCCGGCTGAAGGACCAGGTGGTGATCTTTCCGTCGCACTATTTCATCCCCGAACACTACAAGGGCGAGGTCTATCAGGGCAGCGACCGCATCTATGCCCGCCAGCTGTGGGGATCGACGCGGCGCACCTACCCCCACAGCCGCGGCCAGGGCGCGCTGAGCGAGGCCGAAATCACGACGATCCGGGCCGACATCCAGCGCCGGCTCGACGACCACGCTGCACCCGGACCGGAGGGCGGCGGCTGAACGGACTTGCTTTTGGCCGCGCCCCGACGCAAAGACGGCGGGTTCAGGGTGACTTCCTCGGCGGGCAGGTGATCGGACGATGAAGGTGATGTTCTGCGGCGCGCACCCCGACGACGCCGAAATCTACATGTTCGGCACGCTTCTGGCCTATCGCAAGGCCGGGCACGAGGTGGTGCTGGTCATCGCCTGTTCCGGCGACGGCGGCACGGACGTGCGCAGCCAGCACCAGCCGCTGACCGTCACCCGGCGCGAAGAGGCTGAAAAGGGCGCGGCCGTCCTGGGCGCGCGGCTGATCGAGTTCGGGCTGGCCGACATGTCGCTGCAGGTCAGCCGGGTCAGGCTTTCGGCGCAGCTTCAGGCGCTTTTCGCCGCCGAACAACCCGATGTGATCTTCACTCACGCCCCGAACGACTATCACCCGGATCACCGCGCCCTGTCGGCGGCGGTGGCGCTGGCGGCCTGCGACAGCTGGCCGGTGATCCATGCCGACAACCTGAAGGGCGCCGACTTCCAGCCGACCCACTACATCGACATTGCCGCGCACCTGGACGAAAAGCTGCGGGCGATCCACCTGCACTACAGCCAGAAGCCGCGCCGCTACATGCTGGCAGCGCGCGACCTGGCCAGCCGCCGCGGCGAGGAGGCAACCGGCGGGCCCGATGCGCGGATGGAGGCGTTCCGCTTCCTGCCCGGCCCGCACCTGCGCGAGGTGACACGCCTGTTCCCCGCCGGGGCGCTCCGCGCGCGGGCGCTGACCATGACCGCTCCGGCCGGCCAGAAGTTCAGCACAGGCACCTTCCGCATCACCGGCGGCAACGCGCCGCCTGGTGCCTAGAGCAAGATCAGCTCAATCCGAAGCATCGCGGTTCAGCTTTCACACTCGCCGGAGCGATCCGTTGACGCGCCGGTGGCGCGTCACCCGGTCTGTTGGCCAAAGCGCAAGCGCGGGCCAAAGGGGGTGTCGCAATGCCGGACGTTCGTCCAGGGCCCAAGCGAGTTGACACCGACCGCCAGCCGCGCGAGGCACCAGCCTCGCGCTCAGTCGCTGATACGGCTTTCAATCGATAGGCCTGCGACCCAGGGGACCCGGCCGCCGGTCGCGACGGCCGGACCGGCGTCACAGCCCCTTGGACTGATAGGTGGTGGCCACCCGGCTGATGGCAACGATATAGGCGGCCACTCGCAGATCCTCGACATCGTTGCGGCTGTGCCAGATATCGCGGATCGCCTGGTAGGCGGTGCGCATCGTGTCGTCGAGTCCCGAGCGGACCAGCGCCAGTTCGTCCGAGCCTTGCAGGAACTTTTCCTTGAACCCCGGCGACAGCTGCCAGCCCAGCCCCTGGTCGGCCGACAGCCGCTCCAGTTCCTCGACCAGGACGCGCGAGCGCGCTTCCTCGGCCCGGCGCTGCATCCGGCCGAACCGGATGTGGCTGAGGTTCTTGACCCATTCGAAATAGGAAACCGTCACGCCCCCGGCGTTGGCATACATGTCGGGGATGATGAGCGTGCCCTTCTTGCGCAGGATCTCGTCGGCGCCGAAGGTGATGGGGCCATTGGCGGCCTCGATGATCAGGGGCGCCTTGATGTTGGCGGCGTTGCCCATGTGGATCACGCCTTCCATCGCCGCCGGAATCAGGATGTCGCAGGGCTCTTCCAGCACCTTCGCGCCATCGGCCACGAAGCTTGCGCCGGCATAACCCTTGACCGAGCCGGTCTTGGCGATCCACTGGCGGACCTCCTCGACGTTCAGGCCCTTGTCGTCGACCAACGCCCCGTCGCGTTCGATGATCGCGGTGATGATGGCGCCGTCTTCCTCGGACAGGAACTTGGCGGCATGGTAGCCGACGTTGCCCAGCCCCTGGACGACGACCCGCTTGCCTTCGAGCGTGCCGGTCATGCGCGCGGCCTTCATGTCCTCGGGGTGGCGGAAGAATTCGCGCAGCGCGAACTGCACGCCGCGGCCGGTCGCCTCGACCCGGCCCTGGATGCCGCCGGCATGGGGGGGCTTGCCGGTAACGCAGGCCTTGGCGTTGATTTCGGTGGTGTTCATCCGCGCAAACTGGTCGGCGATCCACGCCATCTCGCGCTCGCCGGTGCCCATGTCGGGCGCGGGCACGTTCTGGGCCGGATGGATCAGGCTGCGCTTGATAAGTTCATAGGCAAAGCGGCGGGTGATCTGTTCCAGTTCGTGTTCGTCCCACTTGCGCGGGTCGATGCACAGACCGCCCTTGGACCCGCCGAACGGAGTTTCCACCAGCGCGCACTTGTAGGTCATCAGCGCCGCCAGCGCCTCGACCTCGTCCTGGTTGACAGAGAGCGCGTAGCGAATGCCGCCCTTGACCGGCTCCATATGTTCGGAATGAACCGACCGGTAGCCGGTGAAGGTCTCGATCTTGCCCCGCAGGCGCACGCCGAAGCGAACCGTGTAGGTCGAGTTGCACACCCGGATCTTTTCTTCCAGTCCCGGCGGCATGTCCATCCGCGACACGGCGCGGTTGAACATCAGATCGACCGATTGCCGAAAGCTCGGTTCGCCATTGCCATTCATTACCATTAGGGGGTCCTCCCGAAATTCGGCGCCGCGTCCCAGGCCGGGGGTGCGTCGCCCGTGCCCCCGGCCGGCCGGCGGGCACCCTAGGCCCCCTTCGTTAGCAAACTGTGCCGCATTCACAACCCCGAACGTCGATTTTCGCCGTCAGGGGGCGTTTGCGCGGCATTCCGTCGCGACCTTCGGGCCGCCTCGGCCGCCGGGCGGGAGAATCGGTCGGGCGCCGGGGCCGGATTTTTTCGCCGCCGCTTCCGAAACCGGAACAATGGCGGGCGATTCATTTCATTGTCCGCCAGCCCCGCCGGTAACGCGGCCCACGACGGCGCTGCCGCAATTTTGCCGCAAGTCACGGCCTAGGGTTCCGCGGTGAGGGCGAACACTGGTCGCTGCAACCCCGGAAATTCATGCCGGGTGTCAGGTGGCTTCGTATGAAAGGGTGCGAGATGTTCAGGAACCAACTGCCGAGCCGGGCGCCAGCCGGAGTACGGGGGCTGCGGACCGGGATCGTGCGGAGACTGGAAAGCTTCCGCGCCGACGAACAGGGCTCGCTGATCGTGCTGGGCCTGTTCTGCTTTGTCATCATGCTCTTGGTGTCGGGCTTCGCCCTGGACATCATGCGTGACGAGGAACGCCGCACCGTCCTGACCAACACCAACGACCGCGCGATGCTGGCCGCCGCCAACCTGCACAACGGCGCGACGACCGACGCCGAGGTCAAGGCCATCGTCAAGGACTACTACGTCAAGTCCGGGCTGAAGGCGCCGCTCGACAGCGAAATCACCGTGCAGCAAGGCACGTTCAACGAATGGCGCACGGTTCAGGCCACGACGGGCGAACAGGTGCCCACCTGGTTCATGAACATGGTCGGCGTGAAGACCCTGCCCGCCGTCGCCAACGGCGCGGCCGAAGAGCGCGTGGGCCAGGTTGAAATCTCGCTCGTGCTCGACGTGTCGGGCTCGATGACCCAGAACAGCAAGCTCGTGAACCTCAAGCCGGCCGCCAAGGCCTTCATCGACCAGATGTTCGACACGGTCGAGGCCGGCAAGCTGTCGATCTCGATCGTCCCCTATGCGACGCAGGTGTCGCTCGGGCCGGACATGCTGCAGTATTTCCGCAATACCGCCGAACAGAACAAGTCGTCCTGCCTGGAGTTCGATGCGTCCGACTTCTCGGCCGTGGCGCTTCAGCCGAAAACCACGGCGATCGGCTTTCCGGCGGCACCCGGCGACCACACCTATCAGCTGAACGGCCACTTCGACCCGTTCTATACGACCAACAACCCGGAATCGAGCGGCCTGTGGAACTGCCCGCCGGACAGCTCGGCCAACCACAACGCCAACAACAACCGCTGGATCGCCGCCTATGGCAGCGACCGCGCCACGCTGAAGGCCAAGATCGACAGCCTGGTGGCCGAAGGCAACACCTCGATCGACATCGGGATGAAATGGGGTGCGGGCCTGCTCGATCCGTCGATGTCGGGGGTCGTGGACAGCCTGATCGCGCGCGGCAAGGCGCCGGCCACTTTCGCCGACCGTCCTTATGCCTATTCCAACAAGGAAGTGCTGAAGGTGATCGTGCTGATGACCGACGGCGAGAACACCACCGAATACAAGCTGCGCTCGGCCTACGACTCGGGCAACAGCCGGCTCTACCGCGACACGACCGCCAACTCGCTGTCGGGCGTGACTCGCTATTCGCTCTATGACTCGACCCGGTCGGGCAACAAGTATTACAGCTTCAAGACCGGCAGCTGGCTGGCCGCGCCGTGGGGCACCAACCCCGGCGACTATACCGGCGACAACACCGACACCGCCGTCGTCATGACCTGGCCGGAAGTCTGGCAGACCATGTCGATCAACTACTTCGCCGACAACATCATCTACCCGATCTACGGTTCGACCGAGCGCAACAAGTGGCGCACCAGCAGCTCGAACGCCTATGCCAACACCTACGTGGACAACACCACGATGGACACCTACACGCAGAACCTCTGCAACGCCGCCAAGGCCAACAACGTCAAGATCTTCACGATCGGCTTCGAGGCATCGACGGCGGGCCAGAACCTTTTGAAGAACTGCGCCACTTCGCCTGCCCATTTCTATTCCGTCGCCGGCCTGGACATCAAAAAGGCGTTCTCGTCCATCGCCGCGTCGATCAGCAAGCTCCGGCTGACCCATTGAGGTGCCAAGATGTTTGAACGGTTCAAGTCCTGGTTGACAGGCCGAGCCCGGTCCGAAGAGGGCACATCGACCGTCCCCTTCGTCCTGTTCGTGCCGTTGTTCATGACGATGGTCATGTCGTCGACGGAAATGGGCACCATGCTGTTCCGGCAGGTGATGCTGGAACGCGGCCTGGACATGGCAGTGCGCGACCTGCGGCTGGGTACCTGGGTCCCGGCGAATTCGACCGACCTGAAGCGGCGGATCTGCAACTACGCCGGCGTGATCCCCAGCTGCATGAACGCCATGCTGGTGGAACTGCGGCCGGTGTCCAAATCGACCTGGTCGCCCTTGAGCAGCGGGCCGGTCTGCGTCGACCGCAGCGCCGCCGTTCAGCCCGTCACCACCTTCATCGCCGGATCGTCGAACGACATGATGCTGATCCGGGCCTGTGTGAAGTTCGTGCCGATCTTCCCGACCAACGGCTTCGGCTTCGGGATGCCCAAGGACAATACCGGCGCCTATGCGCTGGTCTCGTCCACGGCCTTTGTCAACGAACCGCGCCCGGGGACCTGATCATGAACCTGCTTCGTTCCTTGCGTCTGCGCCTTTTCGACTTCTCCCGCGACGACCGCGGCGCGATGGAGGTCGAAGGCATCCTCGCCTCGACCTTCCTCATCTGGTGGTACATCTCGTCCTTCCAGTATTTCGATGCGTTCAAGCAGAAGAACATCAACCTGAAGGCGGCCTATACCGTCGCCGACATGCTGTCGCGCGAAACCGGGCCGTCCAACGGCGACCCCAACGCCACCCCGGTCAACCAGACCTACATCAACGGTCTGAACACGATGTTCGACTACCTGACCTATTCCCGCAAACCGACCTGGATCCGGGTGACCAGCGTCTACTATGACGACACCACCAAGAAGTATCACGTCGACTGGTCGGCGGCCTCGGGCAGCGGGCACACGCTGATGACCACGCCGATGCTGCAAGGATATACGAACCGCCTGCCGGTCCTGCCGGACGGCGACTCGGTGATCGTGGTCGAGACCTTCATGGCCTACGAGCCGATCTTCTCGATCGGGATCAACGCGCAGGTCTACAACACGTTCATCACCACCTCGCCGCGGTTTTCGTCCTGCCTGCCGTGGAATACCAACGGTTGCGGCAACGACACCAACGACAACTGGGTCAACCCGGACCTCACCGACCTGCCGCCCCCGACCTGAGCCTGCAGCTGGACGGACCCGAACGAATCTGCGGCGCGTCGGTGCAGACCGGCGCGCCGGGCCGTTTCAGGTGGCGCCGGGCAAGGCGAAGGCGCGGCGGACCATGTCCCAGTGGATGTCGCTGACCTGCAGGTGCGTCAGCCGCCCGCCTTCGCGGTACCAGGTATTGACCCCGTTCAGCAGCGCGATGATCGCCATCGTCGCCAGCCTGACGTCGGGCACCGACAGCGCCCCCGCCGCCTGCCCCGCCGACAGGATCGCCGACAGCCGGTCCTCGTAGGCGCGGCGCAATGCCTCGATCCGGGCGAAGTTGTCGGGGCCGAGGCTGCGCAGTTCCATGTAGGACAGGAACACCGCGTCCGGGTGTTCCAGGTTGGATTTCAGGTGAAAGCGGACGAAGGATTCGAGCGCGGGCAAAGGCGCCGCCGGCTGGCCCGCGCCGTCATAGGCGGCGATCAGCTGCTCCATGTGGGTGCGCAGCAGATCGAACAGCAGGTCTTCCTTGTCGGCCGCATAAAGATAGAGCGCGCCGGCCTGCAGCCCGACTTCGGCGGCGATCTGGCGCATGGTCACGGCGGCAAAGCCGTGGCGGGCAAACAGCCGCACCGCCGCGGCCCGGATGCGCGGGCCGGTGACTTCGGACGTGGAACCCTTGGGACGTGCCATGGGCTGAAAATATCTGAACGCGCGTTCACAACAAGCGAATTCCGCCCACCGGCTTGCGGTGGCCGGGCTGGGCGGGGTAGCTTGCGGCGCGCGCGGAGGGTAATCGGATGCGGTCATGGATCCTGTTGGCAGTTGCGGTCGTCCTGGCGGCGGCCTGCACCCGGTTCCCCGAACTGGACCGGCAGACCGACAAGTCGGTGCAGGCCCTGCCCTATCCGGCGCTCTTGCCCTATGACCAGTTGCAGGCCGCCACCACCGCGCCGCCGCCTGCCGACCCGGCCCCGGCGCTGACCGCCGCCGCCGACGAGCTGCGCCGCAAGGCGGCCGCCCAGCAGGCGCAGAACTGAGCCGCCGGGGAACCGCGCCCGCGTTGCAAGCCCGCCCCCTATCGGCTAACACCCCGGAAATCCCGAACGGCAGGAGAGCCCAATGCCCGAACCACTGAGACTTGGCATCGCCGGGCTGGGCACCGTCGGAACCGGCGTCGTCAGGATCGTGCAGAAACACGCGGACCTTCTGGCGCGGCGCACCGGCCGGCCGATCGCGATCACCGCGGTTTCGGCCCGGTCGCGCACCAAGAACCGCGATGTCGACCTGTCGGCCTATGCCTGGGAAGATGACCCGGTGGCGCTGGCGCGGCGCAAGGATGTCGACGTGTTCGTCGAGGTCATGGGCGGGTCGGACGGCCCGGCAAAGGCCGCGACCGAAGCCGCCATCAGCGCCGGCAAGGACGTGGTTTCCGCCAACAAGGCGCTTCTGGCCCACCACGGTCAGGCGCTCGCCGAAGCCGCCGAGGCCAAGGGACACGTGATCCGCTTCGAGGCCGCCGTCGCCGGCGGCATCCCGGTCATCAAGGCGCTGACCGAAGGCCTGGCCGGCAACGAGATCCGCCGGGTGATGGGGGTGATGAACGGCACCTGCAACTACATCCTGACCCGGATGGAAAGCGCGGGCCTGCCCTACGATGCGGTGTTCGAGGAGGCCCGCCAGCTCGGCTATCTCGAGGCCGATCCCAACCTGGATGTCGGCGGCATCGACGCCGGGCACAAGCTGAGCCTGCTGGCGGCCATCGCCTTCGGCACCCGGGTTTCCTTCGACGATGTTGAACTGGAAGGGATCGGGCGCATCTCGATAGACGATATCCGCCGCGCCGGCGACATGGGCTACAAGATCAAGCTTCTGGGCGTGGCGCAGATGACCGGGCGCGGGCTGGAACAGCGCATGTCGCCCTGCCTAGTGCCGGCCGACAGCCCGCTCGGCCAGTTGCAGGGCGGCACCAACATGGTGGTGATCGAGGGCGACTCCGTCGGCCAGATCGTCCTGCGCGGCGCCGGCGCCGGCGAAGGGCCGACCGCTTCGGCGGTGCTGGCCGACGTGATCGAGATCGCCCGCGGCACCCGCCTGTCGACCTTCGGCCAGCCGGCCGCGACCCTTGTCAGGCCGATTGCCGCCAAGGCAGCCGCCGCTGCGCCCTACTACCTGCGCATGGAACTGGCCGACAAGCCCGGCGCGCTGGCCAAGGTCGCCACGGTGCTGGGCGACGAAGGCATCTCGATCGACCGGATGCGCCAGTATGCCCACGCCGATTCGACCGTCGCCCCGGTGCTGATCGTGACCCACCGATGCACGCGCGCGGCCATCGGCCATGCCCTGGCGCGGCTGCCGGCAACCGGCGTCGTCCTGGGCGAACCGGTGGCGCTGCGCATCGAAAGCGTCTGAGCCGTGCGGGCGGACATTCCGCCGGCCGAAAGGCGATTTTCGACCGAAAAACCGCCACCGCCCCCGGCAGCGGCTTGCCGCGCCGCGCGGCTCGCGGCTAGATGCCCGAAACCGAACCACTCAGGATGACCCAGATGGCCGATGTCAAAGAATTCCAGGACCGCATGCTTTCCCTCGGCCTTGCCCGCGTCAGCGAGGCGGCGGCCCATGCGTCGGCCCGCCTGATCGGGCGCGGTGACGAAAAGGCCGCCGACCAGGCCGCCGTCAATGCCATGCGCGAACAGCTGAACATGCTGGACATCAAGGGAACGGTCGTCATCGGCGAGGGCGAACGCGACGAGGCGCCGATGCTCTACATCGGCGAGGAGGTCGGCACCGGCAAGGGGCCGCAGGTCGACATCGCGCTCGACCCGCTGGAAGGCACCACCCTAACCGCCAAGGACATGCCGAACGCCCTGACGGTCATCGCCATGGCCCCGCGCGGCACGCTGCTGCACGCGCCCGACGTCTACATGGAAAAGCTGGCGATCGGGCCGGGCTATCCCAAGGACGTGGTCAGCCTGGCGATGTCGCCGGCCGAACGGGTGCGGGCGCTGGCCAAGGCGCGCGGCTGCGCGCCGACCGACATCACCTGCTGCATCCTCGAACGGCCCCGCCACCAGGAACTGATCGCCGAAATACGTTCGACCGGCGCGTCGATCCGGCTCATCACCGATGGCGACGTCGCAGGCGTGATCCATTGCGCCGAGGCGCACCTGACCGGCATCGACATGTACGTGGGTTCGGGCGGCGCGCCCGGTGCTGGCGGCGTCGGCGCTGAAGTGCATGGGCGGCCAGATGTGGGGCAAGCTCCTGTTCCGCAACGACGACGAACGAGGCCGTGCCGCCAAGGCCGGGATCAAGGACCTGAACCGCATCTATTCCCGCGACGAGATGGTGACCGCCGACGTGATCTTTGCCGCCACCGGCGTCACCAACGGTTCGATCGTGCAGGGCGTCCGGCGCGAACCGGGCTACGTCACCACCGAGACCATCCTGATGCGGTCCAAGACCGGCTCGGTCCGGCGGATGATCTACCGCAACCCGGTAAAGTGACCGGCGCCGCGCCCGCGCGGGCCTTTCTGGGAGTCGAGCAATCCGCGCTTGGCCGTCGCTGGGTCGGCCCCGGTCCCGAGGCCGACCGGCTGGCCGAGGCGATGATGCAGGAAACCCGCCTGCCCCTGCCGCTGGCCCGGGTCCTGGTGGCGCGCGGCGTGCCGCCGGCCGAGGCGGCGCGCTATCTGGAACCGCAGTTGCGCGATCTCCTGCCCGACCCGCGCGGGCTGAAGGACATGGGCGCGGCGGCGGCACGGTTCCTGCGGGCCACCCGCGACCGCCAGCGCATCGCCATCTTCGCCGACTATGACGTGGACGGCGGATCGTCGGCGGCGCTGCTGCTGACCTGGCTACGGGCGCAGGGACACGGGGCGACACTCTATATCCCCGACCGGATCGACGAGGGCTATGGCCCGAACGTCCCGGCGATGCAGGCCCTTGCGGCGGCGCACGACCTGATCGTCTGCGTCGATTGCGGGACGCTGTCGCACGAGCCGGTGGCGGCGGCGACCGGGGCGGATGTGGTGATCCTCGACCATCACCTCGGGGGCGAGACGCTGCCGCCGGCTCTGGCGGTGATCAACCCCAACCGGCAGGATGAAAGCGGCGATCTGGCCCATCTCTGCGCCGCCTCGGTTGTCTTCCTGATGCTGGTCGAATGCAACCGGCTGTTGCGCGACGAGGGCGTGCAGGGGCCGGACCTGATGGCGATGCTCGATCTGGTGGCGCTGGCGACGGTCGCGGATGTCGCACCCCTGACCGGCGTCAACCGGGCGCTGGTGCGGCAGGGGCTGAAGGTGCTGGCCCGGCGCGAACGGCCGGGGCTGCGGGCCCTGGCCGACATCGCGCGGATGAACGAAACGCCGAACGCCTATCATCTGGGTTTCCTGCTTGGTCCGCGCGTCAATGCCGGCGGGCGGATTGGCGCGGCCGACCTTGGCGCGCGGCTGCTGGCGACCACAGACCCGCGCGAGGCGGCGGCCCTGGCCGAGCGGCTGGACCAGCTGAACACCGAACGGCGCGAGATCGAGGCCCGGGTACGCGACGAGGCGCTGGCCCAGGCCGAAGCGCGCGGGCTCGACGGGCCGCTGGTCTGGGCGGCGGGCGAGGGCTGGCATCCCGGCGTCGTCGGCATCGTCGCCGCGCGCCTGAAAGAGGCGACGAACCGGCCCGCCGTGGTGATCGGCCTTGACGGTGACATCGGCAAGGGCTCGGCCCGTTCGGTCGCCGGGGTCGATCTTGGCGCGGCTGTGCAGCGGGCGGCGGCGGAGGAACTGCTCATAAAGGGCGGCGGTCACAAGATGGCCGCCGGCCTGACGGTCCGGCGCGACCGGATCGAGGCGGCGATGGCGCGGATCGGCGAACTTCTGGCACGGCAGGGCGCCGGCGAAACCGGACCGCGCGACCTGCGGCTCGACAGCCTGATGATGCCGGGGGCGGCGACCCCCGCCCTGATCGAGGAGATCGAGAAGGCCGGCCCCTTCGGCCAGTCCGCCCCCGCCCCGCGCTTCGCCTTCGCCTCGGTCGGCATCACCAGCCTGCGGCGCATGGGCGAGACGCACCTGCGGTTCGGCTTCGCCGACAGCACGTCGAAGGGGATCGAGGCCATCGTCTTCGGCGCCTTCGACGGCCCGCTCGGCCCGCTGATCGAAGGCCACGGCGGGCGCCTCCTGCATCTGGCGGGGCGGCTGGAAATCAATCACTGGGGCGGGCGGGCCAAGGTCCAGCTGCGGCTGGAAGACGCCGCCCAAGCCTGACCGCGCGGGGCGAAAAATCTCGGCCAGGGGCGCAATTTGCCCCTTGCGCAGCATCTGGCGCTGCCCTAAACACCGCCCACGACCAAGCGGGGTCCCGACCCCGCCGAACGCGGCCCGTTCGTCTATCGGTTAGGACACCAGGTTTTCAACCTGGGAAGAGGGGTTCGACTCCCCTACGGGCTGCCAGTTCACAAAAATCCCCCCGCATATTCAGACACTTGCAAAGTGACGGCGGAATCGCCCGGTCACTGGCCTGCCGCCATCGGCAGGACGTCGCGGGTCACACCGACCGCCCCCTCACCCGCTCACCGGCAAGGCGAACCTCGCCTCGAAGCCCGAAGGCCGGCCCGGGCGGGGCGAGGTCAGGGTCAGGCGGCTGCCGGTCCGTTGGGCAATGGCGGCGACGATGGCGAGGCCCAGGCCGTGGCCGTCGTCGTGGGTCGCGGCGCGTTCGAAGCGGTTGGTCAGGCGGGCGAGGGTCCCGGCCGGAACGGTCGGGCCGTCGTTGGCGACCGACAGCACGCCCTTGGCCGACAGGGTGACGGCGACAGGCGCGTCCTTCGCCCCGTGGCGGAGCGCGTTCTCGACCAGGTTGCGGCAGAGGATCGCGAAGGCATCGGGGTCGAGGTCGGACATCACCGGGGCGTCGGGCAAGGTCAGGACGATCCGGCCGGGGCCAGCGGTGCGTGACGCTTTCCTCGGTCAGGATGCGCGCGACCGGCCGCATGTCGGTGGCCCGGTCAGCCGCAACCGCCCGCCCACCGGCCCGCGCCAGTTGCATCAGCCGTTCCGACAGCCGGGTCAGGCGCTTGAGCGTCGATTCGATCTCGCCCGCCCGCGCCTTCGCCTCGGGGTCGCGGGTTTCGGTCTGCAGGCGCTGCGCCTGGGCGATCGCCCCGGCCAGCGGTGTGCGCAGTTCGTGCGCGGCATTGGCGGCAAAGCTGCGCTCGGCCTCGAAGGCCGCCGACAGCCGGCCCAGGAGGCCGTTCAGCGCATCGGCCACCGGGGCGATCTCGGCGGGCAGGTCGTCGGCCGCAACATGCGACAGGTCGCGCACCCCCCGCGCGGCCAGCCGTTCGCGGAACCGGCGCAGGGGCGCAAGGCTGGCGCGGACGGCAAGGACGATGGCCAGGAGCGCCACCGGAACCACGAACAGCAGCGGCAGGCCAAGGCCCATCTGCAATTCCCGCGCGACCTTCGACCGCTGGTCCAGCGGTTCGGCCACGGTGATGCGGATCGTCCCCTGCACCGCTTCGTCGTTGTAGAAGCGGTGGGTGTCCGACAGGCGGAACCCGGTGCCGTCCCAGGCCGGAAAGACCGCCGGATCGGCGCCGTGCGACTGAAGCAGGATGCGTCCCTGGCGGTCGCGGACGATATAGGTAAAATATTCGTCATGGTCGCGGATCGCCGCCAGGTGCTGGGTCACGCCATCATCCTCGCGCCCCAGGATGTCGACCACCGCCAGGGGCAGGATGCGTTGCGCGGTTTCCTGGAGGGCAGCGTCGAAGACCTCCTCCATCTCGCGCCGGGCGAGGATCGCCGTGACCGTGGCGGCGGTGATCCACACCAGCGTCAGGGTGACGCCTAGCCACAGCCCGAGCCGGCCCTGAAGGCTGCGCGGACGCCTCATCGCGCCCCCAGCCGGTAGCCCATGCCCCGTTCGGTCCTGATGATCTCGGCCCCGAGCTTCTTGCGCAGCCGGCTGACATGAACCTCGATGGTGTTGCTGCCCACTTCGGCGTCGAAGGCATAGAGCTTGTCCTCGAGCTGCGCCTTGGACAAAAGCTGCCCCGGCCGGGCGAGGAAGGCCTCGAACAGCGCCCATTCGCGCGCGGTCAGCGTGACCGGGCGGCCGTCGCGGCGGATGCTGCGGGCGGCCAGGTCGATGTCGAGCGCCCCGTGGCTGACGATGGGGTTCGGGTTGCCGCTGTAGCGCCGCGCGACCGAGCCGATCCGGGCCGACAGTTCGGCCAGGTCGAAGGGTTTCACCAGATAATCGTCGGCGCCGGCGTTCAGCCCCTCGATCCGGTCCGACACCTGGTCGAGCGCGGTCAGGATGATGACCGGCGTCACGTCGCCGCGCGCGCGAATCTTGCGCAGGAAGGGAAGGCCGAGCCCGTCGGGCAGCATCAGGTCGAGAAGCACCAGATCGAACGGCGCCCCCGCCATCGCATGGCCGGCACCGTCCAGCCGCTGCACCCAGTCGACCGAATGGCCGTCGGCCGCGATCTGGTCGCGCACGGCGGCACCCAGTGCGGTATCATCCTCGATCAGCAGGATTCGCATGGTGCTCTCCGTTCTTCCGACTCTCTTACCCCTGCTGACAGGCTGTGCTGACACAAAGCTGAAGCGTCGCCGCAGCTGCCTTCAGGCTCCCGTCAGCTTCGGCGGGCATCAACGCTGGCAAAATGGCTCTGCCCCGGAGTGTGGCCCATGAGAAAGTCCCTGACAATGCTTGCCTTTCTGGCCGTTCTTCCGGCCGGGATGGCGCGGGCCGACGAGGATTGCTTCGTGCCGATGGCCGACTGGCAGCCGCGCGAGGCGGTGGCGCAACTGGCGGCAAAGAACGGCTGGACCGTTCGGCGGATCAAGATCGACGATGGCTGCTACGAGATCGACGGCACCGACGCGACGGGCCGGACGATCGAGGTGACGGTTCATCCGGGCACGCTGAAGGTCATCAGGATCGAGCATTAGCCCGGCTTGCGTTTGATCCGAGGCATCCGGTATCGGCACTCGCCCCGGCGAAAGCCGAGGCGAGCCAAGGCAGAGCGGCGACAGCGGCAACCGGTTCAGATCGACGTTGCTGCGCGCGGGTCGCCTCCCGCCCTGCGCAACCTTCCGCTTCCTGACGCCAAGCTGAAGCAGAAAGTCCCGCCCTGTCAGCAAACGCTCAGGTCCGCCCCCCAAGTTTCCGCCATCGAAACACGGGAGTTCCTGCGATGAAGACCACCCTTTCCCTGCTGGCCGCCTCGACGGCGCTGGCGCTGGCCGTCGGCCTGCCGGCACGCAGCGCCACCCCGGCACTGTCTGGCGCAACGGACCCGACCCTGCCCCTTGTCCTGGCCAGCGGCGATGATGACGAAGGCGGACAGAAAAGCCGTGCACACGACTCCGAAAGCGACGACTGCGACGAGGACGGCGGCTGCGCGGGCGCCAAGGGCAACCCCGCACCGGCCGGATCCGTGCCCCCGCCGGCGAACGGGCTGTTCGGCACCGGCGCGCCCCCGGCGGCGGCGACCAACTGATCCGCGCGGACCGCCCGCGGGTCGCCCCCTGGGCCGCCCGCCACGACAACCTTCCAAGCCAAGGACCGAACCGATGAAATCCCTCCTCGCCGCTCTGGCCATGACCACCGCGCTGACGCTGCCCGACCTGGCGATGGCGCGCCAGGTGACGCTGACCACCAAGCTGAACGATTACGGCGGCGATGGCGCCTACTTGGCGTTCTATGTCACCAACGCGCAAGGCGCCTATGTCGGCAGCCTGTGGATGGCGGGCGGCAAGTCCCGCTATCATGAACACCTGCGCGACTGGTATCGCGCCACCGGCGGCGACCCGGCGCAGATCAACGGCATCACCGGCGCCAGCGTCGGCTCGGGCCGGACGCTGAAGGTCACGCTCGACCTGGCGGACGCGCTGTTCGACGCGGGCGTACGCTGCACATCGACGCCGCGGTCGAGAACATGCGCGAGCCCGAACGAGATCGCCGTGCCGCTGACCACCTCCGGCGCCGGAACCGCGGTGCACGGCCGCCGCACTACATCGCCAGCTTCACCTACGCGATGTGAGGGGTGGGACGATGATCCGTGCGCTTCACCGCTGGCCGGGGCTTGCGGCCCTGCTCCTTGTCACCGTGCTGGCGATCAGCGGGGCGGCGCTGTCGGTCTTTCCGGCGGCCGAACGTCTGGCACCGCGCGAGGTGCCGGGGCAGAATCTGGCGGACCTTGCCAGCCTGATCGCGACCCAACACCCGGGGCTGGAGCAGATCCGCCGGGCGCCATCGGGCCGGATCACCGCCTGGTGGTTCGACGGCAACGCCCCCGGCTCGGCGGCGATCGACCCGGCGACCGGGGCCAGCGCCGGCTCGGCCGATCCGAACGCGGTCGAACGGTGGCTGACCAGCCTGCACAGGTCGTTGTTTCTGGATGACACCGGCCGTCTGGTGATGGCCGCCGGTGCGGCGGCGCTGCTGGTGCTGGCCCTGTCGGGTGCGGCGCTGGTGGCCCGACGCACCGGCGGCTGGCGGCGCTGGTTCGCGCCCGCGCGCGGCCCGCGGGCCGGGCGCCTGCATGTCGAGATCGCCCGGCTGGCGGTCGGAGGGCTGGCGCTGTCGGCGGTGACGGGGCTGTGGATGGTGGCCTCGACCTTCGGTCTTCTGCCCGATGCGGCGACGGAGCCGCCGCTACCCGCCACGGTCAGCGGCCAGAGCGGATTTCCGCTAGCACAGATGGCGGCCCTGCGCGCGACCCCGGCGGCGGACCTGCGCGAACTGAGCTTTCCCAATGCCGGCGACGCGCAGGACGTCTTCACGCTGACGACCGACAACGGCACCGGCTACATCGACCAGGGGACCGGCACGCTGCTGGCATGGAACGATCCGACCCCGTGGCAAAAGGTATCGGAAACCATCTACATGCTGCACACCGGCCGGGGGGCGGCGCTGCTGGGGCTGATCCTCGGCCTGACGGCGCTGGCGGTGCCGGTCATGGGCGTCACCGGCGGGCTGGTCTGGCTGGCCGGACGGCGCGGGCGGCCGCGCCTGACCGGCAACGCCCCGGCAGGCACCACGACGACGGTGGTGCTGGTCGGGTCCGAAAGCGGCAGCACCTGGGGCTTCGCCGCGACGCTGGCCAAGGGGCTGCGTGCGGCCGGCCAATCGGTGCATGTGGCGCCGATGGCGGGCTTCGACCCCGACCGCCACGACCGGGCCGAACGCTTTGTCATCCTCGCCGCCACCTATGGCGAGGGCCACCCCCCCGCCTCGGCGGCGGGCTTCCTTGACCGGCTGGCCGGCCTGCCGAATGCCCCCGCCGCGCCGGTGGCGGTGCTCGGCTTCGGCGATCGCAGCTTTCCCGGCTTCTGCGCCTATGCGGCGGCTGTGAACGAGGCCGCCCGCGCCGCAGGCTGGGCCCGGCTCTTGCCGATGGACACGGTCGACCGCCAGTCGCCGCAGGATTTCGCCCGCTGGGGCCGGGCCCTGGGCGCGGCGCTGGGGATCGACCTCGAACTCGCGCACCAGCCTGCCGTTTGCCCGACCGAGGCGCTGACCCTGGTGTCCCGCCGCGACTATGCCGACCGGGTCAATACCCCGACCGCGATCCTGCGCTTTGCCCTGCCCCGGTCCACGTCCTGGCAGCGGCTGACCGGGCGGGGCTTTGCACGCTTCCGGGCCGGCGATCTTCTGGGCATCCTGCCGGAAGGCTCAACGGTGCCGCGTTACTATTCGCTGGCCTCCGGCGCGAAGGACGGCTTCGTCGAGATCGTGGTCAAGAAGCACCCCGGCGGCCTCTGTTCGGGGCAGCTGACCGCGCTGCGGCCGGGCGATGTCGCCCACGCCTTCCTGCGCCGCAATCCGGGCTTTCACGCCGGACGCGACCGGACGCCCTTGATCCTGATCGGCGCCGGAACCGGGGTCGGGCCACTTGCCGGGTTCCTGCGCGCCAATGCCCGCCGCCGCCCGGTGCACCTGTTCTTCGGCCTGCGCCACCCCGACGGCGACTTCCCCTATCGGGATGACCTCGCGGTCTGGCAGGCCGAAGGGCGGCTGTCGCGCCTGACCACCGCGGTATCGCGCGGGGCGCGGCCGCACTATGTGCAGGATGCCCTGCGGATGGAGGCCGCCCATGTCGCCGAGGCGATCCGCACCGGTGCCCGGGTCATGGTCTGCGGCGGGCGCGACATGGCGCAGGGCGTGGCCCAGGCCCTGGCCGAGATCCTTGCCCCCTCGGGGCTGACGCCCGCCATGCTGAAGGCCGAGGGGCGTTATGTCGAAGACGTCTACTGAGCTGATCCGCCACGCCCTGAACGGCCCGACGATGGGCACCCGCTGGTCGGCGACCTTCTTCGCCCCATCAGGGTTCGACCCCGCGCCGGTGCAAGTCGCGCTTCAGGCGGCGGTGACGGCGGTCGACGTGCAGATGTCGACCTGGAAGCCCGACAGCGACCTGATGCGGCTGAACCGGGCGCCGGTGGGCGCATGGGTGACGGTGCCGCCGGACCTCGCGCGCGTGCTGGCGCTTGGCCTGACGGTCGGCCGCACCTCGGGCGGCGCCTTCGACATCGGCATGGGCGATGCGGTGCGGGCCTGGGGCTTCGGCGCCGAGGACACCGATCCGCAGGCGATCCGCGCGGCCGCCGCCGCCCCGCGTCCGCCCACGCATGAGTTGCTAAGCCTCGACGGTACCCGCGTGCACAAGGCCGCGCCGGTCGCGCTCGACCTGAACGGGATCGCCAAGGGCTTTGGCGTCGACCGGCTGGCCGAGATCTTGCGGAGCTTCGGCATCGAAGCCTCCCTCGTCGGCATCGACGGCGAGATGCGCGCCACCGGCCTGCGCCCCGACGGCAGCGCCTGGGTCATCGCCATCGAGGCCCCCGACCCCGACCGCCGCGCCGCCCATTCGATCCTGGCGCTTCAGGATGCGGCGGTCGCCACCTCGGGCGACTACCGGCACTGGGTCGACGTGCAGGGCCTGCGCCTGTCGCACACGATGGACCCGCGCCGGGGCGCGCCGCTGCTGTTCGCGCCGGCCTCGGTCACCGTCGTCGCGCCGACCTGCGCGCTGGCCGACGCCTGGGCCACGGCGCTGATGGTCATGGGGCCCGAGGCCGGGGCAGAACATGCGACAAGACAGCGACTCGACGCGCTGTTTCTTCTGCGCGAAGGTGCAGGCGGTGTGCGATCCCGCGGGATCGGACGCCTGTTTGCGGACACGTTTTCAGGCAAGACCGCGGCGACGGCCCCGGCCATCAGGGGATAGACCGTGGACCACACCAAGGCAGACCGGCTCAAGACACTTCTGCTCGTCGTCGCGCTCGCGGGGCTGGCGGCAGGGCTCGCCCTTCACTTCGGCGGCAGGCCCGATCTGGCCGGAACCGTCTGGCTGGCCGGCGTCGTCCCGGCGCTGGCGACCCTGGTGGTCGAGATCCTGCGCAGCCTCGCGCACGGCGAGGTCGGGCTAGACATCGTCGCCGCCCTGTCGATGTCGGCCGCGCTGCTCTTTGGCGAGGAACTGGCCGCCGCGGTGGTCGCGGTCATGTATTCGGGCGGCACCTTCCTGGAAGGCTTCGCCGAAGGCCGCGCCCGGCGCGAGATGCGCGATCTGCTGTCGCGGGTGCCCCGCACCGCCACCCGCCACCGCAATGGCGGGCTCGAGGAAGTGGCGCTCGACGACGTCGCCCCGGGCGACCGCCTGCTGATCCGGCAGGGCGACGTGGTGCCGGTCGACGGGCGCATCGCCTCGGGCACCGCCTTCCTCGACACATCGGCCCTGACCGGCGAATCCCTGCCCCAGCGGCTGGAACGGGGCGCCGACGCGATGAGCGGCTCGACCAACGCCGGCGAGACCTTCGACCTGGAGGCAACGCGCGAGGCGCGCGACAGCACCTATGCCGGGATCGTCCGGCTGGTCGAGGCGGCGCAGCAGTCGAAGGCGCCGATGGCGCGGCTGGCCGACCGCTGGTCCCTGGGTTTCCTGGCCGTGACCGTCGCCATCGCGCTCGCTGCCTGGTGGATGACCTCCGACCCGATCCGCGCCGTCGCCGTGCTGGTCGTGGCCACGCCCTGCCCGCTGATCCTCGCCGTGCCGGTGGCACTGGTCGCCGGCCTGTCGCGGGCGGCCCATTTCGGGGTGCTGGTCAAGGGCGCGAAACCGCTGGAAGCGATGGCGCGGATGCGGACGCTGATCCTCGACAAGACCGGCACGCTGACCGACGGGCGGCCGCAGATCGTGTCGATCGACAGCCATGGCGACATGGAGCCCGACGAGATCCTGCGCCTTGCCGCCGCGTTAGACCAGGCGTCCAAGCACCCCGTGGCCAACGCCATCGTCGAGGCCGCGAAGGCCCGGGGCCTGTCGCTGCCGGTTCCGCGCGACGTGGTCGAAATTCCCGGCGAAGGGCTGACCGGCCTTGTCGACGGGCGCCGGGTCGTGGTCGGCGGCGACGGCTTTGTCGCGCAAAGCGTGGGCCAGGCGTCGAGCGGCCACCCCGAACTGGCCGCCGGTTCGGTGCTGGCAGCCGTTGCCGTCGATGGCCGGCTGGCCGGCCATCTGGTGATGGCCGACCCCCTGCGCGACGAGGCGGGCGACATGCTCGCCGGCCTGCGCCGGCAGGGGATCGAACGCATCCTGCTGGCCACCGGCGACCGGGCCGAGGTCGCCCACCGCGTGACCGAGGGGCTGGGCATCGACGGCATCCACGCCGGGCTGTCGCCCGACCAGAAGGTGCTGCTGGTCCTGACCGAGCGCAAGAACGGCCCGGTGATGATGGTCGGCGACGGGGTGAACGACGCCCCGGCGCTGGCCGCCGCCGATGTAGGCGTCGCCATGGGCGCGCGCGGCGCCGCCGCCTCGGCCGAGGCCGCCGACGTGGTGCTGCTGGTCGACCGGATCGACCGGATCGCCCCGGGGGTCGAGATCGCCCGCCGGTCGCGGCGGATCGCACTGGAAAGCGTGGTCGCCGGGATCGGCCTGTCGGTCGCCGGAATGATCGCCGCCGCGCTCGGCTACCTGTCGCCGGTCGAGGGGGCGCTGATCCAGGAGGCGATCGACGTGGCCGTGATCCTGAACGCGCTGCGTGCCTTGCGGATTTCGCCGCACGGCGGCACCCTGCCCCAGCCCACCTTCCAGGGAGCCCCCGCATGAGCCGCCTGACCCATTCCGAAATCCACATGGTTCACCGCATCGGCTGGCTGCGCGCCGCCGTCCTCGGCGCGAACGACGGGATCGTCTCGACCTCGAGCCTGGTCGTCGGGGTCGCGGCGGCGGGGACCGGGCGGACCGAGGTGCTGATCGCCGGCCTTGCCGGGCTGGTCGCCGGGGCCATGTCGATGGCGGCGGGCGAATATGTCTCGGTCAGTTCCCAGACCGACGCGGAAAACGCCGATCTGGCCCGCGAACGGCAGGAACTTGCGCAGACGCCCGGCCCCGAGCTGGAAGAGCTGACGCGCATCTACGAAGAACGCGGGCTCGACCGTGACCTGGCCGAAAAGGTCGCGGCGCAACTGACCGAACGCGACGAGCTTGGCAGCCATGCGCGCGACGAACTTGGCATTTCCGAAACCGTCACCGCCCACCCGATCCAAGCAGGCCTCGTCTCGGCCCTGACCTTCGCGGTCGGCGCGGTTGTCCCGCTGATCGTGGCGATGCTGGCGCCGCCCGCGCGGATCTCGACCTTCGTCGCGGTGGCGACGCTCGTGTCGCTGGCGGTGCTCGGCGGCCTTGGCGCATCGGCGGGCGGGGCGGGCATCCTGCGCGGGGCCTGGCGCGTCACCTTCTGGGGGGCGCTGGCGATGGGCGCGACCGCGCTGGTGGGGTCGCTCTTCGGGGTGACAGTCGGCTGAACCCGGCGCCCGTCAGTTGCCGATCTTCGCCGCCACCCCCACCGCCGTGCCGCCGACCGACCCGGCAGGTGCGCCGAACTGGCCCATCAGCGAGCCGCCGCCCGAAGCATGGGGCAGACGGCCGCCACCCGTGGTATAGACATAGATACCTGCAAGGAAGGCGAGGGCGAAAAGGAGTCTGGCCATCCCGGATGCTCCTGACCGATGACAGGGCCAGCATGACGGAGGATTGCGGCGGCAGTGGGGCCTTCGGGGCCGGCCCCCGGTCGCAGCAATCCGCCGCCCGAGGCCCCTGCCCCCTTTACTGCGCGCCCCGTTGCCCCCAATTTGCCAATGGAACCGACACAGGAAAGGACATCCCATGATCCGGTTGCTTCTGCCCCTGCTGGCCCTTCTGGCCGTCAGCGCCTGCGAGACGATGAAGGGCGCCGGCCGCGACCTCCAGGCCGGCGGCGCGGCGCTCACCTCGGAAGCGAACAAGGCCCAACCGCCGGGCTATTGAGGCGGGATCGGGGAGGCGTCCGGCGGAGGCTTTCCCCGCCGAAGGCCGGTGCCGGAGGTGGTGAGGGCGGCCGTTTGCCCCGGCGGCCAAGCTTTGCCGGCGGATACTGTCGGGTTGATTTTCAACCCATGCAGGGCAGCTTAGGCGGTGCCAACAGGCCGTATGGAATGCGGCGGGTTTGCGTATGGCCAGCGTACGGCATCCGTCCCGACAGGATGCGCGGGTGGGTGAGAGGGTGGCGCTTCAGCGGTCCAGTGCCGTAGGGTGGGTTTCAACTCACCATCGGCCTACGTGGGCGCCAACGAAATGGTGGGTTGAAACCCACCCTACGGTTCACTTTTTGTCTTCAAGTGCTGACGCCTTATTGCGAAGTTCAGCCATGTTCATCATGGCCGCCGCAGCGGCGACGCCGCACAAGAGCGCGTACAGGAAGATCCAGCAGCCAAGATAAGAAATCAGCTGAACATGATATGCCAAACTTACTAGCGCGACGAAGATGCCGAGGAACTGTGTAAGTATAAAATGAAAGAACGCCGATACAGCTTTCATAAAATACGAGTCAGGCGCTCCGTTGCTCTGTATTATTCTTAGAAAAACACCAGAAGATAGCGCCATAATGATTGCCACAGCGCCGAGCGAAAATGACACCATACTGGGGAGAACAGCTAGGGCAATCTCCACCCATCGGGGGCTTACCGATTTTCCATCAAGTAGCCAAAGTGGATTCAAACCCAGCGTAAAAACCAACGAAATGAAAAGATACGGAGACCCTAGGAGCGCGGCGACTCCTCCATATGCCTTCCAATAAGTTCGGAAGGCCCTGAATTGATCAGTACTTTTCTGGGCTCTATTGTCGACCATCCCTCGCCTCGGCTGCTCGGCGAAGCGCGGAGTAGCTTGTCTCGTTTTCTAGAAACTGCTGCGAAAAAACATCTGGCGTGTCCTTCGTACTCCTAGTCTCTTTTTCGCCAACCTCGTTCATTCCCTCGGAGCTTACGAAGCCATTATCTTTGGCAATCTCCGCCATAGCCTTGTAACGATCATTTAATTTTAAACCATCGGGACCCGCCCTTTTTGTCAACTCCGTATCGATTACCTTCGTATTTAGTTGATCAATTTCAGCCATAATTGCTGCGGTAGCTTCCGACAAATCATCCGGATTTGGAATCTGCAAATGTATGCGGATTTTGCGTAGCGTATCTAAATCAAGGACTCGATCGACCGCATCATGAGCACTCTTCGCATGAACGGATATATCATCCACACCTTCAACCTTAACATACTGAAATATCTTCTGAAACGCAAGCTTGGCGCGACCTATGGAAATACTGCTTCCCAGATCATTTCGCAACTCGACAACCACTTCGTGTTTCTGCTCCCGAAAAATGAAATTAAAAACTCTTGAATTAAATCCTATCTCACTTTGGAATGATAGATCCGAGTCAGATAGTATAGATTGATCAAGTGTCGCTTTATTAATTACCGGCTCTCTTGGGTCTATTTCTGTCCATATTGCCAATCGCCCTTTCAGAAACCCGCGATCATCATCAGCTAACCTTGAAATGCGCGCAAAATTATCTCCATGAAACCGGGCACCAGAAGTTAATAGCGCCGCAGCATCAAATATCCGGCGGTAGACACCAACCGGATGCGGCTGCGCAACAATGTTCAGGGCACCGTACGGGCGTTGCTCCATGTTTTTTCTCACCCATCCATCTTCAACGCATTGATGAAGGCTTCCTGCGGAATCTCCACCTTGCCGAACTGCCGCATCTTCTTCTTCCCGGCCTTCTGCTTGTCCAGAAGCTTGCGCTTCCGCGTCGCATCGCCGCCGTAGCACTTGGCGGTCACGTCCTTGCGCATCGCCGAAAGCGTCTCGCGCGCGATCACCCGGCCGCCGATGGCCGCCTGGATCGGGATCTTGAACATGTGGCGGGGGATCAGTTCCTTGAGCTTTTCGACCATCACCCGGCCGCGGGCCTCGGCGCGGTCGCGGTGGACCATGATCGACAGCGCGTCGACGGGTTCGTCGTTCACCAGGATCGACATCTTGACCAGGAAATCCTCGCGGTAACCGAAGATCTGGTAGTCGAAGCTGGCGTAGCCCTTGGTCACCGATTTCAGCCGGTCGTAGAAGTCGAAGACCACCTCGGCCAGCGGCAGGTCGTAGACGACCATCGCGCGGTTGCCGGCATAGGTCAGGTCCATCTGGATGCCGCGGCGGTCCTGGCACAGTTTCAGCACGTCGCCGAGGTAGTCGTCGGGGACCATGATCGTCGCCTTGATCCGCGGCTCCTCGATATGGTCGACGTAGGTGAGGTCGGGCATGTCGGCGGGGTTGTGCAGGTCGCGCACCTCGCCGTCCTTCATGTGCAGCTTGAAGACCACCGACGGCGCGGTGGTGATGAGGTCGAGGTCATATTCGCGTTCCAGCCGGTCGCGGACCACCTCCAGATGCAGAAGCCCGAGGAAGCCCATGCGGAAGCCGAAGCCGAGGGCGGCCGAGGTTTCCATCTCGTAGCTGAAGGAGGCGTCGTTCAGGGCGAGCTTTTCGATGGCGTCCCTCAGCGCCTCGAAATCCGCCGCATCGACCGGGAAGAGGCCACAGAAGACCACAGGTTGCGCGGGCTTGAAGCCGGGAAGCGCCTTGTCGGTGCCGTGGCGTTCGTGGGTGATCGTGTCGCCGACACGGGTGTCGCGGACCTGCTTGATCGAGGCGGTGAAGACGCCGATCTCGCCCGGCCCCAGTTCCGGCCAGTCGACCATCTGGGGGCGGAGGACGGCGAGCTTGTCGACGCCGTAGATGGCGCCGGTCTGCATCATCTTGATGCGGTCGCCCTTGCGGATCACCCCGTCCATGACCCGGATCATGACGACGACGCCAAGGTAGGCGTCATACCAGCTGTCGACCAGCATCGCCTTCAAGGGCGCCTTGCGGTCGCCTTTCGGGGCGGGCAGGCGGGTGACGATGGCTTCCAGCACGTCGGGGATGCCAAGGCCGGACTTGGCGGAAATCGGGATCGCGTCCGAGGCGTCGAGGCCGATCACATCCTCGATCTGGGCCTTGACCTGTTCGGGTTCGGCGGCGGGCAGATCGATCTTGTTCAGGACCGGCACGATCTCATGGCCCGCGTCGATGGCCTGATAGACGTTGGCCAGTGTCTGCGCCTCGACCCCCTGGCTGGCATCGACGACCAGGAGCGAGCCTTCGACCGCGCGCATCGAGCGGCTGACCTCATAGCCGAAGTCGACATGGCCGGGCGTGTCGATCAGGTTCAGGACGTAATCCTTGCCGTCCTTCGCCTTGTAGTCGATGCGGACGGTGTTGGCCTTGATGGTGATGCCGCGTTCGCGCTCGATGTCCATGCTGTCGAGAAGCTGGGCCTTCATGTCGCGGTCGGCGACCGTGCCGGTCGTCTGGATCAGACGGTCGGCCAGCGTGGATTTGCCGTGGTCGATGTGGGCCACGATGGAGAAATTGCGGATTTGTGCGAGATCGGTCATGCGCGCGGATATGCGCGGGAAATCGGGGCCGGTCAAGCGGCGGCTGCGGGTTTCGTTGGCCGGCGCGAATGGGCGGAATGGCCGAAATGCTGCCGGTATTTCTTGGAGAAATGCGACGGCGAGCCAAAGCCGCAGGCCAGCGCGATGGCGGTGACCGGCATATCGGTCTGCGCCAGCAGCTTCTGGGCGCGATCCAGGCGCAGTTCAAGGTAGTGCTGGCGCGGCGAGGTCTTCAGGTGGCGCTGGAACAGCCGTTCGAACTGGCGCACCGAGGCCCCTGCCCGTTCGGCCAGTTCGACCATCGAGATCGGCTCGGCGATGGTCGCCTCCATCAGCCGCAGGGCGGCAATCAGGCGCGGGTTGCGGGTGCCGAGGCGCCCATGCAGCGAATTGGTCTGCGGCGCCATCGGGCCGCGCATGCCGGAATAGATCATCTGGTCGGCGACCTGCCCGGCCAGCCCCGGCCCGTGGTCGCGGCCGATCAGGTGCAGCATCAGGTCGGCCGAGGCCGCACCGCCGGCGGCGGTGGCGACATGGTCCAGCGCGAAGGTGCCCTGCACCACGTCGACATCGGGGTGCAGTTCGGAAAAGGCGTCGCACAGTTCCCAGTGCACGGCGCAACGCTGGTTGCGGATCAGGCCGGCGTCGGCCAGCGCGGTGGTGGCGGCGCAGACGCCGATCAGCGGCACGCCGTGCGCCACCTGCCGGCGCAGCCAGGCCAGAAGATGTGGGTCGATCGCGCCGCGCGGGGTCTGCCCGCCGACGACCACCAGCGTCTCGCGCGGGCTGAGGGCCGCGAGATCGCCGTCGACCATCACCGCGATGCCGTTTGACGCCCGCACCGGCGCGCCGCCCGGCGCCATCGTGGTCCAGCCGTAAAGCGCCCGCCCCGCCACATGGTTGGCCAGCCGCAAGGGTTCGACCGCGCAGGAAAAGGCCAGATGGGTGAACTGATCGAGCAGCACGAAGACGAACTGCCGCTGGCGCCCGGCGCTGTCGGCCGACCTGACCGGTCGGGCGCCGGCGGAAGGAATGGGCGGCAGCGGTGCGGCAAAGGTCATCGGCGAGTCCCCCCTGATCACCCCCCCCCGGGCGCGCCCGAACGGCCGTGATTACGCGAGCTTAGTTGCCACACGTCGATCTGTGACGGGCAGAAAATATCCCGATTTGGATAACCCTGGATTATGTGAAAGGCGTGGCCCGCGCGATTTCGGCGGCCATCCAGTCCAGCGCGAGCGCGGCGGCCGGGCTTGGCTGGTAATCGTCGGCCACCACGACATGATAGCCCGCCCCGGCGGGAACGCTGCGGCTGCCCAGCCGCACCAGCCGCCCCTCCTCCAGCAGACCCGACACCAGCCGGACCCAGCCCAGCGCCACGCCTTCGCCGTTCATCACGGCCTGAATCGTGTCGGCATAATGCGAAAACCGCAACCCGATGTGCAGGTCGGGGCGGCCAAGGCCGGCACGCTCAGCCCAGATGCCCCAGGTTTCCCAGCCGGGATCGGGCCAGTCGGTCGCAATCAGCGGCAGGCCGAACAGGGCGGCGTCCGGGTCGATGCCGCCCAGCCCGTCGCGGAAGGCCGGGCTGCAGACCGGGCAGATGTCGTCGGCAAGGCTGGCGATGACCCGGGCGCCGGGAAAGGGCGGGCGGCCATAACGTATGACAATCTGCGCATCCCCGCGCCGCAGGTCGAACCCTGCGTCCTGCGAGATGACCCGCATCTGCACGCCGGGATGGGCGCTGCGGAACGAGGTGAGGCGCGGCAGCAGCCAGAAGTGCGACATGGCCAGCGTCGCGCCGATGGTGACGCTGCTGGTGCCGTGGCTCTGGCGCAGGCTGGCGATGGTTTCGGCGATCCGGTCGAAGCCGGTGGTCACGCTGGCCGACAAGAGCCGCCCGGCATGGGTCAGTTCGACCTGGCGGTGGCGGCGCAGGAACAGCGCCGCGCCGAGGTCATCCTCCAGCGCCTTGACCTGCCGGCTGACCGCCGCCTGCGACACGCCAAGTTCGACCGCCGCCAGGGTGAAGCTGCCGTGGCGGGCGGCGGCCTCGAACGTGGCGAGAGCGGAAAGCGAGGCGAGGCTGCGGCGGAGCGAGGGCAAGACCTGTTCCAGACGTCACACGGGCAATGCGCAGGCCATAGCGCATCGCCCGCGCCGCCCAAAGCGCAATTGCGACGGGCGCGCCGTTGAAAATGACACATCCCCCGTTGACGCCGCTGCCCCCAGCCCCGACATAGCAGGCGTGATCTGTTGGAGTCCCGCGATGAAGCTTTCCGTTCCCGACATGAGCTGCGGTCACTGCAAGGCGACGGTCGAAAAGACCATCGCCGGTGTCGACCGGGCGGCGCGCGTCGAAGTCGATCTTGCCACCCGCACCGTCGATGTCACCGGCACCGCGGCGCCCGAGGCGCTGCTGGCCGCCCTGTCGGCCGAAGGCTATCCGGCGCAGGTGGTCGGCTGACGCGGCTCAGGGCTTGTTCCTGACCGGCACCTCGACCTTGACCTGGCCGGCATGGCTGAAGGTCAGGGTCAGGGTGAAGGTATCGCCATCCTTGGGATGGGTCTTCAGGTCCATGACCATGATGTGATCACCGCCGCTTTTCAGCTGGGCGATGGCGCCGGGTGCGATCGCCAGCCCGTCGGTCATTTCGGGCATGGCCATCATCCCGTCCGACCCCTGAACCGACTGGTGCAGCTGGGTCTTGCCGGCGATGTCAGTGGCCACCGACACCAGATGTTCCTCGACCTTGGCGTGGTTCTCGATGGTCAGGTAGATCGCACCGGTGCGGGCGCCGGGGACGAAGCGCGCATAGGCGTCGGTCACATGCACGCCGTCATGGGCCAGCGCCGGGCCGGCGGCAAACAGGGCCAGTGCGGCGGCGGCGGAGAACAGCGAGCGACGGGTAACGGACATGACGGACCTTTCGGCAACAGGATTGCACGCCAAGCCCTAGCCGCCCCGTCGCGCAAGGGGAAGGGGCGCGAATGACGCAGCCCCGCCGCGCGGTCATGCGGGGCGGGGCTGGCGAAAAACCGTATCGGCAGGCGTCAGGCTGCGGCCTGGGCCTTTTCAATGTCTTTCTTGATCTTCAGCGCGCGGGCCGACAGCTCGTCGTCCTTGGCCTTGGCCAGGAAGGCGTCGAGCCCGCCGCGATGGTCGACCGAACGCAGGCCGGCGGCCGAGATGCGCAGCTTGAACGACTGGCCCAGCGCGTCCGAGATCAGCGTGACCTCGTTCAGGTTCGGAAGGAACCGGCGGCGGGTCTTGTTGTTGGCGTGGCTCACATTGTTGCCCGACATCGGGCCCTTGCCCGTCAGTTCGCAGACGCGCGACATCTTGTTCTTCCTTCCGCTCGGGCGGCAGCCGCCCCATTCCCATATCACATGCGGGCGCCGACCGGGCAGCGCCATGAATTCCGTCCGGGCCAGATACGGGCAAAGCGCCGCGCCGTCAAGCGATTCATCGACCGTGGCTAGTTGCCGGGCGCCGGCCCCTGATCCTGACCGTCGGCCGGCACCATAGCCCGCATCTCGGCCAGAAGCCAGTCGCGGAAGGCGCGGATCGCCGGGGCGTTGCGGCGCCGTTCGGGATAGCACAGCCAGATCGACCCCCTGTCCCGGATCGCGATGTCGAACGGCTGGATCAGGTCGCCGCGCGCCACCATGTCGCGGAAATAGAACGGCGTCAGCAGGCCGGCCCCCTGCCCGGCCAGCACCGCCTGCAACGACAGAAGCTCCATCCCGAGCATCAGGCTGCGACCGCCCACCGCCGGCGGCGGCGCGGCAAGGCCCACGGCGTCGAACCACTGCGCCCAGCCGCTGTCGTCGGGGTCGATCAGCGGCAGGCGCCGCAGGTCCTCGGGGCGTTCGGGCAGGCCGTAGCGGTCAACATAAGCCCGGCCGATCATCGGCGTGAACGTGGTGCCGAGCAGGAAGTCCGCCTTCAGTCCCGGCCATTTCCCAAGCCCGTAGCGGATCGCCACGCTGGCCTCGCCCGCCTGCAGGTCGACCAGCCGCTGATCCACCTCGACCCGCGTGGTGATCCAGGGGTGGCTGATCTGGAACTGCCCGAGACGCGGCGCCAGCACATGCGCGGCGAAGGTGCCAAGCGCGCTGATCACCAGCGTCTCGTCGCTCGACCGCCGCACCTCGGCGAAAGCCTGGCGCAGGATCTCCAGCGCCTCGCTGGCCCGTTCGGCCAGCCGCGCCCCGTCGGCGGTCAGCGTCACCCCCCGGGCGTTGCGGCGGAACAGCGGCAGTTGCACCCGGTCCTCGAGCACCCGGATCTGGTAGGAAACCGCCGCCTGCGTCATGCCCAGCTCGGTCGCGGCGTGGGTAAAGCTGCCATGCCGCGCCGCCGCCTCGAAGGCACGGATGGCGGCGAGCGGGGGCAGAGCCTGGGGGATTGCGTTCTTCATAGCCATAAGTCCTGTTAATGGATGGTAGCGGTCATTCGATTGGTTTTCCAGTGGTCGGGCGCGCATACTCATCCCAGATACCGACACACCGAAGGAACCCCGCCATGAGCGATTGCAGCACCCCCACCCTTCCGCACATCTCGTTGATTTCGCGCATTTTCAACCTTCTGCGCAGCGAAGAGCCCGACCGCGAGAGCGACCGCCGCTTCGACCGGCCGACCCGCGACGCGATCCGGTCGCTGTCGCCGCACATGCGCCGCGACATCGGCCTGCCGGATTGATGACTGAGCCGGCCAGCCCCGCCCAGCCGGCCGGTTCAGGAAAGGGCGCCTGCGCTCCGCCGCCGATCCGGCTGGACAACCGCATCCGGCGCGACCATTCTGGCCCAATGGCCCACGATCATTCCCATGACCACGACCCCGATCATCCCCACAGCCTGCTGCCGTCGGACCCGGCGCTGCGGGTCAAGGCGCTGGAAACGATCCTGACCCGCAAGGGCCTGGTCGATCCCGCCGCGGTCGAGGCGATCCTCGACACCTATGAAACCAGGGTGGGGCCGCACCTCGGCGCGGCGCTGGTCGCCCGCGCCTGGGCCGATCCGGCCTTCCGCGCCCGGCTGCTGGCCGACGCCAACGCCGCGATGGCCGAGATGGGCATTTCTGGCCGCCAGGGCGAACATGTCGTGGCGGTCGAAAACCGCCCCGGCCAGCACAACATGGTCGTCTGCACGCTCTGCTCCTGCTACCCTTGGCCGCTTCTGGGCATTCCGCCGGGCTGGTACAAGTCCGATGCCTACCGGGCGCGGGCGGTGCGCGAACCGCGCGCCGTGCTGGCCGACTTCGGCGTCACCCTGCCCGAGACCACCGCCATCCGCGTGTGGGATTCCACCGCCGAGGTCCGCTATCTAGTGATCCCCGAACGCCCGGCCGGAACCGAAGGCTGGGACGAAACCCGCCTGGCCGGACTGGTCAGCCGCGATTCGATGATCGGCACCGGCCTCGCCTACCCGCCGGAGCCTGCTGCATGAGACGCCCGCACGACATGGGCGGGCGCATGGGCGACGGGCCGGTCGTCCCCGAACCGGACGGCTTCGCCGCGATCGGCGCGCCCTGGCAGCGCGCGGCGCTGGGGCTGACCTTGGCGGCAGGCGGACTCGGGGCCTGGACCATCGACGAATCCCGCGCGGCGCGCGAACGGCTGCCCGGCTATGCGCGCCTGTCCTACTACGAAAAATGGCTCGCGGCGCTGGCCGACCTGCTGGTGGCCAAGGGTCTGGTCAGCGCGGCTGAACTGCAATCGGGAACCGCCGCCCCCGCCCCCCTCTCCCCGCGCGCCCTGACCGCCGACCGCGTCGCCGGCGTCCTGCAACGCGGCTCGCCCTATGCCCGCCCCGGCGCCGCCCCCGCCTTCGCCGTCGGCGATCAGGTCCGCACCCGCACGCCGCCCGGCAACGCCTTCGTTCCCGGCGGCCATACCCGCCTGCCCCTTTACGCAGCGGGCAAGGTCGGCCGGGTGATCCTGTCGCACGGCCCCCACGTCTTTCCCGACCGCAACGGCCAGGGGCTGGGCGAGGCGCCGGAGCCGCTCTATACCGTCGCCTTCCGCGCCGCCGACCTGTGGGACCGGCCGGAAAACCCGACCGACGAAGTGACCGCCGATCTCTGGCAAAGCTACCTGGAGCCGGCATGACCGCGCCCGAACCGTCCCGTTTCGACGAACCCTGGCAGGCGCAGATTTTTGCCCTGACCGTCGCCCTGTCCGAAGCCGGCCAGTTCACTTGGCCCGACTGGACGCGGGCCTTCGGCGCCACCCTCGCCCGCCACGGTGCCGCCCGCCCGCTCGACGGCGGCGCGGATTATTACAACGCCTGGCTCGAAACGCTGGAAACGCTGCTGGCGGCCAGCGGCGCGGCCCCGGCGGCCGAGGCGGCATCAGGCCGCCTGGACCCGCGCCTCACCTGGCCACCCCGCACGGCCAGCCGGTCGTGCTGGCCTGACCGGCGCGCTCGCCAATTCTTCCGTTGGAAAATATCCCCGCCGGAGGCCGGCGCGTCAAGCGAAGGAATGGCGGGGCAAGGCCCCGCCGCCGCCGGGTCAGCCCGCGCCCATCTCGCGCAGCATGCGCACCGCCGCTCCGGACGGCGAGGCGCCGGCCTCGACCTCGGCCCCAGCGCCGCCATCCGCGCCCGCAGATGGTGGTCGGCGCTCAACCGCGCCAGCAGCCACCAGCGAACCTCCTCCGAACCAGTGGCGAGTACTGGGCAGCGCGGGTGGCGGACAGAATACCGTGGTCGCGCCGCCAGCCGGCCAGCGTCGATCGCCGCCCAGACCTCGTCCAGCCCCCGGCCCTCGACCGCCGACACGCACAGGGCCTTGGGGGAACCCGTCGGGTCCTGCGGCCGCTTGCGCAACGGCCATCGAGCGCCCCGGCATAGTCGGAACGGGTGCGGCTGGCCTGCGCCAGCAGATCGCCATCGGCCTTGTTCACCAGGATCAGGTCGGCCATTTCCATGATGCCGCGCTTGACGCCCTGCAGTTCGTCCCCGCCCGCCGGCGCGATCAGCAACAGGAACAGGTCGACCATGCCGGCGACCAGCGTTTCGGACTGGCCGACGCCCACCGTTTCGACCAGCACCAGATCGAACCCCGCCGCCTCGCACAGCGCCACCGCCTCGCGGCTGCGCCGGGCGACGCCGCCCAGTTCCGCCTGGCTGGGCGAGGGCCGGATGAAGGCCAGGGGGTCGCGCGACAGCCGTTCCATCCGCGTCTTGTCGCCGAGGATCGAGCCGCCCGAGCGCGCTGACGACGGATCGACCGCCAGCACCGCGACCTTCAGCCCCTGCCCCGTCAGGAACAGGCCGAACGCCTCGATGAAGCTCGACTTGCCGACCCCCGGCGTGCCCGACAGCCCGATGCGCAGCGCCTGGCGGCCCGGCTTTCCGACCGCTGCCAGCAGGCGCAGCGCCTCGGCCCGGTGATCGGCGCGGCGGCTTTCGACCAGGGTGATCGCCCTGGCCAGCGCCCGGCGGTCGCCCGCCAGCAGCTTTCGTGTCAGTTCGTCGGTCTGCATGGCCCGGCTCCGGCGGAAGGTTGCGCGACGGCGGCCGGGAACAGGCCCGCCGCACCGGTGTTTCTTGCCTTTTCCGCCGCCCTCCTGTCCAGTGGCGGCGCGTCGCAGGCAACGGGCAGGAACAGGATGGGCATTAGGACTCTTGCAGGACGGGGCACGCGCACAGGCCGGCGGGCGGCAGCTTTTGCCGCCTTGTGGCTGGCCGCCACCGTCGCCGGCGCGCAGGCTGCCCCCGCGGCTGGCATCCGCACCGACGCCGGCTTTTCCATTTCGATCCATGGCTTTACCGCCGCCCGCCTGGACCTGCGCGGCTGGTCGGACGACCAGACCTATGACGTCGCCGGCACGCTCGCCAGCGCCGGGCTGCTGGGCTGGGTCAAGCATATCCGCTATGACGCCACCGCCCGGGGCCGGATCGTGGCCGCCGGCCCGGTGCCGTCGCGCTATACCGAAAATGCCGACACCGGCAAGCGCCAGTCGCAGGCGGTGATGGCCTATCGCGGCGGGGTGCCGCAGGTCAAATCCTACAACCCGCCGCGCCCGCCGCGGGTCGAGGACATCGACCCCGCGACCCAGGGCGGCACCGTCGACCCGTTGACCGCGCTCTACATGGTCTTGCGTGACATGCCGGCGGCGCAGGCCTGCAACCTGCACCTGACGCTGTTCGACGGACGGCGACGCAGCCAGGTGGTGCTTGGCCCGCCCGCGACCGACGACCAGGGCCGGATCGCCTGCGATGGCGAATACCGCCGCCTGCAGGGCTTCACCCCCGAGGACATGGCCGAAAAGAGCCGCTTTCCCTTCCGCCTGACCTATGAAGACGCCGGCGGCGGGCTGGTGCATGTGACCGAGATTTCGATGGACACGCTCTATGGCAAAGGCCGGATGATCCGGCGATAAGGGGCCATGACCCGCGCCCCTGCCCTGCCGATCGACGCCGTTTTGCCCGCGTTGCTGGACGCCCTTGCCAGCCACGGCCGCGCCGTCCTGCAGGCGCCGCCGGGGGCCGGAAAGACCACCCGCGTGCCCTTGGCGATGCTGGAATCCGGGGCGGTGCCGGGCCGCATCCTGATGCTGGAACCCCGGCGGCTGGCGGCGCGGGCGGCGGCCGAGCGGATGGCCGAGACGCTGGGCGAAGCGGCGGGCGAAACGGTCGGCTACCGGATCCGGGGCGAGGCAAAGGTCGGCCAGCGCACCCGCATCGAGGTGGTGACCGAAGGCATCCTGACAAGGATGATCCAGTCCGACCCCGAACTGGCGGGGGTGGGGGCGGTGATCTTTGACGAATTCCACGAACGATCGCTGAATGCCGATCTGGGGCTGGCGCTCTGCTGGGAAGTGCGGGGTGCGCTGCGTCCCGATCTTACCATCGTGGTCATGTCGGCGACGCTCGAAGCCGGCCCGGTGGCGGCGATGCTGGACGGCGCGCCGGTCATCACCGCCGAAGGCCGGGCCTTCCCGGTCGAAGCCCGCTGGCTGCCGCGCCCGACCGCCGCCGGAACCCGGCTGGAAACCGCGATGGCCGGGCTGGTGGCGCAGGCCGTCGAGGAAACCGAGGGCGGGGTCCTGGTCTTTCTGCCCGGCGAGGGCGAGATCCGGCGGACCGAGGCGCTTTTGTCCGGCCGCCTGCCTGCGGACTGCGTGCTGCGTCCGCTTTACGGGGCGATGGATTTTGCCGCGCAGCGGGCGGCGATCGGGGCCGCCGGATCGGGGCGCAAGGTGGTGCTGGCGACGGCCATCGCCGAAACCTCGCTGACCATCGAGGATGTGCGGGTGGTGGTCGATGGCGGCCGGGCGCGGCGGGCGCGCTTCGATCCGGCCTCGGGCATGGCGCGGCTGGTGACCGAACGGGTGACGCGGGCCGAAGCCGAACAGCGGCGCGGCCGCGCCGGTCGGGTGGCGCCGGGGGTCTGCTACCGGCTGTGGACCAAGGGCGAAGAGGGCGCGCTGGCCGCCTTTCCGCCGCCCGAGATCGAGGCCGCCGATCTGGCCGGGCTGGCGCTGGAACTGGCGCTGTGGGGGTCGGACGGGACCGATCTCGCCTTCCTGACCCCGCCCCCGGCCCCGGCGCTGGCCGAGGCGCGGGCGCTGTTGGCGGGGCTCGGGGCGCTCGACGCCGGCGGCCGGATCACCGCGCACGGACGGCGGCTGGCGGCGCTGCCGCTGCATCCGCGGCTGGGGCACATGCTGGCTGTGGCCGGGCCGGGTGCCGCGCTGCTGGCGGCGCTGCTGGCCGAGCGCGATCCCCTGCGCGGCGCGGCCGCCGATCTGGCGCTGCGGCTGGCGGCGGTGCGCGACCCCCGGGGGTTCGAGGCCGACCATCCCGAACGGGTGGATCGCGCCGTCGCCCAGCGGGTGCGGACCGAGGCCGCGCGCCTGGCGCGGCTGGTCGCCGGCACGCCGGACGGCGGCCACGGCCCCGCCGAAATGGCCGCGCTGGCCTATCCCGACCGCATCGGCCTGCGCCGGTCGGGCGATGCCCCGCGCTTCGTCCTGTCGGGCGGCAAGGGCGCCATCGCCGCGGCCGGCGACCCCTTGGGCCGCGCCCGCCTGATCGTCGCCACCGATCTGGACGGCGACCCGCGCGAAGCCAAGCTGCGGCAGGGGATCGAACTGTCCGAGGATGCCTTGCGCCGCCTTTACGCCGACCGGATCGGCTGGCGCAATGTCTGCGAATGGTCGCGGCGCGACGGAAGGGTGGTGGCGCGCCGGCAGGAACGGTTCGGGGCGCTGGTGCTGGCCGACCGGCCCTGGCCCGACGCCCCGCCCGAAGCGCTGGCCGAAGCGGCGCTGGACGGAATCCGGCTGATCGGCCTGCCCTGGAGCCCCGCCGCCCGCCGCTTCCGCGCACGGGTCGAGCTGTTGCGCCGCGAAGGCGCCGACCTGCCGGACTTTTCCGACCACGGGCTGCTCGCCACCGCCGGCGACTGGCTCCTGCCCTTCCTTTCCGGCAAGCGGAGCGAGGCGGAACTGAGGGCGCTCGACCTGACCGAGGCGCTGAAGGGCGCGCTGAGCTGGGACGAGTTGCAGCTGGTCGACCGGCTGGCGCCGGCGCAGTTCGTCACGCCCCTGGGCCGGGCGGTGCCGATCGACTATGACGGCGACCATCCGGCGATCGCGCTGCGGTTGCAGGAACTGTTCGGGGTGGCCGAGCATCCGACCATCGGCCCCCGGCGGCTGCCGCTGCGGATCACGCTTTTGTCGCCGGCGCAGCGCCCGGTGCAGGTGACGCTGGACCTGCCGGGCTTCTGGGCCAATTCCTATGCCGACGTGCGCAAGGACATGCGCGGCCAGTATCCCCGCCACCCCTGGCCCGAGGACCCGACCGCCGCCGAGCCGACATTGCGCGCCAAGCCGCGGGGCAGCTGAAGCAGGATCAGATCAATCCGAAGCATCGCCTGCCGGTTTTCACTTCCCGGACCGATCAGGGGACGCGCCGGTGGCGCGTCACCCGGTCCGTTGGCCCTGACGCGAGGAAGGGCCAAGGGGGGGCCGCCTTCCCGAACCTGCGGGCACGGTCAGCACCCGCCCGGTGGGGGCGAAGCCCCCGCCACCCGGAGGGCGGGGGCTGGCCGTGCGCTTGGCGCACGGCCAGGGCAGGCTGAAACCGGGCGCGTGACGCGCGAGGCGATGGCCTCGCGCTCGGTCATCGCTGCAGATTTCGATTGATCCGGCAGCTCCCCCGCTCAGCGCAGGAAATCCGCCTTGCCCAGTTCGACGCCGTTGTGACGCAGGATCGCGTAGGCGGCGGTCTTGTGGAAATAGAAGTTCGGCAGGATCCAGCTGCGGATGTAGTCGAGGCCCTTGAAGCTCATCTCGGCCGGGCCGGCCTTGAAGGTGATGGTGCGCGCTTCCGCCCCGTCGAAATCGCCGGGCTTGACCGCCTCGAGCGCGGCGACGGTCCCGGCGATGCGGGCGCGCAGGTCGGCGAAGGTGGTTTCGGTGTCGGGCACCGACTCGGGCTCCTGCCCCTTCAGCCGGGCGATGGCGCGCCGCGCCTGGTCGCAGGCGACCTGCACCTGGCGCGTGAACGCGAACATGTCGGGATAGAGCCGCGCAGACAGCAGCACCGACGGGTCGATCTTCTTCGCCTCGGCATGAGCCTCGGCCTTGGCGAGGATGGCGGACAGGCCTTTCAGCGCGTGGCTGAGCGGCGGGACGAATTCGTCGTAGAGGGCCATGAGAGTCTCCTGTCGGTTTCCTGGCGCGACCCTATGCCGGCGCGGGGCAAAGCGGAAGGGGCCGCGCCGGGGCCGCGGGGGCCGTCACACCCCCAGGCAATAGCGCAGGATCGCCTTTTGCGCGTGCAGCCGGTTTTCGCTTTCGTCGAAGATCACCGACTGCGGCCCGTCCATCACCGTGCTGGTCGCCTCTTCGTTGCGGTGGGCGGGCAGGCAGTGCATGAACAGGGCGTCGGGCTTGCCCCGCGCCATCATCGTCTCGTCGACCTGGTAGGGGCGCAGCTGGTTGTGGCGGCGTTCGCGGGCGCTTTCGGGATCATGCATGCTGACCCAGGTATCGGTGACGATCGCGTCGGCTCCGGCGGCGGCGGCCAGCGGATCGCGGACGATCTCGACCCGGCGGCCCTTGGCCCGGGCGAACTCGACCGCCCGCGGGTTGGGGTCGAGCGTCTCGGGGCCGGTGAAGGTGAGGTCGAAGCCGAACTGGCCGGCGGCGTGCAGCCAAGAGGTGCAGACATTGTTGCCGTCGCCCGACCAGACGAACTTGCGCCCGGCCACCCCGCCGCGATGTTCCTCGTAGGTGACGATGTCGGCCATGATCTGGCAGGGATGGCTCGCGTCGGTCAGGCCGTTGATGACCGGCACCGTCGCATGTTCGGCCATCTCGAGCAGCGTCGCCTCCTCGAAGGTCCGAAGCATGATGAGATCGACATAGCGCGACAGCACCCGCGCCGTGTCGGCGATCGATTCGCCGTGGCCGAGCTGCATGTCCTTGCCCGACAGGACCATGACCTCGCCGCCCATCTGGCGGGTGCCGACGTCGAACGAGATGCGGGTGCGGGTCGAGGGCTTTTCGAAGATCAGCGCGACCATGCGGCCGGCGAGCGGCGTTTCGGCGTCGGGCATGCCCTTGGGAAGGCCGCTGCGGGCATCCTTCATGGCGCGGGCCTGGTCGATCATGGCGCGCAGGTCCTGCGGCGCGGTGGTGTGGATGTCGAGGAAATGGTTCATGGCGGCTTTCCTTTCCGGCAAGGCCGGGGGGCTGTCTGCCCCCCGGTCCCCCCGAGGATATTTGCAAACGGAAGAAGGGCGGCGCGGGTCAGCGGTTTCGTCGGCGGCGGCGGGGCGCGGTCATGTCAGCCGGCCCTTTCCAGCGCGGTGGCGGCGCGGTCGAGCCGGTCGACCGCCTCGGCGATCTCGGCGTCGCTGATGGTCAGGGGCGGCAGGAGCCGCAGGGTAGTGTCGGCGGCCGGCACCGTCAGCAGATGTTCGGCGTAGCCGGCCTTGACCAGATCGGCCGGCGCGATCTTCAGCTTCAGCCCGAGGATCAGGCCCTGGCCGCGCACGCTGTCGATGATGTGGGGATGGGCGGCGGCCAGCGCCTCGAGCCTTTGGCGGAAGAGGCCGGACTTGCGGCCGACCTCGGCCAGAAAGGCCGGATCGGCGATGATCTCGGTGACGCGGGCGCCCACGGCGCAGGCCAGGGGATTGCCGCCGTAGGTCGAGCCGTGAGTGCCGGCGACCATCGCCGCGGCGGCCTTTTCACTGGCCAGCACCGCGCCCAGCGGGAAGCCGCCGCCGATGCCCTTGGCGACCATCAGGATGTCGGGGGCGATCCCGGCCCATTCATGGGCGAAGAGCCGCCCGGTGCGGCCCATGCCGCATTGCACCTCGTCGAGGATCAGCAGCGCGCCGGTCCGGTCGCAGAGTTCGCGGATGCGCCGCAGGTCGGCGTCCGGCAGGGCGCGGATACCGCCCTCGCCCTGGATCGGTTCGAGCATCACCGCGCAGGTCTGCGGGCCGATCGCGGCCTCGAGCGCGGCCATGTCGCCCCAGGGCAGTTGCCGAAATCCGGGCATCAGCGGCCCGAAGCCCTTGACCATCTTTTCCGAACCCGCCGCCGCGATCGCCCCGGTCGAGCGGCCGTGGAAGGCGCCTTCGAAGGTCAGGATCTCGGTGCGCGGCTCGGGCTGTTCGCTCCAGTACTTGCGGGCCATCTTGATGGCCAGTTCCGCCGCCTCGGTGCCCGAGTTGGTGAAGAACACCGTATCGGCGAAGGTATGGGCGACCAGCAGGTCGGCCAGCCGCCGCTGTTCGGGAATGTCGTAGAGGTTCGACACATGCCAGACCTTCGCCGCCTGCTGGGTCAGCGCCGCGACCAGGTCGGGATTGGCATGGCCCAGCGCATTGACCGCAATTCCCGCCCCGAGGTCGAGATAGCGGCTGCCGTCGGTGGCGATCAGCCACGAGCCTTCGCCGCGTTCGAAGGCAAGGGGGGCGCGGTTGTAGGTCGGAAGGATCGAAGGGATCATGGGCGAACTCCGGGGGCAGAGGCCAATCCGTGCCAAAGGCGGCGGATCGTGTCAACGTGACTGAGCGGGGCGGAAGGGAGTGTGGCCGGGGCCACGGCTGATCGTTCGCGTCAGAAGCGACGGCGTCGGGGACGGGCGATGAGGGCGGTCCGGGCGATCATTCCGCCTGCCTAGCCGACCGGCGGGCCGTTGTAAATGGCGCACTTGTCGGTGCGGAACCCGCCGAGAGGCGGGTGTTGCCACAGCGCCGGCGCTTGAATTCCGGGCGCGTTGCTTGTATCTCGGTTCGTCCCCGCTAGAATGGGGCCGATCAGAATGCGGACCTGCAGGGCCGGGCGACTGGCCCCGGAGCGGTGGTTTGCGGCAAACCGAGGGTGGCGATGTCCTGGACCGACGAGCGCGTCGAATTGGTGAAGAAGATGTGGTCCGAGGGCCAGTCGGCATCCCAGATCGCGAAGGAACTGGGCTCGGTCACCCGCAATGCGGTGATCGGCAAGGTGCACCGGCTGGGCCTGTCCAACCGCGTGGGCGCGCCGGGGCAGCCCGAGGTCAAGGAACAGCGCGAGACGGAGACGCGGGCCGCCGAGCCTGAAGCCGCGCCTCGCGCCGAGGCCCCGCCCCGCCCGGCTGCGGCCGCCGCCGCGCCACGGCCCGAGCCGCGACCGGCGCCCGCGCGCCCGGACGGAGCCGCCGCCAGCCCCGCGCCGATGCGCAAGCAGATCATCCCGGCCGGCCAGCCGCTGCCGCCGCAACCCTCGGCCGGAGAGATTTCCGCCGAGGCGCTGGCCTCGGTGCGCGAGGTCGAGAAGCGCGCCCGCCGCATTCCGCTGATGGAACTGACCGAACGCACCTGCAAATGGCCGATCGGCGACCCGGCGACCGACGATTTCTGGTTCTGCGGCCTGCCGAGCCAGCAGGGCAAGCCCTATTGCGAGGCCCATGTCGGCGTCGCCTTCCAGCCGATGAGCGCGCGCCGCGACCGGCGTCGCTAGGGCGGCCCGGGGCGCGACCCCGGTATATTGGACCAGAGTGAAAGGGCAGCGGCAGGAGGCGGCTGCCCTTCGGCCTTTGAAGGTGGACAGGATGAGCCAGAACCCCCCGAACCTGCGCCCCGATCTCGCGCCGCGCCCGGTTTTCGACGCCGACCGCCGCGACGGCCAGCCGACCATCGGCATGGTCTCGCTCGGCTGCCCGAAGGCGCTGGTGGACAGCGAGCGCATCCTGACCCGGCTCCGCGCCGAGGGCTATCAGATCAGCCCCGACTATCGCGGGGCCGAGGCGGTGATCGTCAATACCTGCGGCTTCCTCGACACCGCCAAGGCGGAAAGCCTGGAGGCGATCGGCGAGGCGCTGGCCGAGAATGGCCGGGTGATCGTGACCGGCTGCCTGGGCGCCGAGCCCGAGTTCATCACCGGGGCGCATCCGCAGGTGCTGGCCGTCACCGGCCCGCAGCAGTACGAGGCGGTGCTGGATGCGGTTCACCGGGCGGTGCCGCCATCGCCCGATCCGTTCGTCGACCTTCTGCCGGCCACCGGGGTCAAACTGACGCCAAGGCACTATTCTTATCTAAAGATTTCCGAAGGTTGCAACCACAAGTGCAAGTTCTGCATCATCCCAGACATGCGCGGCAGGCTGGTCAGCCGACCGGCGCACGCGGTGCTGCGCGAGGCTGAAAAGCTGGTCGAGGCCGGGGTGCGCGAACTTCTGGTCATCAGCCAGGACACTTCGGCCTATGGGGTCGACCTGAAACATGCCACCAGCGCCGGGCGCGATGGCCGCGAGCATCGCGCCCATATCACCGACCTGGCCCGCGACCTCGGATCGCTCGGGGCTTGGGTCCGGCTGCATTATGTCTACCCCTACCCCCATGTCCGCGACCTGGTGCCACTGATGGCCGAGGGGCTGGTGCTGCCCTATCTCGACATTCCCTTCCAGCATGCCCACCCCGAGGTCTTGCGGCGCATGGCGCGGCCGGCGGCGGCGGCGAAAACGCTGGACGAGATCGCCGCCTGGCGGGCGATCTGCCCCGAGATCGCGCTGCGCTCGACCTTCATCGTCGGCTATCCCGGCGAGACCGAGTCGGAGTTCCAGACGCTGCTGGACTGGCTGGACGAGGCGCAACTCGATCGCGTCGGCTGCTTCCAGTATGAAAACGTCAAGGGCGCACGGTCGAACGACCTGCCGGACCATGTGCCCGACGCGGTCAAGCAGGACCGCTGGGAGCGGTTCATGGAAAAGGCCCAGGCCATTTCCGAGGCCAAGCTGGCGGCCAAGGTCGGCCGCCGGATCGAGGTGATCGTCGACGAGATGGACGAGGACGGCGCCACCTGCCGCACCAAGGCCGATGCGCCGGAAATCGACGGGAACCTGTTCATCGACGAGGATTTCGACGGGCTGTCCACCGGCGACATCGTCACCGTCACCGTCGAAGAGGCCAACGACTACGATCTGTGGGGCCGCGTCGCCTGAAGCGACCGTATTTGCACAAATGAAGCGCGCCGCCTGCTATCCTTTCCCGGCAGGCAATCCGTCCTGCGTCACACGGGAAACAGTGACATGAACGTAGCGCGCGGTTTTCTTGTTATCGGTCCGCTTTACCTGATCGCCGGGGTTCTGATCGGGATCTACATGGGAGCGTCGGACGACCATACGCTGGCGCCCGCCCATGCGCATATCAACCTCCTGGGCTTTGCGGTGATGATGCTGTTCGGCATGGCCTACTGGCTGATCCCGGCCGCCGGCACCAGTCGCCTGGCCCAGGTTCACTTCTGGCTGCACCAGGTGGGGGCGCTGGTGCTGGCGGTGCTGCTGGTGCTGTTGTTCTCGGGCCGGCTGACCGAGGCCCAGATGGTGCCGCTGGCACCGCTCGCCGAACTGGCGATTCTTGTCGGGGTCTTGTGCTTTGCCTGGAACATGTTCCGCCACGCCCACCCGCCACAGGGCTAAAGGAGGCGGCACAGGAAGGGGCCATCCGGGCCCCTTTTACCGACCCAGAAGGACGACCAGCCACACCACCCCGCCGGCGATGGCCACCAGCGCCACCCCGGCGCTGCCGCAATCCTTGGCTTTCTTCGCCGCCGGATGTTCCTGCGGCGAGACGTGATCGACCACTTCCTCGATGGCGGTGTTGAAGAGTTCGGCCGCCAGGATCAGCAGCCCGAAGCCCAGCACCAGCGCCCGTTCGAGGGCGCTGAGCGGCAGGGCGAAGGCCAAGGCCGCCGACAGGATGTTGACCACCGTCCACTGGCGCAGCGACATTTCGGTCGCCCAGGCCGCCAGCCAGCCCTGCAGGGACCACAGACAAGTGTTGATGAACCGCCGGACCTGCCCGGCCAGGAATGCACGCACCATCTGTTCCTCCGTCCCCTTGGGGCAGAGACTAGAGCCTGTCCGGCAAAAGTGGAATCCGGTTTTGCGCAAGACAGGCAGCCATGAAAAGCCGGCGTCGCGGTCAGGGCAGTGTCGAGAGATAGAGCTGCGCCGCGGTCTGCACATGGCGGAAACGGTCGCCGCCCAGGGGCTTGCCGCCATACCAGCGGGTCACGACCACCACATGGCCTTGCAGCCCCGCCGCCTCGAGCTGGCGCAGGATGACATTGCCGGCCCCGGCCTCGCCATCGTCGCCCTTCAGCGGCACCGGGCCGGTTTCACCCGACAGGATCACCGCCCAGGAATTGTGGGTGGCCTTGGCGAACCGCTTTTCGCGCTTGAGCGCCCGCAGGAAGTCCTGCACCCCTGCCCGGTCGCCGACCGGCCCGCCGGCGGCGGCATAGCGCGAGCCGCGGTCGTTGATGTCGGTGTCGATGATGCGCATGGGCAGGCTCTTGGGCCGCGCGGTCGTCCGGGTCAAGCCCCGGCGGGCCTCAGACCAGCCCGCGCAGTCCTTCCAGCACCGTCCGGTTGCCACACCAGTCAGGTGCTGCGCCAGCATTGTCGTGGTCTTCGGCCATCTCCTCGCACACCGCGGGAATGCCGGGGCAATGGCGGCAGACCTCGACCATCCGGGCGAAATCGGCGCGGCAGAGGATGCCCTGGCGCATGGCTTCCGACAGGCTGACGCCGTGGCGGCGTGCCATCACCCGGGTCAGATGGACATGCAGGCCCAGCCCGTCGTCCGGCCCTTCACGGCCGTTGCCAATGGGGCTTTCCCGGTCGGCCCAACGGTTCATGGATGCCTCCTTGCCTGCCGGCTGACGAGTCAAGAATCGTCCCGCCTGCGCCCGGCGTCATTGATCAGGATCAAGCCCGGGACCGCCTGCCCCACCCTGGCGCAGTTGCGCCAGGACCCGGCGGACGACGGCCAGCCGTTGGGCGTTCGGGGGATGGGTGCTCATGAAGCCGCCGGCCGGATCGGGCAGCCGGTTGAAGAACAGCGCCCCCCGCCCCGGATCGAAGCCGGCGCGATAGGACAGGACCGTGCCCAGCGCATCGGCCTCCAGCTCGAAGTCCTTGGAATAGCTTTGCGCGCCCATCGCCGCCCCGGCCTGCTGCGCCGACCGGATCGTGCCGGGATCACCCCCCAGCGCCGCCGCGATCGCCCCCGACACCACCGCGCCCATCATCGCCGAACGCTCCTCGCGCGGGATGTGCTGAAGGATGTGGTGCGCGGCCTCGTGGCCCATGACGAACGCGAGTTCGTCGGCGTTGCGCGCCTGGGCGATCAGCGCCACGGTAAAGGCGATGACCGGGCGGCCGGCGTCCAGCTGTTGATAGGCATTGGCCGGCGCGCCCGGCGAGGTATCGACGACGATGCGGAAATCACAGTTGCCCCAGCCCAGCCGCCGGCGGCATTCGTCGCGCGCCACCGGCTGCATCCGGTCGACCACCCGGGCGAAATTGGCCGCCGCCGCCTGCGGCGATAGCGCCGGTTCGGGGGCGGCATAGGGCAGGTCCGGCCCTTCGGAGGGCGGCGGGCCGACCGGCGCGCAGGCGGCCAGCACAAGCAGCAGAAGGGCGGGCGCAAGGCGGCGTTTCATCATCTGGTCCCCTGTCGGTCCCCCCTGTCTAGTCCAGCGCGCCGCCGGCGAAAAGTGCAGCCGCGCCGATGCTTTGCCTGTGGCGCCGCTTCGCCGATCGGGTTAGGCTTGGCCCATGTTTACGATCGAACATGATTTCGACGCCACCGTCATCACCCTGGTCGACGAAGGGTCGCAGCATCTTGAGGAAGATGTGACGATCCAGGGGTTCGAGGAATGCGTGACGGTCGAGCAATATGACCCGCGCGAGGACAAGGTGGCGAAGATCGTCCTGTCGATGCATCAGGTCCGCGAACTGGCCGCGGCGCTGAACCTGCCCGAAGGCGTCTATCGCCTGAAGCCGAAGGCCGGCTGATGGCCTGGCTGGTGATCGCCGAGGATGGCCCCGAAGGCCCGCGGCTGCGCGCCGACCGGGCGCTGATGGCCGCGATGTGGGCCTGGGAACTGTCGGTAAAGGACCGCGTCCTGGCCGCCGGCAGCCTGCGCAGCGACGATGGCGTGACGCCGGTCGGCAGCCTGATGATCCTCGACGTGCCCACCAAGGCCGAGGCGCTGGCGCTGGTGGCGGAGGACCCCGCCACCAAGGCGGGACTGCGCGGCGAGGTGACGGTGCGGTTCTGGAACCGCGCCATCCTCGACGGCGTGGCCGTCGACTGACGGCCCTGCACCCTATTCCGCGATGCGGAACACCTTGTCGCGGGCGGTCTGGCCGCGCACCAGCGTCAGCCGGCTCTTGGCCAGGCCGAGCGCCCTGGCCAGCAGGATGCGCACCGCCTCGTTGGCCTTGCCGTCCTCGGGGGCGGCGGTGACATAGACGCGGATCGCCTCGCCTTCCACAACGATCCGGTCGCGGGCGGCCTTCGGGGTGGCGCGCACCGCGATGTCGGCGCCCGGCCGGGCCAGATGGCTGAGATCGGTCATGTCCTCTCCCCGTTGGTCCGGCCTGTCGGAAAACTCTTGCCTCCGGCCGCGCGCTGGTCAAGCTGGCGCAAAGACGGAGGGGCGGATGGCTACGGGTTTCTTCACCGACGAGCGGTGTTTCTGGCACGGGGGCGGCAACTACGTCCTGACCGCGCCGGTGGGCGGGTTCGTGCAGCCGGGCGGCGGCCTGCCGGAAAACCCCGAGACAAAACGGCGGTTGAAGAACCTGCTGGAAGTGTCTGGCCTGATGGCGGAACTTCACGTTTCTTCGGCCCCGCCCGCCTCGCGCGAGGACCTGCTGCGCGTCCATCCCGCCAGCTATCTCGATGCGTTCAAGGCGGCCTCGGACGCCGGCGGAGGCGAGCTGGGCCTGCGCACGCCATTCGGCCCCGGCGGATACGAGATCGCCGCCCTGTCGGCGGGGCTGGCCAAGGCGGCGCTGGCCGAGGTCCTGTCTGGCCGGCTTGCCAACGCCTATGCCCTGTCGCGCCCGCCGGGGCACCATGCGCTGCCCGACTGGCCAAACGGGTTCTGCCTCATCAACAACATCGCCGTCGCCATCCGCGCCGCGCAGGCCGCCGGCCTTGCCCGCCGGGTGGCGGTCGTCGACTGGGACGTCCATCACGGCAACGGGACCGAGGCGATCTTCCTGTCCGACCCCGAGGTGCTGACGATGTCCGTCCACCAGGACCACAACTATCCGCTGGACACCGGCGGGGTCGAGGAACGCGGGCGCGGCAAGGGCTTCGGCTTCAACCTCAACATTCCGCTGCCGCCCGGCTCCGGTCACGCGACCTATCTGGAGGTGATGGACACCATCGTCCTGCCCGCCCTTCACCGCTTCCGCCCCGAGGCGATCATCGTGGCCTGCGGCTATGACGCCTCGGCGATGGACCCGCTGGGGCGGATGCTGGCCACCGCCGAAACCTTCCGGCTGATGACGCGCGCGGTCCGCCAGGCAGCGGACGACCTGTGCGGCGGCCGGCTGGTGCTGGTGCACGAGGGCGGCTATTCGGAAATGCACGTCCCCTTCTGCGGCCATGCGGCGATCGAGGAACTGGCTGGCAGCGCCATCCGCGCGCCCGACCCGCTGGCGGCCACGCTTCAGGCGCGCCAGCCCGGCCCCGACTGGCAGGCGCACCTGTCGGCGCATGTGGCCGGGTTGGCGCGCATCCTTCTTTGATCTTGCGGCGGCGGCCCGGCGTTCCTAGACAGTCGGAAAACCGGAGCCGCCGATGACCCTTCCCCCCGTGACCATCCCGCCCGTCCGCCGCCAGCCCGAGGTTCTGGACTTTCTCCTGAGCCGCCGGTCGCGTCCGGCGCGCAGCCTGACCCTGCCGGTCCCGAGCCGCGCCGAGTTGCTGCAGATCCTGACCGCCGCCGCGCGGGTGCCCGACCACGGCAAGCTGGAGCCCTGGCGCTTTGTGGTTCTGGAACGGCCGGCGCTAGTGCGGCTGGCTGCCCTTGCCGAGGAACGCGGGCGCGCCCTGGGGCTGGACGACGAACGCCGCGCGAAGGGCGTCGCCCAGTTTTCCGATTCAAATCTGGCAATTGCAGTGGTCAAATGCGCCAGATCGACCGAAAAAATTGCAGAAATCGAACAATTACTGTCAACAGGTGCCGTCTGCATCAGCCTGCTGAACGCGGCGCAGGCGGCCGGCTGGGGCGGCAACTGGCTGACCGGCTGGGCGGTCGAGGATGCGGAGTTTCGCCACGACGGGCTGGGGCTTCAGCCGGGCGAATGGGTGGCGGGGCTGATCCATCTGGGCACCGAAGGCGCGGTTCCGCCGGAACGGCCGCGCCCCGACATGGACCGGATCGTCACCTGGCTGGACCGCTGAACCGGTCGGCCCCCGGCAGTCAGTTGCTGGAGGCCGGACCCAGTTTGTTGAACCAGTCGATGTCGTGGATGGTGAAGCCGCCGAAGAAGATCGCCCCGGCGATCAGCACCCACAGGACGGCGGCGAGGATGGTGGTGATGCGGGCCTTCTTGCCGATATGGGCCTCGGCCGGGGCCGAGGACGGGGTTCCCGGCACCACCTCGCCGGTCTCGCCCTGGCTGACATAGCGGACCGGCAGGATCATCAGGAAGATCAGGAACCACAGGACTGCAAACAGGATGATGCCGCCGGTCAGGTTCATCAGGCTTGCTCCAGTTCGATCAGGCAGCCGTTGAAGTCCTTGGGATGCAGGAACAGCACCGGCTTGCCGTGGGCGCCGATCTTCGGCTCGCCGGATCCGAGGACGCGCGCGCCTTCGGCCTTCAGCCTGTCGCGCGCGGCGAGAATGTCGTCGACCTCATAGCACAGGTGATGGATGCCGCCGGCGGGGTTCTTGTCGAGAAAGCCGCGGATCGGCGAATCGGCGCCCAAGGGGCAGAGCAGTTCGATCTTGGTGTTCGGCAGGTCGATGAACACGACGGTGACGCCGTGGTCGGGTTCGTCCTGCGGCGGACGGACGGTCGCGCCGAGCGTGGTGCGGTACTGCGCGCTGGCCGCCGCAAGGTCGGGAACGGCGATGGCGACGTGATTCAGGCGTCCGATCATGGGGCTCTCCGGTTCTGCGCCTGTCTTATGGGGCCGCGACGCCCCCGGCGCAAGCGGCGGCTGGCCGCAGGGGCGCGATTGGCGCTGGCGTTTACCGGCCGTTAGCCATTCCGGCCCTAGTCTTCGGCGGGGCTCGACCCGAAAGGAGGGTGGCATGGCCGACGATCTGGGCGACTTCCTCGCGGCCCGCGAACCGCTTCCCGGCCGGCCGCTTCTGGGCCTGACGGTGCTGGTGGTCGAGGACAGCCGCTTTGCCTGCGAGGCGATGCGGCTTCTGTGCCTCAGATCCGGGGCGCGCATCCGGCGGGCCGATTGCCTGCGCTCGGCGCGGCGGCATTTGCAGACCTATCGCCCGACGGTGGTGGTGGTCGACCTGGGCCTGCCGGACGGGTCCGGCCTCAATCTGGTCGCCGAACAGGCGGCGCTGTCGCCACGGGTGCCGGCGCTTCTGGCCACCAGCGGCGATCCCGGCCTTGCGGCAGCGGCACGGGCGGCGGGGGCAGACGGGTTTCTGCAAAAGCCGGTCGAAAGCCTGGCGGTCTTTCAGCGGGCAGTCCTGGCCGCCCTGCCCGAACGGACGATGCGGACGACGCGCGATCTGTCGGCAGACGACCATGTCCAACCCGATCCGGTGGCGCTGCGCGACGATCTGGCCCATGCCGCCGAATTGCTGCGCGGCGCGCCGGACGCGCAGACCATCGGTTATGTCGCCCAGTTCCTGTCGGGCGTGGCGCTCAGCGCCCGCGACCGCGACCTTGGCGCCGCGGCCCGCGATCTGGCGGGCTGGCAGGGCCTGGCGCGGCTCAGCGGCCTGATCTGCCAGCGTTTGGCCGCCGAAACCGCCTTCTGAGCGGGAAAGGGCGCGCCTCAGCCGCCGGCAAGCGCCGGGTCGCTGCTGACCAGACAGGGCCGGGTCAGATCCGACAGCCGCTGGCGCTGTCGCCCGTCCGCATCGAAGTTCGCCGCATCGAGCCAGGTCCGATAGGCAGCCCGCAGCTTCGGCCAGTCGCCATCGGTGATCGCGAACCAGGCGGTGTCGCGGTTGCGGCCCTTGTAGACCAGATGCTGGCGGAAGACGCCTTCGTAGCTGAAACCGAACCGTTCCGCCGCCCGGCGCGACGGCAGGTTCAGCGCGTCGCACTTCCATTCATAGCGCCGGTAGCCGTTGGCAAAGGCCCAGTCCATCATCAGGAACATGGCCTCGGTCGCCGCCCGTCCACCCTGCAGACGCGGCGACAGGCAGATATGCCCGACCTCGATCGACCCGGCCACCGGAGTGATGCGCAGAAAGCTGGCGACGCCTTCGGCCTTGCCGCTGCGCAGGGACCGGATCGCATAGAACATGGGATCCTCGCTGGCGGCCATCTTGCCGACCCAGGCGGCATAGTCTGCCTCGGTCGCGAACGGCCCATAGGGCAGATAGTCCCAGATCCGGTCGTCTTCACGGTTGGCCTCGAACAGGTCGGCGGCATGGGCGAGGGCCAGCGGCTCCAGCCGCACCGCCTGCCCGTCCAGCACCGCGCCGGTGGGCCGGGGCGGTTCGCGCCAGTTCGGGACCGGCCAGCCCAGCTTGCGTTCCGTCTGCACCTTCATTGCCCTGCCCCTGCCCGAATCGCGGTCTGCCCGCCCCGCCCAAGGCTGGCACGCCCGACGGCCCGGTGCAAAGTGCCCCGCCGTCCTTGCCCGCCAAATACCCCGGTCCCGCCCGCCGCTTTCCGCAATCGCGCCGCAATTGGCTGCGAAGGTTCGGGTATTGGAATGGTCACGGGCCTTGGGCCCACGGGGATGAAATGTTGAACGAACTGGCACGCATTTTCCTGAACGAACGCCTGACCCGCGCCGCGCACTGGACGGTTTTCAGCCTGGGCGCCGCATCGCTGGTCTTCTCGATCGCCGCGACCGCCGCGAACGCCATCTGAGCCCTGACGGGCCACCACCTGGGGATGACAAAGGCCCGGAGGATGCCTCCGGGCCTTTTGCTTTTCGGGCCTTTTGCCTCGCCGGCCAGCCGGCGCTATTCCTTGGGGATCACCCGCAGCCGCAGGTCGCGCAGCTGTTCGTTGGTGGGCTCGGACGGCGCCCCCATCATCAGATCCTCGGCCCGCTGGTTCATCGGGAACATGATGACCTGACGGATGTTCACCTCGTCGGCCAGAAGCATCACGATCCGGTCGATCCCGGCGGCGCAGCCCCCGTGCGGCGGCGCGCCATAGCGGAAGGCCTTGACCATGCCGCCGAAGCGCTTTTCGACCTCGTCCTTCGGATAGCCGGCCAGTTCGAAGGCCTTGAACATGATCTCGGGCTTGTGGTTGCGGATGCCGCCGGAAATCAGCTCGTAGCCGTTGCAGGCCAGGTCGTACTGCCAGGCATGGACCTTCAGCGGATCGCCGTTCAGCGCCTCGAGGCCGCCCTGCGGCATCGAGAAGGGGTTGTGGCTGAAGTCGATCCGGCCCTCGTCATTCTTCTCGTACATCGGGAAATCGACGATCCAGGCGAAGCGGAAGCAGTTTTCCTCGGTCAGGCCCAGTTCGCGGCCGATCTCGTTCCGCGCGCGGCCGGCGACGGCCTCGAACGTCTCGGGCCGGCCGCCCAGGAAGAAGACCGCATCGCCTTCGCCCAGACCAAGCTCGGTGCGGATCGCTTCGGTCTTTTCGGGGCCCAGCGCCTTGGCGATCGGGCCTGCGGCTTCAATACCACCGGGATACTGGTTTTCCCAGTCCGCTAACTCTCGATGATAGGCGAATTCTTCGCTGTCTTGTTTAATGCCGCCGGGTGTCGAGGCGGCCGGCAGCTTTGGCTTTTCTGGCGCTTTCCGCCAGAAGATATAGCCCATGCCCGGCAGACCTTCCTTCTGGGCGAAGGCGTTCATCCGGTCGGCGAACTTGCGGCTGCCGCCGGTCGGCGCCGGGATGGCGCGGACCTCGTTGCCGGGCTGTTCGAGAAGCTTGGCGAAGATCGCGAAGCCCGAGCCGCGGAAATGGTCGCTGACGTCCTGCATCCTGATCGGGTTGCGCAGGTCGGGCTTGTCGGAACCATACCATTTCAGCGCGTCGCGGTAGGCGATGCGCGGCCAGTCGGCATCGACGCGCCGGCCGCCGCCGAATTCCTCGAAGATCCCCAGGATCACCGGCTGGACGGCAGCGAACACGTCCTCCTGCTCGACAAACGACATTTCGATGTCGAGCTGGTAGAAGTCGGTGGGGCTGCGGTCGGCGCGCGGGTCTTCGTCGCGGAAGCAGGGGGCGATCTGGAAATAGCGGTCGAAGCCCGCCACCATGATCAATTGCTTGAACTGCTGGGGCGCCTGCGGCAGCGCGTAGAACTTGCCCGGATGCAGACGCGACGGCACCAGGAAGTCGCGCGCGCCTTCGGGTGAGGAGGCGGTGATGATCGGGGTCTGGAACTCGGTGAAGCCCGTGGCCCACATGCGGTTGCGCAACGACCGCACCACGTTCGAGCGCAACATCATGTTGCGGTGCAGCCCCTCGCGGCGCAGGTCGAGGAAGCGGTAGGCCAGCCGGGTTTCCTCGGGGTAGTCCTGATCGCCGAAGACCGGCAGCGGCAGTTCCTCGGCCGGACCCAGCACCTCGACCGCGGTCGCATAGACCTCGATCTCGCCGGTCGGGATCTTGGGGTTCACGAGACTCGCGTCGCGGGCCTTGACCCGGCCGTCGATCCTGACCACGGTTTCGGCCTTCAGCCGTTCGATGGCGGCAAAGGCCGGGCTGTCGCTGTCGGCCAGCACCTGGGTCATGCCGTAATGGTCGCGCAGGTCGACGAACAGCACCCCACCATGATCGCGCACCCGATGCACCCAGCCCGACAGCCGCACGGTCTGGCCGGCATGGGACTTGGTCAGGTCGGCGCAGGTATGGCTGCGGTAGGCGTGCATGTCGGTCCCCATGTCGTTCGCAAACAGCGTTCCCGCGCGGCGGGCGGATTGAATCGCGCCGATAGAACGCGGGGGGCAGGCGAAGTCAAGGGCGCGGACGCTTGATCGGGGGGCAATTGCCGCATAATCGTTGGTGGCCGGCAACCGCCGGCCGGTGGGTGGGCATGCCACATTACAATGCCCGGTTGCGGTTGTCATCGCCACGCAACCACTGTATCCAGCCTCGACACCCGGCCCTTGCCGAACCCGGCGGGACCGGCCTGGAATCAGATTTCGAGATTGCCGTATGTATTTCGTGCGTCCCGCGTTTTTCCTGCTACTGCTTGCGATCTGCGGGCTGGATGTTGCGCTGACCTTCGTGCTGCCGCACCAGATCGCCTATGCCGCCATCGCCCCCCTGGTCGGCGTCGGCCTGATCGCGGCACTTGGCTGGGCCGGGTTTCTGGGCGTGGCCCATGCGCTTCGCGGCACTTTGTCATGGGCGGCGGCGCCGATCCGGGTCGCTGCCGCGCTGTGCGAGGCGCTGACCCTATTCGTGGTGATGACCGCCGGAATGCGGGTACTGGACTACCTGTCCAAGGGCACCTCGCTTCCCTTGGCCGACGATTGGCTGGCGCGAGCCGATACCTCGCTGGGGTTCGATTGGCGCGCCTATTTCAACTTCGTAGGCGCACACCCCGGCCTGCACGGGCCGATGACCACCGCCTATCTCTGGCTGAACACCGCCGCGGCGCTGCTGATGCTGGGCCTGGCCATCGCCGGGCGTCACGGGCGGGTGCGCCAGTTCGCCGAAGCCGGCATCCTGTGCGGGGCCGTCTGCCTGATCGGCGGCGCGTTCTTTCCGGCGATCGGGGCGGCGGCCCACTGGATACCAGACTACCCGGATCCGCAGAGCCACGCCGGCTTTGCCCAGATGCCCGGCATCGTCTTCGTCAACGACATCCTGGCGCTGCGCCGGCTCGATACGCCGATGCAGGTCGGGACAACACCGCTGTTGGGGCTGGTGTCGATGCCGTCGATGCACACCGCCGTCGGCGTCCTGATGATCGCGGTGGCGCGGCGGACCTGGCTGTTCTGGCCGGCGTTCGGCTATGGCACGGTGATGATCTCGGCGACGCCGGTCTGGGGCGGGCATTACCTGGTCGACCTGATTGCCGGCGCGGCGCTGGCGCTGGCCTCTGCTGCGGTGGTGGCATGGCGACCGAGGAGTGCGCCTGAAGATGGGCGTTAGTCCCGGCTTGCGCCAGCGACGGGGTCGGTTATGACTTTGCGGGTGCGGACGAAAAGGGGTGCGATGCCAGGCGAAACTGAAACCGGACTCGGTCCGCAGCAATGACCGGCACCCGCGCCGACAACCTCGCCGCGGTGGTGGTCCTGTGTCTGTGGATGGTGGCGCACCTGATCCAGCTGTGGGGCACCTGGCCCTACGACCTGGCGGCGGTCTACATCGCCGGCCATTTCTGGGAAACCGGCCAGCATGCCCTGGTCTATGCCGCGCCCGAACATTTCTTCGGCGGCCCCGCGCCGGAATGGAACCCGACGATCGTCGAGCTGGGCGGCGCCGGCAAGGGCACCTTCCCCTTCATCTACCCGCCGGTCTGGGCGGCGCTGGTGGCGCCGCTGACCCGGCTGATGACGGCGCAGACCTTCTTCAACCTGGCGCTTCTGGTGCAGCTGCCGTTGATGACGGCCTATGTTCCGCTGGCCGGGCGGATCGCCCGCCCCGCCCTGCCCGCCTGGAAATGGGCGCTGGTCGGCATCGTGGTGATGGAAAGCGCCACGCCCTTCTTTTCGGCGATCAACCAGAACCAGCCCTCGATCCTGATCGGGTTTCTGATCCTTCTGGCGATGGAGCGGTCGCTGGCCGACGCCCCCCGCAGCGCCGGCCTGGCGCTGGCGCTGGCGGCGGCGATCAAGATCACCCCGGCGGTCTTTGCGCTGCTGTTCGTACTCAGGCGCGACTGGCGGTCGCTGGGCTGGTTCCTGGGCTTTGCCGCACTGCTGCTGGCGGTCGACCTGTGGCTGGGCGGCATGGCCGACAACCGCGCCTTCCTTGCGGCGCTGCGCGGCGTCGGCGGCGCATCGCTGGTCGGCGTCGTCAATATCTCGGCCCGATCGCTGATCGACTACGGGCTGGCGCTGGCCTTCGGGGCGCGCATCTATGCCACGGAAAGCATGTATATCCTGGAACTTCCCGGCGCGCTGCGTCACCTGTCGGGCCTTGTGAACCTGGGGTTGTGGCTGGGTCTGGGCGGGCGGGCGATCGTGGCGGCGCGCGCCCTGCCCGACCGGCCGCGCATGGTGGTGTCGCTGCTGGCGCTGTCGGTCGGCCTGTTCCTGTTCGGGCCGCTGGGCTGGCAGCACTACTATGTCCTGCCGCTGGCGCTGCTGCCGGGGCTCTTGACCCTCCCCCCCGCCGGGCGGGCCTTCGCTGCTGCCCTGCCGGCGCTGGTCGGGGCGAATATCATCCTGTTCAACATGGTGCCCGCAGACGGATCGTCGTCCACCTGGTATGTGTCGTTCGCGGCCGGCTGCTGGATCGTGACGCTCTGGCAGGTCGGCAGCCTGGCCCACTCTGCGGCCGCCCGGGCCGGGGCCGGCGCGCAACAGGCGGTCTGAAAACATCTATTCAGAACTTGCCGTATGGTAAAAATCGTAGTCTTATCGAGCCATGGCGGCTGAAGACCGCCGATCAACGGGATGAACCTGACGGTTCGGAGGGGACAACATCAATGGCACAGGAATATTCCGACAGTGACCGCCATGAGGACGTGAAAGTCCTTCATGGCATGGGCTACGCCCAGGAACTGCAACGATCCATGTCGAAGTTCTCGAACTTCGCCATTTCCTTCTCGATCATCTGCATCCTCAGCGGCGGGATCAACTCGCTGGGGCAGGCAACGTCGGGCGCCGGCGGGGCGGCAATCGGGATCGGCTGGCCGATCGGCTGCGTGATCTCGGGGGTGTTCGCGCTGGCGCTGGCGCAGATTTCGTCGGCCTACCCGACCGCGGGCGGGCTTTACCACTGGGGCTCGATCCTCGGCAACCGCTTCACCGGCTGGCTGTCGGCCTGGCTGAACCTCCTGGGTCTGGTCACGGTGCTGGGCGCGATCAACGTCGGCACCTTCTACTTCTTCTTCGGGGCCTTCGGCGCACGGTTCGGGATCGAGGACACGCTGACCGACCGGGTGGTGTTCATGGCGCTCATCACCGGGGCGCAGGCGCTCATCAACCACATGGGCATCAAGCTGACCGCCAAGCTGACCGACTTTTCCGGCTACCTGATCTTTGGCACGGCGATCCTGCTGACCATCGTCTGCCTCGTTTCGGCGTCCAGCTGGGAGGTGTCGCGCCTGTGGACCTTCGCCAACTACACCGGAACCGAGGGCGCCTCGGGCGTCTGGCCGACGACGGTTTCGGGCAGCATGGCGTTCATCCTGGGGCTGCTTCTGCCGATCTACACGATCACCGGCTTCGACGCCTCGGCCCACACGTCCGAGGAAACCATCAAGGCCGCCCATTCGGTGCCGATCGGCATGACCCATTCGGTCCTGTGGTCGGGGATCTTCGGTTGGGTCATGCTGTGCAGCTTCGTGCTGATGATCCCGAACATGGACGATGCCGCCAAGCAGGGCTGGAACGTGTTCTTCTGGGCGATGGACGCGCAGGTCAACCCGACGCTGAAGGACATCATCTATGTGCTGGTGCTGTTCTCGCAGTTCCTGTGCGGGCTGGCGACCGTCACCTCGGTCAGCCGGATGATCTTCGCCTTCTCGCGCGATGACGGGATGCCGATCGGGTCGAAGGCGCTTGCCACCGTCTCGCCGAAGTTCCGCACCCCGGTGACGGCGATCTGGACCGGCTCGATCCTGGCCACCCTGTTCGTGTGGCTGACCTCGGCCATCACCATCGCCGGCACCCCGGCCTATTCGATCGTGGTGTCCTGCACGGTGATCTTCCTGTTCCTGTCCTTCGCCCTGCCGATCCTTCTGGGCCTGTTCACCATCGGCGGGCCGAAATGGCCGGCGATGGGCCCGTGGAACATCGGCGTCGGCATGTACAAGTTCGTGGGCGTACTGTCGCTGATCGCCATGGCGATCATCTTCATCATCGGGATCCAGCCGCCGAATGACTGGGCGCTGCCGATCACCGTGGGCTTCGTGGTGATTGCGCTGGCAATCTGGGTGCTGGTCGAGAACCGCCGCTTCAAGGGCCCGCCGATCGGCGACGAAATCGCCAAGCGCCGCGCCGCCATCGTTGCCGCCGAGGCAGCCGTCGGCGAAAGCCACTAACCGGGCGCCAGCCCGACGCAACGGCCGGGGGCAGCCCCGGCCGTTTTTCTTTGGCAGCACCGCCGATCAGACTTGCGCCGCGCCTGCCGAAGTCTATAACCCCGAAAAATTTGCCGAAGGGGTCCGACATGCCGAAGAGAACCGATATCAAATCCATCATGATCATCGGCGCCGGCCCCATCGTCATCGGCCAGGCCTGCGAGTTCGACTACTCCGGCGCCCAGGCCTGCAAGGCGCTGCGCGAGGAAGGCTACCGGGTCATCCTGGTGAACTCGAACCCCGCCACGATCATGACCGACCCCGGCCTTGCCGACGCCACCTACATCGAGCCGATCACCCCCGAAGTCGTCGCCAAGATCATCGAAAAGGAACGCCCCGACGCACTGCTGCCGACGATGGGTGGGCAGACCGGGCTGAACACCTCGCTGGCGCTGGCCGACATGGGGGTGCTGGAAAAGTTCGGGGTCGAACTGATCGGCGCCAACCGCGAAGCCATCGAAATGGCCGAGGACCGCAAGCTGTTCCGCGAGGCGATGGACCGGATCGGGCTGGAAAACCCCAAGGCGACGATCATTTCCGCGCCGAAGCTGGCCAGCGGCAAATATGACGTGACTGCCGGGGTCCGCGAGGCGATGGAGGCTATCGAGTACGTGGGCCTGCCGGCGATCATCCGCCCCGCCTTCACTTTGGGCGGCACCGGCGGCGGCGTGGCCTACAACCGCGACGATTTCGAGGCGATCTGCCGCTCGGGCCTCGACGCCTCGCCGGTCGCGCAGATCCTGGTCGACGAAAGCCTTCTGGGCTGGAAGGAATATGAGATGGAGGTCGTCCGCGACAAGGCGGACAATGCGATCATCGTCTGCTCGATCGAGAACGTCGACCCGATGGGCGTCCATACCGGCGACAGCATCACCGTGGCCCCCGCCCTGACCCTGACTGACAAGGAATACCAGATCATGCGCAACGGCTCGATTGCCGTCCTGCGCGAGATCGGGGTGGAAACCGGCGGATCGAACGTGCAATGGGCAATCAACCCCAGGGACGGCCGCATGGTGGTGATCGAGATGAACCCACGGGTGTCGCGGTCCTCGGCGCTGGCGTCCAAGGCCACCGGCTTTCCCATCGCCAAGATCGCCGCGAAGCTTGCCGTGGGCTACACGCTCGACGAGCTGGACAATGACATCACCAAGGTCACGCCCGCCAGCTTCGAGCCGACCATCGACTATGTCGTGACCAAGATCCCGCGCTTCGCCTTCGAGAAGTTCCCCGGATCGAAGCCGGAACTGACCACCGCGATGAAATCGGTCGGCGAGGCGATGGCCATCGGCCGCACCATCCACGAAAGCCTGCAAAAGGCGCTGGCGAGCCTGGAAACCGGGCTGACGGGCTTCGACGAGATCGCCATAGAGGGGGCGCCGGACCGCGCCGCCATCATCAAGGCGATTTCAGCCCAGACGCCCGACCGGCTGCGCCTGATCGCGCAGGCCATGCGCCATGGGCTGACCGATGACGAGATCAACCACGCCACCGCCTTCGACCCCTGGTTCTTGGCCCGCATCCGCGAAATCATCGTGGCTGAGGAGGCGGTGCGCGCGGGCGGCCTGCCCACCGGCAAGGACGGCCTGCGCCGGCTGAAGATGATGGGTTTCACCGATGCCCGCCTTGCCCATCTGACCGGCAAGACCGAAACCCAGGTCCGCAAGGCCCGGCTTGCGGCCGGCGTCACCGCCGTCTTCAAGCGCATCGACACCTGCGCCGCCGAGTTCGAGGCCCAGACCCCCTACATGTATTCCACCTACGAAGCCCCGGCGATGGGCGACGTGGAATGCGAAAGCCGTCCGTCCGAAGCGAAGAAGGTGGTGATCCTCGGCGGCGGCCCGAACCGGATCGGCCAGGGGATCGAGTTCGACTATTGCTGCTGCCACGCCTGCTTCGCGCTCACGGCGGCGGGCTACGAAACCATCATGATCAACTGCAACCCCGAGACGGTCTCGACCGACTATGACACCTCGGACCGGCTCTATTTCGAGCCGCTGACCTTCGAGCATGTCATGGAAATCCTGCGGGTCGAGCGCGAGGCCGGAACGCTGCACGGCGTCATCGTCCAGTTCGGCGGCCAGACGCCCTTGAAGCTGGCCAATGCGCTCCACGACGAAGGCATCCCGATCCTCGGCACCACCCCCGACGCCATCGACCTGGCCGAAGACCGCGAACGGTTCCAGAAGCTTCTGAACGACCTGGGCCTGAAGCAGCCGGTCAATGGCATCGCCTCGTCCGACGCCCAGGCCATCGAGATCGCGGCCCGGGTCGGCTTCCCACTGGTCATCCGACCCTCCTACGTGCTGGGCGGCCGGGCGATGGAGATCGTCCGCGACATCGACCAGTTGAAACGCTACATCACCACGGCGGTCCATGTCTCGGGCAAGAACCCGGTGCTTCTCGACAGCTATCTGTCGGGCGCGATCGAGGTCGATGTCGACGCGCTGTCGGATGGCAAGAACGTCCATGTCGCCGGCATCATGGAACATATCGAGGAGGCCGGCGTACATTCGGGCGACAGCGCCTGCTGCCTGCCGCCGCACTCGCTGTCCGACGAAACCGTCGCCGAACTGAAGCGCCAGACGGTGCAGATGGCGCTGGCGCTGAAGGTCGTGGGCCTGATGAACGTCCAGTTCGCGATCAAGGACGGGGTGATCTACGTTCTGGAAGTGAACCCCCGCGCCAGCCGCACCGTCCCCTTCGTCGCCAAGGCCACCGACAGCGCCATCGCCTCGATCGCGGCGCGGCTGATGGCCGGGGAACCCCTGTCGAACTTCCCCGACCGCGCCCCCTACCCGGCCGGCGTCGGCCCCGACGATCCGCTGCCGCTGGCCGACCCGCTGACGCTGGCAAACCCGCGCACCCCCTGGTTCAGCGTGAAGGAGGCGGTCCTGCCCTTCGCCCGCTTCCCCGGCGTCGATACGCTGCTCGGCCCCGAGATGCGCTCGACCGGCGAGGTCATGGGCTGGGATCGCAGCTTCGCCCTGGCGTTCCTCAAGGCGCAGATGGGCGCGGGCACCATGCTGCCGGAAAAGGGCCGGGTGTTCATCTCGGTCAAGGACATGGACAAGTCGGCCGAGCTGGCGGCGGCGGCGCGCGACCTGACCGCGCTCGGCTTCGAGATCGTGGCGACGCGCGGCACCGCCACCTGGCTCTTCGGCCAGGGGGTCAGGACGCTGCCGGTGCTGAAGGTCTATGAAGGCCGCCCGAACGTCGTCGACATGCTGAAGAACGGCGAGATCGCGCTGGTGATGAACACCACCGACGGGTCGCAAGCTGTATCGGACAGCCGGGACATCCGCGCCGTGGCGCTGATGGACAAGATCCCCTACTTCACCACGGCGGCCGCGGCGATTTCAGCGGTGGCGGCGATGAAGGCCCGCGGCGAGGGCTATGGGGTGCGGACGCTGCAGGGGTGAGGGGCGGTCCGGGCCGAACGCCCGTAGCGCAAGCGGAGGGCTGGGAGAGGCGGCGGCCCCGCTTGGCCGGGGTGAAATCGCTCCGGTGGAGCGATTTCAGCGCCGAACACTACGAGGTTTAGTCAGGAGGTGAAATTGCGCGTTGCTGCTGTTGCTTCGTTTCTCATCTGCGCCATGCTGGTAACAACTAACCCCGCGTTGAGTTTCGGTCGTGACGACGAATGGACGTCCGGGTGGGGGCAAGGCGTCGCGGAGGCAATCGTTACGCACGGCCCCGGCAACCAAATCTACGTTACTTGTAACGATGGTGGTTCGCCTTACTCGGCAACAGAGATCAATTTCACGCTTGGCGGAGACAGTTCAAAAGACAACTCTATAACCTTAACTTTCGACGGCGATGAACCCAAACAGTTCATGCTTTCCCACGGCTCGATAACATCTGACTGCCACGCCTGTATGTCTAACTATTTATTTGTGATAGATAAATTTAAAACAAAGAACAAAGTACACGTTCTTTTCGAAAGTGGCGTCGGCACAAGTTTCACACTAAAGGGAGCAAAAAACGCGATCAGCCAATGCACACCTGATTTTGCCCGTTAGGAGAGCGCCGCTGGCCTCATCTTCACAGCGGCCCTGCTCATGCTCTAACCTGCTCAGCCAGAGCTAGGGCGAAGTGATGGTTTAGCGACCCGCCATCCTCGGCGGCACCTCCTCAGCTGCTTTCCTCATCGACCAGGGCAGATTCGGCGACGCGCGTGCTTTCATAGTTGGCCTCCTCCTGCCGTCAGCATTCCATGCCATGATGCCGTGACCGCGACGCCATTATGCACCCCCCCTCACCCCACCACACACCTCCCCCGCCCCGCCCGTTTCGCCGCATACAGCGCCTCGTCGGCGTCGGCGTGCATCCGGTCGGGGCCGGGTGTCGCATAGGCCCCCGACAGCACCACCCCGATTGACCCAGAAATCCGGCAGTCCCGGCCCTCGAACGGGATCGGCTGTTCCAGTCGGGCGATGATGCGGGCCGCGACCTCGGCCACCTGGGTCTGGTCGGGGCCGCCGCGCAGGATCAGCACGAATTCGTCGCCCCCGACCCGCGCGGCGGTGTCGGAGGCACGGATTTCGCTGCGCAGGACCTTGGCCACTTCGGCCAGCACATGATCGCCCGCCGCATGGCCCAGCGTGTCGTTCACCGCCTTGAAGAAATCGAGGTCGAGATGCAGCAGCGCGAAGCCGGCCCCGCCGCGCGCCGCCAGCTGGCAGTCGCGGCCCAGATCGGCGTCGAGCGCCCGGCGGTTCGCCAGCCCGGTCAGCGCGTCGGTCAGGGCGCGCGCCTCGGCCTCGTCGTGGGCGCGCTTCAGCCGGGCGTTCAGCGCCGCCAGTTCGCCCATCACCGCCGCCTTGACCTCGGTCAGGAACAGAAGCTCGACCGTCAGGTCGGTGGGGGCGAAATCGGCATTGGTCAGCCGATGGTCGCGCACCGCCTCAGCCACCGAAATGCCGAACGACAGGTTCAGAAGCCAGCCCTGGCCGCCGCCCAGCGGCTGGGTCTGGCCGCGCAGGCTGGTGCCGGGGCCGCTGCGCAGGCTGAGGTGGATGCGCTGGCCGGCCAAGGCCTGCACGTCGGCCATGCTGTAAAGCGCGCGCGGCCGGTCGACCTGAAACCTGTCGAGAAAGCGGTCGCCGACCAGCGGCGCCGATCCGCACAGCTTGACCAGCGTCGGGCCGACGGCGCGGATCAGCCCGGTCGGCGTGATCCACAGATACATCGGCATCAGCCGGCCGAGCGCATCGGCCCCGATCAGTGCGGCGTCCTGCATCTGCCGGGTGTCCATCACCGGGCCTCTGGCCGGCCGAGATCGAATCGGCGGCCCGAGGCGAATTGCGGCTCCAGCAGATCGACGCGGATGGCGTTGGGCGCGGTTCGTGGGTCTGCGATGTCGACCACCGCGAAGGCCCCGTAATCGTCGGCCATCGCCCGCAGGATGCCGGCGAAGACCGGCACGAAGCCCGGATGGCCATGCCCGACCCTGACCAGGAACCCTTCGCCTTCGCGCGGCACCAGCGTCAGTTCCGGCAGGCCGATTTCCGCCACCGCCAGCCGGGCACGGTCGGGCAATTCGTCCAGCGAATGCAGGAAGTCGACATAGTTCACGCCGCTGAACCGCAAGAGCCGGCGCAAGGGTTCCAGCGACACCAGGAACATGCCCAGATCTTCCAGCAGCGCATCGCGCGGCTTGGCCAGGATGCCGACCGCCGAATCGAGCAGCCGGTCGGTCAGGCCGTCGTCATAGCTGAACATGGCCTCGAACCCTTCGGCGGGCGCGCCGGAGGCTTCAGCCACCTGGTCCCACAGGGCCGCGCCGTAGGTGTCCCGCAGGAAAGACTGCAAGGATCGGTTGACTAGCCCGTGCATGATCGGCCCCTTCAAAGCTGGGGGCCATGCTAGGCGCGCCGCGTTAACAAATGCCTTCGCGTCTTGCGATGGTCAGAAGTCGGTGGGCGCGCCGCCTTCGGATTTGCGTCGGGCGACGAAGTCCTTCAGCTCGTCGTGGGCACCGGCATCCATCGGCGGCGGTTCGAACTCGGCCAGGATCTCCTTAAAGATCCGGTGGGCGCGTTCGGCCGTCCAGGTCGCGCCGTCCAGCTGCCAGGCCTCGAAGTTACGCCAGTCCGAGGCGAAAGGCTGGTAGAAGGCCTGCGCATAGCGGTCCTGGGTGTGCTGGACGCCGAAGTAATGACCATCCGGCCCGACCTCGGCGATGGTGTCGACGGCGATCTCGTCCGGTCCGGTGGCCCAGGTCGCGGGCTCCATGTAACGCTGGATCATCTGCAGCACTTCGCAGTCCATCACGAACTTTTCCGGGCTGGCGATCAGCCCGCCTTCAAGCCAGCCGGCGGCGTGGTAGACAAGGTTGGTGCCCGACTGGACCGCCGCCCACAGCGAATTGCAGGTTTCCCACATTGCCTGGCCGTCCGGGACGTTGGCCGCACAGACGCCCGAGGATCGCAGCGGCAGCTTGTAGAACCGGGCCATCTGCCCGGTCATCTGGGTGGCGCGCATGTATTCCGGGGTGCCGAAGGCCGGCGCGCCCGACTTCATGTCGACGTTCGAGGTGAAGGTGCCGATCATGCAGGGCGCGCCCGGCTTGACGAACTGCAACAGAGCAATGGCCGACAGCGCCTCGGCGATCGACAGCGTCACTGCCCCGGCCATCGTCACCGGCGCCATCGCACCGGCCAGCGTGAAGGGCGTCACCACCACCACCTGCCCGGCCCGCGCCAGCCGCAGCGCACCGTCGATCATCGGGAAGTCGTGCTTCAGCGGCGAAACCGAGTTGATGTTGGTGAACATCCGCGGCTGGGCATGGAATTCGTCGAGCGACAGTCCGCCGGCGATCCGCACCATCTCCATCGCGTCCTCAACCCGCTCCTTGCCCAGCGAATAGGCATGGCAGACCTTGTCGGTCAGGGTCAGCTTTTCATAAAGGCAGTCCAGGTGGCGGACCGAGGGGTGGATTTCGATCGGTTCCACCGGATAGCCGCCGGCAAAATGGATGCAGTTGAAATACTGGGTCAGCTTGATGAAGGTGCGGAACCCTTCCATGAAGCCCGAGACCTTGCCGCGCTCCAGATCCCAGTAGTTCGGCGGCGACGAAACGTTGCCGAACAGAAGCGCCTTGCCGCCGAACGGGATCGCCCGGTCGGGGTTGCGCGGCGTGACGGTGAATTCGGCCGGCGCGCGGGCCAGCATCTCCATGACGAAATCCTCGTCCATCCGCACGGTCTGGCCGTCGACCTTGCAGCCGGCCTTGGCGAAGATCGCCAGCGCCTCGTCATTCAGGAAGCGGATGCCGATGTCCTTCAGGACCCGCATGGCGCCCTTGTGGATCGCCTCGATCCCTTCGGGGCCCAGAGGTTCGGTCGGCCGGTCGTAGTTCTGCGGAATGCGCCAGGGCATCTGGTCGATGGCGCGGTGGCCCGCCCGTTCGGCATGTCCTGACCGGCCGCCCGCCCGCTTGCGTTTCAGATCGTCTGCCATCGCGCACCTCGTCATTGCTGGCTCAGATTTGGGCGCGCGTCCCGCTTCCTTCGCCAAGCTTTGCGACCAGATTGCGTCGTATTTTGTCGTTCACACCGCCGAAGGCGGGTTACTGCGCGGCAATCCAGCGTGGCAGTTCGCCGATATCGGCCAGAACCACGTCGGCATGCGGGGCCAGCGCCTCGGCCTTGGCGATGCCGGTCAGCACGGCCACGGTGCGCATTCCGGCGGCGCGGCCGGCGTCCAGATCGTGCAGGCTGTCGCCGACCATTGCGACCGAACCGGCGGGAAGATCGGTCTGCGCGAGGAAGGCCTGCATCTGCCCGGCTTCCGGCTTGCCGCCCCAGCCGCTGTCGAAGCCGGCGACGAAGTCGAACAGGCCGTCGATGTCCGCGCGGCGCAAGTGCGCGCGTGCTGGGGCCTCGGCGTCGTTGGTTGCAAGGCCGATCTTCAGCCCCATGTCGCGGAACCGGGTAAAGAGCGGCACCAGCGGCACCGCCTCGACCATGTCGTTCTCGGCCGCCATGTCGTTCATCTGTTCCAGCAGTGCCGCCGGGTCGGTCGCAGGCAGCAAGGGCAGGATCAGGTCGCGGATTTCGGCGGTTGTCCGGGCGATCACCGCGCTGTCGGGCGCGAAGTCGCCGTGGGCCAGGTCGTAGCCCAGCGCCTGCCCCAGCCTGGCCGTCCGCTCCGCCTGCCCGCCGGCCAGCACGTTGATGACCCGCCTTGTCCAGCCGCCCCAGGTGGCACGGAAGTCGAACAGCGTGCCATCCTTGTCGAACAGCAATCCCTTGACGGCAGTCATCTCTTTTCCCTTTGCCTGAATGCGCGGGCGACCTTGGCCGATTTGGCGGCCGCGCGCAATCGCCCTCAGGTCCAGTGCGGAGCCTCGCCGCCCGGCAGGACGGCGCGCGCAGCAAGCAGCCGGTCGGGGGGCAGGCCCTCGCTGTCGCAAAAGCCCGCGACCCAGGCGTCATCGGCCAAGAGGAAGTCGAGAACCGCACCCAGAACTTCGGGCTCGGTCGCGCGCGCCGCAAGCTCGCTTGCCCCGAGTCCTGACGCGCCCAGAAACTGCCCCAGCAGGTCTTCCTGACCCGCCAGCCAGGCCAGGGCCCTCAGCCCCACTGTTTCGGCCTGTTCCCGCCCAAAGCCCAAGATTGTCCACTCCCGACGCTGTTTTGCACAAGCCGGACCCGGCTTGGGTCTCATCCGGCAACCATTTCTTAACCTTTACGACCGAAATATGAGCCAAGCGAATGCCAGCAACCGGATGGAGGGCCCGCCGTGGCCGGCAAGATCCTCATCGTCGACGACGTCGCGACCAATCGGATCGTGCTGAAGGTTAAGCTGGCCTCGGCCTATTACGAAACCCTGCAGGCCGCAAGCGGGGCCGAGGCGGTGGCGCTGGCCCGGACCGAGGCGCCCGATCTGGTGCTGCTGGACGTGGACCTGCCCGACTGCGGCGGCATCGACGTCTGCCGCACGCTGAAATCCTCGCCCGCCACCCGCGACATTCCCGTGCTGATGATCAGCGCCGTCAACGACCCCGCCCGCCGGATCGAGGCGCTGCGCGCCGGGGCCGAGGATCTGTTCAGCAAGCCGGTCGACGAACTGCTGCTGCTCGCCCGCCTGCGCAGCCTCTTGCGGGCCGGCACCGGGCCGGACCAGCTCGGCCTGCCCGAAGGCTCCTATGGCGAACTGGGCTTTGCCGAACCGCACCAGCCCTTCCGCGGCGCAGGCCTGATCGGGCTGGTCGGCGGCCGGGTGGAAACCAGCCTCGCTTGGAAACGGGCGCTGCAACCGCACCTGAACGACCGGCTTCTGGTTCTGGACCGCGACGCGGCGCTCAGCGACCTGAAGGACGGCGAGGTGCCGGATCTGTTCCTGGTGGCCGCCGATCTGGTGCGGCCCGGCGACGGGCTGCGCTTCATGTCCGAACTGCTGTCGCGCCCGAATACCCGCCATTCGGCGGTGTGCCTGGCACTGTCGGGCCGCGGCCGCGACTTGTCCGCCACCGCGCTCGACCTTGGCGCCAGCGACCTGGTCGACATGACCGCCGACCCGGCCGAGGCCGCGCTGCGCCTGCAGGGCCAGCTGGCCCGCAAGCGCCAGGCCGACCTGATGCGCACCTCGGTCGCCGACGGGCTGCGGCTGGCGATGATCGACCCGCTGACCGGGCTGCACAACCGCCGCTACGGCCTGCCCTGCATGGAACGCATAGCCGAACGCGCCGCCGGCAGCGACCGGCCCTTCGCGGTGCTGCTGATCGACCTCGACCGTTTCAAGCTGGTCAACGACACCTGGGGCCATGCGGCGGGCGACGCGGTTCTGGCCGAAGTCGCCTGCCGCCTGCGCCAGGAACTGCGCGGCTGCGACCTCTTGGCGCGGATCGGCGGCGAGGAGTTCCTGGCCGCCCTGCCCGACACCGGCTTCGACGCCGCGCACGCTATCGCCGAACGGCTGCGCCACGCGGTGGGCGACCGGCCGGTCAAGGTTGCCGGCGGGACATCGGTGCAGGTCACGCTGTCGATCGGCCTGGCGGTCGGGGGCCCGGCCAGCGGCTGCCCCGATGGACCCGAGGGGCTGATGGCCCGCGCCGACCGCGCCCTCCTGGCCGCCAAGGCCCAGGGCCGCAACCGGGTCAGGCTTGATCGCTCGGCGGCGTGAGGGGGGGGTGCGGCGCGGCGGTGATGCAGCGGAGGCCGCCGACGATGCCCACGCTCCGATGATGGAGGTCAGCCGAACACAGCGGAGACAAAAGCCACTTGGTTTGACCGCGAACAATCTACAGTTGTCATATGCAGGAGCTTCAGCCAACATCTCAGGTAGAATCAGCTATTCATGTGCTTTTCACGAGATTTAAGGGGAATTGATTGCGTAAGATCGTGTTAGTGGTCGCGCTTGCTATTGCAGGTTGCGCGAGTCAGATCATGAATGACATGGTGGGCAAGGACGTATCGACGGTTGTGGCGCGCTACGGACCGCCGATCAATGAGTATGACACCCCCGATGGCCACCGAGCCTTTCAGTGGCGCATGGAAAACGCGGTCGTCATGCCTACCACGACCAACTACAGCGCCTATGGATCGGGAAGCTACATGAGAGGATCGGCCATGACCACTGGCGGATACATGGGCAACGAAGTCTGCTTCTACACCCTTTACACCAAGCCCGCCGGCAAGAACCGTTGGATCGTGACCGGCTTTGAGAAGCCCCGCCTCAGCTGCGAGTAAGGGCACCTAGCGTCGGGGCCTCAGCTTCGTGCAGGCAAGCGCCAACACCGTTGAAGCCCACGGCCGTCCCTGCATGTGCCTCAGTTGCGGCGCGCCGAACGCCCCATCAATCCCGCCGAGCCAAGGCCGCGCGCAGCCTCTCGGCGAAGGCGGCGCGGTCGGTGGCGGTCATGCCGGCGATGCGGTCGAGAAGCAGCGCCCGGCCGGCCGCCATCCGCTTGTCGAAGCCGGCTGACTGGCGGTCCAGCACCGCCTCGGCGGCGGCGCGGTCGAACGGATCGGCGGCGATGATCGCGGCCAGGTCGGCGAAGGACTTGTCGTTTTCGTCGCGGAAGGCCTTCCAGTCGTCGCCCTGCCCCTTGAAACTGTCGCGCAGCGCGGCGCGGTCCTCGGGGGTCATCGCCTTGACCAGCGGGCCGAAACCCTCGGCGCCGCGCATCCGGTGCATGTGGTTGCGCACCCCGGCCCCGACCAGCAGGCCGGCCAGCAGAAGGTTGACCAACACCGACAGGATCAGCCCGCGCTTCACCCAGGGCGAACGCGGCGCGGTCCCGGTCATCGTCTTGTCGTCGTCCATCGCACCCCTCTCAGTCGTTTCCGGCGCCCAGCAGCGCCCCGGCAGCCGTGTCCCCGGACAGAAGGCTCAGGATCGGCGCGGTGCCCTCAGTCGCCGCCGCGGGGTCGAGAAGCCCGCCCATGCCGATGGCAAAGCCCACGAGCCCCGCCGCAGCCAGCCCGCCCAGTCCCGGCAAGCCACCCGCACCGTCCAGAAGCCGCCGCCAGAAGCCCGGCGCGCGGACCGGCCCCTGCGCCCGCGCCGCCGCCGGACGCGGCTGCAACTCGCGCCCCGCCGCCGCCACGCGCGCGGCCAGATCGGCCGAGGGCTCCGGCGCCTCGGCGCGGGCCAAGCCCGAGCAGCGCCTCGATTCCAGGCAGGTCCGTGGCCCTGTGATCGGTCATGTTCGCCTCCATAGCCAAGCTCGGCCTGCCGCCCCGCCAGCAGCTCGCCCAGCCGCCGCTTGCCGCGCGCCACCAGGCTTTCCACCGCCTCGACGCCGATCTCCATGATTCCGGCGACCTCGGGGTTGGCCAGCCCTTCGAGATGGCGCAGGACGACCGCCAGCCGCTGGCGTTCCGGCAGGGCGGCCAGTGCCTCGTGCAGGGCGGCAAGGCGCGCCTTGTCGGTCAGCGCGGTTTCGGCTGGAACCAGCGGCGCGGCAATGCCGTCGGCCGCCTCCAGCGGCGCGAACCGGCGGCGGCGGGCATGGTCGGTGCACAGGTTGGCCGTCACCCGGTAAAGCCAGGTCCCGACCCTGGCGCGCCCCGCCTGCCAGTCCGGCGCCTGGCGGAAAAGCCGCAGCATCGCCTCTTGTGCCACGTCCTCGGCATCGGCCGGCTGGCCGAGCATGCGCACGGCCAGCCGGTAGGACAGGGGCAGGAAGCGCGCGGTCATCGCCGCCGCCGCCCCGGCATGACCCGCCGCGAAGAGGTGCAGCAACGCATCGTCGCTGGCGCTGTCGGCGTCGAATTCCATGTCCCTGGCCATTGGCGCGGTTCCGGTATCAGCCCGCGGCCGGCATCGTGCCGGGGTGGCGGCGGACGGTCAATGGCAGTCTCCGCCGTCACCCTTCCCCTCCATCGGGCCACCCGCCCGGTGTCGCATCCAGCGCCCGCGCGCCTTGTCCAGCTCATCCTTGGTCAGCGTGCCGTCGCCATTGGCATCGAGCCGGGCGAACATCCGCTGCATCCGGTCGTCGTTCTGCAGCTCCGCGAGGCTCAGCTTGCCGTCGCCATCCTTGTCGTCGGCCCCGATCCGCTTGTCGGCCATCGCCGCGGCGCGGTCGGCCATCTTGGCAAGGATGAAGGCCTTCATCTCGTCGGCGGTCACAAAGCCGTCGTTGTTGGCGTCCATCCCGGCGATCTCGGCCTTCTGGTAGGCGGCCAGTTCGTCCTTGGTCACCGTGCCATCCTTGTTGGCGTCGGCCTCGGTGAAAAATCCGGCACGCCCGTCGGCGGCCTGGACCGCGGCGGGGGCAAGAAGGGCCGCGGACATCAGTGCGGCGGCAAGCGGCAGGGTGATCTTCATCGTCGTCTCCGTGCATCAACAGGTTCGATGAGCATGATACGGCGCGACAGGGAAATTCCGTCGCGGGCGGGCCGGTCGAGGCAAAAGGGATTGACGGCTGCGGCGTGCGCCCATTTTCCTTCGAGGGCAAGCCTGCTATGCCTCGGGGCCAGGAGAAACGCGCATGACCGAACTCGCTACACTGACCGCCGCCGCGGCGGGTCCGCCCGACATGACCGACCACAGGGCCGACCAAGCGGCCGACCGGCCGATCAAGCCCGCGCTGCTGCGCGGCTGGCGCCGGCGCTGCCCAGCCTGCGGCACCGGCCGGATCTTCGAGGGCTATCTGAAGGTGCGCCCGGCCTGCGCCCGGACTGCGGCGAGGTGCTGTCGCACCGCGCCGACGATGGCCCGGCCTATCTGACGATGCTGATCGTCGGCCACCTGATGGCGCCGCTTATGCTGTGGGCCTTTCTCGTCTGGCGGCCAACGCCGCTGGTGCTGATCCTGGTCTTTTCGGCGGGCTGCGTCGGGCTGTCGCTTTTCCTGCTGCCGCGGCTGAAGGGCGCGCTGGTGGCCTTGCAATGGGCCAAGCGGATGCACGGCTTTGGCCGGCAGGCCCGGCATGGCTGACCCGGCCGCCGACAGCGCGCCGCCGCGCCCGGCCGCAACGGTGATCCTGCTGCGCCGGTCTGGCACGGCGCCGTCGGTGCTGATGGGCCAGCGCGGCGCCGAAGCCGCCTTCATGCCGTCGAAATATGTCTTTCCCGGCGGCGGGCTGGATGCCGAGGACGCCGAGGTGCCACTGGCCAGCGGGCTTGACGCGCTGTGCCGCGCCCGGCTGGCCGAAGGCGATGTCGACGCGGGCCTCGGGCAGGCGCTGGCCGCCGCCGCGATCCGCGAACTGTGGGAGGAAACCGGCCTGATGCTGGGCGAAGCCGGCGCGCCGGACCTGCCGTCCGGCTGGGAGGGCTTCGCCGCCGCCGGTCTTTGCCCCTCGGCGCGCGGATTGCGCTTCTTCTTCCGGGCCATCACGCCGCCCGGCCGGTCGCGCCGCTTCGACGCCCGGTTCTTCCTGGCCGACGCCGCCGAGTTGCGGGCGACCCCGACGATTTTTCCCGCGCCTCGGACAAGCTGTCGCATCTTCATTGGGTGCCGCTGGCCGAGGCGCGGCGGCTGAACCTGCCCTTCATCACCGAGGTGGTGCTGGCCGAACTGTCGGCACTGATCGCCGGGCTCGCCCCCGGCGCGCCGCTGCCGGTGCCGACCAGCGTGCCCTTCTTCGACAATTCCGGCCCGGTCCCGACCTTCCGCCGGCTGGGCGCTGCCTGACGGCGCGGCCGCTTCAGCTCCTTGTCGCCCCCGGGAACCGGGCGCAGCGGATGGGGCACCGGATCCTTGGCGGTCAGGAAATAGCGGCGGAAGACCTCGGCGTAAGAACTGTAGAAATAGCCGTCATTGCGACGCAGGAACTGCTCGCGTTGCTGGCGATAGAGCGCCGGCAGGCGGTACCAGGGCACGCCGGGGCGCATGTGATGAACGACGTGCAGGTTGTTGTTCAGAAACAGGAACGGCAGGATCAGGCCCCGCTCGATGATGACGGTGCGGCCGCGCGCCAGTTCGTGGGCGCGATGTTCCAGGAAGGTGCGGATCTTCAGGATCGACAGGCCGGCGTAGGCCGACAGAAGGTAGGCCCAGCCCGGCATCGACGTGCTTTCGACCCAGCGGGCGACGAGCACCAGCCCCGCCAGGTGCAGCAGCCAGTCGCGCAGGATGGCGCGGTCGCCCCGGGCGATGGCCCGAAAATCCTGCCCGATGAAGCAGACCGCACCGATCGCCGGGCCCAGCAACATGCGCCCGAAGAGCGTGTTGTTCAGCCGCAAGAGCAGTCGCATCGGCCGCGACAGCCGCACCCAGCGCGCCGGGTCCATATAGTTCGATTCCGGGTCGTCATAGGGGTCGGTCAGGATTTCGTCGTGATGATGCGCCATGTGGGTGTCGCGGAAACGGCCATAGGGAAAGATCAGACCCAGAGGCAGGAACACCGTCGCCTCGTTCAGCCAGCGAATGCGGAAGGGATGGCCGTGCATCACTTCGTGCTGCAGGCTGGAATGGAGCGTGACCGACAGAAGCGTGACAAGAATACCCGCCGGCAGCCACCAGGCGGCAATCCAGGTCGTCCCCAACGCCCAGACCGCATAGCACAGGATCAAGAGCCCGACCGTCGGCCAGTCCACCCGGCCAACATTGCGGAAGTCATCGCCGGATCGCGTGTCGTCGCCGTCAGAATTCGTCACCAGAACTGCCTCCATTCTCTTGTTGCAAGGATAGTCTTTGACGCAAAAATGAAAATACGGAACATTCACCATATATAATCAACAGATGTGTGGAAACTCAGCACATGGCAAAGATTATGAACAAGTCTGACCGCGCCGGCCTGTTCCGCACCCGCCTGGCGCAGGCGATGACGACACGCGGTCTCAGCAAAAGCGCGCTGGCCCGCTCTGCCGCGGTCGACCGCTCGACCATCACCCAGATCCTCGCCGATCAGGGCGACCGGATGCCCAACGCCCAACTGGTCGCCGCCTGCGCCGCGGCCCTGTCAGTGTCGGCGGACTGGCTACTGGGACTGACCGAGCGGCCCGAGCTGCTGGCCGATCTGATGGCCGCCGCGCTGACGCTGACCGAAGCGCCGCGCGCGCCGGTCGACGACACGATCCTCGCCTGGCACCGCGAGGCGGCGGGCTACAAGATCCGCCATGTCCCGGCCACCCTGCCCGACATGCTGAAGACCCGGGCACTGATGCAATGGGAGTACGACCCCCAGCCCGGCCGCACCGCCGATCAGGCGATCGGCGCCGGCCAGGACCATCTGGACTGGTTGCGCAACTCAGGCTCGGACTACGAGATCGCCTTGCCCCTGCACGAGATGGAGAGTTTCGCGCGCGCCGAGGGCTATTATCGCGGGCTTCCGGCCGAGGTCCGCCTGGGTCAGATCGACCATTTCCTCGACCTGTACCACCAGATCTATCCGTCGCTGCGGCTCTATCTGTTCGATGCCCGGCGGGTGTTTTCGGCACCGCTGACCGTGTTCGGGCCGCTGATCGCCGCCGTCTATCTGGGGCGGAACTACATCGTGTTCCGCGACCGCGCCCGCGTCGAACAGATGAGCGCGCATTTCGACTGGCTGGTGCGCGAGGCGGTGGTCGGCGCCCGCGACCTGCCGGACGTCCTGACCCGACTGCGGCAGGATGCAGAAAAATGAAAAGTCTACGGCGCTTTGGGGACTGGATGCAGGGCTGAAATGTCGTATCCGTTGAAGTCGAGAATCTGTTCCGCGGCACGCAGAAGGTCGGCGCGCGGCGGGTTTTCGCGGGCCATGATCCGCCCGAACCGGCCCGAAGGCGCGCCGATCGCCGCGATCCGGTAGTCGGCATCGACCCACAAGACCCAGAACTCCTCGCCGCCGGCAAGCCCGACCCGGCTGATGCGGCCCGGCCCGGTCAGGACCGCGCGGCTGGCAAAGGTGCGGGCGCCCTGCGGGGTGCAGCCGATGGCGCGCACCACGAAACGCCCCGGCCCGTCGGCCGCCCAGCTTTCCCGCTGCCCGGCGCAGGCGGCTTCGGAGCCGAATGCGGCAACGACATGCCAGTCGCCCTGGAACCGGCCGGGATCGAACAGCGCGGCCGAGCCGATGGTGCCCGGGCGGGTGCGATAGTTCACTGGATCGGGCTTTGGCGCGCAGCCGGCCACAGCCAGCGCAACACACAATGTCAGGCTCAGTTCACGCATTGGGTCGCCGCGGTTCCGTCTTCGGCCAGAATGTCGTTGCAGCCCATCAGCGGCTTGACCGGAGCGCAGCTGTGCGACCGCGCCAGGCAGGCGCTTTCGCAATCGCTGGCCTTGGTGCAGTACTTGCCCGCGTCCTTCGGCACCGCCTCGCAGCCGAAGGTCTTGCCTGCCCCCAGCCGCAGATAGTCGCCGCCGCTTTTCAGGCAGGCCTTGTGATATTCGTCCATGCGCGCCTCGCCGACCGGCGGTAGCGCCCCCCGGCCCTCGGGCCGGCATCCGGCCGCCAGCGCCAGCAACAGGAGCGCCAGCCCCACCGGTCGCCGCCCCAAGCCCTTGAACACCATCCCTGCCCCCAAATTGCCGCGCGCCGCACCATCGGCGGTTTGGCCCGCCGACACAAGACCGCTCCGCCTGCCCCACCGTCCGGCGGCCAGCCGCCGATGGGGACCGTTCACGCGGTTATGAGGCCGCGTGTGCGGCCCGGCGGGTTATGCTGCCCCTCCGGCGCTGCATGGGCGGCGCCCAGTCCGGTCGGGGGCCATGCGCGCTTTCCTTGCCATCCTGTTCGCCATCCTTCTCGTCGGTCCCCAGGGCGCGCTGGCAAGGCCGCTGCACTACCGGCTTGACCCGGACAGTTCGGCGGTGGGGTTCACCGTGCATCTGGGTCAGCAACCCCTGAAAGGGCGCATGGCGATCACCAGGGCCGACCTGGCGCTGGATTTCGACAATGCCGCGGCCAGCCGGGTGTCGGTGACGCTCGATCCGGCCGAGGCGCACATGGGCCTGCCCTTCGCCGAGGACGCCATGCGCGACGCTTCGGTGCTGGATACCGGCCGCTTTCCGCAGATCACTTTCGTCAGCACCCGGGTCCGGCCAACCGAGGGCGGCGCCTGGATCGACGGACGGGCGACGATCCGCGGCGTCACCCGGCCGCTGCGGCTGATGGCGCAGATCTACCGCCCGCCTGGCAGCCCCGAAGGCACCCGCCGCGACCTGTCGATCCGCCTGACCGGCAGCCTGTCGCGCGCCGCCTTCGGCGCCACCGGCTATGGCGATCTGGTGGGCGACCAGGTCGACCTGAACATCCTGGCCCATATCCATACCGACGACGTCAAATAGCCCGACACCTCGATCCCCCCGGCCCCGTTCCTCTGGCCCTTGCACGCCACCCGCGCTAAGGAGGCAACGAACGGAACGGATGGACTTTCATGACGCGGATTCTCATCACTTCGGCGATCCCCTACATCAACGGCATCAAGCACCTGGGCAACCTGGTAGGTTCGCAGTTGCCGGCCGATCTATATGCCCGCTTCTGCCGGGCGCGCGGGCACGAGGTCATGTTCATCTGCGCCACCGACGAACATGGCACACCGGCCGAACTCGCCGCCGCCAAGGCCGGCCAGCCGGTCGAGGTCTACTGCGCCGAAATGTGGGCGATCCAGAACGAACTCGCCCAGGGCTTCCGGCTGTCCTTCGACCATTTCGGCCGCTCGTCCAGCCAGCGCAACCACCGGCTGACCCAGCATTTCGCCGGCAAGCTGGCCGACAACGGCTTCATCGCCGAAGTGGTCGAAAAGCAAGTCTTTTCCATCGACGACGACCGTTTTCTGCCCGACCGCTACATCACCGGCACCTGCCCGAACTGCGGCTATCAGGCGGCGCGGGGCGACCAGTGTGAAAACTGCACCAAGCAGCTCGACCCGACCGATCTCATCAACCCGCGCTCGACCATCTCGGGCTCGACCAACCTGGAAGTGCGAGAAACCAAGCATCTCTACCTGCGCCAGAAGGCGCTGAGGGGCGAGATCGAGGCCTGGATCGATTCAAAGACCGACTGGCCGGTCCTGACCACCTCGATCGCCAAGAAATGGCTGCATGACGGCGACGGGCTGCAGGACCGCGGCATCACCCGCGATCTGCATTGGGGCGTTCCGGTGAAAAGGGGCGACCAGCCCTGGCCGGGGATGGAGGGCAAGGTCTTCTACGTCTGGTTTGACGCGCCGATCGAATATATCGCCTGCACCGCCGAATGGGCCGACGCCAACGGCAAGACCGACGCCGACTGGGAACGCTGGTGGCGCACCGACAAGGGCGCGGCGGACGTCCGCTACGTCCAGTTCATGGGCAAGGACAACGTGCCCTTCCACACGCTGTCGTTCCCGGCGACGATCATGGGCTCGCGCGAGCCGTGGAAGCTGGTGGACTACATCAAGTCGTTCAACTACCTGAATTACGACGGCGGCCAGTTTTCGACCTCGCAGGGGCGGGGCGTGTTCATGGACCAGGCGCTGTCGATCCTGCCGGCCGACTACTGGCGCTGGTGGCTTCTGTCGCACGCACCCGAAAGCAGCGACAGCGAATTCACCTGGGAGAATTTCCAGACGAGCGTGAACAAGGACCTGGCCGACGTGCTGGGCAACTTCGTATCGCGCATCACCAAGTTCTGTGCCGCGAAATTCGGGGCCGCCATCCCGGCGGGGGGCCAGTATGACGACCGTGCCCTGGCCCTGATCGAAGAGCTGGAAAACCGCATCCGCGCCTACGAGGACCATATGGAGGCGATGGATGTGCGCAAGGCCGCGACCGAGCTGCGCGGCATCTGGGTGGCCGGCAACGAATATCTGCAATCGGCCGCCCCCTGGACCACCTTCAAGACCGACCCCGAGGCAGCGGCGGCCATCACCCGGCTGTCGCTAAACCTGATCCGGCTTTACGCGGTCCTGTCGGAACCATTCATCCCCGACGCGGCCGCGCACATGCTGGCCGGGATGCAGACCGACGACCGCCGCTGGCCCGGCGACGTGTCGCAGGCGCTGGCCGCCCTGCCCGCCGGCCACGCCTTCACCGTGCCGGAAGTGCTGTTCCGCAAGATCACCGACGAGGAGCGGGCCGACTGGGCGACGCGGTTCGCCGGGGTGCGGAGCTAGGGCGAGATCACATTGGTTCGCAGCGCCGCAGGTCAGTTTTCACACTGCCCGGACCGATCAGGAGACGCGCCAGTGGCGCGTCACCCGGTCCGTTGGCCCTGACGCGAGGAAGGGCCAAGGGGGTTCCGCTGTCCCGAACATTCGTGCACGGACGGCACCCGCCCCGGTGGGGCGAAGCCCCCGCCGCCCGGGGGCGGGGGCTGGCCGTGCGCTTGGCGCACGGCCGGGCCAAGCTGAACCGACCGCTGACCGCGCGAGGCAACGGCCTCGCGCTCATTCGCGGCTGCAGATTCCAAGGGATACAACTGCGATCCAGACATTTGGGCAGGCCCATCCGGCCAAAGAAAAAGGCGGGGCCGAAGCCCCGCCTTCCAAGCATGTCGCCCTGACTCTGGACCTTGTCTCAGGCCAGCGCGAGGTTCGTCGCCGATTCACGCCCGTCGCGGCCGGCTTCGATGTCGAAGGTTACCTTCTGGCCGTCCTTCAGTTCGCGGATGCCAGCGCGTTCCAGCGCGGTGATGTGGACGAACACGTCCTTTTTGCCGCCATCGGGGGCGATGAAGCCGTAGCCTTTGGTGGCGTTGAACCATTTCACGGAGCCGGTGGCCATCGTGTGTCTCCTCAAAAACCCGCCCGCAGGATGCGGCGGCCCGGCGCAGTCAGGCAGAATCGAAAGCTGAGGCCGATGACGGAGACAGGGTCGATAAAGTAACGTCGCGCGGCGTCGATAGACCGGATCGGCCCGAAATGCAAGCAAAATAGCGGCCTGGCCCCTCAGCCCCGCAGCGCCGACCAGACGATTGCCGGCAATTTCCACCAGCGCGGCCGGTGCAGGAAGCCGGTCAGCAGGCGGGCGGTGCGATCCTGTCGGCGGTTGGTGACGAACCATGGCGGGCGCGGCAGCAGCGTCGGGCGGCCGGAGAGCAGGCTGCGGGGAAAGGGCGCCCAGGGGGCCTCGACGACGGTGCGTTCGGTCCCTTCCAGCAAGAGGCAGTTGTGCACGGTGCCGATCCCCGACTGCACGTCCTGCAGTGTCGCCCCGGCAAAGCCGCCCCAGGAACCGCGGCCAACAGAAAGCCAAGGCCGGTCCAGGCGTTGATGGCGATGCAACCGTAGTGCAACCGCTGAAGCGCCGTCTCGAACCGCGCGCCCATCTGGCGGCGGGTCTTCGGGTGGATCAGCAGGTTGGCGCCGAGCGTTCCGTAAAGCCGGTCGTTGGCGAAGGCGACGGCGGCGTCCAGATAGCCGGCCGGGTCGGTGGCGGGCAGGTATTTCACGCTGAGCGCCGGGGCGAAGATCTCGGTGTCCGCCTGCCAACCGGCATCGCCCCTGTCGAAATCGGCCAGCAGGCAGGCGGGCGCGTCGGGGCCGCGATCCAGCGCCTGCACCGGCCCGGCCTGCGCGGCAAAGCCCGCCAGCCGCGCCGCCGCCCCCGGATAATAGGCAGGCCGGCGACCGGCCCGGACCATCACCCGCGCCAGTTCCGCCAGCAGCGGGGCATTGCCGGCCCAGCCTTCGGGCAGGATCAGCACCTGGCAGGCCACGCAGTTGAAGCCGGAATTGTGCAGCTTCTGGGTGGCGATCTGTTCGGCCTGAAACCGGATGTCGGCCTTCGACCAGGGGCCGGGCACCACGATGGTCGGGCAGACCGCGCCAAGTTCCGAGGTGATCGGCCGCGGGTTCCACCGCCGCCCGGCGGCGCGGTTGGCCACGCCTTCGGCCCCCGCGCCCCAGACGATAGCGTCATGGGTGGCGCGCGCGCCGGTGATGTGGATCTCGTCGACCAGCGGATGTTCGCAGAGCCAGGCCCCGACCCGGCCGTCGCCCCGGACGATGCGCAGCGCTCCCGCGTCGATCAGCGGCCGCAGCGCGGCGCGAAGCCAGTCGGTCAGATAGTCGTTGACCGGGTTCATCTTCAGCAGAACCACCTGGTTTTCGCAGAAAAGCTTCTGAAAACAGTCCAATGGCGCGATCGCAGCGATGTTGCCGGCGCCAAGGACCAGCGCCACCCTGCCCTGCCGTTCGCCCGGCGGACGGTCATAGGCGACGGCGGCATGGCGTGGCAGGTCGGCCTCGGCAATGCCGGGCTGCATCCACACCTCGGCGCTGATCCCGGAAAACAGCAGCCGGTCCCACCCCGTGCGCGGCATCACCTTCAGCGCCAGTTGTCCGCCCGCCAGCCGCCGCCGTGGCAGGGCGTCCAGATAGTGCTTGCCGTCAATCCCGGCGAAGGTGGCGATCAGCCCGTCGCAAGCCGACAGAACGGCATAGGGGCCCGACAGCCATTCCTCGCCCGCCAAGGGCGAGCCCTCCGGGATCAGCTTGCGCCGCGCCGCCTCGTCCGCCCAGCCTTCGGCCACCGCGAAGGTCGCCTCGCGCACCTGCCTCAGCAGGGCGATGCGTGCCGCGACCGGGGTTTCCGCCCAGGCTTGCCGCCCCCCCGCCAGATCGCGCAGGGCCGCCTCGCATTCGGCCATCGCCGCGTCGGCCGGGCCATTCATCACGTTCATGGCTCGGCCTCGCCCATCAGCACCTCGCCGAACTGTTCGCGCAGCTTCTGCTTCAGCACCTTGCCGGTGCCGCCCAGCGGCAGGCTGTCGACGAAGATCACCTTGTCGGGGATCTGCCAGCCGGCCACCCGGCCTTGGTAGAAAGTCAGCAGCTCGGCCTCGGTCACTTCGGCGCCCGGCCGCTTGACCGCTACCAGAACCGGACGTTCGTCCCACTTCGGATGGCGCGCGGCGATGGCGGCGGCGTTGGCGATGGCGGGATGGGCGACGGCGATGTTTTCCAGATCGACGGTCGAGATCCATTCGCCGCCCGACTTCACCATGTCCTTCGCCCGGTCGCGGATCACCAGATAGCCGTCGGGGCTGATGGTGGCGATGTCGCCGGTGTCGAACCAGCCGTCCTCGGTCAGCGCGCCCTCGCCTGCCTCGAAATAGCTGGCGACGATCCAGTGGCCACGGATCTGCAAGGCGCCCTGGGCATGGCCGTCGTGCGGCAGGACCCGGCCTTCCTGGTCAACCAGCCGCAGGTCGACGCCAAAGGGCGGCCGGCCCTGGGCGCGGCGCACCTCCTCCTGCGCCTCGGGGGCGAGCGTCATGTGGCGGTGCAGAAGCTGGTTCAGGGTGCCGAGCGGGCTGGTTTCGGTCATGCCCCAGGCGTGGATCAGTTCAACCCCGTAGCTGTCGCGGAACTTGGGGATCATCGACGGCGGCAGCGCCGCACCACCGACCACGGTGCGCTTCAGGCTTTCGGCGCGCGAGCCGATCTTTTCCAGACCCGCCAGGAGCCCCAGCCAGATCGTCGGCACGCCGAGTGCCAGCGTCACGCCTTCGCTGTCGATCAGCCGCGCCAGGCTTTCGCCGTCGAGCCCCGGCCCCGGCAGGACCAGCCGGCTGCCCACGGCGGCGGCGATGTAGGGCACCCCCCAGGCGTTGACGTGAAACATCGGCACCACCGGCAGCACGCTGTCGCGCGCCGCCAGCCCCAGCCCGTCCGGCTGGTTGCCGCCCAGCGCATGCAGGATGGTCGAGCGGTGGGTGTAGAGGACGCCCTTGGGATGGCCCGTGGTCCCCGAAGTGTAGCAGAGCGACGAAGGCGCGGTCTCGTCCAGCACCGGCCAGGGATGGTCGGGCGCGCCTTCGCCCAGAAGTTCGTCATAGAACAAGAGGCCCGGCAGGATCGTCGCCGCCTCGGGGTCGCGCGGACCGAGAAGCACAATCGCCTCCACCCCCGGCAGCCGCGGCGCCAGCGCCGCCACCGCGGTCAGGAAGGTGCGGTCGATGAAGAGGATGCGGTCCTGCGCATGGTTGATGATGAAGGCCAGCTGGTCGGGATGCAGGCGGGGGTTGATCGTGTGGCAGACGAAGCCCGCGCCGGCGAGGCCGTAGTAGAGCTCCAGGTGGCGGCGGTTGTTCCAGGCGATGGTGCCGCAGCGGTCGCCCGCCACGATGCCGCGCCGCCCGAGCGCCGAGGCCAGCCGTCGCGCGTTCGTCGCGACCTCGGCCCAGGTGCTGCGGCTGACCCCGCCGCCGGTCTCGACCGACACGACTTCGGTCGCGCCATGCCAGCGCGCCGCATGTTCGATCAGCGCGCTGACCAGAAGCGGCGCCTCCATCATCGGCCCAAGGCCTGCCTCGCCCATCGTTCCCCCCCTCCCCGGCGCCCCCGCGCGCCCCGGAACCGTCACTGCCCCACCGCCAGCGGTGCCCGGCCGCGGATCAGGTCCGCCGCCCTTTCGGCAATCATGATCACCGCCGCGTTGGTGTTGCCGCCGATCAGGCGCGGCATGACCGACGCATCCGCGACCCTGAGCGCCTCGACCCCGCGCACCCGCAAATCGGGATCGACCACCGCCACACCGTCCCGCCCCATCCGGCAGGTGCCGACCGGATGGTAGATCGTGTCGGCCCGTGCCCGGATCAGCGCCGCCCACTCGGCATCGCTCATTCCGTCCCGGACGCCGAACAGTTCCTTGCCCCGATACTGTGCCAAAGCCGGGGCCATCAGGATAGCCCGCATCACCTTCGCGCCGCGGATCAGCGCCTGAAGGTCGCGATCGTCGGCCAGAAAGCGCGGGTCAATGCCCGGCGCCGCCAGCGGATCGGCCGATTGCAGGAAGACCTCGCCCCGCGACTGCGGCCGAAGAACGCAGACATGGCAGGAAAACCCGTGGCCCAGATGCAGCTTGCGCGCATGGTCGTCGAGGATGCCGATGACAAAATGCAGTTGCAGGTCGGGCCGGTCCAGCCCCGGTGCGGATCGCACGAATCCGCCGGCCTCGGCAAAGGGCGTGGCGATCATGCCGCCGCCGTCGCGCCGCCAGCGCGCCATATGGCGCAAAAGCCGCACGCCGCCGCGCAGGCTGATGCCGAAATTGTCGATGTCGGGGCTGCGCCAGCCCATGACGAAGTCGGGATGGTCCTGCAGGTTCTGCCCGACCCCCGGCAGGTCGACCAGCGGCGCGATCCCGTGCCGGGCGAGATCGGCGGCCGGACCGATCCCCGACAGCATCAGCAGTTGCGGCGACTGGAAGGCGCCGGCGCAGAGGATCACCTCGCGCGCCGCCTCGGCCACGCCGGTCTGCCCGCGCCGGTTCCAGGCCACGCCGGTCGCTCGCCGCCCGTCGAAAAGGATGCGCGTCGCCCGTGTGCCGGTCAGAACCGTCAGGTTGGGCCGCTGGCCCATCGCCGGATGCAGATAGGCCGCCGCCGCCGAACAACGCTCGCCCCGCCGCGCCGGGTCATGGAACTGGGTGACCTGATAGAGCCCGAACCCTTCGTTGTCGCCCCGGTTGAAGTCGGCGCACAGCGGATGCTGCATTTCGGCCGCCGCCGCGACGAAGGCGCGGCTGACCGGGCGCGGGCTCTGCTGGTCCGCCACCTGCAAAGGCCCGTTGCCACCGTGAAAATGGTCAGGCCCGTGTTCCTGCGCCTCGGCACGGCGGAAATAGGGCAGCACCTCGCGCCAGGACCAGCCATTGCAGCCGAGACCGGCCCATTCGTCATAATCGCGCGCATGGCCGCGGACATAGAGCATGGCGTTGATCGCCGACGACCCGCCCAGCGCCCGCCCGCGCGGCTGATAGCCCCGCCGCCCGTTCAGCCCCGGCTGCGGCACGGTCTGGAAGGCCCAGTTGCTGATCCGCGGCCGGCCCGGCAACAGCGCCACGGTCCCGGCCGGCGCGCGGATGAAGATGTGCCGCCCCTCGCCCCCCGCCTCGATCAGGCAGACGCTGACCGCCGGGTCCTCGGACAGCCGCGCCGCCAGCACCGCCCCAGCCGATCCGCCCCCGGCAATGACATAGTCGAACCGCACCGCCCCCTCCCGCAAAGCCCCGCTCTACCGGCAAGCGTGGCCCGCAAGCTGAACATGCGCCGACCCCGCCTGTCCAGCAAGCGCCCCGCCCATGACGCAACGTCGCGGGGATAGGGGGCGGATGGCATGTGTCGGATGGCCGCCCCCACAGTCAGCGATCATTGTTCATAGACAGCGTCAGGCCCCCGCCGCTTGGTCCTTCCGAGGTTTGTCAACCTGGACTGCCATCCCTCGGCGGCCGCTGTCACGCTGCGGTCCACATCGAAAAACGTCTGGGAAGCGATCGTTCGCCGCGCCAGCAGCCAACGCCTGCTCGAGGCGGACGGCGGTCATTCGCTATCCATGAGCAATGACCTCTATCCCATTGGGCGAAATGACCCTATGCCCCGGACAAATCGTCCCGGCCGCCATCCACCGCCTCCAGCCCGATCAGTTCGGCCTGGGCCCGGGCTGCGGTCGCAAAGCTGGTGCGGAACAGGCTGGCGACCGGGCTTGGCACCTTGCCCTCGCGCCACAGGATGCCGACCGTCCGCCGGCAGGCCGGGTCCTGCATCCGGCGCGCGGTCAGCGTGGCCGGCAGGTTCGCGGTCGCCAGAGCCGGCAACAGCGTGACGCCCATGCCGGCGCTGGCCATCGCCAGAAGCGAGGCGACATTGCGCATCGAAAGGCGCGCGTCCTGGGCCAGGCGCTGGAACTGGGGCGAGCGCAACGAACGGGTGGCTTCGTTCATGATCAACGGCTCGCCCTCCAGGTCGGCCCAATCGAGGACGCCGCCTTTGGCCGCGAGGGCGCTGTCGCTGCGGCAGATCAGTTTGAAGGGGTCACGGAAGATCGGCTCGCAGGCAAGGCCGACCAGATCCGGCCCGATGCCGGCGATCCCCAGATCGACCTGCCCGGTTTCGACGAGAAGCCGGACATCGGTGCTGTCGGTATCGACCAGGTCGATGTCGAGGTCGGGGCGGTCTTGCAGGAACGCCTGCAGGAAGCGCGGCAGCAGCATCGTGGCCACCGAGGGCACCGAGGCGATCCTGAGCCGGCCGCTGCGCGCCTTGGACTGGGCCTCGATCCGTTCCATCGCGCGGTCATAGTCGCGCAGCAGCACTGCCGACTGGTCGTAGAGGAAACGGCCCATCTCGGTCAGGCTGGACTTTCGGTCGGTCTCGAACAGCGGGCAGCCGAGGCGGTCCTCGATCTGCTTGAGCGTCATCGAAAGCGCCGAAGGGGTGCGGTAGAGCTTTTCCGAGGCGTCCTTGATGTTGCCGTGATCGGCGACCTCGACAAAGGCACGCAGGGCTTCGAGGCGCAGCATGTTCAGCTCCATTGAAGTCTGGCGCAGAAATACTGAGTTGCGCTGATGTTGGCAATGGCGTCTGTGGCCGCGAGGCAGAGGGAGGCCAAGATGGCAATTCTGGATCTGGACGGGGTGGAGGCGCTGGCGCTGCGGCAATTGCGGGCGGCGGGGGCGGATGCGGCGCAGGCGGGGCCGGTCGCGCGGTCGATCCGCCTGGCGGAACGCGACGGCGTGCGTTCGCACGGGTTGATGTATCTGCCGGTCTATGTCGAGCATCTGACCTGCGGCAAGGTCGATGGCCGGGCGGTGCCACGGATGACCCGGCCAAGGCCGGGCGCGGTGGTCGTCGATGCGGCGCATGGCTTTGCCCATCCGGCCATCGACCTTGGCCTGCCCGCGCTGGTCGAAGCGGCCAGAACGCAGGGCATCGCGGCGATGACGCTGCGCCGGTCCTACAATTGCGGCATCCTTGGCCACCATGCCGAACGGATCGCCGAGGCGGGGCTCATCGGCCTATGCTTCACCCACGCCCCGGCCTCCATCGCGCCAGTGGGCGGGCGGGTGCCGGTGATCGGCACCAACCCGTTTGCACTGGCGGTTCCTGATGGCGCCGGCGGGGTGCCCTTCGTTCTGGATCAGTCGGCCAGCGTCGTGGCGAAATCCGAGGTGATCCTGCGGGCACGCAAGGGCGAGCCGATCCCGGAAGGCTGGGCGCTGGATGCCGAGGGCCGGCCCACGACCGACCCTGATGCCGCGCTGAAAGGCTCGATGCTGCCCTCAGGCGGGGCGAAGGGCTTTGGCGCGGGGCTTCTGGCCGAGGTGCTGGCCTCGGTCCTGTCGGACGCGGTGGCGAGCCGCGAAGCCAGCCCGTTCTCTGGCCCATCGGGCGGGCCGCCCGGCACCGGCCAGTGCTTCGTCGCCATCGACCCGGAGGCCTTCGCGCCCGGCTTTGCCGCCCGCATCCTCGCCCTCGCCCACGCGATCGAGGCGCAGGAGGGCGCGCGCCTGCCCGGCGCGCGGCGGATCGCCGCCCGGCAGCGCAGCGCGGCCCAGGGGGTGGAGATCGACGATGCGCTGGCGGGGCGGCTGCAACTTCAACTAAACTGAAATTTGAATCATCCGTTGTCGTTTGATTGAAATGACTCTGCGGGGGATGGTGCGCAAGGAAGGGCGCGGAGGTGAGTCCCGCCCAGAGGAGAGGCCCGCGATGAACCAGACGAAACCGATGACTGCCCTTGCCGCCCTGTCCCTGGCCGCAATGGCCTGGGCCGGACCTGCCGCCGCGCTGGATTGCGGCTCGGCCGGAACGGTCACGATTGCCGAGATGACCTGGCTTTCCGCGGCCACCCTGGCCCATGTCACCCAGCATATCCTGAAGGATGGCTACGGCTGCGATGCCCAGCTAGTGCCGGGCGACACGGTGCCGACGGCCTCGTCGATGCTGGCCCGGTCCCAACCGACCATCGCGCCGGAGCTTTGGGTTTCGACCGTGCAGGCGGCCTGGGACCAGATGCAGGCCAAAGGCAATGTCTACAAGGCTTCGGACATCTTTGCGGCGGGTGGCCAGGACGGGCTCTGGGTGCCGGACTATGTGCTGGCCGACCATCCCGAGATCAAGGGGATCGAGGATCTGAAAGCCAACTGGCAGATCTTCGAGGATGCCCAGAACCCCGGCAAGGGCCGGCTTTACAACGGCCCGCCCGGCTGGGCGAGCGAGGTCATCATCGGCAACTATTACAAGGCGCTCGGCCTGGCCGACAGCTACGAACTCTTCTCGCCGGGCTCGGGCGAAAACCTCAAGGCCTCGATCGCGCGGGCGGTGGCGCAGAAGAAGCCGTGGGTCGGCTATTACTGGGGCCCGTCGGACGTGGTGGGCAAATATCACATGGTCCGGCTGGGGATGCCCGACAGCGACAAGGCGAAATTCACCTGCCTGACCGATGCCAACTGCACCGACCCGCAGGTGACGGGCTGGGCGGCGGGCGAGGTCGCGGTGGCGGTCGTCTCGTCGCTGAAGGAGCAGGCGCCGGCGGTGGCCGAGTTCCTTGGAAAGATGCAGGTGCCGAACCAGGAAATTTCCGACGTGCTGGCCTGGGGCGACGACAACGGCGCCACCTCCGAGGAAACCGCCGTGCATTTCCTGAAGGAATATCCGCAGCTGTGGACGCCTTGGGTTCCGGCCGAGGTGGCCGCGAAGGTCAAGGCGGCGCTCTGATCTCCCACATCCTGCCGCCGGCTGGTCCGGCGGCGGGACCAGACAAGGACCTTTCCCATGACATCCGGCTTTCCCGACCTTTGGGACACGCGCGGCTTCGGCCGGTCGCTGGACGCTGCCTTCAACGCCGTGGTGGCGAACTGGGGCGCGACGCTGGAGACGGTCTTCATGCCCGTCCTGCGCCTGCTGACCGGGCTGGAGCATGCGCTGCAATTCCTGCCCTGGTGGGTGGTTGTCGGCCTGTTCTGCGGCTTCACCTACGGGGTGTCGCGGCGCATCCGGCCGGTTCTGGCGGTCGCCGTGCTGCTGGTGGCGCTTGGCCTTCTGGGGGTCTGGAATGACGCGATGGCGACCATCGCGCTGATGCTGGCGGCGACGCTGATCTCGGTCGCCCTGGGGATGCCCACGGGCATCGCCATGTCGCGGTCCGACCGGGTGCGCCGCGCCATGCTGCCGGTTCTGGACATCATGCAGACCATGCCGATCTTCGTCTATCTGATCCCCTTCGTCATGCTGTTCGGCCCCGGCAAGATTCCGGCGCTGCTGGCGACCATCGTCTTTGCCATTCCGCCGGTGATCCGGCTGACCGACCTTGGCATCCGGCAGGTGGACCCCGAAATCCTCGAGGCGAGCCGCGCCTTCGGCGCCTCGCCGCGCCAGCAGCTCTGGACGGTGCAGGTGCCGCTGGCCATGCCCACGATCATGGCGGGCATCAACCAGACGACGATGATGGCGCTGTCGATGGTGGTCATCGCCTCGATGATCGGGGCGGGCGGGCTTGGCTATCAGGTCCTGCAAGGCATCCAGCGGCTGGAGGTCAGCCGCGGCCTGATCGCGGGGCTGGGCATCGTGCTGCTGGCGATCACCTTCGACCGCATCGCGCAATCCTATGGCCGCCGCGCGCAGGCCAACCTGCATCGGGAGAAGGCATGATGGGACCAGTGAAGATCAGGGTCGAGGGCGTCTCCAAGGTCTTTGGCCGCGACCCCAAAGCGGCGCTGGCGAAGGTCCGGGCCGGCATGGACAAGACGCGGCTGATGGACGAGACCGACCATGTCCTCGGCCTTCATGACATCACGCTGGACATCCGCGCGGGCGAGACCTTTGTTATCATGGGCCTGTCGGGCTCGGGCAAGTCGACCTTGATCCGCCATTTCAACCGGCTGATCGAGCCGACCGGCGGGCACATCCTGTTCGACGGCGAGGATATCCTGACCTTCGGCCCTGCCCGGCTGCGCGACTTCCGGCGGCGCAAGGTGGCGATGGTGTTCCAGCGCTTCGCGCTTCTGCCGCACAAGACCGTGGCGGAGAATGTGGCCTATGGTCTGACGCTGGACGGCATCCCCAGGGCCGAGGCGCGCCACCGCGCCGGCGAACAGATCGCGCTGGTGGGCCTGGCGGGGTTCGAGTCAAGCTATCCCGCGCAGCTTTCCGGCGGGATGCAGCAGCGCGTCGGCCTTGCCCGCGCCCTGGCGACCGATGCCGAGGTCCTGCTGATGGACGAGGCCTTTTCGGCACTGGACCCGCTGATCCGGCATGACATGCAGTTGCAGTTGAAAGACCTGCAGGGGCGGCTTGGCAAGACCATCGTCTTCATCACGCACGACCTCGACGAAGCTTTGCTTCTGGGCGACCATATCGCAATTCTCAAGGACGGCACGCTGCGCCAGTGCGGCACGGGGGCGGAAATACTGGCGCAGCCGGCCGACGACTATGTGGCGCGGTTCGTCCGCGATGTGAACCGCGCGCGGATACTGCTGTGCGGCGCCTTTGCCGAGGCGGGGCTGATCCCGGCCCCCGACGCCCCGGTGCTTGGCGGCGAGACGACGCTGGAGGCCGCCTTCGCCGTCTTTGCCGGCGGGGCGTCGACCATCGCCGTGCGGGGGCGCGACGGAAGGATCGCCGGCGGGCTGACCCCCCGGCGCGTCATGGAGGCCCTTGCGCGGGCATGAGGAAGGGCAGGAACGGAATGGACATGGAAACGCGGAACCTGATCGCGGGCCAGTGGCGCAAGGGGGCGGCGGAGGTTGCGAACATCAACCCCTCGGACCTGTCCGATGTGATCGGTCACTATGCCCAGGGCGAGGCGGCCGATGTCGATGCGGCGGTGGCCGCGGCGCAGGAGGCGCAGCCGAAATGGCAGGCGGCGGGCATTCAGCGCCGGCATGACGCGCTGATGGCGATCGGCACCGAGCTGATGGCGCGCGCTGCCGAGATCGGCGCGGTCCTGTCGCGCGAAGAAGGAAAGCCGCTTGCCGAGGGCAAGGGCGAGGTTTACCGCGCCGGCCAGTTCTTCACCTGGTTCGCCGCCGAGGCGCTGCGGTGCCAGGGCGATCAGGCCGAAAGCGTCCGCCCCGGCGTCGAGATCGAGGTGCGGCGCGAGCCGGTGGGCGTGGCTGCCATCGTGACGCCGTGGAACTTCCCGGTCGCCACTCCCGCCTGGAAGATCGCCCCGGCGCTGGCCTATGGCAATGCGGTGGTGTGGAAGCCGGCAAACCTGACGCCGGCCTCGGCGGTGGCGCTGGCCGAGATCATTGCCAGGGCCGACCTGCCGGCCGGAACCTTCAACATGGTGATGGGTCCGGGCCGCGCGGTGGGCGACGCTCTGGTCGGCCACCCCGGCGTGGCGGCGGTCAGCTTTACCGGCTCGGTCGAGGTGGGCCAGGGCATCGCCGCGCGGGTCTTGAAGAACCGCGCGAAGCTGCAGATGGAGATGGGGTCGAAGAACCCGATGCTGATCATGGACGATTGCGACATGGACCTTGCCGTCGCCCATTCCGCCGGTGCGGCTTTCGGCGGCACCGGCCAGAAATGCACCGCGGCCTCGCGGCTCATTGTGCACAGGAAGGTGCTGGAGGAGTTCACCGACCGTCTGGTCAAGGCCGCCGAGGCGCTCAAGGTCGGCCATGCGCTGGCCGAGGGCACCCAGATCGGCCCGGTGGTCAGCGAAAGCCAGCTCTCCGCCAACCTCGCGTGGATCGACAGGGGCCGGGCCGAGGGCGCAACCCTGCTGACCGGCGGCCAGCGGCTCGACCGGCCGACCGAGGGATATTTCATGGCCCCCGCCGTCTTTGCCGGCACCCGCAACGACATGGCCCTGAACCGCGAGGAACTGTTCGCGCCCGTGACCTGCATCATTCCGGCCGACAGCTATGCCGAGGCGCTGGCGCTCGCGAACGACACGCCCTTCGGCCTGACGGCGGGGATCATGACCCGCAGCCTTGCCCGCGCCGCGCATTTCCGCGCCAACATGCGCGCCGGTTGTGTCATGGTGAACCTGCCCACGGCGGGAACCGACTATCACGTCCCGTTCGGCGGACGCGGCATGTCGTCCTTTGGCCCGCGCGAACAGGGGCGCTATGCCGCCGAATTCTTCACCACGGTCAAGACCGCCTACATGGCGGCGGGGGTGCCGGAATGACCTATCTGATCGACGGGCTGCAATATTCCAACTGGTCCGAGAAAATCTTCCACCAGTTGCGCGCGGGCGGGGTGGACGCGGTTCACGTGACGCTGGTCTACCACGAGACTTTCCGCGAGACGGTGGCGCAGGTCGAACGCTGGAACCGCTGGTTCGAACGGTTCCCCTCGCTGATCCTCCAAGGCTTCACCGCCGATGACATCGCCATCGCCCGCGCCACCGGCCGCACCGCGATCTTCTTCGGGTCGCAGAACCCCGGTTGCATCGAGGATGACATCGGCCTGGTCGAGGTGCTGCACCGCCTTGGCCTGCGCTTCATGCAGCTGAGCTACAACAACCAATCGCTTCTGGCGACCGGCTGCTACGAAGCCGACGATACCGGCCTGACCCGCATGGGCCGCGAGGTGGTGGCCGAGATGAACCGGGTGGGCATGGTGGTGGACATGAGCCATTCCGCCGAACGTTCGACCCTTGCCGCCGTGGAACATTCCCGCCGCCCCATCGCTGTCACCCACGCCAATCCGGCAGAGTGGCACCCGGCGCGGCGCAACAAGTCCGATGCGGTGATCGGCGCCCTGGCGCAGACGGGGGGCATGCTGGGCTTTTCGCTTTACCCCCATCACCTGAAGGGTGGAAGCGCCTGCCGGCTGGAGGAGTTCTGCACCATGATCGCCCGCACCGCCGAACGCTTCGGCACAGACTGTATCGGGATCGGGACCGACCTGTGCCAGGACCAACCCGACAGCGTGGTGGAGTGGATGCGCACCGGGCGCTGGTCGAAATCGGTCGACTACGGCGAGGGCAGCAAGGATGCACCCGGCTTTCCGCCGATGCCCGGCTGGTTCCGCGACAACCGCGATTTCGGCAACATCGCCAAGGGCCTGCGCGCCACCGGGTTCTCGGATGGCGAGGTCGCGGCGCTGATGGGCGGCAACTGGGCGCGGTTCTTCGCTGCCTCATTCGGGGCCGAAGACGCGACCGGCGTGGAAGGGAAGGCAGCGGAATGACGGAGGCGGCCTTGACCAGTACGGATACCGCCATTGCGCTGCGCGATCCCGATGTGGTGATGCGCCTGTCGCGGATGGGCTCGGCGCATCCGATGCGGCTGTCGTTCCTGCGCGTCCTGTTGCGGCGGGTGCAGACCGAAGGCTGGCGCTTCGACCGCCCGGTCTGGCGGATCGACGACCGGGGCGTGGGCTGCGCGGTCTATCGGGCGCAGGGGCCGGGGCGGACCTACAGCCTCGTGGCCTTTGCGCATGACCTGCCCGACGCGATGCGCTCGGACCGGGTGATCGCCACGGCCTGGGACGCGACCTTCGCCCTGGTCGACGGCGAGCCCACCGAGGCCGACCTCGACCGGCTGGCCGCCAACGTGCCCTTGCAGGAGGCCGGGCGGATCAGCGCGCGCGAGCTGTCGCTCAGCCGCGCCAACCGCTCGGTCCGGCTGTTCGCCCATGTGGTGGACCGGCTGGCCGAAGGGCGCCAGCCCGACCCCGCCGAAATCGATGCGGTGGGCTATCTTATGCGGACGACGGCAGTCTATGGTTCGGGCAAGTTCGGCGCCGCCGACCGCGACGAGATCGCCGACCGCCCCGAACTGAAGGCGCCGTTTCAGGCCGAGATGCTGTCGGTCTGGCTGACTCGCTCTTTCACGGTGGACATGGCCGAACACCTTGCCAGCGTGAAAGGCGAGGCGACGGCGGTGCGGCTGGACCCCGGCCTGCGGCGCAGGTTGGGGGTGGGAAATTCCACTGGGCTCGGGATGGCGCCCTTCCTTGTTCGGCATCCCCGGCTGCTGAATGCCTGGATGACCGCGCGCGAAACCGCGCTGGCAAGAGTGCGGTCGCTGGCCCAAGCCGATGCGGCTTCGGTCGCGGGTTTTCACCGCGCGCTAGAGGAGGCCGCCGAGAACGCCCGGCTCTGGCACAGCGAACACCCCGCGCAGGTAGCAAAGCTGACCCAGCTTCGCGCCGATCTGGCGGCCTTGGGCGCGCATCTGGCGGCCTGGGATCCGAAGGCGCCCCGGCCCTGGGATGCGCTCTGGCGGTGGGGCGAGGCGCATCTGTCGGAGGAGGGGCAGGAATGCCTGCTGTCCCTTCTGCTGGAGCCGCAGGGCGATCTGGTGGACGACCTGGCCCAGGGTCTCGATGCCGACGAGGCGTCGGACTTCGCCATCGACGGCTCCATGTCCGTCGACCGCTTCCGCGCGATCCTGGCTGCGGACTACGCCTGGGTCCGGCAGTTCGACTTCGCCGACCCGGCCCAGATGGCGCGGTTCTGGTATGTGTCCGAGGAGAAACTCGAACCCCGGCTTGGCGAGCGGCATCTCGAAGCCGGCCAGGACCGCGAACAGCCGCTTGGCATCGCAAGGGCGGTGGCCGATCTTGCGGCCGCACTGGAAAGCTGGCCTGAAGCGGGCACGCTCGCCGCCTTCCTGCTGGCTCATCCTGAACACCGCCACACCGTGCGCCGGGTGTTGATGCTGCGCCGCCTGCTCTATGGGGAAATCCGCGACAATGTCCTGTCCGCGGCCATGCTGCCCATCGACATCCTGCGCTGCAAGCTGGCGTTTTTCGGCGCGACCCGCTTTGACCCGCGGTCGGACCGCTGGGTGCGGATCAGCCTGTTCCAGGGCCTGCCCTATCCCGACGAGGTGGGCGCATGACCGACACCATGACGCTATCGCTGTCGGAACTGCGCGGCCTGATCGCCAAGGCGGCGCGGGGCGCAGGCCTCAGCTGGGGGCTGGCGGAGGAGGCCGGATGGGCGGCCGAATGGCTGGCCCGACGCGGGATGCCGGCCGCGGATTGGGCGACGCTCTGGCTGGCGGCGCGCGTCGATCAGGCCCTCAGTCCGGTGGAGGTCGGCGTACGGATGGCCGACGATCCGGCGGGCGGGCTCGGGCCAAACGGCACGGCGCTGCCGGACGGCCTGACGGCGCCCGGCTACCTTCTGCCCTTCCTGCATCGCATTGCCGAAACCCGGGCGCCGCTGGCCATCACGTCCGAGCGTGGCCCGGTGGCTCTGGTGACCCCCGCAGGACAGGTCGAGTTCGGACCATGCTGGCTGCCGCAGTCAAGCGGCTGGACGGTCGGCAAGGTCGACGGCGCGACAGGCTGGCGCGACCCGACATGCCGACCCACCGCTTCGAGGGCGACCTTGGCATGCCTCGACGCGATTGCCCTGCGGACAACGGTCCCGCCTTCCGATGCGTCAAGGCGCGACGCGGGCTCCGCCACCGGAGACAACGACTGAGTCTGCCGATCTGATCCAATACCTACCAAGTTCGGCAGCCCAGGACCGTCAGCGAGGCCATCGAGTGTGGCAGGAGATTGTCGGCTCGATCCGGTCAATCGGACGGCATCAGACAGGGACGCGCCGGACATATCGCGCCTCACACGAACGCCCAATCGTGCACGGCAGCGATGTATCGGCTTGCAGTCGGAACCGGCAGTTCCTGAGCCGACCGCAAATCGCCGCTCACGGCTCGGCCAGATTCTCCAGGCACCAGGTCCACACGGCTTGGACGGCAGGGCGGGTCGGGGTGGTGGCTTTGCGCAGGATGTAATAGTCCGGCGCGACCCGCAGGCTCCGATCGGAGAGCTGCACCAATCGACCGTCCGCCAGTTCCGCCGCGACGAAGGCCCGGCTGGCAACGATTGCGCCGAGGCCCGCCAGGGCGGCATCGATCGCGAGCGTCGTCAGGCTGTAGCGCGGGCCCGGCAGCTGGGTCTCGAGGTTCAGGAAGCGTGACCAGTTATCGAAGCAATGATGAACCAGCGGCAACCGGGCGATCGTTTCGTCGCGCAGCGGCAGAGGCCCCTCGACAAGACGCGGGCTTATGACGGCGACAATCTCTTGCGGGATCAGCAGCACGGCCTCGACATCTGCCGGAAAGGGCGGCCGGCCAAGGCCGATCGACAGGTCGACCTCATCCCGGTCGAAATCCGGCGTCTCCTCGCTGGCGATGGTCCGCAGTTCCACGCCGGGCAGGACCTGCTGCAGCGCAGCCATCCGCGGGATCAGCAGGCGGCTGGCCACGGTGGGTGTCACGCTAAGGGTCACCCGGTCGAGCCGCGGTGCAAGCCGTTCGGTCGCCGCGCCCAAAGTATCGAAGGCGCGGCTGACGTCTGCCAGGTAGGCCGCCCCCAGCGGGGTCAGCGTCAAGCCGCGCGACAGACGCTGGAACAGCGGCCGGCCAAGATGGTTCTCCAGCGCCCGCACCTGCTGGGCGACGGCGCCCTGGGTGACGCCAAGCTCTTCCGCCGCGATACGGAAGTTCAATCGGCGGCCCGCGACTTCAAACGCTCGCAATGCGTTCAAGGGCGGAAGGGTTCGGCGCGGGATCATGGGAAAGCCTGCAGATTTTCTACATTCTGTCAGGTTTTCTTCTGACGCGAAAGGACCGGCCATCTGCGCTAATGTCCCGCCAGAGGTTCTCAGGAAAGGCATTCTGATGTCACGCGCCTATGCGGCCCTTGTCCTGATCGGCTTTGCCTGGGGGTCGAACTACATCTTCATCAAGATGGCGACCGCCGTCTTGCCCCCACTGCAGGTGGTGCTGTTGCGCGTGGCGGCGGGATTTGTGCCGCTGGCACTGGTCGCCTGGCGGACCCGTGCAATCGGCCGGTCGCAGTTGCGCCATCTGCCGCATTTCGCCGTGATGTCGGTGCTGGCGACCTCGTTCTACTACTATGGCTTCGTCGCAGGGACGGCGCTGTTGCCGTCAAGCATATCGGGGCTGCTGGGCGGCGCGATCCCGATCGTGACCTTTGTCACTTCGCTGGTCTTCCTGCGCTCCGAGCGGCCGAACGGGATGATGGCTGCCGGTGTCGGCCTTGGCTTCCTGGGCATCCTCGTGACCGCGCGCCCATGGGAGAACGGTGCGACGATCCCGACCGCCGGGATCCTTTGGGTACTGACCGGAACCGTCAGCGTGGGCGTCTCGTTTGTCTATGCCCGTCGTTTCCTGGCCCCGCTGGGGTTGCAGCCGGTGGCCCTGGCAACCTGGCAGACCGGCCTGGCGCTTCTGACGCTGGCCGCCCTGACCGACATCCGCGGCATGTCCGCAATATTGCACGAGCCACGGGCGCTGGCTGCCCTGGTGCTGGGCCTGGGCGTCCTGGGAACCGGTCTTGCCTATCTGATCTACTACTACATGGTTCAGCAATTGGGCGCGGTTGGCGCATCGGGGGCCACCTACCTGCCGGCCGTCGTGGCTCTCCTGATCGGAGCGAGTGTGGGCGAACCGATCTCTGCCGACGAGATCGCCGCACTGGTGCTGATCCTGGGCGGGGTCGCGCTGATTCAAATGGGGTCAAGGCAGGCAAACCCGGCCAAAGCATAAGCGCGGCGGGTCGTGTAATGGTGGACTATTGAGTGACACCTATAAAAGGCGAATCCACCCAGGCCGACGGGAAGTAGCGGAGCGAAGGGCTGAGCAATATCGGAACGGTGACCGCAGGGTCATGGCTGTCCCGCACGATTGCCGCAATTCCAGATTGGTTCCCCCTTGTTATCCCGACCGATCCTTCGCGCCACCGAGGCGCTCGATTGGGTCTTGAGGAGACACAGTGGAGAATTTGTGCAACAAAACACCGACTTGCAGATCAGAATATATTCTTCGGCTATCCGTCATACATCTTAATATGCAACATATCTTCGCCAGGGTGACTATATGGTCGCCATATTTTTCAGAATAGCAAAGTCGGATCGGCTTCTCGTCCTTATCATTGCCCGGAAGATATGATCCATCTGGCTGAATGATATATCGCGCCAGCATTCCACCGCAGCCAGACACAATGACGCAGGACTCCACTTCCGCCCCTAGGGTAGCAGGACTGGTCAAATTCAATAATATCCGAAAGGCACTGGCGGGTGATATTCGGGACAACTTGGACAAGCGCAAAAGATCACCCTCCCGCGACCAACCTCAGATCGTGTCGGTCGACACAGTCTATCGCTCCACCGCATCGGCCGACCTCTCGGCTAGGCCAATCCGCCTTGCGACGCTTCGCAGGGAGAGAAGCTGGAGGCCTGAGCACAGACTCTCTCGTCCCCGCGTCCGAATTGGCGAACGCAGATCATCACGAAGAAGATTTGTAGCCCCCATGTAACCCAGAACCGCTCCGCAGCCCGTAGCCCTACCGGCGGCAAAACTTTTCAAACGTCTTTTCGGGAATTTAAGTGGTGCCCAGAGCCGGAATCGAACCAGCGACACGCGGATTTTCAATCCGCTGCTCTACCAACTGAGCTATCTGGGCACCTGATCCGCACGTTGCCGTCCGGGGTGGCGCGTTCTTAGTCGGGCGGGCGGGGCCTGTCCAGAGGGTTTGGCGAAAAAAAGCCGCGCGGGCCGCGGGATGCGCGCAGGTCGGCCGGCTCAGTGGCGGCGCGGCGCGGGCGGGCGGTCGTCGTCGCCGGCGCCATCGTCGGCGGGCAGGCCCTCGTCGCCGGGGATGACGTAGGAGCCGGTCAGCCAGCGCCCAAGGTCGATCTCGCGGCAGCGTTTCGAGCAGAAGGGCCGGAATGCCCGCACCGTCTCCTTGCCGCAGATCGGGCAGGTCATCGCCCGCCCCCGATCAGCGCCGCCAGCGCGATGCGGTCGCGCTTCCTTTGCAGTTCGTAGTTGCCGAGCGGCGTCCAGCCGGCCAGAACCGTCTCGGACCCGTCGGCGCGGAAGGCGGCGCGCAACTGCTGTTCGACGGCGGCGCGGTCCTTCTTCGGCATCGGCGCGAAATCGACGACCACCTGCCCGCCCAGCCCGCGCAACCGCAGTTGCCGCGGCAGGTCGCGGGCGGCGGCGATGTTGGCCTTCAGCCCGGCCGCCGGCGATGTGTCGGCCCCGGTGTTCACGTCGACGGCGACCAGCGCGCGGGTCGGTTCGATCACCAGGCTGCCGCCCCCGGCCAACGCCACCTCGGCGCCGGTCAACGCATCGACGGCCTCGTCGACGCCGTGGGCGGCAAAGGCATCCGCGCCCTCGGCAACCTCGTCGGGGGCCGGGTCGGACCAGTCGCGCCAGGCTTCCTCGTGCGGGGTCGGCGCATCGACCAGGAGTTCGGGCGCCCCGGCCGCGTCGGCCATCACCGCCTCCGCCAGATCGCGCATCGCGGCAATGTCGGCGGCGATCTCGTCCTCGTCGGCCAGCGCGCAGGCCGAACGCAGGATCAGCCCGAAGTCCGATCCCGCCATCGCCGCCGTAGCCACCGCATCCAGCCGTTCGCGCAGCGGTTCTTCGCGGATGCGGCGTGAAATGTTGATGCCCGGCGCCTGCGGGGTGACGATCGCCAGCCGCGACTTGAAGAGGACGCGCAGGCTGACCGGCAGCGCCTTTCCGGCCTCGGCCCGGCCGGTGACCTGCACCAGCACCGTCTGGCCGGGGGAAAGTCCGCCGGTTTCGCGCAGGAACCCCCGCGCGCCGTCGGGCAGGCGCACGAAGACGCCGCCCTGCCCCTTCATCTGCCGGTCGACCGCGCCGCGCAGGATTGCGCCCGGCGCGAAGCCCGCGGTGTCGGTCGGTGCGATCAGCAGATCCTCCAGCCGGCCGTCGACCATCAGCGCCGCCGCCTCGCGGCCGCTGTAGTGCCCGAGAACCACCACCCGGCCCTTCATGGCTGCCCCTCGCCGTCCGGCAGGGCAAGGCCCGCCGCCGCCAGCAGGTGGGCGGTCTCGGCGACCGGCAGGCCGACCACCCCGGTGAACGAGCCCTTCAGCCACGGGATCATCGCCCCGAACCGGCCCTGGATCGCATAGGCCCCAGCCTTGCCCTGCCATTCGCCAGAGCGAAGATAGGCGTTGACCTCCTGGTTCGACAGCGCCTTGACCCTGACTTCGGTATCCACCAGCCGTTCCCACAGCCGCGCGCCGCGCCGCACCGCGATGGCGGTCAGCACATGGTGGCGTCGCCCCGACAGGGCCCAGAGGAATTCGGCCGCCTCGGCGGCGTCGGCGGGCTTGCCCAGGATGCGCCGGCCGACGGCCACCGTGGTGTCGGCCGACAGGACCACCTCGTCCTCGGCACAATCCAGCGCGCCGGCCTTTTCGCGCGCCATCCGCGCCACATAGGTGCGCGGCAGTTCGCCCTTCAGCGGCGTCTCGTCGATGTCGGGTGCACGCACCGCGTCGGGCACCAGCCCCAATTGGGCCAGAAGCTCGCGCCGGCGCGGGCTGGCCGAACCGAGGATCAGCCGCGCCATCCTATTTGAAGCGATAGTTGATCCGCCCCTTGGTCAGGTCGTAGGGCGTCATCGTCACCTGAACCTTGTCGCCCGCCAGAACGCGGATCCGGTTCTTGCGCATCTTTCCTGCCATCGTGGCGATGATTTCATGGCCGTTCTCAAGCTCGACCTTGAATGTCGCGTTGGGCAGGAGTTCGCGCACGACACCGGGAAATTCGAGCTCGTCTTCCTTGGCCATGTCCACTCCGTTCATCTCACCCGCCTGTCGCGGGCGCGCCCTAAATGCGCCGCTTGCCGCGGCTTTTCAAGCGCCTTTGCATACCCGCGGAACGAATTCGGGGCTTTTTTGACGTCGCCTCTGGCGCGATGTCCGGCCTACAGTTCGCGGAACCAGACCTGAAGCTGCTTTTTCGTCTCTTCGGCGGCGCCGATGTCGCGCCAGGAAAATTCGGCATGGACGCCTTCCAGCGGCGCGTAGCCCCTGCCCCGCCAGAAGGCGTCGTTGGTGCGGAAGGTGGCGGGACGCATCGGATGGTCGGCGGGACGCAGGACCGAACAGAAGGCCATGTACTTGCGTCCCAGTTCCCGCGCCTTGGCTTCGCGCGCGTCGAAAAAGGAGTGCCCGATGCCACGGCCGCGATATTCCGGCAGCAGCACCGACTCTGCGCAGTAATAGACCTTGCTCAGGTCATAGCCGAGCGCCGCCAGCGGCGCGCCAAGTTCCTCGGCGTGATCTTCCAGCGGCGCGGCCGTCGAAACCCCGACCATCCGCGTCCCGTCGAAGGCGCCGACCACCAGGGCGTCGGGGCTGTCGAGATAGGCGGCCAGGTAGTGGCGTTCATATTCGAGATCGCCGTCATAGAGATAGGGCCAGTCGCGGAACACGGCGATGCGCAGCCGCGCCACATCGTCGATAAGGGCGGCAAACTCGCCGCGCCCCAGCACCCGGACCTCAACGCTCATGCAACCTGCCTTATCCAGTCCTGAAGGTTGTAGTAGGTGGTCACGCGGGTGATCTTGCCATCGGTCAGGCTGAAGAAGCCCCCGGCCGGCAGAACATAGGTCTGGCCGCGTGCCTCGGGCAAGCCCGGATCGGTCTTGAGATAGGTGCCATTGACCACGAATTCCGCCGCCCCGCGCCGCCCGTCGTCCGAGCTGAACACCACGATATCAGTCAGCTGTTCGCGGTAGGTCTCGCTCATGTGGCGGCAGAAGTCGGCGAAGGCCACCTTGCCCAGCCGCACCGCGCCTTCGTTGACATGGTGGGCGAAATCGTCGTGCAAGGTCGCCAGCATGGCGTCGATGTCGCCCCGGTTGAAGGCGGCGTAGTAGGCTTCGATGGTGGCGCGGGTCATCGTTCCCCCTTTTCGGCAGGTCTGGCGCGTGTGATTAACCGGCATCAGGGCCAGGTTCCAGCCCGTCCAAGACCGTCCGGCGCCGTTTTGCGACCGGCCCCGCGCGGCCGTATCGCCAACTAGCCGAATTCGCCCAGCACGTCGCGGCGGCGGCGGTCCAGTTCCTCGCTGTAGCGTTTCAGCGCGTGGGATTCGCTCAACTGGCCGATCACCGTCCGCCCGTCCATGTCCGCGACCACGGCCAGCAACTCGCTGTCAGCACGCTCGAACATCTGCGACGCCTCGCGCACGTTCATCGACGGCAGCAGCACCTCGCCTCGGCAGCGCAGGAAATCCACCAGTGCAGGCTTGGGCTCCGCCTCGGCAGCATCGGCATGAACCTCGGCCACGTCGGCAATTCCCGCGTAGTGCCCGCCTCCGTCGACGACGACCACCCATTTCGTCGAACCGAGAGGGAATGCCGTGCGGAATTCGTCCGGTGTCGCGGCCAGCGACGCAGTGCGCACGTCATGGCGCATCAGCGAACCGGCGGTCAGGTCGCGCATCCAGCCGACGTCATGGGCGCTGCGGATGTTCTCGCCGCGCACATGGAAGCGCCAGGTGGCGAAGGAATAGCCGAAGGCCATGCGCGACACGACCGAGGCGGCGATGGCGCCGGCAAGGACCAGGACGGTGATCGGAAACTCACCGGTCAGTTCCAGCGCAAGGAAGGTCATGGTCAGCGGCCCGCCGATCAGCGTCACCGCCATCGTCGTCATGCCGATCACCGCCATCGACGAGGGCTCAAGCCCGTCGGGCAGCAGCAGATTGACCGGATAGCCCGCCAGCTTACCCACCAGCGCACCCAGCAGGAGAGAGGCAAAGAACAGCCCGCCGCGAAACCCGAAACCGATGGAGACCGCCGAGGCGCAGGCCTTGAGCAGCAGGACCAGCGCAACGATCCCCAGCGGCGCCTCATGTTCCAGGTTGATGTGCAGCGCCCCGTGCCCGGCGGCGAGGATCTGGGGCGAGATCAGGGCCATCGCCCCGACCAGAAGCCCGCCGATGGCCGGGCGCAGTTGCTGCGGGATGGGCGAGCGGCCCATGGCAGACTCGATTGCCGCGACCGCCCGCATGAAGCCGATGCCGAGGCCGGCGCAGAGAATGCCCAGCAGGATCGCGGGCACGAAGTCGATGGCCGAAAGTGCCCCCGGCCCGCTGGCGACGACGAAGGTCGCGGCGTCCGACACCCCGTGCGACAGCGCGGCGGCGGTGATCGCCGACACCATGACCGGCCCCAGCTTGACGATGCTGTAGGTGCCGATGATGAGCTCGAAGGCGTAGAACGCGCCGGTCAGCGGCGCATGGAAGGCCGCAGCGATCGCGCCAGCCGCCCCGCATCCGACCAGCGTCCTCACGTCCTCGCGCCGCAGGTTCAATCGGGTGGCCATGGCCGAGGCGAAGCTTGACGACAGCTGGGTATAGCCGGCCTCGAGCCCGACCGAGGCGCCGAAGCCGTTCGAGACGAGGTTCTGCAGTACCAGCCACAGGGAATCGCGCACCGACATCCGCCCGCCATAAAGCGCGTTCGCCTCGATCGGGTCGACGATCTGGCTGCGCCGCCGGCCGCGAAGGCGCATGAGCAACCCCAGGACCAGCCCGCCGGTGATCGGCGCGAGCAGGATCGCCTGCGGCCGGTGGATGCGGTTCATGCTCAGCCATTCAAAGCTGCGGATGTCGAAGAGCAGGCTGTGAAGCTCGTGCGAAATCAGCGACATGACCGCAACCGCCACCGCCGCCAGCGCCCCGACCGCCAGCGACGCCGCCAGAAGGCCCGCCTCGCCGCGGCGGGCGAAAGCCTTGCGCAGGATCGCCCGCCAGCGAATCCGGCGCGCGTGACGAAGGATGCCGTTGCTGCCTGCCGTTCTCATCGGGATCGCCTCTGCCGTTTTTTCCCCCATACGCCCCGGCGCCGGCAGGCGAAAGCGCGACCGCCGATCAAATGATCGCGCGCCGAGGGCCGGCGACAGCCTATCCGCTGCCGGCCTGCGCCTCGTCGGCCAGGGGCTCACCGAACCGCTCGATCATCTTGGCGCGGATCTGGTCGCGCGCCAGCCGGTAGGCCGCCAGCTTCGCCTCGCGCGTGTCACCGATGCCGGTCGGGTCGAGGATCGGCCAGTATTCGACGTCCAGATGAAAGAACCGGGTGAACTCCAGCGCATGACGCTGGCTGGCCGGAGACAGGGCCACGACCAGGTCGAACCCCGACAGGTCGTCGCCCCATTCCATCATCTCGTCGAACGACCGCGACCGGTGGCGCGACAGTTCCACTCCGATCTCCTGGCAGACCGCCACCGAAAAGCCGTCGATCTCCATGTCGTTCCTGACCCCGGCCGACTGGACATAGGTGGCACGGCCATAGAACTTCTTCATCATCCCTTCGGCCATGGGCGAGCGGACGGCATTGTAGTCACAGCAGAAGAGGACCGAGTGCGGCAGCTTTCCCCCGTTCACCTCAGCCCCCGAAATGCAGCACGCAGATGAGGGTGAAGAGCCGCCGCGCCGTGCCGGTGTCCAGCGTCGCCTTGCCGTCCAGCCGTTCCTGCAAGACCCGCGCGCCTTCATTGTGGATACCGCGCCGGGCCATGTCGATCGCCTCGATCTGCGCCGGCGGCAGGCGCTTGACCGCGTCGAAATAGCTTTCGCAGATCTGGAAGTAATCCTTCACCACCTGCCGGAACGGCCCCAGAGACAGATGGAACTCGGCCACCCGCGCCGCCTCCTCGGACGCGATGTCAAAGACCAGCCGCCCCTCGCGGATCGACAGGCCCAGCCGGTAGGGACCATCAAGCGACTGGCCGTTGCGGGCGGGCAAGGCAAAGGAATTGTCCTCGAGCAGGTCGAAGATCGCCACCTTGCGTTCCTGCTCGATTTCCGGCGTGGGCGCCGCCAGGCCGCTGTCGTCGATCTCTATATGGCAGATGCGGCTCATCCTGGGCGTCTCCTCGCCGGGGCGGGGAAGGCCGCGGACGAAACTTCGGTCGCCCTTCAAAAGCGGGAATTGCGTGGCCCGTCAAGCACCGTTCAGCCGCACCAGCCGGGCGTCCACCGAAAGCGCATGGGCCGAAAGCCCTTCGGACGTCGCCAGCCGCACCGCCGCCGGGCCAATGGCGGCCAGCGCCGCCGGGCTCATCCGCGCCAGCGTCGTGCGCTTGAGGAAGTCCATCACGCTCAGCCCCGACGAAAAGCGCGCCGACCGGGCGGTGGGCAGGACATGGTTCGGCCCGCCGACATAGTCGCCGATGGCCTCGGGCGTGTGGGCGCCCAGGAAGATCGCGCCGACGTGGCGGACGCGCGCCGCCAGCGCCTCGGGGTCGGCCACGCACAGTTCCAGATGCTCGGGCGCCACCCGGTCCGACAGGGCCGCCGCCTCGGCCAGCGACCGCACGGTGATGATGGCGCCATAGTCGCGCCAGCTGGCCGCGGCAATCGCCCGGCGCGGCAGCGTCGAGAGCCGCGCCTCGACCGCCGCCGCCACCGCCCGGCCAAAGCCCGCGTCGTCGGTCACGAGGATTGCCTGCGCGCTTTCGTCATGCTCGGCCTGGCTCAGCAGGTCGAGCGCGATCCAGTCCGGGTCATTGTCGCGGTCGGCGATCACCAGGATCTCCGACGGGCCGGCGATCATGTCGATCCCCACCCGCCCGAACACCCGCCGCTTGGCCGCAGCCACATAGGCATTGCCCGGTCCGGTGATCTTGTCCACCGGCCGGATCGACGCGGTACCATAGGCCAGCGCCGCGATCGCCTGCGCCCCGCCGATCCGGTAGATCTCGTCCACCCCCGCCAGCCGCGCCGCCATCAGGACCAGCGGATTGACCTGCCCGCCCGGCGTCGGACAGCAGATCGCCAGCCGCCCGACCCCCGCGACCTTGGCCGGAATGGCGTTCATCAGCACCGACGACGGGTACGAGGCCAGCCCTCCCGGAACGTAAAGCCCCGCTGCTGCCACCGGCCCCCAGCGCCAGCCCAGCATCGCGCCGGCCTCGTCGGTCCAGTTCTGGTCGGCGGGCATCTGGCGTTCGTGGTAGGCGCGGATGCGCACCGCCGCCAGTTCCAGCGCCGCGCGATCCTCGGGCGAGACCTTGCGGCATTCCGCCTCGATCTCGGCCGCCGAAAAGGCCAGCCGGTCCGCCGTCAGCTCCAGCCGGTCGAAGCGCGCCGTCATCTCGACCAGCGCCGCGTCGCCGCGCGCCCGGACATCGGCGATGATCGCCGCCACTGCCTGGTCGACGTCGGGCGCATCCTCGCGCTTGGTGGTCAGAAAGGCGGCAAAGGCGGCCTCGAAGCCCGGATCGGCGGTATCGAGAAACTGGGGCATGCGGTTCTCCCTTTGCGCTTCCTTTAGGCAAGCCGGCCCCCGGCCTCAAGACCGCCGCCACCCGCCCTGCCCCGTCCGGGGCTTTTTCCTTGCGAAAATACTCCGGGGGGCCGCACTAACACCCAAAACCGGCACGGCGTCGCCATGGGGGCAGCGCCCCCATTCGCAGGCCCCTATGCCATGCCACCCGCGACCAGCCGCCGGGCAATGGCGGCATAGGCCTCGGCCACCGGCCCCTCGCCCGCCGCAATCGGCGTGCCGGCGTCGCCCGCCAGCCGCACCTCAAGCGACAGGGGTATCTCGCCCAGGAACGGCGCACCCAGGCGTTCCGCCTCGGCCCGGACCCCGCCGTGGCCGAAGATATGTTCCTCATGCCCGCAATTGGGGCAGACATAGCTCGACATGTTCTCGATCAGGCCCAGCACCGGCGTCTTCAGCTTGCCGAACATGTCGATCGCCCGGCGCGCATCCATCAGCGCCACATCCTGCGGCGTCGACACGATCAGCGCCCCGGTCAGGTGGGTCTTCTGGCAGAGCGTCAGCTGCACGTCCCCGGTTCCCGGCGGCAGGTCGACGATCAGCACGTCGAGCTTACCCCAGGCGACCTGCCCCAGAAGCTGCTGCAAGGCCCCCATCAGCATCGGCCCGCGCCAGACCACCGCCTCGTTTTCCTTCAGCATCAGCCCGATCGACATGACCGTGACCCCGTGGGCCTGCAGCGGGATGATGGTCTTGCCGTCGGGCGAGGCCGGGCGCTTCGACAGGCCCATCATCCGCGGCTGCGACGGGCCGTAGATGTCGGCGTCCAGAAGCCCGACCCGCCGCCCTTCGCGGGCCAGCGCCACCGCGAGGTTCGACGAGACGGTCGACTTGCCGACCCCGCCCTTGCCCGAGGCCACCGCGAGGATGCGGTCGACCCCGCTGACCGGCTGTGGCCCCGCCTGCGGCGTCGGATGGCCGCCGATCTTCATCGTCGGCGGCGCGGCCTTGGGGGCCGGGCCATGCGCCGTCAGGACCGAGGCGACCTGCCCCGCCCCCAGCGCCCTGACCGCGGCGTCGGCGGCGGTGCGCACCGGCTCCATCCGCCGGGCCTGGTCGGGATCGGGCGCCTCGATCACGAAGCTGACCCGGTCGCCCTCGATGGTCAGCGCCCGCACCATGTCGCGCGATACCAGGTCGCCCCCGTCGGGCAGCGCGACGCGGGCAAGGGCGGCAAGGATCTGGTCACGGGACAGGGTCATTTCGGGTCCTTTGGCTATGCAGTGAACAGTTGGCTGCCAGATATACGGCCGACAATGGCGAAAAAAGTCGCAGGGCGAAAAAACCTTTGGAATGCGTCACGAAGCCGTTACCTGCCTGTTGCCCCGGCGTCAAATTAGGTCAGTGACAGTTATGCATTTTCTGCATGGCAGCATTGACGCTACTCCCCATTGTGCAGTTGCAGCATGAGTGCCATGTTTACGCCAACAGCACGGAATGACGTGCCAAGAATGAAAGACGAGGCATAAGATGAACACTACCATTGTCCGCGCGAACGCAAGCGTTTTCGACCGTATCGGCGCTTTCTTCGCCTACCTGAATGACAACCGTCGCCGCTATTCGGTCTATCGCCAGACGCTGCGCGAACTCGAAGGCCTGAGCGACCGCGACCTGAACGACCTTGGCCTGCACCGGGCGATGATCGAACAGGTGGCGCTGGACGCGGCCTACACGAAATAACCGTTTTCCCGGCCCGCTCCTCCCTCCCAGGGCCGGGACAGGCGGCGACATCTCCTCCCCCGTCGCCGCCCCCAATTCCGGGCCAGATGGCCCGATCAGAATCTCCGGCTGCCCCCTCCTCCCTCGGGCGCCGGCGACCGGCCAGGGCGCCCCGCTTCCTCCTCCCCGCGGGGCGCCGGCCACCTTCTCCGACCGGCCATAGGCCGGAACCATAGGCGCCCCGGTTCCTCCCACCGGGCGCACCAGCTGCGGCGATGGTCCCCTCCTCCTCCCTGGGACCGTCGCCGCATGCTTTTCTGGCCATCCCCTCTCCGCGATCCATCCGCAGCGCCCCGCCTTGCGGCCCCCGCCTTGCCGCGCGCCACCGCCGGCGATAGGGTGCGGGCCAAACGAGGGGACATGCGCATTTCACTTCTGTCTTCGGCGCTGGTCGCGGCGCTGGTCGGGTACGGGTCGACCATCGCGCTGGTCCTTGCGGCGGCGCGCGCGCTCGGCGCTTCGCCGGCCGAAACCGAATCGTGGATCTTCGCCATCTGCCTGGCAAAGGCCATCGGCAGCGCGCTTTTGTCGGGCTGGACACGGGCGCCAGTGGTGCTGGCCTGGTCGACGCCGGGGGCAGCGCTTCTGGCGGCAAGCCACGGCTATTCGATGGCCCAGGCGGTGGGCGCGTTCGTCCTGACCGGGGTGCTGGTGGCGCTGACCGGGCTGATCGGGCCGCTCGGGCGGCTGGTGGCGCGCATCCCGTCGGCGACCGCCGCGGCCATGCTGGCCGGCGTTCTTCTACCCTTCTGCCTGAAGCTTCCGTCGGTGACCAGCGCCCTGCCCTGGCTGGTCCTGCCGATCATCCTGGCCTTCCTGGTGGTGCGGCTGGTCAACCCGGCGTTCGCGGTCCTTGCCGCACTGGCGGCGGGGCTGGCGCTGACCTTTGGTCAGGGCACGCCGCTGCCCGCCGGCTTCGCCCGCCTGCCGCACCTGACGCTGATCGCGCCGGCCTGGTCGGCCGCCGCCGCCCTGGGCTTGGCCTTGCCGCTCTATCTGGTGACGATGGCCTCGCAGAACCTGCCGGGCTTCGCCATCCTGCGCGGCGCGGGCTACGAGCCGCCGGTGCGCCGCGCCCTTGGCACGACCGGCATCCTGTCGGCCATCGCCGGCCTCTTCGGCGCCCACACGATCAGCATGGCGGCGATCACCGCCGCCATCTGCCTGGGCGACGACGTCCACCCCGACCGCAGCCGCCGTTGGATGGTCGGCGTCGCCTATGCCGCCGCCTGGGCCGGGCTTGGCATCTTCGGCACGGTGATCCTGTCAGGAATCGCCGCCCTGCCGCCCGAGCTTATCACCACCGTCGCCGGGCTGGCGCTGATCGGCCCGCTGATGGGCGCCCTCGGCGCCGCCTTCGGCGCGCCCGAAGGTCGCTTTCCCGCCGCCGTGACCCTGATGGTCACCGCTTCGGGCGTGTCGGCCTTTGGCATCGGCGGGGCGTTCTGGGGGCTTCTCGCTGGGCTGGGCGCCGGGGCGCTGGACGGGCTGGGCCGCAGGGTCGGCGGCCGGCGCTGACGCCGGGGGCACGGCCATATCACCTGGAATCTGCGGCGGCGACTGAGTGCGAGGCCGTTGCCTCGCGCGGCGGGCGGTTCGGTGACACAACCCCAGCCGTGCTCCCCGAGCACGGCCTGCGCTTGCGTTCCGGCCAACGGACCGGGTGACGCGCCACCGGTGCGTCCCCTGATCGGTCCGGGTCGCGTGAAAACTGACCCGCGACGCCTCAATCGATATGATCTTGCCCTACCCCAGCGTGGCGCGCTGCGACACCGGCGAGACCCCGAACTGCTTGCGGAACACCTTGGAGAAGTGCGAGGTCGAGTTGAAGCCGCAGGCCACCGCGATCTCTGTGATCGAGGCTTCGGTCTGCACGATCATGTTGCGGGCGCGGTGCAGGCGCAGGTCCATGAAATATTTCTTGGGCGAGGTGTTCAGGAACCGCCCGAACAGCCGCTCCAGCTGGCGGGTGGAAATCCCCAGCCGGTCGGCCAGCTCGCAGGTCGGGATCGGTTCTTCAAGGTTTTCCTCTATGATGGCGATGGCGCGGGTCAGGTGGGTGTTGCGCATCCCCAGCCGCGATTGCAGCGACACGCGCTGCGCCGCCGTGCCTTCGCGCACCGCGTTATAGACCATCTGGTCCGCCACCGCCGTCGCCAGGACCTGCCCGTGGTCGCGGGCGATCAGGTGCAGCATCAGGTCGGCCGCCGCCGTCCCGCCCGAGGCGGTGATATGGCGGGCATTGGCGACGAAGACATTGCGCACCAGCTCAACCTCGGGGAATTCCTCGACGAAGATATCGTGGAACTCCCAGTGGACGGCGGTTTCGACACCCTTGAGGAACCCGGCCCTGGCCAGCACATAGGCACCCGAGCAGATCGCGCCGATCGGCGTGCCCACCGCCTTTTCGCGGCGCAGGAAATTCAGCACCGGCTGGGTCGTGTGGTCCTGCACATGGATGCCGGAAATCAGGAACAGCCGGTCGACATGCGACAGGGGTTCCAGCCCGCGGTTCACCAGCGTCACCGAGCGGTTGGAGCAGGTTGCCGAAACCCCGTCCTCGGACGCCAGCGACCAGCGGTAAAGCTCCTGCCCCGCCACCAGATTGGCGATGCGCAGCGGTTCCAGCGCGCAGGAAAAGGCGAGATGCGAAAAGTTCTCGACCAGGAGGAAGACGAAGTGCTGGGTCATGATCCGCCTCGGGGGTGATGGGGGCGGCGCACCGCCGCCCCCAATGGCTCAGTTGGCCGCGTCGCGGGCGGCTTTCAGCCAGCTGTCGTATTCGGCTTGGTGGGCCTTGATCCAGTCGGTCGCGTGCCGGTCGATGTCGGCCTCGGACTTCTCGCCCTTGGTGATCAGGGCATTTTCGGCCGAGATGTCGTTGATGTCGAGTTTCGCGACCTCGAACAGCTTCGCCGCCGCCGGGTTGGCCTTGAGGAAGTCGTTGCGGGCGATGATGCCGATCTCGTCCACCGCGAAGCCCAGGTTCTTGCCCTGGTATTCGGTGTTGCCGGTGGCGCCGTCGGGAAGCGCGGTGAAGGGCACGCTCAGCCATTCGACATCCTTGCCGGGAACCAGCACCCCCGACACCCAGTAGGGCGTCCAGGTGTAGTAGAGCACCGGCTGACCGTTCTTGTAGCGCGCCATCACGTCGGCAATCATCGCCTGGTATTCGCCCTGGTTGTGGGTGACGGTGTCGCGAAGCTTGTAGGCGTCAAGCCCGGTCTCGATCACCTTTTCGCAGCCCCAGCCGGGGATGCAGCCGGCGAGATCGGCCTTGCCGTCACCGTCGGCGTCGAAGAGCTTGGCCACCTTGGGGTCGGCCAGCTGGCTCAGGTCGTGGATGCCGCTGTCATAGGTCTTCTTGTCGATCAGATAGCCTTGCAGCGCGCCCTGGATGTAATGGCCGACCTTGGACATCACCTTGTCGCCGCCGGCGGCCTGATAGAAACCGTCATGGAGCGTGCGCCATTCGACGGCGGTGAAATCGGCGTCGCCGGTGCCGACCGCCATGATCAGCGTCTGGTATTCTGCCTCGTTCGGGGTGGCGATGGTGTAGCCCAGATCCTGCAGCGCGTGGAACAGGATGTCGTGCTGGAAGTGTTCCTCGATCTGCGTCGGCAGCATCGGGCGGACGGTGACGCCCTCGCCGGGCTTGTCGCTGGCGAAGGCCGCGCCGGCAAGGGACAAGGCGATCGCCGTGGTCAGGGTCAGGTGTTTCATGGTTCTCCTCCTTTGAAAGTCGTTCATTCGGGCCGGACGATGCGTGCGATGGCGCCGACCGGGCCGGTGCGCCACCAGGGCAGATGCCCGCGTTCGCGCCCGGACCGGCCGAGCCCCTGGGTGATGCGGTCCAGCACGATGGCCAGCATCACGATCCCCATGCCGCCGACGATGGCCTTGCCGGCGTCGAGCCGGCCCATCGCGCGCAGCACTTCGTTGCCCAGGCCCTTCACCGAGATCATCGAAGCGATGACCACCATCGAGAGCGACAGCATGATCGTCTGGTTCAGCCCGGCGAGGATCGTCGGCGTCGCCAGCGGCAGTTCGACCTTGAACAGCAGTTGCGCGGGCGTAGCGCCGAAGGCGCGCGCCGCCTCAACCACGCCGGGGTTGACGCCGCGGATGCCCAGCGAGGTCAGCCGCACCAGAGGCGGCAGGGCGAAGATGATCGTGACGATCACGCCCGAGACGTTGCCGATGCCCACCAGCATGACCACCGGCACCAGATAGACGAAGGCCGGGATGGTCTGCATCGTGTCCAAGAGCGGGCGGATGATGCTTTCAAAGCGGTTGCTCTTGCCGGCGAGGATGCCCAGCGGCAGGCCGATGATCACCGCCACCAGCACCGAGGCTGCGACGATGGCCAGCGTCGTCATCGCCAGCCCCCAGGCCTCGGGCGACAGAAGGCCGAGGATCACCAGGCAGGCCCCGACCGCCGTCGCCACCCGATGACCTGCCACCTGCCAGGCAAGCAGCACGAGGATCACCAGCATCACCAGGGGCGGCACCGCCTGCAACCCGGCCTCGATACCGACGATGACCGAATCCAGCGCCTGCTTGATCGGCTGGATCTGGTCGCGGTGGCTGATCGCCCAGTCCTTGATCCCGTCCGACCGCCCGGCAAGGTCGAGGTCGATGCTCGCAAACGGGTCGAGCCAGTTGAATCCGTCCGCCATCAGCGCGCCCCCTCTTCCTTGCCCTGGATGCCGCGCAGCAGCGCGCGCTTGCTGACGATCCCCACGTCCAGCCCGTCGGCCCGGATGAGGATCGGGTGGTCGGTGCCGACGGCCAGGTCGACCAGCCGGTTCAGCTTGTCGGTCGGCGCCGCAACCGGCCAGTCTGACATGGCCTCATGGCCGTTCGACTGGCGGTATTGCGCGACCGGCTGCATGATCCGCGCCGCCGTCACCAGGTCGAGTTTCGAAATTCCACCCACGAAATCGGCGACATAATCGTCGGCCGGCCGGGTCACGATTTCCTCGGGCGTGCCGACCTGCACCAGAACGCCATCCTTCATGATGGCGATGCGGTCGCCGATGCGGATCGCCTCGTCGAGATCGTGGGTGATGAAGACCGTGGTCTTGTGAAGCTCGGCCGAGAGCTGCATGAACGTCTCTTGCAGCTGTCGCCGGATCAGCGGGTCAAGCGCCGAAAACGGCTCGTCCATCAGCAGGATCGTCGGGTCGGCGGCAATGGCGCGGGCAAGGCCCACGCGCTGCTGCATGCCGCCCGAAAGTTCGTCCGGGTATTTCCGTTCCCAGCCGGTCAGGTCGACGGCGGCGATGGCCTTGGCCGCAACCTCGCGCCGCCGGGCTTCGGGAATGCCGCGCACCTCAAGGCTGAAGACCACGTTGTCCTGCACCGTGCGGTGCGGCATCAGCGCCATCGACTGGAAGACCATGCCGATCTTTTCGGCGCGAAGCGCGCGCAGGTCGCGGGCCGACATGGCGCCCACGTCCTGCCCTTCGATGTAGATCTTGCCCGCGGTCGGCTCGATCAGCCGGTTGATATGGCGGATCAGCGTCGACTTGCCCGACCCCGACAGCCCCATGATGCAGAAGATTTCGCCCCGCCCGACGCTGAAGGACGCATCCTGCACACCGACCACGCAGTCGAACCTTTCGCGGATGTCGGTCTTGGACAGGCCCTCGCCCCGCACCGCCTCCATCGCCTGGCGCGCCTTGGGGCCGAAGATCTTCCAGATCCCCTCGCAGCGAATGACGTCCTCTCTTCGGGGTTCTGCCATCGGATTCTCCCTGTTGCCCCATACTACAATCATGAAATTTTACTGTAGACAATATGTATTTTACAAGACTACACAAAGGACAGGATACCGATTCATCAGGAAGACTGGTGACTCGGGAAGGAGAGAACCGTGGAAACCGAAGGCAAAAGCCGAAAGGCCCACTGCGCCGAGGACTTGCGCCGCAAGATCCTGACCGAGGCGCTGGAGCCGGGCAGCTATCTGGACGAGACGGAGATTTCCGAAGCCTACGGCATTTCGCGCCCGCCGCTGCGGGAACTGCTGCGACAGCTGGCCGGCGAAGGCTACGTCGTGCTGCACGAGAATCGCGGCGCCCAGGTCGCGCCGATGACCCACAAGACCATGCGGAACTTCTTCGTCGCCGCGCCGATGATCTATGCCGCCGTTACCCGACTGGCGGCCGAACATGCCACGCCCGCGCAGATCGCCCGGCTGAAGGACACCCAGAGGTCGTTCCGCGCGGCGATCGCCTCAGGGATAGCCGCCGATCGGGCGCTCTGGAACCAGCGGTTCCATTCGGTGATCGGCGAGATGGCCGACAACGAATTCCTGATTCCCTCGCTGCAGCGGCTGCTGATCGACCATACCCGCATCGGCATGACCTTCTACAACCCCCGCAAGGAGGCGATGGCCTGCGTTTCGGTGATTGCCGCCGACCAGCACGACGAGTTCATCGCACTGATCGAAGCCGGCGACGCCGACGCCGCCGCCGATCTTGCAGTTGCTCATTGGGAATTGTCGCGCGCCCAGATCGAAAGTTTCGTCACCCCTGAAAGCATCAACATCCCGCTTGGCCGCGCGCCCGAGCCGGGCGACCGAAGAGGAGCCTCATGAAGTTCGAGGGTATCTATACCCCCGTCATCACGCCGCACCGTGAAGACGGGTCCATCGACCGCGACGCCTTTGCCGCGATGATCGAGCATCTGATTTCCGCCGGGGTCCACGGGCTCATCAACGGCGGATCGACCGGCGAATATTACGCCCAGTCGATGGAGGAACGGGTGGACATGGCCCGTTTCGCCAAGGAGGTGATCGGCGACCGGGTGCCGCTGATCGTCGGCACCGTGGCGATCCGGCTGGAAGATTCGGTTCGCATGGCCGAAGAGGCCGCGAAGATCGGGGCGGCGGCGATCCTGGTCGGCTCACCCCCCTATGCGGTCCCGACCGAACGCGAGAATGCGCTGAACGCGCTGGCCATCGACCGCGCCGCCGACCTGCCGATCATGCTCTACAACTACCCCGGCCGCATGGGCATCATGATGGGCGAGGAATTCCTCGACCGCGTCGGCCGGTCGCGCAATTTCTGTGCCATCAAGGAAAGCTCGGGCGACATCAACCGCGTGCACCTGCTGGCGCGGGACTATCCGCACATCCAGATGTCCTGCGGCATGGACGACCAGGCGCTGGAATTCTTCGCCTGGGGCGCGCGCAGCTGGGTCTGCGGCGGATCGAACTTCCTGCCCGCCGAACATATCGCTTTGTGGAAGGCCTGCGCGGTCGAAGGCAACTTCGCCAAGGGCCGCCGGATCATGTCGGCGCTGATGCCCTTGATGCGCGTCCTCGAACAGGGCGGCAAGTTCATCCAGTGCATCAAGCATGGCTGCGAGATGAACGGGTTCCATGCCGGCCCGCCGCGCCCGCCGCTGAAGCCGCTGAACAAGGACGACAAGCGGCAGCTGGAACAGACGGTCCGCGTCCTGAAAACTGCCATTGCCCAGATCGAAGCGGAGTAAGGCCATGACCCTGCTGACCACCGAAGAATACAAGGCCATCGCCGCCAGCCTGACCTTCCCGACCCAGGCCTTCATCGACGGCGCCTTCCGCCCGGCGATCTCGGGCAAGACCTTCGACACGGTGAACCCCGCCACCGGGCAGGTGCTGGCGCACGTCGCCGCCTGCGGCCCCGAGGACGTGGATTTCACCGTCCAGAAGGCCCGCGACGCCTTCGAGGATGGCCGCTGGTCGCGCCTGCATCCGCGCGAGCGCAAGGAAGTGCTTATCAGGCTCGCCAAGCTCATCAAGCGCAATGCCCGTGAACTGGCGGTGATGGAAAGCCTCGACAGCGGCAAGACCATCTACGATTGCGAAACCGTGGACGTGCCGGAAACCATCCACTGCCTGACCTGGCACGCCGAACTGATCGACAAGATATACGATCAGGTCGCCCCCGCGTCCGACAACCACATTGCCATGATCGTGCGCGAGCCCGTCGGCGTGGTGGGGCTGGTGCTGCCGTGGAACTTCCCGCTGCTGATGCTGGCGTGGAAGATCGGCCCGGCGCTGGCTGCCGGCTGCTCGGTCATCGTGAAGCCGGCCAAGGAAACCACCCTGACCGCGCTGCGCGTGGCCGAACTGGCGATGGAGGCCGGGGTGCCGGCCGGCGTCTTCAACGTCCTGCCCGGCGGCGGTGCCGAAGTCGGCGAACCGATCGGCCGCCACATGGACATCGACGCGGTGTCCTTCACCGGCTCGACCGTGACCGGGCGCAAGTTCCTGACCTATGCGTCGGAATCGAACCTCAAGGAAGTCACGCTGGAAATGGGCGGCAAGAACCCGGCGGTGGTGCTGGACGATGCCGAAAACCTCGACCGGGTGGCCGCGCATGTGGTGAACGGCGCCTTCTGGAACATGGGCGAGAATTGCTCGGCCTCGTCGCGGCTGATCGTCCAGAAAGGCGTCAAGGACGCGCTTCTGAAGCGCATCCTCGCCCATGCCCGCGAATGGCCGATGGGCGATCCGCTCGACCCGGTGAATCGGGTGGGCGCGCTGGTGTCGAAAGCGCATTTCGACAAGGTTTCCAGCTTCCTGGGCAAGGGACCTAAAGTGCTTCTGGGCGGCAAGGCCGAGGCCGGCTTCGTGCCGCCCACCATCCTCGAGGTCGCCCGCGACAGCGTCCAGGCCCGCGAAGAAATCTTCGGCCCGGTGCTGTCGGTCCTGACGGTCGACAATTTCGACGAAGCCATCGCACTGGCCAATTCCACCGAATACGGGCTGGCCGCGTCGATCTTCACCGCCAACACCAAGAAGGCGATCCGCGGCGCGCGGGCCATCCGCGCCGGCACGGTGACGGTGAACTCCTTCGGCGAGGGCGACATCTCGACCCCCTTCGGCGGGTTCAAGCAGTCGGGCTTCGGCGGGCGCGACAACGGCATCCACGCCCACGACCAGTATACCCAGATCAAGACCATCTGGGTGGACCTGGCCGACGACGCCGACGAGGCCGTTGCATGACAGCCCTTGCCGCCCGGCGAACGCCCGTTCACCGCGGCCCTGCGGCCTGGTCGGCCATTCTTCCGGGGCAACCTGCCCCGGAGGTTCTGGGCGGCGATCTGACGGCCGACTTCGTTCTGGTGGGCGGCGGGTTCGCCGGGCTGTCGGCGGCCCTGCGTTTGCACGACCTCACCCCCGGCGCCCGGATCGTCGTCCTTGAGGCGTCGCGCCTGGCCGAAGGTGCCTCGGGGCGCAACTCCGGCTTCATGATCGACCTGCCGCACGAACTGACCTCGGACGATTACGCCGGGGCGGGCGACGACCGGACCATGATCGCGCTGAACCGGCAGGCCATCGGCTTTGCCAGTGGGGCGGTCGAACGGTTCGGCATCGACCGCAATTTCTTCGACCCCGCCGGCAAGGTGAATGGCGCCACCAGCGAAACTGCCGATGCGCTGAACCAAAGCTATGCGCAGCACCTGGCCGAACTAGGCGAAGCCAGCCAGCGGCTGGATGCGAAGGGCATGGCCGACCTGACCGGCAGCCGCCACTATCTGTCCGGCCTCTACACGCCCGGCACGGTGATGCTGCAACCTGCGGGCTATATCCGCGGGCTCGGGCAGGGCTTGCGGCGCGCGGGGGTCGGCATCTGCGAAAACACCCCGGTCACCCGGCTGGAGCGACAGGGCGGCGGCTGGCTGGTCACGACCCCGCACGGGCGGGTGTCGGCGGCCAAGGTGATCCTCGCCAACAACGGCCAGTTGGAAAGCTTCGGCTTTGCGAAGAACCGGCTGATGCACGTCTTCCTCTACGCCTCGATGACGGTCGAGCTGGACAGCGCGGCGCTGAAGGCGCTGGGGGGCAGTCCGCGCTGGGGCGTCACGCCCTCGGACCCGATGGGCACCACCATGCGCCGCATCGACAGCGGACAGGGCGGCAACCGCATCATCACCCGCACCTGCGCCACCTTCGAGCCGGGGATGGAGGCCAGCGAGGCCAGCCTGAACCGCGCCGCCGGGGTGCACCGGCTGAAGTTCGACGAACGCTTTCCGGCGCTGGCCGGCCTGCGGATGGAATATAGCTGGGCCGGGCACCTATGCCTCAGCCGCAACGGCGTGTCGGCGATGGGCCAGCTGGACGAGGGACTTTATTCGGCCTGCGTCTGCAACGGCCTCGGTACCACCCGCAGCACCCTGACCGGGATCGGCGCGGCCGAACTGGCATCGGGCACCCAGAGCGATATCACCCGGCATTTCCTGGCCGAGGCGCAGCCCTCGCGCCTGCCGCCGCGGCCGTTCTCGACCATCGGCGCCAATACCTATCTGCGCTGGAAGGAATGGCGGGCGGGGAAGGAATAGGCATGGGCGGCCTCAAGACCTCGATCGTCACCGGCGCGACTCAGGGCATCGGCAAGGCCATCGCGCTGGCGCTTCTTGCCGACGGCGGTCGGGTCATCGCCATCGGCCGTTCGCCGGAGAAGCTGGAGGCCCTCGTCCGCGAGGCGGGCGACTCGGCCGGGCGGCTGATCGGCGAGCCGCTGGACATCGCCGACAGCGCCGGTTTTCAGGCCCGCGTCGGGCAGTGGATCACCGCGTTCGGCGGTATCGACCATCTGGTGAACGCCGCCGGCATCCTCGAACCCGGCCGGCTTCTGGAAATGACGCCCGACAGCCTGCGCCGCGTCACCGAGACCAATTTCACCGCGACGCTGGCGCTGACCCTCCCCGTCGCCCGCCACATGGCCGACCGGAGGCGCGGCAGCATTGTCACCATCGGCTCGAACTCGGGCACCACGCCGCGCGTCGGGCTCGGGGTCTATCCGGCCTCGAAGGCCGCGCTGATCCATGCGATGAAATGCCTCGGGCTGGAACTGGCCGAACGGGGCGTGCGCTGCAACATCGTCTCGCCCGGATCGACCAACACCGAGATGCAGCGCCAGACCCAGGCCGCGACCACCGGCCTTGACGGCGTGCTGAACGGCGACCCCAAGACCTGGCGGCTCGGGATCCCGCTCGGCCGGCTGGCCGAGGTCGAGGATGTCTGCGATCTGGTGCTGTTCCTGCTGTCGGACCGCGCCCGCCACATCACGATGGAGAACATCGTGATCGACGGCGGCGCGACGCTGGGAACGGGATAGGGGCTGTCACGCCCGCCCGGCCGGTCGCCGGAGGGTGAATATCAGCGGACATCACCCTCGAAAATCAGCAGATTCCGCTGCGAGGCCTTCAGCGCCTGTTCGCGGGCGGCGGCATAGGCCGGGTCGGCGTAGCAGTCCCGCGCCGCGGCGAGATCGGGGAACTCGACCAGGAGGACGCGCGCAGTATCGCGGCCTTCCTTCAGGTCCAACGAAGCCGCATCCCGCACCAAGCGCGCGCCGTAGCGGGCGGCGATCGGCGCCCAGAGCCGGCCGTATTCCTCTTGCGCAGCCGGGTCGGTGATGGCGGTGCCAAGGATGAGCCAATAGCCTTTCACGAAAGTCTCCCTCTTGCGGTTCTGTCAGCCGATGGTCTTGCCAACCGGGCGATCCGGCGGGCGGGACCATGCTGCGCAGGTCGGCGGGGCGGATGCAAGAGTTCGGGTCAGTGCGTCGGCCAGCCCGTCAAGGCAGCGACAGCTTGGCCATCCGCCCGCCGTCCACCGTCCAGACCTGCCCGGTGACGAAGCCTGCCTCGTCGGACGCCAGCCACGCGACCAGCGCCGCCACTTCCTCGGGCTTGCCGGTGCGGCCGACCGGGTGGATGCGGCCGATATTGGCGCGGAAGGCCGCGGGGTCGGGCATCGCGTCGACGAATGCCTCGTTCAATTCGGTGTCGATCCAGCCGGGGGCAACGGCGTTGCAGCGCACCTCGGGCGAATGATCCACCGCCACCGCCCGCGTCAGCCCGTGCAGCCCCGCCTTCGACGCAGAGTAGGCCGCGTGCTGCGGGTTCGACCCCAGCCCCTCGATGGAGCCGATGTTGACGATGCTGCCCCTGCCCTTGCGCAGATGCGGCAGCGCCGCCTTGATCAGAAGGAACGGCGCGGTCAGGTTCACCGCCAGTGTCCGCTGCCAGTCGGCAAGACTCATCGCCTCGACCTCCGCCTCCTGCATGACGCCGGCATTGTTCACCAGAACGTCCAGCCGGCCGGCCTTCGCCACCACCTCGGCCACCACCTGTGCCGGGCTGGCCGGGTCGGCGAAATCGGCCTCGATGGCTTCGAACTCACCATCCGGCCCGCGCTGCGCGGTGAACACCCGCGCGCCATCCGCCGCCAGCCGCCGGGCGATGGCCTGACCGATCCCGCTGCGGCCCCCGGTGACCAGCGCGACTTTCCCGGTGAAGCGGCTCATTTGACCGGCTTCCCGCCATTCACCTCGACCACCGCGCCGACCATGTAGCGCGCAGCGTCCGAGGCAAGGAAGACGATCACGTCGGCAATATCCTCGGGTTCGGCGATGCGGCCCAGCGGCACGGTCTTGCCCAGTTCCGCCACAGCGGTATCCGGGTCAAAGCCGCGCTTGGCAAAGCCGGTGCGCAGCATCGGCGTGTTGACCTCGTTCGGGGCGACCGCATTGATGCGGATGCCCTTGTCGGCGTGGTCCATCCCCATGCACTGGGTCAGGGAGGCAATCGCCGCCTTGGTCATGCAGTAGACCGCGTGCCCCGGCCCGGGGCGCAGGCCCCAGCAGGAGGCGACGTTGATGATGGCGCTGCCGGGCTTCAGCAGCGGAATGGCCGCCCGGCAGATGCGGAACGGCGCCTCGACGTTGACGCCGACCGACAGGTCCCAGTCGGCGTCCGAGGTCTCGTCGACCTTGCCACGGGTGATGACGCCGGCGTTGTTGACGATGATATCGAGCCCGCCCAGCGCCTTGGCCGCCGCCGCCGGCAGGCCGTCGGCATAGGCACCCTCCAGCAGGTTGCCGGGCAGGTGCGCCTCGGCCTCGACCCCGCTCACATCGCGGTCGGCCACCGCCACCGCGACGCCCCGCGCGCGCAAGGCCCTCACCACCGCTGCACCGATGCCACCGGCCGCCCCGGTCACCAGCGCCTTCTTACCGTTGAGATCGCTCATCTTTTCCTCACGCAAACGACAGGACGGGTTTGCCGAACACGCCCTCTTCGGGCACCACGCCCAGGCCGGGCCCTTCTGGAAGCCGGATATGGCCGCCGATGATGTCGATGCCATTCTTCGGATCGTAATGGCCCTCGACGTAAGGAGAGGCCAGCCAGACGCCTTCCAGCAGGCGCGGCTGGACAGTGGCGCCGATGTGGGTGCAGGCGGCATGGATGATGTCGCCGCCCCAGGCATCGTCGCAGGTGTGGGGCAGGCTGCGAGCCTCGCAGATGTCGCGGAAGGCGGCCATCTGCTGCAGGCCGCCGATCCGCGTCACCTTCATGCCGAAGCCGTCGACCAGCCCCTGCCCGACCGCGCGGATGACGGTGGCCAGATCCTCGGAATTCTCGTCCATGTAGATGCCGTGATGGACCTGCCCCCGGATCGCCGCCAGTTCCTCGATGGTGTTGCAGGGCTGTTCCATGATGAAGGGGATGTCGGGGCATTCCCGCGACAGGCGCAGCGCGTCGCGGGTCGGCAGGCCGCGGTTGCCGTCGGCGGCCAGACGCACGCCCTTGCCGCGGATCACTTCCCAGACCTTGCGCAGCACGGCGATGTCGACCTCGACCGGCCGCCCGCCGATCTTGACCTGCAGGCGGGGATAGCCCTCGGCCACCTTTTCGGCGGCGATGCGGGCGATCTCGTCGGGCTCGCCCACGCCGGTCGCGTAGTAGGAGGGCACGTTCTCGGTCGCCACCCCGCCCAGCAGATCGGCGACACGCAAGCCGGTCGCCTTGCCCAGAAGGTCGTGGGCGGCGATGTCGACGGCGGCCTTGGCATAGCGGTGGCCGTTCAGAAGGCCGTCCATCCTGCGGCGCAAGGTCAGGGGATGCAGCGTGGCCCCGATCAGGCCGGGCGCCATCTCCTCCAGCGCCGCCCTCGCCCCCTTCGCGTGCTGGGGCTGGTAGGTCGGGCCGACCGGGCAGGTCTCGCCCCAGCCGATCAGGCCGGTATCGGTGACGATCTTCACCAGCGTGGTGTCCAGCGACCAGACCTTGGCGTTGGCCATGGTATAGGGGCCGTTCTTCACCGGCAGGTCATGGGCGTAGACGTGGATTTCCGTAATCTTCATGCAGACAGTTCCAAAAAAAAGGGCCGCCCCTCGGGCGGCCAGGTCAGGGAGTTTCAGTATTCGGTGTTCAGCGCGTCTTCGGCCGGGATCTCGCGCTCGCGCCGGGCGATATAGTCGCGCAGAGCCTCGTCCGTGCCGGCGTCCAGCTTCGGCTCCTCATATTCGCGCAACAGTTTCCGGGCGTGGTTCAGCGCGCGTTCGGTGATTTCCACCGATCCTTCGGCCTGCCACTGCTCGATCGAGTTGTTGTCGAAGAGCTTCGGCATGAAGAAGGCGCGTTCGAAGTTTTCCAGCGTGTGCGGATGGCCCAGGTAGTGACCTCCGGGCCCGACGTCGCGCACCGCCCGCAGCGCCTCGTCGAAATCGTCCCAGCGGATGCCCTCGGCCATCCGGTAGCCCATCGCGCACATCTCTGCGTCGACCACGAACTTGGCGGTCGAACAATGCATCCCGGCCTCGTTCCAGCCGGCCGAGTGCCAGATATAGTTGGCCCCCGCGTGCAGGACCGCGTTCATCGTCATCGCGCTTTCGTAGCCCGCCTGCGCGTCAAAGGTCTTGGCCCCGCCCAGAAGGTTACTGGTCCGCCACGGCACGCCATAGAACCGCGCCATCTGGCCGATCATGAAATTCATCAGGCTGATTTCCGGCGTCCCCGCCATCGGCGCGCCGGACTTCATCGAAACGGTCGACAGATAGTGCCCGTAGATCGCCGGCGCGCCCTTGCGGACCACCTGGGTGTAGGCGAGCGCCGACAGGGCCTCGGCGTTCAGCTGCGCGACTGCAGGCGCGACCGAGGCCGGGGTGTTGGCGCCGCCCAGCACGAAGGGCGAGCACAGGACCGGCTGCTTGCGTTTGACGAAGGCGCGCATGGCGGACAGCATCGTCTCGTCCCACACCAGCGGCGAGTTGCCGTTGCAGTTGCCGGTGACGACCGGGGTTTCCTCCATCACCTCGGCGCCGAACAGGATCTCGCACATCGCCATCACGTCCTCGGCATTCTTGCCCGAGGTCGTCATGCCCATGAAGGTCTTGTCGGAATGCTTCATGGACGAATAGGTGATGTGCAGATGCCGGTGGCTCACCTTCAGGTCCATCGGCTCGACGATGTGGTGCGCGGTCGAATGCAGCGCCGGCGACATGTGGCTGAGCTTATGGAACATGTTCAGGTCGGCCATCGTCGGCCAGCGGCGCACATCGTCCAGGTCGCGCAGGAACGGCGCGCCGGTCATCGGCACGAAGATCGAATGCTTGCCGCCGAAGGGCAGGCTGCGGTCGGGGTTGCGGGCGCGGTAGGTCCAGCCGGCGGGGATCGACCTGATCAGTTCGCGCACCAGCCCGCGATCCAGATGCACCCGCTCGCCGCGCACGTCGGCGCCGGCCCGTTTCCAGTCGGCCAGCGCGATCTCGTCGCGGAAGATCACGCCGACCTCCTCGAGGATCTCCATCGAGGCCGCGTCGATCCGCGCCACCTGATCGGGCGTCATCGGTTCGCATTCCGGCAGGCCGCGCTTCAGGGACGGCAGCATCTGGAAATCCGGCGCCTCGCGCAGCATCTTGCGCGCCCCCCGTCCCCCTGCCCGCCCCTGCCTGACCTGCGTCTCGCTCATCGCCCGCTCCTGTGCCCGCTCCTGTGCGGCTGGCGACATGAGACCGGATCGCGCCCCGTCCCACAGTCATTCTTTCGAAGCGAACGCTCCAAAAAGCGACATGTCGCTTTTCGGAAGGCCGGCCGCGCCCGTCGGCTCGCGCCTCGCCGGCCGCGCGAGGCCGGAGCGACATCAGGGAAAGGCACTTGCGGGGGCACGCCGGATTGACGGCGGCGTTCTTGCATGGCCCAATCCGGTCAGAGATGTGACGGGTTGCGGGTGCGGCACGGGATGGGGGGTGCGCGGAGGGGGCAATGGACGGGCAGCGGGACGAAGAAGGACGAGCACTTGGCCGCCACTCCGCTATCAACACGAATTGTGATGGCAAGTTGGCCGCCACTAGCAAGGTCGTTGCAAAATTCGAGGTGTAGGCGCCCAAATGACGGGAAAATCTCAGCCTGAAATTGAACGCGCAAATGATATGCAGCTATTAGAAAGGCTGCATTTGCCCAGCCTTATCCTCCCTCCAGCCGTTTCCATGTTGATGTTTGCTTTTCCAGACCTTACTCGGCATGTTCATATTAACTTGGACTTAACCCTAAGATTCATTCCGAACTTGCGCTATCCTTATATCAGAATATTGAGCCTAGGCCTTAGCCAAGGTGATGACTACGCTATAGCCTTTGTGAAGTCATTTGTCATAGGAACCGGATTTCAGATTTTTCTGACCTTTGCTCTCGCAATTATGTTTTCGCGAAAATCATCCGATCAAATCTATTTGAAAAGATGTGGGGCGACCGCAAGCAAACCTGATAATCCGTATACATACCGATTTTGCGACATTTTCCGCTTGATCTTATTTGTCGTATTATTTTCATTTTTAATATATCTGTCCATGTGGATTGTCTTCCACAGCGATCACGGCGCACCTCAGAAAATAATCCCTGAAGCAATTGCTTTCGAGCTCTTTTCAATTATCTCGCTAGGCTTGTTTCTATATTTGCTATTTTGCATGATATTTGTTCAAGTTGCAACAATTTGCAAGAAACAATCAGACTAATCGGAGCAGCAGCGCATGGTGCGCCGAAGCGCATCCTACGGCCCATGATCGCGGCCTCGCACGCCGATTTCAACCGCAGGGACTGCCCGACAGGTTCACCGTCAAGACCCCGTTCGTGGCAAAGCGGAACCAGTCGTCGGCCCACTCACCCCGCATGTCCTTGGTTTCCGAGAACTGGAACTCATTGCTCGAAAACAGCCGGTCCCCGACCTTGACCGACTGAAGCCACAGGTCGGTGTCGCCCGAAAGACCGGGACCGGCCCAGCTGTCGTTGACGAACTGGATCGACAGCGCCTTCGGCGACGCGGGGACTGCCGTCTGGAAATCGAACGCCTCGCGGGCTTTCAGGATATCTTCATCCCTCACCGGATGCGCCGAGTTGTCCAGCGCCCGATCGACCGCGGCTTCGCCCACCGTCTTGCCATCCAGAAGCACCCGGAACCTCGGCGCATGGCCGAACTTCGTGCCCGACGCGACCACCTCGATCGGCATGGTTCCCGCGCCGCCCGCACAGGTGCCATCAGGCGGCTCTTGCGCCGGGGCGGGCGGTGGCTCGTTGTTCGCGACCTCCGAAGGCAGCGCATCGGGGCTTCCCAGCACATCACTGGCCTTGTAGGCGGCAACCAGTTCTTCAAACCTGTCGCACCGCGTCTCGTCATGCGCCGTGTCCCGGCCATAGAAGGTCGTCCCGACCAGACGGCCGATCCAGTCGCTGCCGCAGTGGTCCAGCTGGTAGAAACTTTCCGGCAGATAGAGTTCCGCGGCCGACCCGGCGACATAGCTGCTGACCAGGGTCGGCAGCATGGTCAGGGGCACGGCCTCGTTGCCGCAGCAGTTCAGAGGGTCGGGTTTCGATGAGATGATCTCGAGAACCGTCCGGCGCTTGCTCTTGTCGATGCGGAATCCGTCGAAGTTCAGACCCATGTTATGTTCCACCGACCCGCCGCCGGTAAAGGAATAGGGCTGGTGGTCGCCGTAGACCGCCAGGACATAGTCGCGCCCGGTCCGAAGCTTCTCGGCCTCCAGATAGCTGCGGGCAAGGGCCACGGCGCGCTCGGTCGAATGGGCCCGGCGCACATATTCCTTGACCGCGCAGGCCTGGTCATCGCTGGGATTGCCGACAAGCCTCACGTCCTCGTAGTCGCCGGCCTTCGCCGGATCGCACCAGTGGGGCGAATGATTTTCGGCGAGGATCACGAATTTCAGGAACGGCGCCGCCGGATCGCCGACCTCTTTCGCCAGCGATTGCTTCATGATCTCGACGTCATCCGACACGGAGTCGAAATAGCGTCCGTCGAAGAAATGCTGGAATCCGTAATTCCGGTAAGCCGTCTCGGCATTGTAGAAAGACCCGTCCGTCGGCTGGAAGGTAGAAACCTCATAGCCACGCGCGGCCAGGTACTTCGGGAAGGTGTGCCGCGAAAACTGCGACAGGGAGGCGTGCGTGAACCGGCCCGCCACGCCGAACAGCCGGGAATCGATGCCGAGGACGACCTCGAACTCCGATATCCAGCTGCCGCCGCCGATGGTGTTGGCGAGAGCCGGCCCGCGGACATGCACCATAGGGTCATTTCCGGGGCCGGGATGCGTATAGAACAATGCGTTCGTGACCGGCGAGGCCAGATCCAGGACGTCATTCGGATCGAAGGTCGATTCCGCGTGAACGATGATGATATTCGGCAGCAACCCCGATTGCAGGTTCGCCACGCGAACATACTTTTCGACCGAGGCCTCGATATCGGACGCCGGCGGCGCGGCCGCGGCTGGAGAATAGGCAAGGAAATGATCGCGGTCGCCCGCCTCGATATACTGCGAATAGCTGAGGAACCCGAGAATGCCGACCTTCTCGGGGAAATTCACCATTCCTTCCGGCTCCCAGATTGCAAGTTCCTTCATGTGCGCGTTGAGATAGCCCGCCACCGCGCCCACGACCGATGCGTTGAGGATCGACAGGCAGACGCCGGCCGTCAGGGTTCTGAAACCGAAGGACAGCACGCCTTTCAGGACGTCGGCGATCCCGGATGCCTTGAGCCGGTTGCGGACCAGCCAGGCAAGGTAGGCCGCGAGGGCGATCGGGAACAGGTATAGTGTCAAGTAACTCCAATGCGGCGCACCGACAGCCATCAGAAGCCCCGAAGGGTTCGCGACCAGCATCCGCAGGTCAGTCACGGTGATCGGGAACGCCGTCACCGAGGCCTTCTGCCGGTTTGCCTCGGCCAGCAGGAGGGTAATCGCGGCAACGCTGGCCGGCCCGGTCAGCAAGGTCAGGTGCCGGGGCCAGATGAAGAAAATGCTTCCCGCGACCGCCAGGCAGATGAGGGCGCTCAGCAGGCTTCCGAAACGGGAGTCCGGCAGATGTCCGATCGCCAGCCACAGCAAGGCAATGAATGCAATGTACGCCGCGAAACGCGCCAGCCTGGGATATTGTCCAATGAAACAGTAAATACGCCTGATGATTTTTGCGGTCCTGTCGTGAATGTCATGGAACGGCAGGGGCGATATGACCCCCGGCAACTCTGCCACGTCTCCCCCCGGCTGTCCACTTGGCCCTGGCCAATGAATGGCGTGGCAGCGCCGGGCCTGCTGAAGCTGCGCAACCCCTCGGAATGCCGGAGGTTTCCGGCGGCGCGTCGACAGGTCTCTGATCGGGCAGGAAGGCTGGCTGTGCTGTCAGACCAATGCGAACTGGTCTTATTTCCCCCACCCCACCCGACTTCAGGCAGCAAAAAGACCGCGCCACTCGGCCAGAGCGGCGGCGCGGTTCAGCTTGAAATTCTGTCGGCTGTAGAGGCTGCGCTCCTGGTTGAAATGGTTCTGGACCGAGGCGTGGACGGCGGCGAATTTCTGCAAGGCTCGGAAGCGCCGGAACCGCAGCATGGCTCGCTCACGTCGTCGGAACGGCAGATGTGAATTCTCCGCACGATTATTGGCCCAGCGACCCATCTCACGATCATCGCTACGGCCGAGGTCCTTCAAGGCGGCGCCATATGACCTGAGACGATCCGTGACCAAGACATCGGGTCGCCCATGGCGACGAAGGGATTTTCTGAGGAATCTCAATGCCGCCCGGCGATCGCGCGACTTCGTCACGAGACTCTCCAGCACCTCACCTTCGTGATCAACGGCGCGCCAAAGATAATGTGTCTCTCCGTTGATCTTCACGAATATTTCGTCGAGATGCCATCGCCACTGCCGTCGGGTGCGCGTCCGCTCGATGCGCCTACGACGGATCTCGGCTGCAAACATCGGCCCGAACCTGCCCCACCAGAATCGCACGGTCTCGTGGCTGATGTCGATCCCGCGCTCATGGAGAAGGTCTTCGACATTGCGCAGCGACAGCGGGAACCGGATGTACAGCATCACGGCCAGGCGGATGACCTCGGGCGACGTTTTGAAGTAGCGGAAGGGAGAGCGTTTGGTCATCCGCCAAAGCTAGGCGACCATCCCCCCCGCTTCAAGAAAGGTTTGTCTGACACTGCCCTCCTCTGGCATCGCCCCTCTGACACTGCCTTCGAGACAGAAACTCAACGGCGCATCCGCGCCTGGCCGCGCTCGCAAATTAGATAGATGCTTGAGCACTGGTCCGGGTATTGCTGGCCCAGCGCATAGCAGCCGTCCAGGTACTCGGGTGAGATAATGTCCGTATTTAAAAGCCTGTCCCACTGGAAGTTCGCCAGCCCCTTAAAAAATATGCCAGAACGGTGGAGCACCTCCAGCCCCGCCGCCACCGCGTCACGCTCAAGTGTATCGAGCGAATAGGTTATGCGATGACCATGTGCAGCTTCTGACGGTGTCACCGCCGCGTTGTGAGAAATTAAGCCCATTTTGACCGCGATCTGTCGCGAAGGCGCGCGGGCGTTCGGGCAAACCAGAAACAGCCGCCCGTCCTCGGACAACCACTCGTCATTTATCCTTTTCAGTGTAGCAACCGGATCATCGAGGTGCTCAAGCACATGAGCCAAGATGATATTGTTATAGCGCCGGGGCAGAACGGCATCTTCGAACATCGCATGAACGAGCTGGACATTGTCACCAAGCCGGCCACGTGCCTCCGCGATTGCCGAGCCGGAAGCCTCGACGCAGGTGATGTCGTCGTATTCCTCGACCAGACGCCGGGTGAAATCTCCTTTGAAACTGCCAAGTTCCAGAACACTACCGGGGCGACGGAAGGTTCGGTAAGCCTTGATCATGTAGCGGTGCATGACATCGAAATCGAAGTCGTAGGCGTACCGGTGGTCGGCTGTATCCTGAAACTCTGCGTCATAGTCGCGCGCGTCGGTCATGCCCGTCCCTTTCTCAATCCCAAATGCATAGTCAAGGTTCGCTCGTTTTTGCTCACCATCATGAAGCCCAACCCGCGATACAAGGCCAAAGCAGAAGTAGCTCCACCATCGACCTCGAGCACCAACCGCGCAAAACCAAGAGCACGGGCATGGCCGACAGCGGCCTCCATGAGGCGCGTGGCGATACCTCGGCGAGTATACTGCCCCTCCACGCTGACATTCGAAACGAACGCTGCCTCGCGATCCGGTGCGTTGCAGTAGACAGCAACAAGCGCAATCAGGCGCGATCCATCCCAGGCCTCAAATCGCGCTGCCGAAGCAAAAAGGCGCTTCGAATAGTCGGATAGATCGACCCGATCTGAGAGCGGCGATGTAAACGACGCACTACACCGCTCCAAATGGGTTCGGACCGCGTCCGCGGTCGAAGTATCACTTCGAAACGCCGGAGTCTTCACATGGAGATCCTGGCCAGGCCGAAGCCGTCCCGGCCGAAATTGTTACCGTTGTAGAGGAGCAGCAGCTCTCCGTTTAGCACAAAGAAATGCGGATAGCACTGCATGTCCGCATCCCAGTCCCCCGGCGTCCCCATCAGTCCGAGCGCCGCATCATCGCGGCGCCAGGTCACGAGGTCGGTCGACCAAGCGTAGCCAAGCCGATAGCCTCGACCAGGATCCGTACGAAAGCCATGGACGTCGCGGTAACAGAAGACCATGTGATAGCGACCGGCGAAATCGACGACGCTGGGCAACGCCTGGCACTCATCCTCGCCCAAAACATCAGATATGATCCGGATGCCGTCTTCCTTCGTCCACTCCCGGCCGTTGCTCGAAATGGCATGGCCAATTTTGTAGACCCGGTCGGGGCCACTGCCGTCAGCTTCCCGAACCCAGCGCGTACCGAAGATGTACCACATGTGGAATTGACCGGCGACCTCGAGCACGAAGGCGTCGCCGACAAGGAATGGCTCATGCAGGCTGGGCCCAAGAACGGGTCCATCGCCTTGCCGTTCGAAAGTGCGGCCCCCGTCGCGGCTGATCGCGAGCCCGATGGCCGTATCGACCGACACTGAAACGCGCCGGTTCCAGCCGCAGGTATACCCCCAGACTTCGTCGCCGTTCCGGATGACGTTCATGGGGAAGATGCCGTGTTCATCGAAACAGCCCAGACCGCCAAGCGGAATGACTGGATGGTTCGAAACGCCGATGACCCGGCCCAGAGTCCGGTCCATGTCGACATAGGCGATGCGGCTGCGGAACTTGCCCCCTGCCGGATCCATCGAGCGGGTCGAGAAATAGATCCTGACGCCATCATCGCCAATCAGCGTCTGCGGAGACTGCGCATGACTTATGCATCCATCAGGCAGAGGATGTTCCCTCGGATCAAAGATCTTGCGGAGTTTTTCAACCTTCATCCGAAGTTTCCGTCAGCCTCGCGATGCCGAACCCTTCGCGTCCGACCTGATTGCCCAGATAGGCCAAATAGGTTTGACCGTCCACGTCGAAGACATGCGGATAGGAAACCATCTCGCTGTCCCAGCCTGACGCCGAAGGCTCGAGGCCGGCCTTGCTGTCATCTCGATGCCAGTTGACCAGATCATCGCTCACCGCATAGCCAATCCGATAGCCGCGTTCGTGGCCACGGTAGTTCTCGCTGTAGCGATAGCAGAAGAACATGTGATAGCGCCCATCGCGGAAATGCACATCCGGGCTGGCCTGAGCCTCGTCCCCCTCAACTCTGGCGGGGATCAGATCGCAGCCGGCCTTGGTCCATGTCAACCCATCTGCTGATGTGGCCATGCGGATGCGGTACACTGGCTCCGGGCGACCATCGACGATCTTCCATCTGCGGCCAGCGATGTAGAACAAATACCAGATGTCACCGAACCGGCGCACTTTCGGACCGCTCATCACGAAGGGTTCGTCGGGGGAATAGCCAATGATGGGACCCGGTCCGAGCTTTCGGAAAAGCACGCCGTTGTCGTCGCTGATCGCGCATCCGATAGCGACGTTGAAGGGGACACTTTCGCATCGGGTCCAGCCAGCATAATAGGCCCGCACCAGCCCCCCCTCCCGAATAACCGAGACGGGATAGGTGCCGAACTCATCGAACTCCCCTACCCCGCCCAGTGGCAAAATAGGTTCCTTTGCCAACCCACGCGCGATCCGCAGATCTTTCCGGTCCAGATCGACGTAGGCCGAGTAGCTCACATACTGGCCCTGCGCATCGGCCGGCGGGCGGCAAGAAAAATAGACGCGAACGAAATCGTCGAAAAGCAAAGTGGCAGGCGCCTGCGCGAACTCCTTCAGCCACGGCCTGTCGGTCACGGACCGTGGGTCGAATATCTTGCCCAGCTTTTCCCAGCGGTACATCAGACGTCGCTGCCTTCCACAATATCGTAGCCGTTGGTCAGCATCATGCTGATTTGGTCCCTGGAATTGAACATCATTACGTCGACGATCGACAGATAGGGCTGAAACGTGGCGCCGCCCTGCAGATAAGGATCCGGGCGCGAGCGCAGAAAGCGCAAAGTTATCCCACGCGCCGCAAAGTCACTTGGCCGGTAAAGAAGGAGTCCGCCGATGGGATTGGTGTAGCGGTCAGCGCCAAGTTGTTCACAGATCGATATGACCCGATCGGACCCGTGAAGGTGCGATGACTTTTCGATCTCAGAGGAGACCAGAAGCGGTGTGGCTATCCCAAGGTAGCGGCACGTAACCTCGAGCGAGTGCCGGACGAAAGCAAAGAGGTTTCTGTCCGAATACTGCAATATTTCCGACAGGTACGGCATGATTGCGTCGAAATGCGGGGCATTCCTATAGGCCCCCGCAAACTGGCCCAACAGCTTGGTCGGATCGAAACTGCTGGCAATCGTCCGGTCCCGCACATCCAGATAGTCAGATCCCTTGCCGAGCGGCAGGGTGAATAGGACCGGCTCCCCGTTGCGCAGAATGCGGTTGCGATTGATCCATCCCTTCTTCGTGTATTCGACATTGTCATAGATCACAAAGCGATCCACTGTCGCTATGAGCTGGAAATATCCCAAGTAGGGCAGGAAGTAGGGCTGCATGATCGCAATATGCATGTGGTCCTGTCGCGCGGTATGGTGGGCGTATCTGTCACTCAGTCGCAATTAGGTCGATTATCCGCTTTACGGAGTTATCGTCCAGATCGGGATAGATCGGAAGGCAAAGGATTTCGGCAGCCGCCTTGGTCGCAACATGTAGCATGTTGCGGTTCGAACTCGGGAAGTCTCGGTACATCGGAAACTCGCTTATCAACGGGTAGAAATATCGGCGCGGATGCACGCCGTGCGCCTTCATATAATCATAAAGCGCGTCACGACTCATCCTGTAACCTGCTCGAACCAGGATCGGGAAGTACGAGTAGTTCGCAACCAGCTCGCCGCTACCTTTAAGGCATTCAATTCCGGGAACACCAGACAGTCCGCTACGGTAGGCCGCATCGATTTGCTTCCTCCGGGCGATAGCGTCGTCAACATACTTGAGTTGCAACACGCCGAATGCGCAGTTGATCTCGCTCATCTTGCCGTTAATGCCCGCCTCGACAACCCGGGTTTCTCCGTCGTGGCCGAAGTTTTTCAGCTTGTCGATATAGTCCTTTTCTTCGGCGGTCTTGCTGATGATCGCGCCGCCCTCGAACGTGTTGAAAACCTTGGTCGCATGGAAACTCAAAATGGAGTGATTGCCATGATTAAGTACGCTACCGTGCCTATCCTTCACCCCAAAGGCATGAGCCGCGTCATAGATCACCTTGAGACCGTGCCGCCGCGCAATGGCGTCAATCGCGTCCACATCCGCAGGATGGCCATAGCAATGAACCGGCATAATTGCGGTGGTCCGGGGCGTGATTGCCGCTTCTATCTGCGAAGGGTCCAGATTCAGGTTGCATGGATCGACATCGACGAACACCGGCGTAATGTCGTTCCACAAAAGAGAGTGCGATGTTGCCACGAACGAAAACGGCGTCGTGATTACCTCGCCGTGGATCTTTAGCGCCTGAAGCGCAGTGATGAGCGCAATGGTTGCGTTGTTGAAGAGTGAAATATACGGGACTCCCAGATACTCCGACAGCTCGCGTTCCAACTGATGATGATATGGTCCACAGTTCGTCAGAACACCTGTTTCCCATATCTTGTCGAGATAGGGTTTGAACTCCTGCAGTGGCGGGAGAAATGGTTTCGTCACATAAATATTTTCGACCATGGTACGATCATTTCTCTCTTATTGCCTGAACGGACGCGATAATGTCTGCGACGTCAAACTCCATGTTAACATGTTTCTTATCGGTCTCTTCGATTGGAACAAGATGGAATTTTGGATCAAATCCGAGTTCATTTAGTGGACCAAGCCAACCGCCCCAATTATGTGTTGGAGCATGGGTAAACACAATGACCGGTGTTTCAGCAGACGCAAAAACGACAGAGTTCAACGCTGATCCGGTGTGTGAGACGATTAGGTCGGCGTTGCGAATGCAGGCAACTTGCTCAATAAAACTCATCTCTTCCAACCTGACCGGCTCGACACCGATGGCGATGAGCGCCCGTTCGAGTGCGCTTTCGTTTATAACTTTTGCCCAAGTGCTATTTTTTCGGCTGAGATAGATGGCGCGCCTCTCCCGTTCCGGCAGGTTCAGACGCGCGAAAACTCGATCCCTCAGATAGGAAAATGCGGGCGCCGACCATGATGCCTGTGCTATCTCCGGCACCTTGTGTCCTGGCAGGAGAGCAAAAGGGTAAAATGTAATCGTCGGCGCAACCAGAAGCTGGCGCACTTTCACTTCGTCGTCCGGCAGAAGCCGGATCAGCGGATTGTCACAAACGGCCGACAAAAACTCGAAATGAGTTGGCGGCATATCATCGTTGACCAGAATGGGAATGCAGGAGAAGTCGGCAAGTTTTTCAAAATGGCGCAATTTCGGAAGATATTCGCTGAACCAATGCCCGTAGTGCCCGCTGGCGAAGCCACACAAATGGATCGCCCGATCGACACTGCGCGTTACGGGTTTGCGATGCAAAAGAACGGCCTGCTCGATCTCCAGGAGCAGCGACGCCTCTCCACACCTGTCAACGAATGAGCCATAAAGCGGATGGGCATAGCTGTCTGAAATGAGTTCGCCTTTGCGACCGAAGACAAAGTTGGATCGCGCACTGACCGTCACGTCGTGCAATGCAGCTAGATAGGCAGGATTGCCTTCGATCCAGGTACCCCCGAGGTCCTCATTCTCCCGCCAATCGCCGACGTTGGAAAAGTAGATCCGGTCTGGATCTCCTCGAAATAGGAAACTGTCCCCGGACTGACCGGCATAGGCTTCGACCGACATGATCTTCGACAACGCACCTCGGCGTTCGAGTTCGTCTCCTGCTGCCTCCAGTTTCCGCTTGGCCAGCTTGGCGTCACCCCTTTTCTGCAGGTACAGGATCTGCAGTTCAGGCGGAGCTGTCTTGCTCATGATGATCCGGCGTGCGCGGCCTTCGAGCCTCATTTGTTTCAATCTGGCCTTCAGTCGCGAGAACGGCTTCATATCTCGAACGGAAGCAGCAGCTGCTTGGGTATGCGTTTCCTCTTCGACCCGGGCAAGCAGATCTACGATCAATTTCAGGACCTCAAAGTGGTCCCCCCCCTGCAGATCGCGCAACGCCAGCGCCTGCCGCAACGCTTCGGTGTTTCGACCTACATCTCGCAGCAACGACACCTTGAGAAGACGCGGCTCCACATCCGCTCCTCGCTCGGAAATTGCTTGGTCCAGATGGTCGAGCGCCTTCTGATACTGGCCCGTCAAGTAATAGCATTTTCCCAGCACGGTGTTGGCAGGCGATCCCGAAGCCGGCGCGACATTACCTTTCTCGAACACTTGGATCGCGTCGGCATATCGCCCTGCGTCAGCCAGCGCGTAACCATCTGCGATCACAGCTATTTCGAACACATCACTGTTGGGCATGGCCGCCATCCTGTACAACGACCTGGCGTGGGCTGGCCGAAACTCTGCCCCGCATTGATCATATCGATCCAAAATGTATGTGATCGCCCTGCGGCAAGTCCACCCCCAAAGCCACGCCAGGTCGGAGACGAGCGTTGCTGATAATGCTATCGTCGCAGGATTCATACCGTGAATCCAGATGGTTAGGTCGGGCGCAAGGCGAACCAGTGCTCGGCCTGCTACCGTATCCGCCTCAAAGTGCGCAGTCGCTGGACAGATTGCCGACCGCAAGGATCTGCCACGAAATCCCGCGCGCCACACCGCAATACGGCAAGGTGTTCAGGATGCGATAGATCAGATTCGAAGCTGGACAGTCTCCACCTTGTGGAGCTAGAGGCCTCGCTTGTGCTAGCTTGGTCTGCTGTCCACGCTACCGGCACTAAGCCAGATCGCCTGAAATCCTCGACCCGACTGATCCATCGACAAGGGCTTCGGCTGACGATTTGCACGAAAGGAAGTAGAGCCATGGGAAAGCTGAAAAGAGTTGCCGAGCGGGCCGTGCAGCGGACGAGGACGCTGATCGAGAAGATGCGGCATGAGCGAAGACTCAGAAAAAGCCAGAAGATCTTCTGCATTGGGTGCAACAAGACCGGAACAACGTCCCTTGAAAAGGAACTTATCGAGCTTGGTTACATCTTGGGCGACCAGGGGCAGGCGGAACTTCTTTACGACAAGCATTACTTCAACAAGAATTTCGAGCCAATCATCGAATACTGCCGAACCGCAGAAGCCTTTCAGGATGCGCCCTTTAGCTGTCCGGAGACGTACAAACACCTCGACAAGGCTTTCCCAAAATCGAAATTCATCTTATCAGTGCGCGACGACGCCGAGCAGTGGTATAGGTCGTTAACCAGCTTTCACGCGAAGAGTTTCAATGGCGGTAAGTTGCCAACCTATGAAGTCTTGGCCGAGGTCGACTACCTTCGAAAGGGATATGTAGCCACCATCGTTGAACTGTTCGGATCGACAAAAGAAGAGCCTTACCAAAAGGAAAGCCTATTAGACTTTTACAACAGGCACAACGAAGACGTCATAGGCTACTTTGCCGACAGACCGGATGACCTACTGATCATCAATCTTTCAAAAGCGGGTGACTACCAACGCTTCCTCGACTTTCTGGGCAAGACCAGCCCCCGCAAGACTTTCCAGTGGGAAAACAAGACCTGAGGTGTCCGACCTGATCTTTTTGGCTGACAAGTAACATGACCGTTCGATAAGATTCTTGCCGTGTGAGCGCTTCGTGCGGGCGGGCCGAGCCGGTCAGGGCAGCAACCCATCTTGGCGCGGCGCCAGTTTGATCCGCACCGCCACCGCCCGGGTCGGCAAGAGCCCGGCCAGTCCGAGCCGCTCCACCGCCGCGCGCAACCCCAGAGGCACGGTCCCGCCATTCAGCGGACCAGGACCGCCACCCTGCGTCACATAGGCAAACATACCGCGGCGCGCATCGGCCCCGACGCCAAAGTGCGCGAGGGTCGCCTCGGTCACTGGGAAGCGCTGGCCCTCGGCCAACTGTTGCATTCCCGCCGTGCGCCCCTGTGCGAGGCCCTTCGCGCCCGGCACCGCGTCCAGAAGCGCGGGTGCGGCAAAATAGAGATCAACCAGACCACCCACGTCATTTACGCTGACTTTGGCGGCAAGGTCCCCCTCCTCCAGGACGGTCGTTGTCCCATCGAGGGACAAAGCTGTCTTACCGGACGCCTGGCCGGTCATGGCTTCGGCCAGCAGGATCCGCAGTCTTTGGCGGACAGCGTTTTCGGCGAGGGCGGCGCGCTCCTCTTGCTCGAGCCGGGCGAAGATCATCCGCCCGCTTCCGGCGCGCGCCTGAACCAGCGCCAGCACCAGAGAGATGATCAAGACCATTGCCAAGGTCGTCAAAAGAATGAACCCTTGGTCAGGCCGCCGATGGAGGGGCTCCGAGGGTGAACCGGATTTGACACGCAGCATTCTTGGCTTCAGCGGCATCTATGTCCTGTCCCTGGCGCCGGTCCTCTCCGCCTCGCCGTCCGCGACCTCCGTCGCCTTCCTGCTGCTGGCAACTACGCTGATCTGGATCAGCGTCGAGGATCTGTCCCGCAAGATCATACCCGACGCGGCGGTTGTGGCAACCGCACTCCTATCGCTTTGGTTGCGCGCGCAGAACCATCTGCCGATCCGGGAGAGCCTTCTGGTCGGGGGTGCCCTGGCCGTCGCGCTTTGGGCAATCGGCGAGATCTATTTCCGGCTGCGCAGCGTCGAGGGATTTGGCGCCGGTGACGCGAAACTGATCGGGGCACTGACGCTGCTGGTCGGGGCGGAGAAGATCTGGCTCACCCTGTTTCTGGCGGCGCTTGCCGGCATTGTGGCGGTTCTGGTCGCCAACGGCCGCTCGGCGCGACGGGGTGACGCGGTTCCCTTCGGCCCCTTCCTCGCCTACGCTGGCTTCCTCCTGGCATTGGTTCAACAAGGCATATGAGCGCGATGATTTTGCACCCAAGACCCACAAGACGGAACCGGAGGGCCGGCATGACCCTCCTCGAGATCATGGTGGTCCTGGCGATCATCGCGCTGATCGCCGGGCTGGTAGCACCGCGCCTGATGAGCAGCTTCGGCCGCGCCAAATCACAGGCGGCGCAAATCCAGCTCACCAATCTCAAGGGCGCACTTCAGCTCTATTATATCGATGTCGGCCGATATCCGACCGAGGCCGAAGGTCTGAACGCGCTGGTCATCGCCCCAGAGGGCAGCAACGGCTGGCATGGGCCTTACGTCGATGGCACGACCGCGCTTCTCGATCCCTGGAAACGCCCGTTCATCTATCATTCGCCGGGCGCGACCCTGCCCTTCGATCTTCTGACCTATGGCCGAGACGGCAAGTCGGGCGGCAGCAACGAGGACAGCGACATTTCCCTCTGAGCGAAATAGCTCCCCGGCCGGATGATGAGCGGCGGATAGGCGAAGCCCTTCTCGGCAATCTCGATCCGCACCAGCCGCGGCAAAGGATCGCTGCCGGCCCAATGATCATGCCAGCCTGGGCCGTCTTCGCCGCCAGCCTGACCAAAATAGGCGATCCTGAGGCCGGCAGGGTCGGCGCCCGCCGTGAGACTGACCCTTCGGGAGAGCGGCGCCTGGTCCTTGTCGGCGAGCCCGCGCGCCAGCGCCACCGGACCTTCGGATGCGTCACCCGACGACAGAAGGATGGCTGTCCCCGCGCCGGGCCAGAAGGCGCCGTCATCGAGAATGGCGGTGGCCTCTAAATGGTGCTCATCTCCGGAGAAGTTCGCGGAAACCGGCCCGCTCGCATCGGGGGCAATGGCATGTTCGAGCCAGTCGCGCAGATCGGCCCGGCCCAATGCAATGGCGCTCCGGTCATCGAGCCGTGTCACGCTCTGCAGGGAGGCATTGCTGCTCGAGAGAAGCGAGAGGCCGATCATCGTCAGAAACGCCAGGACCGCGAGGCCGACGAGCGTCTCGAGAAGCGACAATCCCGATGTCGGGTTTCTCCGCACGGCCATCACGCCTTCCGGGCCAGGATCGTCTCGGCCGTGACGACATGCGCCGGATCGCTCGCATTCCAGACCGAGAGCGTCAGCCGGTAGAGCGCCAGGTCCTTGTCGAAAGGCGATTTCCCATCCGGATAGGTGCGTTCGGTGTCGATCTTCCACTGCCAGCCGCCCGGATCCTGGCCTTGTCGCTCGAGAGGTCCGGGAACCTCGGAAAGTTCTTCGGCTTTCGAGTGCGCATATTCGGCGAGCCAGAAATCGCCCGCGCGACCGCTGGCGGTTCCGGCCTCATCCATCAGCGTCGTCAGGACCGTCACCGCGAAGGCGGTGATGAGCGCAAAAGCGATCAGCGCCTCCAGAAGGATCGAGCCTCTCCCCTCTGCCCGTTTCGACCTCATCGGCATCTACCGCGCAAGATCGTTCACCGAAACGATGGCGCCCATGACCGTATAGGCCAGAAGCGCGATGCCGCCGCCGATTACCAGGGTCAGGACCGGGGTGAGGAGGCGGATCATCCGCTCGATGGCGCGCGCCAGCCGGTCTTCGAGATCGCCGGCCAGGGCGGGCAATATCTCGTCGAGCCGGTTGGCCTCTTCGCCGACCCGAAAGAGGATCGGAAAGACCGAGGGAAGGCCCACCACCTGGCCGAAGACCGCCGCGGCGCGGCCGCCTTGCTCCAGGGCGGCGGCGGCATCGGTGAAGGCCTGTCTCAGGCGAGCGCTGGCCGCGCCCGTGGCGGCGGTTCGCAAGGCCGCGGCCAAGGGCAGACCGGTGCGGGTCAGAAGACCGGTACATTGGGTGAGCTGGCAGAGATCGGAAAGGCGCAGAATCGGCCCGACGACCGGCAGGCCTTCCGCAACGCGGCGCCGGAGATGGATGGCCTGTCGTCTGTTCCAGCTCGCCGCCGCAACAAGGCCCAGGCCCAGCAGAGCAAAGATCACGTAGAAGCCGTAAGCCTCGGCCACGGCCCCTGCCCGGACGAAGAGGGCGATCGAGAAAGGCACCGGCCGCGCCATCGCCTCATACATCGAGACCAGGTTTGGCGCCAGAAACAGCGAGATCAATCCGACGACGCCAAACGCTGCGGCGATGAGAATGCCGGGATAGATCAAGGCGCCGATGATGTTCTGGCGTGCGGAACTTTGCTTGCGCAGCAGCTCGGCCGTCGCCGCCAGACCGGCGTCGGGATCGGCGGCGGTGCTCGCCAGATGCAGCATCGACAGGAACATCGGCGAGGCCACGGCGCCGGCCGCTTCGAAAGCGGCCCCGAGGCCCGCACCGTCGGCCACCTTCACCCCGATACGGGCGAACAGCATCTGTAGGCGACGGCTCTCGGCGCTCTGCGCCAAGATGTCGGTGATCGCGGTGAGGGGCAGTTTGGCGCGAAAGAGGACCGCCAGTTGGGTCGCCAGGCTCGCTTGTTCGGCGAGCGACAGCAGCCGGCCATTGGCGCCACCGATTTCCATGAGATACCAGGACCTGCGTCCCGCCCCACCGGTCTCGACGTCGATCCGGGTGGCAAGAAGGCCGAGGGCCTGGACATTTTCCAGGGCCAGGGCCTCGGTGTCTGCCGTCACCGTGCCGCGGCCCACCTGTCCATGACTGTCGATCCCCTCATAGCGATAGATCGGCATCTCAGTTACTGGGTGACGTCCGTCAGCGTGTGGCTGGGCGGCCCCAAGCCGGAGCCGAGGATCGAATTCGCGCCCGGCAGTTTCGAGCGCCAGTAGTTGGTCACGTTCTTGGCATCAGACTGATTGTTGACGACGCGCGGCCGGATCATGATGAGGAGTTCGCTCCGGGCCTTCCCGTCTTTCTTCGAGCGGAAGAGATTGCCCAGCACCGGAATGTTGCCCAGACCCGGTGTCTGGCTGCGGGTGATATTGTCGCCCTCCTGGACCAGCCCGCCAAGCGCCAGCGTCTGCCCGTCACCGAGCACCACGCTGGTCTGCAGTTTCCGCTGACGGATCGTCGGCGAGTCGATCCCCGAGGTCTTGGTCGGCTTGACGTCGCTGACCTCCTGATTGATGTCGAGGATCACCCGGCCGCCATTGCCGATGCGGGGCTTGACCCGGAGGATGACACCGGTGTCGCGATAGTCGATCCGCGTCAGGACCGGGGCGTTTGCCGTCTCGGTGCTGGTCGCGGTCTGGGTGGCCACCGGAACCTGATCGCCGATCTGCAGGATGCCTTCCTTGTTGTCGATGACCATCAGCGACGGCGCGGAGATGATCTTCACATCGGTCACGCTCTGCAAGGCGGAGATGGCGACCTCGGCGCCGCCTGCGCCGAACACGCCGGCGAAACTCGCGCCATTGGGCACGACCCGACCGCTGTCGAGATCGGAAAAACGGAAGTCCCAGTTGCCGGTTTCAAAGAACCAGCGGGTGCCCAGCTCCAGATCGTTGTTGAGGCTGACCTCGGCGATCGTCGCCTCGAGCAGAACCTGCCGGGGCTGGCTGTCCAGTTCGGGCAGAAGCTGCTTGACCTGTTCCTGCTCGGCCCGGGTGCCGCGGACGATCAGCGTGTTACGGCTGTCGTCGGCCGCGACCCGCATGCTGCTGTCAGCGGCGTTAGCGCTGCTTGCGGCCTCCACCGTCTTGCCGGTGCTTGCACCATCAGAGCCGGCGCTCGCCGACAGAAGCTGGTCGAGAATGGGCGCCACTTCGGCGGCGCTGCGGTTCTGGAGCGGATAGGAGGCCATGTAGACCGAAGCGCTCCCAGAACTCTTGTCCAGTTCATGGATCCAGCGCTGCGCCTTGTCGAGATATTCCGCGCGGCTGGTGATGACCAGGATCGAGGACAGGTCCTTGTTCGGCACGAAGTCGATGACGCCGTCGAGCATGCCGCCCTCTTCATTTTCGAAGATCTTTTTCAGATCGGTGACGACCGCATCCGGATCGGCGCTGTCGAGCTGGACCAGCGCCACCGACTTGCCCGACAGGACATCGACATCGAAGAGATTGAGCGTATCCAGCGCGCTGGCCCGTTGCTGGGCGTCACCGGACAGCAGGAGGAGATTGCGTTTCTTGTCGGCGACGACCTTGAGCCCGGCTTCGGTCTGCGGGCTGAGGATCTCGGCCATGTTCGCTGCCGAGATATATTTCAGGGGGGCGACGATGATCGGCGCCGTTCCCCCGGTCTGGCCGGCCAGCCAATAGGAGGAACTGCCGCTTGAGCCCTGGACGATCTTGTAGATCTCGCCCTCCTTGGTGATTTCGGCGTTGCTGGTCTCGAGCGCCGCCTGAAAGAGATCGATCAGCGTCGTTTTCGGCACCGGCCCGGTGGTCTGGATCGTCACCGTGCCTTTGACATTGTCGGCAACGACATAGTTCAGCCCCAACGCATCGCCCAGAACCGCCTTGGCCGCCGAGGCGATCGGCGCATTGACCAGCGCCATCTGCACCGCGCCCTCGCCGGCCGGGACGACGAGCGCGCGCTTCGGGGCGTTCTTGCCCAAAACATCATTGTTGATGAAATTGTCGGTGCCGCGCTGCAGGCCGCCGGGCCGGACGCCGCCGGCGAAACTCGCCGCCCAGGATCTGGTGCTCACGCCCGAGGTGCTCGGATAGTCGCCTCCGAACCGTCCCGCGCTTGGCTGATCCTGCATCTGGCAAGAGGCGATCAAGGCTGCCGCAACAGCCACGGTCAAGATCCGGCCAACGCTCGCCATACTGGTGTTCCTGCTCGTTTTGCGATGAGCCTATTTTCTATTGGTAGAGATTGATAGTGAAATCGCTCGCGCCTGAGGAGAGTGTGACCGAGGTGCTGGTGATCCTGGAGATTGTCCAGCCGTCGCGGGTCGCGCCGATCCGGAACCATTCCGCCGGGCTGCCCTCGCCCCAGAGAAGCAGTGCCTGCGCCGCCTGCCCATCCCAGACATAGCCTTTCATCACCACTACCGGCTCTGGCACCGCGGCCGGCACCTGTTCATCGGGCACGGCCGCTGCCGGCGCCGTCTGCTCCGGGATCGCCGGAACGGCGCTCGCCGGGCGCCGCGACGGCGCCAACAACGGGCGGGCGATGACCTCGTCGGTGATTGTTGCCCCATCCGCGACCAGCAGTCCCTCCTCCGGCCCGGTCGGGGACGGGCGGCTGGCCGGGGCGCTTTCCAGCCCGGGACCATCGCCGCCCTGTCCGACTGGCCGCGTCGAAAAGACGAGAGCGGCTACCAGCGCCGACAGGATCGCCACCAGAAAGAAGAGCGGCGGCGCCGATCGCTTCAAAAGATTGAGATCAGGCGCCGTCATTGCGTTGCCGCCTTGAGGCCCCAGAGGGTCATCGACAGCGACAGGACCTGCGTCTGCCCGTCCGGCTGGACAAGGCCATTGCGCAAGGTCAGATCGGAAATCGCGACCGGGGGCGTCATCTTCTGAAGTGCGTCGATGAAACCGAGGATCCCCGCCCAGGTGCCTTGGGCTTCAAGCTGAAAGGAGATGCTCGGGCCCGCGACATTGGCCATGCCTGCCCCGGTTCCAAAGGACGACAGGCGAAGCGCATGCGCTTCGGCGGCACTGAGAACCGCGGCCTGCAGTCGGTTTTCCACCGGCTCACCGCCCTCCGGCGCCCAGAGGAGCGCGGCACGGCCGGCCGGCGTCGCTTGAGTGGCTTGCAGCCCGGCGATGGCGGTACGCAACTTCTCGCGGTCTGCCAGGAGATCGTCCTTGCGGCGCAGTTCGGCCTCATAGTGGGCGAGACCACCGCGCCAGATCATCGCCGTCGCCAAGACCGGCAGCGCTGCGGCGAGCGCCAGCCAAATGATCCGCTTCCACGGCCAACGCGTCATTGGCTGGCCACCGGGTTATCTCTTAAGGTGATGGCCGACTGGAAGCGGACCTGATTGCCGGTCGGATCGGGAATGATCGGCCCGTCCAGACGGACGGTCTGCGCCATCGGCAGTTTCTGAAGCATTTCGACCAGCGTCTTGGCATCGGCCGCGGCGAAGCCGGCCAGATTGAGGTTCGCTCCCGAAATCGTCAGTTCCGAGATCCAGATATTGTCGGGTAGGCCTTGCGTCAGGCCCAGCAGCACGCCGAGCCGGTCGCGCCCGCCGTTCAGGGCGGCCAGATCCTGCTTGAGCCGGGCGCCCTGTTCTTCTGCGGTGGAGGCGCCGGCCCGCAGATCGACCGCCTGCTGCCGCAGAGCCTCGTTTTCTGTCTGGATCGCGTCATTCTCACCCGCCTGCCGCCAGGCATCGAACTCCAGCCCCACCCGCGGCCAGAGGCTGCAGAGGAGGACAACCGCCGCCGCGGCCATCGCCCAGCCTCTCTGAACCTTTGAGCCCATGCCCTCAGTAAAGAGCGGCGGCGCGCCGTCCCGGTCGACAACCACCGACCGGAGATCGAAGCCGGCCTCGGCGACCAGCCGGCGCAGATGCTCGAGATGCTCTTCCTTGGCCACATACACGGTGTAGCGGGCGCCGTCGCGGTCCACCGCCCCCGCGACCGTCACCCAGCGAAGGCCGGCCGCCTGTCGCGGCAAGGTCTGGCGCAGGCGGAGGGCGATGATGTCGCGGGCCTGGGTCCGCGCCGCCTTCGGCAAGGTGAACTCCTCGGACAACAGCGCCGATGTGGGCACCACCAGGCTGATCCCCTGATGGGTCTTGACCTTGTCGAGCCGCCTGGCCAGCCAGGCCTGATCCGGAGTCAGGCTCTCGAGCACGATCCGCACCGGCTCGCCGATCCGAAGCCCCGGCGCCAGCAGATCGGCCGGCACCGCCGCCGCGATCCGCCGCCAAATCTCCGCCCCGGCCGTCCCGATGCGCCCCACTGCCGCCCGCTCCCGAATGGCTTTCGTTTCTCGCATAGGAGCACTACAAATGCGCAAAACGCAACCGGAGAGCGCGGGCGCGATGGCTGACGATCTCAAGGTCGAAACGGCGACCGACATCTTCCGGTCGATGCTTCTGCGCGACAAGGCGGTGTCCGAGGCCGATCTCGACCGCGCCGATCGGTTGGCGCGATCCGAGGATGTCCGGCTCGAACGCATCTTGCTGCGCCTGGGGCTGGTCGAGGAAGCTCTGCTGGTCCGGACCCTCTGCGCGGCTTTTGCGCTGCCGTTCATCGAGGCCGCCGAGGATCTCACGCTCGACCCGGCGCTCGCGCAGGACCTGTCGCCCGCCTATTTGGCCCAACGCCTCGTCGCCCCGGCGAGGGCCGCCGACGGCGCGCTCGCCTTCCTGACCCCCGATCCGGCCGATCCCCGGCTGCGGCGCGAGCTTGAGTTTCTGCTCGGCCGCCCCGTCGATCTCAGCGGCGCCACCACCGCCACCGTCCGCGCCCTGTTGGCGGAACCGGCGGAACAGCGCGCCGCGGCCGAGCAGGAGGCGCTGCTCGCCCGCGACCAGACCCGGCTCCGCGCCACCGAGGCCGACGGGCCGGTCATCCGCCATGTCCAGGAGCTGCTGACCGAGGCGGTGCTGGCCGGCGCTTCGGACGTCCATTTCGAAAGCACCGAGACCGGCATCGCCGCCCGCTTCCGCATCAACGGCCACCTGACCCCGCGCCCGGTCGATCCCGCCATCGACCCCGAGGCCCTCATCGCCCGCCTGAAGGTCATGGCCGAGCTGAACGTGGCCGAGCGGCGCCTGCCGCAGGACGGCCGGTTCACCATCATGGTCGCCGGACGGACGATCGATTTCCGCTTCTCCTCGCTCCCCACCCACTGGGGCGAAAGCCTCGTCTGCCGGGTACTCGACCCGCGCGCCCTGCGGCTGGGCTGGGACCGGCTCGGCTTTCCCGCCGGAATCGCCGACCGCATCCGGGGGCTGATCGAACGGCCGAGCGGGCTGTTCCTCGTCACCGGGCCGACCGGCTCGGGCAAGACCACCACGCTTTACACCGCCCTCGCCCATCTCAACACCGCCGGCCGCAAGATCGTCACCGTCGAGGATCCGGTCGAATACAATATCCCCGGCGTCCAGCAAGTGCAGGTGCACGAGGCGATCGGCCTGAGCTTCGCCCGGGTTCTGCGCGGCATCCTGCGCCATGATCCGAACGTGATCCTGGTGGGCGAGATCCGCGATGAGGAGACGGCGGAGATCGCGGCGCGGGCGGCGCAGGTCGGGCGGCTGGTGCTGTCGACCTTGCACACCAATTCGGCGCGGGGCGCGGTGATGCGGCTTGCCGATCTCGGCGTGCCGCGGTTCGTGCTCGGCGAGGTGCTGCGGGGCGTGCTGGCCCAGACGCTCACGCCCTATCCCTGCTCGGACTGCGCCGGCGCCGGCTGCCGGGCCTGCGGCGGCAGCGGCATCGGCGGACGACGGCTGGAGGTCGAGCTGCTCGCGGGGGAGGAGCTGGAGGGGTGAGGGGCCGCTCAGAACCCCCAAGGACGTTCGGGGTCGCTGAAACCAATACCCTTGGGTTCGATCCGTTGAGCCGCTGTTTTAAACGCATTTGAAACAATGACCATTTTCGAAAGACTTTCACGGGCAATGTGAGCGCCTTTCATACAGCCTCGAATGAATTTTATTTTATCCCAACCCACATAGAATTCGTCTTGCCTTGTCCATTTGATGTTTGACCGAGCAAGATCAGTACACGCCCGAAGCAAATATGGCCTTACCGCAAAAAATTTATCTACTTCTCCGTCGCGGCAGACTATCTTGGCCCGGTAGAGTGAAACCTCATTTGTTGGCAATTGGCTGAACAGATCTAACCCTTCATCTCGCGCCAGAATATCTCCTGTCCCGGTAGCGAGCATCTTGTAGGACATAATTGTTCGGACGGAAGCAGTTTTGGCATTGTAAAGGACCGGCTCTACGATTCCTGGTTGATCGCCAACTGAACTTAGAACCCATCCGCTGACCGCGTTCTTACTTTGATCGTAGGTCACGACTGGAACATTGCCCTTGGGGCTTACGGAGCAGAACCAGAGACGACACTCGTCCGGGGAGGAAGGGCTTTGCAACATTGCCATATCTACTCCTATGTCAGTTTCACTTCCTGCCGTCACTATGGTCTTGCTCTTCGCCTTCAGGAGGAGCTTCATCGCTGGCGCTATTCAAAGAGATTTTTCCGGACAAAAGCCCCGCTCTGGTTGCACTCATCAGTCCCCGGACTTCGTCCGCCGCCTGAACTTTTGTGATTTCTCCTCGCTCATAGCGACCCTGAATATCGTTGAGTTTATTCCGGATCGCCTGATCGTACGCATTTCGCTGCAGTCCCCGATGCACGGTTTTATTGGGATCTTGCGTCCGGCTTGTCGGCAAGTCAACCAGGTTGGTCTTCTCGTTCTTTTTGACTCCTATTTCATCCATGAAGCCCCGATATTCCTTCATTACTTTCTGGGAAACTATGTGATGTGTCTGCCAGCCATCCGGCTTTTTTGTCGGACCACTGCCTGGGTCGGTTGTCACCACTGAGACACGCGACCCGGTCGGCGGCTGACTAGGTGGCTCAAAGTTTGTCGGAACCGGGCCGTCCAGTGGAGGCCCGCCATTGCTTGGCCAGGAGGATTCTTGTTCCTCCGTCATTGCTGCCAAGGCGCCACCTGTCACCGCCGCATCAACGGTGGCCTGAGCCTCCCAACCCGCATAAACAGCTTCTGCTAACTCGATTAGTCCTTCAGCAACTATTCCTTCGATTACGCAGCCGTCTACGCAATGCCCGCTCACATCCCTTCCATTGACGGGATCATTGAAGCTGTAGGCATAGCGATTGGTGCCGACCCCTGGCTGGGTGACGTCCCACCAGTCCGGCTGGAGGAACAGGCCCATCCTGGGATCGTAGTAGCGGGCGTTGAGATACTCGAGCCCGACCGCGGCGTCGAGCCGTTCGCCGATGTAGGCCTTGATCTCGCGCAGCGCGGCGAGGTTCTGGACGGTTTCCAGCTGGTCGCCGAACGGGCGGTAGAGGTCGGTCTCGGTGCGCAAGCCCGCCGAGGAGGTGACGGCGCGCACCGAGCCGAGGCCGTCGCGGTGGAGGCCGGATTTCTCGGTGACCGCGCTGCCACCTGAGGTATAGCGCAGGATCCGCAGGTCGGGGAGCGGATACTGGACCAGCGTCTCGCCCGGGACGCCCTGGTTGAAGCGGCGGATTTCCAGGGGCCCGAGCCAGACGGTGACCTGCTGGGTGGTGGTGGGAGCGGCGGTGCAGGCCTGGGAGGGCGAGAAGCCGTCGATGCGCTTCAGGCGGCTGCCGTCGGCGCCGTAATAATAGCAGGTCTTCTTGCCGGCATAGGTCGCCGACAAGGGCCGGTTCTCGCCGTCATAGGTCATGATCCGGTTGCCGAGCCCGGTCAGCATGTTGCCGTTGGCATCATAGGTCAGCGCCTGGGTGGAACCGGTGGTATCGGTCACCGACGAGGGCGCGTGCCTCCCGAAAGATTAGGAAAGTCGGAGAGGTGGCATCGCCAGCACGCGCTCGATCAGTGCTTCGCTGATGATTGGGACGTAGCCGCAACGATCCCCCCGCCTGAAACGTTGAAGCAGGTCTTCAACCTCTGCTCGACGCCCATGGTTCACCAGTGCGATCAACTTGTAGATGGCCAGCAGTGGCGCTGCGTTACTCGGCCAGTCCATATGGTCTCGGAAGGCCGCGACCAGATCGGCGGACTGCGCCCAGGAAAGCAACTGGCCGTGGTATGCGACGATGTCCGCCTCGGTGAAGTTGACTTTCTTTGCTCTCAGGCCGATGCGAGGATTGAGCAGGAAATAGTCGAAGCCCGGCTTTTCGCCGAGCGCCAGAGACACCGCAGCGTTAAACTCACCGGTCGTTAGAGCCTGCTGAAAGTCGAGACTATAGCCATCTGGAAGCTGCCGAAGCATTGGCGCTACCCTTAGTGTTCTATCAGCCAAGACATAGTAGAGGTAGCCACCACCATTCATGCGCCGCTGTTGCCATCCGAGCGATTTCAACTGTTTTAGAATATCGGCTTGCGTCATCGCAACCTCACTAGGGGCGGAAAATGCTATAGGGAATACCGCCGCCTTGTGCATTCAATGGAATGCCGGGCTTCAGGCCCAACGCAGCAGCATTATTTCCCATCGGACAGGCTGAACCACATGACATCGCCTCATACACATGTTTCTGAGCTCTTGCAAAGTCAGGCGCGGCACCGGTCTTGACCTCCTCCGCAAATGCAACAACACCATTTCGGCTCGCGACAAGATCGATCCTAGCGACTTTTCCATCTGCTGTTAAAGTAACTTCACGTTGAACTGTATATCCTTTGGCCTCCAACTCGGCCACTCGGGCGTCGACTGCGGCCTGATGGATGGCCCGGTTGGCTTGAACTGTCGAGCGCGCCGAGTTCGCCGCGCTGGCTTCCGTCTTGATGGCCTTCGCACCGGCTCCGGCCACAATGGAGCCTTCGGAAGTGACAACGGCACCGGTTCCAGTTACTTCTACGGCTCCAAATTCCAAAGCCTCGACGTCAAGGGCCGCTCCGTCCGTCACCCCGGCCAATATCCCCATCGCGAGCGCTGCACCTGCCTTCTTTGTGCCATTCTTTATGTTCTCCTTCATCTTCTCGGCAGTGCCATGGGCATTCGCCGCTACATCCGCGTCGGATCGGCTGGTCGTCAGGCCGGAAAATAGGCTCTTCATGAAATCGCTGAACGTCGATCCCAAGTTGCAGCAACCCGAGTTGGCGAAATTGGTATTGCTATGCCCCGTCGAATCCTTTCCATTCACCGGATCGTTGAAGGAGTAGCTGTACCTGTTGGTCCCCACCCCTGGCTTTGTGACCTCCCACCAGTCGGGCTGGAGGAACATGCCCATCCTGGGATCGTAGTAGCGGGCGTTAAGATACTCCAGGCCCACGGCGGCGTCGAGCCGTTCGCCGATGTAGGCCTTGATCTCGCGCAGCGCGGCGAGGTTCTGGACGGTTTCCAGCTGGTCGCCGAACGGGCGGTAGAGGTCGGTCTCGGTGCGAAGGCCCGCCGAGGAGGTGACGGCGCGCACCGAACCGAGCCCGTCGCGGTGCAGCCCGGATTTCTCGGTGACCGCGGTGCCGCCCGAGGTATAGTGCAGGATCCGCAGGTCGGGGATCGGATACTGGACCAGCGTCTCGCCCGAGACGCCCTGGTTGAAGCGGCGGATCTCCAGGGGCCCGAGCCAGACGGTGACCTGCTGGCTGGTGGTCGGCGCGGCGGTGCAGGCCTGGCTGGGCGAGAACCCGTCGATCCGCTTCAGCCGCGCGCCGTCGGCGCCGTAATAGTAGCAGGTCTTCTTGCCGGCATAGGTCGCCGACAGCGGCCGGTTCTCGCCGTCATAGGTCATGATCCGGTTGCCGAGCCCGGTCAGCATGTTGCCGTTGGCGTCATAGGCAAGCGCCTGGGTCGCCCCGGTGGTGTCGGTCACCGACGAGGGCGCATGCTGGGCCACCGTGCCGTTGGCGTAGGCATAGGTCCCGACCTGGCTGTTCGACCGCATCCGCCCGGCCGGGTCGTAGCTGAAGCTCTGGTCCATCGCGGTGACGCCTCGGCTGTTGGTCGCCGAGAGGAGCCGGCCAGCATAGTCATAGGCAAAGGCGAAGGCGCCGCCCGGATCGACGGTGCTGGCCCCGGCGGTAAAGCCGGTGTCGGTCGCGGCGATCCGCCCGGTGGCGGTGCGGGTGTAGGTGGCGGTGAACATGGTCGCACCCCCCGCCTCGCTGCCGGTGATCGCGGTCAGCCAGCCGCGCTGCGGGTCATAAGTCGCGGTCTCGGCCGCGCCGCTGGCGTAGGCGATCGCGGTGCGGTTGCCCCAGAGATCGTAGCTGGTGCTGGTGATATAGCCCGGCCAGGCGGCGATCCGGTTCGAGGCGTCATAGGTGAAGGGGCCGAGCGCCGCGGGGACCGTGCCGTCGGCCTTCGACGGCAGGGTCATGTTCTGGACCGAGCCGTCGGCGCCGATCACGTTGGTCAGCACATAGGTGCGGCCCGCCAGCAGGTGGGTGACCCGCTGCACCGCGCCGGTCTGGTGCCAGTCGGTCTGGATCGTATGGATCGCCGCCCCGCCGCCAGTACCGCTGACCGTCTGGGTGGTCAGGTGGCCGAGGTTCACAAAGCCGGGCCGCACCTCGTCATAGGTCTGGCGGGTCTCGACCCGGCCGGTGCCGGTGCCGACCGTCTTCAGGGTCAGCCGGTTCAGCGCATCATAGGTGAAGGTGATCGGCTGGCCCTTGGCGTCGGTCTGGCTGACGAGATTGCCGTTGGCGTCGTAAGTCATGGTCCAGGTGCCGAGCCCGGGATCGGTGGCCTGGGTGCGGTTGCCGAAGATGTCATAGACATAGCTGAAGCCGATGCCGCCGGGATCGGTGACGCCGACCATCCGTCCGAGCGGGTCGAAGGTGTAGGTGGTCGAGCGCAGGGGGCCCGTCGAGCCGACATCTGTCTGGTTCTGGTCGGTCTGGTCGCTGCGGATCGTGTGGCCGGCCGCGTCGCTCACCGTCACCACATCGCCGCAGAGCGTGTTCGCCGCCAACGGATCATAGCAATGGGCATCGAAGCTTTCGACCGCCGGCACCTCGAGCGCCACGCCGCCGTAGCGGGTCTCGGTCCGGTGGGTATAAGAAGTGCTGTCGGTGGTGCCATCGGCATAGAGCCTCTGGATCGGCCGGTTCAGCGGGTCATAGCGGTATTCGGTGCGTTGCTGGGCGGTGGTGCTGTTCGACGAAGCCGTCGTCCAGTCGAGGGGAATGCTCTTCCAGGCCAGGTTGCCGCGCGCATCGAACGCAGAGAGCACTGCTTCGCCTTGGCTGATGGTGCTGGTCGCGGTGGTGGTGGCGCTCTTGTAGATCTGACCGAACCCGTCGAAATAATCCTGGGTGATCTTCTTGTCGCTGCCGGCGACGGTCGAGGACGAGAGGCTCTCCTTCTCGATATATTGGGTCGCGGCATTGCCGATGTTGAGATAGCTCGTCTTCAGATACTGGCCGCCCGGCAGGTCGCGCCGGGTCTCGCGGCAGAAGACGTCGTAGGTGAAGCCCGTCGCCAGGCTGTTGATGTCGGTCTGGCTCGCCGGCGCCTGGCAGGAGCCGTTCCAGATGGTGCCAAGGACCGCCTGATTGAGCGCATTGGTGGTCGCGGTGCGGAAGAGATGCTTGCCCGCCTCATAGGCATAGGTCGTGACATTGCCGTTCGCATCGGCTGCCGTCAGCGGGTTGCCCCAATCGTCGAAGCTGGTCTGGGCGGTGTGGCGCAGCCCGAGCGCGGCGTTGTTGCCGTCCCAGTCCCAGACATCGGTGACATTGCCTTCGGTGGGCGTCTGCCCCCAGGTTCCCAGATTGTCATAGACATATTGGGTCTCGTGCAGCGTGACCCCCGCCACCTTGAATTGATCAGCCGTCGGCAGGTTCACCAGATAGGCGCTCAGGTTGGGGTAATAGACATAGGTCTTGACCCGGTCGTCGCTGGTGGTCGGGCTCGAGCCGTTTGGGCTGAACCCGTAGTCATAGATCCACCAGAGCGCGCCATATTGGGTATAGCCATAATCCTTCATCGTCTCGATCAACTGGTCGCCCTGCAGGCTGGCCAGCCGCTCGCGGCTCTTCTCGATCTTGAACGGCCCGCCGGATTCCGGCGCCACATTCGCCACCTGGCTGTAGGTCGTGCCGCCGCGCGTCACCGCCCAGCTGTTGATGGTCTTCGACCATGTGGTGGTGCCACCCACTGTCACCAGCTGCGAGGAAACCAGCCCGGCATCGACGAAATTGCTGTTGAGATAGATAGTCGTCGTCACCGGCGCCGCCGTCTCGCCGGCGATCGGATCGGGCGTCGCCGTCACCGTGTCATAGCCGAGCGCCTTGCGATTGATGAAATCATAGCGACCGTTGGCATAGGTATAGCGCACCGTCCGGGCGTTGCCGCGCCCATCCTTCTCGGTGATCGAACCCACCAGCTGCTGGACCACCGGGATCTGGTTGCCGTACTGGCCCTGGGCCTGCTGCGCCGAGGGCACATAGGCGATCTCGGTCCGCCCGCCGGAGGCCCGGTTCACCGCCGTCAGCCGGTTGGGAACGGCCGAATTGCCCCAGAGGATCTGGCCGTTCGCCCCCTCGATGACGAAATCCGGCAGGCCGTTGCCATCAAAATCACCGAGCCCGACATAGCCGGTAAATGCCCCAACCGGCGAAACGAAGCCCATGCCGGTGTTGAGGAAGATTTGCGCGGATTTCGAGGTGAAGGGGCTGGGCGGCGCCGGCAATGAGCCACTCCGGGAGCCCGGCGGCATGCCCAGCTGAACGATGAGGTCATTCAGCCCGTCATTGTTCAGGTCTGCAAAAATCAGCGTCGGATTGTCATAAGTGGCAGAATTGGCAATGTTGCCCAACGAATAGGTGGTCGGCCCGGAAAAGCCGCCGCCCGCACCCAGATAGACCTTCACCGTGTCGGCAGCGCTGTTGTTGTCCTTGTAGTCGACAAAATCCTCGATACCGTCACCATTCAGGTCCGCGGCATAGTATTTTGACGGCGTTGCATTCGGATCATAGTCATAGGTCAGGGCTCCCGGCTGGTGGACAAACCCACGCCCGACAGTGGTACCGGACAAGTATCCGGTCTCGAACACCATTCTTAGAAGGCTTGCCTGACCTTGTAGGCCAACGGGGGAGGTGCCAAACAGAGAATCGTTGATGCCATCGCCGGTAAAATCACCTGCAACCAGCAATCCCTGACCATTCAGCGGGCCAAAGAAACCCGCCTGGCCGGACGCCGAAATCGGCCCCGACAGGATCCCGTCCGAGGAATCGTAGAAATTGCCGGGATGCCGTCCATCGACAAACGACGGATCTGCGCCCAGCCCGAGTGTCCGTGCAGCCCATTGCGGCGTCGAGGAAACATTAGGATTCGGTTGGGCGCTTGGCGGGTAGCCCTGGTCCGTGAAGGTCAAGGACGAAAGGGGCGCGCCGGAATTCAGGTTCGCCGTCTTGAAGATCAGATCATAATAGTCGGTCCCGTTCGAGCCGCCGACATGCCTTGTCTGGGTCAGGGCTGTCGAGCAAACGATGGGCGCGCCGGACCTTTTGCCGGCGACAACATTGTGGCCGGTCGGAACATAGTTGTGAAAACCGCCCTGACCATGCTCGCCTTCACAGGGCCAGCCCAATGCGGACAGCCCATTGATGCTGCGGTTGCTGTTGAACGAATATCGCCCGGCAAGATAAGAGTAATAGAGCACCTCCGTATCATAGCCGCCACCGCTCGTGGCGGTGTGCTGGGTGTAATAGAGGCTGGCCGGAAACAGCAGTAACTGGTCGTTGCCGCTGTAGGCGAGATCAACCACGGCATTGTGCGCATGAAACTGCTTGCCGGTGTAAGTCTGGGCGGCCAGCGCATAGCTGTCGGCGGAATATTCGTAAGTGGTGTCCGGCAGTTTCGTGCCGCCGGTGACTGCGGCGCCGGTCAGGACGAAGTCCGATCCATAGCTTTCGACCCGCTGCAGCAGCGAGGTGCCGGTCAGCACCGTGCGGCTGTAGCCCAGCTGATAGGCGCGGACCGGGGTCGTCCCGTCATAGACGGCAACCGAACTCAGCCGTAACCAGCTCCGCCCCAGGATCCCGGTCCCGGTTCCGTACTGGGTGACCGGCGGGTTGGTGGCGCCGTTGAGCGTTTCATAGCCCAGCACCACCCGGTAGCCGGCATAGGCAATCTGGGTCGGTACCGCCGGGAAGCCGTAGGCAACGCCGCCGACATAGTAGCTGATCGTGACCTTGTTGGTGTAGTTGCCCGCCGCATCCGTCTGGCTGTCGGTGATCTCGGTCAGATACCAGCGCGTGTACTGGCCCATCTTGGCGGCATCGGTGGGCCAGGCGCTGCTGTCGCCGGCGAGCGTGCCCACCGGCTGATAGCGATAGCGGGTCCCGTCCGGATCGGTCACCCGGAATTCATTGCCGGCGGCAAGCCATTCGATCTTGCGGTAACTCTCGACCCGGGTCGTCAGATTGCCGCCGGCCGTGCAGCTGGCGCTCGCCACGGTGGTCAGATAGCGCTGCGGATAATTCCAGCCATAGGGGTTCTGCGACCATTTGTTGGTCGCCGCCGCATCGTTACAGGCCATCAGCTCCTGCCCATCGAGGACAAAGATATCCTGGCCCTTGTCGAAGGTCGGGGCCCCGCCACCGACCGATCTCTGTTCGATCATCGACAGGCCGGCCAGCTGCCAGCCGAAAGCCACGAACTTCTCCGCTCCGCCGCGGCCGATCTCCGAAGAATTGTAGAGGAGCCGCAGGTCCGGCTCGAGGCCGCGAAACGCCGGAAGGTCGAAATCGAAGCTCTCGCCATATTCGCCGCCGGAGCCGACGAGCTTGGCCTTGACCTTGTTGGGGATCGCCGAGGTTGGCCCATCCGGCAGCGCCTGCTGCGCCTCCACACTCCCGGCAAAAACCATGAAAAGGGAAAGAATCAGCGCAATCAACCGAGGCGACATCAAATCCCCCAAAACACGCAATGATTGTCGAGAGGCTGCGTCAAGTTCACCTAGCCTGTCAATGGGCCGTGAACACCGGATCGGCGGACACGAAGGGAAGTGGTCGAAAGCGGATGCGGCGCAACCTATGCACCGTCCCTCCAGGCCGCGCTTCATGCGAGGGCAGTCTCATCGCTTCGTCTGACGAGGCCTCAGGACCGTGGGAGACGGGAATCAGGCAAATGTTTCCTTTGTGCGATTCGGACCTGGAGCGCCGCGCATGACCGACGCCCGGCGATCCTCAGGGCGTCAACTGCGCGAACGGCATAGCCTGCCTGCCGCCTTCGCCCCCTAGCGACAGCGCGCCCCGGGTTTTGGCACTGACGCCCGGATGCGCGAGCAGCCGCGCCCTGAGGGCCTGCGGCGTCGGGTCGTCCTTGAGACCGGCAAAACCGGCCACCACCTCATAGCTGCGGCGCAAAAGCTGCTGGCTGAGAAGGGCGGCATCGGCCCCGTCGAGAAGTCGCAGCGCCGGCGGTGACAGCGCCCCACGCAGAAATTCCCAGGTCATGTCCGGGCGGACATGGCGCGGCGGTGCCACGAGTTCGGCGGGCGTGAGATGCCAGGTGTCGACGAGCACCCGGTCGATCACCTGCCCGGTCCGATCGAGGATGGACATGCGCTCCGCCAAAGCGATCCGGAAGCCCGCGAAGGCCGGATCGGCGCGATGACGGGCGAACAGATCTCGCTCGGCCCGGAAGCGCGCTTTCATCATCCAGCAGCCCTCCCAAAGCGCCTGTTCGGCCCGGCTCATCGGCCGGCGCAGGGTGACGATGCCGGTGGCGAAGTCGATCTCGACCTCATCTGACCGCGGCAGCATGGCCGGGAAGGCCAGCCCTGGTGTGTTTTCGAGCAGCCAGACCGCCTGCATGAGTTGAAGCCCGGCCTCGATCGAAGTGGCTGGCAGCGCCTGATGGGCGGCCAGTTCGCGCTCCGCCGCGGCCAGCAGTTGAGTAAATGTCCGGGAAGAGGGATGACTGCCCTTTGCGGCGTTCACGGCGAGTTTCTTCACGATCACCTCGCTCACCGGGACCGACCGGACCTTTCCGTCCTGGTCGGTCACAATGATCTCGCGCGCGGCCTCGGTCCGCACCGTCTCGTTGAGAGATTTTGGCTGGGCGGCCGGATCCCCGGTCTTGCCTACCCCCTTTGGACGGCCCTTGGGATTGCCGGAACGTCCCTTGGTGAACCGCCCGGAGACCGGTGGCCGGCCATAGCCGACCATCCCGGTGCCCCCGGTGGCGCCCGGCTCCCGACCGTCAGCCATGGGTCATTTCCGCGGCGTCGATTTCTGGCATACTTTCCTCCCGGCGCTCCAGGAGTTGCGCCTCGTCACGGGCAAACGCTTCCCAGCGGGCCAGGATCAGGTCACCATAGGCCGGGTCGATCTCGGCGAGGCAGGCGCGCCGCCCGGTCTTCTCGGCAGCGATCAGTGTCGAGCCCGAGCCGCCGAAGAGATCGAGCACGATCTCGCCCCGGCCGGAGACATCGCGGATCGCATCGGCGATCATGCGGACCGGTTTCACCGTCGGATGCAGGACCAGATCCGCCTGGCTCGCACCGGGATATTCCCAGACATTGGTTCGATAGCGCCCGTGCTGGCCGAGCTCGAAGCTGTTTAGATGCGGTGCCGTCCCCTTCTTGAAGACGAAGATCAGCTCATGACGCGAGCGGTAGAAACTCCCCATGCCGCCGGCCTCCTTCACCCAGACGATCAGGTTCTTCAGCGCGCTGTAGATCCCGTCCGCCGCCGCCTGAACCTCGCCCACATGGCGCCAGTCCATGCAGATGAAATGGATCGAGCCGTCGAGCGAATGGTCGGCAAGATGGCCGAAGATCCGGCGCAGGAAGGCGGTGAAGGCCTCCGGGCTCATCTCGCCCGAGGCCATGGCGAACTCGCGGTGGCGCAACCGGCCGGCACCGCCGACATGGCCATCGACCGGCACATTGTAGGGCGGGTCGGTGAAGACCATGCGCGCCGTCGATCCCGCCATCAGCCGCTCCACCGTCGCCGGGTCGGAACTGTCACCGCAGATCAGCCGGTGGGGGCCGAGGGCCCAGAGATCGCCTGGCCGCACCCGGGCCGACACTGACACCGGCAAGCGGTCGTCGCGCGGGTTGCGATCTTCCTCCGGGGCATCGAGCTCGATCAGCGCATCGATCTCGGCGATCGAGAAGCCGGTCAGATCGACGGTGATGCCAAGGTCGGGATCCGAAAGCGCCCGCAACTCCTCCGCCAGCAGTTCCTCATCCCAGCTGGCATTCAGCGCGATCTTGTTGTCGGCGAGCACATAGGCGCGCTTCTCGGCCGCGCTCAGATGTTCGACATAGAGGCAGGGCACCCTTGTCCATCCCAGAAGCTTTGCCGCCTCCACCCGCCCGTGACCGGCGAGGATGGTCTTGTCCGCATCGATCAGGACCGGATTCAGAAAGCCGAAGGCCTCGATGCTGGCGGCGATCTGTTGCAGCTGTTTGCGCGAATGCTTGCGGGCGTTGCGCGCCCAGGGCTTGAGTTCACTCACGGCGACTTCGGTTGGCATGGTACAGCACTCCTCTCGGACCGGGTCTGTTCTTGCTGTGTCCAAGCGGAGCTTCTGTCAAGCCGGCCCGGGAAACGGTTACCGGCGTCAGGAAATTACCTATCCATTACAATGCGTTGTCAGACATACCGGCCGGATTCGGCACTCTAGGTGTCAGGATTTTGGAGCCGACCAGCAATCCTGACGGTCCTCGGGCCGATCCTGACGGCCTTCGGGCTGATCCTGACGGTCCGGCGGCAAATCCTGACGCACAGCCGAGGTCGGAGACCGCAAAAAATCGACAGGCCATCCATCTGAGGAAGAGCACTTTCCGGGCCAATCGTGCTCTTCGCGCAACAGGTCCGCTCCTTGGCGAGAGAGATCGGTGTGCCAATAGTTTGGACGAGAGCAAGCACGCCACTCACCCCGGGCAGCAAAGTGACGACCCGGGTGCTCGAGTCGCCCGATCGGCGAAGCTTTCAGGGCACACACCGCCGCACCGCGCCGACAGGCAACCTATGCCTGATGAGCCACCGGACAGCAAGCTCGATCAGCGGGCGAGCGGTAGAACCGGCCCAGACCTGCCGCTTGAGATTGTCTCGGTGCCGCGGTGCAGCTTCCCCAAATCGGCCGTAGTGCGGCGCGCCGAAGAAACACGCGCCAATTGATCGAAATGCGGGCGGATAGTGAGCGCGTTGGGCATTTCCCGGCTAGGTGCAGCGCGGGTCATCAAGCATCCTGCGGGATGCCTCACGATACGATATGGCCACATCTTGCGCGCCCTAGAGCGGCTTGCACAATCAGTGCTATAAAGGCAACATGTTCCCTGAATGTTCGACGAGGAATCGCCAATGACCGTAACGCTCGCCCTCCAGACTGCTTTTCGCGGCTTCTGTCCCGTGACCGAAGCCGTGGAGAAGCTGGCGACCGAAGGCGGGATCGAGGAGCGCGGCGCAATCTACACCAAGCGCGAAGTCGTCGATTTCATCCTCGATCTTACAGGTTACACAGACAATGCGCCGCTAACCGACTATCACCTGCTTGAGCCTTCCTTCGGCAACGGTGATTTCCTGCTGCCGATCATCGACCGCCTCCTCGCGGTGGCCGCGCGCGACGGCAAGCTCACCTATGACGATCTTGCGCCCGCTATCCGCGCCGTCGAGCTGCATCGCTCCACCTTCGAAGGTACGCGCGCACTGGTTGCGCAGCGCCTTCGGGAGAGCGGCATAGCGCGGGACGAGGCGGCACGTCTGTGCGATGTCTGGCTATATCAGGGTGACTTCCTGTTGGCAGGTTTCGACGCGCAATTTACCCACGTTGTCGGGAACCCGCCCTACGTCCGTCAGGAGGCTATCCCTGATGCGCTAATGAGCGAGTACCGACAGCGCTACAAGACCATTTACGACCGCGCCGACATCTATGTCCCCTTTATCGAGCGGTCACTGGCCTTGCTCGGCAAAGGCGGCAGGCTCGGTTTCATTTGTGCGGATCGCTGGATAAAGAACAAGTACGGCAAGAAGCTGCGCGAACTTGTCAGCAAGAGCTACAGCCTGAAAATCTACGTCGATATGGTCGATACCGACGCCTTCCTCGCGGAGGTCAGCGCCTATCCCGCCATTACCGTGATCGCCAAGGATCGTTCGGAAGTGACGCGCGTCTTCGCACGTCCGCCCGTTGATGCGGCCTTTCTTAGGACCCTTGCCTCCAATCTGACCGCCGCACGAGTGCCTGCGAAGAGTCGCGTCCGCGAAATCAGGAATGCGGCATCCAGCGGCGAGCCGTGGGTGCTCGATTCCTTCGACGAATTGGCGCTGGTAAGGCGACTGGAAGAGCGGTTTCCCGCCCTTGAAGACGCAGGCTGCAAGGTCGGGATCGGCGTTGCCACGGGAGCCGACAAAGCCTTTATCGGCGACTACGAGGCGCTGGACGTTGAGCCTTCTCGAAAGCTCCCTTTGGTGATGACGCGCGATATCCTCGCGGGTCATGTCTTGTGGCGGGGCAAAGGGATCGTCAATCCCTTCGCCGATGACGGCAAGCTTGTGGATCTCGAGGATTTTCCCAAGCTGCGTGCCTATCTCGAAGAACGGAAGGAGCAGATCGCAGGCCGCCATGTCGCGGCGAAGAACCCTCGCGGCTGGTATCGCACCATCGACCGCATTTACCCGGAACTAACTCACCGCGAGAAATTACTCATCCCCGACATCAAGGGGGATGCTTCCATCGTGCACGAGAAAGGCAAGCTTTACCCACACCACAATCTGTATTTCATCACGTCCGATGAATGGGAGGTTCTTGCGCTCCAGGCCGTCATGCGGTCGGGCATCGCACGGTTGTTCGTCGGACTCTACTGCACCCGCATGCGGGGCGGTTATCTGCGCTTTCAGGCGCAGTATCTTCGCAAAATCAGAATTCCGAAGTGGTCGAACGTGAGTGCCGATCTGCGCGAGAAACTCGCACGCTACGCGGAAGCGAGCGACCGCCATGCTCTCAACGAAATTGTATCGGAACTCTACGGCCTGAGCCCCGAAGAGTTGAAATTGATTGAAGGGACAAGTGACACATGAGTCTTGATCTTGCCAACTACGAAGAACAGGCGCGCGAAGCGGTAAAGCTGTTTTGGGGCAACCGCGAAGCCGCGCTGGCGCGGCAGATCGAGTCAGGAAATCAGGATGCGGGGGCGCGCGGCGCTGTCACGGCGGGCAAGAACATGGACGGCTTCCTCGCCATCGCCCAGACCCTTGTCGAGGCCAACGGGCTTGCGCTTGCCGATATCTGCGTGCAGCAGCGCGTCTTGACGCTGCCAGGCTTTTTCAGACCGACAAAGCTGTGGGACATGCTGGTTATGTATCGGGGCGAGCTTGTCGCCGCCGTCGAATTCAAATCACAGGTCGGCCCGTCTTTCGGGAACAACTTCAATAACCGTTGCGAGGAAGCCATCGGCACCGCGCACGATCTTTGGACCGCCTTCCGAGAGGGTGCGTTCGGGAGCGACGTTTCGCGCCCTTTTCTCGGATGGGTCATGCTCGTCGAAGATTGTCCGAAGTCCAACACACCCGTTGCCGACAAGCAGCCGCACTTCGCAGTCGATCCTGCCTTCAAACGCGCTTCATACGCGCAGCGCTACGATATTCTGTGCAAGCGCCTCGTGCAGGAGGGACTTTATTCAAGTGCCACCTTTCTCGCGTCTCCGCGTGAGGCAGCCACCCGAACGGAACGCCTGCGGATCTGCGCCGCGGTCGCGCAGAAGCGGGCCTGATCGAGGCCGGATTGACGGAACTCTGAACCGGACCAGGTCGGCGGCGCGCCCTGCCCGACCTGCCGTTGCTCTCGATCAGGCTCTCTGCCCTCTTCCGACTGGACTTCGCGCGCCCGGCACGCGTCAGTCGCAATCGCGCCGGCTGCTGCATCGGTGCCCGGAACCTTGGCCCCAACCGACGGTCCGCCCAACCACGTGCGTGTCAAACTGCAGAAGGAGATTCATGTCGTGCCAGCCAACCCCCTGCCCCGGACCCGCCGATGAGCGGTGGCGCCCTCCGTCTCCGGCGACCGGACCCGGTCCCCCTCGCCGAGATCCTCGCCCTCGACCGGCCGGCCCTCCTCGCGCTCTGGCAGCGACGCTTCGGCTGCACCGCTCCCCGCAATGTCTCGCTCGGCTTTCTGCAGCGGGCGTTGGGCCATGCGGCGCAGATCGATGAGGAGGGCGATGTGCCGCCCCGGGCGATCAAGGCGCTCACGTCCATTGCCGCGGGCAAGGTCGCGGCCGCCGGCTCCGCCGCGGCCCTGCGCCCCGGCGTGTGCCTGATGCGGGACTGGAACGGTCGCACCTATCGGGTCGAGGTGATCGCGGCCGGCTTCCAGATGGACGGCAAGTGCTACCGCTCGCTTTCGGCGATCGCCCGCCGGATCACCGGGGTGCGCTGGTCGGGCCCGCGCTTCTTCGGGATCGGGTGATGGGTCTGGTCCGCTGCGCCATCTATACCCGCAAGAGCTCCGAAGACGGACTCGAACAGGCCTTCAACTCGCTTCACGCCCAACGCGAGGCCTGCGCCGCCTATGTCGCCAGCCAGAAGGCCGAGGGTTGGGTGCTCCTGCCGACCGACTATGACGATGGCGGCCTCTCCGGCGGCACGCTCGACCGCCCGGCGATGCAGCGGCTCCTCGCCGATGTCGATGCCGGGCGCGTCGATCAGATCGTCCTTTACAAGATCGACCGGCTGACCCGGTCGCTCGCCGACTTCGCCAAGATCGTCGAGCGGCTGGATCGGGCCGGTGCCTCCTTCGTCTCGGTCACCCAATCCTTCAACACCGCGACCTCGATGGGACGGCTGACCTTGAACATGCTTCTCTCCTTCGCCCAGTTCGAACGCGAGGTCACCGCCGAGCGCATCCGCGACAAGATCGCCGCCTCGAAGCGGAAAGGCCTGTGGATGGGCGGCAATGTGCCCCTGGGCTACCGGGCAGCGGGCCGCACGCTGGAGATCGACGCGAGCGAAGCCATGACCATCCGGCAGATCTATGATCTCTACCGTGACGAAGGTTCGATCCTCTCGGTGCGCGACCGCGCCGCGGATCTTGGCCTCCGAACCCGCATCCGAACCGCGCCGGACGGCAAGATCAGCGGCGGCGGCCCGTTCGGGCGCGGTCACATCCATCATATCCTGACCAATCCGGTCTATGCTGGCCGCATCCGCCATCGGCAGGTGATCCACGAGGGCCAGCATCCGGCGATCATCGCCCCGGCCGACTGGGATGCGGTCCAGGGGCTCCTCAAGGATGGCGCCGCCCGCCCGCGCGGCAAGCGCTCGGCGGCCCATGCCTCACCCCTGGCGGGCAAGCTCTTCGACGAGACCGGTGATCGCCTCACCCCGAGCCACAGCCGCAAGAACGGCCATCGCTTGCGCTACTATGTCTCGAACCGGCTGGTGACCGATCGCACCGTCGCGCATCCCGATGCCTGGCGCCTGCCGGCCCCGGAGATCGAGCAGGGGATCATCGGGCGCTTGCGGGCCTGGCTCACCGCGCCCGGTCAGGCGAGCCGGATCATCGCCGATCCGGCCGCCAGCGAGATGGCAGCCCTCACTGCGGGCATCGACGATCTGGTGCGGCTCTTTGCCGGTTCGCATGCCAATGCCACTTTGCGGGTGCTCGTCGAGCGCGTCGAGATTGCGCCGGGCAAGATGCTGATCTGCCTGAAGCCGGACCTCCTTGCCGAGCGGCTGGCCATATCTGCCGAGCGTCTGCAACCGGACCAGCTCCGCATCGCGGCGCCGTTCCGCATCCGCCGGCGCGGGGTCGAGACCAGGGTGGTGCTTGGCGACCGCCCGGCCGAGGTTGACAAGGTGCTGATCCGCAATATCGTCAAGGCGCGCAGCTGGTTCGCGGCGCTGACCCGGGGCGAGAGCTATGCCGAGATTGCCGAGCGCGAGCGCGTCTGGAAGCAGCGCATCCAGCAGATGCTCCCCCTCGCCTTCCTGGCCCCCGACATCGTGCAGATGATTGCCGAAGGGCGCCAGCCGGTCGGCCTGACCTGTGAAGCCCTGATCAACGCCAACCTGCCGATCGCCTGGGCCGATCAGCGCGCGCTCATCGCCCGGCTCTGAGCGCCCACCCGCAATCACCAATCCCCGAAAGCGCAAACAGAGAATGGGGCAATTCCGGCCCGGATTCCGTGCGCGAACCTACGTCTCGGCTATGCCGAAGCCGCGCGCAACCCCGCGGAAGGACGGAGGATTCCGGCAGTGCGTCATCATGTCTCTGGTCGGGCAGGAAGGCTGGCTGGGGCGCTAGGATTCGAACCTAGGTATGGCGGTACCAAAAACCGCTGCCTTACCACTTGGCGACGCCCCAACTCGTGGCGGGTTCATAACCAAGGCCCCGGCAAGCCGCAAGTCCAAAATCGCGCGCGTTTTGCGCGTTGATCGCGCCCGGCCGGGCGGCTATCGGGGGGCATGCGCAAATGCGATGTCCTGATCCTCGGCGCCGGGGCCGCCGGCATGTTCTGCGCCATCGAGGCGGCCCGGCGCGGGCGGCGGGTGGTGCTGATTGACCATGCGGCGCGGGCCGGCGAGAAGATCCGCATCTCGGGCGGCGGGCGCTGCAACTTCACCAACCTGAGCCTCGCCCCCGAACGGTTCCTGTCGGCCAATCCGCGCTTTGCGCTCTCGGCGCTCAGCCGGTTCACGCCGGCGCATTTCATCGAACGGATTGACCGGGCCGGCATCGCCTGGCACGAAAAGACGCTGGGCCAGCTCTTCTGCGACGGCAGCGCCACCCAGATCGTTGGGCTGCTGCTGGCGGACATGACGGCGGCTGGGGTGGCGCTGCACCTGCGCACCGCCGTCCGGGCCGTCGGCCTTGGCGCGGGGTTCGAGGTCGAGACCGACCAGGGCCTCTTCGCTGCCGAAAGGCTGGTGGTGGCGACCGGCGGGCGGTCGATCCCGAAGATGGGGGCCAGCGGGCTTGGCTACCAGATCGCCGACCAGTTCGGCCTGGCCGAGGTGCCGACGCGGCCCGGCCTGGTGCCGCTGACCTTCGGCGAGGATATCCTGGCCCAGACGCGACCGCTGGCCGGCCTGTCGGTCGCGGCCCGCGTCAGCCACGGCCGCACCGGCTTTGCCGAGGGGCTACTTTTCACCCATCGCGGCCTGTCCGGCCCGTCGATCCTGCAGATCAGCAGCTACTGGCGCGAGGGCGAGCCGATCACCGTCGATCTGGCCGATGGGCGCGACGCGCTGGCCGAACTGAAGGTGTGGCGGGCCTCCGAGGGGCGGATCTCGCCGGGCCGGGCGCTGGCGCGGCTGGTGCCGGAGCGGCTGGCCGGGCTGATCCTCGACCGGACCGGCATCGCAGGCGGACAGGCGGGCGGGCGGCTCGCCGACCTGCCGAACGCCGCTTTGGAACGGCTGGCGGCGGCGATCCACCGCTGGCAGGTCACGCCGCAGGGCAGCGAAGGCTACCGCACCGCCGAGGTGACGCTGGGCGGGGTCTCGACCGACGAACTAGATGCCCGCACCTTTGAGGCGCGACGGGTGCCGGGGCTGCATTTCATTGGCGAGGTGGTCGACGTGACCGGCTGGCTCGGCGGCTACAATTTCCAGTGGGCCTGGTCCTCGGGTTGGGCGGCGGGACAGGCGGTATAGGATTCGCACCAAATTGCCGCCGAAGCGGGGGGCTGTCTGCCCCCCGCCCCCGAGGATATTTGTCAACGAAAGACGGGAGGCGGCCGGACCAGCATGGCGAGGCTGGTCTGATGGATTCGGACGAGGCACCGCAAGGGCGGGCGCGCCAACCTCCGCCATCGCCGGAACTACCAGCAATGGCAAACGCAGTGCGATCAGACTCTTAGCGGCTCCGCCTTGGCGATCCGGTCGATCCGCATCAGAAGGTCGATCAGTTTCGGCATGTTGGCCAAAGGCACCATGTTCGGCCCGTCCGAGGGCGAACGGTCGGGGTCCTGGTGGGTCTCGATGAACACCCCGGCGATGCCCAGGCTGACCGCGGCGCGGGCCATCGCCGGGGCGAACTCGCGCTGGCCGCCCGAGGCGCCGCCCAGCCCGCCGGGCTGCTGGACCGAATGGGTCGCGTCCATGATCACCGGATAGCCGGTCTTGGCCATCGTCGGCAGGGCGCGCATGTCGGCGACCAGCGTGTTGTAGCCGAACGACACGCCACGCTCGGTCAGGAGGATGCGGTCATTGCCGGTGGATGCGACCTTGGCGGCGACATTTTCCATGTCCCACGGCGCAAGGAACTGGCCCTTCTTGATGTTGACCGCCGCGCCGGTTTGCCCGGCGGCGATCAGCAGGTCGGTCTGGCGGCAAAGGAAGGCCGGGATCTGGATCACGTCGACCACCGCCGCGGCGGCGCGGGCCTGTTCGGGGTCGTGCACGTCGGTCAGGACCGGAATGCCCAGAGCCTTGCGCAGATCGCCGAGGATCTTCAGCCCGGCGTCGATCCCCACCCCGCGCCGGCCGGACACCGAGGTGCGGTTGGCCTTGTCATAGCTGGCCTTGAACACATATTGGGCGCCCGCGGCCGCGCAGGCCTCGGCAAGGCGGCCGGCGATCATCTGGGCATGGTCGGCCGTTTCCAGCTGGCAGGGCCCGCCGATCAGCAGCAAGGGCCGATCATTGCCTGCGGTCACCTTGCCGAAGGCCACGTCTTTCATCACGGTCATTCGAGATCCTTACGAAGTCACCTGCTCGCGCAGGATCGACGCTGTCAGCGACAGCATCAGATATATGCCCGCGAAGATCAGGAAGGCCAGAGCCGTATCTTCGAAGACGCGCGGATAGGCGGGCATGTCCTCGGCCACCGGGGCGACCGAGGTCGCCAGATAGCGGACCTGGCGGTTGGCCTCGATGCGGGCGGTCTCGACCTGCTGGAGCGCGGCGGCCAGCATCTGCTGGCGCGTCTGAAGCTCGGTCTCGGCAAAGCGCAGCTCGCCCGTGACCTGGGCCATCGATTCCTCGCTGCTGCTGCCTTCGGTCATCTGCCGGCGCAGGTCGGTCAGCTGCGCCTGAAGCCGGCTGATGTCGCCGGTCACGCCGTCGACCCGCGCCTTGTTCGGCTTGGGGTTGGCGTTCAGCTGATCCAGTTCCAGCTGCTTGACGCGGATGGTCTTTTCCAGCTCCGCGACCTCGGTCATCATGATCTGGGTCTCGACCTTGGGGTCGAGCACGCCCTGCTTCTGTTGCAGGTCCAGCACCTTCTGCTGGGCGGCCTGCATCTTGGCCTCGGCATCCCGGTAGCTGGTGCGCGCACCCTCCATCTGGTCGTCGCGGACCCGCTCGGTCAGCTGGTTGACCTGATCTTCGGCCAGGCGGATCAGCTCCTTGGAATAGGCCTCGCTGACCTGGGGATCGGGGGCGAGGACCTCCATCTTGATCAGGCCCTCGGTCGGATCATAGGCGATCTTCACGTTGCGCCGATACAGCTTGTAGGCGTCCTCGTCGGTCGCGCCGGCCGCCAGCCGCTGCAGGGGGTCGATCGACGGCTGGCTGAACTGGGCCTTGAAGCCCAGCGCCTGGTCGAGCTTCAGCATCGCATCGCGCGATTGCAGGTAGGCCTGCACCGCGATGTCGTCCTTCGAGGTGGCGAACTGGGTGCCGCGGAACATCGATCCGATACTGGACAGGCCGCCCATCGGGTCCGCCTGCTGGATCTGGAAGGACGACACCGTCGCATAGAGCGGCGTGGCATATTTCGCGTAGTAGACCCCGGCCAGGAAGGTCGGGAAGAACACGAAGAAGGCCAGCCGCGCCATGAGCAGCATGAAGTTGCGCTGGCGGCGGCGCACGATGTCGCGCTGCATCGCCATGATCGCGCGCACCCGCTCGGCTTCGGAGGTGACGTCGGGAACCGGCAGGTTGCGGCCCGGATCCGGCACCTTCTTCGGCAGCTGGCTGGGCGGCACCCGCGCCGGCAGGTCGGACTTGGGCGGCGCCGGCAGTTCGTTCTGGACCATGTCGCGGATCGAGGCGCGCACGAACGGATCGATCCCCTTACGGCGCAACAGCAGCACCGCTTCGTGGTCGGAACCGGCCTCGATCCCGTGGGCGAGCGCGACGCGGCGGGCGGTGCGCAGGTTGCGCGCCGTCAGCCCTTCGCCGCGGACCGCCTCGAGCTCGGCGGCAAGATCGCCTGCGGGGGGCTTGGCCGCCGTACCGGGCGCCGGTGCGGGTTCGGCCGGCGTTGCCGCCGCGGCAACAGGCTCGCTCGCCGCCTCGGCAGCGGGTTCGCGGGTCAGGCTCAGATCGCCGAACCCGTCATCTTCGGGCGCCGGGGCAAAGGGCATGTCCTGCCCGTCCGCCACGGCGGCCTTCGGCGGGACGACGATCTTGCGCACCCTAAACCGGGTCACGCTAGGCGGCGTGTTCATAGTGCCACTTCGCTTCTTCCAGGGTCTCGTACATGGTCAGCCGCCCGTCGCGCAAGACCGCGCCAGACCGGCAGAACCGTTCCAGGGTGCTGGCCTGGTGCGACACGACGATGACCGTCGCATTGGCCAGCCGGTCGCGCAGGATGGTGCCGGCCTTGCGGTTGAACTCGACATCGGCGGTGCCGGGCATGCCTTCGTCGATCAGGTAGATGTCGAACTCGAGCGCCAGCAGCAGCGAGAAGGAAAAGCGCGATTTCATCCCCGAACTGTAGGTCGACAGGGGCATGTCGAAATATTCCTCCAGCCCGCAGACCCAGCGGCAGAAGGCTTCGACATAGTCGGGATCGAGCCCGTAGAGCCGGGCGATGAAGCGCGAATTTTCGCAGGCGGTATGCTGGTTGGCGACGCCGCCCATGAAACCCAGCGGAAAGGACACTCGGCAGCTTTTGCGGATATGGCCTTCGTCGGGCTTTTCCAGCCCCGCCATCATGTTCATGATCGTGGTCTTGCCGGTGCCGTTGCGGGCGAGAATCCCCATCGAATTGCCGAGTTCGACCCGAAAGGTCGCGCGGTCGAGGATCACCTTCCGCTGCCGTCCGGTCCAGAAAGACTTGCTGACGTTTACAAATTCGAGCATCGCCCGCCCTGGCCTCTGTCCCCCTCGGTGTAGGACAAGTTCGTTAACGACCTGCCTACAACTCCTTTTGGGTCAGATTATGGCCCATGCCAACGGGAATTTACAGCCCGCAAGCCCCCTGGCGGCCGCCGGGGCCCGGCTCAGCCGTCGACCTTGCGCACCCGCGCCAGCCGCCCCGCCACCAAGGAGAGCCCCATCGCCGCGAAACTGAAGAGCGCGCCCATCTTGGCCGCGTCCTGCAGGGGGCCGGGATCGAAGGCCACCGTCGCCACGAACAGCGCCACCGTGAAGCCGATCGCCGCCACGCAGCCCACCACCGCCAGATCCGCCAGCCGCATCCCTTTCGGCAGGCCCAGCCCCAGCACCCGCGCTGCCAGCCAGCCAAAACCGAAGATGCCCAGGGGCTTGCCCACCACCAGCCCCAGCAGCACCAGCCAGGTCGGCGCGCCGATGGCGCCGAACGCGACCCCGGCATTCATCAGCCCGAAGAAGAACAGCACCACCTCGACCGGCCGTTTCAGCGCGTGCTCGATGGTGTTCAGAAGATCGTGCAGATGCGCCTCGGCCTCGGCAAAGACGCCGAAGGCGCGGTCGGCGTGCGGGATCGCCGGAATCACCGGCAGAAGCCCCAGCGCCGGATGGATGCCGGCCTGCTGGAACCCGTACCAGCTTGCCGCCCCGGCCAGAAGATAGGGCCAGAAGCCCAGCCGCCGGCGCACCCAGGTCGACACCGGGCGCAACGGGCGGCCACGATCCAGATGGCGCGGCAGCCAGTTGGCGGCCAGAAACACCGCCAGCGAGGCCCCGCCCGACAGCAACAGCCACGCGGGCTGCAACTCCGCCGTCGGATAGAAAAGCGCCAGGATCACCAGCCCCGCCGCATCGTCGGCGATGGCCAAGAGCAGCAGGAACCGGATCGCCGGGTGGCCCGCGCCAAAGACCAGCCGCCCTGCCAGGTAGGAAAAGGCGATGTCGGTCGCGGTCGGCACCGCCCAGCCATGTCCGACCTCCCTCAGGATGCCCAGCCAGGCCGCCAGCCCCAGATAGACCGCCACCGGCCCGGCCATGCCGCCCGCCGTGGCGATCAGCGGCGTCAGCGCCTTGCGCCCGCGCAGCGATCCCTGTTCGAGGATCAGCGCCTCCCACACTTCCTTGCCGGCTATGGCGAAGAAAAAGGCCATGAACACGTCGTTGACCAGGAAATGCAGGGTTAGCACATGCTGGACCGAGCCGCCCTCGGCCTGGGCCTCGCCGATCGGGAAATCCTCGACCAGCACCAGATGGGCCAGCGCGTGATAGCTGTCGGGGTCGACGTTGGCCCAGACCAGCGCCGCCAGTGCGCCGGCCACCAGCAGGAGCGAATAGGCCGAGACATAGTCCCAGACGCGATACATGCGATTCCCCTTGCCGATGGCCTGCCGGCGGGTGGGCCGGCGTTTCGCCCCCCGCTTAGTGGAAACGCGCGGGGCGGGCAACCGAAGCCGGGCTTGCCTTGCCCGGCCGGCCCGTGGCAGATGATGCAGGAAAGGCACACATGTGACCCGACTTGCCGATCTTCAGGCCCGTATCGCCGGCTGCCGCATCTGCGCGGACCGGTTCGCGGCGACCGCCACCGCCCACGAACCCCGCCCGGTCGCCTGGTTCGCCGATGGCGCGCGCATCCTGGTCGCCGGCCAGGCGCCGGGCCTGCGCGTCCACCGGTCGGGCCGGCCGTTCGACGATCCATCCGGCCAGCGGCTGCGCGACTGGATGGGCATCGACGAGGCCACCTTCTGGGATCGCCGCCGCATCGCCTTCCTGCCGATGGCGCTCTGCTTTCCCGGCTACAATGCCGAGGGCAAGGATCTGCCGCCGCCGCCGATCTGCGCCGCCACTTGGCGCGCGCCGGTGACGGAGGCCCTGGTCGGCGTCCGCTTGACCCTGATCCTCGGCGGCCCGGCCCTGCGCTGGCACCTTGGCCCGGACCTGACCGCCGGGGGCGTCGACGCCACGATCGCCCGCTGGCGCGACATGCCGCCCGCGACAATCCCCTTGCCCCATCCGTCATGGCGCAATAGCGGATGGCTGAACCGCAATCCCTGGTTTGCCACCGAGCTTCTGCCGGTGCTGCGCGACCGGGTGCAGAAGGCCCTTGCCGATGGATGAAACACCGCTTGCCGCCGCCCACCGGGCCATGACCACCGCCCCCGACGACGCGGCGGCGCGGCTTGCCTATTACCGGACGCTCGCCGCCAGCGAACTGTGCCTTGCCCTGGCGCGCGAACCGGCCGGCGACCAGCTTGACCCGCTGGTGATCGACGCCGCCGACGGCCCGCTCCTGCTGGCCTTCGAGGACGAGGACCGCCTCGCCGCCTTTTCCGGCCAGCCCCAGCCCTATGCCGCCCTGCCCGGCCGGGTGATCCTGTCGCTGATGGCCGGACAGAGCCTGTCGCTGGGCGTGAATTTCGAAACCGAGGCCGGGGCCTTCCTGATGCCGGCCGAAACCGTCGACTGGCTGGCTGCGCGCCTGGCCGAGAGCCCGGCTCCCGGCCGGGCCGCGCCGCGGGGCTGGGCCGCCCCGGACGTTCCCGCCAGCGCGGCGGCCGGCCTCGCCGCGGCGCTGGCCGGCGCCGCCGGGCTGACCCGCCGGGCCTGGCTGGTCGCGGCCCTCGGCGATGGCGGGGTGCGCACCCTGACGCTCGCCTTCGAATCGGCCCGCCCCGAGGCTGAACCGGCGCTCGCCAAGGCCGGGGCCGAGGCGCTGACCTTTTCCGGGGTGGCCGAGGGCCGGGCCGACGTGCTGTTCCTGACCGAGGCCGAGGTTCGCCGCGCCGGGATCGACCGGATCGCGCTGGCCATCCCGCTGCCGCCCGTGGATCACCGCCCGCCGCCTGCGGCAACGCGCCCCGCGCCCGCCGCCCCCGGCAGCGACCCCGCCCGCCCGCCGCGCCTGCGCTGACGGGACAGCCCGCCCCGCCCGATACCCTTTCACTTTGGCCCAAATACCCCGGAGGAGGCGCGGGGAGGCAGCGCCTTCCCCGACCGGCGCCTGCCTCAGTAGCCCCGTACCCGGTCGACGAGATACAGGAGCGGCTCGCCGGCCTCGCCGCGCCGGACATTCTCGGCCAGGACGGCGCAGGCCCCCGGCACCCGTGTGTCGGCGGCGATGTGCGGGGTCACGGTGACGCGCGGATGCGCCCAGTAGGGGTGATCCTTCGGCAGGGGTTCGGTGCGGAACACGTCGAGCGTCGCCTGCCCCACCTGACCGGACTCGAGCGCCGCCAGCAGCGCCGCATCGTCGATCAGCCCGCCACGACCGGGATTGATGATCGCCGCCCCGCGGGGCAACAACGCCAACCGCCTTGCGTCCAGCAGGTTTTCGGTCTCGGCGGTCAGCGGCATCAGCAGGACAAGGATTTCGGCGCGCCGCAGCGCCGCCTCCAGCCCCGCCGCGCCGGACAGGCATTCGATCCCCTCGACCTCTTTCGGTGTCCGGCTCCAGCCCGCCACCGCGAAGTTCAGGCCCGCGAGCGCCCGGGCCGAGGCGGCGCCCAGCTCGCCCAGCCCCAGCACCGTCACCTTCCGCTCGCGCGCCAGCGGCGACAGGATGTCGTTGCGCCAGACGCCGTCCTGCCCGTGGATATGGGCGTCCATCCCCAGATGTTGGCGCAGCACATGGCCCACCACATATTCGACCATTCCCTCGGTCAATTCGGAGTTGACCATCCGGGCCAGCGGCTGGGTCAGGGTCCGGTTGCCGACGATCCGCTCGACCCCGGCCCACAGGCTGAGCACCGCCTTGCAGCGGCGATAGGGGGTGAAGTCGCTCATCCCCGACGAGGGCGCATAGACGATATAGTCGACCGCCTCGGGAGCCGGGGCGCGGTCCGACAGGTCGGCCGCGATCCCCACGGCCTTCAACGCCGCCCGCAGCGGCGCTTCGTACTCCGCCCACGCATCGGGGCCAGCGGCAAAATAGATCGTGGGTTTCATCGGTTACCTCGGGCGGTGGATATGGGCGCTCTGCACCAGCCCGAAGGCGGTCAGGATGATGATCATCGCGGTTCCCCCGTAGGACACCAGCGGCAGGGGCACGCCGACCACCGGCATCAGCCCCGTCACCATGCCCATGTTGACGGCGAAGAACAGGAAGAAGGTGGTGGCGATCCCGTAGGTCAGAAGCGCCCCGTACCGGTCGCGGTTGCGCATCGCCGACTGGAAGCAGAAGGCCACGATCAGCGCGTAAAGCGTCAGAAGCGAACAGGCGCCGACAAAGCCGAATTCCTCGGCCAGCGTGGTGAAGATGAAGTCGGTGTGCTTTTCGGGCAGGAAGTTCAGCCGCGCCTGGGTGCCCTGCATGAAGCCCTTGCCGCTCCAGCCGCCCGATCCCAGGGCGATCTGCGCCTGCATGATGTTGTAGCCCGACCCCAGCGGATCGGCGCCCGGATCGAGGAAGATGTCGATCCGGCGGAACTGGTAGTCCTGCAAGAGCTGCCAGTCGGTGCCGCGGCTTTCAAAGACGGTGAAGACCAGCGCCACCACCAGCGCAATCACCGTGCCGAAATACCAGAGGCTGACCCCGGCTGCGAACATCACCGCGCCCCCACCGGCCAGAAGCAGGATCGCCGTGCCCAGGTCGGGCTGCTTCAGCACCAGCGCAGTCGGCACCAGGATCAGCACCACCGGGATCAGCACCCACAGGGGCCGCGACACCCGCTTCACGTCCAGCCAGTCGTAATAGGCGGCCAGAAGCATCACCAGGCTGACCTTCATCAGCTCCGACGGCTGCAACCGCAAGGGCCCGATCTCCAGCCAGCGCTGCGCGCCCATGCCGATGGCACCCACCAGATCGACCGCGACCAGCAGGACCAGAGACCCGGCATAAGCCACCAGCGAGACGTTGCGCCAGACCCAGATCGGCACGAAGCCCACCACGAACATCCCGGCCATGCCGGCGGCAAAGCGCATCATCTGCGGCTCGGCCCAGGTTTCCAGCCGCCCGCCCGCCACCGAGTAAAGCACCAGGAACCCGACCGAACAGACCGCCGCCAGCAGGAAGACCAGCGGCCACAGCACATGCAGAAGCTTCCGCCAGCCGGTCGGGATGGTGCTGAGGCTGTAGTCGAGATAGCTCATGCCCGCGCCTTGCCTCCGGTAAAGCTGGCCGGATCGGCCAGGGGCAGCGCCTTGCGCTGTTCCTCGATCAGCGACCTTTGGCCTTCGGGATAGGCGGTCAGCGGCGGGAACCCGTCGTAAAGCGCCTGAAGCAGGATGTCGCGGGCGATCGGCGCCGCCGCGGTCGAGCCGCCGCCGCCATGCTCGATGATGATCGACACGGCGATCCGCGGCGCCTCGGCCGGGGCGAAGCAGACGAACAAAGCATGGTCGCGCTCTTTCCACGGCAGGTTGTCGTTCTTGACCACCCCCGTCGCATGTTCGCCGGCCGAGATGTTGCGCACCTGCGCGGTGCCGGTCTTGCCGCACATCAGTGCCGACGGCTCGGTGATGCGGCTGGCGCGCGCGGTGCCGCTCTTGCCGTTCATCACCGCGAACAGCCCGTCGCGCACCGAACGCAGATGCGCCTCGGCGATGCCCAGACTTTCCGGCGGTGCCACCGGGACATCGACGTCATTGACCGCCTGCACCAGCCGCGGCTCCAGCGCCCGCCCCGTGGCCACCCGGCCGGCCATCACCGCCAGTTGCAGGGGCGAGGCCAGCACATAGCCCTGGCCGATGCCGCTGTTCAGCGTGTCACCGACCAGCCACTCCTTGCCGTAGCGTTCCTTCTTCCAGGCCTTGGTCGGCGCGTTGCCTTCGGCGATGGCCGACATCGGCAGATCGTGGCGCACCCCGACCCCCAGCCGCCGCGCCATGTCGGAAATCCGGTCGATGCCGGTGCGCTGCGCCATTTCGTAGTAGTAGCAGTCGCAGGACTGCTCCAGGCTTTCGACCATGCTGAGACTGCCGTGGCCGCCCTTCTTCCAGCAGTGGAACTTGCGGTCACCCAGCTCGGTAAAGCCCCGGCAATAAACGGTTTCGTCCGGTGTCGCCACGCCCGCTTCCAGCGCCGCCAGCGCCGTCACCATCTTGAAGGTCGAACCCGGCGGATAGGCGCCCTGCACCGACTTGTCAGCCAACGGCCGATGGTCGTTCTCGGTCAGAAGCTGATAGTCGGCCGAGGAAATGCCCCGCACGAACAGGTTGGGATCGAAGCTCGGGGCCGAGGCGATGGCCCGGATCGCCCCGTCCTGCAAGTCCAGCACCACCGCCGCTGCGCTCTGGTCACCCAGCCGCGCCAGCACATAGTTCTGCAACCGCGCATCCAGCGTCAGCCGCACGTTGGCGCCGGGATCGCCCTCGCGCCGGTCGATCTCGCGCATCTCGCGCCCGGTGGAATTGACCTCGATCCGGCGGGTGCCGGCCTTGCCGCGCAACTCGTCCTCGAGCTTCGCCTCCACCCCCAGCTTGCCGATCTGGAACTTGGGGATCTGCAGCACCGGGTCTGGGTCGGGAATCTTCGACAGGTCATAGTCGCTGACCGCTGCGACATAGCCCAGCACATGGGCGAAATCCGGCCCGTGCGGATAAAAGCGCGACAGGCCGACCTCGGTGGTGATGCCGGTCAGCACCGGGGCATTGACCGCGACGCGCGAGAACTCTTCCCAACTCAGCCGTTCGGCAATGGTGATCGGCAGGGTGGGCGGCCGCTTGTCGATATCCTTCATCAACTTGGCGATATCCTCGTCCGACAAGGCGATCAGCCGCGACAGGTCGTGCAGCACCCCCGGCACATCCTCGGTATCCTCGCGCGTGATGGTGACGCGGTAGTTCTGTTCGTTGCCGGCGATCAGCACGCCCTTGCGGTCATGGATCAGCCCGCGCGCCGGCGGGATCAGCCGGATCTTGACGCTGTTCTGGTCGGCCATCAGCTGGAATTCGCCGGCCTGCTCGACCTGAAGGTGCCGCATCCGGTAGGCCAGCGTCCCGATGAACAGCCCCTGCAGCCCAGCCAGCATCATTCCCCGCCGGGTGATGCGGCGCTGCACATCCAGGTTGAACTTCGGCAACCGTCTCATAGCCGCTGCCCCAGCGCATCCACCTCGCCGGTGGCGGTGCGGCTCAGGCCGAACGCCACCTGCAGGGCCAGCGCCAGCACCGGGTAAAGCGCGACCGTCGCCACAAGGTTCAGAATCGCCGGCCCGAGGCTGACCCCCGGCACGATGAATAGCGCAAGCAGAAACCGATAGGCCAGCACCATCGCCGTCATCGCCAGCCCGCCCACCAGCCATTCGCCCCAGAACGGCAGGTCGCGCATCCCGGTTTCGCGCGCCCGCAGCACCTCGGTCCCCGTCAGCACCACCAGCGCCCACAGGCCGGGCGGGCGCATGGTCATCAGGTCGTCCAGAAAGAAGACCAGCGCGATCATCGGCGCCGGGATGAAGTCGGGGCGGCGCTGCACCCACAGGATGGTCAGCGCCAGCAGCACGTCCGGCCCCGGCCATTCGGCCGGCAGCATCCAGCCCGGCATGGCGCGCAACAGCCCCTCGGGCAAGGGCCAGGGCTGCGGCGCCGCCGACAGCGGCAGAAGCCGCACGAACAGACCTAGGAACGCCAGCGCCAGATAGAGCGCGCGATAGCTCAGGCGGGCGGCCGTGCGCGGATCAACCATTGCCCGCCCCGCCCTGCGTCGCCTCCGGCGTCGGCGTTGCCTGCCCGGCGGCCGGGGCGGCATCGGGCGCGGCGCCCGGCACCGCGTCGGCCGCGGCGGGCGCCTCGGTCCCCGGCGGCGGCACGATCAGCGCCCCGGCGCCGCCGATCGCCTCCTCGGGACGGCTGCGCAGGACCCGCACGAACTCCAGCCGCGCATAGTCGGCAGCCAGAAGCACCCGGAACCGCTTGTCGCGGGTCTGCACCACCGTCCCCACCAGAATCCCCGCCGGAAACACCCCGCCGTCGCCGGACGACACCACCCGATCGTCGGGACGCACCTGTTCGGGCGAGCCGATGAACTCCAGGGGCGGCGCGGCGCTGTTGTCGCCGACCAGCATCGCCCGCTGCCCCGAGGGCTGGATCGTCACCGGCACCCGGCTGGAAGCATCGGTCAACAGAAGCACCCGCGCGGTATTCTGCCCGACCCCGGCGATGCGGCCCACCAGCCCCAGCCCGTCCATCGTCGCCCAGCCGTCGACGATCCCGTCGCGCGCCCCGATGTTCAGCAGCACCGACTGGCTGAAGGGCGATCCGCTGTCGGCCATCACCACGCCCGACACCGAGGTCAGCTTCGGATCGAGCCGCACCTGGTTCTGCGCCAGAAGCTTGGCGTTCTGCTGCTCCAGCTGGACCGCCGCCTCTTTCCAGGCCTTCATCTGCTGCAACTCGCGCCGCAGTTCCTGGTTCTGTTCGTAGATACGGGCGTAGGACTGGAAATTGTCGACCATCTCGGCCAGCTTGGTGACCGGCACCATCGCCCAGTCCATCGGCGGCACCACCCGGTCGATGAAGGCGTTGCGGAATCGCTCGACCCGCGGGCTGTCGATCCGCCAGATCAGGAAGATCAGCCCCAGGAACAGGCACAGGCAGGCCAGCAGGATCCGGCGGACCGGCCCGCGGTAATCCACGTCGCTGTTGCGGTTGCGTGCCAAATTCGTCTCACCCGAAACCGGAGGGCCGCGCCGGCCCCGCGCGCCGCTCAGCTATCGTAGTCGATGACGTGCTTCAGTTGCTTTTCATATTCCAGCGCCTTGCCGGTGCCCAGCGCCACGCAGTTCAGCGACTGGTCGGCAATGGAAATCGACAGGCCGGTCTGTTCGCGCAGCGCCAGGTCCAGCTCGCCCAGCAGCGCGCCGCCCCCGGTCAGCATGACGCCCCGGTCGACGATGTCGGCAGCCAGGTCCGGCGGCGTGGTTTCCAGCGCGGTCATCACCGCCTCGCAGATCGACTGAACGGGTTCGGCCAGCGCCTCGGCCACCTGGGCCTGGTTGATCTCGATCTCCTTCGGCACGCCGTTCAACAGGTCGCGCCCGCGCACATGCATCGAGGCACCGCGCCCGTCGTCGGGCATCCGCGCCGTGCCGATCGAGGTCTTGATGCGTTCGGCGGTGGATTCGCCGACCAGAAGGTTCTGCTGGCGGCGCAGGTAGCTGATGATCGCCTCGTCCATCCGGTCGCCGCCGACGCGGACCGAACGCGCATAGACGATGTCGCCCAGGGACAGGACCGCCACCTCGGTGGTGCCGCCGCCGATATCGACGACCATGTTGCCGGTCGGATCGGTGATCGGCATGCCCGCGCCGATGGCCGCCGCAATGGGTTCGGCGATCAGGCCGGCGCGGCGCGCGCCCGCCGACAGGACCGACTGCCGGATCGCCCGCTTTTCCACCGGGGTCGCGCCGTGCGGCACGCAGACGATGATCTTGGGCTTCTGGGTAAAGGGCGTGCGCTTGTGCACCTTCGAGATGAAGTGCTTGATCATCTCTTCGGCGGCCTCGAAATCGGCGATGACGCCTTCGCGCATCGGCCGGATCGCCTCGATCGAGCCCGGCGTGCGGCCCAGCATCAGCTTGGCATCCTCGCCCACCGCCAGCACCTGCTTCTTGCCGTCCTTGACGTGATAGGCGACGACCGAGGGTTCATTCAGGATGATGCCCTTGCCCTTTACATAGACGAGCGTGTTCGCGGTCCCAAGGTCGATCGCCATGTCCGACGAAAAGAGCCCGCCCAGAAATCCTGCCATGATCCGTTCCGTTACCCCAATGGAAGAAGGCCCGCGACTCGCACCCGACGCAGGCCCGCGCCCTTATATGAGGCGCCAAGGCCCGGCGAAAGGGCCAACGGGCGCGTCCCGGCGGGAAACCGCACGGAAAGCCGCCGGAACGGCCGTCCGGCGCATGCACGGGCTGGCGGAAGATGTTGCAAAACTGCTAGTCTTTGCTCGTCAGCGAAAGGTGCGCCATGCCCCAGGTTCGTCCCCAGCCGGCCGGTCCGGTCGCCATCGTCACCGGCGCGGGCAGCGCCGAAGGGATCGGATTTGCGACCGCCAAGGCCCTGGCGGAGGCCGGTTTTCGCCTTGCCATCACCGCCACCTCGGCCCGCATCCACGACCGTCGCACCGAACTGGGGGCCGGGCATCTCGCCTTTGCGGCCGACCTGACCGACCCTGCCGCCGCGCGGGCCATTGTTGAAGAAGTGCAGAAATCGCTCGGGCCCGTCTCGGCACTCATCAACAATGCGGGAATGGTCCAGACCGGGCGCAAACTGCGGGCGCCGCGGCTTGAAGCCCTGTCCGACGCGGATTGGCACGGCCATCTGGAGATCAACCTGACCACCGCCTTCAACATGACCCGCGCCGTCCTTCCGGCGATGCAGGCGGCCGGTTTCGGGCGCATCGTCAATGTCGCCTCGGTCACCGGGCCGGTGGTCAGTTTCGCGCGCACCGCCGGCTATTCGGCGGCCAAGGCGGCGATGTGCGGCCTGACCCGCGCCATCGCGATCGAGAACGCCGGGCTGGGCATCACCTGCAACGCCGTCCTGCCCGGCTGGATCGCCACCGGCTCGGCCACCGCCCGCGAACGCGCCGCCGGCCGGCGCAGCCCCGCCGGCCGCCCCGGCACGCCCTCGGAGGTCGCGGCCTGCTGCCTGTTCCTCGCCAGCGAAGGCGCGTCCTATGTCAACGGGGCGATGCTGGTGGTGGATGGGGCGAATTCGGTGATGGAGACGAAATAGGCGCGCAGGTCGGCCGGCTACGCCGATCAGTCCAAAGACAGAGAGGCGGCCCCAACGGACCGCCCCCCTTATTCCGCCTCGGCTCCCGGGGCTCAGCCCGCGTCGCGCATCGTCACCTGTTTCACATTCTCGCCCGGCGCCGACTTGGTGCGGCGGACGATCAGGCGGTTCAGCGCGTTGATGTAGGCCTTGGTGCTGGCGACGATCGTGTCGGTGTCGGCCGACTGGCCGGTGGCGATGCGGCCGTCCTCCTCGATCTTCACCGAAACCGTCGCCTGCGCGTCGGTGCCTTCGGTCACCGCGTGGACCTGGTAAAGCTGCAAGCGCACATTGTGGGGATAGAGCATGCGGACGGCGTTGAAGGCCGCATCCACAGGGCCGTCGCCGGTCGCGTCGATGGAATGGTCCACCCCGTCGATCGACATGGTCAGCTCGGCCTCCTGCGGGCCGTCGGTGCCGCAGATCACCCGCAGCCGCTTCAGTTGCAGCGTGTCGGTCGCGGCGTTGGCCTCATGGTCCTTCATCAGCGCCAGGAGGTCGTCGTCATAGACTTCCTTCTTGCGGTCGGCCAGCGCCTTGAAGCGGACGAACACGTCGTTCAACTGGTTGTCGGCCAGGTCGAAGCCGAGTTCGTTCATCTTGGCCCGCAGCGCATGGCGGCCGGAATGCTTGCCGAGCGGCAGGCTCGACGCAGCCAGCCCGATGTCGGAGGGGCGCATGATCTCGAACGTCTCGGCGTTCTTCAGCATCCCGTCCTGATGGATGCCGCTTTCATGGGCAAAGGCATTCTTGCCGACGATGGCCTTGTTGAACTGCACCGGAAAGCCCGACACGGTCGAAACCTTGCGGCTGATGTTCATGATCTTGGTGGTGTCGATGCCGGTGCGGTAGGGCATGATGTCGTTGCGGACCTTCAGCGCCATCACCACTTCTTCCAGCGCGGTGTTGCCCGCCCGCTCGCCCAGCCCGTTGATCGTGCATTCGATCTGCCGCGCCCCGGCGATAACCGCCGCCAGCGCGTTCGCCGTCGCCATGCCGAGGTCGTTGTGGCAGTGGGTGGCGAAGATCACCTTGTCGGCGCCCGGCACCCGGTTGAGCAGCATGCGGATCAGGTCGGCGCTTTCGGCCGGCGCGGTATAGCCGACCGTGTCGGGGATGTTGATGGTCGTCGCCCCGGCCTTGATGGCGATTTCCACCACCCGGCACAGATAGTCATGTTCGGTCCGCGTCGCGTCCATCGGCGACCATTGCACGTTGTCGCAGAGATTGCGGGCGTGGGTCACGGTTTCATGGATGCGCTCGGCCATCTGGTCCATGTCGAGGTTGGGGATGGCGCGGTGCAGCGGCGAAGTGCCAATAAACGTGTGAATCCGCGGGCTTTTCGCGTGCTTCACCGCTTCCCAGCAGCGGTCGATGTCCTTGAAATTCGCCCGCGCCAGCCCGCAGATGGTGGCGTTCTTCGCCCGCCGGGCAATGTCGCTGACCGCGGCGAAATCGCCTTCGGAGGCGATGGGAAAGCCGGCCTCGATGATGTCGACGCCCATCTCGTCGAGCATTTCGGCGATCTCGAGCTTTTCGTCATGGGTCATCGTCGCGCCGGGCGACTGTTCGCCGTCGCGCAGCGTCGTGTCGAAAATCACCACGCGGTCCTGTTCGGGCTTGGTCCTGGTCTTGTCGGTCATGGTCCGTCTCTTTGTTGATCCTTAGCTTTGCCTGGCGCTGGACACCTCTGAGCGGTCGCGCCGAAAGGCACGCTCAGAGGCGGCTAAGGAGGAGAAGGCCGCGAAGCGACAGGGCATGCGCCGCCGGGGCGCGGGTGGCGCCGGAGACAGGGGACATATGCAGGCTTCGCGTCATGGCGCCGGACTATACGGATGGCGGCGGAAAGGGGAAGGGGAAAGTTGGGGGTATGGCAGCCGTCCCGCCGCCGTCCCGCCCGCGTCCCGCATCCGTCCCGACAGGGGCGTAGGGTGGGTGAAACCCACCGATCTTTCCGAAAATGTTGGGAGAGTGGTGGGTTGGCACCCACCCTTGCTGTTGATGAGCGCCATCGCGACTGGTGGGCTTCACCCACCCTACGCTTGCTTGCGGCTCTCACGCCCTGCTCTCTCGCAACGAACGAAAAAAGCCAAAAACCGCACAAATTAACAATAAAGACCACAAATTCAAAAACCAAGAAATCGCCCAGGGCGTAGAACGCTCGGCGGACAGTGGCCTGCCTTGCCATGAGCCGGGCACCGGGATAACAAATGTCGGCAAGAAGAACACCACATATATGGAAAATATGACCATAACCGCGCAAACGGCAAGATTTTTCGATGCCTGACGAAGCGGCGTGGCATTTCCTATTAAGGAAATGCCATAGCCGATCCGCAATAAGTAGATCGTAAAAACTGAAGAAAACACAAGCAACGCAACAAGGTTCATCAGAAGCAGGTTTGCATGCAGAAGAACCGCCTCCCTTGCCAAATCGATCGAGTAAAGTTCTGACAAACCGTCAAAATTTGTTTTGAGTTTCGGAAAAATTGATACAGCTGCGCTCACCTTTCCAATCGGAAATTCAAGCTTCCCAATCAAGCTGCCAAAAATAAAATTTTCCATCGGCGGGGCGACAAAAAGTAGCCCCAAGAAGGTTGCCTTTGGCCAGAAGCTCCATTTCATACTTTAGCCACAACGAACAAGCCCAAGCTGGATACCGGCTCCTGCCCTCCCAACTTTTCGCGCATAAAGATCGTGGCTTTCACCCGGGCAACGCCTGCCACTTCCCGTAAACCCTCACTTTCGCAAGTCCTTGTCCGCTGCGTCGAGCCGATAAGCCTTGCCATCCTTATCCCCCGACCACGGATCACCAAACCCCTTTGCATGAGGAGGCTGTTCCCCGGCGATCAAGGCCGTCTTCACGGCACGACGTTCACGGCGGTGTTCCTTGACCTTGAACGGCTTGTCGCTGTCGGCGGTCGTGATGGCGAGGATGGGGGTCTTCTTCCTTGAGCGGCTCATAAGATTGTCCCTTTGAAGTAGACGAACTGATGGTGCGCTGAAGCGCACCCTACTCTAGCTGCGTGGACATGATTTCCAGCACGCCCTGCAACCAACGAAAATATGTAGAATGGTTGGGATCACAATAATAATAGCAACCGAGTTCCTGCAGCAATTTGTCGATCTCTTGATCCGTGTATCCGGTTTCGATAAACATTGATAGGTTCCGCCTTGCCCCCGCAACGACCTCGGCAGGCTCTTTGCGCATGAACGCCGCTACGACATTTTCTGTGGTGCCAAACTCGTCAGCCCAATCCTCATGAAAGTAGGCACCAAAAAGCTGGCGCAGATATTGGTACGCGCCTACGTCCATCGAGTTGGGCCTCCTGCTTCAAGCCTGAGTCCAGAGCGCCACGGATTTCGATATGGGACCGCAGTTGTCATTCTTAAGCAAACGGCATTCCCGCTACCGGCCGCCCCCCTCAGTTCCCCGTCCCCGCCGCCGGAGCCGCCCCCGCCGGGGCCGGCACCAGCACCCCATTCGTCCAGGTGCCGCTCGCCGTCTGGCCCGAGGCGTAGGTCATCGTCCCCTGCCCCTCGCGCTTGCCGGCCTTGAACTCGCCGTCGTAGACGTCGCCGTTGGGATAGGTGGCGACGCCCTTGCCGTCGACGTCGCCGGCCTTCCAGCCGCCCTTGTAGCGGAAGCCGTCCTTCATCACGATCTCGCCCTCGCCCTCGCGCAGGCCCTTGACGAAGCCGCCGGTATAGACGGTGCCGTCGGCATAGGTGGCGACCCCCTGGCCTTCGCGCACCCCGTCCTTCCAGGCGCCGTCATAGCTGTAGCCGTCGGGGTAGGTCATCTTGCCCTGGCCGCTGTTCTTGCCTGCGGCGAACTGGCCTTCGTAGATCATGCCGTTGGCATAGGTGGCCTTGCCGGTGCCGTCGATCACGCCGGCCTTCCAGTCGCCATCGTAGGTCGAACCGTCCTTGTAGGTGATCCTGCCCTTGCCATCCGGCTGGTCGGCGGCGAACTGGCCTTCGTAGACCGACCCGTCGGCATAGGTGGCCTTGCCCTGCCCGGCGATGTGGCCGTCGGTCCAGTTGCCGTCATAGACATAGCCGTCCTTGGCGCGGAACACGCCGTGGCCGGAGCGCTTGTCGGCGGCGAAGTCGCCTTCGTAGGTGTCGCCGTTGGCATAGGTGACCTTGCCGGTGCCCTGGCGCTTGCCGGCGGCGAGCGTGCCTTCGTAGATGTCACCGTTCGGCTGGGTCAGCCGGCCCTGGCCGTCCATCTGCCCCCCGGCCCAGGCGCCTTCGTAGACGGTTCCGTCCGGCAGCGTCAGCTTGCCCTGCCCGGCGCGTTCCCCCTTCAGCATCGTCCCTTCGTAGACCGATCCGTCGGGATAGGTGACCTTGCCCTTGCCGTCCTTGACCCCGTCCACCCAATCGCCGTCATAGCGGTAGGCCCCCGGCCCCTCCATCACGCCCTTGCCGTTCTGCAAGGCATTGCGGAAGCCGCCGGTATAGGTGGCGCCGTTGGCATAATGCGCGACGCCCTGGCCGTTGATCTGGCCCTGGGTCCAGTCGCCGTCGTAGGTGCTGCCGTCGGCATAGGTGATCTTGCCCTTGCCGTCGGGCTTTCCGGCCTTGAACTGGCCTTCGTAGACCGAGCCGTTGGGATAGGTCGCCTTGCCCTTGCCGAGGATCTCGCCCTCGACCCAGTCGCCTTCGTAGACATAGCCGTTCGGCAGCTTGTAGGTGCCGTGGCCGTGCTGCTTGCCGTCCTTGAAGGTGCCTTCGTAGATACCGCCATCGTCATACTGCTTGGTGACGATGTCCTGAGCACGCACGGCCGCCCCGGCCCCGATCACCAGCGCCACCAGCGCCGCCGCACCGATCCGCCCCGCCCTGCCCGCCATTTTCCCAGCCCCTTCTTGCGTTTGGCCGGAATTTACGGCGGGGACGGCGCGGAAACAAGCGGATGCGCCGGTTCCGCGCCCCGACCGGCCGGCGCCCGCGCAGCCGGTCTTTCCCTTGGCCGCTGCTCTGGCTAAGAAGTGGAAAACCGGGAACCGCCCATGTCCGACACTTTTCGCCTGACGCTTGCCCAGATGAATCCCACGGCAGGCGCGATCGCCGCCAACGCCGCCAAGGTGCGCGCCGCCTGGGCCGAGGGCCGCGCCGCCAAGGCCGACATGGTCGTGCTGCCCGAGATGTTCATCACCGGCTACCAGGTCCGCGACCTGATCATGAAGCCCGCCTTCGTCCGCGATGCGATGGCGGCGCTCGAGGCGCTGGCCGCCGACTGCGCCGATGGCCCGGCCGTTGGCATCGGCGGCCCCTGGTGGGACGGGGCGCGGCTTTTCAACGCCTATTGGGTGCTGGACAAGGGCAAGGTCGTCGCCCGGGTGCTGAAGCACCACCTGCCCAACGACACCGTCTTCGACGAGGTGCGCCAGTTCAGTACGGGCGACGACTCGGGCCCCTACCGGATCGGTCCACTGCGCATCGGCTCGCCGGTCTGCGAGGACGCCTGGCACGAGGATGTGGTCGAGACCCTGGCCGAAACCGGGGACGAGATCCTGCTGGTGCCGAACGGGTCGCCCTACTACCGCAGCAAGTACGACCGCCGCGTCAGCCTGATGGTGGCCCGGGTGATCGAGACAAAGCTGCCGCTCGTCTACCTGAACATGGTCGGCGCGCAGGATGACCAAGTGTTCGACGGCGGGTCCTTCGTGCTCAACCCCGGCGTCGAGATCGCCGCGCAACTGCCGGTCTTCGACGAAGCGGTCGTCCATGTCGATTTCGAACGCAGCCCGCACGGCTGGCGGGCGCTGCGCCATGACATCGAGCCCCTGCCCGACGAATGGGAACAGGATTACCGCGCGATGGTCGAATCCTTGCGCGACTACACCGCCAAAAGCGGGATCGGCAAGGTGCTGCTCGGCCTGTCCGGCGGGATCGATTCCGCGCTGGTGGCGGCGGTGGCGGCCGATGCGTTGGGGCCAGCGAACGTGCGCTGCGTGATGCTGCCGTCGGCATATACCTCGCAGCATTCGCTGGACGATGCGGCGGCGGTGGCGCGCAAGCTGGGTTGCCGGCTGGATACGCTGCCCATCGAAGGCCCGCGCGACGCGGTCGAGGCGGCGCTTGCCCCGCTCTTCGCCGGGCAGAAGCCGGGCATCGCCGAGGAAAACATCCAGTCGCGCCTGCGCGGACTGCTGCTGATGGCGCTGTCGAACAAGTTCGGCGAGATGCTGCTGACCACCGGCAACAAGTCAGAAATGGCGGTGGGCTATGCGACGATCTACGGCGACATGGCCGGCGGCTACAACCCGCTGAAGGACCTCTACAAGACCCGGGTGTTCGAGACCTGCCGCTGGCGCAACGCCCAGCACCGGCCATGGATGAAGGGGCCGAAGGGCATGGTCATCCCCGAGCGGGTGATCGACAAGCCGCCATCGGCCGAACTGCGCGACAACCAGAAGGACGAGGACAGCCTGCCGCCCTATCCGGTGCTGGACGGGATTCTCGAACGGCTGGTCGAGGGCGACCAGTCGGTGGCCGAGGTGGTGGCGGCGGGCTTCGACCGGGCGACGGTGAAGAAGGTGGAAAGCCTGCTCTACGGCGCGGAATGGAAACGCTTCCAGTCGGCGCCGGGCGTGCGGCTGACCAAGAAGGCCTTCTGGCTGGATCGCCGCTATCCGATCGTGAACAGGTGGCGGGACGATGAATGAAGAAGAGCTTCGGCGATACGAGACTCATATGCAAAGCCTGCTTTGCAATGAAGGCGGTAAACTGGATCGCAAGCTGAAGTTGGCGGCGTTTTATATTCTGTGCGCTGAGGAGTTGCGCGCGGCAATTCTAGAAAAAGCTCGATCATTTTTTAATCTGGATGGGCAGCTTGCCAGAAAGCCTGACCTGCCAGAAAATTTGCGCGATTTGGCGTCACCAAAGTCAGATAAGCGGCTTAAGGCCGCCGTTCAGTGGTTCGTCGATCTCGCCGCCTTCAATGATGATGACAAGGATTTGGTTAGCTTGGCAATTGGCCTCCGCAACGACGCGGCTCACAGGCTCCATATGATGCTCCTGGATCATACAGAAGACCGATTTTCCGAATGGGTTCCGTTCAGCATGATTGTGTTGACCAATAAGATAAATCGTTGGTGGATAAAGAACTTTGAAGCAGAAATAGATCCTCAAGGTTTTGAGAATTTCTCAGAGGACGATCTCAATAATTCTGAGACCATTGCAGCATCGCTGACAAGGCACCTTTTCTTGGCTGCCTTCCCTGGGTTTGCCGCGAAAGTTGGCACCACGGCACGTTAACCGCCGACTTGAGTAAAGTCGCCAGTTTTGCCCCTACCCCACCAGAGTTTCACTTCGGCGATCTTCTCGTCCGACCAGCCGCTATGTGGGACGCTCCTTAAAGGACCACGCTTAACAAGGTAGAGGCAACTGTTGGTCGATCAATCGCAGTTGGTGTAGACATAATTGCCAACCGTATTCGACCTGCAGCTCATCGAAGAGCTCGCATAAGAAGGTGATTTCGTATAGATTACCGGCGCTGGCGTATACTCCTGCCCCCTGAACGGAAAGGTCGGCAGCCGCCCATCCGAACGACCACATTGGAAACGCATCGTATACCAAGTGACTGGGCCAGCCATCACATCCGCGACCAACCCTCCAGCATTGGAGTAGCTGTCAACTACTTGATAGGTGCCGCCGCCACAGGTCTGTGTAGCCTTGGCAAAGCAGGCATCTGCGGTCTTGGTGCAGCGTGCCGTGCTGACTGAAGCCCCATTTGGAGCTCGAAAGGATGTGACTTCCGGCTGGACACATGCGGAAAGAAGGGCAAAAGCAATCAAGGCGAAGGAAGCGCGAGACATATTGGACCTATGCTATTCAACCAATGCATGTAGAAGAACACGGTTGCCCCGCCCCCGCAAGGGGGGGCTTGGCGCCCCCCTACTCCCACCACCTGTCCACCTCGGCGATCTCCTCGTCCGACCAGCCGAAATGATGGGCAAGCTCGTGGATCAGCACATGGGCGACCAGCTGGCCCAGCGTCACGTCGCCGCGTTCGGCCCATTCGTCGAGGATCGGCCGGCGGAACAGCCAGATCGTGTCGGGGCGGTCGACCGTGTCCATCACCGACTTCTCGGTCATCGGCGTGCCGTCATAGAGGCCCGTCAGCTCGAACGGGTCCTCGATCCCCATGTCGTCCAGGAGATCCTCGGGCGCGAAATCGGCGATGCGCAGCACGACACCCTGCGCCGGCCCGGCGAACTGCGCCGGCAGGTCGTTCAGCGTCGCCCGCGCCAGGTTTTCGATCGCGTCGAGATCGGGGGCCGCGCGCCCCAGCCAGTCGTTCATCTTGTTCTCCTGTTCCGGCCCTCATATGGACAAAAACCCGATCCTGTGAAAGAGGGGGGCCAACAGGAGCCCGACCCATGACCGTCTGCCGTTTCGCCCCCTCGCCCACCGGATACATCCATGTGGGCAACCTGCGCACCGCGCTGATGAACTATCTGATCGCCCGCAAGACCGGCGGCACCTTCATCCTGCGGCTGGACGACACCGACCGGGAACGCTCGAAACAGGAATATGCCGACGGGATCATGCAGGACCTCGACTGGCTGGGCCTGCACTGGGACCGGGTGGAAAAACAGTCGCTTCGGCTGGACCGCTACCGCGCCGTCGCCGACGATCTGCGGGGCAAGGGCGCGCTTTACGAAGTGTTCGAAAGCCCGACCGAACTGGATCTCAAGCGCAAGAAACAGCTGAACATGGGCCGCCCGCCGGTCTACGACCGCGCCGGACTGGCGCTGAGCGACGCCGAAAAGGACCGGCTGCGCACTGAGCGCACGCCCTACTGGCGCTTCCTTCTCGACCAGAAGCGGACGGAATGGCCCGACGGTATCCTCGGGCCGGTGTCGATCGACACGGCTTCGGTTTCCGACCCGGTCTTGATCCGCGCCGACGGGCAGATCCTCTATACCTTCGCCTCGTCGGTCGATGACGTCGACATGGGCGTGACCCATATCGTGCGCGGCGCCGACCATGTGACCAATACCGCGACCCAGATCCAGATCATGGCGGCGATGGGCGGCACGCCCCCGACCTTTGCCCACCATTCGCTTCTGACCGGGGCGAAGGGCGAGGAACTGTCGAAGCGGCTCGGCACGCTGTCGCTGCGCGACCTGCGCGCGGCGGGCGTGGCGAAAGAGGCGCTCCTGAGCCTGATGGCGCGGCTGGGTTCGTCGCGCCCGGTGGAACTGAAGATGTCGCTCGACGAGCTGGCCGAGGGGTTCGACATCGGAACCTTCGGCGCGGCGCCGACCAAGTTCGACGCCGAGGACCTATGGCCGCTGACCCGCGAACGCAACCACCACCTGCCCTATGCCGAGGTCGCCGACCGGATGGCGGCGCTGGGCGTGCCGGCGGCGATCGCGCCCCGCCTGTGGGAGGTGGTGCGCCGGAACGTGACCAAGCTGGACGAGGTCGGCGACTGGTGGACGCTCTGCCGCGACGGCGCCACCCCGGTCATCGCCGACGAGGACCGCGCCTTCGTGGCCGAGGCCCTGGCGATGCTGCCGCCCCTGCCCCATACCGACGCGACCTGGGGCGACTGGACCGCGCGGGTGAAAGAGGCGACCGGCCGCAAGGGCAAGGCGCTGTTCATGCCGCTGCGCCTGGCGCTGACCGGCCAGGCGACCGGGCCGGAGATGGCCGACCTGCTGCCGCTGTTGCAGAAGATCGGGCGCGGCTAGGAATAATCGCCGCCCCTCCTTGCCTTCCGCGCCCCTTTGCCTCAAAGGGGCGCTAGCGGTAACGGGCGGAAGACATGTCGCAGGCAAACGGCGGTCACAATCTGCGCGGGGTGCTCACGGCCCTCGCCAGCATGGGGATATTCGCCACCCATGACGTGGTGGTCAAATTCCTCAGCACCAACTTCGCGGCCGTGCAGATCGTGTTCTTCTCGGCGCTGCTCAGCTTTCCGCTGGTGACGTTCTTCCTCTTGCAGGACCGATCGGGCGGCAGCCTCTGGCCCCGCCATCCGGGCTGGGTCGCGACCCGCACCATCGCCTCGATCGTCACCACCGTCTCGGCCTTCTATGCCTTCGGGGTGCTGCCCCTGGCGCAGACCTACGCGATCCTCTTCGCCATCCCGCTCATCATCACCATCCTGTCGGTGCCGATCCTGGGCGAACGGGTGCGGCTCCGGCGCTGGACGGCGGTGATCGTCGGGCTGGTGGGCGTGCTGATCGTGCTGCGCCCCGGCCAGTCCAGCCTGACGACCGGCCATCTGGCGGCGCTGGTCGCGGCCTGCACGGGGGCGCTCGCCGCCATCGTCGTGCGCAAGGTCGGCACCGACGAGCGGCCGGTGGTGCTGCTGATCTACCCGATCCTGACCAACGTGATCGTGATGGGCGCGGCCCTGCCGTTCTTCTACCAGCCGATGCAGCTGCACCAGCTGGGGCTGATGGCGGTGATCGCGGTGATGGGCCTGACCGGGACCGCGCTGTCGATCCTGTCGTACCGGATGGCCGAGGCGGTGATCGTCGCGCCGATGCAATACAGCCAGATCCTGTGGGCGACCGTCTATGGCGCGCTGATCTTCCACGAACAGCCCGACCTGCAGACGCTGGTCGGCGCCGGGATCGTCATCGCCTCGGGCATCTATATCGTGCTGCGTGAAACTCGCGCCGGCGCCTCCGATAACCAGCCGGTGCTCGACACCCGCGGCCGCGGCGACCTGGCGACCATGCCGCGCCCCAGCCTGATCCAGCGCATCCTGCAACCGGGCAGCCGCACGGGGCGGGGCTGATTCCCCATCGGAACCGGCCGGCTCAGACGCGCCAGCCCGGCAGGTCCGCCGCCTGGCGAACCCAGTCCAGGAACAGATCCTCGTCGAGCGCAGTTCCTTCGCCGACATGCAGATAGCGCGTGTCGCCGCTTTTCGACGGCTCCGGCGGCGGCGGGGTCAGCAGGGCGCCCTGGAAGAACGCGACCTTCACATACCGGGCAAAGCAATGAAAGCTCAGGAACCAGCCGCCGGCCTCCCGGCCGTAGAAGGGCGAGTTCCACTTGACCGCCTTGCGCACCTGCGGCACGGCGCGGACCACCAGCGCGTCGAGACGAACGCCCGCCTCCCGCTGCCAGCCCGGCATCGCCGCGATGAAGGCCTGCACCGGCCCGTCACCCTCGCCCTTGGCGATCTGCGGATTGCCACCGGACAGCAACCTCGGGCCCGTCCCTGCCCCATCGCCCGCGGCCGGTCCGGCCGTCCTTGCGCCCTTCATCGCCGCCTCCTCTCCGCCGCACCACGCCGCCAATCGCCCCTTGCAATTGGAACCGGGAATCGGTAACCCCCCGCCCACGGTCGGAGCGTAGCGCAGTCTGGTAGCGCACCTGCTTCGGGAGCAGGGGGTCGGAGGTTCGAATCCTCTCGCTCCGACCAATTCCCGCCCTTCGGACATCGCGCGGCGCCCTGGGCCTCAAGTGGCCCTTGCCATCTTCCGTTCGCAAATATCCCGGGGTGAATTTGGCCGCAGGCCAAAGAGGGGCAGCGCCCCTCCCTGCCCCCGGCCCGCCGAATCTCAGCCTTTCTTCGCCGCCGGCTTCTTCGCGCCGTCCGTCGGCCCCTTGCCTTCCAGCGCCTCGATCCGCGCCTTCAGCGCCTCGTTTTCCTCGCGCGCCTTCTGGGCCATGGCCCGAACCGCGTCGAACTCCTCGCGGGTCACGAAATTGCGGTCGGCCAGCCAGCGGTCGACCCAGCCCTTCATTGCCGTCTCGGCTTCGGTCTTGGCCCCCTGGGCGACGCCCATCGCATTGGTCATCAGCTTCGACATGTCGTCGAAGAACTTGTTTCCGCCCTGCATGGCCCTTCTCCTTCCAGACTGGTATCCCGGCCTTTATATGCGGGCCGGCCGGCGAAACCACAAGGTTGACTTCGCCGCGGCCAGAGGCTCTGTCAGGGCCAGATGAAAGGGTTCCATGCTCGCCGTCCTCCAGTTCCCAGACATTTCGCGCAATCTGTTCTCGGTCACGCTCTGGGGGCATGAACTGGCGCTGCGCTGGTATGCGCTGGCCTATCTGGCCGGGCTGATCGCCGGCTGGCGGGTGATCATGGCGCTGATGGCGCGCCCCGGCCTCTGGCCCGGCGACCGGGCGCCGATGGAGCCGCGGCGGGTCGAGGACCTGTTGTCGGCAATCGTGCTGGGGGTGATCCTCGGCGGGCGGCTGGGGTTCGTGCTCTTCTACCAGCGCGACTACTATCTGGCGCACCCGTCCGAGATCCTGAAGGTCTGGGAAGGCGGCATGTCCTTTCACGGCGGCTTCCTGGGCGTGATCGCCGCCGGCCTGTGGTTCTGCCGCCGCAACGGCGTCCCGGCGCTGCAACTGTCGGACGCGATGGCGCTGGTGGCGCCGATCGGGCTGTTTTTCGGCCGCATCGCCAACTTCATCAACGCCGAACTGTGGGGCCATCCGTCCGACCTGCCGTGGGCGGTGGTCTTTCCCGGCGAGGCGGCGCAATCCTGCCCCGGCATCATCCCCGGCGAATGCGCCCGCCACCCCAGCCAGCTTTACGAGGCGGGGCTGGAGGGGATCGCGCTTGGCCTTGTGCTATGGTGGCTGGTGCGGCGCGGCGGGCTGAAGCGGCCGGGCCTCGTCACCGGTACCTTCCTTCTGGGCTACGGCCTGTCGCGGCTCTTCGTCGAGCTGTTCCGCCAGGCCGACGCCCAGTTCATCACGCCCGACAACCCGCTGGGCCATGTGATCGGCGGTGCGACCTTCGGCCTGTCGATGGGCCAGCTTCTCAGCCTGCCGATGGTGGCGGCGGGACTGTGGTTCCTGGCACGGTCCTCGCGCGCCGCGCCTCGGCCATGACCGCGGGGCTCGCCGGCCTTCTGGCGGCGCGGATCGTGGCGCAGGGGCCGCTGACGCTGGCCGACTACATGGCCGAATGCCTGATGCACCCCCAGCATGGCTACTACGCCACCCGCGATCCGTTCGGCGTGGCGGGTGATTTCACCACCGCGCCGGAAATCAGCCAGATGTTCGGCGAACTTCTGGGCCTGTGCCTCGCCCAGTGCTGGGTCGACCAGGGCCGCCCGCCCCGCTTCGCGCTGGCCGAACTGGGGCCGGGGCGCGGCACGCTGATGGCCGACATTCTGCGCGCGCTGCGCACCGTCCCGCCGATGCGCGATGCCGCCGAAGTGCATCTGGTCGAACTGTCGCCCCACCTGCGCGCCCGCCAGCGCCAGACGCTCGGCGATCATCCGGTCCGCTGGCACGACGACCTGTCCGGCCTGCCGGACCTGCCGCTTTATCTGGTTGCCAACGAGTTTTTCGACGCCCTGCCGATCCGCCAGTTCGTCCGCACCGGCGCCGGCTGGGCCGAACGCCAGATCGGCCTGCGTGACGGGCAGCTGGCGGCGGGGCTGGCCCCTGCCCTGCCGGTGGCGGCCCTTGCCCATCGGCTGGCGGATACGGCCGAGGGTGACGTGGTCGAACTTTGCCCGGCACTCCCCACGGTCGCCGGGGCAATTGCGGCGCGCATCGCCCGGCGGGGCGGCGCGGCGCTGGTAGTCGACTATGGCGGCTGGCGGTCGCTGGGCGACACGTTCCAGGCGCTGCGCGGCCACCAGCCCAGCGATCCCCTGGCCGAGCCGGGGATGGCCGACCTGACCGCGCATGTCGATTTCGAGGCGCTGGCGCTGGCCTTCCGCCAGGGCGGCGCAGAGGCCACCGCGATGGTGCCCCAGGGCGTTTTCCTCCGCCGTCTCGGCATTGACGCGCGCGCCGAAAAGCTCGGGCGCGGCGTTGCCGGTGCCGCGCTGGAAACACACAGCGCCGCGCATCGCCGCTTGACCGACCCCTCGGAAATGGGTGAGTTGTTCAAGGTGATCGCCTGCCACCCCGCAGGCAGCCCGCCGCCGCCCGGATTGGACCCCGCCTGATGGCCACGACGCTCGAACTGCTGACACATGATGCGTTGCTGCCCCTCGCGCATGGCTTCTTCACCCGCAAGGGCGGCGCGTCGTCGGGCATCTTCCAGGGCTTGAACTGCGGCCAGGGCTCGTCGGATCAGTCCGAGGCGGTCGCCGTCAACCGCGCCCGGGTGGCCGACCGGCTGGGCGTGACGCCGGCGGCGCTGGTCGGCGTCCACCAGGTCCATTCCGCCGACGCCGTCATCGTCACCGAACCCTTTGACAAGCCGCCGCGCGCCGACGGGCTGGTCACCGACCGGCCGGGCCTGGCGCTGACCGTCCTGACCGCCGACTGCCAGCCGGTTCTTCTGGCCGACCCCGAGGCCGGCGTGATCGGCGCGGTCCATGCCGGCTGGCGCGGGGCGCTGGCCGGCATCCTCGGCAACACCGTCCGCGCGATGGAGACGCTCGGCGCCCGCCCGGAACGTATCCGCGCCGTCATCGGCCCCACCATCAGCCAGCGCGCCTATGAAGTCGGGCAGGAATTCATGGACAGTTTCCTGGCCGAAGACCCCGCCTTCGACCGGTTTTTCGTCGGCCGCAGCGGCGACCGGCTGCATTTCGACCTGCCCGGCTTCGGGCTGCATCAACTGCGCGCCGCCGGCGTCGGCCGGGCGGTCTGGACCGGGCATTGCACCTATTCCGACCCCGACAGGTTCTTTTCCTACCGCCGGTCGGTGCACATGCGCGAAGCCGACTATGGCCGGCTGATCTCGGCCATCCGCCTGTGATTCCCTGCCCGCCGGCGCATCTGCCCGCGCCGGTCCGTCTGCCGCCCGGCGACTGTTGCCCGCCGCGTGACAAAGCGCGGCAGCCCGCCGGCCGGAAGTGCCGATCCGCACAAATCTCTGCAAATTTTTGACAGGACCGGACCGGGGCTGTTAAGAAAGTTGCGGGTCAATTTTCGGCCCGCGACTGAATAGTACTGGAATTTCCGCGGCGTTCTGCCTCGGGATCTTTTTTGAACCGAAAGGTTTTTCGATGTTGCATTCTGCCCCTCCGGCGGCGGCCTTTGCCGCGCCTGTCGTTGCCTCCGCGCAAAAAGCCAAACTCCCGCAACCCTTCCTGCCGCGTGGCGCCAAGCCGGCCGCCCGTCCGGCCCGAGCTGCCTTCATGACCCGCCGCTATGAAACCACCTGGCTGGGCGCCGATGGCGCGGTGGAAACCGCGACCCGCATCGCCCCCGCCCTTCCGGCCTTCGAGGAAGCCTTTTCCGCCATCGCCCGGGGCACGCTGATCGAAACCACCGAAGGGCTGGTCGCGGTCGAGGATCTTGAGCCCGGCGCCACGGTGGTGACCGCCGACGGCCGCCGCGAACAGGTGGTATGGATCGGCGCGATGACGCTGTTTCCGCCACAGACCATTCCCGGCCTTGCGCCGGCGACCATGACCCGCATCACCGCCGAAGCCTTCGGCGAGGGCCGCCCGATGCCCGACCTGCTGCTGGGCCCGCAGGCGCGTGTCGCCCTGCAGGGCGGGCGCTACAACCGGATCGGCGCGCTGCGCACCTCGATCCCGGCGCGCAGCCTGATCGACGGCGAAAGCGTGGTCGAAGTCACGCCGGTGGCGCCGGTCAGCGTCTACCATGTGGTCCTCGCCCGCCACGGCGCCCTGCGCTGCGCCGGCGTCGAGATCGAAAGCTATCACCCCGGCAAGGACTTCGCCGAACGGTTCGACCCCCAGCTTGCCCAACTGTTCCTGGCCATGTTCCCGAACCTGAAGGATTTCGGCGGCTTCGGCCCGCTGGCCTATCCCCGCCTGACCGCGGAAGAGGCCGACGAGGTCGCGGCCGCCTGACCCGGCTTGCCCTGCGCCCGGCGGTCCGTCCGCCGGGGCAGTCAACGGCCGCCGTGGGGGCAGCTTCGGGGCGCGGGACGCCGACGCCGGGCCTGATCAGCCCAGGCGGGCGATCCGCGCCTCGAGCACATCGAAGGGCACGCCCGGTTCGTCCTTGGCGCAGCGGATCACCAGGCTGGTCTTGACCGAGGCGACATTGGCCGCCGCCGTCAGCTGTTCTGTCAGGAAGCTCTGGAACGTCGACAGATCGGGCGCGACGCATTTCAGGATGAAGTCGATCTCGCCGTTCAGCATGTGGCACTCGCGCACCAGGGGCCAGTCGCGGCAGCGCCGTTCAAAGGCCGACAGGTCGGCCTCGGCCTGGCTGTTCAGGCCGACCATGGCAAAGACATGCACTTCAAAGCCCAGTTCGCGCGGATTGACGTCGGCATGGTAGCCGCGGATGTAGCCGCCCTCTTCCAGCGTCCTGACCCGGCGCAGGCAGGGCGGCGCCGAAATGCCCACCCGTCCGGCCAGTTCGACGTTGGTCATCCGCCCGTCGGCCTGCAACTCTGACAGGATCTTGCGGTCGATCTCGTCAAGTTTGTGGCCAGCCATCGGGCATCTCCTTCAAAATTTTGCGGAACTTACCGCCGCGGGCAATATTGCGCAATATTATTTCGCTATTTGCCAATGCCGGGTTCCGCTGGGCGCTGAACGGCCCTTCCCCCGGCTCGCCGGGCTGATTATATGCCCCCGGCAAGGAAGTGAAGGGGCAGGTCATGGGCGAAACGCGCCACACTCGGGTTCTCATCATCGGGTCGGGTCCGGCCGGCTATACCGCGGCGGTCTATGCATCGCGGGCCATGCTGAAGCCGGTGCTCGTGCAGGGCATCCAGCCCGGCGGCCAGCTGACCATCACCACCGAGGTCGAGAACTGGCCCGGCGATACCGAGGTCCAGGGCCCCGACCTGATGGTGCGCATGGAGGCCCACGCCAAGGCGATGGGCGCCGAGGTGATCTCGGACCATATTGCCGCGCTCGACCTGTCGAAACGGCCCTTCACCGCCCAGGCCGACAGCGGCACCACCTACACCGCCGACGCGGTGATCCTCGCCACCGGCGCGCAGGCCCGGTGGCTGGGCATCCCGTCCGAGGAAAAGTTCAAGGGCTTCGGCGTTTCGGCCTGCGCCACCTGCGACGGGTTCTTCTATCGCGGCAAGGAAGTCGTGGTGATCGGCGGCGGCAATACCGCGGTCGAGGAGGCGCTGTTCCTGACCAATTTCGCCTCGAAGGTCACGGTGATCCACCGCCGCGACAGTTTCCGCGCCGAGAAGATCCTTCAGGACCGGCTGTTCAAGCACCCCAAGATCAGCGTCCTGTGGAACCACACGGTCGAGGAAATCCTCGGGACCGAGGCGCCGCTGGGCGTCACCGCGGTCAGGGCGCACAACGTCAAGACCGGCCAGGTCACCGACATTCCCTGCGAGGGCTTCTTCGTGGCGATCGGCCATGCCCCGGCGTCGGAACTGGTGAAGGACCAGCTGGAACTGCACAATGGCGGCTACGTCAAGGTGCAGCCGGGATCGACCGCCACCAGCATCGCCGGCGTCTTCGCGGCGGGCGACCTGACCGATCACATCTACCGCCAGGCCGTCACCTCGGCCGGCATGGGCTGCATGGCGGCACTCGACGCCGAACGCTGGCTGGCCGGGCACGACTGAGGATTCCGGCTGTTTCCCGGACCGACCAGGGGACGCCCAGTGGGGCGTTGCCCGGTCCGGTTGGCCGGAGCGCAAGCGCAGGCCGAGGGGGCTTCCGCCGATCCAAACATCTGGGCACGGACGAGACAGGCTGATCCCGGTCCCGACGCGCGAGGCGATGGCCTCGCGCCGAGTTGCCGTTGCGGCTGCCGGAAGCATCGTTTGACCGGCTTGTGCGGAAATCCGTTCCAATCCCACGCGACCGCGCGGCATTCCTGCCCTTTTCGGGGCCAAAGACCGCGCCCAGCTTGAACAGTCTTCCGGTTGCAAGCTAGACCCCGCCTGTCGGCGTCTCCGCCGCTTCGTCCATTGCAGAGGCATTTCCGATGTCGCGTCCCAACCACGCCCCGATCCCGGAACTCTATGTTTCCTACGAGTCCGCGCAAAAGCTGAAGGCGGATGCGGGCGACCTACCGTCATGGGATCTGACGCCGCGCCAGATCTGCGACCTGGAACTCCTGATGAACGGCGGCTTCCATCCGCTGAAGGGCTTCATGACCGAGGCCGACTATGACGGCGTCGTCGCCGACATGCGGCTGGCCAGCGGCTCGCTCTGGCCGATGCCGGTCACGCTCGACGTCAGCGACGCCTTTGCCGAAAAGGTCGAACCCGGCCAGGACATCGCGCTGCGCGACCAGGAAGGCGTGATCCTTGCCATCCTGTCGGTGACCGACAAATGGGTGCCGGACAAGTCGCGCGAGGCCGAGGGCGTCTTTGGCGCCGACGATCCGGCGCATCCGGCGGTGCACTATCTGCACAACAAGGCCGGCAACGTCTACCTGGGCGGGCCGGTCACCGGCATCCAGCCGCCGGTGCACTACGACTTCCGCGGCCGCCGCGACACGCCGAACGAACTGCGCGCCTATTTCCGCAAGCTCGGCTGGACCCGCGTCGTCGCCTTCCAGACCCGCAACCCGCTGCACCGCGCCCACCAGGAACTGACCTTCCGTGCCGCCAAGGAAGCGCAGGCCAACCTTCTGATCCACCCGACCGTCGGCATGACCAAGCCGGGCGACGTCGATCATTTCACCCGGGTGCGCTGCTACGAGGCGGTGTTGGACAAGTACCCGGCCGCGACCACGCACCTGTCGCTTCTGGGGCTGGCCATGCGCATGGGCGGCCCGCGCGAGGCGCTGTGGCACGCGATCATCCGCAGGAACCACGGGCTGACCCATTTCATCGTCGGGCGCGACCATGCCGGGCCGGGCAAGAACAGCCAGGGCAAGGACTTCTACGGCCCCTACGCCGCGCAGGAACTGGTGACGAAGCACGCGGCCGAGATCGGGATCGAGGTCGTGCCCTTCAAGCAGATGGTCTATGTGCAGGAAAAGGCGCAGTATTTCCCGGTCGACGAAGTGCCGGACGGATCGACCGTGCTGGACATTTCCGGCACCGAACTGCGCCGCCGCCTGCGCGAGGGCCTGGATATTCCCGACTGGTTCTCGTTCCCCGAAGTGGTGGCGGAACTGCGCCGCACCTCGCCGCCGCGCGCCCAGCAGGGTTTCACCGTCTTCTTCACCGGCTTTTCCGGCTCGGGCAAGTCGACCATCGCCAACGCGCTGATGGTCAAGCTGATGGAGATGGGCGGCCGGCCGGTCACGCTTCTGGATGGCGACGTGGTGCGGAAACACCTGTCGTCGGAGCTCGGGTTCAGCAAGGAACACCGCGACATCAACATCAAGCGCATCGGCTATGTGGCCAGCGAGATCACCAAAAATGGCGGCATCGCCATCTGCGCGCCGATCGCGCCCTATGCCTCCACCCGCCGCGACGTGCGCGAGATGATCGAGACCTACGGCGCCTTCGTCGAAGTCCATGTCGCCACCTCGATCGAGGAATGCGAGCGGCGCGACCGCAAGGGGCTCTACAAGCTGGCGCGCGACGGCAAGATCAAGGAGTTCACCGGCATTTCCGATCCCTACGAAGTGCCGGCCAACCCCGAACTGCGCGTCGAGACCGAGAATGTCGACGTCGACAACTGCGCTCACCAGGTGATCCTGAAACTGGAAAGCATGGGCCTGATCCGGGCCTGAGCCAAACCCCGCCGGGACGCCGCCGAAACGAAAAGACCCTCTGGACTATGCGCCCGAGGGTCTTTTCACTTGCGCCCCCGGGAAAGCGATCCCCGGGGGCGAACCCGTGTCACTGGTTACGCAACCTATCCGGCGCGCAGCATCCGGGTCATCAGCCCGTCCTTCAGGAAATAGTGGTGGAACAGCGCCGCCGCCGCATGGACCAGGACCAGCGCCATCAGCGCATTCATCGCCAGGACATGCAGATCGCCGGTGGCGTCGATCCCGCCGAACCAGGTAATCGCGCCCAGCGCCGGCACGGCGATCATCAGCGCATAGAGCGCCCAGTGCATCATCCCCGCCGCCCGGTGCAGAAGGCCCTCGCCCGCCGCCTCGGGCGCGCCACGGCCCAGCCGCATCCCCAGCCGGATCAGCGCCAGCACCAGGACGGCGCTTCCCGCCCACACATGGAAGTTCGGGGTGAAGCCCTGCGTCGCGCCGCCTTCGAGCCGCGCATCCAGCGCGTCCCCCATGCCTTCGCTGATCAGGTAGTTCGCCCCGATCAGCAGGGCGATCATCCAATGAAGCGCGATCTGCGCGCCGCTATACACTCGACTGACCTGCATTCTGTACCTCGTCCGGTTGCTGGTTTGCGGGCCGCGGCCCGATCCGGCCGCGCTCCCGTTCGCCCGGCACATGGCCGTCAGGAACCGGCGCCGCAATCACCCGAGGGGTTATTCGCCGTCCGTCCACCCTAAGTTGGAGGGATGCCGCAGCGCGGCAAATGCGCCGTCTGGCAGCCCGCTCAGTGCAGGCTGACCGGCGACAGGTCGTTCTGCCGGGCCAGGATGAAGGCCAGCGTGCGGTCGGCCACCAGAGCCAGCTGTTCGCCGTCTTCGCCATGCACCGCCCAGATCACCTCGCGCCCGCCGGCCTGTGCCCGCACCTCGGGCGGAAGGTCGGCAACCTTGACCGGGCGCACATAGACTATCCGTTCACCGTGCTGCTCGCCGAAATCGAATGGTTCGTTCATCTCTGCCTCCTACGTCGACCGGATACGGATGGTCTGCACCACCGTTTCGGGCACCGCACGCCGCAGATCGATGTTCAAGAGCCCGTTCTCGATCGACGCCCCCGCCACCTCGACCCCGTCCGCCAGCACGAACGCCTTCTGGAAGGCGCGCGCGGCGATGCCGCGATGCAGGAAGATCCGGCCTTCGGCCTCTTCGGCCTGGCGGCCGCGGATCACCAGCTGGCGATCCTCGACCGTGATCGACAGATCGGCCTCGCGGAAGCCGGCCACCGCCAGGGTGATGCGGAACGCATTTTCGGCCGACTGTTCGATATTGAAGGGTGGGTAGCCGTCATTCCCGCTTTTCGCGGTCCGTTCGACAAGGCGTTCCAGCTGGTCAAACCCCAGCAGGAACGGATGGGCGGCAAACGTCAGTTTCGTCATTTCTGGCAAGCCCTTGCGGTTAAGCGACATGCAACAAGGCCCCGGTCGGCGGCCCTGCATCCAAAATATGGGAAAGGCGTCCGCCGCTGGCAAGTCCGGGCCTGCGACGGGGTGCAGAATCTTTCCGCAAGGCGGCCGGATTGCTATAGTTGTGATCAAACGGGACGAGTCGGATCACATCTATGAATGCCCAGTTCGAAATGGACCCGGAAGAGGTCCTGCGCGTCAAGCTCGGGGTATTGCGGCAGGAACACCGCGACCTTGACGAGGCGATTCACGCGATGGAAACCTCGGGCCGCGCCGACCAGCTGGCGCTGCGCCGGCTGAAGAAGCAGAAGCTGTTCCTCAAGGACCAGATCGCCCGGATCGAAGACATCCTGACCCCCGACATCATCGCCTGACCCTCCCGTCCGCGCGCCTGCCGCCGATCCGATTGCGCGGCCCCCGCCGCCCGTGCTAGGGCGCGCGTGACATAAGTGGGGGCGGGAATGAGCGTCAGGGTCGGCATCATCATGGGGTCTCAGTCGGACTGGCCGACGATGAAAGAGGCCGCGCAGATCCTCGACGAACTGGGCATCGCCTACGAAGCGCGCATCGTCTCGGCCCACCGCACCCCGGACCGGCTGTGGGACTATGGCAAGACCGCCGCCGGGCGGGGCCTGCAGGTCATCATCGCCGGGGCCGGCGGCGCCGCCCACCTGCCCGGCATGATGGCCTCGAAGACGCGGGTGCCGGTCATCGGCGTTCCGGTCCAGACCAAGGCGCTGTCTGGCGTCGACAGCCTTTATTCCATCGTGCAGATGCCCAAGGGCTATCCGGTCGCCACCATGGCGATCGGCGCGGCGGGGGCGGCCAATGCCGGGCTGCTGGCCGCCGGCATCCTGGCGCTGAACGACCCCGCGCTGGCCAGCCGGCTCGACGCCTGGCGCGCGGCGCTGTCGGCCTCGATCCCCGAGGCGCCGCAGGATGAGTGACATGCTGCCCCAAGGATCGGTCATCGGCATCCTCGGCGGCGGCCAGCTGGGCCGGATGCTGTCGGTCGCCGCCGCGCGGCTCGGCTATCGGACCCACATCTATGAACCGGCCGCCAACCCGCCCGCCGCCGACGTCGCCCATGCCGTGACCACCGCGCCCTACGAGGATGCGGCGGCGCTGGCCGCCTTCGCCGAGGCGGTCGACGTCATCACCTATGAATTCGAGAACATCCCCACCGCCGCGCTCGACCTCCTCGAAGCCCGCCGCCCGATCCGCCCCAGCCGCCGCGCCCTGGCGATCAGCCAGGACCGGATCGCGGAAAAGGACTTCCTGACCGGCCTCGGGCTGAACTGCGCCCCCTATGCGCCGGTCGCCGGCGCCGCCGACCTCGACCGGGCGCTGGACCGCATCGGCGCGCCGGCAATCCTGAAGACCACACGGCTCGGCTATGACGGCAAGGGCCAGGCACGCATCGCCGCCCCCGCCGACGCCGCCACGGCGCTGGCCGCGATGCAGGGCGCGCCGGCGGTGCTGGAAGGCTTCGTCTCCTTCAGCCGCGAAATTTCGGTCATCGCCGCCCGCTCGGCTTCGGGCGAGGTCGCGGCCTTCGATCCGGGCGAGAATGTCCACAAGTCGGGCATCCTGCACACCACCGCCGTCCCCGCCCGCATATCGCCCGGCGAACGCAGCGACGCGGTGCTGATCGCCGCCCGCATCCTGAACGCGCTCGACTATGTCGGAGTCATGGGGGTCGAGCTGTTCGTCACGCCCACGGGGCTTCTGGTCAACGAGATCGCCCCCCGCGTCCACAATTCCGGCCACTGGACCCAGAACGGCTGCGCCATCGACCAGTTCGAACAGCACATCCGCGCCGTGGCCGGCTGGCCCCTGGGCGACGGTGCCCGCCATGCCGATGTCGAGATGCTGAACCTGATCGGCGACGACATCGCCGATGTGCCCGCGCTGGCCCGGCAGAAGGACACGGCGATCCATCTGTACGGCAAGTCCGAAGCCCGGCCGGGCCGCAAGATGGGCCACGTCAACCGCATCCTGCGCAAGACCTGATCCCGCCTTCTCCCTGGTCCAAATATCCCGGGGGGTCGCGCGCGGCGGGGGCAGCGCCCCCTTCACGGCATCAGCCGCCGCACCGCCTGCCCGTAGGTCAGCCCGTGGTCGAAGCGCCCGCGGTCGAGAAAGGCCAGGACCTGGGCGATGACCAGCGGGTTGTTCATCATGAAGGTATGCGTCGCCGGCAGGACGATATAGTCGCTCATTCCCGCCAGCCGCGCCGAGCCGACCGACACCTTGCCGTCGTCGGCCCCGCCGATCAGCCAGGAATAAAGCGGGTTGAGCGAACGGTTCCCGGCGATGACGCCCAGATCGAAGCTCGCCGGACCCAGCCGGTTCGGCACGCTCTCTGCCCCCGTCCCCAGCTCCATCCCCGCCGGGCCGTTCAGCCAGCGAAAGGCCCGCCAGCCGCGGAACGTGTCGACCAGTTCCGACCCGCCGTTCGGCGGCGCCAGCATCACCACCCGGCCCATGCTGGCGGGCCGGTGGTCCTTCAGCCAGGCGCGGGCCAGGATGCCGCCCATCGAATGGGTGACGAAATCCACCCGTTCGGACCCGCAGGCCGCCACCGCTGGCCCGACATGATCGCGCACCAGCGCGGCGATCCCCTCCTCGGTCGACGGATAGTCGGAATTGATCACCCGGTGGCCCGCGCGTTCCAGCGCCGCCTGCAGGACCAGCAGCGAATCGTCGCTGCGCGCCAGCCCGTGCAGCAGCACCACGCAGTCGGCGCGCGCCGGGCTGGCCAGGCACGGGGCCAGCCACAGGAACAGCACAAAGAATGATGCACAAAACCGCATTTCTCCCAGATAGGCTTCCCCGCCCGCCGCCGCCAGAGCCCTTGCGGACCGGCGCCGCGCCGGGCAGTCTTGGCCGATGAAAACCCGCTCGCCCCGCCTCGCCGCCCGCGCCATCCTTGTCCATGAAGGCCGGCTTCTGCTGGTCAACGCCTATCCGGGCAGCCGGTCGGATCTGTGGTGCGCCCCCGGCGGCGGGGTCGAACCGGGCATGTCGCTGCCCGACAATCTTTGCCGCGAGGTGGCCGAGGAATGCGGCCTCAGGATCGACGTCGGCCCGCTGGCGCTGGTCAACGAATTCCACGACCCGAAGTCCGGTTTCCACCAGGTCGACCTGTTTTTCCGCGCCACGCTGACCGGCGGGCGGATCGACCCGGCCTGGGTGGACCCCGCCGGGGTGGTCAGCGAGCGGCGGTTCTTTTCGCGCGACGAACTGGCCCATGTCCGCCTGAAGCCCGACAGCCTGCCCGATGTCGCCTTTTCGCCCCCCGGTCCAGCCCGCTATGACCCGCTCGAGGTGATCGTCCCATGAGCCGCGCCTTCGTCAAGGAAGATGGCCCCGACAACCAGCCGCTGCCCGACCTGCCGCTGTCGCCCCATCCGAACTATGTCACGCTGCGCGGGCTCCGGGCGCTGAAGGACCGGCTGGCCGCCACGCAGGCCGAACTTTCCCGCCTGCGCGCCCGCGCCGACCGGCTCGACCGGCTGCCGGAGCGCGCCGCCGAACGCGACATCCGCTATCTCGAGGCGCGGCTCAGGACCGCGATTCCGGTCGCCCCGCCCGACGCCCCCGGTCAGGTGGCCTTTGCCACCGCCGTCACCGTCGCCGACGAAGACGGGCGCGAGATCACCTACGAAATCGTCGGCGAGGACGAGGCCGACGCCGCCGCCAACCGCATTGCCCCGCAGTCGCCCCTTGCCCGCGCACTCCTTGGGCTGGGCGTCGGCGACCTGGCCGACTGGCGGCGGCCCAGCGGGCGGGCCGAGCTTGAAATCCTCGCCATCGCCCCGGTGGGCGGCGAGCGGTGATCTTTCGCACTCTCGATCCGCAGGCCGACCGGGCGGCGGTCGATGCGCTGTTCCGCACTGCGGCTGACTATATCCTGCTCGAGCGCGGCGAAACGCCAGGGCCCCAGGTGACCGACGAATTCTTCACCGACACGGCCCCCGGCTGCGACCCGGCGACCAATCTCCGGCTGGGGCTGTTCGACGGCGGCACGCTGATCGGCGTCGCCGACACCGCCTTCGGCTATCCCGAGGCGGACGACGCCTATCTTGGCCTGATGATCCTCGCCCCGGCCGCGCGCGGTCTTGGCGCCGGCCGGCTGTTCCTGCGGCACATCGAAGCCCAGTCCCGCGCCCGCGGCATGAAGGCGCTGTACCTCGCCGTGTTCGAGGCCAACCCACGCGGCCGCGCCTTCTGGGAACGCGAGGGCTTCACGACCCGGCTGACCGACCGGCCGGTGACGGTCGGGCAAAAGACGCAGATGGCGCGGCGGATGGGTAAAAGCCTCTGACCTTCAGCCGGCGGCGCGGCGCGCCGGGCGCATCGCCGCCAGACCTACTCCGCCCAAGACCAGCACCGACGCCAGCGCGAACCGCAGGCCCGGCGTCTCGCCCAGCAGTGCCGCCCCGCCCAGGGCCGCGATCACCGGCACGGTCAGTTGCGCCACCGCCGCCCGCCCCGCCCCAAGCTCGGGCAGGACCGCATACCAGAGCGCATAGCCCAGCCCCGAGGTGACGATGCCCGACAGAAGCGCCAGCGCCACCCCCGGCCCGGACGGCAGCGCCCCGCCACTTGTCTCGGCCAGGGCGACGGCAACGGCGATGGGCGCGGCCAGCACGAAATTGGCCGCTGTCGCCGCCAGCGCATCGCCTTCGCGCCGGCCGGCCAGCGAATAGATGCCCCAGCCGACCGCCGCCGCCGCCATCGACAGGGCGGGCAGAAGCGCCGCCCCGCCGCCGCCGGCCGTCGGCCACAAGAGCCAGCCGAGCCCGGCCAGCGCCAGCCCCGCGCCCAGCCAGCGTTGCGGCGGCAGGCTTTCACCGGACAGAAGCGCGCCCGCGAACATGGTAACCTGCACGCCTCCGAACAGGATCAGCGCCCCCACCCCGGCCGGCAGCGCCAGATAGGCCAGCGAAAAACCCAGCATGTAGGTCAGAAGCATGGCCGCCCCCAGCATCCGCCGCCGCCCGCCGAACGACAGCCCGCGCCCGCGCGCCAGGGCCAGCAGCGCCAGCGCCGCCGCCCCGGAGGCCAGCCGGATCGCCGCAAAGCCGAACGGCCCGATCCAGCCGCCCTGGATCGCCAGCCGGTTCAAGACCGAATTGGCGGCAAAGGCGTACATGGTCAGGGCGGTCAGCAGGAACAGGCGCATGGGCCAAGGCTACGCCGGCCGGCGCGGTGCAGCAAAGAAAAAGGGGCGCCCGCAGGCGCCCCTTTCCGCTTTCCCTGACGGGAAATCTTACATCATGCCGTCCATGCCGCCCATGCCGCCCGGCATGCCGCCCGCCGGGGCAGCGTCCTTGGGCTTGTCGGCGATCATGGCTTCGGTGGTGATCAGCAGACCCGCAACCGAGGCCGCATCTTCCAGAGCGGTGCGCACGACCTTGGCCGGGTCGATGACGCCGAACTTGAACATGTCGCCGTACTCTTCGGTCTGGGCGTTGAAGCCGAACTTGGCGTCCGACGATTCACGCACCTTGCCGGCCACGACCGAACCGTCGACGCCCGCGTTCTGGGCGATCTGGCGCAGCGGGGCTTCAAGCGCCTTGCGGATGATGGTGATGCCGGCGTTCTGGTCGGCATTGTCGCCCTTCAGGCCTTCGAGCTTCTTCGCGGCCTGAACCAGAGCGACGCCACCGCCGACGACGATGCCTTCCTGAACCGCCGCACGGGTGGCGTTCAGCGCGTCATCCACGCGGTCCTTGCGCTCTTTCACTTCGACTTCGGTCATGCCGCCGACGCGGATCACCGCGACGCCGCCCGCGAGCTTGGCCACACGTTCCTGCAGCTTTTCACGGTCGTAGTCCGAGGTGGTTTCCTCGATCT